>OY969931.1:0-1374545 GCA_963704705.1 uncultured bacterium
GACGAGACACGAACAATTACAACCGCTCATGGTGGTAGTTATGCAGGTGAAGGTATTAATTCGGGCGGAACTCCTGGCGCAACTTACGGAACAACAAAAGCCAGTACACCAGTTTATGGTGAACGTGGTGAAAATGCTTCTAATGCTATTTCGGCTCTTGGAGGCGGAGGTGTGAACATTTATGTTGCCGGAGATATCACAATTGATGGTGATGTAACTGCAAATAGCGGCCCTGTAACTTATGATCTTAATTATGATGCACAGGGTGCATGCAGCTTTACAATTGGCGCAACAGTAAGTGGCCTGAGTTCAGGTGCAAAAGGTGTAATTATTGCGGATGCAAATAGTAATCCAACAGGAACGTTAACATTAAATATTATAGGCGGTACATTCCAGGATAACGAAACCATTATAGATGACTACTCTTCTCCATGTAACGCTGACGCGGACGGAACAGCGAGTGTTAATTCAGGTGCAGGCGCAGGCGGAACAGTTATAATCACTCAAGATTTAAGTGCTGCTCCAACAACAGCTATCTTCACAGGTAGCGGAACAATAAGCGCAAACGGAGGTGACGCAACATACCCTGGTGGTGGTGGACGTATATCAATCGATTCACCGTTGCTCGACGACCCTGATTTTGGAAGCTATGACTTTGGTGAAGCAACCGCAGGAACTGTTGAGGCTTTTGGCGGAACCGACGGCTCATCAGCTTATGCTGCGGCAGGTACAATGGTATATCTTGGTGACACACACAATGCTGATGACACTTTGATTATTGATCAAAACGGAAATTCCCCAACCGGTTCAACCCAAACCGACCTTGCCGACACCCCTACTTTCGACAGAATTGAAGCAAACAACAGTGCTGATGCTGACTTAACAGGCGCAACAACTCAGGTTTGTTATAACGTAAACAGCTCATCTGTAAGCGGAATAACTTGTAACACAACAACCTCTCTGCCGGATAAACCGGATTCATTACACATACAAACTTCATCTAACGGAACAAGTTCAGGTGACCCTACCGAAGAACCGGGTTACATTGCAGGTAAAGGTAATGGTGTCAGCGACACAGCTCTTGATGTCGGCGACATTACTCCTGTATTCGCAATGTACTTCCGTAATCCCGGCGACCCTACCGGCGACTACAATGTTGCTGAAATCCAGGTTGCGAGCGATGCCGGCTTCTCTACCCTTCTATGGGATGCGACAGTTGGCGGCGCTGACACACCTTTAACTTTAACAACCGCTGTTTCTGACGGCGAATGGACCGAAGATATTGATTACGCAGGTGACCCATTAAGCACATTAACAACATATTATGTTCGTGCAAGATTCCGAAAAACAACAGGCGACAGCCCAGGTTTATGGACTCACGCAGACTATAACGATCAATATAAATTTATTATAAGTTCATATACTGATTTGTGGGTTGATAACTGTAACGGTGTACCTGCAAATACCGATGTGGTAATTACTCAGGATGGTACAACTACAGGTGACGATATGAGTATTATTTCTCCTGACAGATATGCTTATGGAGCTTGTGATATTAATATCTCTACAAGTGAATCTAGCTGGGAAGTTTATATGAGTATGGCAACAGGCGAAACCGGGTTTATTAATACTATTAATCCATCATATCAAATTGATGATATTGATAATGCAAATAATGATTGTATTATCGATACTTCAGGTACCGGAACAGAACAAGAATTCGGGTTCAACATCACAACTTATCCAGCCGGAACCGCAGCCGAACAAATTGTTGACGATAATGTAAATTCAAATGCAAATTGTAGATTAGATACCGGAACATATCCTGATGCCTGCGGCACAGGTGCAGGGGAAGGATATTATAATGATACCGCATGTTTCTTCAACCTTGAACCACTTGCAACAAAAGACACAATCTTAGATACTGATTTAGGAACTGCTTCAGGCCTTGATAACGGAAGATTCACTGCAACGTTCCATGCAACAACCGGAACAATGGAAGTATCTGGCGACTACGATGTCGTAGCTGAAGTAACAATAACAGCTAATCCATAAAAATATTATGAAAAATTTAAAACTTACAACCACGATTTTAGCCTTAACAATGCTGTTTTCAGCACTTGTTCCAAGCGCTTTTGCAATCGGCATTTCACCGTTACGTTTAGAGCTTAAAGCAAAGCCGGGTGAAACTGTCGAGGCAGGTGTTCAGGCTTTTAATTCAAAAGATGAAAAGCAGGTTGTTGTTTTAACCAAAGGTGATTTTCTTATGAATCAAAATGAAGATCTTGATTTTTATACTGAGCCGGACCCTGAAAATACACACAGTATGATGGACTGGATTCAGCTGCCTGAAGAAAATACTCCACTTGATCCTAAAGGGGGCGCTGAAATAAAATATACGATTAAAGTACCGGAAGATGCAAAGTCGCAAAGTTATTACGGTGTGGTTTTTGTATCAAGTGCTAATCCTGAAATTATCGACACAGGAGCTGGCGTTGGGGTTGTAACCAATGTTGCCCAGCTTATTTTATTGGAAGTTGAAGGTGATTTAAAAACCGATATTAATGTTGATGATTTTAAAATAGATCAACAGGAACAAGGTGTTAGCTTTTTAACTCGTGTTATTAACAACGGAAACACTCATGACGCAGAGCAGGGTAAAATTATTATAACTGACAAAAAATTAAATATTCTTGAAAATCTTGAACTAAATAAAGAAAAACATAACAGCTTGCCGGGCGTTCCAAAAACATTTGCGACCAACTGGGTTAAATTCCCTGGATATAAACAAGGTGTTTATTATGCATACCTTGATCTTAAAGATGAAAATCAAAATCCTTTTTACGCTGAACTTAAATACAGAATTAACAATGATGGAAAAATTGAAACTCTTGGATTCAATATGGGAAGAAGCTACGAAGAGGCATTAAAAACACATAATGCCGTGCCTTTAATTCCGATTGGAATTATTTTGGCCGCAGCATTGATGGCTGCTATAATTACAAAATTTTGCTGCAATAAAAAAAAGAAAAACAAAAAAACTAAAAAATAACATGCGAAAAGTACGTGCATACATAACAGGTTTAGTAACAATTGCGACAATATTAATTGCCGGAATCGTTGCTGTGCCCGCTTTTGCATCGCATACAGATGAGCTCCACGAAGTCTCATATTATGGTGCGCCAGGAGAAGAATTGCACGGTCAGGTTACTGTTATGAATCCTAGCAATGAAACAAAGGTTGTACAGGTTACTGCACAAAGCCTACAAGAACCACATGAAGAATGGTTATTTTTAGATCAGGAAAAATACACAATCGGGCCAAACGGCAAAGCTGTAATTTCTTATAAAGTTGTTATCCCAGCTGATGCCATGGGCGACGGCAAACACATTATTAATATTCGTGAAATATCTCCAAACAATACTCTTAGTTTAAAACAGACTGTTTCGATATTTGTTGTAAGACCGTCAGCACCAACCGAAGGGGTGGCAGAAATAAATATATTCTACACAATGTTTTTTATTATGATAGTTGTTGCATTCGGTATTGGATTAACATTTGGTGGGGTAGCTTGTATAAAAAAAGTTCCTCATTTATTGGAGGACCACCCTAAGAAAAGGGCTAGTAAAAGGGGTAAATAAATGATATAATGAAGTAACTTGTGAAATTTGGAAGTATTGACTTTGAACAAAAAATATTATATAATATATAGTGTACAAAATAAAAAATTCGACAATTTAATCAATAATTTCCGTGCTGGTCGAGACGGATGCGAAGGGAAAACAAAAGGTGGTTTAAAGGGTAAATTGTAAACGTTTATAATTAACCAAAACAAAAATGAAAAAAGTATTAGCTCTTATGGCTGTGGTTGCAATGGTTGCAATCTCAAGCGTAGCTTATGCTCAGACAACTGCAACTGTTAATGGTACTCTTGGCGCTGTCAGTTCTATCAACAGTTGTTCAGCAACTATCGCATTAGCTTACACCTCTGTAAATTCTGATGATTGTGTTGCTGACAGCTACGTTTCAAACAATGCTGGTGGTACTACAATAGATTATGCTGCAGGAGGTGCTGCAACTATGGTTGCTTCTGGTACTAATACCGCTCTTTCTCCTGTTGCTTCAGTAACTGCAGGTCAAAACGAATGGAGTTTATCAGCAACATCTACAACTATTCTAGGTGGTACTGCGTCAGGTGCTCCTGTTGCTCCTTCAACTGGTGGTGTTCAAGTACTAGCTGTTACATCTCCTACTGATGGTGGTAATCTTACACTTACGTTCGACGGTTCTGTAGGTTCAACAGAAGACTCTGGAGAAACTTATTCAAACGTTGGTTCATTAACTATTACTCAACTTTAATAGTTAAAAAGCATAACAAAAAAAACCTCTTTTCTTAAGGGGTTTTTTTTTGTTATAATCTTTGTTGATATTCTTTAAGTTTAATCAAAATGAAAAAATTACTCTGCATTGCTTGCGTTACTTTATTAAGTGTTTCTTTATTAGTAGCACAAACTGTATTCGCCACTGCAATTAGTTCTGGAGATCAGGTTTTTACTGCTAACCCAGGGGACATTATAGAAGGCGTTGTGAGTGGTGGTAATACAGAGGATATGCCTATGACTGTAAATATTGGAGCATTTAATACCTTTTTAAACGATGCAGGTGCTAGACAATTTGTTAAAGAAGACAGGCCAAGAGGTATGTATGACTGGATCACTTTTGATCAAACGTCTGGCCTTGCAGACCCAGGTGAATTTGTTGAATTTAAATATACAATAACGGTTCCTGAAAACGTTGCCCCTGGCACTTATGATGCCGCATTATTGGTCACCACTTCTAGCTTGAATGATTCAGATGATTCAGAAGGGGTTGGGCTATCTGTACGAGCAGCAAGTTTAATCTATGTAACTATTGAAGGAGACTCTAATGAATCGATGAGCTTGCAATCATTTGAATTAAATAATGGCAAGTTTTTACAAGGAGAAATTGTTTTTGAACTTACATTAAAAAATGAAGGAGATGTGGGGATAATCCCACAGGGGAATATTGAAATTTTTGATGAAAAAGGCAACAAAGTTAATGAAATATATCCAATTATCAAAAGTTTTGAAGGTCAGGAAATAATAACAGGAAGACAAAATGAAATCCCTTTTAATCTCAATCAAAAAATGCTTCCGCCGGATGAAACGCGAACTTACAGCGCTCAATGGGAAAAGATTATTGCTCCTAAGGGCAAGTATACAGCAGAAGCAACAGTTTATTATGGAGAAGACGATAAAAAGTTAAAGGCTGAAATACCTTTTGAAATTGTTGAAAATTTAAAAATTTCTCAATTCGAAGCTGAAAAACCATGGAATAGTGCGTTACCTGTTAACTTTTTAATTAAATTACAAAATACTGGAAATCAAACAATTAATCCTACTGGCTATGTAACAATAAATAATATTTTTGGTTCTCAAAAGAAAAGAATCGACCTTGAAGATGCCGACCTAGTTCTTTTGCCTGGAATTGAAGCAACTTTAAACGGAACAGTATGGGACGAAGGTTTTGCTTTAGGATTATATACTGCAAATATACACCTAAGCTATGCTGATGTAGACTACACGATGTCCAGTTCTTTCTGGGTACTTACATGGTGGCAAGCAGTTATAGTGATTGTTGTTCTGGTTTTATTGGTTTTCGTTGTCTACAAAGGGATCAAAGGATATGCAAAAATGAAAGGAAAATTGGAAAAATTGGAGCACAAGGAAAAAACAAGTGAATAGAATGACTTAAATAAGCTAAAAAGGCCGCCTTTTTTGGCGGCCTTTTTTATAGCAAAAGTATTGTCGTTTTTGGATTTTTGGTGTATAATATATGTAGAAATAAAAATTGAAATTTAACATGTTAAAAACAAAAAATCATACTTTAGCAACATTATTTTCTGTTTGGGCAGTGCTTGTTTCTTTGATTATAAATATAAGCATTGCGCAGTCCGCTACGGTTTCTATAGGCGCTACACTCGGTCCAAGTGATATTACAAACTTAACTGCTGTTGATTTTGCCCCAGGGACTGGTGAAGTAGTTTTAACATGGATAGCGAGTCCAACACCAAATATAGACATTCAAAGGTTAGAAATCGCTGGTCCTCAAGGTCCAGGCGTGGACTTTACAACAAAAGATTTAACACCATTCCCTGGCTCTAACGCTCCAGATAATTATGCAAATTATTTCCCTGGAACTAACATCACAGGCCTTGTTATCGGTGAAACTTATATTTTTCGAGTAGTATCAATTGCCGGAGCTCTCGAAAGTCCTGGTCTTCCTCCAGATGCCCAAATCCTCTTCACCCCTGCAGCAGCCAACCCTGCTCCAAACCTTTTAACAGTTACGGCTTCTAACGATACAAGTACGTCAACATGGAATAATGGAGGAATTGACGATGCAACTTTGGAATGCAGACTTACTGCAAGTTTAATAAATCTTGATGTTGATCCACTCGGAGCAATTGTAAAAGATTCAGGATGGCTTCCTTGTCCGGATTCAGCTTCAAACTACAATCATACCTTCACAGGATTATCCTACGGCTCAAAATACTACTATCACGTTCAGACCAGAACCGGCGGCGTAGGTTTTAGTGCGTATTCAAATGTAATTTCACTTTTGCAGCCCGGAAGCGGAGGCGGAGGCGGTGTCGGAGGAGGCAGCGCTGCGATTTGCGGTAATGGCACACTTGAAGCACTTGAACAATGTGATGACGGAAACAGAACAAACGGCGACGGATGTTCATCAGGATGCGTGATCGAAACAACTGTTGTTCCTCCTGTTCCTCAAGTCTGCGGAAACGGTACCCGCGAAGGAACTGAACAGTGTGATGACGGCAATACAATAAGCGGCGATGGATGTACTGCGGCTTGTGTTTTAGAAATACCTGCACAATGCGGCAATGGTGTTGAAGAAATTGGAGAAGGTTGTGACGATGGCAATCTCGTAGATGGTGATGGATGCAGCTCTGTATGCAGCGTTGAAACTCCAACCCCAATTTGCGGAAATGGCATTCTCGAAAACTCTGAACAATGTGATGACGGCAATTTATTAAACGGCGACGGATGTTCATTTGTTTGCGAAACAGAACATGCGGCCCCTCCTGAAGGAGCGGTTTGCGGAAACGGCACAATCGAAGCTCCCGAACAATGCGACGACGGCAATACAATAAGCGGTGATGGATGCTCGGCAGCATGCGTAACCGAAGTTCTTCCTGTTTGCGGAAACGGTATTCTCGAAGAACCCACTGAACAATGCGATGATGGAAATAAAATTAATGATGACGGCTGCAGCTCAACGTGTCAGCTTGAAAAAATAGTTAATGTAACTCTTGAAATCCGCGGAGCACCGGAGCTTAGAAAAACCAATCTTCCTGCAGATCAAAGAGTAACACAGTCAATATCAACATCCCGCGAGCTAAACCTTAGCGACACAATAAGCCAGCTTGGAAGCGCAGATTTCTTTCGTATAAACAACACACCTAACTTTGGATTAAATTCTCAGCTCGATATATTTAAACCCAGTATCAATAACCTTGATGTAATGGGTGTGACTCTTGATAACTGGGGTTATGCAGAAGTTCCGGTTACAATGGTTGCCGGCACTTATGATTTTGGCCTTAACGGCGAAGCCCACAACACAAAAGTTATTAAAACTATCGATATAACCGAAGATGGCCAACGAATCGTCCTCGACTTCACCCACAACAACACCACAAAACTCGTTGCCGGCGATACCCGCGACGACAACTTTGTTAATGCTCTCGACATCGCAACAATGCTTGCATCTTACAAAGCAACCGGCGCAAATCTAAACGATTTAAACAAAGACGAATCCCCGATTGTAAACGCCATCGATATCGCTATCCTTATCTGGAATTATAAAAAAGGCGGCGAAACCTTCTAAATTTCAAACAGTTTCCTAAAAGGCGCATGCCCATAATCATAAGACCTCTTTTTTCTTGCCTTATCAAAGCTCTTTGTTCTAACCCAGCTCCTAAATAAATCCCCCAGTTCAGAATCGCCAACCCAAAACCCCACGCTTTTTTGCGTTACAAATGACCGCAAAAAAACCTTAATCAGCGGACTTATCCCAATCCCGTATCTATCATGACATTTAGCTTTAACTAGATAATAAAGGTCGTCATTAAGCCTGATATTAATTTGCTTCATATTTAATGGTGTTATGGAAAACTCATCGTATGCAAATTACTATTAAATTGCTAACACTTCGTGTTGTTTTATTTTCGACAACAGCCACCTCCATACAGCTAGCAAAAAGCTGGCGATTTGCGTACGCTACTTTTATCAACAAATCCCACTAAAACCCCTTGGAAAAATACCCAATTTATGATATAATATTAGTAGAAAAAATAAAAACAAAATGTTTAAACATATCATAAAATATACGGTTACTTTTATTATCGCGTTTATGTCAATTGTTCCTAATGCAATGGCAGCGCGTTTTTATGTAGAAGATAACCCAAATCTACGCAAAGGATGTCCGGGTCAGGTTCGTGTTATGCTTGATACCGAAGGCAAGAACGTACTTGCTGCAGATGCGACCATGACTTACAACGGCGCCCAGATGAGTGTAACAAATATGGGACTTGGCGTTACTCTTCCAATGCAGACTTACAATGTAATTTCAGGAGCGCTTCTTGAACTTTCAGGAGCCCGACTCCCTGCTACCGGTTCTTTTACAGGTAACGGACTTTACGGTTTGCTTTCTTTAACTCCTGATCTTGGAGCCGGAAGCATCAACCTTGGTTTTTCTCCTGATTTGTCAGTTGATAATGTAATCGCGGAAGACGGAACATTTGCAAATATTATTACTGCGGCAACCGGCCGCACTTTTGCTGTTAAAGACCGCTACAATGTTGAAGTTGATGGAGTGGGATTCTGTAATCCTGATCTTACTCCACCGACTGTAACATTTATACTTCCTTCAAATGGTCAGGGCGGCGTGCCGGTTGACCAGCCAAATGAAATTTTCTCAATCGCTGACAACCGTGCCGGAGTTGATATTTCGACTCTAAAATACACTATTGAAGGAGTTGATTATACAAATTCTACTCCTCAAACTACTGCCACTGAAGCAGGTGGTGTTTATAAAGTTGAAACAGCTTTTAATAACACGTGGGCTGAAGGTCAGCGTATTGATATAAGTGTTTATGTCTGCGATTTAAATACTGATCCAGGTCCTAATTGCGGAACAACCACCGGACACTTTAATATATATTCAACTCCGCCACCCGCGCCTTACTGTGGCGACGGAATTGTTACATATACTAATGGTGAACAGTGTGATGATGGTAATGTTTTGGATGGCGATGGGTGCAGTGCCCATTGTTTTGATGAAATAGAACCTGTTGAATGTCCGGAAGTTCCGGAAGTGGAAGAATGTCCTTCTGCGGGCCTTACTATTATTAAAGATGTTGGAACCGAATACCTTCCTGCTGAATCTCCGGCTGTAATAACCGCTCCAACACCTAAAATTACAGAAGCTGATATTATCGAGGGAAATTATCCTGCGGTTGCTTCTCCTGTAAAAGAGAGTATTGCGGGTTGTACACGCGCAGATATCACCGCTGACCTAATTAAAGAATTTGATATCGTAAACAGATATAATATAAAGGATGAAAAATGTTTGGCAGATATTGAACATTGTATGCTGCCATTCCTTATACATTCAGCTTATAAAACAGCTGATCCAGAGGCAGACAGATATTACCCTGATGTATACCTGCAGGGTGAAAGAAAAGAACCGTTATTGACTGACGATTCCGGCCCTGTAGATTCAAAAACAAAACAAGATATACATTTGGTTACCCGTGAAGGCGGACTTCAGGGCTTCTACCTTGATGTAGCAAACTTAAGTCCTTTCCGTCCGCAATGGAACATGACAAGAATCCAGATTGTTAAAGCATTAAACTGGGCTGTATTCGGCCAACAGTGGCAATATGAAGATGAATATCTGGCTGAAATCGGAGGCGAACAAAATCTTCCAAATGTTCGATCTCTTGCAGCAGACCTTACTCAATGGTGGTATCCAAGATACTACAATTTGGCTTGCGACAAGGGCATCTTCGATTGTGATCCATTAACAAACTTCAACCCTGATGAAATTTGTTCTCCAACATGGAAACGCGATATATTCGCAAGATACAAAGTATATTATGAAAGTCAAAAACAAGATGTTGTTGATCTAACAAAAGACAGCGATCACGACAGCCTTGTTGATGTAGATGAAGAAAATATCTTCTATACTAATCCTGACAATAACGATACCGACAACGACACACTTGATGACGCGGACGAAATTTATGAATATAAATCAAATCCAAAACTATCAGATTCAGATTACGATGGTCTGTCTGATGGCGATGAAGTAAATAAATATAAAACAAGTCCGGTTGATGAAGACACTGACAACGATACATTTACTGACGGTGAAGAAATCAAGCTTGGTACCGATCCTTTAGATCCAAAAGATTTCCCTGCAGACGCAAACAATAATGGAATCGATGACAACTGGGAGATTAAATATGGTATAAGCCCGCAAAACGGTACTGACGACACTGACGGCGAAGGGCTTTCTGATCTGCTTGAATACCGTTATGGTACAGATCCTACAAATCCGGATACTGACGGCGACGGATTTAGCGATGCAGATGAAGTATTCCTTTATCAGTCAGATCCATTATCAACTACAAATATCAAAGACCTTGGCGTAAGAATAACAAATGTACTGGACAACATGATTTTGACTGACCCACGTCCTTTGATTCAGGGCTTTGCGCCTGCTGAAGGAATGGAAGTTGAAATAATTTTACGAAATGAATTCGGACATGAAGTTGTGCTTGGAACCACTACAACCAGCGTAAATAATGCTTGGGTGTTCACTCCTGACTTTGATCTGCTAAATGGTAACTTCTATCTTCTTGCAAAAGGCTTGGACCCTAATAATAAACAGGTGCTCGAATCGCCGTTAATATATGTAACCATGGATACTACTCTTAAAGTAGACCATCCAAAACCTGAAAGATTATCAGATGTAAATGTTACAGACGAAGTATTATTGCAAGATCTTAAAATAGAAATCCGCGATTCTAATCCGACTTTAATAGGCCGCACAGGATTTAAAAATAAAGTAATTGCAACATGGCAATCAGCAGTTGGTACATCGGCAATAGTTGCCGACCTTGCCGGAGGCGAATTCCGCATCCAGCCTCCAACCGAACTTCCATGGGGCGAACATACTGTCTCGATTTACGCTATCCGCGAAAGCGACCGTGCAGTTAGTAAAGTTGTAACCCTTAAATTCGAAATCAAAGAACCTCTTGTTTCAATGCTGCGTGGTGTAGCCCTTGGTACAGAGCTTGTATTCCCTCTTTGGGTATGGACAACTATATTCTTAGGAATCGCTGCAACATTCGCAACAGTTACAATTATTCGAAAACGAAGAGGTAAAAAACTTTTTAAAAAGTAATGCTGGAAAATAGCTAGCAATTTGCATATGGCGCTTTTAATGAGCTCCCCCTCCGTGCTATAATGCAGCCACTATGTTTGATTTGGGATCTCTCATATATCTGATTATTGGCTTGGTTGTTGCCATTTCCGTTCATGAGGCAGCACATGCTTTTGCTGCATATAAACTCGGCGACAACACTGCAAAGTTACAGGGCCGCCTTACTCTTAATCCGCTCGCGCACCTTGACCTTATGGGCACAATAATGCTTTTTTTCGCTGGCTTTGGCTGGGGAAAGCCTGTTCCCGTTAATCCTTATAACTTCAAAAATCCGGTTAAAGACTCGGCTATTGTTTCTTTGGCTGGTCCTGCTTCGAATTTTTTAACAGCTCTTTTGGTGAGTGTGCCTCTTAAATATTTCGCTGGCACATTGCCTGTTTGGCTTGATACAACGCTTTGGGTTATATTCGATATAAGCCTTATTTTGGGGATTTTTAATCTTTTGCCTTTCCCTCCGCTTGACGGCTCTAAAATATTCGCTGTGTTTGTACCAAAAAAATATCAGGCAAGATACTTTGAAGTCTTAAAAAAGAGCGAAATTTTCTTTTTGGTATTTGTACTCGCTGATATCTTTTTTATAAGAAGAATCCTTGGATATTCAATTTTATGGCTTGTACTTGGGTCTGTTTTCGACTTCGTTAAGGCTCTTATTTTTCTTGGAGGATAGATCCGCGCCCACATGTCAACTTCAATTTTTCAATATGTTGTGTTTTTGGCTTATACAAGCACAAGATGTGGTGTTTCCCGGCTATCGAAACTTGCAAGAAAAAAAGAACGCGAATATAGTAAAAATACTCTGAAGTGTTCGTTAGAACATTTACATGCAAACCCAACAGCAATTAAAGGGGAGCCAATATTTTTACTGACCGTGGTCTATAAATGAGGTACCCCACCTAAATTATTAGGTTTGTGCATGTCAACCGCTTCGACGGCAACTTCGGAGTTTTTTAATGGTCTATTTTAGAATTACGCTTGCCGGAATCTCAAATTTTTCAGGCTGAATAGCAACATTTGTTTCAACTCTTGTTGCAACCATTTGGTTAGTTACACCAGCTATATTAACTTCTTTTTCAAGTACAATCCCGTTCCAGATGCATGCTGTTCCAATGTTAGGAACAATATATAGATCGCATTCTTGTCCTGCTACAGTTTTTGTGGTTGCCACCTGTGGGTCTTCCGCGCTGTTTTTAATTCCAAGAGCTTTTTTAACTAAATATTTATTCTGATCTTCAGCTGATAATCCTTTTAAAGTTTCATAATCCGTACTTGGAAGTTCACTTGCTGTTGCTTTATCCATATCAACGCTATAAGCCTTGTCTCCAAGGTCCAGATCCAAAGTGTTTTTTTCAGTACCGGCAACACTAACCGATTTATAAAGTGCTTTTTGATCACCTCTCATATAAAGCGTTGCATCGCCTTCGGTCTGGCCGCTTAACTGATACTGAACAAGTGCTGTGTCAAAATCATAAACCGCCAGTTCATTAGGATAATTCGGCGTGCATCCAGTCAAAACCAAAACCAAAAGCGCAAAGGGAATAGCAAATTTTTTCATGGTAAAATTAATTAATTACTTCTTTCGGAATATACCATATTAAGCGTAAATTGACAACCACTTACTTATGTAAGTATTATGTCTCCTCGCGCAAATAAAATCAGCAAGACTCCAAGCGCAATCATCAATAAGCCGGTAAATAAACGCATCCATCTTTTATATTTTTCTTTCCAGTTTTTTATATCAAAGGCTGTTGTTCCAAAATATGCCAACGCAACAATAACCACCAGCGGAAGCACGAAAATCAAATTATAAATAAACAAATACCAAATTGCCAGCCAGTCCAGTTTTTCAGCTAAAATTGTTGTTATAGCAAGATACGGTCCTCCTGTACAAGGCAGCTCAACAGCCGAAACCAAAATTCCCAAAATAATCGCACTTGGAATCGTTACGTTGTCAGCATATTTTTTAACTCTTGCCACCTGTGATGCGGGTATGCTCAAACTAAAACCTTTTCCATACCAAAAATAATCTTTAATTTCAACAAATCCCAGAAATATAACCAAAAATCCAACCATAATACCAATCATTTCACCTATTTGAAGCTGATGAATAACAGTTAAAAGGCCCAGTCCTGCCAAAAAATAAGTAACAAAAACCGCAACAATATAAATTAATCCCGTTAACAGCATCATTTTTTTCTGCTCTTTTAACAGCAATAAGGCTGAAATAAGCAAAATAAGCACACCAATCGCGCACGGGTTTATCGAATCTATAAGCGCAGTAACAAGAACTGTAGTAAGTTTTAAATCTGGCATTTTTTAATTGTTAACAGCCCGCAAGAGTAGCAAGCTCTTCAGGGTCGTGAAAACCGGAAGTAAATTCCTGACCCGGAATATCCCAGGTTGGAACCGATTCTATTTTGTTTTCAACGCAAAGCTTGGCTGTTTCAAGGTTTGTATTGGCGTCACACTCAACATAATTTATTAATTCAAAAGCATCACCGAAGGCTTCTTTTTGCTGCTTACAGTGGCTGCACCAGATCGCGCCATACATTTTCACCCCTTTGTCGGTTAAGCACTGTGCGATTTCTTTTAATCGCGCGTCGTCAGGGGGCGCAACAGAGCCTCCGCCACAAGCAGTGAAAACGAAAATAAAAACCAGAAGAAAAGCTAATTTTTTCATAACATTAGGGTTAACAAAACTCACAAACCTTTGTTTCTTTTAAACCACTGTTGATAACTTTATATGCCCAAATGTGCAAAACCGCAATTATTATGATCAAAATTTGCTGGGCCACACAGTAAGGACAGAACGTATTAATCACAAAGGCTTCAACATAAGTCAGGTATAAAGAAAAGAGAATTCCAAAATAAACGAAGTATCTTACAATGTTCAAAACTGTGTTTGGTCTTAAAACTTTTAAAATTTTATTAAAAGGCACTTTTAGTGCTACCCCAAGCGTGCCCACTAAAAGGCCCGTATAAAATATGAGTCCCCATATTGCCACAGGGATTCCAAACAAAACCGCGTATTCGGTCTGCGCAACTTTTGTACAGTCGAATACGCTGCTTAAGCTGCAGCCTGCTGCACCCGGATTATAATATTCTATTGTTAGAATTATAGAAAAAATAATATTTAAAAATATAAAAAAGCTTGCGGCAACAAGTATTTTGTTCACTTTTGGGCGAACTAAATCTGGCGTGTTTTCTTTCATGTTAATAAGTTGTTAACGTCGGCATATAGTATAACTGTTTTTGAACATCGGTTAAAGCGCTTTTATAAATGGTTTGAACTTGTTTTCAATATTGGTGTTCAAAACCCGTAAACGTCTTTCCTTTAATAAAACTGCTGGTTTTTGGGGGTGTGTTTGTACAACATTCTTTGTTTTTTTACAATTCTTACTACTTCTGTTTTTAATATAATTAATAATATAAATAAAACATTAAAAGAAAAAGTTTTTGAACAATGTCAAAATGTTTTTATTGTTTTATTGTAGGGAATTTGTATAATGGGGGTGTCTAATTTCTAAACCTTTTTTTATATGAAAGTCTTTTGTGATCAAAAAGATTTGTCGTACGCGCTAAATACTGTAAACAAAGCGATAAGTCCCAACAATACTCTTCCTGTGTTAAATAATATTTTACTTAAGGCTGAAAATAAAAAACTTTATTTATCAGCAACAAACCTTGAGCTTGCCATAAGTCTTAATATTGACGCAGACGTAAGGAACGAAGGCTCAATAACCGTGCCGGCAAGATTAATCACAAACCACATTTCATTGTTGAGTGACGGGCAAATAGAGTTAAATTTAACAGAAGGATTAACTCTTTCAATTAAATCAAAAGGGTCAGAAACTAAAATGAAAGGTATTAACGCAGACGAATTCCCGCTTATTCCAAAAATCGAAAACCCAAAGACAGTAAAAGTTTCAGCAAAAGATTTAAATAAAGCAATTACAAGAACCGTTTTCGCGGCTAGTCAAAACCCGGCAAAACCAGTTCTTTCAGGCGTAAACTTTATTGTTGATAAAGATATAATGAAGGTTGTGGCAACAGACAGCTACAGGCTTGCAGAGCAAAAAATCCCATTAAAAGAAAAGGTAGATTTCGATGTTCAATCAATCGTTCCGGCAAGAACAGTTCAGGAATTAGGGAAGGTTGTTGGGAAAGATGAAGACCAAGATGTAGAAATGGAATTTTCAGACAGCCAGATTTTATTTAAAATCGGATCTATTGAATTAACATCTCGATTAATCGAGGGCGCTTTCCCTGCTTACGAAAAAATCTTTCCAAAAACAAGCAAGACAAAAATAGATGTCCAGCTCGACGAGTTTATAAAAACCGTAAAACGTGTTTCTTTGTTCGCGCGTGAAAACAACAATAATATTAAATTAGCCGCTACAAACGACGGAAAACTAACAATCTCAACAGACGAAACAAAAATCGGAGAAGAAAAGGCAGAGGTGGATGTTGAAATGAGCGGCGAGAACAACAAAATAGCACTTAACGCTCAGTATCTGGGCGATGTTCTTAATTATCTGGACATTGATAAAGCGCGCGTAGAACTCAACGACAAACTGTCACCTGCTGCAATTAAACCTTGCAACGATAACGACTATGTGTATATTATCATGCCACTAAAAGTATAAAAAAATAATTTAGATTGGTTCCGAAAGAAATTAAAATCAGTGAGCTTTTTGACACTGCCCAGAATATTCGCGTTTTGGACCTTTTTCACAAACATAAAAATATGAGCCTTAGCGGAGCCGGAAACTCCTCTTCAAAAGCGCTTATTGTATTTGAATTATTAAAAAAATTCACTGAATATAAAAAAGTTTTATGGGTTGTTAACGACCCGATGGAACAGGAAAACCTCATGAAAACTCTTAGTATTTGGAGCAGCCTGGCAACATACAGTTATATTTTAAAAGAAGAAATTTCCAGGGAGAATTTAATTGAAACATTGAGTACAATCTCTCATCTTAGGGATTCTGAGCGCAAAATAATTATCGCACCTTACCAGGCGATTTTAGAGAACGTTCCTTCAAAAGAAGAAGTTGATGAAAAAAAGATTACACTTGAAGAAGGCCAGATAATCACAAATATTGAGCTTATTGAAGCTTTTGTTGATAAGGGTTACGAGGTTGCACCCGGAGACTTTCTTGAACAGGGAATGTACTACCAGAAAGGTGAAATTATAACGGTTTTTCCTGCGAACTCAGACCATCCTTTAAGAATAGAAATTGCTTTCGATAAAATCGAATCAATGGATTATTACGAACAAGAGAATGGCGCGAAATCCATTAAAAAATTGAAAAAAGCAGATATATACCCCTTAAAAATCACAACAGACACAGGAGTTTTAACTGACTATCTAGACAAAAATACGCTTTTAATCGAAGACGAAATTGATGTAATCGACGATTATTTTGACGCGTGGAACGACCTTGTTGCGGAAGCATACGAAAAAAGCGCCTCATTAACTTTTACAACTTTCAACGAAGACGTGCCGGCGCATGAACATCTTCATTATTTGTCAGTCCTAAAATATCGGGGTTCATACGATTTTATAAGCGACCTTCGCGATAAACAGCGCACCAACTGGAACGTGGTTGTGTTTACAAAAAAAATTGGCGAATTAAAAACAATGCTCGACGACAGCAATGTTCCGTATACTCAAGACCCTGTGCAGCTCGCAAACATTCAGGAAAGCCAAAATTTTCTATTTGTTATTGAGATTGATAAAGAAGCGATCTTTCCAAAATCTTTCCAAAACCCGGAGATAAAACTTTTATTTTTGTCAGACAAAGATATTCTTTCTTTGCAGGAAGAAGCTAAAAAATCATTCAACCAAAAAATATATTTAGACTTTTTAACAGGCTTAAAACCAAACGATTATGTTGTACACGCGGATCACGGAATCGCCCGATTCTTAGGCCTTGAGAGAAAAACAGTGGACGAAATCACCCGCGAATATTTGAAGCTTGGCTATGCAGAAAACGACAAACTTTTTGTGCCGATTGATCAGGCGGACAAAGTGAATAAATATATTGGAGCTGAAGAGAATGCGCCAAAATTAACAAGGCTCGGCTCTGCCGAATGGTCAACCATGACTAACCGCGTTAAAAAAGAAACCGAAAAAATCGCCAAAGAACTACTGGTTTTGTATGCTAAACGAAAAAGCGCAAAAGGATTCGCCTACAAAAAAGACAATGATATTCAGGAGAAATTTGAAGCAACCTTTCCGTACGAAGAAACTCCGGGCCAATTTAAATCAATCAACGACGTTAAAGAAGATATGGAAAAAGACACGCCAATGGATCGTCTCGTTTGCGGGGATGTTGGGTTTGGAAAAACAGAGGTTGCAATGCGTGCTGCCTTTAAGGCTGTACAAAGCGGCAAACAGGTTGCGCTTGTTTCGCCGATTACAATTTTGACTGACCAGCATTACAGATCTTTTACCAAAAGAATGGATCAATTTAATGTTCGTGTTGAAATGCTTTCTCGTTTTAAATCGCAAAAACAGCAAAAGGAAATTCTCGATAAACTAGCAAAAGGCGAAGTGGATATTGTTATTGGAACACACAGATTGCTTCAACCCGATGTTAATTTTAAAAATCTTGGACTAATAATTGTGGACGAAGAACAGCGCTTTGGTGTTAAACAAAAAGAAAAATTAAAAGAAATAAAAAGTGAAGTTGACGTTTTGACTTTAACTGCAACGCCGATTCCGCGAACATTAAACATTTGCTTAAACAAGCTTCGCGACATAACAACAATTACAACCCCGCCTCCTGGCAGACTTCCGATTATTACCGAGGTTCGCAGATTCAGCAACGGCCTTGTGCGTGACGCTATCCTTCGCGAGGTTGCGCGAAACGGACAAATTTATTTTTTGCACAACCGGGTACAGACTATTGACGCAATGGCAGACAAACTGCGAAAACTTGTTCCTGAAGCCACTTTTGGAGTTGCTCACGGAAAGCTCGGCAGCGGCGATCTTGAAGACAGGATCGTTGCATTTAAAGAACATCAATTCGATGTTTTGGTAAGCTCAACAATTATTGAGAATGGAATCGACCTTGCGAACGCGAATACCTTGATTGTAAACAACGCGGAAAAATTCGGCTTATCACAACTTTATCAGTTACGCGGACGTGTAGGCCGCGGCAAAACCCAGGCTTATGCATACTTTTTATATAATGGGCAACGCCTTAAACTGGATGCTAAAAAACGCCTTCGTGCGATAGTTGAAGCCAGTGACCTCGGCAGCGGTTTCCAGATTGCAATGAAAGATCTCGAGATCAGAGGAGCCGGAGATATCTTGGGCGCAAACCAACATGGCGTTATAAATGTTGTGGGCGTTTCGCATTTTATTCGCATGCTCAACAAAGCTGTTGAAGATCTTAAAGCTGGCAGACTTCAGGGCAAAGAAGGCCAGGAGATCGCCGAAGTCGCAATTGAACTTCCTGTTTCAGCCTTTATCCCTGACGATTATATAGTTAATGCAAAAGATAAAATTAATGCTTATCAAAAATTATCAGGCGCAGACAACCTTGAATATTTAAATGACTTAAATGACGAAATGGTCCAGGAGTACGGCAAAATGCCTCGTGAAGTTCAAAATCTGTTCCGTGTACTCGAACTAAAAATAGAAGCCAAAAAAGCAGGCCTTACCAACGTAAAGGCTGAAAACGTATCAATGGCCCGAGGAAAACAAATCGTTTTATCAATGTCGGTTCTCGTTAAACCGGAAAATATCATGAAGCTTCTTGAGTTTAATCCAAAGTGGCTTATCAGTGGCACAAAGCTAAAAATCAACATCGAAGACTTGGGGCTGCACTGGTTTGATGCTCTTGTCGACAATGTAAAGGTGCTTCAGAAAAAAATCAAAACAAGCTAGGCAGACGAAATGCGCGGATTGACAAATTTAAAATTTGGATTTTTGGGCGATGCTGGCCGGGCAGCTTGTTTTTGGCTTATCAAAAAGAAAAAACAGCTTTGTTTGCGGTTTCGTCCCGGGATGGGATTTGAGGATGACTTTCCTCGCCCGGCCCAGCAAGAACTCTTCGCCTTTCTGCCCCTTGACAAAACCACGTAATTCTTATACAATTGTACTCTTTTGATAAATTGGCGATTCTACTCGCTCGATTTGTCAGAATGCATCATTGACAAGGCAGCAAGAAGATAACCCACAGCAATTCACTGGGAGGTGAATCATGAAACGTTCGACGTTCAGTTTGGTGGTTTTCGCAGTCGCGCTCTTCACGGCCACGTCGGTCGCGTCAGCGCACGAGCTCACCCGCAAGGAGAAGACCTTCTCGGTCTTCGGCGGCTTTTCCGCCGACGTCAGTCACCGCGCCATGGGCGGCGTGGTGGGCATGGAGTTCAAGATCCACCAGTCGGAGCACCACCTCGTGCTCGGCCTCGCCCCCCGCGTCGACATCCTGCAGGGCCAGACCCCGATCACCATCGGCGTCAACCCCAGCATCGAGACCCTCTTCGTCGACGCCACCCTCAACCTCCGCTTGCGCATGATCGCGGCCGACTGGCTGGCGATCGTGGGCGACCTCGGAGTGGGCTTGCGCACGGTGCGTCATAACGACGCCATCGTGGACGAGTACCGAATGATCGAGGGTGGCACCCACTACTCCGCCATGATCTCCTGGGGCGCGGCGCTCGAGTTTCGGCTCAGCGACCTCTTCCGCCTCAGCGGGTTCTACCACGGCGGACTCGCCTTCAACCAGCTGGTCTCCCTCGGCATCGAGCCGGTCAAACACGACCGGGTCATCCACAAGCTGGGCATCATGCTTTCCATCTTCTTCGAGTAGTCGCACGCGCATTCCGCGCTGTGCCGGCTGCTTCCCGCCTGTCACTTCAACACCCATCGTCCTTCGCGGCGGTGGGTGTCTTTTCAAAATCCGCACACACTACTGCTAGCAAAAAGCTAGCGATTTGCATACGCCACTTTTGCACACGACCTCCAACCCCAAAGTATATTAAACAACACTTGACTTTTTTCGCAAACAAACTATAATGATTTTACATTTGTTAGTGACTAAGGCTTCTCTCTCCCCACTTAAGTAGTGGCTTAAAAAGCACTTCGTCACTTATTTTTGACAAGTAGGGGGTAGTTAAAATTATCCACACACACACGAGGAGGACACGTTCGAAAATGGCAAATTCAAAGGGGAAAGGCGATCTGGAGGTTGAAGAGCCGTGCGTTCAGATTGAGTGCACAGTATGCGGCAAAACGTTCCCGTGGCATGTCCCAATTTCCTTGAAAGATGAGGTTCTCGCGAGCCTGATCGCTCAGGGGCTGACAAGCGGACACGCCAATCGTGACGTACGCAGAAAGCGCGCAACCGGGCCCATAAACAAGGCCCAGCTGTCCAAGCGGCAGCAAAAACGCAAGGCCAAGTAGGTCTCGAAGAAACAACGCTGTGTGGGGATAAACAAAGAGCGGAGACTTTTAAAGTCAAATCCGTTCCAAACACTACCCCCTCACAGCAAAACCGAACTTTCAAAATCGATCTTTAAAATATGGGGATGTACTGGCATTCGACAGAGGTACTATTAATCTGTTAGTTGCAATCAGGGGATCGCGCTGTCTCCCCTCATATCCGTCCAGCGCATTTTTAAGTGCTACAACTGAAAAAACTGTAGCAGCTGCATACAGAAGTCTCTTCGGAGCTCCTGCAATGGCTGTTGCATAACTAAACGCCAATGCGTTTACGTCTTTATGGTTGATGTCTGATATTCCATAAAGGCGCCAATTATCAGGCTGGCCAATTTTTTACGGTTTAGATTATTGGCGAGGATGTAGACTAAACCACCCGGCTCGTGTATTTTTTTGTTCGCTTTCTATTCACGAGACGTAATTAAAACGGACTAAGATTGTAGACGCTGGCATTTTAAGCCTTTGCACCCGGGTTCGACTCCCGGCATCTCCACCAAAAAACAAAGCCCCCTTACGACTGGCCGGCTTTGAGTTTTTCTATAATTTGTTCCGGCGACGAGGAGAACAATTCTGCCAATTCTCCCAAGGGCGAACTTAATATTACAGGATCTCCCGGCTCCAGTTTTTCTTTTTCAGATAAAATTCCACCTATTTCATGGGCTCCACCGGCAACAAATAACGAATAGGCTTTTGATGCAAACTGTCCTTCACCTATTACGACCAGGCTTTCGCGAAGCTTCTGTGGAATGTTGTCAAAAAATGCCGAACTTAATCTTGTAAGATTTTGAAGACCGCGGACGCTGGGATCCGTTACAACACAGTTCCAGCCATAAATAATGCTTTCAGGGGTAAATGGGCATAGGCTGCGTTTGATTCTTTCTTCATTAATTCTTGCTAAAAATTTGCCAAAATCTCTTTGTTTCGGTGAGCGAACGCTAGAATAATACAAAGGATCCTGCCATTCTTCACTTTCAAAAACTCCCTGCACAGTGGTCTGATGCCCGAACATTAAACCGAGAAGGTTGTCGTTTTCTATATCACGCAGCATTGTAAAATGTGCATTTTCCTGTGATTTTTCCTCAAATCTCTGTAATGTGACTTCCGGATCATGCCAGAATACAGCCTTTTCTCCGGTAACAGGATGATGCGAATAAGAATCCAAATCAAAAGTATCCAGATCTTCCATCGACACATATTTTTTATCTGTTCCAAATACCTGAGCTGCAGAAATAGGCTTTCCTTCAGAAGGATAAACAAGAAACTGTTTAAATGCATTTGCAAAAATATATCTGAAAAAGTCGGAAATTTCCCTTAAAGTTTTTTCCGAGATTTCTTCTGAAGTATAATTTTCAATTTTCACTTTTTTCCCCTCCCTGGTTTCAAATGCTGAAGCGTCAGTCACATCATTTATCGAAATACCTGAATTTATTAGTCTCTCCGGAACAAGGGGGATCCCTTTAAAATACTTTTTATCTTTTTCTAAGTTTTCTGAAGGATGGAGGCTTCTATATTCAGCCTGAATATCTCTGCCTTCCGCCAGCCTGTCACCAAATTCATGCCTGAACTCATCTCGCGGCATAGAAACTGCTCTTCTCAAGTCTCCTGCTTTTCTAAGCAGAATTGCAACGCCGCCATATGGATCATACTGCAGATCTTCGTAGCCGAAAGCATGTATGAGCGGATATAAATTTGAATCCCGGCGTGTTTCACCGACCGCAATAAGATCATCATATTCAGGATGTTGATTTAAAACCGCCGCAGCCAGATTTGCAAAATTTTGACCTCCTCTCACCTTTCTTGAAAGAGCCATTCTGTTCCAGAAAAGCGTCTCATGCGAGGCGGCTTCTTCAATTGTCATTTCGATTCTTTGTGCAATTTCCCTGACAATTCCATCAACATCATAGGTTCCCCTGTAATTAATGTTTGATTCGACGCCGTCTCTTAACGGAGCCACAAATGAAACAGAAGAACCTTCTATTTTGCCCTCTTTTAAAAGTAAAGCTCCGTAAACTTTCTGGGAAAAATATAACTTCAGGTATCGTGCCATCAATTCCGGATGGAGCATAAATTCGGCTTTCGCCTCGCAGTCGGGGCATCTTAAATCAACTTCGCGGGTTCTTTCGAGTTCTTCAAGAGGCACGTATTCCTGGAGAGTGTCTTTAACACCGTAAACTTCATCAACAGACAAAACGCGTCTGCATTCCGGATTTGTACACACGGCATATTCCCCAAACCCTTTGTACCCGAACCATTCGCGTTCCTGTTTTGCAAGCTCATGCAGTTTATCATCCGGCAGTTGGCTCATATCCGGGTATTGCATAATTTCAATACCATCATCTTGAGAGTCCATATATTTTTAGGTTAAAGTGTTATATGAAATATATTCCGGCAATCCAAAACCGTTAAAAAGCGTTCCCTGACAGTCCAGGTAAGCCCCGGCTTCAGCCACCCATAAGTAGTCATCAGTTTCAATATTCACCGGAAGATCTACATTATGGATTACATCTCCTGAATCGCAGGTTCTTCCAAAAATAGTAAAGGGAACTTTTTCTTCTGAGAATTTTTTTCCGCGAGGCGAATATGGCTGAAAATTATATTTCCATCCCGGGTGTACAACGCTATCGCTGAAACTGGTAAAAAGACCATTAAAAATATAGGCGCATCTTTCCCCGCTTCTTTTTTCAACACTTGTAACCGGAATTACAAGATCAACAGCTTCAGCAATAATTGAACGGCCCAGTTCGATTATTATCTCATAGCCATCCCCAAGCAATTCTTTAATTGCCATGTTTATTGCTGTAATATATTCCGATACCTCATACTTGTCTTTTGGGAAATAATTAACGGGAATACCTCCTCCAAGATTAATAATATGAATATTTTTGTGAGCTTTTGCAACTTCGGCAATCTGCGAAATAGCATTTCTGAACGTTCGCGGATTTTTATTTTGCGAACCAGTATGCACCCCTAACCCACCTGTTACATTGGGCAATCCATCCAGACGATCCAGAAGGTTTTCAGCTTCTTCCCTTGAAGCGCCGAATTTTGTTGAAAGATCAATCACGGCGTCCTCGTTGGGAGTCTCCATACGCACAACCAGCTCCAGAGGCTTGTTTTGCGAATGAGTTAGAATTTTTTCAAGTTCCGCACGGGACTGTATAGTAAAATGGCTTACTCCCATTGCGCGGGCAGCCTCAATGTCTTTTTGTCTTTTAACAGGATGATTATATAGAATTCTTGCATCCGGATTTACCGCCAGCACATCCTTCATTTCATTAGGAGAAGCACAGTCAAAATCTTTTATCCCGGCACCGGCCAAAACCTGAAGAATTCGCTTTCGGGCATTCGCCTTAACTGCATAGGCAACAGTAAAATTGTTATGAACGCTCTCACGCCCGAAATTTTCAATTAAAAATTGTCCTCTTTCATGTAAAGATCGTTCATTTAAAAAGCAGAAGGGGTCTTCGGGATATCTTTGGCATGTATCCTTCATCACTTCAGTTAAAGTTTCTCCAGGATGACTGTAAAAAACCCCATCATCATCAAATGATTGGCCTTGAGAGTTATAAGCGGAAGAAACCATCTGATATAGATTAAGTGAAATTATATAATATAGGATATTTTGTTAAATAGCTAATTCATAAATGTTAAATATTTTTTATATAAAAATTTTTTTCGAAAAAACAAAAATATTAAACTAAAGCATGTCAACGCAATATTCTTATATAATTCAATTTTTATTGTTAAACAAGAGACTTTTTTGTATTATTGATTTGTGATCCTCCTGTTATTCTGTTCAGAAAAATTTCAATAAATTAAAATTTATGTTTCTAGTAAAAAAAAGATTTTTAAAAACACTTATTTGTTTTTTGGTTATATTTCAGTGTGGACTAGTTTCAGCCATCCCTGCTGCTTTTGCCGCAACAAATATAGGTACAGATGTTACAACGGACGGTGATGTTAAAGCCGGAGACGGATCCTTTATCCTGCTTGGATCCCAACCCGATCCTGACCCGGCAGGGGTGAATGGTGCTATATATTACAATACAACAAACAGTAAATTTCGTTGTTACGAAAACAGTTCCTGGAAAGACTGTATTGCTTCTGCGGCTTCTGTTGTTCTTTCTTCAATCGGTTCCGCGATAGTGGCGAATACAATAAATAACGGCGACTTCGCCCAGATATGGAATTGGTCGCTTACCACAGCGGATCAGATAGGACTAAATATTTCTGAAAATTTAGCTTCGACAGCAGGTGGGGATCCGCGCCTTTTGGGAATTTCCACTCTTGTTGGTTCAACCGCACAACCCTTACATATTGAAAATTTTGGCAATAACAACAGTATAAGTGTTGATGACGAGCCGGGTGATACCACGCCTTTTGTAGTAACAGAAACTGGGCAGGTCGGTGTCGGCACTTCTACTTTTAACGTAGCCAATACTGAAAAATTGAAAGTTGAATCCGAACCCGGATCTCAAAGAATCTCCGGCTTTTACGGGGATATCAATGCTCCCCAATATATAAGCATTCAAAACAGAAATTCTGGCATCAACGCCAGTTCAGCCATATCCTCAGTTTCTGATGACGGCACAACATTTTCAAATTATATCACAACAGGTATTGCGTCGTCGGGTTTTGCAGACCCACTTTATTCGATTGCAGGTCCCCATGATGCATATATTTTTAATGTTGCTGATTTTTCAGGTACTGGAGGAGGAAATCTCGTTATTGGTACCGCAGAACCTAATAAGAGTATTAAATTTGCTACCGGAGGAGGCCTGGATGCCAGCAACGAACGATTAAGAATCGATTCCCTTGGCAATGTTGGAATTGGCACAACAACTCCGGGATCAAAACTTGATGTTAACGGAGAGATAAGATTTTCAAATGCCGCATCGGATTATGTCGGATTCACAGCTCCGGCAGCAGTTACAACTTCAACAACTTATACTTTGCCGGTAGACGACGGAACCGGCGGTCAGGCTTTGGTAACCGATGGTTCAGGCAATTTATCATGGGCATCCGCAACCAGCGTATGGCAAAGAATTGGTACAGTACTTTCGCCGTTAATCGCGGGTGACGATATTACAACCACTGGTAACATTTCAGCAACCGGAACAGGAACAGTAACTTCAGCAGGATTATTAACCGGCAGCGGAGGCGCAGATATCAGCGGTGCTGACGTAGAAATAAATAAAGACAGCAATTTTAACACTTATATAAATACAGGCACTTCAACCGGAACAGTTAATATTGGAAGCAGTTTGGCAGGAGCCGTTGTGATAGAAAGTGCATCAACCGTTACTTTACAGGGCGGAGCCAATACAATTACTTCGCCTACAGGTGAAATAAAATTTCAGGCAGCAGATTCAGCCACTACAGGAGTTGTAAAGGTTGGAGATGGTGGGGCTGGTTCAACCACACCCGATATTTTGGCTCTTGACGTTAAAAGTGACGCAGGAGATCCGGTATTAGGTAGTAACGGATCAATGTATTACAACGCAAATACAAATAAATTTCGCTGCTATGTAAACGGCTCATGGAGCAATTGCGCCAGCGCGGCACTAGACACAACAAGCGCTGCCGTAGCAGCTAATACAATAAATAACGGCGATAACGCACAAAGATGGAATTGGTCGCTGACCACAGCCAATAAAAAAGGTTTCACTTTTGGTGAAAATGTGGCGTCAACCGCCAGCGGAGCACCGGTAATATTGACCGCTTCGACCCTGGCTTCGTCAACAGCCATGCCTTTATTTGTGGAAAATTTAGGAAACGGAAACAGCTTCAGAGTTGACGATTCTTCAGGAGATACAACGCCGTTTTTAATAGATGAAAATGGTAACGTAGCTATAGGCAGTAATTCTTTTGACCCGGTTAATCCCGAAAGATTAAAAGTAGAGTCTGGGCCTACTTCATCATCCTCTGTTATCTCAGCTTATGGTGATATCGATGCGCCTCTTTATATTGAAGTTAGAGATAGAAATTCTGGAACTTCTGCTGCCTCAGTTTTTGCAGCTACAGCTGATGATGGAGACACTGGAACCAATTATGCCGCAATGGGAATTGCTTCTTCTGGATTTAGCGATCCTACCTATGGTATTGCAGTTCCGCATGATGCATTCCTTTTTAACGTTGGGGACTTTACTGGTACGCAAGGTGGAAATATGATAATTGGTACTGTAGAGCCGGGTATGAGTATTAAATTTATTACTGGTGGTGGCGCAGCTGCTACAAATGAACAGATGAGAATTGACGAAAACGGGTACGTGGGAATCAACACAACAACTCCGGGTTCTGAGCTTGATGTAAACGGAGAGATAAGATTTTCAAATGCCGCATCGGATTATGTCGGATTTGCAGCTCCGGCAGCAGTTACAACTTCAACGACATATACTTTGCCGGCTGATGACGGCTCAAGCGGGGATGCTTTGGTTACAGACGGTTCAGGCAACCTGTCGTGGATGGGAGCCTTACCTCCTCTTAAGAGGGTAGGTACAACCATTTCTCCGGTTAATGACGGCGACGACATTACTACCTCGGGGAATCTTTATACTACAGGAACCGGCACCATTACCTCAGCAGGTTTATTAACAGGCAACGCAGGGGCTGAGATTTCCGGTGCTGTAACGAATATAAACAATAACAGCAATTTTAATACAACAATTAATAATGGCACATCAACAGGGTCAGTAACAATAGGTAACAGTTCGGCCGGGACAATAGATCTAACAAGTGGCGCAGCCCTTACTTTAAACGGCGGAGCAACTTCCGGCTTTTCAACAACAGCCGGAGATATAGCGCTACGACCAGCAGGAACAACAACAACAGCATATGTGAAAATAGGCGATGGAGGAGCTGGCTCAGCAACTCCGGATTTACTTGCCCTTGATGTAAAATCAGACGCAGGTGATCCTGCCGGAACAAACGGAGCAATGTATTACAATGCAAATGCAAATAAATTCCGTTGTTATGTAAATGGTTCATGGAGCGACTGCGATACAACAGGAGGCACAGCAAGTTTACAGAGCGCATATAATAATGGCCCGGGAATAACAACAGCAGGCGCAGCTGATATTGCTTTCACCTTAACTTCAGGCAATTTTACAGCTACAGGCGCAGGCGCGGTTAATTTAACGCCTACCAGCGCTTCAAGCTTTAATTCAGGAGGCGCTTTAACTTTAACAGGAGGAGCAGCATCAACCTGGTCAACAAGTTCAGGAGCTTTAACAATTACTTCTGCAGCTGCCACTACATGGGGAACAGGCGCCGGGGATTTAACTTTGCAGGCAGCCGGTTCAGGTACAACAGCCAGTGTTAAAATAGGTGCAGGCGGCGCAGGCTCAACAACACCGGATTTATTTAGCGTTGATGTAAAATCAACTACAGGCGATCCTGCAGGCGGATATAATGGCGCGATGTACTATAATGAGTTTGATAATCTTTTCCGCTGTTATGAAGCAGGAGGCTGGAAAAACTGTGGTTCATCAGCAGCTTCGGCAACCACTTTAGAACAGGCTTATACCGCAGGGCCAACTATAACCACTTCCGGCGCTGATGTTGCATTAATTCTAACTTCAGGCAACTTTACTGCTTCAGGCGCAGGTTCGGTTGATTTAACGCCGACCAGCGCATCAAGCTTTACTTCAGGCGGCGCATTAACTTTAACCGGTGGCGCGGCATCCAGCTGGACAACCACAGCAGGAGCATTAACGATTGATGCGGGAACAACAACTCCGGATGCTCTAAATTTGGGCACAACAAACGCTACGGCGGTAAATATAGGCAATGCTGGTGCAGCCACGATCAACGCAGGGTCATTTCAGACAGGCAATGATTCAAACACCGGTTCGTTAAAAATAGCAGACGGTTCATCTAATTATATTACCTTAATCTCACCGGCGATTGCCGCAGATTACACGTTAACTTTGCCGGCTGACGACGGCACCCCAAACCAGTTTTTATCTACTAATGGCAGTGGCATCTTGTCCTGGACAAATCCTGTGAATCCAATGACTACCGAAGGGGATATGGCCTATTATACTGCGGGAGCTCCAGCCAGATTGCCAATTGGTATTTCAGGAACGGTATTGAAATCTGATGGCACAGACCCTGCATGGACAGCTCTGACGAGTTCGGATGTAGGTCTTGGCAACGTAACGAACGATGCTCAGATTTCAAAATCAATCGGAACGGCAAAAGGTGATTTAATCGCATACACCGCGAGTAATTCACCGGTAAGATTACCAGTAGGCGCCAACGGTCAATATCTTGTTGTCGATTCAGGTCAGGCTACAGGTGTAAAATGGTCAAGTCTAACTATCGGAAATGATTCTCTCGATTTTGCACAGTTGATCGACACAATGACAGTTGATGCAAACACTTCAATAGATCTCGCGGGATTCAATTTCACGATAAATGATTTAACAGGAGGCGGAGCACTGGGCATATCAACTAATGCAGCAGCTTTAACTTTAACAGCAGGGGCAGCTTCAACCTGGTCAACTTCTTCAGGTGCATTAACAATTGATTCAGCAGCAGGATTAAACCTTGGAACAACAAATGCAACAGGTATAACAATAGGTAGTGCAGGCGTAGCTACGACCAACATAGGGTCGTTTCAAACAGGCAATGGGGCAAATACCGGTTCATTAAAAATAGCGGATGGTTCAACGAATTACATCACATTAACTTCACCTCCAATAGCTACGGATTACACATTAACTTTACCAATTAACACCGGAACAAACGGACAGGCTTTAACTACAAACGGTTCAGGCACATTATCATGGTCAACAATATTTACAGATCCAATGACAACCAGGGGAGATTTAGTATATAGGGACGCAACAAATACAACTACAAGACTGGGCAGAGGCACTGCCGGCCAGGTTTTAAAATCAGATGGAACAGATATTTCATGGCAAACATTAACAAATTCGGATGTCGGCCTGGGCAATGTAACAAATACAGCTCAGATTGCAAAATCAATCGGAACGGCAAAAGGAGATTTAATCGGATATAGTGCAAGCAACACTCCGGCCAGAGTACCTTTAGGGGCACTTAACGGTTATGTTTTAACTCAGGATTCAGCTTCTGCAGCCGGGGTTAAATGGGCTGCACCTTCTGTTATTGACGACTCACTCGATTTTGCGCAGTTCAGTGATTCAATGACGCTTGACGCAAGCACTTCAATAAATCTCGCGGGCCAAAATTTAACAATTAATGACGCGACAGGAGGCGGAGCATTAAAATTGGGCACCGTTGATACAACTGGCACGTTATTTGTTCTTGATACTAAAACAACCGCCGGAGATCCTACCGGCACCAACGGGGCGATGTATTATAACTCCAATTCAAATACAAGGCGCTGTTATGATAACGGAGCATGGAAAAATTGCGATGCCAACGTTGCCAATTATCTGTTTGCGTATGATACTACGGATCAAACCGTATTAAGTACTGGCGCATTTCAAACGATTACTTTTACCAACCCTTCAGCGGTTGCAAGTGGCTGGACTTACAGCGCAGGTAATTTTACCGCTCCTGCAGCCGGCCTTTATCTAGTACAATATAATGCCGAAGTTGGCAGAGATAACAACGGGGATAGTACAGTTACGATTCGTGCTACAAAAAATGCTGCGGAAATAAGCGGCAGCGCAGCTTTTTCTTCTCCGTCCAAGGGTAATAGACCGGTCAGATTAATGAATTCTTTCATGGTCAATTTGTCGGCAAGCGATTTGCTTCAACTTCAATTAACAGCAGACGGTACAGGACACAGTGTTGGCTTGTTTTCAAATAATGACTACGGTACAACTAAACCAAGAATAACCCTAACCATAACAAAATTAACTTAATATTATATGAAATCAAACCTTCTTAAATCCAAAAAACTAAGTCTCGCAATTAAAATTGTAATAATTTTTATTATTGCTCTAGTTGTTCTTTTTGCAATTTATTTTGCACTTGATCGTGCCGGCGTTATTCAAACTTACCAGCTCGGTCTTCAGACGCAGGAACAACAAACTATGCAGCAAGAAGATCAGATGGCATTGGAAAGTCTTAAAAAGATTATACTGTTACCTGATGATTTTGATCCAACAATAGCTGTTATTAAAGATGCTGAAGCTTTAAAACAAGAGCAGCCTGACTTTTTTGGAAATGCGAAAAATGGCGATCGTGTGATTATTTATCCGGATACAGCAATAATTTATGATTATCAGGCAAATAAAATTATTAAAGTAGGGCCTGTGACAATGCAACCTGCGCCAACTGCAGAAGGTGAGAATACCGAAACACCTCAATAAATATGAAAAAATTTACAGCATTATTCGCGATTATATTTTTTTTATCGTCGACTGTAGCTTTCGCTATCAACGACGTTACCATTACGGATGTCACAAATTTTGATTTAAATACCGCGGATACAGCGGCAGCAACAACAATCACTGCTGCAACAGGCGGTGTCGCAACAAATCTTTATGTTGAATCAAATTATATTGATATTACAATCGACAACCTTTCTGCAATCACTTTTAATACAACCGTTGGTGGAAATTATTTGAAGATCACAAAAGTTTCAGGTTCAAGTGATTACACGCTTGTTCCAACATGTCCAACAACGACCGCGACAATTACCGGCACAGGAGCTCAGGTGGTTTTGCGTCTACAGGTTTATACAACAGACCAATGTACTGTCGTTGTTCCGCCATCAGGAGGCGGCGGCGGTGGCGGTGGAGGTATTATAAACACTCCTGGAGAATCTGTTTTGAGCTCCCCTTTTATAGACATTGATGGGCACTGGGCGGAAGCATACATAAACAAGGTGTATAACCTCGGATATGTTCAGGGATATGAAGACAACACCTTCAAACCCGATCAATACATTACGCGTGCTGAAGCAGCCAAGTTGATTGCTCTATGGTTTGATAAAAATATAACCAACGCTTCTTGTTTAGCAGATTTCTATTCAGATGTGTCATGTGACGAATGGTTTGGCGGCTACATAGGGTTTTTGACAGATAAAGGAGTGTTGCAGGGTTATAACGATGGAACTTTTGGTCCCGGATTAAAAGTGACAAGAGCTGAAGCTCTAAAAATGATGATATATGCTAAAGAGCTTCAAGATATCGACATAGTTGGAGTCAACAATCCGTTCAGCGATATCTTCTTTGAAAACTGGTACTACAACGTAGTAATGGTCGGATATAAACTTTTGATTGTACAGGGCTATTCAGATGGAACCTTTAGGCCAAACATTTCTATCACACGCGCCGAATACACCAAGATTTTTAGTGAAACATTTTTGTAGAATGTAGAATAAATTATTCCATCTTACCAAAGCGCTCTATCGCCTGCGCAAGTTCTACATGGTTCTTTGCATATTCTTTTATACTCTTCTTCTTTTGCCATGCCTCGCATGCCTGCACTAGAGCGGTAGCACCTGCTTTTGTGCCTCCCGGATGCCCATGAACACCTCCGCCCATTGTGGTTATAAAATCAACACTTTTGATAACGTCAATAAAAGGTTTTAATTTTGTAGGGTTTAATCCGCCCGAAGCAATTGGAACTGTACCTTTCATTCCATGCCAGTCCTGGGTAAAGAATTCAGTTTTTGACTTTGGAAGATATGCCGCATTAGCCGCCTGAATATCATCATTTACATCACCTGCCATTTTACCTATACCTGCAGTTCCTGTATGAACAGCCGAAGCTCCAGCAAGTCTTGCGAATTTAGCAAGGATAGTAGCTGTATATCCAATTGGATTTTCAGGTCTTGTCATTGCTCCATGTCCTGCTCTGTGGAAGTGGATTACAACATTTGGCCATAATCTTCTTGCTGTCTGAACAGCTGTCCAGCCCGCAGTAATTCCATCAACAAGAAAACAATAGCTTCCTTTTTTCATCTTTTTAATTATATATTCCGCACGCTTTTTCATTGTCATAAAATCCGGAGAAGAAATATTAAATGAGTGGATTTTTTTATGCCCGGTTTCTTTTTCCGCCTTATCCATAGCTTTTCGAATTGCATCAACGGTTTTAAAGTAAGGGCAAAAATCCTGATCAGCCTGCGGTTCATCATGCTTAACGAAATCTCCTCCGCCACTCCAGAACAAATAAGCTTTATGTGCAAATTCACTTGGTTTTAATCCGATTTTAGGTTTAATAATTGTTCCTAAAATTGGTCTGTTATAGACATTTAAATATTTTCGAATATCAGGGAGTGAAACATTAGGTCCGTCATAAGCTTTAAGCATTTCTTTAGGAAACCAAACATCTAAAAGCTTCAAAGCTTTTATTGTAGACATACCAAAAACATTTCCGGCTATATAAGTCATAATATTTTGGATATTGCCTCCTCTATCAAATATTCTCCATGGATAAGCAATCCAGACAAGATTTTTCTTTTTATCAACTTTATAAACTTTTGCATCAAGCCCTACTGATAATTTTGTATCAGTAACTTTTATATTTGAACCAGTGCTTGATTCAGCTGCAACCTCTGAAGCAGCATCTAAGATATCAATTCCTTTGGCCGGGACAAGATGAAAAACCGACAGGAGATAAGCTCCTGAAGTTAAATTTTTAAGTTTCAGGTCGATGTACTCTTTTTGCATGATTTTTTGGTTATATATTTTAAAGCATTATACCACATTTTTTTCTTTTACAAAAAAATTCCCCTGCCAATTATTTATTGGACAGGGGAAAAGAGAGTTTCGCTTATGCGTAGAATCCGAAATAAAGAAGAACGAGCCCTAAAATCAAAGAACCCGCACCTGCAGCCATAAAGAAAGCCGCATTTTTAAACCACCCTTCAAAGATTCTAACTGTTTTTGGAAAGACCATAAGCCACACACCTTTTACAAGACCGATCCAACCGATAAGGGTAACAAGCACAGCCCAGTTTGCTTCCCAAATATTGTGATTTAGGATAATCAAAAGTCCAATCGTAATAGCAATCATACTCCACATGAACATAAAAGTTGTGTCCTTCATCATGTCAGCAACAACCTTTTGGTAGTATTTTGCATTAAAAAGAAAGCCAAGCCCAAGAGCAACCGCGACTGCCCCATACAGCTGAGCTACAAGCAATGCAACAGCATCCATATTTATAAGGTTAAAAAATTAATGAAATTATAACATACTTTGTTGACAACTGCCACAATAAAGATATAATAAACTCCTTTTTTTAAAAAAATTATATGGGAACAATTGATAAGCTCCCTTTGCCAGATCAGGAAGGTAACTTTGATCCAGCAAAATTCAATAGAGATTTTTTATTGATGGACTCTGCTCTTGCTGAAGTTGAAGCAATAATAGAGCAAGCCAACAGCACCGGGAATTTAACACAAAGGGCTATTGCAATTAAAAAGGGAGTAGAAATGATTACATATATGCTGCATTACCTTGCTCAGGCTTATTATGTTTCAAAAGGCAGGGTTACTCTTTCACCGGTTTTTAAAAATAAGGAATTAAGTTTTCCTTACAGGCCACCAGAATTGTGGGATGTAATAGAAGGAAAACAAGCTCCAAGCCATTTAGACATGGAGCCTGTCTCAGATGAGTCACAAGATATAACTTCGGCTGTATTAACTCAATTAGATGAGGTGGGTAAAATTGACTAAGCGAACCATCCGAAATATCCAAGTACAAGACCGAGAATCAAATAAAATAGTCCTGCAGCAATAAGCAGGCCTTTTCCCTTGAACCATTTAGATGTCATTTGTCCTGTTTCGCCAGGAAGAAGCAATAACATTACACCTTTAATAACGCCAACCCATCCAAAGATAGTGATGATAACAACCCAGCTTGATTCCCAAATATTGTGAACCAATACAACTGCTGTTCCAACCACTAAAGCCAAAATTCCGAAAAAAACCAACATTACCTCGTCTTTCACGATTTTTTGATACATTTTTTGATAAAAATTTATTTTTATCAACAGCGACAAACCGATCACAACCAAAACTACTCCAAGCAGCTGCGCTAAATAGAGCGATAGTTCCATACCCGTTTGGGTTAAAAAATAAAACTATCTTACATTTTATTATAAATTACCTTATAAGGCCAGTCGTCTGAATTTTTAACAAGCCCCGCTTCAACCGGATTTTCATTTATATAATTATAAACATGCTTGAATGAATTTTTTGTTGCGATTGGTTTATTTTGATATGGCCCCTGAAATACATGCCCGGAATTATCGTATTTGTAATTAAAATATCTTGCATAGGAAAGATTGAGCAAATGCATAAATTTTGGAATTTTATCAGGTTTTTGCCCACATCTTAGCAGCAGGTGATAATGGTTTGGCATTAAACAACAAATATATATTTTTATATTTAGAAGCTCTTTAAGCTGCGCAATTTTGAACATAAAAAACCTGTAATCCGACTCGCTTAAAAACAATTTTTGTTTATAAAATCCGCGATTATATATGTGGTAAGCCGTGTATTTACAAAGGATATTTTTTCTCATACCCCCATAATATTCCCCAATTATTAAGAAATTCTAAAAATTTTCTAAAATATTTTTTTTTAGACCAGGTCTGGCCGCCAGACCTGGTCTACCCTTCGAACCTGGTCTGCCCGGTAGACTCGGTCTACCCCTCCTCATATTTCCTTGTTTTTTAGCTTGGACAAGAGTAAAATATCAGCACTAAACAGCATGTTACACGTACTATAATGAACTTAACTAATATATTAATAATCGCGGGAGCATTGGTTCTTGGCGCTATTGTAAGCCAGGCTATTTTTCGAAGGATTAATTTTGTTGATATTGCAAAGACAAAACAGAAAAACGACGAACTTTTACAGCAGGCCAAAGAAGAAGCAGAGCAAATAAAAAGAGAGGCAAATGAAAAAACCCAGAGTGTAAGTCAAAACACAGAAGATACGATGAATCAGATGAAAACTCTCATCCATACTATTGAACAAAACGTGAAATTTAAGGAGGAAGCTCTAGAAAGAAAAGAAATGAAAAATGATCACTTGAGAGGCGCAATAATTGATAATGAAAGCCAAATTAAAGAAAGTGAGGAAAGGCAAATTCAGCTTGAAGAACTTATAAAACAAAGGTTGGCTACCCAGTCAGGAGAAAAAATTGAAAATCTTAAAATGGCACTTGTTTCGAAATTTGAAAAAGAAATTTCAATGGAAGCAGTTGAAAGAATTTCAAAAAAAGTTGATGAAGTGCGAGAAAACGCGGAAAAAATAGCAAAAGAAATTATCCGCAGCTCTTTACAAAAATTCAGCGACGAAACTTCGGTTGAGAAAAAAGAAGCAAAAGTTATTGTTCCTCGCGATGAAGCAAAAGCTGTAATCGTTGGGCCCAATGCAGAAACTGTTAAAAAAATTGAAGAACTTCTGGATATTGACATCGTATTTAACGACGAACCTAAAACAATTACAATCGCAACATTCGATCTTTTACGTAAAAATGTTGCCCGGATTACTCTCGAAAAGCTTGTTACAATGCGCTATATCAAAGAGCAGGATATAAAAAACGCAATTGCGGCAGCTAAAAAAATTATTGAACAGGATCTTGAAAAAGTCGGAGAAAAAGCAGTTAAAAAAATGGGATTCAAGCGTGAATTTCCTAAAGATCTTATAAAAATTATCGGTAGACTTAAATATAGAACAAGTTACGGTCAAAACATTTTACTTCATTCTTTTGAGGTAGCTTCAATGGCGGAACTTTTAGCGGGAGAGCTTGGACTTGACACTGAAATGGTTAAAATTGCAGCATTTTTTCATGATATCGGAAAAGCGATTGATCAGCATATAGAAGGGTCTTCGCACGATGTGCTTACCCGTGAAATTATGACCAAATACGGTTGCTTTACTCCTGAAGAAATTCATGCGGCATGGACACACCATGAAGCAGAAACTCCTCAAACTCCTGAAGCCAGATTGGTTATGGCATCTGATGCAATCTCTGCTGGCCGACCGGGTGCTCGTCAGGAATCTCTTGATAAATATTTGGAAAGGCTGCATGCACTGGAGCATATTGCTAGTTCATATAATGGCGTACAAAAATCATTTGCTATTTCAGCTGGACGTGAATTAAGAGTTTTGATTAATCCTGAAGATATTAGTGATGCTGAAATGGATAAAACAGCAAAAGATATTGCGCAGGAAATAGAAAAAAGCTTAAATTATCCCGGAAAAATTAAAGTTAATTTGATAAGGCGTACACGTGCTGTTGACTACGCAAAATAATCCTATTAAATATGTTTGGACGTAAAAAGAAAAAAAAGAAGGGCATGGTTGATAAACTCGTGATGGGTGCAATCATAGGCGGCGCAATCGGATCGGTTGTTGGAATGACAGTGGCGCCGAAAAAAGGAGACGAAACCCGAAAGTATCTTAAGGAAAAAGGAAAAGAAGCATATGAAAAAGGAAAAGAATTTATAAACGAACACGAAGGAGATTTTGATAATTTAAAAGAACAGGCTAAAGACAAGGGCGGCAGAGTATGGAAATCTGCAAAATCAATATTCCGAAAATAGCAATGTACAAGCTATGGCTAAGAAAAAGAAGAAGAAAAAGCAGCTAAAGAAGCAGACTAAAAATACTGCTGTGCCAAAGGCTAAAAAAAAGCCGGCCTCTTCTGTTAAAGCAAATTCCCCAAAGGCAAATAAAGCGAAAACTAAAAAGGCTGAAGAACCTAAAAAGCCTGAAGAAAAAAAGCAAAACAAAATTTCCCAATTTTTATATAAGGCCAGAACGCCAATTTTTATTGCTGTTCCAGCATTTGCATTATTTGTTATATTTCAGCTTTCTTCACTTATAGTGACATATGGATTACTGGACAATGCAGCGCCTGGAACGCGGGTTGCAGGAATTGATATTAGTTCACTTACTGTTGACGAAGTACAAAATAAACTCTTTGAAAAAGGTCAGTCATTTTTGGATACTCCGATGAAAATTAAATTGGATGAAAATGAAATTGAGCTTTTACCTGCGCAACTTGGTATCGAGCTGGATACAATATCCACAATTAATAATATAAATTTCGTTCAGTTTGATAATTCTAATTTGGCAACCATTCTCTCAACCGCCTGGAATAGCGAGGATTTGCCTTATCAGAATACTATTGATGTTGAATTGGCTTTAAGAAACATTGAACAAGAATTTACTTTTGATGAGCAAAAAACAAAAAATGCCTATCTTGCTTTTGATCAGGGTGTTTTAACTGTGATGCCTGAAAAAGCAGGGAAAAATATCGATGTAAGAAAACTTTTTGATGACCTTAAAGAAAACACTTCAAAACTTCAGGATAACATAGTTCAAATTTCAGCCGTTGACACTGCGCCTCTTGTTTCAGCTGCAGACCTTGAGTCGAAACTAGATGAAATTAAAGAAAAATTGAACCATCAAATCACGCTTAATTATGAAAATTTCAATTTTAAAATTAAACCCATCGACTATATTGATTGGATAAGATTTGACTACACTGATGAGCTGGAATTGGGTGATGTTGCGAGCATCGATTTAAGTATGAATACTGAAGGACTTTTTGATCTGGGTGAATCTGTTTCATTAAACAAAAACCTAACTATCAATATTTTGCCTGATTTATTCAATCAGTATATTGACGAAAAATTATCTCCGATTCTCGAATCAGAACCCGAAGGAGTTAAAATATGGAAGGACGAAGAGGGGCAAATACAGTTTGAAGGCAAAGGAGAAAACGGCCAGATAATTAACAGAGACCATCTTCTGACAGCGCTAACTTTAGCTGTTAATAATAATATTGATGAAGTGCCGATTCCAATAAATCTAAGGCCTGCTGAGGTTGAAATTTCAAAAGATTTGCAGGACCTTGGAATAAAAGAGCTTATCGCAACAGGCAAAAGTGCATTTGCAGGCTCAACAAACAACAGAATTCACAATATAAATGCAGGTATCGCTAAATTTAACGGCCATATTATTGCACCAGGTGAAACATTTTCTTTTAATGCGATTTTAGGTCCGGTAGAAGCATACACAGGCTTTGTTCCTGAGCTCGTTATTAAGCCCGAGGGCACGATTCCGGAGTATGGCGGAGGTTTATGTCAGGTTTCATCTACGATGTTTAGAGCGGCTTTATTTGCAGGCTTACCAATTGTTGAACGAACTCCTCATTCATATGCTGTATCGTATTATTCGCAGGTTTATGGTTATGGCCTCGATGCGACTATTTATCCGGGTGTTCATGATGTTAAATTCACAAATAATACGCCAGGCTCTATTTTAATTCAGGGCTATACCGAAGGCATAAATGCATATTTTAAATTTTACGGAACAAGCGATGGCCGCAGCGTTGAACTTGAAGGCCCTTATCTCGGAGGGTACCGTTCTCCTGGCCCAACACAATATATAGAAACCCCTTCACTTGCACCCGGCCAGACTAAATGGATGGAAAACGCCCATACCGGATTTAACGCAAATTGGTTCAGGCATTTAACAACTGCTGACGGCGAAACAATTATTGAACCTTTATATACCACTTACAAAGCAATACCGGCAAAAGTGCTTGTAGGTCCCAGTGGCGGAGAGACGGGAACAGGCGGTTAGTCAAGTTCCGCAATCATTTCTTTTGCCAGATGATTATTTGGATCATTTTTTAGTGCTTGGCGAAGGTAATATTTAGCCTGAGCTTTTTTGCCGAGCTCAACTTCATAGTGTGCGAATGCAAGTAAAAAGTCGATATTATCAGGCTCCAGCTCACAAGCGCGTTTATACATTTCTTCAGCTTTAATCGGTTCTGATAACGCCCGGTATACTTCTGCTGTACTTAAAAATCTGGCTGCCCTTGTTTTATCTAAAGAAATTGATTTCAAATATGCTTCCAAAGCTTCATCAAATTTCTTTTGTTCATATAATGCGCGTCCTAAATTACTGTGGAATACAGCCTCATTCCCATCCTTGGCAATCAGTTTTTTGAAGACTTCCTCAGCTTTATCAAATGCCCCTTTTTTTAGATAAATTAAGCCCAATTTTAATAATGCGTCCTTATTGTTCGATTCAATATCAATTAGTTTTTCAAGTTTAACAGCTGCTTCATTCAAATCACCATTATCATAATGAGTCATTGCCTGTACAAATAATACCCTGGATTTGTCTTCTTTAACTTCTGAATGCGCTTCAGGTTTTGGTTTTTTCATATGGAAAGCCTTGATGAGCTCTTTAGACTTCACGACTTTTTTAAGAAGATATTGCTCAGGTTTAATACCTTTTGCAATAATCAAATATTTTCTTATAAAAATAAGAATCAAAACCAGTGCCGATATTAGCAGTAAATATGTCATAATTATGTTAATTCATCAACGGGGATTTCCGGTCCTGTATCCTGAACCTTTGCTTCTGCAACCACTTTTTTAATGTCTTCAGCTTTAACAATCTCAAAACTGTGGTCAGGAAAGAGAATTTTAGCGGTTTGGTTCAATATATCAAGCCCAATTACCTTTCCTTCGCCTTTTTTAACTTTGACTATACTGCCCGATTCAGGTAATTGAGATTTAAGTCTTTTGTATTCTTCGACTTCATATCTCAGGCAGCACATCAATTTTCCGCAGCAGCCCGACAATTTTGAGCTCCCCTTGCTTTCAAGGTTTTGTGATCGCACCATATCCATTGTTATGCTGTCTAAGCTTTTTAGCCAGTTGGAACAGCAAAGGCTTTTGCCGCATCTTCCGCGTCCTGTAACAATTTTTGCTTTATCTCTCGGGCCAATTTGCTGTAAATGAATCTGTTTTTGGAATGTTTTTGCGAGATCTTTAACCAAATCTCTGAAATCAACTCTGTCATCAGCTGTAAAAATAAAATTTATGCGGTTTCCATCAAGCGAATATTCAACAAATTCAAGTTGCATTTCAAGGTTGTGCTCTTTAATTTTTTCCTTACATTTATACTTTGCTTCCATTGCTTTTTCCCCAAGCATTTCCATTCTCTGGATATCGTTTGCTGTAGCTTTTCTTAAATATGAATAATTTTTATTTATTTTTTCGTTTTCTTCAGACACTTCCCTGTTTGTAAAATGAACTTTCCCGATATTTTCGCGGTTTTCTTCATCGTGAAAAACAGCGAACTCGTTAGGCTCAACATCTGCTTTATCTACCCCGGGGATTAAAATTTCTTTACGGGTAAACTGGTCGAAGACCGATATATATTTCATTTGAATGATTTTAGGGCTAGGTTTTCAAGTGCGAGCCTCGCGTTTATATTACGCTTTAACAGGCTGCGGGTTTCTTGTATTTCTGATAGCAAATTGAGCAGATGCTCTTTTTTGCTCTTATCAATAGTGTCCGCTGCGATTCCCTGATGTAATCTGCTTCTTACCAAGTGAGTAAATATATCTAAAAATTCATATGGATCATTGTTTTCCCCCAATACTTCTTCTACAACCTGGAATTTTTTATATACAGGTTTATCTTCTAAAAACTCACAAAGTACATTATACATGTTTAAATAGCTTCCCAAAAGCTCAGAATTTTCCAGTAATTTTATCGCTTTCCCGCTTTTGCCTATTGCAAGTGAAGAAACCTGCTTAATAATGTCAGGGTCTTTGTCCGGATAAATTTCAGTAAGTTTTTCTTCAAGATATTTTTGAGAATACGCAGTAAATTTGATTAACCGAACTCTTGAGATAATTGTAGGTAGAATTTCTCTTATATTTGAAGTTGTCATAATAATTAATGTATTTGGAGGCGGTTCTTCAAGCGTTTTTAAAAGACAATTCGCAGCTTCCGGCGTTAGCCTTTCAGCGCCCTTAATAAGCAGAATTTTGTACTTGCCCTGCTTTGTCATGTGGAGCCTTTGTATAATTTCACGAATCTGCTCAATTTTAATGGATTCATCCATTTCATTAAGAACTATTGTGTCAGTATGATTTCCGCTTTGAATTTGCTTGCAGGTAGGGCACTCATTGCAAAGGTTGTTCGGGCACTGCAAAATATTCACAAACTTTCTTGCAATCGCAAACTTGCCAACACTCGAAGGTCCCGCAAATAAATAAGCATGCGAAAGATTTCCGGATTTAATATCCTGCTCAATCATCTCAAGCTGTTTTTTGTGACCAATGATTTTCCAGTTGTACAATGTGGCGCGTTTAAGGGCTTATATCTTGCCATTTTTCCTCTTGTCTTACAAGCAATTCTTTTGCCTGCTCAGGATGTTTCATAATCTCCTTTACGAAGATTTCTAAACGCACTTTGTTTTGTGAACCCTTTGCCAGCACAATGTCGCCTTTCTGCATTATATTTTTATATTTTCCCAGTGCTTCTTTCACATTTTCAAAACTAAAAATATTTGATGAATCGAGACCTGCTTTATTCGCAGCACTAGCCGCAAATCGCACATCTCCGCCAACGGTAATAAGCACATCAGCAAACTCCGGCACTAATGCGCCAACCTCTTCATGCAATTTTTGTGAGTGACCACCCAATTCATTCATATTTCCAAAAACAAACACTCTTCGTCTGCCATGCTTCTTCCCAAAATAATCCAAAACTTTTAATGATTCCTTAACTGCTTCAGGCGAAGCATTGTACGTACTGTCCAAAATTAGTAAATCATCCACGCCTTCAATTAAATTCATGCGCCCCGGCGGGAGCCTGAAATTCCGCATAGCCTCTTGAATATCACCAACAGGCACCTCAGTTAAAAATCCAAAAACAATCGCCGGCATTAAAGTTGTAACCTGATATTTCCCGAAGACCGGAATAAAAAACTGATAATCCTCACCTTTAAATTCAACCTCAAAATCAATCCCTTTGTCAGTCTGCAAAAAACTGAATGCCTTAAAATCAGCGCCCTCCTTGAATCCATAAGTGTATTCACCTTTAACCTGTGAAATATATTTATCATCAATATTTATTATTTTTGTTTTTGCCTTTTTAAAAATTTTACCTTTTTCTGCAAAAATATCATCAACATTCGCAAACTGCGCCTCGTCCATGTGAGCAGGCTTTATTGCAGTTATACAAGCCATATCCGGCGGAGCAAGTTTTGTTAAATAGTCCATGTCACCTGCTTTATCAACACCCATTTCCAAAACAAGATAATCAAATTTATCATTAACAAAAAAAGCGCGCCAAAAACCGCGAAGCAAAATTTTAATCCACTCAACAGGCGAACTAAAACCTGAATCCTGCTGCAAAATCGTCAAAGGTAAGCCAAATTCGCTGTTAAAACTTTTTTTATTTTTTAAAACTTTATAGCGCTTACTCAAAACTTCGTAAATCGCGTCTTTACAGCTGGTTTTGCCAACACTGCCACTCACGCCGATTACTTTTGCCTTCATTCTGCGAAGTTTTATCCTCGCAAGAATCTCAAGCTTTTTAAGAACGATTTTTCTTAATAATGATTTCATATATAATGATTATATGTTAAAACAAGCTAAATTAACAATATCAGGCAGAGTTCAGGGGGTTTTCTTTCGCGAATTTACTCAGGAAAACGCCAAAATTCTCGGCCTTGCAGGCTGGGTACGCAACATCCCTGATGGCAAAGTAGAAACCATTGTTCAGGGCGAAGAATCCCAAATTCAAGACCTGATTAAGCGTTTAAATCAAGGTCCGCGTTCGGCAAACGTGACAGATGTGAAAGTTGAATGGGAGACGACTGAACAGGATTTTGAAGATTTTGAAGTGCGCTATTAAAAAGCTAGCAATATGCATAGGGCACTAAAAAAAGGGCCCGCATCACTGCAAAGCCCCCTTTTCACATAGTATAATTTATTTCGCAACAGCAGCACCTTTGGCAACTTCAACAACCTTTGCGAATGCTTCAGGGTTGTTTACTGCTAATTCTGCAAGCATTTTGCGGTCGAGCTTAATATCAGCATGAAGACAACCATTAATAAAACGGCTGTAACTAATTCCTTGTGCTCTGCAAGCTGAATTAATGCGGGTGATCCATACGCGCCTGAAAGTTCTTTTCTTGATTCTTCTGTCGCGGTACGCGTTTACTCCCGCTTTCATAACAGCAGCATTTGCCTGTTTGAAAGTTTTGCTTCGGAGTCCTCGGTAACCTTTGGCAGCTTTTAGAACTTTTTTGTGCCTACGGTGGGCTGCAACGCCTCTTTTTACTCTTGGCATGTTATTTTATATTAATGAATAAGTTTTACTAACAATTTCTGCTGAGGTGCTTCAGCAACTTTTCCTTTATTATTGAGTTTTTTCTGACGCTTAGACTTATTAACAAGTAAATGATTTTTGCATGATTTCTCAACAATAAATGTTCCTTTACCTGTGATTTTAACTCTTTTTTTTGCGCCGCTATGAGATTTTTGCTTCATAATGATTATAATTATTTAAGTGGAGATAATATCATAATTAGGTTGTTGCCTTGTCTTTTTGGGCCTTCATCAACATGTGCAATGTCTTCAAGTGTTTCAGCAAATTTCTTTAGTTTTTCAATTGCCAGATCAGCATGTGCGAGTTCCCGTCCTTTAAAAATTAATGATACTTTTACAATGTTTCTTGCCTTCAAAAATTTTTCCGCCATTTTTCTCTTTACTTCCATATCGTGACTATCGGTTCTAAACCCGACTCTTACACCTTTAACTTCGCTTTGTTTCTGCATTTTCCTATGCTTTTGATCGATTTTCTTTTGCTTATAACTGTACTTACCAAAATCCATCAATTTACAAACAGGAGGATTAGCATTAGGAGAGACTTCTACCAAATCCGTATCTTTTTCTTTTGCCATAGCAAGGGCTTTTTCAGTAGCCATTATTCCAAGTTGTCCACCTTCGTCATCAACAAGCCTTATAGTAGGCACCTTGATTCTCTCGTTAATTCGTAATTTCTTGTTTATATTTTGGGGTTAGTTGAAGTGCGTAAGGATTGTATGGAAAATACCGCTAGAAGTCAAGAAATATTAATCTTCGCTATCCTCATCGAATTCATCTTCCTCTCCAAATTCCATGTCGCTGGAACCATCAGTCATGGGTAATCTTTGACTGGCACGTCTTTTTTGGTTTTTTTCACGTCTTTTAAGTATATTTTGATAATCTTCCTTTTCTTGTTTTGTTTTACCTCTAACCAAAAAGTGAACAACTTCAGTGCCATAAGTTTCATCTTCAACTACTTCTTCAATATGAATATTTGTATGATGACAAAACTCTTCCCATTGCCACATAGTGGGTCTGTTTATTGGAAGAAGCAAAATATCGGTATCATGATCAATAAATCTTGCATCTGATAAATTATTGGAATTTTTTTCAACTACTTCTCTTTTATACACCAATCTCGGTGCGATTCTTAGTAATTTAGGTCTGCCAGGTGCGTTTTCAAATCCAAATTCTATATCAAAAACCTCTTTTAAATCAGTAATTTGTTTATAATTATCATTTGGATCATAGTAAGACACTGCTTTTGGATCTAAAAATAGAGATCCAACGAAATTCCTTGAAGGTTCATTGTCGTAAGGTTTTAACATCCCTTGATGAGCCCGGCCTTTTCTTATTTGTACTCCAATTACACAATAATTTGCACAAATTATCTCTCCATCATCATCAACCGTTGGTTCATTAAGTAATTTTTTAGATACGATTTCCCTTAAAAATTCTTCCGTATCTTCATAGTTATTTGGCGTATTGCCATAAATATGATGCAAAACACCCATTTCTGGTGTCGCATTAAGCTCACCTAAATCTAGTTTTTCAAAGGTTGTCTGAATAGGGTGAATCAAAAGCGGAATATTTACATTATCAATTCTTATAATATCCTCTGAGTCATCAGACTTATGCAAACTAAGCATCCTTGCAATAAGCATTTTAAGAAATTCAGATGTTTGGCTGGCTCTTTTTTCAATTTCTTCTTCAGGCATCTTATCTGGATTCACATACAGCTTCACGCTATTATCAGCATTCTGTGCTGCTTCTTCACCTTCTTTAACTTTATATTTATCATTATTTTGCTTAACAAATTGTTCAAGTATTTTTTTCAATTTTGTTGTTAAATAGGCCATATTATCTGATACCCTTAATTTGGCATTTTTAGCTCTTTCGTTATTAATAGAACGCAAAACATCAATTAATGGAGAAAGCCATTTTCGGTGAATTGCCTGCTTGTTAGGTGTTCGTGTAAGCATTAAAAGATAATTCGTATATTTTTGAATAAGGGTTGTAATTGCCACAAATAACATAGCCATACTTTCATCAATAAGGAAATCCTCAAATTGAATATGTTCCCTTCCTTTTAATGCTGTGTCAGTTGCAACAACTGTCAAAGAACCATCGGCCGGGCCTAAATCAGACATGACCATCTTTTTTGCATTTTTTGGCAGCGCAATATCTACGAACCGTGAATTATGCAATTGGATTAATGCTTCAGCAGCGTCGTGATTTCTTTTATATGGCTGCTGTTCAATTAAACCAACCCAGCCTGCTGCATCATAATATGCTGCATGCGGAGGCATTATGCCGAATTTTAATGCATATTCAATACAGTCTCTTTTTGTTTGCAAAATTTCATCATCAACCTGCTGAAGTACATTTTCAATATCAAGAGTAGGAGGCATAAGATATTCGTTGGCAACCTCTAATTCGTCAGGCGTGAGTTCATTTATATCAGAAAGCAGCATTGTCAGAGTTCTGGCAACTTGAAGATTTGTGAAACTTCTGATAATTTCAGGTGCACTTTGATTTGTTGTCTCCTGAATTTCCTTAAAATCCCGAATGGTTCTTTGCTTTGCTTCTGCCGTAAGCTGTGATGAATCTGTAAATCCGTTTATTGTTTGGCTTACTCTTTGTTCAAATTCCGGAAATAACTTTTCAAATTCTGCTCGATTTATTGAATCAAATGTATCCCACAAATCAAGTTGCTCAACCATCAATTTCGGTTTGGGCCCACTATCTTCATCAATCGGATTGTATGGTCTAAATTTACGCAAATTATTTTTTTATCAATACAACTAAACAACTAATATAGAAAGGGAGTAATTTTAAAACAAATTCACACCCCTTGTCAAGTATAATTTTAAGGCAAATGTTGTTAATATCAAGCAACTTAACTGGCTTTTTATTGAGTTTGTTATAAATTAATATTTATGTTAGAGTTGTATCCCAATTATTTTAACTAATCAGACTTGGAATTTCGATATACACAAGCCAAAAAAACTAGGTCGCTGAAAATCGGCAATTTTGAAATAGGCGGAAACAATCCAATCGCGATTCAATCGATGACAACTACAAAAACACACGACTGGAAGTCTACAGTTGAACAATGTAAGGCACTCGAGCAAGAAAAATGCGATATAATTCGTATAGCCATACCTGATTTTGAAGCGGCAAAAGCTATCCCTAAAATAAAAGAACATATTAATATGCCGCTTGTTGCTGATATTCATTTTGATCACAATCTTGCAATTGAAGCACTTAAACAAGGAGCTGATAAAGTTCGTATAAATCCCGGTAATATAGGTTCAAAAGAAGGAATAGCGGAAATTGTAGAAGTTGCTAAAAAGCTAGATAAAGCAATTAGAATAGGTGTAAATTCCGGTTCAATGGAAGAAGAAATTCTTGAAAAATATGGGCATCCCACAGCCCAGGCATTTGTTGAATCAGCCCTAAACAGCATTAGGTTCTGTGAAAATCTTGGATTTCAAAACATGGTTGTTTCACTTAAATCAACCGAAGTGCCCGACGCAATTGAAGCTTATAGATTATTTGCACAACAATCTGATTATCCGCTTCATGTTGGTATGACTGAAGCAGGCACAATGATTCCGGGAATAACAAAAAACGCAATTGGTATTGCTACACTTTTGCAGGAAGGAATCGGTGACACAATTCGCGTTTCAATGACCGAAGATCCGATTGACCAAGTTAAAACAGCTAAAGAAATTCTAAAATGTCTGCATTTATATGACAAAGAGCCAACCATTATTTCCTGCCCGACATGTGGCAGAACTGAAATTGATGTAAAAAAATTGTCGCTTGAAGTTACCCGCAGAACAGCGCATATAAATAAACCTTTAAAAATCACTGTGCTTGGCTGCGCTGTAAATGGGCCTGGCGAAGCAAAAGAAGCTGACTATGGAATTGCTGGCGGACGCGAAAAAGGAGTAATTTTTAAACAGGGAAAGATTTACAAAGTTGTTCCGGAGGCAGAGCTTCTTGATGAATTTATAAAGCTAATCGAATCTGAAAATGCCTAAAAATATAATAATTATTGGCTCAACAGGTTCAATTGGCACTCAGGCGCTTGATATTGTTCGATCAAATCCAGCTGATTTTTGTATAGTCGGACTTTCCGCGCATAGTAACAAAGAGCTTTTAGATAAACAAATAGCTGAATTTAAGCCTAAATACGGTGGTACGCTTTGCGGAAATGATCTAATTAAAATGGTTAGTCATCAAGATGTGGATATTGTTTTATTCGGATGCAGAGGGATCGACTTAATTAACGTGTTAAAAACAGCAATTAAAGCAGACAAACATATCGCGATTGCAAACAAAGAAATGATTGTTGAATTCGGAGACGAAATAATGCAGCTCGTAAAAAATTCAAATTGCAAATTTATTCCGGTAGATTCCGAACACAACGCGATTTTCCAAATTTTAAAAGATCGCAAAAAACAAGATATAGAAAAAGTTGTACTCACTTGTTCGGGCGGGCCTTTTTGGAATCGCGAGAATCTCGACAACATAACTATCGAAGAGGCTTTAAGCCATCCAAAATGGAAAATGGGCAGCTATATAACAATAGACAGTGCAACTCTTATGAATAAAGCTATTGAAATAATTGAAGCCAAGTACTTATTTGGGTTGGACCCATCTCAAATAGAAGTTTTAATTCACCCTGAATGTTTGGTTCACGGTATTGTACATTTCAAGGACGGCAGTTCAATCGCACATATGGGATTTCCGGATATGCGCATACCGATTTCTTATGCACTTTATTATCCCGAGGTAAAAATCAATAATTTTCCGCGATTTGCCTTGGCTAATCAGAGCCTTAGTTTTTATGAGCCAGATAATGAAAAATTCCCTTCAATAAAAATGGCGTATGACGCAATTGAAAGAAAAAAAGAAGCTGCTTTACGAAGAGCAAATGAACAGGCAGTGGAAAAATTTTTAAAGGGTGATATTACTTTCAGCGACATATTTGAACAAGTTAAAAAATTGATCGAATAGCCTTTTTGTGGTATAATTATACGAAAATAAAAAACAAAAATGGCTACAGAAAATAGCGGTAATGAAAGGCAAAAACGATTCCACGATTTATCAATAGTCGGACAGTTTCATAATGCTCCTAAAATATTCGGCGAAAGAGTGGAATATCCTTTTATTGAAGATTTAAATGTAAGAGAAATTCAAATGCAGACAATAGAAAGAGTAAATAATTTAACAAACAACAAGGAGGCACTAACTTCTTCGGACGGTCTGCATCTTTATAAAGTTATGAAAGCAGCGATTGATACTTCACTCAACCCTGAAGCGCAAAATGATCCTGAAGAAAATAAAAACTTACCTTATGTAAGAAAAAAATCAAAGAATATTTTGCTAACGTATTAGATGATATTCAAAAGTATATCAGGACAATTCACGAAGGAGATAAAGCCGCTAAAAGCAGAAATCCTGAACGCACCGATCAGTCTGAGGCCAGAAGAAAAGCAGCACATAATCGATTAATGAGTGACATTAACACATTAAACAGGTCACTTATCTGGTGGTTTGGTAAAAACGAAATTGATCCCGGAGGGCTTCCTCCAAATTTAAGAGAAATGTATGAAAAACAGGAAGATACTTATATCAGCGACGAAGTTGAAAGAGTCGAAATCGGCCCAAATGGGATTTATCCTGCTACACTTAATACCAATGACCGAACACAAATCACTTATTGGGCTTTAAGAATTTATAAAGATCTGGCAAAGCTGGAGAATCAGTTAAGCTGATTGATCAAGCTGCCGCATGATAAGAGGGTAAATGATTAGATCATAAATATCCGAATCCGAACCAATAATTTTAACTTGAAGCAATGAGCCCGCTTTATCTTTGAATTTTTCAATAAGGCTATCCAGTCCTTCCAATGCTTTTGGATCAATTTTCTTATTATCCAGAATTTCACTAAAAATGCTGGCGCTTCTAATTGAAGCAATAATTTTTGTTATTTCATATGCAATTTCCCTTATTTCTGCACCTTCAGGGTGAACAAGTAAAATATCGACAATTTTTTCAGCAGTTGATTCTGGCATAAATTGGAATTATTAGATTAACCTTATACTTAAAAACTGCTATTTTGTCAAATATTTTGTTTGCAAAATTAACAATATACGTGTCGAAGGTTGAAAATTTCGCTTTTTTATGCTATTATATAAAGATTTTTAATAAATCTTTATGTCTGCCAAAGGTCCCAAAAACACAGGCCCGGAAACAGCACCTCAAACTGAAACTCTTGAAGAAAAAATTGAGAGAACAGCTGCCATGCGCGACGAAGTAACAAACAGACTGCTTTCAGAGCTTATTCCTGAAAATAAAAGTCCAAGAAAATTTATTACTGATGCTTGTAAGTTTGCAGGGGTAAGACCTCCGCAGCCTCATGACAGATTGGCACCTTTCGTATTTCAACTTCAAAAAAATATTTGTAAATTTCCTGATATAGACAACCCGGAAGGTTGTGACGGCAAATGCGGTCCAATAACTTTTAATAAATTAATTGAGCAAATACCCCAATTAAAAGTTTTTTCAAAAGAAGTAAGAGCTAGTCAGTTTAAAGATCAAAGACAGGAGCTGGCAGCAACAATGGGTTCATCCTTACCAAGCAATACACCTGAGAATAATCCGGAATTGCCTAAAATAAAACCTGAAAATGCGATTACAATCGGAGATTCATTAACATATGGCGTAGGAAAATATTTTTATAAAGGTACAAATAAATTTGGTAAGTATAATCGTGAATACTTTAAAATCGGACGTAGCGTTGTTACCAGCAGAAAACTTTTGGAAAAACAGCTTCCTTTATTAAAAAACAAGCCGGCTTATACGGTTTGGCTCGGTACAAATGATCTTGGATATCGCTCTGCTGAAAGCATTTTTAGTGAACTTGAAAAAATCTACACAATGCTTTTAGATAACAACCCAAATGGAAGGATAGTTGCAATAACTTTGCTTCCGCATCCGAAGTATCAGCATAAAATTGAAGAGGTAAACCGAAGAATAAAAGAATTCGCACGCTCTCACTCAAATAATGTTTCGGTTATTGATTTGCATGATCAGGTTGTCAGAGCACAGCAAAATGGCCACAGTGATATTTTTTATGGTGATCAGGTTCATATCAAAGAAAAATATTCCAAAGCAATTTCAGCAATGTTGAAAGACCACCTTGCAAGCAACCAAAATCGTGATTTAACAGATTACCTTTAGTAATATATAATCTGGTCATGATTAAAACTGTAATCGGGATTATTTCGTATAACGACATGCATTATCTAAAAAAGACTTTGCCTGTTTTAAGCGAACTTCCGAATTCAAAAATTGTGATCCTGGACAATGCGCACAATGATGACGTGCAAAAACTGATTAACCGAAATTATCCTCAAATCGATTATATTAGACATTCCGAAGGCAACCTTGGGTTTGGCCGCGGACATAATTATATTGTGCTTAAATCCCCTGTTTCGGATTATTATTTTTGTTTAAATAACGACATTCTAATTGAACCCGAGGTATACACTAAGTGTGTAGGCCATCTTGATTCCCATAAAGATGTTTGCATGGTTTCTGCCAAGCTCTACCATTGGGATTTTGACAAAGATAAAAAAACCAGAATTATAGATACTTTGGGCATTGTTGGTAATTACGCTCACCATTTTTGGGATCGCGGACAGGGTAAAATTGATACTGGTCAATATGACGATTCAATTAATCGAGTGTTCGGTATTTCCGGTGCGGCTTTTTTTATCAGACGAAACTGCATTCCAAAACTTCATGAAACATCAAACCAAATTTTTGATGAAAACTTTTTTATGTATAAAGAAGATATTGACCTTGCTTACAGAATGAGATGGCAGGATATGAGGATGGATTTTTTACCTTATGTACTTGGTTATCATGATCGGACAGTCAGCAAAAATAAAAAGAAATCATTGTTTGAAGCAAGCCAAAGCTATAAAAATCACTTAATTTTATTACGAAATAACTTTAGCTCTAAATATTCTTTTGCAATTAAATATCAAACATTTTTTTATGAATGTTTTAAGGTTATCTTTAATTTGTTCAGGTGTCCAAAAGTATTGAAAGAATTAAAAAACGCATTTAAGATTAAGATTCAAAAATCAAAACGAACAATCTCACCCGGTAAAATGAAAAAATATTTTCTTAAATAATCAAAGATGAATGACCTTGCGATTGTGATATTGCATTACAATACACCTGATGATGTAACCAAAAATTTCCTTGCATTTCAAAATGCCGAGCTGCCTGAAAAAACAGAATTTGTGTGTGTAAATAATGGAGGAAACAATGCAAATGACAACATCAACCCAAAGTCATACGAAGGTTTAAATGTTAAATTTTTTGATATACCAAACAAGGGATTTCCGCAAGGCAATAACTATGGAATTGATCATACAGATGCCAAAATAATATCTATGGTTAATCCGGATATCGAAGTGGAACCAAACACTTTTAAAATCATACTCGATTACCTAAAAAATCATCCGAAAGTCGGAATTGTTTCTCCGCGTCTTATTTATCCTGATGGTTCAACGCAGGATAATTACAGAACTTTCCCTAAGTGGTATGACCTTATAATTAAAAGAATTCCAATACTCAGAAAAATGTTTTTGCACAGAATGCGCGAGTATTTATTGTGGGAAAAAGACCCTAATATAAACGAACCGGTTGATTGGACAACCGGAGCTTTCCAGGTGGTAACCCGAGAGTGCTGGGATCGCTGCGGTCCTAATAATGAAGATTATTTTTTATTTATGTCTGACCTTGAACTTTGTTGGGAGGCATGGGAAAAGGGCTTCCAGGTGCATTTTGTTGGCCAGGCAAAAGCAAAACATAATGATACACGTTTATCGCAGGGTGGCATTAAAGATATTTTCAAAAAGAAAACAATGCGGATCCACATAAAAGACGCATATACATATTTTAAAAAATATAAGGGGAAAAAGTTCCCAAGATAAATTTGACAAAACTTATTAAAATATGTTTATATAACTAGCCTTTAATTAATCTAAATAAAATGGCTAAACTATTTGATGGTGAATGTGTAAATTCCGAATGCCCGCAAGCTAATGTAAAAGTTGAAACTTGGGGTGCTGGTGTGGATAATTCCACGCATAGAATAATTGGTTCCGAATGCGATCATTGCAGAGAAAGACTTCAGCATGTGTTAGCGCCATTAAGAATTATTGATAAATCCGGCAGTAAACATTGTAAAGATGGGGAACATGGAGAAGAAGTCTTTTTTGAATGTTCATCCCCAAGTAATTCACCCCACCCTAAACCAGGTGACACAATTATTGTTCCGGTTTCAGCGAAAACAAGCGATGGAAAGATAATTAAAGGTCCTGCAATTTGTACAGTCACCAGAGTCGAAGATAAAAATTCAAATTAACTTTCTATGCATGCACCCTGACTTAAAATTAAAAGACTTATTTGAAACTCTTATAAGAAAAGATGCCGCAAGTAAAGAGGCTGAAGATCCGGCTGCTGAAACATTTTTTGAATTGGAAGTCGCTCGTTTAACAGATGAATTTCAGGGACGATGCATGGCTTTATTATCTGCAGTGCTTGAAATAGGTGATTATAAGTCAATTGTCCGTTATTTTGAATTGATTGAAGCATCTGTCTCTTCGGAATTTGTCACCCGGGTTTATACAGATTTATTTAAAATGCTTATAAAAGATGTACTTTTTAGAGCGGATCCAGCGATAAAGAAATTGATAATCGAACAATTAAAGCTTTTTGGTGAGTCTACTGAAAAATAATGGTAATATGGATTGGTATTTTAAGAATCCATATTTATGAATTACGATCCCACCCGTCTTGATGAGCTTAAATCCAAACTTGCAAAGCGCCCTGAAAATCTTACCGAAATCGGTATTAAGGATATTTTTGTTGGACCTGGTTTAAGAAATGACGTATCGAAATTTATTCCACGTGGTTCTAAAGTGCTTTTGGTGATGGGTGATACTGATATGTTTGTTGATGATGAAAAAATTAAAGTAACGATTGAGAATAATTTAAAACGAGATTTTAAAGATTTAAAAAAATTTGTTTTTCAGAATCCGCATGCTGATTTTGAAAACGCAGGAAAGGTTAAAGCAGAGTTGGCTCCGGAAACAGTTGTGGTTTCAATTGGCTCAGGAACCATAACCGATATATGCAAACATGCCTGCTATATGTTCCAGGAAGAATCAGCTTGCGAACCTTTAAGATTTATTGTTGTTCAAACCGCCAACACTGTTACCGCATTTACCTCAAACATCGCAGTGTTATTAAAAGACGGGGTTAAGCGAACTTATCCTTCGCGCTATCCTGATTATGTTATCAGTGATACTGAGATTTTACGCGATGCCCCTTATAAATTAACACAGGCTGGATTTGGAGATTTGATTGCACGTTATGTTTCATATCCTGATTGGTATTTGGGATACTCCGTTAAAAATCTCGCAATTTATAACGAAGTACCAAAAGAATTGCTTGATGATTCATTGGAGTGGCTTGTTGATAATGCCAATAAAGTGGCTGAGCGAGAACCTGACGCACTTGAGATTTTAACCAAAGCTTTGCTTAACGCAGGTATATCAATGTCTATAGTTGGTATGAGTACGCCAATAAGCGGATATGAACATGTTATCTCGCATGTTCTTGATATGAAGGCAGGGATTGATGGCCGCGAAACTGATCTGCACGGAATTCAGGTAGGGATTGCATCAGTTTTATCAGCATATGTTTATGAAGAATTGCTGATGATGAATGAATTAAATCTGAAGTTTCCGGAATGGACGGAAATTGAAAATCAAATCAGGAGGAATTTTTCCGATGCAGGTTTTAATAAGGGTTCAATTTTGGAAATGATTTCGGATTATAAAATAAAATTTGAAAAATGGATCTCGAATCGTGAAGAAATTTTAAAATGGGCAGCTGGCTGGTCACAAGAAAAATCAAAAATTTTTGGACTGATCAAAACCGGAGATGAATTAAAATCAGCTATCCAAAAAATCAAAATTAATATTGATCTTGATGAAGACTGGAAGCTGGCATTTATGAATGCACACTTCATTCGGCGCAGATTCACGGTAGCTGATTTGCTTTATTTCATGGGAAAACTCGATAGTGACTTATACGCGCGGGTGGTCAGGCGAATAGGCAATGGGTAGCCAATGTATACTTAGTGTATACCCGACGTGTACCCTGATGATACCCGGTGTATATCCGATGAACAGACAGATGAATTTGCTTGAGAAGTCGCTCGGGATTTGTTAGTATTTCTAGGTTAAAAAATTTAATAAATTTTATTATGGAAGAATACGACATTATAATAATCGGTGCTGGTGTTGCCGGACTAAGTGCTTCACTTTATGCTGCGCGCGGAGGAGCCAAGGCGGTTGTTTTTGAAAAAGAAGCACCCGGCGGCCAGCTTTTATTAACTGATAATATTGAAAATTATCCGGGTATTGAAGAAATTGGCGGAGTTGATCTTGCTCAAAAATTGATGAAACATGCAGAAAAGTTTGGAGGTCAGATTAAATATGAAGGAGTTCAGGAATTGGAACCACACGACGACCATGTTGTTGTAAAAACTAAAAGTGCTGAATATAAAGCTAAATATGTAATAGTCGGGCTAGGTTCAAATCCAAGAAAACTTGGCGTGCCCGGCGAAGATGAATACAGAGGCAAGGGTGTTTCTTATTGTGCAACTTGCGATGGCGCATTTTATAAAGATCAGGAATGTGTAATTGTGGGCGGCGGGGATAGTGCTCTTGATGAAGGAATCGCACTTACAAAACATGCAAGTAAAGTTACTATTGTTCACAGACGCGATGAATTCACTGCTGAACAATATCTTCAGGATCTCGCTGAAAAGAACGATAAAATTGAATTTAAATTTGATCACGAAGTTAAAGAAATCCGCGGAGGTGAAGACGGCAAAGTTGACCGGGTACTTTTATATGATAATAAAAACGATAAAGAATATGATTATCCCTGCAAAGGCGTATTTGTATTTATCGGCTATACTCCGCGTTCAGAACTTGTTGAAGGCAAAGTGGATTTGGATAATGGATATGTAAAAGTTAATGCTCAAATGCAAAGCTCTCATCCGCGAATTTTTGCTGCAGGCGATATAAGAGTTGACGCAGTAAAACAGGTAATTGCTTCAGGTGGCGATGGTGCAACAGCTGCAATTTATGCGATGCATAATTTAAGGAAAGAAAAGTAGGTGTTGTTGGAAATCAGACAACACAAAATTCATTCTTTTGTCATGAACAATTTTTATTTTATATAAGCCGAAAACTAAGGTTAGCACGAAATATTAGCATGAAACATATTTGCGTTATTGTAAAATATGGTGATAATTTTTTCTTAGGCTTTTTTACATTGCTAACAATCAGGCTTATGAATTATTTCAAAAAATATTCGGCTGCATTGCTTTGTTGTACGGTACTTTTTTCCATTGTTTTACCTGGTACGGTTTTTGCGCAGGATAGTATTGTTACTCGCGAAATTATTCCAACAGAAAGTGTAAACAGGGAACTGCGGCTGGATAGACACACGGAATTTAATGACAATCTTGGTAAATTAGAAACTGAAGAACCTTTAATAGAAGAAAAAATTGAACCAAATGTAGACCCAAATACTATTGAACAACAGGAATTAAATCCTCCAGAAATTGAGATACCTGAATTGCCGGAAATACCTGAAATGCCTTCTCCCGAAGATTTAACGCCTATTGCAAGCAGCTTAACAGACCCGATTGATTTAATAGATAGAGTTGGCGAAGCTACACAAAAGGCTGATATAGAAGTTGTGAATTCAAATGGCTCTGCAAGTTATTCTAAAAATTTATATTTACCTCCAGGCAGAAATGGTTTTACTCCTTCGCTTTCTATTAATTATGACAGCGGGAATAAAAGTAACGATTCGATTGTAGGGTTTGGATGGAATTTGTCGCAATATTATATTTCTTTAAACCCGCGATATGGAGTTGATAAAATGTATGAAACTAATGAATTTGTTGCAAATACACCTTTAGATAACGCAGAAATAATTGATGTAAATTTAACTGATTCAAAGCATGGAATTTACGGTGCAAAAATTGAAGTGGCATTTCAAAAATATGAATTTCTTTCAAATGACACATGGAAGGTTACCGACAAAAACGGCACACAATATTTTTACGGTCAAACAGCAGCATCAAGGCAGGATGATCCGAATGATTCGACAAGAATTTACAAATGGATGCTGGATGAAATTAGAGATACAAACGGTAATTGGATTAAATTTGATTACTACAAAGATTCCGGACAAATATATCCGAGAAGTATAAATTACACTGGCAATGGTATTGAACAGGGCTTGATGACAGTAAAATTTCAACCTTTTTACAATGGGCCTTCAACTGTCAGGAACGACAATATTACTAAATATACTAACGGTTTTGAAACAACAACAAATTATATTTTAGATAATGTAGAAGTAGAAATTAATGGTAAAAATAACGGTCATTCGGTTTTGCGTTACGATTTTGACTATACAACAAGCACGAGTAATAAACGTAGTTTGCTTACTTCTTTTACTCAGGTAGGCATTGATGAGAATGGTGTTGAAACAGCACTGCCTTCAACCGAATTTGCTTATTCGGACGCCGGCAACACAAGCTGGGTTGAAGATACAAACTGGACAGGAGGTTGTATAATAGGAACAAAGCCATGGGGTGAACCTAATCAGGCTACACAAAACAGATTAATAGATAGAAATTATGATGGTCTTTTAGATTGCGGAATTGGAGATTATAATAACAACCAGGGGTCAGTTAATACGGGGTCAGGTTTTGATGTAAACGGTGCCAATTTAATGATTCCAGATCAGCTTTATTATGATTGGCCCAGTACAGCAATGATGGAAGTTAACGGAGATGGTAAGGTGGATTTTGTTGAGTCAATTTGGGATGATCCCAGTACACATCAGCGCAGTTTGGATATTAGCGGTACAAATCCGGGTTTCACTAATAATTCAATTCCCACCCCATTGTTTAAATATGGAGCGTACAGACAATTTGGTTTTAAATTCGCAGATTTTAATGGAGATGGTTTAACAGATTTACTTCAATTAAAAAAAGAATCCAATACAACACAAACACCCGCAGTTTGGCTAGATCAAAATATATATATAAATAATGGAGTAGATGGCTGGGATTTGGATACGGGATGGCAGTTTGATCCGAAAATGTATTTTGTATATAACTCTTACAACCCGAATTTAACTAATAAAGATCATGTTAGTCATTATGACTCCGCTGTTTTAGATTACAATAATGATGGATTAACAGATGTGCTTATTGAAGACCAATCCTCAAGTACTGGAATATATGTTTATCTTAATAATGGAAATAAAGGGTTTGAGCAGGTAAATATTTCAAATATTGAACCTTATTATCTCGGATTACAAACAACGCGTGATTTTGGTATAAGAATGGTTGATTTGAATTCTGATGGAATGACAGACTGGCTAAGAGCTTATGAGCAGGGAGCAACTTATCTTCAATTTAAAACATTCGATACCAAAGATTATGTTACAAATAATAATTTCAATTATCCGGTTGAAGCACTTATTTCAATGGGCACAGGCCATTATCAGGGAGTTGAGTTGGCTGATTTAAACGGCGATGGAATGATCGATATAATTCAGGGAATGAATGATTCCAGCTTTATACCCGGGATTTATAAATATCATGTCTGGCTTAATCAGGGCAACATACCTGATATGCTTGTTGGAATTGATAATAATCGCGGTGGGCAAACAACCCTTGAATATAAAAATTCGCCATTATATAGAGATACAAACGGAAATCTTGAAAATCCAAATTTGCACCTTCCAAAGATGACTTTAAATAAAGTTACTTATTCCAATGATTTTGGTGATGATTATATTGCGCAGTATAATTATGAAGATGGGGAACATATTTACGAAGATTCTTTCCATAATGAATTCGGAGGTTTTCATGTGATTACAAAAACAGACAATCTCGGAATTGTTGAAAAAACTTATTATCATCAGGGCGGTGGAATCGACGGATCAGCGCAGGGCGAATATAACGATCACATTTCCAAAAAAGGCAAGCCATATAGAATTGAAATTTATAAAGATAACGGCGGTGCTTTAAGCAAATATACCCAAACGTTATACAAATGGGAAAAAGCGGATTTGGGTAATCAAAGATATTTTCCTAAAATGACCCAGCAAATTGATTTTGTTTTTAATGTTGGATCTTCAAAAGCATCCGCAACATCAATAACTTATGATGACAATAATGGAAATATTATTGAAGAAATAAATCTAGGAGAAGTAAATGCAAATGCAAACGGCACTTTTACTGATGTGGGCAGTGATACTGTTGAGACTCAGCGAACTTATGCCAGCCCCCTTGCAGGATTAACTGCAACAGAAACAGTTTTGGATGGATTAAACAATAAGTTAAAGGAAGTCAGGTATTATTATGATAATTTACCTTTGGGTCAGGCTACCGTGGGTAATCAGACCTCAGTAGCAAATTGGCATAAATCAAGTGAGTACTATACCACTCAATATGTTTGGGACGGTTATGGAAATGTAATAGAACAGATTGATCCTCTTGGGAATTCCATGACAGCAAATTATAAACAGGATCATTTGTATATTGATTCTTTAACCAACGCGCTTGGTCAGAGCACTGATTATGATTTCAATTACCTAACCGGCAATCCAAGTTATGTTCAGGGGCCGAATAATAATGTTATAAGACATTATTTTGATTCGATCGGCAGACACATTAGATCGGAAGTTTCCGATCCTCAGAACTCAAATAATTTATCCAAAATAAAAGAAATAACTTACAACGACCAAAGCCTTCCAAATTACAGCGAGTTAAAGTTGTTTGATTCAAAAAACGATACGACACCTGTTACATCAAGGTCTTATTTTGATGGAAGAGGAAACGTTATTCAGAACAGATCAACTTCAAATACACCTGGAACTTACATTGTTACTGACAATTCATATGATGCAAAAGGACAGGTTACAAGAGAATCTCTTCCATATTTTACTTCGGGGACAGCTTATCAAAGCGTTAATTTGGCAAAACCAGCAAATTTATATACATATGACGTTTTGGGAAGAATCAAGCAAGTGTCAAATGCGCTCGGCACAACATCAACTGATTATAATTTATGGAATTCAACAATTACCGATCCTTTAAATAATCAAAAAGATTTGATAATGGATGCTTACGGAAGACTTGTTGAGGTACATGAGCACAACGGAGCTGACGAATATATTACTCACTACGAATACACTCCACTCGGCCTGCTAAGCAAAATAACTGACCACTATGGTAATTTACGAACATTTACTTATGACGGACTGGGAAGACTTACAATGCAGACAGACTTCCATTTGCCGGCTGATACTTCATACAGCAAATGGTCTTATATTTATGACCAAAATTCAAATTTGCTTACCCAATCTTTCGGCGACGGAAGCAATATAAGATACTATTATGACCAGCTTAACAGACCACTGAGAGAACATTCTTCAAAAACCGGAAAAGACGAAGTTACATACACTTATGATACAGCACCGTATGGAACAGGTTTACTTGCTTCGATTACAAAAGACGACTGGTCAAATGCTTTTGAATACGACATTAACGGAAATGTAACCAAAGAAACAACTTTAATTAAAGGAGACAGTTATGTAACAAACCGGCTGTTTGATTTACAGGGGAAGATAACAAGACTTATTTCGCCGGACAACAAAATGATCAGATACGCATATAATGATATGGGGCTTATTGATAATGTATATTATGGATATTCCATTCTTGCCAATAATTTGGATTATACGCCTTTGGGCCAGATGTCGCATATTGAATTTTCAAACGGTGCAGTAACGGATTATGATTATCCGGAGTCTGATTTATTTAGACTAGGTCATATAACAACAACTTTAAATGGCCAGACCATTCAGGATTTGGATTACACATACGATGCTTTAAACAACCTTACGCATCTTGTTGATAATTCACAGCTGCTTACAACTAAAGTTGCGGATTTTATATATGATGATTTATCAAGACTTACAAGCGCGGTTGCAACAAAAAATGGGCAGCCGGTTTACAATCAGGCTTATGATTACAATGCCATCGGCAATATTATGAATAAGTCCGATGTCGGCTTATATACTTATGCCGGAGGGATAGCTTCTTCAGCGCCTTCTGTATATTCAAATCCACACGCTGTGACAGCAGCTGGAGCAGTTAATTATTTATATGACAGGAGAGGTAATGTAACCAAAATTAATGATAATTTGACAAGCAAAGAGCTTACATATGATTACAATGATGATCATATAATTTTTAAGAACGGAATTGATGGAGTGAGGTATGGTTATGATAATTCAGGCAATAGAGTATGGAAGCAGGAAATTGAATATTTTGCGATTGAGCCTAAAGTTCCTTTGATAACAAATACACTGTTTACGAAAGAAACTACTACATGCACTCCGATTTCAGCACCTGTTCGCACAAAAAATACTTTAATAGGTAAAGAATATACTATTCAGTTAAGCTCAAGATATAACTATGACGAAGAATGCCGGGCAATAAAAAGTACAGGCACCGAAACTCGCTATGTTGGCGGATTTTATGAAGAAACCCGCGATAAATCAACAACTGTCAAAGGCGGAACAGACATAGTAAAAAGATTAAACATCGACGTCAACGGCATGCAGATCGCCACAATCGAGACAAGGCCAAAAGCTTTTCCGATCGGTTCGGTTGACGTACGCACCTTCTTCCATCACCGCGACCACCTTGGCAGCGCAAGCATAGATACCTCGGGCGGCAATGTAACAGCCGTTAGCGACTATCTGCCATTCGGAACAACCCTTAACGATCAAAACTACGACTCTCTCGGCTACGACAACGCCTATAAATTCACGGGTCAGGAACTCGACGACGAAACCGGCCTGTACTACTACGACGCTCGTTACTACGATTCCGACCTGGGAAGGTTTATGGCGGTGGATGGGGCGTATCTGGGAGTGAGCGGGGATAAGGCGATGCTTGTTAATCCGCAGGCCTTAAACAGCTACAGTTACGTGCTTAATAATCCGCTAAAGTATGTGGATCCGAGTGGAAATAATTTTGTTGATACATGGAATAGTGGTATGGATATTTTGGAATCTATAGCTGCAGCAGATGGCCCAGCGCTTTATTTAGATACAGTTGCGGTAGTTTTATCAACAGTAGTTATAGCAGATACTGGAATTGATTATGTTGCAGAAAAGATCAATGAATCAATAGTACAACCAATATCGAATGCTCATTCTGAAGTTTTATCACAAGCGGAAACAAGTGGAAATGTGGAAAATGGATATGTTACTTTATACAGAGGTGATGTATCAGGAAAAACTTTTTTTGTATCAAAAGGTTTAGAAAATATCGCAACTTTGGGAGCTGATCTAGTTTTCGGTACAGATTTAAATATGGCGATTCAAAATCATATAGACTATGTTGATAATAATAAATATTCACCTTTTGTTTCTACAACTTTAAATGAAGCAATTGCGGAAGATTTTGCCAAAGGTCAAGACGGGAATCAAACTGGCTCAGTTTATACTTTAAAAATACCATCTAATGATATAATGTACCCAGGGAATCCTCAAAATGAAGAAGTATTGATACCAGGAGTAATAACAAGTGAGAAAATAGTTAATATTAGACCAATATCAGTTAATTTAAATGACAATGATTAATATTATTTCCAAAATTACAAATCAATTTGATGTTTTCAGAATTGATGGCAGAGAAGGCGAAGGGAAGCCTAAAATTCCGGGCAAAATAATAAATGTATTTAAAAATAATATGGGTTTTCAATATTCTTCAATAGAAGTTTATAAAGATGGCAAAATTTATACAGGAAAAGGAGAATTGACAGACCTTTCTGGCTTAAAAAAACAAATACAAGATGGATGGATAGTCCTAAGATTACCCGATAAATGTAAATTAAACATGTATCCATTCGGACAATATGAAATTTCAAGTTCGAATAATTTTATAATGGAAGCAGATTTTATTAAACAAGTTGAAGATACAATTAGAATTTTGAATAAAAAACCCACATCTGCTAATATTTGTAGAGATTTATATATTGAATATGTTAATAATCCCTCAGAAGAATTAGAAAATAAATTAAAAGTGGCATACTTCAATGTGCCTGAACATAAACGGCAGTTTATTTTAGGCGATATGGACGCAAAAGACGGGCCAATTAAAAAAATTCTTGGACTTAATAATAGATAAGGCTTAAGTGGTTTTAATAAACCAAATTACCTAGTAAGTTCAAACACTCTCGCTCTTTGTTAACTTAAACATCGCCGTTAACGGCATGCAGGTTGCCACAATCGAAACAAGGCCAAAAGCTTTTCCGATCGGTTCGGTTGACGTACGCACCTTCTTCCATCACCGCGACCACCTTGGCAGCGCAAGCATAGATACCTCGGGCGGCGATGTAACGGCCGTTAGCGACTATCTGCCATTCGGAACAACCCTTAACGATCAAAACTACGACCCTCTGGGCTACGACAACGCCTATAAATTCACAAGCCAGGAACTCGACGACGAAACCGGCCTGTACTACTACGACGCTCGTTACTACGATTCCGACCTGGGAAGGTTTATGGCGGTGGATGGGGCGTATCTGGGAGTGAGCGGGGATAAGGCGATGCTTGTTAATCCGCAGAAATTGAATTCTTATAGTTATGTTTATAATAATCCATTAAAATATACTGACCCTTCAGGAAATTGGGGCTTTACAATGACTTGGTCAAATCCTTGGACACTAACTTTGCTAAAAATTCCACTTCCTACTTGGTCTGCACCAACAATGCCAGTAACTTTGGCGCCTGTATTTGAACCTGTCCCATTAGTTCCGCCTTCAGAACCAGCGAAACCAATACCTTTGGAATCAAGGTTAAATCCGGAATCTACAACACCTCCTCCTGGATGGAGCGGAACAAAACCACCGGATGGATGGGATGGATCAAGTCCTCCAGGAGATGGATTTGACAAGAGGGGAGGTGATGACGGCGGATGGTATAATCCAGATTTACAAGAATCGTGGCGTCCAGATTATACAGAGAACCATAGATTCCATTATGATTATAAAATGAAAAAAGGCGACGGTTACAGATATTTCCCAGATTCAGGTACCTGGCAATTAAAAAACGGATGTACAATGGATGTATACAATGATTACATAAATGATATGGAACAATATAATAAAGATATGCAACAATATCAAAGTGATATGGATAAATATAACCAACAAAAAGAGAAGAATTCAGATAATGAATTTGGTGGTTATATTCAAGGTTAATTAACTTTTTTAATTATGAAATTTCAAAAAATGCAACTGGATCATAAGGCAATTGAATATATCAAAACAATACTGAAAGAAATGAAAATGGATGTGTTTTTTGATATAAAAAATCTCAATGAAGGTTCAGTTTTCACATATTTACCTTTAAATGTTGGAAAAAATTTAGTAAACAAATTTGATCATGGAGGCATTGTTAAAGTGCCCGAAAAGAAGATTCATGTCGATGGTGGTTATTTTGTTAAAGTTCCTGATAATGCTTTTAAATATTTAGCAGAAGAAATTTATATCTACATCAATAGTGATAAGAATAATATTTGCTTTCAAAGATCTGGTTGGTGGAAAAAAGACGATAAATGTGTTAAGGAACAAATAAATAAATTTCCTTTATATTTTTATAATCACTATACATATGATTTTTTATTAGAGTCCTATAGTCGTAATAAGATTAGAAATTTTTTAGATATGGATTTTCGACATACATTTGGAGTAATGACAAAAATTAATAAAAAAATGAGTTTTTTAACTAAGGACAGGCAAGATATTTCAAAAGAAGATATGCAATTTTTCATAGATCATATTCAGAAGCTTTTTGTGGTTGCCTACGACGGTGAAGGATTTATTATTTGGGAGAAATCTAAACATATTCCCCCCACTCCATAATCTCCAAATCTTCGAGCTTGTACTTTGCAAATGCTTCTATAAGCATTTTTGCAACCTGCACATTTGTAAGCAGAGGAATGTTCATGTCGATAGCTGTACGTCTTATAATGTAGCCATCTGTTTGTTCCCGGCGAGTATAGTTTTTTGGGATATCTATTACCAAATCGAGTTTTTTCTGCTCGAGATAATCGAGAAGATTTGGGGATTTGCCGGTAGAAACTTTGTGAACAAGCGAGTTTTTAACTCCATTTTCATTTAAAAATTTGGAAGTTCCTTCTGTAGCAAATAAATTGTAATCAAGATTCTGTAAAATTTTCGCTGATTCCAAAAGTTCAGCTTTATCTTCTATGCGACCAACAGAAAGCAAAATATTCTTTTTTGGAATTGTGAAACCTACCGAGATCATTGCTTTAAGTAGTGCGGCTTGTAAAGTCTTCCCAAAGCACGCCACTTCGCCCGTAGAGGCCATTTCAACTCCAAGTACGGGGTCAGCACCTTTAAGGCGTGAGAAGCTAAACTGAGGGGCTTTAACGCCAACGTAATCAAGGTCCAGGGTTTTATAGTCGGTGCGGTTTAAATCTTTAGCGTCTCGCATGTTTAACATTGCTTTTGTAGCGATCTCAATAAAGTTGTAACCTGTAACTTTTGATGAGAACGGGAAAGAGCGTGAAGCGCGCAGGTTACATTCGATTACTTTTACCTCGTTTGCTTTGGCTAAAAACTGAATGTTAAACGGTCCTGAAATATCGAGCTCTTTTGCTATTTGTTTGGTTATATTTTTAATACGTCTAATTGTTTCGATGTAGAGTTTTTGAGGAGGCAATACAATTGTAGCGTCACCACTGTGAACCCCAGCATGCTCAATGTGTTCTGCGATTGCGTAAATTACCAAACGGCCTTTATATGCAACCGCATCTATTTCAATTTCTTTTGCCCCAATCTCAAACTTGCTTATAACAACAGGAGCGTCGGGTGAAACGCGGGTTGCTGTTTCTAAGAAATCGATTAAAGATTCCTTATTATGAGCAACCCGCATTGCAGCACCGCTTAAGACATAAGACGGTCTAACCAACACCGGGTATTTCACCTTCTTTGCAAACCTGATTGCTTCAGGCATGCGATTTAGCTCTTTCCACTGAGGTTGATCAACTTTTAGTTTATCAAGCATTTCCGAAAATTTATGGCGGTTTTCCGCTCTGTCGATATTTTTCGGATCAGTGCCGAGCACTTTTACTCCGGCTTCTTTTAATTTTGTAGCTATATTATTTGGAATTTGCCCTCCGGCTGAGAGTATCACGCCATCAGGCTTTTCTTTTTCATAAATATCAAGAACCCGTTCAACACTAAGTTCATCAAAATATAATTTGTCTGATATATCATAATCCGTTGAAACAGTCTCGGGATTGTAATTGATCATGATTGTTTCGTAGCCCTGCTTGCCAACTGTTTGCAAGGCGGTTACACAGCACCAGTCAAATTCAACACTCGAACCAATTGAGTACGAACCGCTTCCCAGAACAATAACTTTTTTGCGTTTGCTTGGTTTAACATCATCTTTGTCACCATGATAAGTCAAATACAGATAATTGGTTTTAGCAGGCCATTCAGCAGCCATTGTATCGATTTGTTTAATCACAGGTTCAATGCCAAGCTGCTTTCGCAGTTTGCGAATATCATGCTCATTATTTTTTGTTAGATTCGCTATTTGCGCATCTGAAAATCCCTGTTTTTTTGATGTCAATAAAAGTTCTTTATCTAATTTTCGTTTATTTTTTAGCTTTTCTTCAGTATGAACAATATTCTTCAGCTTTTCCAAAAACCATGGATCAATTCCTGAAAGTTTATTTATCCTTTTAACTGTCCAGCCTTTTCTTAAAGCTTCAGCAATTGCGATTATTCTTTTTGGAGTTGGGACAGCTATTTCTTTTGCCAGATTTTTGGTTTTAAGCTCAACATGTTTATTAGCAACAAGTCCATAGAAGCCAACCTGAAGCATTCGTAAACCTTTTTGCATAACCTCTTCAAAGCTTCTTCCAAGAGCCATAATCTCGCCAACAGACTTCATCTCGCTTGTAATTTCCTGAGAAACTCTTTGAAATTTTTGCAGATCCCATCTCGGAATTTTTAATGCAAGATAATCAAGCGCAGGTTCAAAACACGCAACCGTGGTTTGGGTAACCGCGTTTTTCAACTCCGGCAGCGTATAGCCAAGAGCAAGTTTTGCTGCGATGTGAGCCAATGGATAGCCAGTCGCCTTACTTGCCAATGCAGATGATCTCGAAAGTCTGGCATTCACTTCAATCACGCGATAATCTTCGGATTCCGGATCAAGTGCAAACTGAATGTTACATTCTCCGATTATTCCAAGGTGCCGAATTGTTTTTATAGATAAATCTCTTAACTTATGATATTCGCTGTTTGTTAAAGTCTGCGATGGAGCAACAACAATAGATTCGCCTGTATGAATTCCGAGCGGATCAAAATTCTCCATATTACAAACCGTAATACAGTTATCTGCTTTATCGCGAACAACCTCATATTCAACTTCTTTCCAGCCTTTTAAATTTTCTTCAACTAAAATCTGGGGAGAATATGCAAAAGCTGTTTTTAGCAGAGCTTTTAGTTCCTGTTTGTTATAAGCAAAGCCGCTGCCTTTTCCGCCAAGAGCAAATGCAGCACGTATTATTAAAGGATAACCAATTTTTTCAGCAGCTTTATACGCCTGATCTTCATTGGTGCAAGCCACACTTTTTGGCATTTTAACGCCGATTTTTGTAAGTTCTTTATTAAAAAGTTCGCGGTCTTCGGTATTTTGAATTGTTTCAACCGGAGTTCCCAAAACTTTAACATTGTGTTTTTTAAGCACTCCGTTTTCAAATAATTCAACCCCGCAGTTCAAGGCTGTTTGTCCGCCAAATGCAAGTAAAATTCCATCAGGATTTTCTTTGGCAATCACTTTTTCTACAAAATATGCGTTAACAGGCAAAAAATAAATTTTATCAGCAAGTTCTTTTGAAGTTTGATTTGTAGCAATATTGGGATTAACCAAAACCGTTTTAATCTTTTCTTCACGGCATGCTTTTATGGCTTGCGCTCCGGAATAATCAAACTCCCCTGCTTCCCCTATTTTTAGGGCTCCTGATCCAAGGACCAAAACTTTTTTTATTTTGTGTGATTTTGTCGGCATTTATTTAAAAAATTAAAATAAGCAGCAAAGGAATAATAGCAAATCCTGCGATATATTTTAGAATATTCCCTCGCCTCATTTTAATAACATGGGTTGATAAATATTTTGTAGTTTTGTATATAAGTGTGCATCCATAATTTCCAAAAATAAAAATTACCCCAACAGCTGCAATCATCGAAAGTACAACACCTCCCGCAATTGCATAAGGCTGAGAATTTGCGAATGAAGCGAATAAAACATCAATAAAAGTTGCAACCGAGGTCCCTATCAAATAAGGAATTGCCTGTTTTAATTTTACTATTTGGGCAACCGCAAGCGGAACCATAATCGTTGTTAATAATGATGCACTTGGAATTATTATTGTAAGTCCAAGCCCGATTCCAAATGCTTTCCAGTGATTTCCCAAGAATTTTTCCATAATCGCACGGGCGTGTTTTCGGCCTCCCAAAAACACAAATACACTTTTTCCAACCCTTCCCAAACTAAAGATCAAAAGCCCTATACCAACAAGTATTCCAAGAGGGATCGGCCATAAATCAAACCGCACTAAACTAAGTAAAGGTGCCGTGATCACTGATAATAGATCAGGAATTTCTCTGAATGCCGGAAAATTCGTAGCCCATCTCGCAATAACCTCTCCTGAATTCGTAAAAAATCCGGTTGGAATTTCAATTAATAAAACTATTATCGTTAAAAATATTGAATAAACAATATTGGCAAGTCCCAGCTCAAAACCCCTTCTTAACTGCCAGTGGTCTTTTGTTTTTATTACCAATGAAGCAAGCACAGGGGTTAATGGGTTTCCAAGTGAAATTCCAAGAAGTATATAAAATCCTATATCAAATGACATAATTTTTGCGCCCACCAAAGAATTTGCGAGAATAGCTATTACAGAGCCGGATTGAACTATGACGGTTGTTAGCCAGCCAGCACCAAACGCACTAACATCATTATTAACCGTATATGTAATTGCTTCAATAGTGCCCGAGCTTAAAGCCAATGCAACTTCTTTTATTATAATTACCGATAAAATAAACAAATATAGAACCCCTACCAATTCCAAAAAATTGATAATTTTTCTTCTTGTTGAATAAACCCGTGCTTTTACTGAAATTAATTCATTTCTTGCTTTCGCAATTTCCGCAGCGGTTGCTTTTTCAACATTTTTATTGGCTTTTTCCGCTTCTTTGTTGATTTTTACCTGTTTATTTGTAAATATTTTCCATACTTTTTTGGCTTCTTTTTCAATCTCTTTAAGTGCCTCATCTTTTTTTTCTTCTACTTCTTTAAGCTTATTAACTTTTTTATTTTCGATTTTGTTTTTTGTTTTTTCCAATACAGACTTGGCTCTAGCAGTAACCTTTGCCAATTCTTCTTTCTTTTCAGCAAGCTCTTCTACTAATTCTTTTTTAGTTTTTTTATTATTCATGATTACGCGGCATTTTTATCAGACTGCAACATTCCAAAGGTATTTCCTTCTGTATCCTGGACAACAGCATTCCATCCAATCCCTTTTATCGGCATTTTAGGCATTAAAACAGTACCTCCAAGCTCTTCAAGTTTTGCCAGATATTTATCAATATCCTCAACTGAAATATAATTTATTATTCCTGTGCTTGGATTTTCCTGCTTCATCATACCGCCATTTATACCCCGCCCCTTAACCATATTGTTTTCATCAACAGGCAAAGTATAAACCATTCTGTAATCTTCAAATCCAGGAGCAGATTTTATGTCCCATCCAAATAATTGTTTATAAAAATTAGTCGCCCTTTCCATATCACTTGCGGGAATCTCGAAGTGAACGGGCGAATGTAAGGGTTCTTGAGGATTCATAGTAATTGAATTAAGTTCGATTATTATCTTAGCTTTTTTGTGGATTTTTCTCAATAAACAAAAAAGAGCTCGCTTTCACTCGCTCTGGTGGCGGAGAGGGGGGGATTCGAACCCCCGCGGCAACATAAGTCACCCTACAAGATTAGCAATCCCGCCTCTTCAGCCACTTGAGTACCTCTCCGCGATAATCAAAATGGATTGCATAAAGAAGTCTACTTATAGAAGGGATAATTGTAAAGATTAAGCTTCTAAAAAGTGCTTAAGCGGCTAATAACATCATTACATAGACTTGAAAGTTCACTTTCATGAACAGCAAAGCAGCTACTAAAAGTTTTAATTTGAATAATTAATTGTTGAAAAAATACTGCAAATTTAGTTTTGTCTGTTTTTTCTTCAAACATTGAGTCTAATACATCAAGTGAATTAACTAACTTACGGGCAAGTTCAACGTTCTTGTTGGCAAGCCGTGGACAAATTGTATTTAAATCCTTAATTATTTTAGCAACTTTTTCAATGTCAGTTTCGCTGAGCGATCCATTCTCTGTCGGCACTTGAGCTAGTTCTGTTGCAAATTCAGCTGATCTTCCTGTAAACATATATCATATCAAATTATAGAAATCTAATTATGACAAAAGGATGACAATTTGTCAATGAGTAAATTTTAAAATCTTTTCATGTAGTCCCCAATATGATTGCAGGCTTTTTCAAGTACATTTTCATTTGGAAGCAAAACTATTCTAAAATGTCTGGGGCACCCGAATCCGCTTCCGTGCACTGTAACAACTCCTGTTTGTTCAATTAAACCTTCAACCCATTTTTTATCATCAACGTTCCGTTCAATTTTAGGAAAGGCATAGAACGCGCCTTTTGGACTTACGCAGCTTATGCCATCAATTCCATTAAGTATGTCCATACTTATGTTGCGTCTTTTTTCAAGCTTATCAATGGCTTCTTTTATATGATCCTGAGGCCCTTCCAAAGCTGGTTTTATTGCAAACTGCATAGGATGATTTGAACATAAACGCGCACGCGTAAATTTATTTATTGCATTTGTGTAATCTTCACAAATTTCATTTGGACCACTAACTATTGCCCATCCGATGCGCCAACCCGGAGCCATATAATTTTTTGAAATCCCATTAAAAGTTACAAAACAAATATCGTCGGCTAATGAAGCTATCGAGATATGCTCAGCACCATCAAATAAAAGACGATCATAAATTTCATCGCTGTAAATAACCAAATTGTGTTTTCGGGCCACTTCAATAATTTGCATCAAAGTTTCGCGGCTGCAAACCGAACCAGTTGGATTATTTGGATTAATCAAAACAATACCTTTTGTACGATCGTTGATTTTTGATTCCATGTCAGCAACATTTGGCTGCCAGTCATTTTCTTCGTCAAGTTTATATTTTATTTCTTTTCCTTCCAACTTGTTTATAATAGCTTCGTATAAAGGGTATCCTGGCGAAGGTGTTAATATATTATCACCGGGATTTAAAATTGAAGTCAGGCAAATTTCAATTGCTTCGCTTCCTCCATTTGTTATCACGACATCCTGAATATTTTTAATACCCTGACTTTCAGCACGCCTTTTAATTGCATCTAAAGCTTCATCGATTCCACTTGAATCTGAGTAACCGTTAAAACCTTCGTTCATGGCTTTACTCACTGCTTCTATCATGTGCATAGGAGTTTTAAAATCGTATTTTAGAGGGTCGCCAATGTTTAACCACATCATTTCTTTGCCCAAAGCAGCAGTTTTTTTTGCCAGCACAACAATATCCCGAACAGCGTAAGTTACGTTTTCGGTTCTGTGTGAAGGGATTATTTTAGAAGGCATAAAATTCAGGTTATTATACTAACCCAAATATACCAAATTAAATTTTAATACTAAAGCTCAGGTATTTTTTTAACCTTTCTGCCCTTAAGTATAACCTCGGCTTCTTGCCTTGTACGTCTTAATTCTGCAATCAATTTATCATGTCGGGGGTTATCATGCAGGGTTTTTTCAAGTGATTCTTTTTCACTTATTAATTTAAGCAATTCATTGTTACTCATCTTTCTAAATGGATGACTTCTGTCCGGGTTGATCTCTTCAAGAGGACCGTCGAATTTAGGAGTGCCTTTATCTTTCATATCATGAGGTTAAATACAAGGTTAGTATTTTATTGAAAAAAAACTTTAAGTCAATCTTTTTTGAATTTGACTTTACTAATCCAGCTTATATAAAATCAAAACTCTAACTAAATAAATTATGGAAAAATCAGGGGATGAGATCTATGATGGCCAGGTCGTTTTGGTTGCACAAGGAGACATAGAGAAAAGTGACGCCAGATATTATCATCGAGGAATTGCGATTACAGAAGTATATAAGACTTTAAATCGCTCAAAAGATTTACTTAGAATTGAGCAACTGGGCTTAAGTCCTGAGCTTGTCCAAGGATTATTTCCTAAACTCGACAAACAAATCAAGGCTCTAAAACACGAGCTTGGAGAAGAGGTCGTTGATATTCTTTTAAAAGGCAGACTTAAAGTCTTGGTTTTACTGGATTCGCCTGCTGGAATAATTGCCAGTTCTGATCATCGCAAGGAATTGCTTAAAATGATTCAAAGAAGAGAAGGAGCCAAAGGAAGTGTTGATGCTTATTTAAAGTATGCTTCCGGAGGTGCAGCTGAAATATTTTTACAATCGGATGAAAGAATAATTACGCCTGATTCTTTGCTTTGCCCATCTTTTTATACCAAGGGAGACGAAGAATTTAATGAGTCAAGAAATTTTGATTTAAGCCTTGCTATGACAGCAAAAGCTCCCAGCAACATTCGTGGTGATTTGGAGACAAGAATAAAAGAAATTCTTGAAAACAAATACGGCGGTGATTCAATGCTTTTTGATGCGCAAGAAATGATGCATTTTGGTCTTGCAACAAAGACCGTGGATTCATTAAGAGAAGAGTTTGTGAAAAGAAGTGGAATTACATTGCTTCCTGACAAATTATCAGGTGAGTTTGAACAGAAGGTTAATCAGTTTTTTCGATAAGCTCTTTATAAGTAAATGGCTTTAATACTTCAGAAACATTCCTATCAACACCCCTAGTTGTAATAAGTTTTGAAACAGTGTGAGCTGTCAAATTGTCGCCTTTATATGGGACTAATTCTACATCGCCTTCAAGCCAGATTCTTTCATTTTGAGTAGTCAAAATAACTGGCATTCGTTTTTTTGTATTGTGGATTTTTGCTAAAAGTTCATTAGCTTCGCATGTAATTATAGTGAAAGTTTTTTTGATTTCACCAGTTTGAGGATTTGTCCATGGCTCCCATAAACCCGCCAAAGCAAAGGGTTCTTCATTTTTCATAAAAATATAATATGGATATTTTTTCCCATTTACATCTCGCCATTCAAAAAATCCATCTACAAGAACAAGGCAATGATTATGTTTAGCCGCATGTTTAAACGAAGGTTTACTGTAAATAGTTTCAGCTCGTGCATTGCAGGTGTGATTCTGAATATCTTCATCTTTTGCCCATGGCGGAATAAGTCCCCAATTTGCCATTTGAATTATCGTGGAATTCTCATTTAAAATAACCGGATGATTTGGATGATTGAATGCATTGGAATAAAAAATTGTTTTAATATTTTTTGGTTCTGCGAATTTAGCATTGAATCTTTTCTCGGTTTTCTTTTGAGAAGATTTTAGGGATACCGTAAAGCACATAAACTTGAAAGTAAGGTTAATTTATTATAGTATAATGACCTGAAAAAATTAACCTAAAATAATCATGAAAAAATTAGTATCATTATTACTCTTTGTATTTATTTTAAGCGCTTGCGGCCCTACGGAACTTAAGGTGGGGCAGGTAATAGATTCCACTGCAAAAATAACAAGAAAGACTTACGAGCATCCGATTGATCCGCCATCCGGCTACCAATTTGCAGCCTATGTAAGATTAAACGGCGAAGAAACTGTTTTTTATTCAAAAGATCCAATTAAATGTAGCTTGGGCCAAGATATTAAATTCAACGGAAGAGTACGCGATGCAAAAGCCATACCAGAAGGATCAGACAAACAAAAGGAAGAATTACATATTGTTTTAAACAGCTTTGAATGTACCGGGACCCCATATGAACCTGAATCAACAGGTATTAATGTAAATGAAGTTGAAAATATATTTAAAAATAAAGTGGTTTATGGTACAGGTCTTGATGACCAGGATCCAAAACCATATAAAGAAAACTGTGAAGCAAGAGGAGGCACTTTTAACGCGTGTGGCTCACCTTGCGACCCTGAAGCGGGAATTTGCGAAGAAGTATGTGCTTACACTTGTGACTTCTAAGCACAATGATAAAAACTTATACAACTTTTTAATTTAGGATCATCTTGATCCATTTGTTCAATCTGTTCCTTAAGTGAATTTAATTTTTTTGCATCACGAGCCATGTGCAAAGGTTTATTCAGCTTCTCAAACATGTCCAGAGTTCTCTGAATGCCTAATAAACAAAGAGCTTTGAACATTTCGTTTGGGATAGACCTTTGTATATTTGTAGCTTCTGATTCAGTTAAAGGGAAAATAAAACCTTTCCCGCCATCTTGCTTATTAATATCGTGCCCGTCATCCAACCCAAATTTAAGAGATTGATTTTCTTCTTGCAAAGCTATTCTGTTAACGCAAATCGATATTTTATCAAAATACAATTTTAAATATTCAAAATAATTTATTCGTGGATCATCTGGGCTAAGTTTTCTCTGAAGAGAAGATAGTCTGAATTCAAGCCATTTTATTGTGGCTCTTTGTAATTCAACACATTCAATTTCATTATCCCTGCCCTGTTCCATATTTATTTTATAAAGGGATGTATCTTGAATGGTTTGCCAAATTTTGTCAAGCATTCTTTGGATTTATGAAAAAAGCATTAAAGCTCATCTGGGGTAACCAAATCTTTATTAAGCAAAACCCCAAAATCCTCAAATGGAATATCCACATTAACGGGTCCAAGTGCATATGGCCCCACCTGATAAGGATCAAAATTTATTGTAATTCCATTTGGACTAATCGAATAGCTTTGGAAATTTGCAGGATCAGCTCCTGCACCTTCTTCGATCCAATCACTGATAACGCCTGCATCAACTTCCAATATTTCATATAATTTTGGTTTAACCAGTTCCGATAACACCATTGGAATATTTTGATCTCCGACAATAATATCAGTCCATTCAATTTTTTTATTATTTTGGACATCCCAATTTACTGTTATTGAATATGTCATTGGATGCGCAGCCCCTACTGAATAAGTTTGATTCTGGAAGAGAACACTTATTATTTTAGAGTCATTTCTGATAATTCTATAATAATTTTCAAGATAACTTCGACTTATGCCCTCTGGTACCTCAAAATTTTCATCATTATATATGTCGGCAACCTGCTTTTTGAAAGCATCTACTTCGGTAATAGCAATATTTTTTAATAATTCATTTAATGTATCCTGGCCATCAAATTTTGGAAATTGAACATTGATGGAGTATTGATCTGTATCTTCGGTTATCGCACTTGTTATTGCCTGCCCATTATTAATAACGTCCGAAACAAATACATTCTCAGGATCAGGGGTCGCTGCAGTATCTTCGATTGTAACCTGCGTGTTGCTAATTTCTGTTTCAGGAACCGGCGTACATCCGATAAAAATAAATAATGCTGCGATTAATAAAATTAATTTTTTCATGGCAAATTTGTTATTTTAATAATTCTATTATAGCTACACTGCAACAAAATGCGAATTTTTTCGTTATAATATAATGCGCTCACAAATTTTTTTATGGACACATTCACATTCCAAAATTTTTGTTTTTATAAACGGCATTGGCATTTTAAGTGCCAAATGCCGCTGTAAATAATTTTAATATAGCAAGCGGCTCATAGCACTTATTTTTAGCTTAAATAAGCTGTTTTTTATATTATTTAATTTTATTTACCATGAGTAACTCAAATAGGGATAATACTCAAATCATCACAATTATAATTTTACTTTTAGAAATATTATATTCGATACTTGTTAAAATATTTGCTGCAACTAACTGAAAAACGTATAGTTACAATATGAAAATATTAGTTACCGGCGGCGCCGGATTTATAGGTCATCATTTAATAAAACGATTGCTTGATCAGGGGCATAAAGTTATTTGTGTTGATAACCTTGTAACAGGCAAACGTAAAAATTTAAAAGGTTTTGAAATCGAATTTATTGAGCAGGATATTTGCGAACCTTTAAACCTGGAATGTGATCAGATATACAACCTCGCGTGTCCTGCATCGCCTGTACAATTTAAGAAAAACCCCTTGTTAATTAGCAAAACCTGCACTCTTGGCAGTTTAAACATACTCGAACTTGCCAAGCAAAATAAAGCCAGAATTTTGCAGGCTTCAACATCCGAAGTTTATGGAGATCCAAAAGAACATCCTCAAAAAGAAACATATTTGGGTAATGTTAATCCAACAGGCCCGCGTGCCTGTTACGATGTTGGCAAGCGCTTGGCTGAGTCAATGTTTATGGATTATCACCGCAAGCACAACCTTGATATTAGGATAGTCAGAATTTTTAATACTTATGGTCCAGGGCTTGCAAAAGATGACGGAAGAGTTGTTTCAAATTTTATAGAACAGGCTTTAAAAGGCGAAGATTTAACTGTTTATGGCGACGGAAGTCAAACCCGCAGCTTTCAATATATCGACGATTTAATCGAAGGGCTTATTATGATGATGAATCAGGATGATTTTATAGGGCCGGTTAATATGGGGAATCCAAATGAAATAACAATCAATGAACTGGCTGAAAAAATAATTGAACTAACCGGCTCAAAAAGCAAAATTACTTATAAAGATTTGCCTCAGGATGATCCTGCGCGCAGACAACCGGATATAACTTTGGCAAAACAAAAACTTGGGTGGGAGCCAAAAATCAGTTTAAGCAGTGGTTTGAAAAAAACTATTCTGGAATGGCCAAAATCTGATTAGTCAGCTTCATCATTGTTTGAAAATCGCGTTCTGATTTGTGCTCATAGCCTAAAATATGAAGCACGCCATGAACAAATAAAAATTTTAATTCATCCAAAACTTCCATATCATTTTCTTCAGCTTGTTTTTGCGCTGTTTCAAAGGAAATAAAAATTTCACCTATCATATCTTGTTCAGGAAATTCTTCATCGCCCAAATAACTTAATGAAATTACATCAGTTGGCTTATCTATGCCCCTTTGTTCTTTGTTGATTGTGTGAATTATTTCATCATCAACAAGCGTGAGTGTGATAAAGTGCTTTTTGCGCTTATCAAATTCCTTTGGAAAAATTTCTTTAAAATCATTGGTTATCAAATCCAGTATTTTTTCGAAAACATGACCCGATAAGGGAACTATTGTGTCATTGTAATATTCAAGATTGAGCATTGTTTTGTTGATACTTGTTTAATAATTGATATACAGCAATTCCATAGGCTGTGGCAACATTTAATGAGTTTGCGTGTCCCAACATTGGTATTGAGATTGATAAATCAGCCATTTCCATAACTTCATCTTTTATTCCCTCGATTTCATGGCCCAATACCAAAGCAACCGGAAAATCAAAATCAGTTTTAGCATAGTGATGCGAAGGATCCGATAATTCCAAGGTTACAATCTGCACCCCTTTTTCTTTAAGTTCGCGCACAACATCAATTGCGTTTTTTCGATATTCCCATGGAACTGTCTGGTCTGCTCCAAGCGAAGTTTTTGTGATCTCGCGTCTTGGCGGCATTCCTGTCATCCCGCATAAATAAATTTTTTCAATTAATGCACCGTCGCTGGTTCTGAAAATCGCACCAACATTATATAGACTTCGAATATTGTCGAGCACAACATAAATAGGTGTTCGTTTCGATTTTTTCACTTCCTGCACGGATTTTTTTGTGAGCTGTATTTCTTCGGGAGTAAGCTTGCGATATTTCATAAAGGTTTTATTGTAAAACCACTTGCCAAAATAGACAAATTAGTGTAAATTTATTTCCAATTAATCATAATGACTCAAATTAATCATGTCAACTCAAGCTCAGAAAACATTTAATTTAAGCCGTAAAGAGGCCGCAGATATAATGAAGGTGTCTACCCGCACTCTGGACCGCTATATTAAGTCAAAAAAGCTGTCTAGTAAGAGTATTGCTGGCAGAATTATGTTGAGCAGTGATGAAATTGCAGGCATTGGGAATAAACGTCCTCACAGAAAAGTAAGTAAAAGTACGGGTCAGAAAAAAGTTTATGAAATCAACACGTCTAATATTGAAACTAACGATACCGAAGAAAAAGTGTATAGAAAATTATATGAAGAATTAAAAATGGAAGTTAAAATATTTCAGCAAAGACTTGAAGGTGCGAATTATAGAGTCGGGCAATTGGAATCTCAGGTAAAAGCATCAGTACCATTACTTGATCACCAAAAAGTCCTTACAGAAGCTAAAAAAGATAAGTACAACAAAAAAGTCCTTTATATAATATTGGGGATTATATTGGTTCTTCAGCCTTTATGGCTTATTTTGGCCTATTTTTAAACCTTTTTCATTTTAATCAACTCTCTTTTTTCAAGAGTATAATTGAAGTTTTCAATTGAAGCTTTCATTTTATCCAGAAGGCCATATGAACTTTCAAGCGCCTGTTTTAATGAATTGCCATCACCTATAGCAGCAAAAGTATAAGGTGGTATTAAAATTGCGCCATTTACCATAATTTGACCATTAGGAAGCGTATCAAAACCAATACTTGAATCTGTAAGACGAATATTGTTGATGCTTATTGCCTCGGCACCTGAAGCAAAAAGTTCATTTACGATATCAGTAAACCAAATATCTTTAATTACGTTGTTAATCTCAAAAACAATTCCGGAACCCGATACATCAACTTCACCTGCAATTATTTTGTTTTTAGTGATTTCTTTTTCAATCGATTTAAGCGCTTCCGCCTTTGTAGAAACTTCTTCCAGCTGCATTTCAAGTGACGTTATTTCATCTTTTAATTCATCATTTGATGTTTTTAGAATTTGAATTTTTCTGAAAACATTTTCAGTTGAATCACGTCCTACAGATGCAACATAATTAGTGAAATATTTAGACTGGGTTATCACGAGTGCACCAAGAATAATACCTGTTATTAACATTAGAATCATTTGTGTTGTTTTATCTGTTAATTTAAATTTCCTGTTCATCTAATGGATTTAAATAATTAAGTCTGAATTGGCCGTTGTAAACCGGTAAAACAACGTATGGCGATTCTTCGGTTGAAAATTGGATTCCGTTTTCTTTTACTCTTTTTTGCAGATCAGGCAGAACAGTCGGATCAGAAAGCCTTATTAAGAAAGAAGGATAATCACCGATAGCTGAAATAGTAAATGGGGGCGCGAGATTTGAGTTATTAACCAAAATAGTATTGCCAACCGAAGTTATTGAACTGGTGGCTATTAACCTTTGTTCGTTAATTGAAATTCCCTCAACACTGTTTGCGCGCAGAAGATTAACGATATCGCGGATATCAGCAGCGTATACAATTCCTTCTTCTTCTTCGGTGATATTTTCACGATCAATATATGGGCTGTCATTTAAATGGATTATATATCCCGGACCTTTAAGTTCTGTTAATCCTATTTCTTTTTTTAATGAATTTAATATTTCGAGATTGCTGGTTTGACTAACCAAAGCGTTTTGTTCGAGGCTTTTATCGATTTTTTCACGAAGCGTAGTGATTCTGCTTTTTAAAGAGGCTTCATCATCAATATAGCTCTTAATTAGTTCTTTTTGAGCTTCAATTTGGTCAATTGCATATGAGCTTCCGATGGGCACAATTGTTCTGAACTGAGCCATAACAAGCACGCCAACAAATATGCCTGCAACAATCGAAATCAGTTTTAGTGAATATTTCATAACACAAAGTAGCTTTATACAACGGTATTCTACAAAAATAAAGATGTAATGTCTATGCTGTATTGACATTATAAATAATGGATTCATAATTTTTATATAGAAATAATATGAAAAATATGCAATTAGGCATGAACAGAAATACGCAAGAGCTTGTCAGGGGTATTAAAGATCCTGATGATGTGTTGGAGCGAAAAATGCAAAAGTACGAGGAGGATTTACCTCTTATTGTAAGTGCAGATATTTTTGCTAAAGGCGCAAAACAATCACGCTTGGAAGTATTAAAAAGCAAGTTGGATAGATTAGCTCAGGAAGTAAGGGAAGAACAACGTAAAATCAGAGAAAAAATAAACGAAACCATTGACAGCCTTTCGTTAGAAGAACTCGCCAACACATTGGAATCGGATGATGTTAGTGAAGTTCGCGAAAGAAGATTAATACTTATTCAGCACAGAATAGTGACTTTACGAAAAGAGATACAAGATGCAGTGTCAAGCTTAATTGACTAATTAATAAAGATTAATCTATTTAAATATGAAGGAAAATAAAGAAGCAGTAGAAATTCGCGATGCCTTATCGGAATTAAGAAAACTTGAAACCGAATTACAGCAGGCAGTTTCAAATGTAGCAACAATTACAGTTGTAACCTGGAATGAGATGGTCAATTTTAGGTCAGGATCTAAAAATACAAAAAAAAATGTGAAAGAGATAGATGATTTAAGAACCCGAACTGCTGAAATTTACTCGTCTTTATCTCTATTACTCGAAAAAGTTAAAGCAGGATTAAAAAATGAAGGAACGGAAAATGGCATAGCTATTGATGCAATAAATAATTTGCCTGAATTGCTTGAAAAATTATTAAAAGAAGCCGGCGATTTAAGATTACACTTGTCAATGATCCAAAATTCATTAGAAAAAGTCAGATGCCCAGCTAGAATTATCAGAAGAAAACTTGCTCAGGTATTATTAATGCCAACTGTTGGCACTGATGATTTGATTCTTCAAATTAGTAGCTCCACACAAAGTGATTTGAATGATAAATAAGATGATCGGAAAGATTTTGAAATCCCCTTTCATTCCAAAGCAATTAAAGGTTAAATATTAAAGTACTAATTTGTTGTTATGATTGGTGTTTTTGATTCAGGTTATGGCGGACTTACAGTGCTAAAACCTTTTTTGGAAAAGCTGCCACAATACGATTATATGTATCTCGGTGATAATGCGCGAACCCCTTATGGACCGCGTGGCGCTGAAACAGTACAAAAATACAGCGAAGAAGCTGTTGAATTTTTGTTTGAAAAAGGTGCAAACTTGGTTATTATTGCGTGCAATACCGCCTCAGCGCTTGCTTTACGCCATTTACAACAAAAATATCCTGATAAAAAAATTCTGGGTGTAATTTTTCCATTGGTTGAAAAAGCAGTTGAATCTACCAACAACAAAAAAATTGCAATGGTCGGAACAAAAGGTACGGTCAATTCAAAAGCTTACGATAAAGAAATCGAAAAGTTGGACCCTGAAATTAAGGTTTTTAGCAGGGCATGCCCTTTGCTTGTGCCAATAATCGAAGAGCATTGGCATCATAAACCAGAAGCCTTAAGCATTCTTAAAAAATATTTAAAGCCCATAAAATCATATAATTGCGATACGCTTATTCTTGCGTGCACACATTATCCTTTAATGTATAAGCATTTTAAAAGGTACATGGGCAAAAAAGTTCAGGTGCTTGATTCAGGGAATGTTGTTGCCGATAGTTTGGCAGATTATTTAAATCGTCATCCAGAAGTTGAAAAGCAGCTTACACGAAAAGGAGAACGACATTATTTAACTACTGACTGCCCTGAAACATTTAAAAATTTTGCAAATCAAGAACTTAAGCTTAATATAAAAGAAGTTCAAACCGTTAAGTTATGGGCCTAAAAAAAGCAAAAAAAATCGCGATCCTCGGCATGCTGGCAATTGCTGTATCGTTCTTTTTTGATGAATATATTTTTACGTTTTTTGAATATATTCAAAACGACATTCTTACTGTTTTAATGAATTTTGTTACCGACTTTGGATTTTTGTTTTTAATGGGCATAATCGGCGCTGTCGCACTTTGGCGAAAAAAATACAGACTATTAATGTTTATGGTTATTTGCTCCCTGATTGCTTTTGAGAGCGCTTTTTTATTAAAATTAATTTTTCAGGTTCCGCGTCCTTATGTGCTTGGTTATGAACAACCCATGTTTTTGGCTAGTGGATACGCTTTTCCAAGCATACATGCCGCATTTATTTATTCTTTGATTCCTTTTCAGAAAGTTTTATTTAATAAAAAACGAAACCTTATTTTAATTTATATAGTGATGATCGCTGTTGTATTTAGCAGGGTTTATCTTGGAGTTCATTCAATTAGTGATATTATTGCGGGTATTGTTGTTGGATATATTGCAACTTACACATTCTTGGGAGCTGAGCAGAAGTACGGACTCATTGAATGGTTTAAGTCACGTGTAACTGACAAATTTGAATTAAGAAGGCAGTCTGCCCATTTGTTTATTGGTTTATCAATAGTTTTTTTACTTAAACTCCAGCTTTTGAATACCCAGATTTTATTTATTATTACTGTGGTTGGGGGAATTTTAGTTTTAATTGCACGTAAAGTGCGTCTGCCTTATGTCCATGATGTTTTGGAATATTTTGAAAGACCCCATCACATTGCGCGATTTCCTGGGCGCGGATCATTTTTTATGATTCTGGGAGCTGCATTAAGTACTTTGATTTTTGAAAAGGATGTAGCAATGGCAGCTATTATTATTATGGCCGTAGGCGACAGTGTAACCAATATAATCGGTAAACATTTTGGGAAAATAAAGAATCCATTTAATGCAAAAAAGAATATAGAAGGAACTTTTTGGGGAATTATTACTGCGACATTGGGAGCATTGTTGTTTGTACCGTTTTGGCCTGCATTCTGGGCGTCAACAATAGCAATGCTTATCGAGTCTTTAGATTTGGGATGGAAAAAAAGAAGTATAGAACTTGACGACAATACGCTAATTCCTCTTGTTGCGGGCGCGATAATGACAATCTATTTACTCTAATTACTCCCACTCAATTGTTCCTGGGGGCTTATTAGTTAAATCATAAAAGACCCCGCTTATTTCAGGCATTTCTCTGAATCCATCAACAAGTTCGTCTACCCATTTCCATTCCATCGGGTAAAAATTCGCAGTCATTGCTTCTTCTGATTGAATCGGTCTTAAAACAATACATTCGCCTTCTTCGCTGTTTAGGCTAAGTGGCAGAAGTACAGTAGGAAACTGCCAAATCTCCTTATACATTTTGTGATATTTGATGAACTGCGTAACCCTGTAATCAGCTTTTTGTAAAACCTCAATTCTGTCGCGACTTATATAGCCGGGTTTAATTTCTACATCAATAATTCCACGTGGATCTAATAGAAGTAAAACGCGATTTATTGTATTAAATCTGTTTGTTATGTCAGTTGATATTTCCCCGAGTTTTTCCCAATTTCGCTTTGCATCCTTATGCATTTTTATGGCAAACGGATGCCTGTAAGTCCTCGCATCTCCCTGAACTCCCACACTTTTTATAGGCAGAATTTTGCCCATAACATCATATTTTTTTGTTAAATAATCATTAATTTCACGTTCGAGCTTTTCATGATTTTCAGGATAGTCTTCAGCTTGAGCACAAAGGCATCTAACTCCAAGCCCCGGGCCAGGAAAAGGATGTCTGTCCACAATATCATCAGGGATTCCGAGTTGTCTGCCAACTTCACGAACCTCGTCTTTATAAAGTTGGGTAAGCGGCTCAATAACCTTGCCCGCTTCAATTAATTTTTGAATTTGTTCAACACGGTTATGATGCGTTTTAATTTTATCTGAATGTTTTGTTCCGCCGGTTTCAATTGTGTCAGGGTAGATTGTCCCCTGTCCGAGCAGCCATTCATCAGGATTTAAATTCAGGTCAGTAATTGCCTTTTTTTGTACTTCAATAAAAGTGTCGCCGATTATCTGGCGCTTTTGCTCAGGTTCATAAACATTTTCAAGCTTTGTATAAAATTCATCGGAAGCATAATAGTAATGTACATTTTCAATACCAGCTTTTTTATAGGCTTCTTCGACTTCTTCTTTTTCAAGTTGTCTAATTAAACCAGTATCAACAAAAAGCCCATAAGTGTTTTCAGGCCCAATTGCATTTTGAATAAGTTTGTAAGCAACAGTTGAATCAACACCTCCGCTAATAAGCATAAAAACTTTGTTTTTAGAGACCTTATTTTTTATCTGATTGATTTCGTGCTCAACAAATCTTTTCAAATCCCAATCTCTGTTTGCACCCGTAATCTTCACAAAATTTTCCAAAATAGTCATACCATGCGGTGTGTGTGTTACCTCCGGATGAAACTGTACACCGTAAATTTTAAGCTCATTATCAGCGATTGCAGCAAATTTACAATCAGAACTAGAACCAACAATTTCCATGCCATCCGGAAGCTCTTTAACCTCATCACCATGGCTCATCCACACGGTTTCGTCGTCCATCAGGTCTTCAAAAATCCCCACTTTTTTATCAAAATGAACATTCGCCAATCCGTATTCTTTAACCTCGCCCTGGGCAACCTTTCCTCCCCTTTTATAAACCATTAATTGCAATCCATAACAAATTCCTAAAACAGGTATGCCAAGGTAAAAAATTTGCGGATCACAAGTCGGAGCCCCTTCTTCATATACACTTTTTGGACCACCGCTCATTACAATGCCTTTGTATTCTTTAAGTTGATCAGCCGGAGTATCCGAATCCAATATTTCAGTGTAAACATTAAGCCTTCTTATTCTATTTGCAATGAGATGTGCATACTGCCCGCCAAAGTCTAAAACCGCGATTTTGTCCATTTTATAAATTTTGAAATAAATCAATTATGTTATATCATACTTTTAAAGTAACTTTTAACGTATTTTCTATGTGCAACATTAAGAATCCATTTTTGCGACTTCTTATTTATGGGTTAGGAGCTGCTATTGTTGGAATTGTTGGGGGTTTCGTGTTGGGACTTGGAATTTGGGGACTACAATCAATAGTTTGTTTAATTGATGGGAATGCCAATTGTAGCGGTATGATAAATGCTGCCACTTTTATGGGAAGCGGCGCAGGTGCTGTTATTGGTGCTGTTTTTGGAGGAATTACTGCTTTGAAGAAAAAATAAATCACTTAGTGATCTTGGATCACTCGGTAATCCTACATTACCGAGTGATTTTTTTATATTTATTTAATAAAAATTTAATTTTTTTATGCAAAAATGTCCTCATGAGAAAACCATCATTGAAGACAAATACGGCTTACCACATTTATAATCGAGGTGTTTCAAAAATGAAAATTTTTAAATCAGATGCAGATTATAAATATTTTCTATACATTCTCTCGAAGTATAAGAAAAAATATGAAATTGAAGTTATTACTGCCTGCCCGATGCCAAATCACTTCCATTTGTTGATACGCTCGGAATTTGACTATAAAAAGATTCCAAAATTTATGAAAGATTTGCAGGTCTCTTACTCTTGTTATTTTAATCGTACCTATAGACATAAAGGGCATGTCTTCGAGGGATCATATAGGCATAAAGAGATAAATTCTATCGAATATTTAGCGCAAATTATTGACTATATAGCACAAAATCCTGTGAAAGATAGACTAGTAAAAAAATCACAGGATTGGCCCTACTTAATATAAATCACTTAGTGATCGTTAATCACCGAGTGATCGTTAATCACCGAGTGATCGTTAATCACCGAGTGATCCGCAATCACCGAGTGATCCGCAATCACCGAGTGATCCGCAATCACCGAGTGATCCGCAATCACCGAGTGATCCGCAATCACCGAGTGATCCGCAATCACCGAGTGATCCGCAATCACCGAGTGATCCGCAATCACCGAGTGATCCGCAATCACCGAGTGATCCGCAATCACTTAGTGATTCTCTGAACCAAAGTAATCTCTTTCGGCTCTGGCTCTATTGAATTTCCGTGTAGGTCTGAGCCGTTTTTTATTGTGAGTTTGTAGAATTCTTCGGGTTGCAAAGTCATACCTTCAGTTTCGATTGTAAGATCGCGAAAATTAACCTGTGCATTTTTTATTTTAATTGTGTCATGATGTTCTTTATCTTTTTCATCCATGTCTTCGATCATTAAATTCAAGCTGTCTGCGATTTTTGGGTCGATTCTTTCATTAAACACAACCATTATTTTGTTGAGGTCTGTGATTTCGGAATAGGCTATCCGTGGGCCGATACGGTCAGGCAAAGCACGTAAATCCAAAGAAACATCCCGAACTAAACCACCTTCCCATATCCCGAAATTTTCACGGCTTTCAAAATCATCAGAATAAATAATCATGCCTTGCGGGCCTTCAACAATTATCGAGTAATTATCAGAATCAGTTCCTGCCTGTTTTGGAATATCAATGTGATATCGATCGTTTTTAAAAATAGAAGAAGGAATTTCATAGTTAAATTCAAAGCTTTTTCGGTCACCCGGATTTAACTTAACGATTTTTCCAAAAACCGTATAGTCAGAAAGATTTTCAACATGGATATCCGGATCCGGATTTTTAAGTGTTGCGCCTTTTGGTGCATATACACGTAAATATCCGCTATATGCTCCGCTAATTGGCACATTGTAGTCGCCAAAGTGTTCCATTGTTACAGTTGTTTTTGCTGTCAAAGTATAGTTATCCTGGCTGTTTTCAAAAATTTCCAGACGATAATCCACATCACGACTTATGTATCTGTCGGATTTCATTCCAGCCAGATTTGATTCAACAACCGCAAGAAAATCACCGGTTGTTTTTGGCCATGTACCGCTCCATCCTTTTTCACGAATCGCATTTTGAAGTGATGTATTGAAAAAGTGGAACTGAATTTGCTTTTCGTTTAAGTTGCGCACGATCATATCACTGATTTCACGCCATTTTAAAGGCGAAAACAAACTTTTTTTAATCAGTTCTTTTGCAAGTGGTCCAAGAATATTTTTACGTTCGCTTACCTGTTCAACATTATGATAATCAATATTATGCAGACTGTATTCCAAAAGTTCAAAAACATTTCCCGAAGTGAATTCATAATCCCAAACCTTAACTTTGCCTAAAATTTCCAGCAAATCCTGAAGATTTTTTAAATTTATTGCAATAACTCCGTCAAAGTTAGTGTCACTATCAGTCAAACGATATAAGCGCATAAGCTCGCTTACACTCTGCGGAAAATCAGGGTACCAATTGGCATCCCTAAAAGTATAACCCTGGTAAAATTGGCCGTCCAAAAGCTCTTTTTGAGGATATGGCGGATCAATATATTCATGGTCGGCAATATCACCAAACACATCTTTTACTTCAATTCCATTAAAGAATCCATTTTTAAATTTTGCGATTCCGTAAGCAGAAATAAAGCCTCCTGTAGGCCTGAGCTCATTATCATTCTGAAACAAAACCAAGTAATTTTTTTCACTAAATGGGCCGCCCGCTATATCAAAATATCTTGGCATAAAAAACCGCAAACCGCTTAGGGAAGACAAAATATATAAAAAGAAAAACAACACTACAAATAAAGCGATATATAGGTAAAGCCTGAATTTCCTTTTTCCGATTTTACTCATTTGGTCTAAGTAGCGGGAATAATACCACGTCTTTTAAGTTTTCCTGTTGGGTAAGCAAAGCAACTATTCTGTCGATTCCCATGCCCCATCCTGCCATTGGCGGGAACCCGTGTTCCATTGCCAGAACAAATTCATCGTCTTTGCTGTGCGCTTCTTCATCACCTTTCGCTTTTGCTTCAGATTGCGATTTAAAGGCTTCTGCCTGCTGCAAAGGGTTTATTAACTCTGAATAGGCATTTACAATTTCCCATCCGTTCACTACCAATTGGAATCTGTCAGTTATTTTTGGATTATCATCGTTTCGGCGTGCAAGCGGTGAAAGCTCGGTTGGATGATTCATCAAAAAGACCGGGTCAACAAGCTTTGGCCTTGAGACCTTTTTGTACAAATGATCAATCAGATTACCCAAACCTAATTTGTCAGCATCTTCGATCTCAATATTTTTGGCTTTAATTTCAGCTAAAAGGCCTTTCGCGTCATCATATTTGTTTATATCAATTCCACAGTCTTTTTTAATAAGATCATGCATTGTGTGGCGAGGCCACGGTGTTTTAAAATTAACTTTTCTTAAATTACCTTCTCTGTCTTTGATCTCAACTTCCAGGCTGCCAATTGTTTCTTTTAGTAAATATTCAAACATTTCTTCTGTGAATTTCATAAGATCTTCATAGTTCCAGTAAGCATGATAGAACTCATTCATAGTAAATTCCTGCAAATGAGACGGATCCATTCCTTCATTTCTGAAAACTCTTCCCAATTCAAATGTTTTTTCGTAGCCACTGGCAATAAGCTCTTTTTGATATGTTTCTCCGCCTGCAATTCTTAAATAAAAATCGTGATCTAAAGCATCGTGATGCGTTACAAACGGCTTAGCCAAGGCACCTGAGGCTGAAGACGCCAAAATAGGAGTTTCAACTTCCATAAATCCATGCTCATGATAAAAATCTCGAAGTTTTTTAATAAATTCAGATCTAAATTCAAACCTTTTTTTGGTATCAGGATTCATAATAATATCCAGATACCTTTGCCTGTATAAAGTTTCCTGATCTTTAAGCCCGTGAAATTTTTCAGGTAGAGGCCGTAAAGCTTTTGACAATAATTCATAAGCTGTAACCATTAGCGTAATTTCGCCGTGCTTTGTTTTAAAAAGTTCACCTTCACAACCAATAAAATCAGCAACATCGATTTTTTTCAAAAATTTATATAAATCATTCCCTATAACATCCTGCATAAAACAAATTTGAATTCTTCCGGAACTATCCTGCAGTTGTCCAAAGCTTATTTTCCCGTGTGACCTAAATGACATGAGCCTGCCACAAAGTTTAATTTCGCTCTTTGGTTTCGCCATAATTTCTTCGGTTTCCCTTGTGCCTTTTTTTTCTCCCATTTCCTTTGCTTCAAGGCATTTGTGAGTTCTTTCACATCTGTCTTTATAAGGGATTTTGCCTGATTCTTTTAAATCATTTAATTTTTGTAAACGATCTTTATATTCGGTTGATGTTTCAGTCATTTTAATAAGTTACTTTCGCGAAATACTATACACAAAATCCGATTGACTTTCTATATATCTTTTTAAAGAGTAAATATGTTGACAAACCTTAATAAAATCTTTAAACAGAAAGTGGCTTTTTACTTTTAAAATTTTTTATATGACCGATTTAAACAATGTTTTAGTTCCATTAGTGTTAATAAATCCAACTCCTGAACAAAAACAATACGATGATCTTGAGATCAAATTCCCGTATTCAGAGGGCATTGCATCACAAGTTTTATGTGTTTTATGCGGATCAGGTATACCAAATGAAAGCGCTGAAATAAATATAAAGAATAATATGGTAACCGTAAGAGGTTTAAACAGAGAACCTGCATCTTTGGTTCATGCTGTAAAAGCTTCTGCGCTTTCAGTATTTGGCGAAGAATCTGATATACCAGACAAACTAATCTTTAGAAGAATCCCTAAAAATAAGCTTTAATTAGCTATGGCATAATCTTCAGCTTTACGCTGCTTATCTATACTTATGAATTTCATTTGTTCTTTTTTGAATCCAAGTTCAATGTGGCCGGTTGGACCGTTTCTGTGTTTTCTTATATAAATATCGGTTATTCCTGCGCGGTCTGAATCTTCTTCATAGTAATCTTCACGGTAAAGCATCATAACAACGTCAGCATCCTGCTCAATTGCACCTGATTCCCTTAAATCTGAAAGTTGAGGGATTTTGCTTGGCCTTAACTCAACTGCACGCGAGAGCTGCGATAACGCTATAACAGGCAAGTGTAATTCACGGGCAAGGCTCTTTAATGCGCGTGAAATTTCTGAAATTTCCTGAACTCTGTTTGTTTGTCCAAAGTTGGCTTTTCCTGCGCTCATAAGCTGCAAATAATCCACAATAAGAAGATCAAGACCGTGTTCCATTTGAAGTCTGCGTGCTTTTGCTCTAAGCTCAGCGATTGATCCGCCAACGGAATCATCTATAAATAATTTCATAGAATTTAGTTCGTCCATAATTCCACCGATTTTTGCAAAGTCTTCATCAGTTAATTTTCCGGTTCGCATTTTCCAAGAATCAACTCCCAAAAGCGAACAGAACATTCTTTCAACCAGTTGTTCTTTGGACATCTCCAGCGAAATTATACCAACCGATTTTTGGTTTTTAGCTATATTTTCAGCTATATTAAGCGCAAAAGCGGTTTTACCCATTGAAGGGCGGGCAGCGATAATTACAAGATCAGCTGGCTGCAAACCACTTAAAATATTATCGAGGTCGCGATATCCGGTTGGAATTCCGCGGTATTTATCTTTGCTTTCAGGGTCGTGAAGGTCAGCAAGTTTTTCGTATGTCTGGCTTAAAATTTCTTTTACATGAACAAATCGGTCTTTAATAAAAGTCTGTGAAACATTGAATAATGATTTTTCAGCTTCTTCTAACAAATTTTCGATTTCTTCTGTTTCGTTAAATCCAAGGCCTTTAATTGTATCGCCGGCTTTAAGCAGTTTCCTTAAAATAGATTTTTGTTTAACGATTGTTGCGTATTGGAAAATATGGCTTGCAGTAGGCACTTCTGTTGTTAGCTCCGCGATATAAGAAGCTCCGCCCACCTGCTCAAGCTCTTTTTTATCTTCAAGGTGCGAAGTAACTGTTAGCACATCAATAGGATTTCGTTTTTCAAAAACTTCCATGATCGTCCTATAAATCATTTCATGCTTTTCATGGTAAAAATCTTCCGGCGCAATTATGTCAGCGATTTTAATAATTGCGTCTTTGTCGATTAAAAGCGATCCGAGGGTTGACCTTTCGGCCTCCAGACTGTGTGGGGGTACTTTTGAGATATCCTGATTCATGTCCTTATTAATTAAGGGCTTTCAATATACTTAAAGTTATGAAAAATTTCAAAATTTTTTATGTTTTTTTAATACTTTTTTAATGATTGTTTGTTAGATTTGCTTTATGAAGAATATGCAGACTGGCAAAAAAGGGGAACAGCATGCGGCTTTTTATTTAAGATCGTGTGGTTATGAAATATTAACAACAAATTATAAAGTGCTTGGCGGCGAGATTGATATTATTGCGCGGTATAATTTGGAACTTGTTTTTATCGAGGTAAAAACAAGACACGGCAGAAGTTTTGGGTTGCCTGAAGAAGCCCTGACTTATCACAAAAAGAAGAATTTAAAATATGCCATCATTAAATTTATGCATGAGAATTATCATCGCGGCCCTTTTAGATTTGATATGATTGCGATTGAGTTAAGCGATATTGATGAACTTTTACATTTAAGGCATTATAAGAATGTTCAATTAATCTAAAAAATATGCATGACCAGGATAAAGAGCGATTCCTCGCCATAGTAGTGATTGTTGTTATTATTCTAGGTGCGCTTGGATACTTTTTATGGAATTTTGCTTTAAATAAAGGAACCATTACATTTAACGGCAAACCGCCATATATTATTACGGTTGATGAAAAAGAATATAATTGCGATATCGAAAGTTGTGAACTTGTTATTCAAGAGGGAACTCATACATATAAAATTACAAAACAAGGTTACAATTCTTTAAGCGGTTCAATCACAATTGCGCGCAGCCAGCAGTTAACAATTAATGCTGAACTTACCTATATTCCAATACTGTCACAGCCGCAAACATATACAATATTCAGTTTGCCTGAAGGTTATTCAAAATTTATAGAAAAACTTGATTCGATCAGCTTATTCAAAACTTATGATGCCGACTACCAATTAAAACGACTACCCAAAGTAATCGAAAATATCGTGTTTAGTTTCTCGGGTGAAAAAGCTTTAGTTTTCGAGAAAGATCAAGTATCTACTTATCAGGTCGCTGACTACACAATTAATAAAATTGAGGGCTTAACCGGGGCAATAAACGGTGTTTTTACAGAAGATGAGAATTTCTTTTACACAGTTGCATTTGATGAGGAAGCAGGAAAAGATGCGCTTGTTCGCGTGCCGTTTGGTGGTGGAACTTTTGAAAATATGGTTTTTTTCACAAGAAATATTGATGAATATGATTTAAAGGTTTCTTCTGATGAAAAATTTGCGGTTTTGGCTGATGACACAGGCGAAACAACGATTTTATATTTGATTGATCTTCAGAAAAAAGAACGCACAAATATTTATGAAGGAATTTCTGCTAACCTCGGCAAATTCACAAATGAAGATGATTATTTTGTTTTTGAAGGTCGAAGTGAAAATGAGGATATTGCCACTTTAAAATATCTTGATACTACAACTAAGCAAGTCAAAGACCTGCCTTTTGATAGTTCATTGGCATTGTTTGATTTTAGCCAGGATCCTTATGCGTATTTTGTGTCTGATTCCAATTATACTAACAGGGGAGCATTTGTTGATTTTCAAAAAGAGCAGGTCAAAGAAATAACTGTTGAGGATTTATTTCAAGATCAAATTCAGGAAACTCAACCATTGTATTTATTTAAATGGGATCCTGTTTTAAATGAATATTTTATGATCGCTAACTTGTCAGACTTTTTTGCAGATCAAAAACCTATGCGAATCGAAGCAACAAAAGATGGGAAAGAAGTACGGTTTTTAATTGGTGAAAGCGTTTATGATTTAGTGCTGGCTGAATAATAAATTTTAGATTTTTTTTAGAAAAATTTAATCAAAATGTGAGATGTTTGATGCTCACATTAACAATTTTTCTATGAAAATCTACAGCGCGGCAATCGATGGTTTAAGCCTTTGTTTAACTGAAATCGAAGCTGATATCTCGCGCGGTTTTCCGACTTTCACTATAGTCGGCCTTGGCGATACTTCAATTAAAGAGGCGCGTGAGCGAATCCGCGCCGCACTTAAAAATTCAGGATATATTTTCCCTCCGACCCGTAAAGTTATAAGCCTTTCGCCTGCTGATGTAAAAAAGCAGGGCTCTCATTTTGACCTTCCGATCGCTTTAAAAATTTTAACAGCTTCGGGTCAGATTAGCAGGAAAAGTATAGAGCCAATATTTTGTGCCGGAGAACTTGGCCTGGATGGCAGCCTTAAAAAAATTCCGGGAATTTTGCCTTTAACCCACTTTGCTTTAAAGAGAGGCTTCAAACAAATTTTTATACCGTATGAAAATAAAGAAGAAGCCGAAATGATAAAAGGAATTGTAATTTTTCCAATCAAACACATAAAAGATTTGATTAGCCATTGTGAAGGCGTGAAGCCAATTACACCGTTAAAGCCGGTTTTTATTAAAGCAAAATATACAAAACCTGAAATTGATTTTGAACATATCAAAGGTCATCAAATTCCAAAGCGTGCACTTGAAATTGCAGCGGCAGGCAACCATCACATTTGTTTAATAGGGCCTCCGGGCACAGGCAAAACAATGCTCGCAAAAGCGTTTTCTTCAATTCTCCCGCCTTTAAATCAAAAAGATTCAATGCAGGTGAGCATGATTTATTCGGTTATGCAAAACAAGCTTAAACAAAAGCTTCCAATTACGATTCCACAATTCAGGCATGTTCACCATTCAACAACATCAGCAACTTTGATTGGCGGGGGAGTTCCTTTGCAACTTGGCGAAGCAACCCTCGCGCATAAAGGAGTTTTATTTTTGGATGAGTTCACAGAATTTAATAAAAGAATTATCGAAGAGCTGCGCGAACCATTGCAGGAAGGAGTAATAAGACTGGGACGTCATGGACGTACACGCCAACTCCCTGCCAAATTTCAGCTTGTTGCTGCCATGAATCCATGCGCTTGCGGATATTTTGGCGATATGTACAAAAGATGCCAGTGCACTCCATATCAAATCAAAAACTATTATAAAAAAATTTCAGGCCCAATCCTTGACCGTATCGACATAATCACCGAAGTACCGCGTCTTACAAAAACCAGCATCCGAATAAAAAACAATGCCGAACCATCGCGAACAATTCAAAAGCGGGTAATCAAAGCACATGAACTTCAGGAAAAACGCGGTTTAAAAAACAATCAGCTCCAAATGAATCAAATAAAAGAAGTATGTAAACTAAGTCACGAATCAGAAGATTTTATGTCAAAAGTTATTGAAAAGCTGCACATTTCACCGCGGAGCTATTTAAGTATTCTCAAAGTGGCACGAACAATCGCTGACCTCGAACAATGCGACCGTGTTTTAACCGATCACATTGCTGAGGCAGTTCAATATAAAAAGGACTTTGTTTATTGATAAGTGCAGGTCGTTGCAGTACTGGTATCAACTCTGTTGTCTAAGTAGTAATAATCTCCTACCTGATATTGGCAACCATAATAGTCGTCAATTCCATAAACCGGAATAAAGTCACCGTCTCTTGCACCGAATTCACGAGCATCGTAAACACCATTATCTGAAGCCATCGCCACAGTATTTTTATTTATTTCATATTTGAAAACTCTTCTTGTATTGTTTTCAGTATAATCAGGAATAAAAATCAACATTGTATTATCTAGAGCCAAGCAGTACTCTCCCTTATCATCAACAGCTGAATCCATATAAGATGGCCATTCTCCAGGTAGTGTCGATGAATATGAATCAAGAGATCCAATAAAATCTACATACCAATCTTGATCACTGTAATCCTGAATGCTTCCGCATCCGTCAAAAGCAATTCCCGCTATTGGTGTAAATTCAAGTGAATCTAGCATTGAATAATAATCTGGCATGTAATCATTTAATGTATTTGCATTAGGGGCGCTAAAGAAAAATTCAATATGACTATCCCATTCATTATCAACAACATAGTAACCATTTCGTACAAATACATAATCGGTATTTTCCTCTGTTGCATACCAGGGAGTTTCCTCATTTAAGCCTTGAATTGGGTGTGGTGTCCCATCTGTAATAATATTTCCTTCATATCCGGTTTCCACCGGAGGAGCATTAATTATGATTCTTAAATCAGGGTCAGCTTCATTTACAAATGCTAATCGAAGTTGGCTAAAAGTGCCAAAATCAGTAGTCTCTTCTTGATCTAAAGTCCATCCTTCAGGAATATCAAAACTTAAATTAAAATCAGGATTATTATAAGAATTTGAAGCAGAAGTATTTGGCTCTCTGAATGTAAGCATTATGTGATTAATCAAATAGCTGGCTTCAAGGCTTGGACTAAAAGAACCTATTCTGTAATTTTCATTTATATTAAAACAAGTGGCCTGATATGTTTCAGGACCGCAATCCATTTGTCTTTGATTTATGGCCACTATTTCATCACCCGCATCTGTAGTGCCTTCAATTATTATACTTGGATAATCAGCAACCACACCACCTGCAGTTGTATAAAAATTATCTGAAGTCACCTCCCACCCGTCAGGCATAATAAAGCTTACGCCATTTGAAGGGCTGACATAATAATTAAGTGGATTTGGCGACATTGTATCAACATAACCAAACACTGAATTATCAGTTAAAGTCTTCATTCTATAAAGCATTTCAGCCACTTCTTTTCTGCTCATTGAATCGCCCGGATGAAAATAAATTTCATTCATACTGTCAGCAGCAAGTTGTGTTACGTGGTCTTTTCCAACCGCATTTCTATCAACAGCTGAATATATGTAAACATCAAACCAGTTGTTGCCTGGTAATACATCTCTGTAAACATTGTCGCCACGATTTAATGATTCTTCGTTTAATAAATCAAATCCAACCACCGCCATTTTAATTGCTTCAGCCCGGTTAACACACTGTCCCGGTTTAAAAGTTCTATCAGGATATCCTTGAACAGCTTCGTCGCGGATTCCCTGATCAACATATGGCCAATACCATTCTTCAGGCGAAACGTCGCTGAAATAATCAGCGTAATACATTGAGCCTGCATGCGCATCGCTCACAATAATGTTTGTACCCAAAGTTAAGTACATCATTTTTAAAAATTCAGCGCGATTCACACATTGGTCAGGCATAAAAGTGCCATCAGGATATCCCTGAATAACACCGTTATCAGCCATCCACTGAATAGATGAAGCATAACTTGTGCTTGTAGTAACATCAGAAAAAGCTGCGCCAGCCACCTGTCCGATCATCAAAGTCAAAATAAAAACAGGAATTAGAAAAACTTTTTTCATTTAAAATATGGTTAATAGTAATTCCGAGGAATACAATAACACATTTTACTATGAAAGTTGCCGTTTATTTTTTTCTGAATCCAAGCACCGAAACATATCCGCCTTCAATTGGGTAGTCGCCTAATGAATAGTCAATTTCATCATTGATATAAAGGCGTAATGCGTAAGGATTTTCGATTTGGAATTTGAATCTTGAGCCCGATTTAACATCTCCTGTTATATCAAGAACAACTTTATATTCTTTTGATGATTCAGGTTGTAGTATTGAAGTGAATTTTGAAAATGAAATAACTCCTTCGCGAACTTTGCTGCGGGCAATTACTTCATCTCCTTCCAAAAGTCTTGCTTCCAGCATTTCGCGGCTATCAACATTGCCAATCAAATTTAATTGAATGCCTTTTAAAACAAGAGTTTCTGTATTTGATTCAATTATAAATGAAAAAACCTGAGCGTTTTCTTCACCTGGATTTATATAATGAAGATTAGTAGAATCGCTTGCAATAATGTTATATGCATTATTAATTTTAAATGCCTCTTTAACTTCCGAACCACTATGCATTACATTTGCCTGCGCAGTATCAGGATTAAATTTTGCATCAAAATAAGCCTGGGTTCCATACGCAAAAACCGCCATTAAAAGGAAAACAGCAATGCTCCAGCGTTTATTTCTGAAGCCAGAAATTTCTTGTCTGTGCTTCTTTATTAACTTCTTGATATTTATTTTTTTGTCTTTTGTCATAGTTCGTGAGGGTTTTTACGTCCAAATATTATACCATACTTTAGCGCTTTCTTGCTAGTCCTTCTTTATATAAATTATATCTCCGCCAGCAGCGTCCATTGCCTTTTTAAACACATCATAATCATAGCTGAAATCTTTACCTCGTTTTGTTCCAACATCGTTTGTAATAATTTTTTCAGGTGTATAGCCGATAACAGTAAGCATATGATAACCAGGGTATGGATAGTATGGGTTTTGAAGAATATCTCCCATGATAGGAACGATAACCGGATGACCGGCCGATATAGCTTTTTTAATGTCTAGAATATCCGCATCATAAACAATCACAATGTTTTCTTCCGGAATAGAATAATAACCTTTTATAAAAGTTTTCATTTCGTTTGCATATAAATCTTTATGTTCTCCGAAAGCTTTTTTCTCCCATTCAATCATATCCAAAATCGTGTCATTAGCGGCTTGCTTATCAATTTCTTTGATTCCGTCCAAATAATATTTAACCTGCAGGAGTGATGCTTCCTCGCAGCTTTCTTCATGAAATTTCCAGTTAGCCTCTGTCTCTAATGGTGCCTGACAAACAAAAGGCACATCAAGATATGCATTTTCTAAAATAACAACATTTTCTTCCGGGTTTTCTTCAGCGATTTCCGCAATGCTTTCAATTGTGTTTTCTAAAATCCCACCATCAACAATTTGATCCATCACATTTGCGTTTTCCTCTTCCATTTGTAGTCGTTCAATATAAGCAGTTAGTTTTGGCCAGCCAATAAAACCAGCGCCAATTGTTATGCCGATTGCAGCGAATACCGCATATTTAGCGAACTTTTGCTTTTTGCTCATAAGCTTTAAGTAAAATTGCCACTATAAAATAAATTAATGCTCCAACAGCTATTCTGAATAACTGCAGAGTGAAAAAAGACGTTGAAATTATACTAGGAATATAAATAACCGCAAGTCCCATTAAGCCGGAGGCAAGAGCGATTTTTATTAATTTTAAGCCAAATTTTCGCCATTTGAATCCTTTGAGTTTTTTTGAGAAAAAAGCAGCGAGCAAAATAAGCTGAATAGATGTACCAATTAAAAACGCAATGGATATTGCTGCAACACCAATAAATTTTGCAGCGATTATACAAAATCCAATATTAATTGCATATCCAATCAACGAAAATGACATTGGCGTTAAAGTGTTTTTATACGCATAATATCCGCGCGCAAAAATATGAACCGCGCTTTCAACCGGAATCGATAAAACAAAAAATACAAGCACTGTACTGGTTAATGTAACAGCGGCTTCATCAAAAACTCCTCCTTTCAATATAATTTCGATTATTTCTCGATTCATAATCAGCATTCCAACTGTTGCGGGCACTGCGAAAAATAATATTTTTTCCAATGTTTTCTGAAAATCAAATGAGAAATTTTTAACATCTTTATTGTGCACATGGTCAGCTAAAAACGGAAAAACCGCAGTAGCAAAGGCTATTCCAAATAGACTAACCGGAAAACTTTGCAAATTTCGAGCATAATTAAATGCCGCAACACTTCCCTCAGCCAAACTAAAAGCAACAAAAGTATATGTCCAAAGCATTATCTGCCATGCCACAAGGCTAATTGTTTTTGGAATCATCAGTTTAAAAATTTTTCTGACTCCCTCATGTTTTAAATCCAATGTTAACTTAAATTTGTATTTAACAGTTAGAATATCCAGAATTCTAACTGCAAGATGAAAGAATGATCCGATGATGGCGCCAAAAGCAGCAGCATAAATTCCAAATTGTTTACTCAATAAAAGAATTCCAAGAATAATTCCAAGATTATATAAAAATCCGCTAAGCGCATAAGCCATAAAATGCTTCTGAGTAATCAAAATGCTCCCTAGCGCATTACTTATTGCAAACAAAATCGGCGACAATAAAAGTATTCTCGTCATTCCAATAATCAGTTCATGGTCAGCAGGATCAATATGGCTAAAAAAACCGCTTATTACATATGGAGCCAAAAAGAAAAATACAATTCCAAGTCCGCCAAGCAAAAGCGAACCAAAGGTAATAATCGTATTTGCAATTTTGCGCGCAACCTCTTCGTTTTCTTTAAAATAACTTGTAAAAACCGGCACAAACGCCACACTAAGCGCACCCGCAATAACCAGATTAAATAAAAGATCAGGAATCAAAAAAGAAGCATTATAAGCGTCGGTATAGTGTGTTGCACCAAATGTTGTTGAAAGAACACGATCGCGCATCAACCCTGCCGCATAACTAAGTGCCGACGCAGCCATGAGCAAAAACGCTGCCTGTCCTGTTTTTTGCGATCTAAATATTTTGCTTAGCATGGCTGTATTTTATATTAATTACTTAGTAAGTGCCAATTACTTAGTAATCTGGAATTACTAAGTGATCCCTGATCACTCGGTGATTTATTTGACTTTGTCAAAAATTTAAGTTGAAGCTATAATACACATCACTATGGCAAAATACATTGTACAGGGAGGTCAAAAACTCGAAGGAACCATTAAAGTCAGCGGTTCCAAGAATGCCGCATTACCTATTTTATGCGCAACCCTTCTTGCAAACGAAAAATCTATAATTAAAAATGTTCCGAATATTGCTGATATAAAAGCCATGATTCAGCTTCTTGAATTTCTTGGATGTAAAGTTGAGTTCAGCAACGGCACTGTTGAGGTAGATCCGAAAAATCTTAAAAGTAAAACAGCTTCAATGGAAGGGGTTTGCAATATGAGAGCATCTGTTCTTTTGCTCGGTCCTTTGCTTGCGCGCTTTGGAAAAGCCAAGATGTCGTTTCCGGGTGGATGTATTTTGGGTAAGCGTCCTGTTGATTCTCATCTTTCAGCGCTCGAAGGCCTTGGCGCAAAGGTGGTTGATGAAAATGAAATGATCAGCATGATAGCACCACAGTTGAAAGGCGCAGACATCACAATGAAAGAAATAAGCGTTACAGCAACTGAAAATGCAGTTATGGCAGCGTCAGTTGCCAAAGGAAAAACCCATATTAGGCTTGCCGCAGCTGAGCCACACGTTCAGGATCTCTGTAAATTTCTTAATAAAATGGGCGCTAAAATTAAAGGAATAGGAACACATGATCTTCAAATTGAAGGCGTAGCTAAGCTAAAAGGCGCAACACATACTGTTACAGGCGATTATCTTGAAGCCGGAACATTCGCGATTGCCGCAGCACTTACAAACGGAAAAGTTAAAATAACCGGCATAAATCCACACGATCTCGACATTGTTTGGAATAAATTTGAAGAAGCCGGCATTGAATATAAAATCGACACTGATTCAATTACTATATTACCTCATGGTCGCCTTAAAAATGTGGCAAAAGTGCGTACTGCTGTTTTTCCGAGTTTTCCAACAGATCTTCAGGCTCCATTTACAGTTCTTCTTACCATGATTCCAGGAGAGAGCATGGTTCATGAAACACTTTTTGACGGCCGCTTAAATTACCTTGCTGAGCTTGAAAAAATGGGGGCAAAATTTGATATTTTGAATCCTCATCAGGCGATTATTCATGGGCCGCACAAATTAAAGGCAGCACCAATTTCATCTTGGGATATTCGCGCTGGAGCAGCCATGGTTTTGGCTGCGCTTGCAGCAAAAGGCACAACAGAAATAAGCAACATCGGATTTATTGATCGCGGTTATGAAAATTTGGAAGGAAAATTAAAAAAGCTGGGCGCTAAAATCGAGAGAGTTTAGACACCCAGCAATTGTAGTTTTTTATGCTGCGCAGTAGGTTTCGGGGTCGTTTAGGAATGACGAGATGTTGTAGCTGTTACGTGTAGTAATTGCCTCAAAAGCACCATCCTCTTCTGAATCGAATCCGTGATAAATTAATTTTTCTTTTAATAAGGGAGCCAAATCTTCTTCCAAATTTAAATCCAGACTGAATTCTCCTGCATCATATAATTCGCATAACATTTCTTTATTTGCTGCATCAAATCTTTGTTTTTCACCAAGTATAAGTCTGTAAATATTTTCACTTACTCCTCCTCTTGTTATAAAATCACCCGGATTATATAAACCTGTTTCTTCCAATAAATTCAATTCTGCAGCTGTTATTACATAAGTTGAATACCATTGATCAAGTCCTACATCTTCAAATGGAGATTCCGGCAAATAGGATAATCTTACATTGAATATTTCTAAAAGCATTTTAATCGCCTCAACCTTTAATACATTGTTTCCCGGTTTAAATGTTCCATCTTCATATCCTTCAACCCATCCTTGTTCTTTAGCAAAACAAATGTATCGAGCAAACCATTCATCTCCTACATCAGGAAAACAATTATTATATTGATTTGCATCAGGGTCATAACCAGCTCCAAGAACCAATATTTTCATTAATTCAGCTCTTGTTAGATTATTGTCAGGCTTAAAAGTACCGTCAGGATAGCCTTCGACAATCCCTTTATCATACAAATATTGAATAGCTGTTTCGTTTTGATGTCCGGTGTAATCCGAAATATTCATTTCTGGTAACGATTCATAGCTATAAACAGTTATCACTTTTGATTCTGCGGACATTTCTGATGCATCATTCATTACTGCATTTACTGTGTAGCTAACAGCTGAATCACCTTCTGCGATTGCAGTACAAACTAAAGTTGAGCTGTCAGGATTTGGCTGAGGAGAACAGTCTAATACAGCCGGATCATAATTCCATACAAAATCAAAACTTTCCATTCCAACTGAAACAATTTTTCTTGTAAAAGTTATTTCATCGCCAACTTCAACATCCAAATAAGAATCGCCATTAGCATTTGTAATTTCTTTAGGGTCACTACCAAACACAACAAGAAGCTCGTTGTCTTGTGGCTGAGCAAAAGCAGTGCTGAATGGCAGCATTAATCCTATTACCAGCATTGCGATAAAGATTTTTTTCATTACTTTTAAGGGTTATTAATATGCGAAAATTATTTTACCTTGCTTAAAAAATAAAATCCACCCTCCCCTCAATATCATTTCGCCTTACCTCGAACCCTCTTTCCATATATTTTTGCAGACTTTCTTTGTGAGGATGGCCAAAGCTATTACCTTCACCGCTTTGAATCACAACAGTTGAAGGGGAGACTTTATCCAAAAATTCATCAGAAGAAGCTGTGCGGCTGCCATGATGTCCTGCTTTATAAATATCAGCAGATAAATCAAAACCTGACTCAACCATTTCGGATTCTTCATCTATTTCAGCATCACCGCTTAACATAAATGAAAAATTGGGCCCGATTAGACGCATTGCAACCGATGCATTATTTAAATTTTCAAATTCCTTTCCTATCATAGAATGCTCCGGCCACACAACATCCAAATATATAAACGAACCAATTCTATAATCCTGATCAGCCTTGGCATAAATAATCGGCACATCAAGCTCAAGCAATTTTTGATAATAAGGATTCCAGGAAGGCGTTCCAACAAGCATCAATCGTTTTACATCATATCTTTTCAAAACTTCAACAAGACCATTTACATGATCCGCATGCGGATGCGTTAAAACAACTAAATCAATTGTTCGGTTGTAGCGCGGCATCACGTCAGTTATGCGCTCAAGAACATTCATGAAAGGCCCTCCATCAATCAAAATAAAATAATCATCAGGTGTGCGAACAAAAATGCTGTCACCCTGCCCGACATCTAAAAACGAAACGCGGGTTTGTGCGCTAGGCAAATCAGCAATCAAAAATCCGCCAATTAAGATTAGCGAAATTAAAAATGTGATAATTTTAGTTGGGCTTAGCATAATAAGCAATTCTAACCAACAATCATTAAGAAAACTTAAACTTTTTCTAAAATTTACTTGCCGGGCAATCCCACTTTGGTCGGCAAACCCCCTTTGCTAAGCAAGCTAATAAAAAAACCCCCGCGTTTTACAGCGAGGGTCTTTTAGGATCTTTCTTTGCGAATCTTCGTAAATGCACGAAGGATGCAAAGTATTATTGAGAAACTTATTTATTCTTTTTTCGTCTTCGTAGTGCTGCTAAGCCGAGTGCCGCTCCAGTTAGTAGCCCTAATCCAGGTCCGGTTTCTGGTAACTTAATGTGTGCGATCATTCCATCGCTCTCTTCTCCGTCTGCGTTTTTAGTAGTAAGTTTAAAGTAATATTCAGTTCCAGGAGTTAAACCTGTTACATCAACTTCTGAACGATCAGCTCCAAGTGAAGTTCCGTCGTCATAGTTAGTTCCGCCATCAGTACTTCTATATAGGATTTGATCGATAATTGAAGGATCATCTGGTTTATCCCAGGTTAATTTAACAACAATGTCAGTAACTAAAGAAGCCATGAAGTTTTTAACATTTTCAGGTGTCAAAGCCATGCTTGGCTCTTCGTCACCATTTGCTATCACATCAGGTTCTTCGGTATTTGGAAGGTCAACCGACATTGTCTCTCCTTGATTTCCCATAAAATCTGCGCTTGTATTTGAAGCGGTTTCATTTCCTGCTTCATCAAGAACGCCACTTATAATAATGGTATAACTAGCATTTTTTTGTTTAGTTGTTTTAATTGTTGCAACAGTTCCTGTTGAATCGAGTGAAACATTGATTATATCAAGAACATCAGTTGCATCATCAGTTGCTGCAATGAAGAAATTTAAAGATGGATCACTATCCAAGATAACTGGTTCAGAGAATACAACCTTCATTTCATCTTCTGCAGTTGATTCCGCTGAAACAACTTCAGGAGCGATGAAATCATCTGCAGGAAGTTCTCCTGTTAAATCAGAACCAGGTTCAATTGTGCTTCCAATGAATGCTGCGGTATCAGATGTTCCGCTTACAATTGGGTTTCCTGCAGTGTCTTCAATCTGGATTCCGGCAGTCAAAATATATTCTGCTCCGCCTTCCTGAGAGTCTGTTGTTAAAAGTACAGTACCACCAACAACATCATCAGGATCCATTTCAACAGATAAAACATTAAGAGGTTCTGAAGTTGCATTGTTAACAATGCTGAATGCGCCTTCCGCATCTAGTGCAGGAAGAACAATTGCTTCAGAAAATTCCACTTTTACTGTTTCCATATCAACTGCCTGAGCATCACTTACAGTAGGAGGTTCTTCATCAGCAGCCATATGTTCTGCTTCCGGAGCCGGTCCAAAACTTGGATCAGGTGTTCCGTAAACTTCGTTACTATAGCTTTCGCTTTCATTGCCTGCTGCGTCATATGCAGTCACAGCAAAGTAAACAGTCTCACCATTTGTAAGACCATCAACTAAATATTCAATAACGTCACCGGCATCGATAACATCATTTGAATACTCACCTTCGTCCACACTTACTGGGTCAGGACCAGAATAGATTTTGTATCCCACAACCTCTGTGTCGTCGGTTGCCACGTCCCAGCTTAGCATAACTGCGCTGTCGTAAACCTGAATATCAAGGTTTTCAACATCATCCGGCGCAGTAGTGTCTACTTCGCCTGCAGCGCTTGCATTCGGTATTATGCTAATCATTAGCAGAAAACCGATCGCAGCAGTTGCCAGCCAAAACAGTAGTTTATTTTTTGCGGCATGTGTTTTCATTTTGTTTGTGTTAGGTTTATTTTTATTTAAATCACATCATTATAACAAAAAATGCCAATCCGGGCAATCATGTAGACTTTACGAAAATATAATTTTGTTGAATGATTATTTCTTTGTGTTTTTGCTTACACTTACCTTCACAATTTTATTTCCAACGATTTTTAATATTTTTATTTTTGCATGAGGCAAATCAATAATTTCTCCGTTTTTTGGGAATCGATTCAGTTTGTCTAGTATTAAAGCTGAAATAGGCTCTTTTTCATGACCCTTTATGCTTATTCCAAGAAAATCATTAATATCTTCCAGTTTGGTAACACCGTGCGCTTCAATTTCAAATTCAGAAACTGCTGAAATTGGCATTTCTTCAATATCCGATTCATCAATTATTTCACCTACAATTTCTTCAAGGAGATCTTCCAAAGAAACAATACCCGCGGTTCCCCCATATTCATCAATAACAACGGCTATATGAGTGCGCGCTTTTTGAAATTCTTTAAACAAAACATCTATTTTTTTGCTAACTGGCACAAATAAAGGATTTTTAAGTTCGCAATTTGCAAGTTTTTTATTGTAATTAAATTGTTCCGATAGCATCAAAATATCCTTGATTGTCACAATTCCCACAACATTATCAATTGTATTTTTATAAATTGGAATTCTGGAATGTGATTTTTTAATAACGAAATTTATAGCATCTTGCAACGTAGTGTCTTCAGAAAGCGCATCAACGGAAATTCTGGGAGTCATCACTTCTTCAACAGTAATATCATTAAACTGTAAAATATTTTTTAAAAGCTCTTTTTCGCGTTTTTGAATACTGCCTTTTTCAGCTCCCAAATCAATCAATGCTTTAATTTCTTCTTCACTTACTTCTTCATCATTATATTCATGACCCATTAAATTAATGAGGAATTTAACCAATTTATTCATGACCCAAATAATCGGGCTGAAAATAATTTGCAGCATATAAAGAGGCTTAGCCACAAAAAGTGCTATTCCAACTGAATATTTAGTGGCGAATGATTTCGGAGTAATTTCACCAAAAATTAGAACAAGAAAAGTCATCACACCTGTTGCAATTCCGAGTCCTGATGAACCAAAAGCATTAGTAAAAACAACCGTAGCCAACACTGAAGCTGTGATATTTACCAAATTATTACCTATTAAAATGGTAATTAATAGTTTGTGTGGATCTTTTTTTAATACATCTAATATATTTGCACTCTTTTTTTTCTCTTTTACAAGACTTCTAACTCTGGCATCACTAACAGAAATAATGGCTGTTTCGCTTCCGGAAAAGAATCCGGAAAGAATTATTAGTAAAATTAAAGAAATTATTTGTATCGTCATGATTTTATTTTACCAAAAAAAGGGTTTTATACAATCGAATAAACGTATATAATTTCTGCGGCCTTTTTTAACGTGCAAAAAAATGAAATTAATCATAGATGAAAAAGTTCTGCAAACCTATCCAACGCTAAGTTTTGGCATAGTGCTTGCGAAAAGTGTTAACAATGAAAGAAAAACCATTGCATTGGAGCAGATTTTTAATGGAATGAGTGCGCAGGTTAGGAACAAAATGAAGAAATCCGAACTAAACGATATGCCAAGAATCACAAATTGGGAGAATATTTATAAAGATATTAGCGGAAAAACCTTCCAGACAAACCTTGAAAAATTATTAAGAGATGTTTTGGCTAATCGCGAAGTCCCTTTTACTGATAATCTGGCTAAAATTAGGGATTATTTTATGCTTAAATGGAAATTGCCTATTATTTGTTTCAGCTTGAATCACATTTATGGAAATATCGAACTGACTTATGATGGCAAGGATATAATTTATAAAGATAAAGGCTCTGTTTTAACAAAAAAATGGAATAGCGAACAGTACGAAAGAGGTGATATTAATCGTGAAACCGACAGTGTTGTGTTTATTATAGAAAATTTGGGGATTTTGGAACCTGAAAAACTTAAAGATGAATTAAATGAATTGGCGTTAATGCTGCAAAAATATTGTTTTGGTTCTGATATTGAGGTTGATTTAATTGTTCCGCCGCATAATGAAAAAGATTTGGGAGTTGCCGGGTTAAGTGAATTTACTGGTGTTCAACCTGAACAAACTGAAAAACCTGAAGAAGAAGAGGCCCCTCAAAATGTTCCTGAAACCATCGATAAAGAACTTCCTTCAGGTGCTGAAATTCAAAAAATAATTAACGAAACTGAATTTGCGCCAGCAGAAGAGCCGGTTGAACCTGTTTTGCACCCAAAAGAATCAGTTCAGATTAATGACAATTCCCTGAAATTCAGAATTGGGGAGATGTTTAAAGAAGCTTTAAATAAATCTTACCCTGAAGTTACAGATGAAATAAAAGTTGAATATCCGCGTGATCCATCACATGGAGATTATGCCTGTAGTATAGCAATGAAATTGGCTAAAACGCTTGGTCAGAATCCAATGGAAATAGCTGAAAAAATTACTTCAAATATTTCACCGCTTCAGTTTGTTGGTAATATTGAGGTTGTTCAGCCGGGATTTATAAATATAAGACTTTCATCGGAATTTTTGACTACACAGGTTAATGAAATCGCTCAACAAAAAGACCTCATTCATACAAAAATAGGTGAAAATAAAACCGTGGTAATTGATTATTCGTCTCCGAATATTGCAAAGCCTTTAGGCGTTCATCATCTTTTATCAACTGTGATTGGACAGGCAATTTACAATATATATAAGGCACTTGGGTATAAAACAATTGGAGTGAATCATCTTGGGGACTGGGGCACGCAATTCGGTAAACTTATTTATGCTTTTAAAACCTGGGGTGATAAAAAAATAATTGAAAAAGATCCGATTCCTGAACTTTTAAAACTTTATGTTAAATTTCATGATGAAGCTGAAAAATCATCTGAACTTGAAGATAAAGCTCGTGAAGAATTTAAAAAACTTGAGCAGGGAGATGAAGAAAACACTAAATTATGGGAATGGTTTAAAGATTTGAGCATGGCTGATTTAAAAGCCACTTATGAAAAGCTTGGAATTGCATTTGACGAATATATCGGCGAAAGTTTTTTTAATGACAAAATGGCTTCTGTTATTGAAGAAGGCAAAGAAAAAGGAGTCTTTGTAGAGGGCGAGGGAGGGGCTTTGATTGTTAAATTCAAAGATGAAACCATGCCACCTTATATGGTGCAAAAATCAGACGGAGCAACTCTTTATTCATTAAGAGATCTCGCAACTATTAAATACAGACTTCAGACCTGGAATCCCGATCAGCTTTTATATGTAGTGGATAGCGCTCAAAGCCTTCATTTTAAGCAGTTATTTGAAACCGCAAAAATGCTTGGTTATGATCATGCAAAATTTGAACATATTTCTTTTGGAAGAATGAGCCTGCCTGATAAATCAATGAGTACTCGAAAGGGAAATGTTGTTTTGCTTGAAGAAGTTCTAAAAGACGGACTTGAAAAAGCACGCGAAATCGTTAAAGAAAAAAGCAAAGATTTGAAGAAAAAAGATCAGGAAAAAGTAGCTGAAATGGTGGCAATAGGTGCTATTAAATACAATATTTTATCTCAAAACAGAACAACCGATATAGTATTTGATTGGGATAAAATGCTTAGCATCGAAGGAAACAGCGCTCCATACCTGCAATATAGTTATGCGAGAGCAGAAAGCATATTAAGAAAAAACGCCGAAGAAAAGCCAAAAAAAGAAAAAAAGAAACCATTAAAAGATGAAAAGACTGAAAATCAAATAGATTTATTTCAGGCAATTGAAATTGCCGAAGACAAAGCAGTAAACGGTGTAGCACCTTTGGAAAACGAACATGAATTGGAAGTTGCGCGACTTTTGCCAAAATACAGTGAGTTATTATTATTTTCAGCTGAAGAATACAAACCTAATTTATTCTCAAATTATTTATACGAACTTGCGCATGCATTCAATGGATTTTATAATGCTGTACCGGTTTTACAAACTGAAAATTCGGAGCTTAAAGAAGTTCGTTTAAATTTAACAAGGGCAGTTTCCAGAAGTTTAAAAGAAGGATTACATATTTTAGGTATTGAAGTTCCTGAAAGAATGTAAGATGAACAGCTAATTCTCACATTGAGTGGATTTTTTAAAAATATTTGTTATATTAAATAGGTGTTGAACGACAGACCAATACGGAGAGATGGCAGAGTGGTCGAATGCGGCGGTCTTGAAAACCGTTAGGCCTTAGGGTCTCCTGGGTTCGAATCCCAGTCTCTCCGCCATTTTAGAATATGCTAGTCGGATAGCAGGTGAATAATTATTTTTTCTTAGCAATTAGATTATAAACAAATGCGAGTATTGCTCCACCTATTGCACCGTCGATAAATCCCAGAAGGCCTCCTATAATTCCGCCTAAAAGACCGGGTTCGAATCCGATATAAAGTGAGCTGAGTGTTTGAACGATTCCCGCACCATAGCCTCCAACGGAAATCCATCCTAAGAACAGCATGTATAAGCCCCATGAGACTCCTGCAGCAATAGCAAAAGCCATTACATTTAATTTTTGCATAGTCATGATTTTAAGAAATATAATATAGTTATAATAAATATTTTCATCACATTATTCAATCATTATTCGTTTGACCTTTTAATTTATCAATAATTCGGTAAGACAAAACTTTCACCTGATCATTAATAAGCCACCAGACAATTGCATAGAGCCACATCAATCCTGCCAGCTTCCAGCCTATTGGTTCCATGAATATACCGTATACTGCAATTAACGTACCTATTGCTCTTGATCCAAATGCAGGAATAAAAAACTTTAATGAAGGAAAAGGTTTATGCCAAAAATGGTATCTGCCTGTTCGTGTTAAATATAGAGTTGAATGGCCTGCAACATCCAGTTTTATAAATAATAAAGTTTGTATTAAAGCCAATGGAACAGCATAAGCCTGTAATATAAAAAATATTAGAAATGATGCAACAAGCCCGGCAGTCCCCAAAATAATTGCAATTATAATGGTATCTTTTAAATGCCAGCGTATAGGTTTTGGAGAAACCGGCGCATTGTCATAAGCAATTGCCATTACAGGTATGTCATTTAATAAAGCAAGTGCGATAATCATTACAGCCGTAATAGGATAAAAATTAAACACTATAATTGAAACTGACATGAATAATACAATACGTATTGTTTCAGCTATACGAAACGTTGCGTAGGCTTCCATTCGTCCAAAAATAACACGCGCACTATTTATAGCCTGATGAATGACTGACAAACCAGGTTTTAATAATATTAAGTCAGCGGAAGATCTGGCTGCATCAGTTGCACCGGAAACAGCTATACCAATATTTGCTTCTTTTAATGCAGGAGCATCGTTAACACCGTCTCCTGTCATTGCTACAATATGTTTATGTTTTTGCAACGATTTAACGATGTCATATTTATCTTCCGGCAGAACTTCCGAAAAAGCATCGGTATCCATAATCTCCTTATAAGGTTCGGATTTACCTTTTTTCTTCTTCCCAAGTGCTGACGATGCAACTAAAACCTTTTTCCCAAGTTTTAATATCCCACTGATTTGTTTCGCTATTGCAACATTGTCACCGGTCAGCATTTTTACCTTTATACCTAATTTTTTTATAAATGAAATAACTCTTGCAGAATCATCACGAGGCGCATCATATAAAGCAATAACACCAACGAGTTTATATTTTTTTTCTGTTTTTTCTTTAATGCAAATTGCTAAAGTTCTAAAACCTTTATTCGCATAGTTATCCACATCATTTGTAAGTTTATCGGAAAATGAGTTTTTAGGTATTAATTTTGAAACTACCTGTGAAGCGCCTTTAATAATTTCAAATGTTTTGCCACCTTTACTAACCATAGCCCTTGTAAATTTTTTGTCAGGATCAAAGGGTGTAAAATTTTCTACCTTATATAACTTTAAGTTTTTGGAAAGCTTTTTTTTGTCGGAATATTCATATATTGGAATTTCTATGGGATCATTATTTTCTTTTTTGCTTGCAAGCATTGCAAAAGTAAATAATGATTTTTCATCATATTTATTGTATGTGAAATATGATGAAACAGTCATTTTATTCTTAGTTAGTGTGCCTGTTTTATCGGAACATAATATATCAACGCCGGCTAATTCTTCTATTGATTGAAGATCCGCAACAACAGCATGTTTTTTTGCTAAATTATAAGCACCAACAGCTAATGTAACTGATAACACAGCAGGAAGGGCAACAGGAATTGAGGCAATCGCTAAAATAAGAGCAAATCTAAATGTTTCAATAACAGAATCTCCTCGTAATAAAGATATCGCCACCAATATTGTAATGATAAACAGCGTAGATAATATTAAAAAATGCCCAATATTAATAATTGCTTTTTGAAAATGGCTTACATTATTTTTTTCAGCTTTGGCTACTAAAGCTACATTTTTCCCGAAGAAGGTATTTTTACCGGTTTTAGTTATTTCAGCGAGCATTTCGCCAACTTTAACTACAATATTTCCATAAATATTTTCACCTACTTTTTTTTCTACAGGTAATGACTCTCCTGTAATGGATGATTGATCAACTAAAAGATATTTACCTTGGCGTAAGATAGCATCCGCAGGAACAACATCTCCGATTTTTAATTCAATTATATCACCCGGAACTAAAAATTTTGCTGGTATTGTAGAGAATTTACCATCACGTAAAACCAATGCTTTAGGTGATAACGTAGCCTTTAATGCCTTTAAAGCTTTATTGGCTTTTTGTTCCTGAAGAAAATCAACAATTATATTAAGGGAAAGTAATACGGAAATAATTATCAGATCATCCCATTTCCCTACAATTGTTGAAAATACCATAGCCAACTCAATCATCAATGGTATAGGGCCAATAAATTTTCCTATAAAACGTATAAAAGCAGGAGTTGATTTTTCAGTGATTTCATTTAAGCCAAATTGTTTTTGTCTTTCGTTGGCTTCTTTTTCAGTTAATCCATTTTTAAGATCTGTTGGCATATTTTTAATTAAAATAATAAATTTAATTTTGCCAAAATTATTTTTCTCTGGTGATCAAATTATAAATAAAAGCGAATATTGCACCACCTATTGCACCGTCGATAAATCCCAAAAGGCCTCCTATGATACCGCCTAAAAGACCGGGTTCGAAGCCGATATAGAGCGAACCGAAGGTCTGTACAATCCCCTTACCATAACCTCCAACTGAAATCCATCCCAAAATCAACATTGCAAAGCCCCATGTTATTCCTGCAGCAATAGCAAAAGTCATTACATTGAATTTTTTCATAATAATAATTTTAAGAAATATAATATAAATATAATAGCAATTCTAGTTGCTTCATTCAATAATATTGCTTCATGCCCTTAACTTCAATTCTTGCAAAACTTCAAGATAAAACAGAATTAGATTCGATATGAATTCGTACATTGTACATGATTTTGTGCCAGGCTTTATTAAAAGCCTTTTTTTTGTTATAATAATATGAACATTTTGAACCTAAAATTAAAACAAATACAAAATGCCAACTGGATCACAAGTAATACATCATCTTCAGCAACAAAAAAGTTCGCTTGAAGCTGTTATAAAACCAAAAACCAAATTCCAGATAATGCTTGATAAAATGGTTTATTTAACTGGCGCGGCATCTGTGTTTATGGCAATTCCTCAGGTTATGCAAATATGGGGAACTCAGAGCGCGCAGGGTGTTTCTTTTATTACATGGTTTACTTTTTTAATTAATGCGGTGATTTGGTCTGTTTATGGTTTTTATCATAAAGAAAAGCAAATTATTATAATGTATATCGCATATTTTTTTATTGATTTGTTTATTGTTTCAGGAATTATAATTTATGGATAATGGCTAAAAAACAAAGAAATCAGTACAAATGCTGTTGTAATATGAAATGGGGTTTATTGATAATTTTATTTGCGATTGCAATAGTAGTAGCTTTAATCCTTGCAGAAGCAAATTCTCAGGCGAAAACAAAAAGTGAAAGCCCGTATTATAAAGCTATTGAACTCGGAGGAGAATGGTTTTTGGATAATCAAAATGACGATTTTTTGCATTACACTTATTATCCATTTGAAGATAGATATAGTGAAGAAAGTCATGGAATGCAAGAAATGGGTGCTCTATGGTCGATAGCAAAATTAAGTAACTATTTGGAAGATCCAAGATTTGAATTGCTTGCCCAAAAAGGTTTTAGCTATTTTGAAAAATACTTTGAATATTCAAAGGACCGTGATTTCATTTATGTAAATATCACACCGCAAAAAATTAAACTCGAATACAGTGCTTTTGCAATCTTGTCGCTTATTGAAATCGATTATCCAAATAAAGATGAACTTTTGGATAAGCTGGCTCAGGGAATTTTAAACTTACAGCAGGCAAACGGGAGTTTGCGAACTTTCTTTTATTCAGTTCGTTCAACAGGAAAAGATTATTATCCAGGGGAGGCGCTATTGGCTTTGATGTCTCTTTATGAATATACGGGCAATCAGGAATATTTAAATGCTGTGAAAAAAGCTTTTCCTTATTATGTTGATTATTTTGATAAGAACCCGAATACAGCTTTTATACCTTGGCAAACTCGCGCATACTATAAATTATTTAAGGCTACAGGTGACCCTGAAGTGCGATCTTTTATTTTTAAAATGAATGATTTTATACTGCGCCAATATAAACCAAAAGCAAAATGCAGCAATTTTGAATTGAACGGAATTGTTACTGCTGTTCATGCGGAAGGCGTTAATATGGCTTATGATCTGGCTCGTTCTGCTCAGGACAAAGTACGCGCAACCTGTTATAAAAATTTCTCAAAAGAAGTGGCTGACTATGTTTTAAGTCTCCAGTTAACAGAAGGCAATAATTTTATTAAAAGGGGTATTGGTGGATTTTTACGTGATCCTGCTTCAGATTTCCAAAGGGTCGATCTCAATCAGCATGCGGTTTTGGCCTTGCTGGATATGCTTAATTTTGGCATTTTGGAATGATGCTATATAATCAAATATAGCATTTAACCTTTTTATTATGGTCGGTTTTGAATCAATCAATTTTCTGGCAATTTTTGTTGCTGGCTTGTCAGCTTTTGTGCTTGGCAGCCTTTGGTATTCACCACTGCTTTTTGGTGATCTTTGGAAAAAACTAGCAGGAACAAAAAAGGGAAAAAAAGATAAATACATATGGCTCCGATTTCTGATTTATTTAATTGGAATGCTTGTTATGTCGTTTGTGCTTGCGCATTTTTTAATTTTTGCAGCTGCCGTTACTTATGTTGAAGGCTTGATAACAGCATTTTGGCTCTGGCTTGGTTTTATTGCTCCTATTACTATCGGTGGTGTTCTTTGGGAGAAAAAATCAATCAGTCTTTTTGCGTTAAATAATGCATATAATTTAATTGCGCTTGGATTGATGGCAACTATTTTAATTGCAATGTCGTAAATGAAAACATCGGATATTCAGAAAGAATTAAAAGCTTTGGTTACCCCTGGGAAAGCTGAACTTTTAGCTCGGTTTTTTAAAACCGGAAAAGGGGAATATGGAGAAGGCGATATTTTTATCGGGGTTATGGTTCCTCAAATTCGTGAAGCTGCAAAAAAATTTAAAGAAATTTCACTTATTGAATTGCAAAAATTAATTCAGAGCGAAATACACGAAGAACGGCTTTGTGCAGCCTTAATTTTAACATATAAAAAACTTGGCAAAGACATTGTGGATTTTTATTTGCGAAATACCAAGTACTTAAATAATTGGGATATTATTGATTTAACAGCTCCGAGAATTTTAGGAAATTGGATGTTGGAGAATAAAAATGATAGAAAAATTTTGTATAAATTCGCAAAATCGAAATCTTTATGGGAGAGAAGGATCGCTGTACTTTCAACTTTTATGTTTATAAGAGAGCGTGATTTTTCCGATTCGTTTGCCATTAGCGAAATTTTACTTAATGATACACATGATCTAATACATAAAGCGGTTGGCTGGATGCTGCGCGAAATAGGAAAACGTGATCAAAAAACAGAAGAAAAATTTCTGCAAAAATACTATAAAAAAATGCCGCGAACTATGTTAAGATACGCTATTGAACGGTTCGAAGAAACTAAACGAAAATCTTATTTAAATGGAACTAAATAATGTACTGATAGCTTTCGGACTCACTTTATTTGCAGGTCTTTCTACGGGAATCGGCAGCGCTTTGGCTTTTTTTACAAAGCACACTAATAAAAAAGCTTTGTCTGTAGCTCTGGGTTTTTCTGCCGGAGTCATGATTTATGTTTCTTTTATTGAGATTTTTCCTGAAGCAAAAAATCATTTAATGCTTACACAGGGTGATTTTAATGGCAGGTGGATTGCAGTTGGGGCTTTTTTTCTTGGAATATTTTTGGCTGCAATTATAGACAGAGTGATTCCTTCTTTTGAAAATCCACATGAACTTCATACTGTTGAAGAATTAGAAAAACATAAAGATAAACGCGAATGTAAAAGGTTAATGAGAATGGGGATTTTTGTTGCCTTGGCAATTGCAATACATAATTTTCCTGAGGGATTTGCAACTTTTGCATCTGCGCTTATTGATTTAAAGCTTGGTATCGCCATTGCAATCGCTATTGCTATACATAATATCCCTGAGGGTATTGCTATATCATTTCCTATTTATTGCGCTACAAATAATAAGAAAAAGGCATTCGTATATTCATTTTTATCCGGATTAACTGAACCATTAGGTGCTTTGGTCGGCTATTTTATTTTGCTTCCTTATTTGAATGATACTGTTTTAGGAATAGTTTTGGGAGCGGTTGCCGGACTTATGGTTTTTATTTCATTGGATGAATTGGTCCCTGCTTCCCGCGAATTTGGCCATCCGCATTTGGCAATTTATGGCTTAATTGCCGGAATGAGCATAATGGCACTTAGCCTTCTGTTGGCTATTTAAATTATAATTGACAAATTAAATAAATATGTTAGAATAAACTCAGTGTGAATTTTGACATCGGGTTTTTTAACCCAAGGAGGATAGTGTGATGCTGAATTTCATGGGAATGGTAATCCATCTGGTCGCGGACTACATGCCCATCGATGGAGAGTCGACAGGATTCGTCCATCTCAACGCATACCCAGACCCGCTTCATCCCGGTCAGTTCACTATCCACGAGTGGCTGAGCCGCAGCTCCATCCTGGAGCCGTGGATCAAGTCGTACTGTCTCGTGCCGAACGCCTGCAACTAGCCGACAGTTCTGCCGGACACCCGCCGTTCACATGGGGCTAGCTCTAAAGCTGCCCCCACCTCTGTCGATGAAATCGGCACTGATGAGTTCTTACTTCTTTTTACGCCAGAACGAAAGGTAAATAAAATATCCAACAGCAATTAATACAGGCAGAATGCTTAGCCACTGCCCCATCGATAAAGGAATGTCATAACTAAGTACATGCCTTTCTTTCCAAAATTCAACAATAAATCTCGTAATAAAATAAAGGAAAATATATAAAAATAAAATAAATAATGGCGGCAGTTTTTTAAACCATTTTAAATAAACAAATAACAACACAAAAAAAATCGCGAAACTTAAAGCCGATTCATATAATTGAGAAGGATGTCTTGGAAATTCTTCTCCCAATTTTTGAAATACAACTCCCCAGCTGCCATCAGTTGGACGGCCAACAATCTCGCTGTTAAAAAAATTCCCTATTCTTACAAAGCCTGAAGTGATTGGAAAACCTATGACCAATAAATCCAGATAAAATGTGAATTTTTTTTTGTGTATCCAAATCCATAATAAATAAGCGACCAAGAGACCAATTGCTGCGCCGTGGCTTGCCAGACCGCCTTTCCAAATCATAATGATTTCCAAAGGATTCTGAAGATAATACGTGAGATCATAAAACACAATGTGGCCGAGTCGCGCTCCAACAACCATACCTACAAATAAATAAAGCGCCACACTTTCCAGATCGCGCACATCCAGTTTTTCACGTTTAAAAATCCATCTTAAAACCAAATAGGTCAGCACAAGCCCGATTACAAACAAAAGGCCGTACCACCGTAGTGATAGCGGCCCCAAGTTAGCAATAATCGGAGATATATCGTGATAAAAAATCAAATTAAATATTTTTTAGATCTTCTTCTATTTGCTGTAAATCATCCTCGTGCTCAATTTCATCTTTTAAAATAGCTAATGCCATTTCGTAAGTTGTAACATCTTTATCTTTCGTCATGTCAGAAAGATCTTTGTAAACCTGTATTGCGCACTGTTCACCTTTAATATTTTGAGCAAGGATTTTTTTAATTGCAGGATCAGATGGTGCTGCATAGCCGCAGTTTGTTTTGTCATACCATTCTTTTGGTTCTAAAATAGGTGTTCCTCCAAGTTGAATTATTCTCATTGCAAGCATATCTGCGTGCCTAAGCTCATCAGCTGCGTGCTGAATTAATTCTGCAACTGCTTCGCCTCGCATTGGACCTGAAATAACTTTTGAACCTACCCAGTATTGGTAGTATGCAAGCCATTCATCAGCAAGAGCTTTGTTTAATATGTCGATTAATTCTTTAACATCGAGGTCAAGAATTTCAATGCCTTTTGTTCCCATGATTAATTTGGTTAATAAAATTACATATAACAGTATCTCATTATTGAGAAATTTTTCAAGGTGTGTAATAATTAAATTTGTGGCTAAAATAATTATAAAAAAATCAATTCGCAAAACAATATCGTTGTCTGTTGAAGAGGACGGGATTGTTTTGGCGAGAGCACCAAGGTATGTTTCGAATAAACAGATTGAAGATTTTATATACGAAAAAAAATCATGGATTAATAAAAGACTTGCGGAAATGAAGGAAAGAAAAGAAAAAGCTCAAAGATTCAATGATTTGATTGATCCGAATAAAACAATTTATTATCGCGAAAAAGCACGTTCACTTTTAACGGATCGAACCGATTATTATGCTGAAAAATTTGGCCTTAAATATAACGGTATACGAATTAATGGCGCAAGAACACGCTGGGGTTCATGCAATTATAAAAATGGCCTAAACTTCAATTGGAAGATTTTATTTGCACCTCCTCAGGTTATGGATTATTTGGTTGTGCATGAGCTTGCACACACAATCCATAAAAATCACAAAAAATTATTTTGGAATAAAGTTGCTTTAATGCATCCGGAACATAAAGAATCACGCAAATGGCTTAGGCAGAATCAGCATTTACTTGAGGCAAAATTATCCTAGGGAAAACATGATATAAATATGCGATAAACACACTTAATAAAAATATTGCACTTAAGTATTCATGGAATAAATTTATCGCGAGTTCAGGTGAATAAAAAGCGCCAACCGAAACAATAATCGCGATTCGAATAATGTTTAGAATAAACAGCACTACCAATCCGGCGAAAAGTGCCAGAGCAGCTTTTAATGAATTAATTTTGGCTTTTTTCTTTATCATCATCAATGCCGCAACAAATAAAAAGCTAAAAGTAACCATTGAATAAATTCCCGAACACGTTGCCCCGACAATAACTTCAAACTTTTCCATACGAACCAAAAGCTGGCTTGGATCAATAGTCACCAGTTTTGAAAATAATGGCAGAACAAATGCAAGTGCGGATAAAATTACACCTGAAAAATATATCCAAAGTGATTCAAGAAGTATATCGCTGGCAGTATAAAGTGTGATTACATAAGTAAGCAAAAATAATTCTGATGAGAATTTTTTAATGAATTTAACATTGAATATCGCGCAGAATAAAAATATAAAACCCAGAAACAGAGGATAATAATAAATAAAAGTTCCAGGTACGTTGTCACCGAAAAACAAATAAACTCCTCTTAACGGTAAAAGAAAAACCGTTATTGCTGCTATACTGAAAAGAAGCGTTTGCCAAAATTTGTTTTTAATTGGCTCCATTTCTTTAAGTTGCTTCCATCTAAAAAGCACAAAGAGCGAAACAACCGGATACATCAAATAAATAAAGTATGGTTGATAAAAACTTTGTTTATAGCCAAGAAATCTAGAAGTAAATTCAGAATGATATGTGAAAATCAGTGCATATAGCACCAGAAACAATCCAAGCCGCACAAAAAATCCAAAGGTTTTATGATTTTTAATTTTTGCCAAATTCATAATTTTTTGTTTTTTATATCCTGATTATTATAGCATTTTTGGCTTAAACTTGCAATGTTTAGACAATAGAGTAAAATTAATATATTAAGAAAATATAAAATTCAAAAATAATTAATGCCAACAGGCATAATAAAAAAATAACCCAATAATTATGGAACACAAAACTATTGAGCTGCCATATGCATTCGATGCCTTGGAGCCTCATATCGACGCAAAGACCATGGAGGTTCATTATTCCAAACACCATCAGGGATATGCCGCTAAAATGAATGAAGTTTTAGCAAAATATCCAAACCTTGCGGATGAAGATCCTGAAGAATTATTAAAAAAAGTTGATTCTCTGGATATGGATGTTGTGGATAAACAAAAATTTATTAATTTCGGCGGAGGATTTGTAAATCATAATCTCTTCTGGTCAGTAATGGGACCTGAAAAACAAATTGACGAAAATCTTGTTGCGCAAATTGAAAAAACATTTGGCAGCATGGACGCATTCAAAGAAAAATTTAATGGCCTTGCCGGAACTTTATTTGGCAGCGGATGGACATGGTTAGTAAAAGACCCAGAAGGAGAACTTGAAGTATACAACCTTCCTAATCAGGATTCACCTTTATCAAAAGGTCACACACCTATTTTAACTTTGGATGTTTGGGAGCATGCTTACTACCTTAAATACCAAAACCGCAGACCCGAATATATTGATGCGTGGTGGAATGTTGTGAAAATGATACCTTAATAAAGATTGATATATTTTATTTGTAGTTTATCAGAGCCGAAGCTTAACGCTTCGGCTTTTTTATAAGGAATATCCGTGTTAATTGAAGGAATGCCTTTATCAAATTTTTGCTCTGCTGTGAAAATTTGTATTTGATCAACCAATCCCGCTTCCAAAAATGACTTCCAAATTTGCGGTCCGCCTTCAGCTAAAATAGAACTTATATTTAATGTCGCAAGTTTTTCGAGCATATCCTTCAAATCAACATGGCCGCCCTTTGATTTGCATTTTATAACTTTAATATTGTGCGGATTTTGAAATTTCGTATCTTCTCCGACTAACCAGATTGTTTTTTCAGCATATTCATCCGTGAGGATTTTTTTTGATGAGCTTATCATCTCAGCGTGGGTATCCAAAACAAGCCTCAGCGGTTGCCGTCCGGTTACATGCCGAATAGTCAGCTCCGGATTATCCTTTATTAGAGTGGTTTTCCCGATTAGTACGGCGTCATACCAAGCTCTCATTTCGTGAACAAAAGTTCTGCTTTTCTGATTTGTGATGTGCGGGCAGGAGCCATCCGGGTATGCAATGAAGTGGTCAGATGTTTGTGCAATTTTTAAGGTAACATATGGAAGCCCTGTTTTAATAAATTTAAAGAAAAATTGATTAAGCAAAATGCATTCTTCTTCTAAAATTCCGGTTTCAACTTCAATTCCTGCTTTTTGAAGTGCTTCCACACCTCTTCCAGAAACCTGTTTATTTGGATCAAGACTACCCACAACAACATTACTTATTTTTTCTTTGATAATTCTTTCAGTACATGGGCTTGTTTTGCCTTTAAAGCAGCATGGTTCCAAATTAACATAAAGAACTGCGCCTTCTGCCCCCCCTTTTATTTTATCCAGAGCATCGATTTCTGCATGTTTGTCTCCGAATTTATGATGATAGCCTTCGGCTAAAATTTTACCGTCTTTTACAACAACACAACCAACCAAAGGATTTGGGCTTGTTAATCCCTTTCCTTTTGAAGCAAGTTCTATGCATTTTTTTATATAATCTTTTTTATCCATGGCCTTCATTCTAGAAAAAATTCAAAAACAATACAAATTAATGTATAATTTTTAATTGAGTATTCTTAACCGACGATTATGTACAAATGTCAGTCATGTGGATTCACATCTGAACAAGCGGGTGAACATTGTGGTATGCCTATGGTAGAGGTAGCTACAACACCTACGGAAGGAGCGCCAGCTCCAGCAGAATCAGCACCAGCGCCTGAAGCGCCAGCGCCAGCACCAGCACCTGAAGCGCCAGCACCAGCACCAGCGCCTGAAGCGCCAGCACCAGCTGAACCAGCTCCGGGCACACCAGCGTCTGCGCCTGAAATGCCTGCAACTCCGGCTGCTGAGCCGCCTGTTGAAGAAAAACCTCCAATGTAAAACTAATTCAATGCTAAAAATATTTTTAAAAGCATTTAAGGAATGGGGTAATGGCAGAGCATCAAATTATGCCGCTGCCCTTACGTTTTACGCATTATTTGCCCTTGCACCTATAATCATTATTGTGATTGCGGGTGCAGGGGCTATTTTTGGTGAACAGGCAGCAAGAGGAGAGATTGTTGTACAAATTCAATCTCTTGTTGGACACGAAATTGCTTCTGCGATTCAGGTAATTATTGAAAATGCAAATATAAGCAGCGGTAATATTATCATTGCTACTTTAAGTTTCTTATTGTTCTTATTTGCTGCAAGCAGAATAGTAACAAGTTTAAAATATGCTTTAAACAGAACATGGGATAAAGAACTAACAAGATTTAAAAAGGTCCATCACGCTATAAAATCACAATTTTTATCAATGCTCGCAATAGTCGCTTTTGGATTTTTGCTTGTTTTACTTATTTTAGTAAGTGGAATTATGGCTACTGTATGGGTCTATTTGGCAAATTTTTTGCCAGTCGGATCATCACTGTTTCAAATTTTGAATATAATAATTTCTTTCGGTGTAATAACTTTTGTAATTGCGGCAATAAATAAATATTTACCGGATATTGAGATAGCATGGAAAGATGTTTGGATTGGTGCCGCAGTAACAACAATACTCTTTATGCTTGGAAATTATTTGATAGGTTTATATTTGCGCAATGTTTCAGTTGGTTCGGTTTATGGAGCTGCCGGATCACTCGTGCTTATATTGATTTGGCTTTATTACAGCTTCCAGATTTTTCTTTTCGGAGCTGAATTTACAAGGGTATATTCGGAAAACAAAGGTACATACCGTGGAATTTTTAAGAAAATTTTAGATTTATTTTAGATTTTTTTAACAGAAATTTAATTTTTTTCTGTTTTAATTTAGCCCCTAACTAATAAATCATGGCTGAACTTTTTCTTATTTCCCCGCATTATCCCCTTAAATTTTTACAGTTTATTAAGAAGCAGATAACAGAACAGGGGTTAAATTGTGAAGTATTAAGTTCACCAATTGAAGCGCTAACTAAAGTAAAAGAATGTTTTGGAATTAAAGCTAAGAGACTGCCTAATCTTAAAGTAATTAATTGTGGTCCCTTTAAGCTAAAACAGGCTAACTATACGCTTATTCAAAATGGTAAAACCAAACGACTTCGAAAAAAACAATTTGAATTATTACGATTTTTTATCGCTAATCAAAATCAAGTGCTTTCACGATATACAATTCTTGAAAATGTTTGGGGACCAAAAACAAATCCCTTTTCAAATACGGTTGATGTACATATTGCTGGTCTTCGAAAAATTTTAAATACAAAAGAAAAAACCTATTTAAAAACAGTTTACGCAGCCGGTTATATTTTAGAGATTTAGCAGATAATTATATGCTTCCTTAAGCTGACTATCATATTCATCACCTTCCTGCATATCAAATTTAATTACTCTGTCAGGCATGATTCCGGTCTCATCAATATCGCGGCCTTTAGGTGTAAGCCATTTTGCAATTGTAAGACGCAGACTTGAACCATCATCAAGTAGTTCAACTTCCTGCACACTGCCTTTTCCAAATGTCTGTTCTCCAATAATCAACCCTCTTTGATAATCCTGAATCGCCCCTGCAAGTATTTCAGATGCTGAAGCAGAACCATTATTAACAAGTACAACCAATGGTAAATCAGGCAGTCTTGCATTTCCTAAAACCTGAATAGATTCATCTAAATCAGCATTTCGTGTAACAATTTCAACCGCATCTTTATTGCCATCCAGAAATTCCGACACAATATCCACTGCAATATCAAGATAGCCTCCGCCGTTAAATCTCAAATCCAAAATCAAACCTTTCGGATTATCAAGCAATATTTGCTGCACAGCATTATCAAATTCAGTTGTTGTATCATCGCTGAACTGACTGATAGCAACATAACCTATATCACCATCAAGAAGTTCATAGTAAACGCTGTCTTCATTGATTGTATCGCGTGTAATAGTGACTTCAAAAGGCTCTTCAACATCTTTGCGAATAATAGTTAAAGTTACATCAGTTCCTTTCTCGCCGCGAATCGCCATGATTGCTTCAAAAAGAGTCATATCGCTTGCCACTGCACCGTTAATTGAAAAGATTGTATCTCCCGGCATCAAACCAGCTTTTTCAGCCGGCGAATCTTTTAATGGTGAAATTACAACCAGCATGCCATCTTTTACAGTAAGCTCAGCGCCAATTCCTTCAAGATTTCCATTTAAACTTTGTTCAAAGTCTTTCGTTTCATCAGGTGTCATAAATACCGTGTATGGATCGTCAAGTGATTCAACGAGCCCTTTTATCGCTCCATAAACAAGAGTTTGATCATCCTGAAGTTTGGTTTCACGAAGATATGATTTGTCGAGTTTATCCCAAACTTTCCAAAATAATCCGAGATCAACCGACTGCGGATTGTTAAAATCCTGAACCACAACATCACCATTTTCCTGAACAGTTATTGTAGGTTGATTCGAGTAATAATAATATTCCGAAGCTTTCCATCCAATTGCAAAAATCAGAATGAAAGAAAGAATTGTAAAAAAAAGTTGTTTTTTAGCGTACATATTTTAATTGTTATCAAAGTTTTGAATAATCGGAGTGATATTTTCAGCTTTGCCATCGGTATCATTAATTTCTATAAGTACTGCGTTAAACGTTGTTGGCCCTTCAGCTATATCATATTTAAAAGGCATTTGTGTTAAAAAGCCTTCGATTATATCTTCTTTTTTCGCTCCGATAATTGAATCGCTCGCTCCAACCATTCCAATATCAGTTATATAAGCTGTGCGGTTATTTAAAATTTGCGCATCAGCTGTTGGTACATGAGTATGCGTGCCAACAACTGCACTTACACGATCACTTAAATAATGAGCCAAAGCAATTTTTTCAGATGTTGCTTCTGCGTGCATATCAACAATAATTGCCGTAGGCTGATCACCTTTTGTTTCCTGAATAATTTCGTCAGCCTTTCTAAAAGGGCAGTCATAATTTTCTTTAATAAAAACTCTTCCATGCAGATTTAAAATAAGAATTTTCTGCATTTTTGCTGTTTCGTATATGTGATATCCGCGCCCTGGATTTCCCGGAGGAAAATTTGCGGGACGAATTACCGGAAAGCTTTTATCGTTTAATTTTTCAACAACGGTTCGGTTATCGAAAATATGATTTCCCGAAGTAAAAAAATCAATTCCAGCCTGCTGCATCTCTTTAATCGACTCTTCAGACATACCTCTGCCATGAGTAAGATTCTCGCCGTTTGCAAGAACAAGGTCGGGCTGATGCTCTTCTTTTAGCTTTGGAAGTACTTTTTTTACTGTTTCTCTTCCGGGTCTGCCAACAATGTCTCCTATAAAGATAATTTTCATCAGACACGATTTTATTAAAACTTTAGTTTGCTTATCAAAATGCGAAATCTAGCTTATCATATTTTAGGTTTTTTTTAAAAATATTTTAAAAAGTTATGTTATTCTTTACGCGTAAATTAATTTTTAACGCCCCTTGAAATGGATCAAATATTAGGAATTTTTATAAATTTCCTTGTGTTCATAAGTGACAGAACAGACTGTCCAGAAACACATTATGTTAGATATAATTATGAGTATGAGGTGCCGGAAGGGCTGAATGTAAGGAATGAATGGGGTGCCCGCGGTCCATTTACAGTTGATGATGGATTTGGTAATTCGATGTATATTGGATTTTTAAATTCAGATTCAATAGAAGAAAACATTAATTGGTATAGAGAAGCTGAATATATGACAGTATTAGATGAATCACCAATTGGAGAAGATGCATATAAAGTAATTTTAGATAATCCAAGTCTATATGATCCTTATAATGAAATTATGTGGGTTAAAAATTCTAAAGGGTTTGTTGTAATGACAATGTTTAATCAGGGCGATCCTTCCAAGCATGCTGCTTTTGAGGAGAATGCCCTTCAATTGGCACGTTCAGTCGTGCAAGGAGATCCGTATGAGACACGGAAAAATCGCGATTGTGATCACCCTTCTCTTTGGGATTTGCTTCCTAGGTGGTAAAGCAAATTCCAGCCCACTCATCTTCATGCCCTTCGAATACGGCGGGTACTGGTACTGTCCGCAGGGGCAAAACGGCACCTACACCCACAATACGGATCGTTTGCGATACGCTATCGATCTGAACGGCGGGCACGGTGTCGACAACGATGCCTTCGGTGAACAACTCTTTGCTCCAGTCAATGGAACAATCGTCGAAGTTCGTGATGGCCTCATGGATTTTGACAACAATGGAAGCAGCAATGCTGCCAACTACTACGGCTGGGGCAATACCATCGTCATCCTGGACGAAGGAGGGGACTACTACATTCGGTTTGCTCACATGAAGTATCTCTCAACCGAACACCTGATGAAAGGTGACGAGGTGAAGATGGGTGACTACATCGGCCAGGTTGGTCAGACCGGACATTCCACCGGCTCCCATCTTCATATCCAGGTCATGCTCAAGACGCAGGAGTGGAATGATATCATCGGAGAGGATTCCTCCCCCTTCACCTTCGCCGAGGGCTACATCGACACTGGTGACTGGATCAAGTCTGGCCTCAGCTACAACATGTCCATGCTGGACAACAACGGCGAGACCACGCTCAGTCATTTTTTTGATGACTACTATACCTACTACAACTCCACTCAGTGGCAGACCAAGTACGGTACATACGGCTACGCAGGCAAGGACTTTCGTCGGCACTACGTTTCTTCGTACAACGACAATTCCATGTTCAGCTGGCACTTCTCTGTGAAGCAGTCCAGTCTGTATATGCTGTTCGTTACGTTCGAGGACAACGCAGCCAACGACACCAAAGTCGAGTATTATCTCGACGGTCAGAAAATCAGGACGCTCACCCAAAAAGTGGGCGGGCAATTCTACAAGTACATCGGCCTCCGCTACATCAGCGCCGGTGCTTCGCACACTGTTTCGGTTCGCGGCACTTCGCCTGGCAAATACGTGATCGCTGATGCACTGGTGCTGCGGAAGTTTGGCTGATAACTGTCGTACTACCGAAATCCCGTACTAGTACTACGGATTTACGATAGTACGCAATATAACCTTAAAGGCACGGTAAACAACCTGTTTGTTTTGCTGTGCCTTTTTTTAATTACGGATGTTGTTTATACGCACTCCATCCCCGGGGATGAACTGTAAATTCCGCATAAATAAACTCAATGCCAAATCTAATCTCCTCCCGGGAGGAAAATGTTTAGGCAAATGAATGGCGCATAAACAGCAATTTTTTAGCAATTTTCGCTATTCCTCTATCTTAACCAACGGCGCCACACTCAAAGCCAAACGCTTTATTCCAACAGCCGCATCTTTAAAGGCAATCGTGGCTACTTCACCTTGAACACTAACAACTACTCCTTCACCGAAAGTTGTGTGAATAACCCGGTCGCCGTCACGCAAATCAATGCATGTTGAAACTTCTTCTTCCGGAACAGCCTTCATTGAGCCGCCAAGTCCAGCCATGAATCCGCCGCCAACAGACATATGAGTTCGCGGCTGTCCATAAATATAAACCAAAGCATCAGGTATATCTCCGATAAACTGCGAAGGCGCATTTGACTGAGCTTCTCCGTATAGCATTCTCTGGCGGGCATTAATCAAAAATAGTCTTTCCATTGCTCGGGTAATCGCCACATACATTAAGCGTCTTTCTTCTTCGAGCTCTTCAGGCTCGAGCATTGAACGCGAATGCGGAAAAATTCCTTCTTCAAGTCCAATAATAAATACATTATCAAATTCAAGGCCTTTTGCGCTGTGAACAGTCATTAATACAACAGCGTTTTCTTTGTCATCCATTGAATCCACGTCGCTGATCAACGAAATTTCCTCTAAAAATACCGAAAGGCTAACCCCCGGATTTAGCAAATCATACTTTGAAGCAACTGAAATTAATTCCGCGATGTTTTCGTAGCGTGCTTCGCCTTCAGGCGTGCCGTCCATAACAAACTCGCGGTAGCCCGATAATTTAAGTACGTGTTTGATAACACCGCTTGCGGAAAATTCGTCATTTGCTTTTTTGAGCTGCTCAATTAATTTCACAAACTTTTTTATTGCTGCAATTTTGCCATCGTTAAGGTCGCTTATTTCTTCGCATCTGCGCATTGCATCGTAGAATGATAACCCGTTTCGCCCCGCGTGTGTTTGCAAAGCTTCAATTGTTTTTGTGCCGATTTTGCGTGCCGGAGTGTTGATTATTCGGAGCAAGCTAACTGAGTCAGCAGAGTTTTGAACAACACGTAAGTAAGCAACCATGTCTTTAACTTCTTTTCGTTCGTAGAATCTTATCCCTCCAACGATTTTATATGGCAGGCCGTATCTTAAAAACACTTCTTCAATTGCGCGCGATTGTGCGTTTGTTCTGTATAAAACAACAAATTTATTGTATGGAGGAGCTTCATAATCTGCTGTGAGCTCACGTATTTTTTCAGCGATTAATTCGCCTTCGTGGCGTTCGTTTCTTGCTTCGATCACAGTGATTTTTTCTCCGCCTTCTTTTTCTGTCCACAATTTTTTGTCTTTTCGTTTTCTGTTTTTAACAATGATTTCGTGCGCAGCTTCAAGAATGATTGAAGTTGATCTGTAATTTTGCTCCATCATTACAATTTTCGCATCAGGATAATCTTTTTCAAAATCCAGAATATTTCGGATATCAGCGCCGCGCCAACTGTAAATGCTTTGGTCGCTGTCACCGATTACACAAATATTTCTGTACTTTTCAGCAAGCAATTTAACAAGAGTATACTGCGCATGATTGGTATCCTGGTACTCATCCACGCAAATAAATTTAAATTTTTCCTGATAATAATCGAGCACATCCGGATTTGCCTGAAAAAGCTCAATTGTTTTCATTAATAAATCATCAAAGTCGAGCGCATTATTTTTTCGTAAAGCATCCTGATAAGGCCCGTATAATTCGGCAACACGCTCGGTAAAATAATTGTGCGCCATTGATAAATATTTTTCAGGGTCAATAAGTTCGCTTTTCGCATTTGAAATATGATTCAAAATCGCTTTTGGATTTATCTGTTTTGAATCGATATGCCTTTCTTCCATCAGTCTTTTCATAAGGATTTGCTGGTCCGCAACATCGTAAATAGTAAAATTATTTTCATAATCGAGTAAGTGTAAATTTCGTCTTAAAATCCTTACGCAAGTCGAGTGAAAAGTGCCCACAGTTGGTTCACTTGTTAAATTCGAACCTTCCAATAGCTTTTTTATTCTTTCTTTCATTTCATTGGCAGCCTTGTTCGTAAAAGTCACAGCCAGAATATTCCAGGGTGAAATACCATGTTTTTTTATAAGATAAGCAACACGATGAGTCAGCGCGCGGGTCTTGCCGGAGCCGGCTCCCGCAATAATAATCAGCGGCCCAAGCTCGTGGGTAACCGCTTCTTTTTGCTTATCGTTCAAGTTTTTTAGGATTGCTTCCGGCATAATCTGCGCACTTTAAAAATTACAGTCGGAAACTGATTATAACCTAAAAGTCCTATATAAAAAATATCAAGTTTACGGATGCACCCAAACAGGTGTACCAACATCAGTGAAGTCGTATGCGAATTCCGCGTCCTGAGGCAAAAGCCTGATGCAACCGTGACTTCTTGGCTGACCAATGTGGCTTAATGCTTCACTCCAAAAATATCCGTTATCCCATGAAATACTTGGAAGTGCATGAATGCCATAGCCGCCAGCCCTGAAGTTCATCCATTTCGGCATTATGTAGTGAGGCCATGCAGCGCTTACACGAACTTCCTGTTTATAATAAATTTGAGTATTTCCATATGGCGTTGGGGTTGCCCATTTACCTGAACTAACAGGGAATTCACGTATTATAATGTCGCCTATTTTTAGGAACATTTTTTGCTCCGAAATGTCCACTTCAATTGACTTTGCTCCGTTAAAATCTTCATCGCTTACTTTTTTTGATTCATTAACATAATTCAAGAATTCTCTGTTTTCATTCATATATTCGCCAACATCAAAATTTACAGCAAAAGGTTTTTCAATCCATTTCTGTCCTTCTACGACAATATCAAAAAATTCTCTGTAAACTCCTTTTTCATAAGGTACTTTAATATCAAATGTAAATGAACCTTTTTCTCCAGGTTTAACAACCGCCTGATCCAACTCGATTCTGCTTGGAGAGATCCAGTCAGTATAGAATACACTTTCTCTGTCTTTCCATTTATCAGTTCCAAGTCTTGTTAAAGGCCTGAAATTACATCCGCTTTTATCCGAAAACATAGGAATTGTACCTGTGTTTTTAAAGTAAATTGTAACCTGTTCAATCGCGCCTGGGGTAAGTGTAAGCTTCTTTTTTGACCCAAGGTATTCAAAATCATAATTCAAATTAACATTTTCATCATATTGATAAGAGCAGATGTCAGGTTGCGCAGTTACATAATCCTGAGCCATAACCGTAAAATTTCCGAACACAAATATTGCAATAGCGGTTGTAAGTCCAAATCCAAATATTAAAAGTTTTTTCATACATTTGTGTTTTTATTTTTATATATAATATTGTACAATAATTTTGCTTTATTGTCAATTATTCTGAGCTTTTAATTTTTCTAATTCTTCCTGGAAACTAGCCACATCTTTAAAACTTCTATAAACCGAAGCGAATCTTATATATGCAACTTCATCAAGTTTTTTTAATTCTTCCATTATTCCTTCGCCAATAACATCAGAAGGTACCTCTTTGCCGTAGTTTCTCCATCTTTCTTCAAGATTTTGGATTATCCCGTCAACCTGAGCCTGAGTAACAGGTCTTTTTTCGCATGCCCTCCAAATACCCTTGCGCACTTTTTCCTGAACATAAGGTTCACGCGAATCATTTCGCTTAATCACAATCAAATTATTGTGTTCCAGACGTTCAAAAGTAGTAAACCTTAGTTTACAATCCGGGCACTCGCGTCTTCGTCTTGTTGACTTGCCTTCTCCGGTCTCGCGCGAATCAAGAACACGAGTATTTTTAGCTTTGCATTTGGGACATTTCATCTACTTCTTGTTGAGTAATAATATTATGCTTTAAAGCTTGATCAATGGCAAACCGATCTGTCATGCCGGCAACATAATCTCTCACCACCAATAAGTTATTGCGTTCATTGCCTTCAATAATTCTTTCAGAATAATGCTTTTGCATTTCGTTTGGATTTTTAAGATAAAAATCAAAAAGAGGACCAATTATATGATCAGCAATTTTAAGTAATTTAACAACGATAGAACTATTATATAAATTTTCCACTAAAAATTCCCTTGCTTCCTTAAGCTCTTCCAAAAATTCTTTACTATGAGTTATTAATTTTTCTTTTGCATTTCTTACATCTGCAACAGTTTCAATATGATTTCTTTTTAGATTAACAACACTTGCATCTTCAACTTCGTGCATTAATACATGCACTATTGAGCTTACAACTTTGGAAATATAATTAACTTCATCGGCTGGTTCAGGAGTATCTTTAAAGGCAAATTCATGTGCTCTTTGCCAAAGTTTCAATTTTTTTACTTCATCAAGTTTTAAAATTCCCGCTTTAAGGCCATCTTTAAGATCATGTGCTGTATATGCAATTTCATCAGCCAAATCAACGACCTGAGCTTCCAAAAGCGGCTTAGGCCCATCTTTTTCATATCTGTTTGTAATCGGATCATGCGGGCTTTCATGCTTTAAATAACCCTCAAGAGATTCTTCGCTTAACCCCAGATTTTTGCAAATTCGCCAGCTTTGTTTATTGTGATCAAACCCTTCTGCAATGCCTTTTTCTTTAAGCTTTTTATCAAGAATTTTCTCACCTTTATGCCCGAAAGGAGTGTGCCCCAAATCATGCCCCATGGCTATTGCTTCAGCCAAATCATGATTCAACCTTAAAAGTTTGCAGAGGCCTTTGGCAATTGATCTAACTTGATCTGTATGTGTGCTTCTTGTTCTGAAATGGTCATGATAATAAGAAGGAAAAACCTGCGATTTACCCTGCATTCTGTCATGTGCCTCGCTATAAAGAATTACATCCTGGTCATGATGAAAAACAGTCCTTTCATCTTTGGGTTTTGTTTTAGAATCCTTACTTTTAAATGCATATCCTGCAAGGATTTGCATTTCATGTGCTTCTAATTCTTGTCGCGTACATGTAGCAGTGAATTCCATTTTATTACATTAAAAGTGTTATTGGTGTTGAATTATTGCATAATAATCGTATGTTTTCAAGAAAGTTATGCAACCAGACTTTTACCGCCAATACCGCCCATTTCACCACTGCCTGTAGTGCGCATATAAATTTTCGCAGCAGGGGAGTCCTCAGGATAAAGAGTTGCAGGATCCTGCATTACATCAACAACATAATATTTACCATCTTCCATCATCACAATGTTCCATGCGTGCCCGAAACCTTTTTTATAAAAATGACCTCTAATCAAACGCGATCTTATGCCATTTACATCAGCAAGCAGCTTATATAAAATCGCTCTGTGTCGGCAAACCCCAAAAGACAAATCACCTAATTTAACTTTTTGAGTATTTCGTTTTTTCATTATTTTTTCAATTTCATCCTCGGTATCTTCTTCGATTTTTGGGTTTCTTGAGCCTCCAAAATGATTAGACACAAACATAGCAAGAGCAGAGATTTTTTGTTTTTGTGTAGAGAAATTGCTTAACCATTTTTTTGATTCTTCGATGATTATATTTAATTTATGATCATTTTCAACATCAACAACGATCACTTCTCTGTTTGGAGATATTGGCTCATATTTCCCTTTTTTATTTCTTTCATATTTCATTTTTCTGCCACCATCAACAAACCCATTTGGAATTCTGTCTGCAAAATCCAAAAACCCTTTTTTTAAATAATCCAGACTCACTTTTCTATCTTTAACTTCACTGTCATAACCTATAACTTTATATAAAGATCTTTGTGTTAAAAATGTAATTTCACCGCTTTTAGGATCAACACTAATCTGGCGGATAGGACTTAGTTGGTCGCCCTCTTTAAATGTCATAACTTCACCTACTCTAACTGTACTTAAAACCTTCCCTCTAATAAAATCGCCGATAGATGTAATGGTGTGCTTTTCGTTATCCAATTGCAGTTTTCGAACTGTTATTTCAGCTCCTTTGGGAATAAGAATCTGGGTGTAATCAGAATCGCTATGCGCAGGATCTAATAATATTTTTTCATGCATTTTTGTTTGTTTTTGTTGATTAAATTATACCATAAAATAAGTTTTTCGCCAATAGCGGTGCATTTCCCTCTCAACCCAGTCGTCCTGGTCGACCCATCCGAGCGAGAAATATTGTGCAAAATTCGCACACGCGCTAAAATACGGATATGGACAAACTTTCGCAACACATTCGCAAATTTCTTGAGCATGTTGAGGTTGGCAAAAACCAATCCCAAAAAACCATCGAAAACTACAACCACTACCTCACGCGATTTCTTGAGTGGTATGGAGACAAACAACCACACCAAATAAAACTCGACGACATACACAAATATCGGCTTTATCTAAACCGATATGCTGATGATCGCGGAAGAACTCTTGGCGTAAAAACGCAAAATTATCATATAATTGCACTTCGGGCTTTTCTCAAATATCTCACAAAAAACGATATTGCCACGCTTCCGCCTGAAAAAATCGACCTTCAAAAAATTCCGGAAAGAACAGTAGAGTACCTGACCCGTGAAGAGCTCGAGCGGCTTTTTAAAGCAATTAATGCAAACACTATTAAGGGCAGGCGCGACCGCGCAATTGTTGAAACTCTCTATTCAACCGGGCTTCGTGTTAGCGAGTTGGTGAGCCTGAATCGTCAGCAGGTTGATCTTAAACGAAAAGAATTTATGGTCAGAGGAAAGGGCAGAAAGCCACGCATTGTTTTTCTGTCAGAACGTGCCGCAAAATTTATTAAGGATTATTTGGATGAACGCCGTGATAATTTTGATCCGCTTTTTATTAATCATGGCAGAAGCAGAAAAGGCGATGATATAACTTTGGGAGAGAAAAAGCGATTAACCACTGTTTCAGTGCAGAATGTAGTTAGAAATACAGCTTTAAAAGCAGGTATAATTAAAAAAGTTACACCGCATGTTCTCAGGCATTCATTTGCAACCGAGCTGCTTCTTAACGGCGCAGATATCCGTTCGGTTCAGGAAATGCTTGGTCATGCTTCAATCACGACTACGCAAATTTATACGCATGTAACTAACAAGCGTCTAAGAGAAATCCACGAGAAGTTTCATAGATAAATTTACCCTTTAAGTGCTCTTGAAGTTCCGAATTGAGCGCTTCTTTGTATAGCCATTCTTTCAAAACTTTGGCTTTTTCTTTTTAAAACTAATTCAGTCACTTTAGATGCTATTTCCATTCCAAGTTTATTAATCAGCGATATCAATATAGGTTTTGCCAGTTGATAATCGCCTTTAGCTTCAGCAAAAATTACATTTGCAAGGCATTCTAAATCCGATTCCGGATTTTCAATAAATTTTTTTATTTCACCCTCCACTTTATCGAGCGGAGTAGGTTGAGTAGAAGTTTCCATGTACTATTTTTTTAACATTGATAAGTGTTCTTTGGTTACAGCCTTGGTTGCAAACAGCGCGACTACATATACCAGGGCACCCAAAGGTACCAATACTAGCACATTCCAGTTTTGAATCAAGCCAAAAGTTGGCTCTTTAAGTAGATAAACAAAAGCCCCCATTATCAAAGCAGAAAAGCCTATGCGTAATGCTCTCCAAATTTTTATTTTAAAAGGCAGAAAGCGCTTTACTGTTGTGAATACCAATATGAAAACCAATACCTCGCTCGCTACTGTTGCCAATGCAGCACCTCTGAATCCTATCCACGGTATAACTATTAAATTCGCAATAATATTAAAAGTCGCGCATATCCCGTTAATCCATACCAAATGTGCTTGTTTGCCGATCGCAATTAAAGTGAAATTGAAAATCACATTTAATGCTATCATCACAAAGCTAAATAACACTATTTGTAAGGCAATATCCGAACCATAAAATCCTACATCCAAATTGCTCACAAACTCTGGTTTCGCAATCAAATAAATCAATGGAACAGCAAGAATATATCCTCCAACCAGAAACGGCAGAGATAAAATCAGCTGAAAATCAAAAGTGTATTGAAGAATTCGCTTATAAGATTCCAGGCCTTGTTTTATGTGTTTTGTTAAAGTCGGCAAAACCGCATTCATAAAGAAAATCGGAAGAATCGCCAATGCCTCCAATAAACGCGCGGCAACACCGTATAGGCCCGCTTCTTCACGACCCCGAATATTGAAAACCAAAATCGCGTCAGCTCTAAAGTAAATATTGCTAAAGAATAATGCCAGGCCATATGGCGCAGCTTGTTTTAAAATATATTTTATCCTGTCTCCGTCCCATCTGAACCTTACAGGGGTATAACGCTTTATTACCGCGATGGTGAATAGAAGCATTGCAAAATTTCCAACTACTCCGGCCCAGAATAAATGATAAAAACCAGTGTAAGTATCAGCGGCGAATAAAACAAACGCCACTAAAACCATATATCCAACCTGAATAATTTTACCAAAAATTTGCGCGCTCGCAGCATATTGCATTTTATATTTTTCCTGCAAAACGCTCGTTAAAGTTCCGTTTATTAAAGCAATAAACGAGGCAGTTGTTGCAATCATAATCGCAAAAGGTATTTGTGTTCCCTGATGTGAAGGAACAAAAAATCCTCCTGTAATAACTCCGATAAGAACTATTATCCCGACCAAAACACGAATCGATAATATGTTACCGAGAATTTTTGGAATGTCATCTTCATTTTTGGACATTTCCCTAACAGCAATTGTGTAGAGTCCAAAGTCAGCGATGATTGCAAAAAGCGCAAGGAACTCATAAACATTAGTATATTCACCATATTTTCCAACGCTTAAGTAAGAAGTGATAATTTTGATAACCGCCAGGCTTAACAGTCCAACTCCGGCCCGTCCAATTATCTGAAAAATCGTATTTGATAATATTTTTCTTGCAATCGTCATAGCCAGTTTAAGATATCAGAAATGGGACTTCATTTCCAGCGGTTAAAAAGTGCGCTATGCAAATTGCTATTGATCTCTCCTGCACTATTTGTTTAAATTAATCCTCGATTTAATAACCTAATTTCATGAATCCGACTGAAAATTTAACAAGACAACTTGAAAGTATTATTACAACTCCAGATGTATTTGAAAAAACACTTTTAAAAAATCCAAAATTAATTGCAATAGTTGAAGACACGCTTGCCAAAGTTAAAAAAATTATGGCTGAAAGCGTTACAGTAACAGAAGATGGCCGCACAATGGAGCCGGTTGATTCTAACCAAAGCCCAATTCGATTTTTAGCAAAAAAAATCGAGGATGATCGCAGAAGAAGAGAGCACCATGCAGCCCAGGCCGGCCAGGTATTTGAAGGAGATGAAGATGCATAGTATACTAAGTATACCCTGGGTTACTTAGTAACCCCTACCTTACTTAGTATATACTCATGCACGAACTTAAAGAAAAACTTGAACTCGCAAAAACCGAGATTGCGAAAGCTTTAAAAACAGTTAACCCGCAGGAGCTTAAAAATCGTGTGACTCAGCTTGAAAGTGTAATGTCTGAGCCTCGGTTTTGGGATGATAACGAGAAAGCGCAAAAAATAAGTCAGGAAGCATCCGAACTTCAAAAAATCATTGAAGCCTGGCAGACAATTGAGCGTGATTGCGATGAGCTTTTGGGCCTTGTTGAGACTATTTCTCCTGAAGAAAATCCAAAAGAAGCAGAAGAATTGCATCAAATGGTGGATAAATTTGACGCCAAGTGGAAGGATTTGAGTATTAAATCTTTTTTGGGAGGTGAGTATGATAAAAATAATGCGATCCTTTCAATTCATTCCGGTACAGGTGGCAAAGATGCTATGGATTTTGCGGATATGCTAATGAGAATGTATTTACGATACGCTGAGAAACATGGGTTTGCAGTTGAGATTTTAGAAAAATCCGAAGGTGAAGAAGTTGGACTTAAATCCGCAACATTAATAATTAAAGGCTATCTGGCTTATGGATATCTGAAGTCGGAAAATGGGGTGCATCGACTTGTGCGACTGTCGCCATTTAACACAAAACACACACGCGAAACATCTTTTGCACTTGTTGAAGTTTTGCCTGATCTTGACCTCGAAAAACCGCTTGAAATAAACGAAGATGACCTTCGCATAGACACATATAGAGCCAGTGGACACGGTGGACAATCCGTAAATACAACTGATTCAGCGGTGCGTATCACTCATATTCCAACCGGACTTACCGGTCAGTGCCAAAATGAGCGAAGTCAGCTGCAAAATAAAGAGCAGGCAATGAAAATTCTTTCTGCGAAATTAACAAAATTAATGCAGGAAGAAGCAGCCGAAACCCTTGATGATCTTAGGGGCGGCCGCAAAGAAATCAAGTGGGGAAGCCAAATTCGCAGCTACGTGCTTCATCCGTACACCATGGTTAAAGACCACAGAACAAATTATGAAACCAGCAAAGTCGCAGAAGTACTTGACGGCGACATAGAAGGTTGTATAAGATCATATCTTGAAATGAATTTCGAATCACCTAAAGCAAACTTATCGTGAGTATTCTCGAAATACAAACAGGCGCAGATAATCCGATTTTAAGGCAAAAGTCGACAAAGGTTGATAAAATCGACAAATCCGTAAAAAAACTTGCAAAAAATTTGCTTAAAACAATGGTAAAAGCCAATGGTCTTGGCATTGCCGCGCCCCAGGTTGGAGTAAACAAGCGCCTATTTATTACAACTTTTGATGAAGGCAGCGAACATGCCATGCATGTTTTAATGATAAATCCCGATATTTTGTGGAAAAGCCCTGAAACCGATATTGCAGAAGAAGGTTGTTTAAGTCTGCCTAAATTATATATGCCTGTGCCTCGCAGCACTGCGATTAGAGTAAAGTTTTTGGACCTTAAAGGCACTGAGCATGTTCTTGAACTTAAGGGCCTTAATGCGCGTGTTGTGCAGCACGAAAATGATCACCTTGACGGTATTTTGTTTATTGATAAAGCTGTTGAAAGTAAGTTACCTGACGACGATTCTAGCCACGTAGCTTTTTAATTATTCGCATCACCCAGTACCAAAAGGGCTTGTAAATGCGTTCTTTGGCATGTTCATATTCTACAATTTCACCTCCGAATTTTAGTTTGAATTCTGTTACACCCTGCCAGGGATGATTTTTTGCGCCTTCAGGTGCTATCCCCAAAAAGTCATAAAATTTGCAGCCTTTTGCCTTTGCTTCCTGGATGGCATGCCACTGCAAGAGGTATGGTGCCATTACATTTCGATGTTTGTTTGATGAAGCTCCGTAATAATATGTGGCAGTGTCTTTATAGAAAGTTGCAATTATACCAGCGATTATTTCGCCTTCATATTGAGCATAATATAGTTTGGCACCATCAACCATATCAATCATTTTTTGATAAAAATCCGGCCCATGGCCCTTAAATTTATCGCGCTCCCAGGTTTGCTTTAGGATATTATAAAATTCTTTCGCGTCTTTGGATTCAATAATTTTCACATTATTCTTTTTTGCTATTTTTATATTGTATCTGCCTTTTTGTTTCATTTGAGCCAATATTTCCTGTTCGGATTTTGTGAGATCAATAACCAATGTTACTTCTGGCTGATAATGCGCATGCGCATCTTTGAGATTTTTATGGAATTTGTGATTATCTGATTTTAAATACGGATGCTCGAAACGAACATAAACAGCATTTTGCTGAATAGCTAATTTATCCAAATCAACAATTGGTCCGCGATTAACATAAAGCCAGCATTTGCCTAAAGGAAGCGGCATTTTTTGAATAAATGTGCCTTCAATTTCAAAAAAATCTTCGTTTTTTGCGCTTTTACGGAATGCCGCCCAGTTTTTAGTTTGTTCAATGTAATGCATAGCGCGCGTATTATAGCATAAATTTAAATCTAAAAGTTTGAAAAAAAGCTTAAAATGTAGTATAATAACTAATGAAAAATAAACATAAATAAAAATGCCGGACGAAACAAACTTACCGGGACTACCAAGCACAGTTGACCTTGGCGCACCAACAGCAACAATTGAGGGCGATCCTTTGGCGTTTATGCAAAAGACAGCCCGCGATGCTATTGAATCAATTAGTAAAAATGCAATCGTTGATGAACCGAATAAACTTAATTTTAAAAAGAAAGTACTTGAAGATTTGAAAGTGGGCATTGATGCAATGACAGAAATAGATAAAAAATTTGAAGCTAAAAAAGCCGAGGAAGAAACAAAAAAACCCGAAAGTGATGCAGTCGAAGAAGATCCTTTCTCTGATATTTTTGGAGAAGAAGGCGCAGCACCTGATGAATCAGTGCATGAAAAAACAAAGATAGCACAGGATTTTGTTTCAGCATTAAAAATGTACAAAGAACAATTTCTTAAAAAAATAAGAGTAAAAAAAGAATCAATGCAAAAGCAAAAAGATGAACAAGAACTACAAAATTTATTAGGTAAACTCGACACTATTTAATTTTCATATAATTAACAAAAATAAAAATGAAAAAACCAAATTTTAATCCAATGTTCTACAGTTTAAATCTTTATAAGATTTTTAAGCCTGGAGAAAAGCCGAATGAACCAACTTCAGTAAAAGCTGAAAGCATTGAAAAGAAAGAAATAACTAATGAAGACAGAACAAAAGTGCTTGATTACATTTCTACTCGAGCTTCAATAATTCAAGGTAAATCAGCTGAAGCACATGGAATATTTGAAAAAAATGCGAGTACGTTTCAATTTACTAAGGGTTTTGTAAAAGTAAAGAAAGAATTAGAGACCCTTAAAAGTGCTGCGGCTAGAAAAATATACTCAATGCGTGAAATAAAAGAACTTGAAGCTTATCAAATCGTACTTTTAAAGAATCTCGATAAAATTGAAAGAGACATCGATACTTTAAAAAATAAAATCGAATTACATACTAAACTTAAAGAAAAAGCACAGGAAGAAATCAAAAGACATTTGGATAATTGGGAAAATGATGTTCCTCCGGGTATTAAAAAAGCTGCTTCACGAAGAGAAGTATTAATAGTTGTAACAGGTTATATCGGCAGATGGTATAAAGTTAATTCTGCTGCGATTGATAGAATTACTGATATGGCTGATAGCGGTATTATTCTTAATGGTTTTAATCAAAATCCACCTAAAGGGGAACTGTTTGAAGATTTAAAAACTCTTAATAAAGAAATTGAAAATGAAGTATATGCCAGATGGATTACCGGGCTTGAACATAAAGACGTATTAAGAACTGTTTTCAGTAAACTTGGGTGGGAAGATAAATTTATCAAAGAGATTAAGGATATAAAATTAAGAAAATTAGTTCAGGAATTTAATGAAAGCAGACAGATTGGATATAATCGTGGAGCCAGAAAAGATTATAAGGATATTGTAGATGCATTGGTTAATTATATCGGAAGAGCACCAAGATAAATTCTCAAGTTCCCGGAAGATTTACCTGATTTTCCTGATAAAAAGGATGCGATTAAAGCTGATTATATAACTTCAGGCATAAAAGTCGGTAAAATGGGTCCGTTTCCAAAGCCTGGAACTGAGACAAAAGAAAAAGATAAAGATAAAGAGAAAATAGCAGGAAAACCAAAAGCTACCGGATTAAAAGTAAGTACAAGTAATGGAAAAGTTCACTTGGAAATTGAAGGTGAAAATTTAACGAAATATTAATCCTGTTAAAGTAAATTTAGAACTTAGTACCGTTGATCTTGCTGCAAATTTGGCATCAGGCAAGGTTGATGTAAATACAGCTTTAGATTTGAAAGGTTTAAACGATAAAGTAACTCAGGGTATAAGAAATGCTACGCTACACGGAATAAATTTAATTTCCATGGCTAACCCTGAATTAGCCAATAGTATTACTGATAAAATGCTAAATAATCAAAAAATAGAAGAATTACGAAAGGCTTTGTTTCCTAAAAAAACTGTAATTACTGTTGAAGGAACCGCAAGTATGGAAGGGGACCTTTCTGAAAATTTAAAAATTGCTGAAAATAGGGCTAAAGCTGGTGAAAAAGCGATTAAATCTAAAATGAAGCCTGGAGATTTCGATAAATATTTTACAGTTGTAAGAAAAACAAAAGTAGTTGGACCTGAAGGCCAAAATGCACAAGGTATTACCAATGCCGCAGAATTAAGAACAGCTCAAAGTAAAATGATCGATAAATTCAATAAGCAAGCCAAAAATGCAAAAGTTAAGAAAGAAATAAAAACCTGGAAGGATATGCTTGCGATTCTTAAAAATCCACAAAATAAATTTGAAAAAGAGTTTGTTGAAAATAATTTTAATTACAACAGAAGGGTATCCTTGACATTCTTACCACCTAAAACAGGGGCACAGGAATTTTCTATTACTCCTGTTGATAAGTCGACATCGAGAACAGTATCATAAGGTTAATTAACAAAAATAAATATGAAAAACTACAATCAACATAATGAACCGTTATTCATTCCTTCCAAGCTTATTTATTTTAGCAGTACAGGCGGAGAAAAGCCAAAAACAACCGAAGAAGCTCAAGATTCACCTAAATTTAAAGAAGCTTTTAATAAAACAAAAGAAAAACTCAATAAAGATTTTAAGGCTATTAAAGATACAAAGGAGTTCAAAGAGCTTAATAAAGTTGATTCGGATTTAGCTGATCATTATCTTGAGGTTTTTAAAGAAAGAGCATTCGGTCCTGATAGCGAAATTGCCGGAAATCTTAATACAGCTAAGCTTAATGAGTCCAACAAGCCATTAAACAAATTAATGACTGATTTGAATTCTATAAATATTAAATTTGCTAATTATTCTGCCAAATTTTTGAAAAAAATAGAGCAGGTATCAACTGATATTAAAAAACAAAGAAAAGAAGCTTTAGATACATTTTTCAAAAAAACTTTGCCAAAAGATTTTGTTAAAGAAAAGGTTGAGAGTTACGCAGAGGGAACTGAAATTTCACCTGAAGTACGTAAACAGGCACTTGATTTTGGAGAAAAATTGGCTTTGGAAGGTGCGGATAAATTATCAAAAACTTTAATTTATAAAGATTTTGCATTTAAAAAAGATCCGAATAATCCAAAGAAATTAATTGTTGATAATATGTCTGATGAGGTTAAACCACATGTTGATAAGGTTGATAAAGGGATTAAAACATTTATTAATAATGAAATAAAAAGAGCTAATGCAATGCCTGAAGAAGAAAAAAATACCTTAATAACTTATGCAAAGGTTAATGAATCCTCAAATGAAAACAAAGAGACCAGATCCGCTAATGAGAAATTCATCAAAGATCATATTGAGAAAAAAATAAAAGCAGGTGAAAAAGTAGTAATTACACTTACGGGTAATTCAAGCGCCGAGGGTGATCCTAAAATAAATAAAGCTTTGGCTAAAAAAAGAGCTGAAGCAAAAAAAACAGCAATGGTTCAGGCTTTAAATAAGGTTTTGGGTAATAAATGGAAAGGTAAGGTTGATTTTGTATTAAAAACGCAGCAGGTTGAGCCAAAACTTGCAAAGGCTGACCTTCCAAGCGATATTCAAAAGAAATACGAAACAGACCCGAAATATAAAAAATTAAAATCGACTTTAGGTTCAAAATTTCAAGATGCAATGAAATATATTGATTCACAAAAAAAACCCGCAGATAAATTAAATGCAATTGTTAAACTTTTAGCAGGTAATGTTAATGTTAGAGCTGTACTTAGTGAGTACAACAAGTACATGAACATCAAAACAAACAGTAAGCTTGCTGATGCCGAAAAATGGCTTCAAACAAAGTCAAGATATCTAAAAAACAACCCTGATTTATTAGTTTATTTACATAAATATATCGGCCGGGCCAGAAGCGCGGAAGTTAGAGTGCAAACAGCAAAAGAGGCTAATGAAAGCAAGGAGCAGTCTAAGTTTATTAGCGAATGGAGTAAGGATATTTTGAAGTATGATCCTACACTTGTTAAAAGATTAACACCGGCAGACAGAAAAGATGTAGTTACTTATCAGGTGCTTTCACAATTTGGTGATAGTGCAATTAAAGTAACCTTTGATGCTAATCTTCAAACAGCTATAGTAACAAATTTAGATAATAAATTTATAAAAAAGTTTAATAAAAATCAGAAAAATGATTTTAAATCAATGATTTATGGCTTTAGTGATAATAAGCTTGCCAGAATTGCAGATAAGAATTTAGTAAAAGGCAATAAAGAAAAAATAGCTGAAGCAACCAAAAATCTAAAGGACAGATTTCAAAGAGTTTATAATGCAAATAGAGCTACATTGAATAAATATAAATTAACTTTCAAAGCTAGAGGGAATTCTCTTGATGCCTTTGTAGATGAAAAACATTATGGAACAATACTGTTGTCTTATAGCGGGGATATTAAAACAGACGCCGATGTGTTAGCTAAATTAAAAGGTTGGCAAAAAGAAAAACAAGATAGTTTAAAGAAATTTGCTGCAGATATGCCAAAATATGAATCAAATTTGAAAAAATTAGGTTTCAATTTTACAAAGCGTAATTTGGGAGAAAATAAAGGCTATGAATATACCTTAAAAGATGGGGATGGAAAGGTAAAAGGCTATCTTACTTACAGTATAAATGGATGGTTAAATATCAAAGATGCCAATAAGAATGACACTTTCGAAACTATATTTAATACTGATAATACTGACGATGTTACTAAAAAATTTAAAGAGGCCAAAATTAATATTGCTTAATTAATAATTTTAAAAGGCCCCACTCAAGTGCGGCCTTTTGTTTATCTTTATTAGTGCGCTCTCGCGCTCTCGCGCCTTCTCTATCCCATCTTCTTCCTTATAAACGCCGGAATATCCAATTCGTCTTCTGCGTTTTTCATAACTGTTTGAGGTTCGCCTGCGCTAGAGCCTGCTTCGCTTCCCATTCTTGAAGGTGAGGCATAATTGCTGTTGATGCCCGAGTGGCTTCTAAAATTAGCTATATCGCGTGGAGAAGCATCGAATCCTGTTGCAACAACAGTGATTTTAACTTCGCCTGTGTATGAGTCGTTAATTACAGCACCGAAAATAATGTTTGCTTCAGCGTCACTAGCTTCAGTAATGATTCTTGCAGCTTCATCAACTTCGTACATTGATAAGTCGTTGCCACCGGTGATGTTGAATAATACGCCTTTGGCACCGTCAATTGATAGTTCAAGTAATGGGCTTTCAATTGCAGCTTTTGCTGCTTCGATTGCTCTGTTTTCGCCTGTGCCGTATCCGATACCCATTAATGCGCTTCCTGCGTTTTCCATAACTGTTCTAACGTCCGCAAAGTCCACGTTAATCATACCGTGAACAGTAATAAGGTCTGCAATGCCCTGTACACCTTGTCTTAACACGTCGTCTACAACCATAAATGCGTCGGTAATAGGTGTTTTTTTGTCGATTATAGATAAAATTCTGTCATTTGGAATAGTAATAAGCGTGTCCACTTTTCCTCTTAAGTTTTCAAGACCTTCATCAGCCTGAGTTTTTCTTCTGTGTCCTTCAAATGCGAATGGTTTGGTTACAACACCTACTGTTAAAATGCCTTGTTCTTTAGCGATTTCAGCAATAACAGGCGCTGCACCTGTACCGGTTCCGCCTCCCATACCACATGTAATGAAAACCATATCAGCTCCGCCGATTGCTTCTCTAATTTCTTCTGCGCTTTCTTCTGCAGCCTGTCTTCCAATGTCAGGATTGCTTCCTGCACCAAGACCTTTAGTTGTTGCCTTGCCAATATTAATTTTGTGAGGAGCCTCTGAATGATACAAAGCCTGGGCATCTGTATTTACAGCAATAAACTCAATTCCCTGCAATTTGGCACGGATCATTCTGTTAGTGGCGTTAGTACCGCCGCCTCCAACACCAATTACTTTAATTGATGCAACCGGAGTCATTTCCGGTACAACTTCCTGAGGTCTGATACTTGGAATAGAACTGTGATGATGAGAAGATGCCTTAGATGAGAATAAGTTTCTTAATTGTGATTTATCATCCATTGATATGTGATTTAATTAATTAAGTGGGGACTATTCTGCTTATTTTTTTACAGAAAGTCAATATTTAATTATGGGAGCAAATTTCTAGCCCAGTCCTTGATGCCACCGAAGGCTTTTTTAAGCCCAAATCCTTTAAAGCGGAATCCGTAAGAACGGGTCTCGAGCCTTGACCCCCAGATTAGTAGACCGATTGCAGTTGCGTATGCCGGATCATCTATCTTATCAACAACACCGTCAAAATTCTGCGGGAACCCGATTTGAACCGGCAGATTTAGTGTGTCGCGAGCAAGATCAATAGCTCCGGGCATTTTAACTCCTGCACCAGTTAATATAACACCGCCCGGAAGCATTCCGTCGCGGTGGATTTTTGCAAGTTCGTCCTTGGCAAGCATAAAAATTTCATGATATCTGGCCTGAATAATCTCAGCCATGTGACGTTTGCTTACTTTATGGGTATCTATTTTGCTAACTAAACTTAAATCAATGGTTTCGCGGTCATTTATATCTTCCGGAATCACACTTCCGTACTCAATTTTAACTTTTTCAGCTGTGTCGATTGAAGTTCGAAGTCCAATTGCTATATCGTTTGTTACGCTTTCTCCTCCAACCGGTAAAACAGCTGTGTGAAGCGTAGTTCCTTCTTCGAAAACCGAAAGCGAAGAGCCTCCGCATCCGATATCCAAAACAACAACCCCCAATTCTTTCTGACGCTTAGTCAAAACAGCTTCAGGTGCTGCCAAACTTGTAGGAATTATATCATCAATATCAACACCTGCCTGCAATACACATTTTTCAATATTTTTAATAGATGGAACAAGCCCTGTAACAATGTGGGCTTCAACCTCAAGGCGGATACCGGTCATTCCAACCGGATATTTAATGCCTTTTTGTTCATCAACTGTAAATGATTTTGGAATAATTCTAAGAATTCTTCGATTACTCGGAATTGAAACCGCTTGTGCAGCTTCAAGAACTCTGTCTACATCATCTTCGCTGATTTCGTTACCAGAGTGTGAAACAGCGATTACACCTTTACTGTTCATTGATTCGATGTGACTTCCGCCAATGCCCAAAAACACGTGATTAATCGGCTCTCCGGCCATTCTTTCAGCGTCTTCTAGCGATGTGGAAATACTGTTGATTGCCTCTTCAACATCAATTACCGAACCTTTTCTCAGTCCGGCAGACGGTGTAACCCCAACTCCGATTATGTTAGGAGTTTGAGATTTTTCTTCGAGAGTTCCTACTACTGTGCGTATTTTGGAACTACCGATGTCGAGACTGGCAATAATGCGTGATTTTGCCATTGGTAAAAGAAAAATTAATATAAAAGGCCCTATAATCTATAGCCTGCGCGAAGAATATACAGAAAAAATAACTTAAAAGCAAGGCTTATTTATGCCAAATTGAACTAATTATGTATACACTCAAAACAAACTTTCCTGCACGGGATTTTGGCTTACCACTGCGGAATCAGGCAACATTCTGCGTAGTCTGCCAACAAGGGATCGAAATTCCAATTTTTCAAAAAGTGGTAAAACCTTTACAAAATCTTCAAGATGGTACCTGGTTTTTTCCAAACTGAAATCTATAGGCACATCGCGAACCAAGGTTACTAATTTTTGACTAAAATATGCTTCGTTTTTTTGATTTTCAAGTTTGTCATGTAAAGCGCCTTTGATTTTATCAAGATTTCCATAGATTCCATCCAGAGTTTTGTATTCCTGTAAAAGTTTAGTAGCGCCTTTTTCTCCTATACCCTGCACACCCGGAATATTATCGGATTGATCACCCATGATCGCTTTAAAATCAACAATTTGATCAGGAGTTAATCCAAATCTATCAAAAACCGCTTTTGGAGTATAAATTTTTCCATCATTGCCGCCCTTTGCAGGACTGATCACAACAACATGCTCGTTAATCAGCTGAAAAGAGTCTTTATCTGAAGTAACAATATTAACCTGAATATCTTTGTTTGCTACTTTTTCGCATATTGTAGCGATAACATCATCTGCTTCAAAACCTTCAAGTTCATGAATCGGCACTTCAAGCAAATCAAGAATTTCGCGGATTCGTCCGAACTGCTCATATAATTCATCAGGCGCTTTTACCCTTTTGGCTTTGTACTCTTTGTATTCTTCATGCCGGAATGTTTTTTTGGATACATCAAAACTTACAGTCAGATAATCCGGCTTAATTCTATCCAAAATATTCAAAAGTGTTGAGCAAAAGCCATAAACCGCATTTACAAGCTCACCTTCTTTGGTTTTAAAAGGCGGCAAGGCATGGAATGCTCTGTGAATTATTGAATTTGCATCTACTAAAACTAGCTTTTTCATGGCCTAAACATTAAATCATCTCTGCGCGGACTGTCAATTATATAAAATAGCAAAAACCCCTGTTTTTTGCTATAATATAGTGAAAATAAAAATAAAAACCCCTCTAAATGCAAACAACATCTTCAGAAACTTTCGAGTCTCAAACAGAATCAAAAGATTCAAAGACTCCTATAATTTTCCTTGCATCTTCAATTAAAAACGAAGTACTTAAAACACTTCAGCAGGGATTAAGTCATCTAAATGCCGAGATCATAACTGAGCAGGATTTTGAAGCTGGTCTTAAAAAAGCTCATATGGCTGTTATTTTAGATGAAAATTTCGACCAGATTCGTAAAGCCTGGGAACACGGAGTGGTTACAATCACTTCAAAATTCAATGACAAAATTGAAGATTATAATCCAAATTCAGAAAGCGGAAATTCTTTTGTTTTTGAAAATGCGAACGAATGGGAAGTTTTTGCTGCGATTGTACGCGCACTTGAAACGTATAAATTTCCATATGACTGGAAATTCATTGTGCGGACATGCAAAGCAAGCGTTTAATTCAAAGTACTTGTTCCGCTATTCGAAAGATCACCTCCAATATCGGTGACGGTTTGAACTATTTTTCCTAAATCAATATATTTTATTACATCCAATCCGAATATTCTTCCAATTACCTGAATAATCACAATTGCCAAAAGAGTTACGATCAAACCAATAATTGCATATCGAATTGTACTTACGGCTTGTTTGATTTTTTCTTCTTGTCCTCCCGATAAAATAAATGAAATACCTCCTATGAAAATAAAGAAAACTGAAAGGGCGCCGGCAACAATAATGGCATATGCTAGTCCGATGTTTATAATCGTTACAATGTCATAACTTTGTGCAGCCTCAATAATAGAGGTTGATTCGTGCATGATTTGGTATTTTAATTATTATGCTTCAGTAGCTACTTCAGATCCTTCTGGTTCAACAATTCTAAGATTTACCCTAGCATTGTTTTTAGAACCAATGACCCTTAGTAGTATACGCAAAGACTTAGCGGTTTGTCCACTTTTACCAATGATTTTTCCCATGTCGTCTTTTGCAACCTGCAAAGTGATGAGCACTCCCATTTCATCAACATCACGAGTGACTTTTACTTCATCAGGATTGTCAACGATCATTTTTACGACATGTTCGATAAAATCGCGGTCAGGACCTTCGCTTTCTTTAGTAGGGTTCATAACAGTATGGTTTTAGGTTTAGAGAGGTATAGATTTAAGATGAATAGCTTATTCCTTTTTTTCTTCTTCAGGATTGTCGGCAGGCGCTGGCTCCTCGGCAGGCGCTGGCTCCTCAGCAGGCGCTGGCTCCTCGGCAGGCGCTGGTGCAGCTGCCGCTTCTTCTTCAGATTTCGCTTCACTTGCTTTGCTCGTTCCAGAGGCCTCCGCTGTCGCTTCGTCCTGTTCTTTCTTTTTCTTCTTCTTTTTGTCTTTTGGTTCAATATATTGTTCTAGTCCGGTCATTCCGGCATTCTTTAATAATGAAGCAACGGTGTCTGATGGTTTAGCACCTTTAGAAATCCATTCCCTAATTTTTTCCTGATCAAATTCGAGCACTTTTGGATCGCGGATTGGAATATAATGTCCAACTACATCAATGAATTTTCCTTTTACTGGCCTTGCATGTTCTGCAACTACGATTCTGTATGAAGGGTAATTTTTTCTACCAGTTCGAGATAGTCTGATTCTAAGCAATTTTTCCTTTAGTTATGTGAATAATAAATATTTGTGCCCTTTAAAAGGCGCTTCTAGTTTATCTAACTTTTATGCAAAGTCAAGTTTTTATTTCATAGCCTGTAGCCGGCTAATTTATATTTTCTGAATTTTTTATCTATCATCGTGTCGCCCTGATGCTCAAGCTCATGATGGCCTTTGCAAAGCGCTTCGAGTTCTTCGTGCTTTTTAAATATCGCCCATGGTTTGGGATGATGGATTTCTTCAGCAGGTTTGTTGCATCCGGGAATTGAACAAAGGCCATTTGTTTTTTTAAAGCTTCGCGTTTTTGTTTTGCTGAAGCCTGCCGCGATTTTGGATTTGCAGGTTTTGGATTTTTTTGAGGACGCGGTTCGGGAATCGCCGCAAGACGACTAAATACATCATTCCAGGTTGTGCCTTTGCCCATTTTTTGCTTGATTATTTTAAGCTTTAGAATGATTTTAGGATCAAGTTTTGCAGCAAAAGTTTCATAATTATTGTCAAAAATTGCTACTTGTTGTGGGGTAGGTTTACCTGGCCCGGGCCAGGAATCTTTGATATGTAATTCTAGCGCTGGTTTTGACATTTTTTGAACTTTTTCAACCCATTCATTTTCTGTTTCTTTGTTTGCTATGCAAACTACTCTTCTTAATTTGCTTAAACCCACTTTTGGTAATAAAGCTTTTAATTTCGGCATGTCTTTTAATTTTTCATCAACTCGGATCACATCATCAACCATTGTATGGCTTACCCCGCAAAGCTTAGCCGCATATTCATAAATCGACCCAAAACTATACTTTTTATATAGATGTCTTTTATAAACTTCCGGCAAAGCTGCTATAAACTTTTTTCTGCCTTCAAGGCTTTGCGCGCCCGAATTCTTACACCATCCATGTAGTTCTTTATTATCCATTTTTTCAAAATCCATAATTATATTTGTTAACTTTTATGTCAAAATTATACAAAATATATCAAGAGATTTCCAGCATTTTAACTGGACTTTTCGAGATAAATGGTGTGCTTTTACTCACCTAAATTTCTAATGTTTATTTTTTTAACTAAATCGATACGTTTTATTATTTCTACCCGCCGCATATGCAAAACCGATGCCCAGGAAGACCCTCGTGCCTCAACTTTTAAAACACCATCTTTAAATGAGCGTGGAATCAAATACTGAACAGCTTCATCGCCTATAACCTCCCGCGCTACTTTTTTATATTCATTGATTACATTGATCGCGCGAAATTCCGAAGCCAAGCCAGCCTTATTTACACTAACTCCGATTATGTCTTTTAACTGCTTAAACATTCCAGATATAAATTATGTGTAAGTTCCGCCATAGTCTGCCATGAAAATTCACCAACCCTTATTAAACCTTTGCGCACCAATTCTTCCTGCATGGCTCTATCTTTATATAATGCAAAAATTACCTGCGCCATATCGTGATGGTCTTTTGGATTGAAAAAAGCCGCATTACCTTTTCCGCAAACTTCAGGAATTGATGAAGCCTCAGATGCTGCAACAGGTGTGCCGCATGCCATTGCTTCCAAAGGCGGCAATCCAAATCCTTCATATAATGAAGGGAATACATAAATTGAAGCAGCATTATATAAATCGACCAGTTCATTTTCTTCAACCAGCCCTGTGAAAACAACACTATCTTCAATGCCGAGTTCTTTTGGAAGGGCTTTAACTTCCGGATAATATGGATCTTCTTTTCCTGTAATTACCAATTTAATATCATCACTTGTCAGTCCGCGGATTTCTTTAAATGCTTTTAGCATATTTGGAATATTTTTATGAGACCGCCACACGCCCGTATATAAAAAGAACGGCGATCCAGCCAAGCCATATTTTTCCAAAGTTTTTTTAATGCGGATTGGATCATCGATTTTTTTGAATTCATCAGAAACACCCTGGTAAATAACTTCGATTTTTTCTTCGGGGGTTCCAAGAAGTTCTTTTAAGTCTTTTTTGCTGTTTTGAGAGATGGTTATTATTTTTTTTGCTTTATTAACAGCTGAACGCAAAGTAATGGCATATCCAAAACGATGAAAAATCGAACGTTTTTTATTGCCGGGATAAAACGAAAGCGTTAAGTCGTGGATTGTCACAATTGAAGTTCCTTTATAAAAAATTGGCGCATTAAAATGTGTAAAATGCATTAAGTCCAGTTTGTACTTTTTAAGAATTTTGTTGAAGTGTGTCTGTTCCCTTAAACTGTAAATTGGGGCATCGGCCAATACTTTTTTAAATCTTGGAGAAGGGGAATGGTAGTCGTCAAATTCAGGTTTATTGAGAAAAAGATAATAATCATTATCGTCATTCATCTTTGCAATACGGTCGGTTAATTCAAAGACATATCTGCCAATTCCCGTGAATTTACTTGAATATATTCTACAATCAATCCCGATTTTCATAGTAATTTAGATAAGGATTTTAAATTTTACTTGAGTTTCATTTAAAAGTATATTAAATTTAGTCGTGCTTTTACAACTCGGGGTGGTAGTTCAGTTGGTTAGAACGCCTGCCTGTCACGCAGGAGGTCGCGAGTTCAAGTCTCGTCCATCCCGCCATTCAATTCCACTTGCTACGAGTGGAACCTCTTTGAGGTTTCATCGAGTAGGAAGAGAATTAATCTCGAGCTCGAAGAGCGAGAGGCAAAATAGTCAGTTTATTCCAATAATTTAAAGCTTCCTTTAACTTTCAAAAATTCATCTTCTGAAAGCTGATAACTATCTGGAGTTCCCCCGCTAGTTTGTTTAACTGCGAGAATGTATAATGCTCCATCCTTATTAATTGTCCCCATCCTATCATCTTCAAATCCAACACCCGCTAAATCTGCATCTTTTAATTTGCTTGCAATTTCAGGAGTAGCATTTTCAGCAATTACCTCATATCTATTTTCTCCAGTTAAATTTAGGTCTCCTTTTTCGCTCATTCCTGGCATATACTTTTTTATTATACTTGAGGTTACTTCTTTATCTTTTATTTTTTGAGGATAAAGAACGATAGTATCTCCTTCAATAACATCAAATTCATCTAAATTTTCTGACAATATATCGTCTATTATGCTTTGTGGAGCATTGCTCAAAAGCCTAAATTCGTCGATTGTTTTATTATTAACTTTTTCCAAAATTTCTTCATATTCTTGATTTGGAAAAATTTCCGATAACGTTTTTGCTGTTGATTCTTCATCAATAACAAGTTTCGGATCAACAAATACTAATTTATTAGCAATTTTATCCCATTCATCATTTGTATATACTTCAATTGAAAGAAATCCATTACCATTAAGTAGAAAACCTATAGTTTGAACTGCTTCAGGAGGGATGGGATTATTATCAACATTCGTTGTATATCCTTTTGCTGATTCAGGAAGTTCAATTTGAAATCCAAATTCATCATTTTGATATACAGTATTTTCATTAGGTTGAGAAACCCCACAACCAACCATTCCAAATATCAGAATAGTTAAAGCCGACAATGAAATTATTTTATTCATAATAAGTAGGATTAATATATTATTTAAAACTTTAAATGATAAAATTCATTACATGAACATTATAACATAAAAAAAGTTCTGATTTCGTTTACTACGTTCCGCCACTAAAAATCACTTATTTATTAAGTGGTTTTTTATTATTGATAATTTCAAAACATAATACCCGCTAAAGCATGCAAAGAAGGTATTTAGCCAAAAGAATATCCAGTTCATTTCTATATAACTGAACACTGCGATTAATATGCTGCCGAGTGTAAGTGCAAGATTTCTTCTGACAGTGCCCATTTGAAGTGCGTAACCGAGTCCAACTCCGGTTAATCCTAAAATGAAAATTATAGTGTTGTAATTTTCAAAAAGATAAAGTGACCAAATTATTAAAGCAGCTCCTGAAATTGTGATAATAGGTATATCAATTTTATCGGGTACATCAATCATCATCATCAAAGTTGCAATTGCAATTAAAATCTGAAGAAAAATAAAGAAAATCGGACCCCCGCTTAAATATCCAAGCAAAGCAAAAATAAACATCAAAATATTTCCTGCAACAAATAGCCAATTTTTCATTGAATAAACAGGGTGCTTAACTTTAACTATCGGCCAGGCTGCTCCGGTTACTAAAATTAGTGATCCAATGACTCCAATATAGAAATTATAGTTCATGAAAGTTAGTGTTATCTAAGCAGATTATATCATAAAAGTTTTTTTCTTGATTAATCAAAACCGCGCACATATAATAGAGGCCCGATTAATCAAAAATTAACCTTTTAAAATCATGGCGGAAACATTTTTAAGTATTCAGGAAGCAGCGGAAATATCTGATAAATCAATCCAGACTATTCGAAGAGCGATCAAATCCAAAAAGCTTAAAGCCCGAAAAAAGAAAACGCCACAAGGTTACAATTATATGATCGAAAAAGACAGCTTAAGAAAGGCATACGATCTGAAATCCATTTTTAATGAACAGGTAAAAGAGAAAAAAGAAGAACAAAAAGATGCAATTTCAAAAACAGGACGAAAGCTTTCTAAGCAGTATCTTACAAAAGATGATCTTGGAATGTTCAAAGATACAGTACAAAAAATAATAGATCAGCACGAAAAAGATCAAGAAAATCTCTTCCGACTAATCAAATCTTTTCAGGACAAAGTTGTTGTTTTAGAAAATCAGGTCAAACTTTTGGCTGAACCAAAAAAGAAGTGGTTTCAAATCTGGAAGTAGGCTAGAATTGATTCATGCGAGAAAAAAAATTACGTAAAGAGATTTTACGAAAACTCTTCCATTTATATCAGCTTCCAATGATACTTGGGTACGTTGTTCTCCGATATTATTTTTCTGAGCGAATAGCGGTTTTTGCAATAGTAATAATTTTGGTTATTATTTTGGAATTTGAATTTTTACGATTGGATTTGAATGTAAAGGTCCCGGACCCTTTTGGAATTATGAGACCTCATGAAAAAAAGAGTGTCAGCGCGATGTTGTTTGTAGCGCTTTCAACAATTGTGGTATTTTCGGTTTTTGATTTTAGAATAGCGATTACTGCAATGCTCATTATGGTTTTTGGGGATTTGGCTTCAGCATTAATCGGAATTAAATATGGAAAGCACAGGATAAAAAGCGGCAAGTCATGGGAAGGATTTATTGGTGGATTTGTTATGAACCTGATTGTTGCTTCAATATTTTTATGGGACTTTCCTTTAATTATTCTGGCAATGGCATTGGTTGGAAGTTTTGCGGAATTTCTTACATATAAACTTGATGACAATCTTACTGTACCAATCTCGTCAGCTTTTGCCGGTCATATAATGGCTTTCATTTTAGGGGTCAGCTTGGTTCAGCTAACTAATCCTATAACAGATTTATACCAGTTTCTCACCTCATTTTTTTAGCAGAGGCGCGAAGCGACTCTATGGAGCGGAAAAAACACTTGCACGTTTTTAAGAACGCGAGTACTGTATTTTTGCTTTTTTAGACTTAACCAAACACGACATGTCTTTGTTTCAGAACACCCTCAAGCAGATCAACGAAGCTGCTGAGATTATGAGCCTTGATAAAGATATTTTAACAATCCTTTCCCATCCAAAAAGAATTATTCAGGTTAGCCTTCCTATTAGAATGGATGATGGTACAGTAAAAGTTTTCGAAGGATTCCGCGTACAACATAACGATGTAGCCGGCCCTTTTAAAGGCGGCATTCGTTATCATCAACAGGTTGATATGGAAGAGGTTAAAGCTCTTGCAACCTGGATGACAATGAAATGCAGCGTTGTTGGAATTCCTCTTGGCGGAGCAAAAGGTGGGATCATTGTTGATCCAAAAACACTTTCAAAAAGAGAATTGGAAAAATTAAGCCGAAAATATATTGATAGAGTTCAGCATAATATTGGACCTCACATGGATGTGCCTGCTCCTGATGTTAATACAAACGGAGAAATAATGGCATGGATGGTAGATGAATATATGAAATTAGGAAATTTAAATAAAAGAGGCGTGGTAACAGGTAAGCCACTTGAAGTCGGCGGATCTGAAGGCCGCGATGCAGCAACCAGCCAGGGTGGATCTTACGTTTGGGAAGAAGTTGCAAAAGAAAAAGCAATCAACCCAGGTGAAACAAAAGTTGTAATTCAGGGATTCGGAAATGCAGGATCACACATGGCAAGAATCATGGGTGAACAAGGTTATAAAATTGTTGGAGTTTCTGATTCAAAAGGTGGTGTATATTGTGAAAACGGGCTAGACGCATCTTCAATGCTTAAATGTAAAATTGAAAAAGGATCAGTTACTGAATGTGAAACTCAGGCTGATCACTGTACTAAAGTTACAAACGAAGAATTATTGGAACAGGATTGCGACATTTTAGTTTTGGCTGCGCTTGAAAATCAGGTAACCGAGCAAAATGCTGCAAATATAAAAGCTAAATATATTATCGAGCTTGCAAACGGACCAACTACTCCTGAAGCAGATAAAATTCTTGAGAAAAAAGGAGTGCTAGTTATACCTGACATTCTTGCAAACGCTGGAGGTGTAACAGTTAGCTATTTCGAACTTGTTCAGAACGAAGCAGGTTATTACTGGACAGCAGATAAAATACAACGTCGCTTAAAACCAATCATGATCAAATCTACTCAGCGTATTAAAGAGATGATGGAAAAATACAACTGTTCAATGCGTCAGGCAGCGTTTATAAGCGCGATGAGCAGGCTTGAAGCAATGCTTAAGAAAAGAGGGTTCGAGTAAGCTGCCACAGAAACTGCCACAGGCTATTTAATTAGCCTTTCGGGCAATCTCTTCATGCATTCGCTTAACTGTAGCTTCAAGTCTTTGAACTATTGGATTGTTGAGTAGCTTTTGAAGTTCCTGTAGCACTTGTTCATAGTACCAAATCACGTTTTCTCTTCGAGGCTCAGGTGCGTTAAATATTTCCCACATTGATTCGCCTTCCTGTTTATATTTTTCTATGATCGTTTCTAGATTGTGGATTTTATCAGCAGCACACACCATGAGCGCTGCTTTAGAAGCTGATTTTAGGTGATCAACATACGCCTGTTTGCGTTCTTTCCATACCGCACGTTTTTCTTCCTTGGTTTTTTTATGTTCACCGTCCTGATGAGTGACATGATTTACAATATCAGCTATTCTGGTACTAAAATCCTGAGCCATATCTTCATAATTGTAACCTTCAACATCTTCCAGCACATCATGTAAAAACCCAGCTGAAATAATATCTTCATCATCAGTATATTCTGCCAAAATTCGTGCAACAGCATCCGGATGCGTGAAATAAGGTGTTTTGCTCCCTTTTCTAACCTGGTCGGAATGTTTTTCTTTGGCAAAATCGTGCGCTTTTTTTGTTTTTGGTGTTAGTTCCATATTTTTATTGTTCATTCATAGCATTTACCATTCTTTCGAATTCATCTTTTTCAATTTTTTGACCTTCACTCATAAACAGTTCATCACTAGGATAACCTACTTCCCATTCACCATTGTCTTTTAAGCCATATCTGGTCGATCCACGTCCGTCTTCGGTATATACTTCTTTAACAGGAACACCATTTACATTAAAGTAATAAGTTTGTCCTGCATCTCGTTCGCATTCTTCTTCATACGATAGTGGTTCATTCATTTCCATATTTGTTAAGTTAAAATTAAATTATATATATAATTATTTCAATTTTACACGCTTTTTATACATCTCCCAAGCTGCTTCATTTATTTTTTGTTGAGATCGATTTAATTTCTTTTTAAAATAAAATAATTCTTCAGCTTTTGCCCTTTTTACCGGATTTTTTATTCCAGCAATTTGTTCAGGAGATCTGTCTGGAATAGACCTCCAAAGTTCATAAAATGTATGTGTTTGAAATTCAGTACCTGTTGGGAGTTTTAATTTTCCTTCTTTACCAATCCTTTTAGCAATTTCAGCAGCAAGCTCATGCTCTCTTTGTGAAAATTTTAATTTCCCTTTTAATGAAGGGATATTCATCCCTTGTTCTTTAACCTTAAGCATTTCAGAAATATGGAATTGTAATTCAGCTACTCTTCCATCTTTAAATTTAATGCTTATATTCATATCTCTATATTGTGCAGGATGTTCGTTAGGTTTAAGTGGATCACCAAAGTTGTCTTTAATAAATATTTTAGCTACTTTAGGGTGCCTTTTAAGTGCCTCAACAGCATGTCTAATTTGTGGAAGTGTACCATATTCCAATGATCCTCTAGCTATATCTAATAACTTTGACGCATTACCATTATACTCACCAGGATCTAAAGCTTTTTCCATTGTTCTTCCTATTTTTTTAACTGGTGCCTGATGATTACCGGTTTGATGACTTCCGTCTCCAATTAAATCTACACCTTCTTCCACAGGTTTAACTTTCCCTGCAATATCATTCATTAAAGAGTCGAGCATATCTTTGGTTCCTTTTCGTTTTCCAAGTCTTACAATTTCCATATAATTTTCAAAAGCTTTGAAATTAGCTTCATTTATTTTCGGATTAGTATTTGCAATCCCAAGTCTTTTTAATTGTGTTGGATTTTTTCGTATTGCTTGTAATTCTGCATATGAAGCATTTGCTAATCCAGGAGCTTTGCTTAAAAGCATTTCTTTCCCATGAATTTTAGCTTTTGTAGATTGAGATAATTTTTGTATTTTTACTGCTTCAGCCTGAACTTTTTGAACATATTTAATGTATGCATCAAACCTTTTTAATGCAGCTGGACTTGATAATCCTATTTTTTTTAACTTACCAGGACTATTTCTAAGTTTTACAAGTACCTCAATTGGCTTTTGAAGATCAGGCATTTTTGCGAGTGTTTGTTCAACACCGTTAATCCTTTTGGTAAATTGCTCAGCTATTCCATGATTTGTTACATTTGGTTGATTAAATTTATCTAAACTAATTACAGCTTTATCTACTAGGTATTCTGCTTGTGTTTTATATATTTGTTTTTCACCCTTATAATTATATGCAATAAGGCTTCCATCAGCATTTGTTTTTACAATCTGAAAAGCAGCTTCTTTTATATAATCCGTCATTTTTTCATAATATTGTACTTTTCCTTTTGTATTGTAAGCTAAAATTCCATGTTTATTTTTGTGCAGTAATGTATATGCAATTTCTTGTCTTTTACTTCGAGGGACTTGGTTTGTTTTATTAAATTCTGTTGCCAATGCTTCCATGCTTGGCCTTTTCATAGTTCTTAAATTTATGCCTTGGCTTTCAGCAAGCTTTGCAATACTTCTTGATCCTTCTTTAGGAGCAACCTTTACCAATGCTAAAGGCGTACCTACTACACCCGATACGACACTTATAGATAATATACCAAGATCTCTTAAATCTTTTGGAAGTAATTTTCCTAACTTAGGGTGTTCTTTTTTAAATTTTTCATATTTCCCATTATAATTATTCATAAATACTTGGAATGCATGTTTGATTGAGTTATTTTTTAAATATCCTTTAATTTTATCTTTTTTGTTTTTTAAAAAGTCTTCTGCATTTTTATATAATTTTGAACCTTCCCTTAAAGCTTGCATTCTTTTTTTAATCAATTCTTTTGAAAATAAAATACTTTCTACCGGTATTGAATTTATAATTTTTTTTGCTGTTTCTTCGGAAATCCCAAATTTTTTCAATTTGCCAATTAAAGAAGACTGAAGACTTTGTGCATTTTTAGTTATATGCCCATTTTGTTTAATAGATTCTCTTATTAACACAATGTATCCCGCATAAGCCGGATCTTCTGTTAACTCTTTGATGCCTGCAATTTGCTTAGCTGACAAACCTGCATATAATTCGATTTTATCAGGAGTAATTTTTTTATCACTCAGCATTTCGTTTAGAAGTTTTGCTTTTCCTCTTGTAATGGGATTTACATCGCCTTGCATTTTGGCGATTTCTGCCTTTAATTGTGCTTTTTTTTCCCAATTACCAAATAATTTTCTAAATTTAGCACCCCCGAAGTGATATAGAGGCATTTGAGCTAAATTATTTATAAATGATGTATTACTAAAATAACTCATGACACCCGCAGATCCAGCCATATGAATAGCATTTGGAAATAAATTTTGAGTTAATTTTTGAAATTTGGAAAGCTCTGCAGGTGGAATTTTTCTAAACATTCTAGTAAATTTTGCAAGGGGATTTAATGCCATCCCAACAATCTTCATTGATCCAAGAAAGGTGAATGAATGTTTTACACCTTTAAAAGTAAATCTTTTCATCATTTCATTTAAACCTCCACCCTGGTCAGCAACCTGTAGTCCTGTCATCAATGCTTCAAATGCCGGAGCCTCTACTGCCAAGCCCGCAGTTTCTGCAACTAATTTTGTAGTTAGATTTCTTATCAATCCCTGTTCTGCAAAACTTGCCAACCTGCTAGTAACAAACGTTGTTGCCCCTCTTCCTAAAAAACCGGCTAAGCCGCCTGAAGCAACTATAAATAAAGCCTGCTTCAAACCATCATCATTTTTAGGCAGACGTAATTCCCCGGGTATATACTCCCCGTTTTCGTTGGTTATTGATTTAATTAAATCTTTAATTTCTTTTGCTTTTCCTTTTGTATACAAAACCTGCTTTACTTTTTTCATCATCAAAGCGTTCACGGAGTTATAATTTTTCATAAAACCTTTTTTCTCATCTAGTGTGCCTCTCATGATATCCAGCCAATCAGAATTTTTATGCCATTTTCTTAACATTTTAGTTGTTTCACCTCGTTTTACTCCCGATAAAAATGCTTGTGAAGCATGTGTCCAATAATTTGGCACGGATGCATTAATAAAATTATCTCCTCTTTGTATTTGTTTAGTTGTTGCATTTCTGCCGCGTAGCAATTTAAGTGCTTCATCCTCAAATAAATCTTTTCTTTTTTTATCATTTTCAACTTCGGTTAATGTAACAATTCTTCTTACTAAATTATCGAAATTAAAATTATTTTTACTTCCCATATCTGCATCAACTTCTTGACCTAAATCAAGCTTATCAAATGCATCATGTAAAGAATTGGCTTTTCCTTTATTAATTAAATTTCTTAATTTATTAATTATTTTATAAGCGCCGAAATTTTTTCTTTTCTCAGGTTTCATCGGAACATTATTTATAACATTTTCCGCCATATTTAATATGCCTATTGAAGCCTTTTTTAAGCCTTCATTGCATTTTTCTTTTAATTCCAAATATCCTTTATCCATCTGAACTTTGGCCCTTACATTTTTAAGTGGACTTCTTTTAATTTCGTCAGATTTTCTTGAAGAACTGTTTTGTAAATAATGACCACCTTCGGAAAAACCCGCCTGATTTAGATATTTTTTAAAATGCGCATAGGCATTTATATAATCCTGGTTTTGCAAATCAACTTCTGCTCTGTAGTAATCTTTTTTAATAGGATCTTCTTTTGGATCTTCAATTTGTTTTTCAAATTTAAGCCTTTTAAAAATTTCCATATGATTATTTAATAATCCATTCAGAATACTGATTTTCTGCATACCTTTTCCTTTTTTAAATAAAATGGTTGGAAAAAATTTATCTTTTGGATTATTTGGATTTTCTTTAAAGAAAAGACCGTACTGAGTATAATTTTCTTCTATTGCAGCTTTCATTAATGGTCTATCTTCTTCTGGTAATAAATCCAATTGAGGATTTTTATAAAAGGTTTTTACTTGCACTAGCATTTTTGCGACCTGAACATCTAATATTTCTTCATTAAGCGAGTCAGGATATTTTTTTTCTTTTGAAACATTTTCATAATTATTGAATTCATCTATCACTAGATTAGATTCAACTGATTTTTGTATTTCTCTGGCTTTATAATTTTTATTTTCAATCTCTTTTAATAAATCCATCCAATTTACTTTATTCTTTCCCTTTTTTAAAACAAGTTTGAAATTGGTAAATGAAGTTGGAGGCTCGTCCGGGATATCAGGGTTAATTTGTACAGGAACATCGCTTTTATCACCTGTTGTAGCCATCGAATATATATGATCATCTTTATACTTATTTTCCATTTCATCAAATACAACTTTAAATTCAGATAACTTAACATTTCCGTTGCTATCAACACCGGTTACATAATTTGGACCTTTAAGCCCGTGTATTACAGTTCCTGACTTGAAAAACATATTGAATTTTCCTTCAAGCAAAGATACTTCCAAAATGTCTTCCTTGATTTTTAAAGCGAGATCAGGGTGGAGCTTATCGATATTATTCTTTTTAGAAAAATTTTCGTAAAGTTTTTTAGCTTTTCCAAATTTTCTTTCCTTGACCAGTTTTTGTGTTTCCACTTCTTTTTTAAGCAACTCAACTTCAAAATATTCTTTTTGCTTTATTAGTAATTTTTCATACAATTTACCTGTTCTTTCATTTAATGAAGCATTTAATTTTTCGCCCTCTTTGGCACTTACTTTTTTGTCCTTTAAAATTTCATTCATCAAATCCTGCGTGCCCCCCAGATATTGATCCATATCTGTTTCCCACCCTGGATAATTATTTTTTTTAATAAATTCTGTGGCCAGCTTTTGATATTTTGAAAGCATTTGTTTTGTTTCTTTGTATTTTTCCCATTTGGGAAAATTTTCACCTAATTTATCTAATGCTGCTTTATCAACTACTTTTTTTGCATTTTCAAATACTTTCATTATTTTTTATTTTTGATATAAATTTTTTACTATAACTTTTAAATTTTTTTTGAAACTTATCAGTTAAATTATGCTTTGCCATAATTACAATTTTTTTATCATTTTCTTTTTGAATTATGTCTTTAAAATATTCATAAGTCTTCTTAATAAGAGAATTATTCGCGTTCTCAATAAATAATTTCCATTCATTTTTTTCATTTTCAGAAAGGAAATCAACGTAATTAATAAGCTGGATTAATTTTTGTTTTGTGATTTTTGTTTTCGGCATAATCTGAGCATAATATATCGTAATATTATACATCAAAAATCGTTTAAAATAAAGCAAAAATGTTCAATTGCTATATTTATTATCCAAATACCGCAGTAATCTTCGAATCCAACTTTGGATATTTTTTAAAATATTCCAAGCGCTCGCTTTTCAACCGCGTTACCATCTCATTGTATTCATCTATACGGCCTGTTCGTTCGTATAAGTGTTTTGGTTGAACAATTTCCATGTCATCAAGCCCAGGAACTTCACTGGCTATCATATAGCCAAAATCAGGATCTTCTTCCCATTTAATTGTTCCTTCCGCAATGCCTTTAACGCACGCTGAAGAATGCGGGATTTTAACTTTTTTTGAAGATTCAATTGATTCCTGTCCGCCAACTCTTCCTGTGTTCATTAAGTATACTTCCATATCTATTTTTTCGAGTAATTCTTCAACTCTATTGCCTTGCATGTCATCAAGAAGTGGAAAGAAAGGGTTTGTTCCGGGTATGCGAAGAGCTTTGCCAGCCTCTGAAGCTCCACCAGCAGAAGTTCCAGTTGTTTCCCCAAGCATAAAATATGCTGCGGCTTGTTCAGCATTTAATTTTGCAACTGCAGGAATTATATTTTCGTTACGATTTAAAATAATTAAAGCATCCGCTTTCTCAATTTCGCTTGCTTTTGCCGCATTTGGGATAGCATCAAGGCTGAACACGGCACGTCCGTTTTTAGTATAGGAAGTATCAAAAAAGTCGAGCTCGCCTTCTTCGTTCATCGAAACATTTTCCAAATATGCACGCTTATCAATAGTTGCATTGTAGATTGCTTCTTCTGTTTCCGGATTCAAGCCAAAAGTTTTTGCAAAGCATCCGGCTTCAGTTGCAATAACTTTTCCATCAGGCATTAAAGCCACAAAGTCGTCCTGAACCGGCCGGCTGTTGTTTTGCGAAGTGAAAGTTGTTGTTGTTTTTCCTGTTCCGCTTAGACCGATAATTAGAAATGTTTTTTCACCTTCAGATGTTGGGATGATTTTTGCACCTGCGTGAAGGGAAAGTCCGCCATGATCATAAATCATTTTATTCCACATTCTAAGACCAGCTTTTTTACTCTCTCCAAAATAATCAGAATTAAAAATTCTTGTAACATAATTATCTACATCAGCTGCAATCAATCTATCTTCAGGAAACCCCTCAGCCTTTAAATTAGGCGTATAAATCACAGTTAAATCAGGTTTATAATTTTCATTTTCATACTCCTCCAAAGGGTAATACATTATTTTTTGCATGGCAGCAATATTCGCGATTGCAGGTTCGCAAATTAATCGAGCTTTTGTTTTGTACCCATCCTCATTTCCTATATATCCATCAATAACAATCATATCCTTACCTTTCATATATTCATTCTGGATTTGCGCCATTTTATCACCTTCTTCTTTGCTAATTGTCTGCATTGTGTGATTTTCAGGATTATCCGAAACAACATAAGTTGAAGGAGCTGACCTTGCAACCACGCGAGTAGCCACATTCCAGTTGCCGTATTTTGTGCGCTTTGCATTTGGCATTTTTTTGATCATTTCATCGAGCTGCGCTAAAGAAGGATTGTAAATAAGATTCCAATCTTCCGGGAGAGTTGCGAAATTAGACATAATTTTTTAAATTAAATTACACGCGTATCTTAAACTCTTGGAATTAATCGGGCAAGTTTAAAATTACCTAACCCTCATCAAGCTTGCTTTACACTTTTCTCCCTCATCAGCTACTTTAATTGTGCCTTCTTCGGTATATTCAATGATTATATGATCAGCTGATATATCAGATGATTTTTCAGGATCAAACCAATGAAATTTAGGATTGGCTTCAAGTTTTTTAATGGCAATTTCAAGCGTTTCAACCTTAGATTGAGCTAATTTAACTTTTTCATCTGCAATCATTGTTTCTTGGGAAACAGTACTGATTCTATTTTGTATATTAAACTCGCTTCTGGCTTTATTCAGCACTTCATTGGCTTTTTTAAGTTTTTCTTTTGCCATTTTAAGCAATCTTGTATCAGCCTGACCAATTGAATATTCTTCACCCGTTTCTATTTCAATTATTAATTTTCTTCCTATTTCAGAATCCGCAGTTGAACACCAAACTATTAATTTCTCCTCTTTTCTTTCAATATTAAGAATGTGATTTTTTTCTTCTCCTTCTCTTTCAATTTCGATTTTAAGTTGCTGACATTCGCCGATTGTTATTGGTTTTTCTTTTTTTAGTTTAATTGTTTGCCCTACCCGAATTATTGATATTTCTTCCATTGCTTTTTCAACTTTTTGTGAACTTTGTGTTTGAACTTTGCCTACTGATTTAAGAATATTTGCTAAATCAACAAATAACCTTTCAGCAAAATTTCTGATTCCGGAAAAGCGATCTAATATTGAGCCTGCTTCACTTTTAAATAAATCAAGTGCGGTTTGTTTGCTATAATTCCCCTTAACATAATTCATAATTGGATTAATCACATAATAAATTCCAAGAAGTTTTTTGATTAGTTCAGAATTTATTTCTTCTTCAACAGGGACTTTGACTTGCATCATCTCGCCATATATCTCCTTTTCTTTCAATCCTTCAACTAAAGTATCAGGTTCGATCTCTGGGTTTATTGATTCTTTTGTGCTCATAACAACTGATTAGTAAACAGGAGGTATACTTTAGATGTTTGTCAAACAAAGTCAACATAAAAGAGTTTAAATCAAAATTCACATTGCTATAATATCCAAGGCTTTTCTAACCAAATAGGCATGCAATACATCTATTCTTTCAAAGAAGGCAACCGCAATATGAAAGACACGCTTGGCGGTAAAGGCGCTAATCTCGCGGAAATGACTAAACTTGGAATTCCTGTTCCGCAAGGTTTTACGATTACAACCGATGTATGTGATTTGTATTTTAAAAATAATGGGTACCCGCAAGGATACGATGGTGATCTCGATAATTATATAAAAAATTTAGAGGAAGAGACCGGTAAAAAATTTGGCGATTTTTCTGATCCGCTTTTAGTTTCTGTGCGTTCCGGTGCTGCAATTTCAATGCCCGGAATGATGGACACTGTTCTTAATCTAGGCTTAAACGATGAGACGATTAAGGGTCTTATCCAAAAAACCGGAAACGAAAGATTTTGTTACGATGCTTATCGCCGTTTTATACAAATGTTCGGGGATGTTGTTTTGGGAATCGACCATCATAACTTTGAAGAAAAGCTAGAAGCAATAAAAAAAGAAAAAGGTGTAGAAAAAGATATTGATCTTAATGCAGAAGATCTAAAAAAATTGGTTTCGGAATATAAAGAAATCGTTTTTAAAGAGAAGGGAGAGCCATTCCCGGATGATCCGAAAAAGCAATTGGACATGTCTATCGAAGCCGTGTTTTCGTCTTGGAATAACCAAAGAGCGCGAACATATAGACGTTTAAACAAAATAACCGGACTTCGCGGAACAGCTGTAAATGTCCAGAGCATGGTATTTGGAAATATGGGCGAAAATTCGGGTACCGGTGTTGCATTCACCCGCGATCCATCAACAGGTACAAACGAATTTTACGGTGAATATCTTATGAATGCGCAGGGTGAAGATGTTGTTGCCGGAATCAGGACTCCAAATAAAATCGAAAATTTAAAAAATGAAATGCCTCAAATTTATGAAGAGCTCATGAATATTCGAAATAATCTTGAGAATCATTATAAAGAAATGCAGGATATTGAGTTTACAATTGAAAATGGCAAATTATTCATGCTGCAAACCAGAACCGGAAAACGCACAGCTGCTGCAGCTTTAAAAATCGCTGTTGATCTTGTGCGAGAAGGCCAGATTACAAAAGAAGAAGCACTTTTAAGACTTGATCCTAACCAGTTGAATCAATTGTTGCATCCAATGTTGGATCCTAAAGCTGAGAAGAATATTTTAGCAAAGGGTCTGCCTGCATCGCCCGGGGCAGCCTGCGGAAAAGTTGTTTTTACTGCTGACAACGCGGCTGAATGGGCTGAAAAAGGCGAAAAAGTTATTTTGGTTCGTAAAGAAACATCACCTGAAGATATTCACGGAATGCATGCTGCTCAGGGCATCTTAACTTCAACCGGAGGAATGACTAGCCATGCAGCTGTTGTTGCCCGCGGAATGGGGACTCCTTGTGTTGCTGGATGCGGAGATGTGCAGGTTGATTATGCTAGTCGTAAATTTAATGTTGGTGAAACTACAGTTAACGAAGGCGATATAATAACTTTGGACGGCGCCCTAGGTCAGGTTATTTTGGGCGAGGTTCCAACTATAGAACCTGAGCTTACAGGCGATTTTCAGGAAGTCATGACATGGGCCCGCGAAGCAAAAAGGCTTGGGGTAAGAACCAATTGCGACACTCCCCACGATGCACAAGTTGCCCGAGAATTTGGTGCCGAAGGAATCGGATTATGCCGAACAGAGCATATGTTTTTTGATGAAACAAGAATTAAAAACATGCGCGAGATGATTTTGGCCAAAGATCTCGAAGGCCGAAAAATCGCTTTGGCAAAGCTAAAACCTCATCAAAAAGAAGACTTCGTCGGAATATTTAAAGCCATGGATGGTCTTGGTGTGACAATAAGACTTCTTGACCCGCCGCTTCACGAATTCCTTCCTCAAAAAGAAGAGCACATTGAAGAATTGTCACGCGAAATGAATGTGCCAATTGATGAACTTAAGAAAAAAGTCGCATCACTTCACGAAATGAATCCAATGCTTGGCCATCGTGGTTGTCGTCTTGGAATCACTTATCCTGAAATTTACGAGATGCAGGTCAGCGCAATTATCGAAGCCGGAATTGAAGCGCAAAAACAGGGCATCAGACCTGTCCCTGAAATCGAGATTCCCCTTGTTTCAAGCGCAAATGAATTTTTACAATTAAAAGAACGTTTACAAAAAATCATCGACCAATACGAAGTAACATTTGAATATAAAATCGGAACAATGGTTGAAACTCCGCGCTGCGCACTTACCGCAGACGAAATTGCTGAGCATGCAGATTTTATGTCATTTGGAACAAACGATTTAACTCAAATGACTTTCGGATTCTCACGTGATGATATCGGCAAATTTCTTCCGGACTATATTGAAAACGGAATCCTTGAAGTTGATCCATTCGAATCCATCGATATTAATGGAGTTGGAAAACTTATGAAGTGGACAGTTGAACAGGGCAAAGCAAAAAATCCTGATGTTGAAATAGCTATTTGCGGAGAGCAGGGCGGCGAGCCAAAATCAGTTGAATTCTGCCACTCGATCGGCCTTGATTATGTGAGCTGTTCGCCGTTTAGAGTGCCGATTGCAATACTCGCGGCTGCTCAGGCTAATTTAAAAAAGTAAAATGAACGAAAGAGACGAATATCAAATAGGAAAAATCCATGAACTTTTAGATACCATGGAGGCGCAGGAGCCCGACCCGACAGTGCAAAAGCTGGTTGATGCAGTAAGGGACAGACTTCATTTAATGACTCCAGATTGCAGACCTTATTTTTCACCAAGAGAAGAAGCAGCGCGTATAGAATTATATGAAGAGCTTTTGTTAATGCCGGATAAAGATTTGGAATATTTTTTAGAATTGAAAGTAGGCGAGGCAATCAATCATTTAGATCATAGAACTTTAAATGGGCTTGCTTTAACAAGATTGCATATGGAAATGAGTGCAAGAACGCTGCACTAGTTGCAAATTTTTAATCGATTCAATAGCGTAAATATTTTCAGTTCTGGCCCGGGTCAGCCAAATCTGCGGCGCAATAAAATCATATTAATGTCAAAAATTCCCCGGGGAAAGAATTCTTAATTAAAATTTATACTAGCATTCAATCGTTTACACACTACACTTTTTATGTTATAATATTTATATAAATAAATGACAAAAATAAAAATGTTTAAAGAAAAAAGATTAATCCATTTTAGTGGAGGACCTGAATTTAAGGGTACTACTGATCCGGAACCTTATAAGGACGAACGTGCTAACTTAAATCTTAAACAACCTGAAAAGAAACTAACTTTAGAAAAGACTTTTAATCGAGATGCATTAAAAAAATATGTTGAAGGCAAGATTGACAGAACAAATTCAGATCAATTAAAGAAATTACAAGAAAAAATTAAGAAAAAAGGCTGGTCGCAGGATATAAATGATGATTTTTGTAAGAATGTACTTGGTTTGAAAATCGAAGGCAGAAGCAAGGAGCAAATTAACATCATTATCAAAGGATTTCAGCAAGAAATAAAAACCAGATTTCCCAAAGCCGCAGATCTGAAAGTTGATGGAAAATTTGGTAAAAAATTCGCTGAAGCTTTGTTAGCCATGGATGAAGTTGAAAATAGTGTATATTATCCAATTGACGACATTATTTTTGTATCTGTAGAAGACATGTTTGGGAAAGTGGATGTAAATAAAGTATCAAAATGTGGTAAGATTAAAGATAAAGCAAAAAGAAACGAGTTCTTTTGGAAAAGTGTTCTAGGATTAGAAATGCCAAATGGAAATCCAAAAGAGCAGGCTAAATCTATAAAAGATAATGTTAAACAATTACAGAACTACATGAAATATAAATCGGGTAAAAGTATTGATGCTGACGGACAAGTTGGCCCTCAAACTTTGGATGCTTTTGCTAAATTGGTAAAACCTGCCGTAGAATTTAACGACGGTTTATTCTAATCTCCCCACCTTAATTTCTGCCTAAGTACCTTATAATAATTCCCGCCGGTGATTCGAATCATGTCGAAGCTGCGTGAGGATTTTCGGATTTTAATTTCATCACCATATTCAAGGTCGAATGTTTCCTGTCCGTCCAAAGTTAAGCCAACGTGTTCTTTTACGCGGTGTGTTTGGACAATTAGTTTTAATTGTCTATCGTTTGGCACGATAATCGGCCTTACTGATAGCGAAGCAGGGCAAATAGGCACAATAACAAACGAAGGCACGCTCGGGTGAACAATTGGTCCGCCAGCTGATAAAGCGTGGCCTGTTGAGCCTGTTGGCGTAGCAACAATTATTCCATCCGCTTCAAATTCAATTATTTTTCGTTGATTTACTTCCAATCGCAAATCAATCAATCTCGCGAATAATCCCTGGTTAATTACAGCATCGTTCAAGGCAAGGTTTGTGTAAATTTTTTCCTGATCTCTATAAATGGTTACGCGCAAAATAAATCGTCTGTCCAAAACATATTTACCTTTAAAAATTCTATCCAAAACTTCATGCATTTTGTCCGGTGTGGTTTCAGTTAAAAAGCCTAAGGTTCCCATGTTTACACCTAAAATCGGCACCTTTTTTTTACCCATGCGGCGCGCTGTTTTTAGCAGAGTGCCGTCCCCTCCAAGACAAATCACCATGTCAGCTTTTCGAAGTAATATTTCTTTTTTCATGCCCTCTTTATCTTTAAAAAGCGCAGCTGAGTTGCTGTCAAAATAAATTTTCTTTTTTTTCTTTTCCAGATATTTAACCAGATCAAACACAATCTCTTTACTGGCAATAATATTTCGCTTTGTGATAATCGCTACTGATTCCAATTTATCAGGATTTTTAGTGTGCGGCATATTTTGAGAGGCTTAGAGTGATTTTATAATATCAAGAAATTTCCTTGCACTCAATTTCCAGGAGTATTTTTTCGATTGTTTAAAACCTTTTTTGATTAGTTCTTTTCGCAGCTCGTGGTTTCTTAATACGCTCAACATGGCGTCTGCAAGGGCTTTCGGGTCATTTGGGTCGATTTTCAAAGCAGCATCTTCAACAACTTCAGGCAAAGAAGAAATATTTGAAGTTACAACAGGGCAGCCACATTTCATAGCTTCCAAAGGAGGAATCCCAAAACCTTCGTATAAAGTAGGGTATACAAAAACCGAAGCTAAATTGTATAAATAAACCAATTCCCGTTCCGGAATATAATCCAAAAATCTCACTTTCCCATCTAAACCGAGTTTTGCTTGTGTTTCAAAAATTTCTCTGAACATCCAGCCTTTTTTGCCTGCTACCAATAATTCATAATCCGGGAATTCTTTTAATACTTTTGCAAAAGCTTCAAATAAAACCGGAAAATTTTTGCGAGGTTCCAAAGTACCTGCAGTAAAAATAAATTTTTCCGGAATATCTTTTTGAATTATAAAATCTTCATAAACTTCAGAAGGCATAGGCTCAAAAATATCCGAAGCAGCATTTGGGACAATATCAATTAAATCATTTGAAACTTTAAATCTTTTCATCAAATCATTTTGTGTATTTTTTGAGACCGCAAGCACTTTCACCGCTTTTTTAAGGGCTTTTTTGATTGTAATTTTTTCTGTAAAAACAGCCTTTTTATTGTGTTTGTCTGGAAAAAGAAAAGCCACCAAATCATGAACCGTCATAATAACTTTTAATTTTTTCGGTTTATGAAGGGCAGGGATAATATAACTTGTAGGAGCAAAAAATATATCGCACTTTTCATTATATAAATCTTTCAAAACTGTTGTATGCCATTTAAAACCTTTCTTATCTATTATTTTCAGTTCTGTATTATTAAATCCAACATACATTGAAACAGGGCAATCAGAATAAAGTAAATATTTATTCTTATTGTCCAATTTTAGAATGTCTTCTACTAGGTGAGCCGTATAATAGCCTTTCCCAGCTTTTTCATGTACCGTCTCCCTAATATCTATGCCAATTTTCATGAGCGCTAAAGAATCAAGGGTTTTTAGTATACAGTTGTCAAATCTTAAATGTCAATTGTTAAAATTTACCTGCTATGTTATCTTTTTATATGATGTATAACTAATCCAACCTTAACGTGCATACTAATACTATCAAAAATAAATTTTTGAACCTGCCTCTGCCTCAAAAACTTATTGGAGGTGGTGCACTTCTTGCCCTTATTGGTTCACTTTTACCTTGGTATCAGGATTTTGACGCTTTTAATCATGGCGTTCAGTTTTTAGGTGTAACAGGGCCATTATATTTAGTGGGATTTATTATTATTTCCTTAAGTATTTTTTCTTTAATCCTTACTGGATTTTATATTTTTGAAAAAAGTCTTCCTGATTTGCCAATGAAAGAATCGCTTGTTTATATATTAAGCGGGGCAACAGGTTTATTTTTACTTCTTATAGCAAATTCTGTTTATTTTCATAAGGATTTTGGAACAAATATCACTTCCAAAGAATATGGTATTGGTATGATGATCGCATTAGTAGGCACAATTGCTGTAACTTTAGGGGGAATTTTACAAAGCAGAGAGAGCGGCACCGCAAGATTTATTAATAAATTTAAAGAAGAAACAGGTCTTATTGATGAAGAGGAAGAGAAAATTGATCCGGTTGTTGAACTTAATAATTTCCAAAAAGAGCAACAAGCTCAGGAATTAAAGCAAAAAGAAGCCACTGTTGTTGAGGAATCTGTTGCTGAGCCTAAAAAATCATTGGCGCAGGAGCGTTTTGAAGGACATGCAGGAGTGCGTGAATATAAAGCTAAATCTGATATCGCAGCAGCTAAAACTAAAGTCAGACAGGAGCCGTATCCTGATTCGAGCTTGCTTAAACGTGAAGCTGCGGTTTCAAAACCAGCTGCTAAAGAAGAGGACAACGGTCCGATAAATCCAAATTCAGTAATCAGAATGGACTTATAATATGATGAAACCTAAATCTAATAATCCGTTTGGCAAAGAAATTCTTTATTACTGCAAAGACTGCGAAAAGTTTGTTAATGCTAGTAAAATTGGACGCAAGTACGTTTTTAGATGCCCTATTTGTAAAACTAAAAATGTTGCGTTCGGGACCGAAAAGAGTTTAAAAAATTTCTTTCATTTGGAAGATAAGCCTGACGAGCAAAAGGAAGCCAAAACCAAGGAATAAAATTTTATAAAAATTTTAGATTTTCTTAATAATTCCGCGCTATAATATGGGCAGAAAATTTTCTATTGACAGGTGAGTGCGCACTCACCTATACTAGAGACGAGTAATGCGAGTCTCTCGCGAGCGTAGCGTGAGCGACAGCGAACTCCTATCTAATACGATCATTATATTTTTAACTTAAATTAATATGGCTGATCAAAACACTGAGAGAAAAAAGGCGATTGATCTTGCTCTCGCACAAATTGAAAAAACATTTGGTAAAGGTTCCATCATGAAATTGGGTGAAGCCAAAAAGGTACCGATCGAAACAATACCTACAGGTTCACTTTCGCTTGATATGGCGCTTGGTGGCGGTGTTCCTCGTGGAAGGATAGTTGAAATTTACGGTCCTGAAAGTTCAGGTAAAACCACTTTAAGTCTGCATGTAATTGCAGAAGCTCAAAAATTAGGCGGCCAGGCAGCGTTTATAGATGCCGAGCACGCGATGGATCCTATTTACGCAGGTAAAATAGGCGTAGATTTGGACAATTTATTGGTGTCTCAACCTGATTCAGGTGAACAGGCACTTGAAATAGTTGAAACCCTTGTTCGTTCAAATGCACTCGATGTTATAGTTGTGGATTCGGTTGCGGCTTTAACTCCTCGTGCAGAAATTGAAGGTGATATGGGTGATGCTCATATGGGTCTTCAGGCAAGATTGATGAGTCAGGCACTTCGCAAATTAACCGCTGCTATAAGCAAATCTAAAACTACCGTTATCTTCATTAATCAAATAAGAATGAAGATAGGTGTAATGTTCGGAAATCCTGAAACTACCCCTGGAGGTAATGCTCTTAAGTTCTATTCTTCAGTAAGAATGGAAATAAGAAATATCGGTAAAATTGAAAATGGAATTGGTGACCAAAAAGAAATTCAGGGTAACAGAGTGCGTGTAAAAGTTGTGAAAAATAAAATCGCACCTCCGTTTAAAATTGCTGAATTCGATGTTATGTACAAAAAAGGTATCTCTTATATTGGAGACTTATTGGATCTTTCAACAAAATATGAAATTACCCGTAAAGCAGGAGCCTTCTTCAATTATAAAGATTTAAAACTTGGCCAGGGTCGCGAAAATGTTAAAGATTTCCTTGAAAAAAATTCTAAAGTTGCAAAAGCAATCGAGAAGGAAGTTCGCGAAAAAGTAGCTAAAGAATAAACAATGTACGACAATTTGATGCAGTATGCCCTTAGGCTTATAACGCGCAAGCGATATACTCAAAAAGAGTTAGAAACTAAGCTTAGGGGCAGAAAAATCGGCACTAAAAAAGATCGTGATAAAGTAATTAATCGTTTAAAAGAGCTTAGCTATATTAACGATAAAGAGTTTGCAAAAGACTATATTCAGACACGTTTAATTATTAATCCAAAAGGTGAAAATTTGCTTAAATTAGAGCTTAGACTAAAAGGCGTAGACAGACAAATTATAGACAATGCAATTCAAAGCGCGAATATAGATGAAACAAAAGTTGCATTGGATGTTATTGAAAGAAAAAAGAAATCTATAAAGCGCACTGAAGGGCAAAAAAGAAAAGAAAAAATACTTCGCCTGCTTTCATCAAGAGGATTTAAGCTTGAAACTATTTACAAAATTTTAGAGAAGTGGTAGTATCAAGTCAGATTTGAGATAAAGCAGGATAAAAATATCCTGTTTTTTTATTATATTTAATCAAAACCATAATGGCTGATATGCAACAATCACAATTTCTAGCTGCAATTAATCAAATTTGCGACGAGAAAAATATCCCGAAAGACAAAGTAATCGAAACAATTAAAGCCGCGCTTCGGGCTGCATTCCGTAAAGATTACGGCAACAAAGAGCAAAATATTGATGTAGAACTAAACGACAAAGGTAATTTTGCAACAATTTTCGTTGTAAAAGAAATCGTAAAAAAAGTCGAAGACCCTGAACTTGAAATGACTTTAGCTGAAGCAAAAAAATATAAAAAGAATCCAAAAGTTGGCGATGAAGTCAAAATTGACGTTACTCCTATGGAGTATGGAAGAATCGCTGCACAAGCCGCAAAACAGGTAATCATTCAACGAATACAGGAAGCTGAAAGAGATGTTATGTATGATACATTTAAAGATCGCGAAAACGAATTGTTAAATGCTTTGATTCATCGTGTAGACAACCAACAGGTTTACGTGAATCTTGACAATAAAATCACCACAATGCTTCCGCCTGATCAACAGATTCCTGGTGAACAGTATTATGCCGGTCAAAGAATCAAGCTTTATCTTGATAAAGTAATTAAAACTACAAAAGGGCCTCAGTTGGTTATTTCAAGAACTCATCCAAATTTGGTAAGAAAGCTTTTGGAACTTGAAATTCCTGAAATTAAATCGGGTGTTGTTGAAGTTAAAGGTATTGCCCGCGAAGCAGGTACAAGATGTAAAGTTGCGGTTTCATCGAATGATGAAAAAATTGACCCGATTGGTTCTTGCGTAGGTCAAAAAGGAGTACGTGTTCAAAATATTATGGATGAATTAAATGGAGAAAAAATTGATATTATTCCATGGACTGACAATATTGAGGAATTTATTAAAATTGCGCTTGCTCCTGCAAAAATAACTTACATTAAACTAGATGATAAATTAAAGCGTTCAGCTTGTTATGTGAATCCTGATCAGCGTCCGCTTGCAATCGGTAAAAATGGCCAAAATGTTCGTCTCGCATCAGAATTAACAGGCTGGGAAATTGATATAATGGATATTAGTGATCTTGACGGAAAAGACGCTGAAAAAATTCATGCTGCACAGGCAAAAGAATTAACTGTTGATGATCTTGAACTTGATGAACAGGTTGTTGAAAAATTAAAAGCAGCGAATTTAACACTTGTTGAGCAATTAAAAGGTTTAAGTGTAAAAGATATGTCTTCTGTTGAAGGAATAGAAGAAGCAGATGCTAAAAAGATCGTGACTGCTGTAAAAAAGCTTAAATAGACTTCCAAAAAAGCCATTTTTCTGCTATAATACATAGATATTTCTATATCAGAATAATGGTTGATATAAATCAAAAAGTACAAAGAGAGCAAAAATCGGCTGCTGGAGGCGGAACAACCGCTGCTGCTGCCGCTCCTGCGCTGCAAAGAGGTAAAATGGGGGCTGGTTTGGCAGAAATAGACAGGGACTTTGTTGAAAAAGAAACTCTTACAAAAGCACGGGAACTTGGAATTTCATATATCAATGTTGCTAAAACACCGATTAATCCCGATTTATTATTTATTTTAGATCCGGAAAAAGCAAAGAAGGCAATGGTTATGCCATTTTTTAGTGTTGGAAAGCGTTTGAGAGTGGCGGTAGCGGATCCTAGCAATCCTGATACAAAAAAAGTAATTGATGGCTTGAAACAACAAAAATATCTGATCAATTTAAATCTTGCTTCAACTGAGGGATTACAGGAAGCATTTAAATTATATGAATCAGATCAGTACAAAGTTAAAAAGAAAATTGAATCTGAGTATAAAGAAAAAGAAGTTAAGTCTTATGATGAAGAGCTTGTTCAGTTAAGTAAACTTCGTGAAAGAGTTGAATCTGTAGCAGCTGAAGAAGCCGTTCAATTGATAAATGTTGGAGCAATTAAAACAGGTGCTTCGGATATTCATTATGAGCCTGAAGAAAAATCAATTCGGGTTCGATTTAGAATTGATGGAGTATTGCATAAAGTGTTTGATATTGATCATGAAATTTATAAAAATCTGGCTAATCAGATTAAATACATGTCCAAAATGAAGCTCAATGTAACCAATGTTCCTCAAGACGGCAGATATAGCTTTGTTGTAAACGAAAGAAAGGTTGATGTCCGTGTTTCCGATATTCCGACCCAATGGGGTGAGTCGTTTGTAATGAGGCTTTTGGATTCAAAACGTGCAAAACTTGATTTTAATCAGATGGGATTTTTTGGAGAAAATTTCAATGAAATCCAAAGACTAAAAGAATTAAGTCATGGAATGATTCTTTGTACCGGGCCTACAGGTTCAGGAAAAACTACAACTCTATATACTTTGCTTGAGGATATGAACACCGAAGAAACAAAAATTATTACACTTGAAGATCCAATTGAATATAATTTGCCTGGTGTTTCTCAGTCGCAAATTAATGAAAAGCGAGGTTATGATTTCGCAAGCGGACTCCGAACAATTTTAAGACAGGATCCGGACATTGTAATGATCGGTGAAATCCGTGATCTTGATACTGCGCAAACTGCTTCTCAGGCTGCCCTAACCGGCCATCTGGTATTAAGTACATTGCATACAAACAGCGCAATTGAGACAATTCCGCGTTTGATTAATATGGGCTTGCCGCCTTTTATGGTTGCACCCGCACTTCACACTATAATCGCGCAGAGGCTTGTGCGAAGGGTCTGCGAAAGTTGTAAAGTAATGAAACCGATTCCGGAAGCGAAGTTAAAAGATATCCAGCAAACTCTTGAATCAATTAAAAAAATAAAACCTGATTTAGCAGTTGAAATTCCAAAAGAACTTCCTGAAGTTGTGGGCTGCGAAAAGTGCAGTCAAACTGGTTATAGCGGACGAATTGCTCTTGTTGAAATGCTTAATCTTGATTTTGAAATTCGCGATATGATTTTGAAAGAAGAAAGTTCAAATAATATTTTACTTGCTGCACGCAGAAAAGGGCTTATCTCCCTTAGAGAAGACGGCATTTTAAAAGTTTTAAAAGGTATTACCACCATTGAAGAAGTTTACCGCGTAACTAATATTGCGACTTAAGAAAATATTTACCTGATCTGTTTATTTCAATTACGTTATCGAGTTCAAGCTCTGTAAGGCACGAAGAGAGTTTTGCAGCTGGTATTAATATTTTTTGCATTAATTCATTTTTGGAATGATTTCCTGTTTTTAAATGTTCAATAATCATTTTTTGTTCAAATGAGAATCTGCTTAAAATAAGCGGATTTTGTTTTCTGGAAATCCCGAGATTAATATAAATTTCATCATAATTGTAAATTGGCATTGCACCATCAAATATTAATTTATTGGGCCCTTCACTGGTTTTATCTGTAATCCTGCCAGGGAAAGCATACACATCGCGGCCTTGTTCTAACGCACATTTCGCGGTAATTAACGCTCCTGATGTTATTGACCCTTCAACCACAACAACTGCTTCACTAAGCCCTGCAATTATTCTGTTTCGCAGCGGAAAATGATATTTTTGAGCATTCAGATTTGGTGGATATTCTGAAATTATTGCTCCGTCCCGTATTATTCTTTGAGTTATTTCTTGTTGATAATAAGGTATTCGTTTTAATCCAAACCCGAGCACAGCAACAGTAGGAACATTATTTTCAATAGCGGCTTTGTGTGCATTCGTATCAATTCCTCTTGCGAGTCCGCTAACAACAACAAAGTCATCAGGACTCAGGGCCTGAACGAGTTTTTTTGTTACTGTCTGGCCATAATCCGACATAGCTCTTGTGCCCACTATACCGATAAAATGCTTTTTTAAGTTTGGAATATTACCTTTTATATAAAGAATCTTCGGTGAAATATCTTTATTCATTTCACGCAATTGGCAAGGATAATTTTCATCTCGAATTGTAATTACTTTTATATTTTCCGAATTAAAACTTTCAAATTCTTTAAATGGCGTTCCTGTTTTTTTATATAAGTTGAAATTTTTAATATAATCTTCATGAAATCGCAGATTACGAAGATCTTTTTCCGTAAGATTTTCCCAGGCGGATTTTACTTCTGAATGGTATTTAATAAGCTTTTCAAACGGCCCTGCCAAGCCCATAAATACACAATTCCAAGCATGATAATATTCTTTCATGCCTAAAATCTAGCAAACAAAGATTAAATTTTGATTAAATTTTTCTAAAATTTAAAAAGGAATATTTAAAAGTTCCACGCCGGGTTTTTCAACAATTTCACCAATTACCATTGCCGAAATATCGTGTTTACCAACCATTTCTATTACTTTTTCCGGTTCTTTTGTGACAATAACCATTCCTATACCCATATTCCAAGTTTTATAAGCTTCCATTTTATCGACTTTACCAAGCTCAATAAGCTTAAGCATAATATCATTTGGTTTAGGTAAATTATCGATTTTTGCACCAAAACCTTTATGTTTTACCACCCTTATTACATTGCCTGGTAATCCGCCGCCGGTTATATGTGCAATTGCGCTTATATCAACTTTTCTTGGTTGTTTATATCTTCCAATCATATCAAGAACAGCATTGTGATATATCAATGTTGGCTGCAATACAGCTTCTCCCCAAGTTAATCCATTATCGTACATTTCATTGTGCCAGTTTTCACCAAAGTTAGAAGCAAGTATATGTCTTACCAGAGTCATACCATTTGATCTGAATAATCGTGATCTTAATCCAACAATTTTATCCCCTACTTCTAATTTATCACCTGTAATAAATTTTTCTTTTTCCACAATTCCAATAGCGGTAGCATTCCAAACATATCCATTTATCATTGTTCCAAGTTCTGCGATTTCTCCACCCGGAACCACTATTTTTTGTTCAGTACAAGCCGCTTGTAAACCTTTCATCATTTCGCTTATTACACCTTTATCAACTTTTTCCACATCTATAGTATTTGAAATTGAAACCACTTCAGCACCAACGCAAATTGCATCATCAGCAACCATGCCAACAAGGTCATATCCCATTGTGTCATATTTTCCGACCTGTGTGGCAATAACCATTTTTGTTCCAATCCCATCATCATTCTGGACAAGGTAAAAATCTCCAAAATCCATGGCACCGGAAAATCCGCCTTCCATTACAACTGGTTCTCCTATCATGCCTTTGCGTGAACTAAAAGTAGCTTTTGCAGCTTCATATGCAATCCGTGAACATTCGTCACCCATTTCAATGTCCACTCCAGCTTCTTTATATGTAGCCATTTTTAATGATTGTTAAAATTCATAAGTACCGTGAGCTTCGTCACTAATCACTTTACCATTTTCCAGCCTGACTACACGTTTTTTGAGTTTATCAACAAGCCCTTTATTGTGTGATGCAAACAGTACTGTTGCCCCATTTTTATTTATTTTAGTGAAAAGCTTTAAAATTTCATCTGCAGATTTTGGATCCAAATTTCCTGTTGGTTCATCCGCAACGACCAGTTTGGGATCATGCACCAATGCTCTTGCAATAGCCACTTTTTGCTGTTCACCTCCTGAAAGTTGATAAGGAAAATGACCTTTCAAATTTTCCAGACCCACAAGTTTTAATACTTCATCCACTTTTTCTTTTATATATGATTTTGATTCACCTGTAGCCTCTAAGGCAAATGCAATATTTTCATAAACATTTTTGCTTAGAATCAATTTGTAATCCTGAAAAACAATTCCAAGTTTTCTTCTAAAAAGCTGCAAAGCATTTTCACTCATTATATGAACATGATAATCATCAACAAAAATCTTGCCGCTATTCAATTTATCGGCTCCGATAAGCGCATGAATCAATGTTGATTTACCTGCGCCCGAAGGCCCGATAATCGAAACAAATTCCTGCGGTTCGATTTTCAAACTCACATTATCTAAAATTTTTCGGTCACCGTGTTGTTTATTTACTTTGTCGAAGACGATCATAAATTTGGAATACGTAAAGAATGCATTCTAACTATAAAGTTAACCTTTCAGTGATTCAACCCAATTTCTAAAAACCTCACCCCTATGTTTGTAATTTTTAAATTGATCGAAGCTTGCACTGGCTGGAGAAAGTAATATCACATAGCCTTCCCAGGCTTTCTCCAAAGCCAAATCAAAGGCATCGCGATAATTCGCAACTACTCTTATTTCCGGTTTTATTTTGGGATTTTTTTCGATTGACGCCTTGATATGTTTTGCAGTATCACCCATTAATATAACTTCTTTTAAATTTTCTTTTGCAGCAATAAGTTTGCCGAGTTCATCATAATTTGAATTTTTTTCACTGCCACCGGCAATCAAAATAACAGGTTCTTTAAAAGAATTTATCGCTGCCATGCAAGTTTCTGGTGTTGTTGAAAAAGAATCATTATAGAATTTTATACTTTTATGTTCGCCAACAAGCTCAAGCCTATGGGGCAAACCTTTAAATTCACGAACCACTTTTTTTATAAAATTTGTGGGAATATTTAGAATAGAAGCAGTCACACATGCAGGTAAAATATTTTCAATGTTATGAGGTCCGATTAATCCGACTTCGTCTGTTTTGCAAAGTTCGAAGTCAAATAAATATAGTGACCCGCGCTGTTCATAAGCCCCGTGAGCAACTGTTTTTTTGGCGCTAATATAATATTTTTCAGCCTTTGTTAAATCTTCATACCTCTTATGATACGGATAATCTATATTGAAAATCGCTGAATCTTTAGTTGTTTGAAATTTAACAATAGCCTCTTTTGCCTGCAGATATTCTTCTCTGTCTTTATGATAATCAAGATGGTCACTGGTTGTATTTAAAATAATCGCAATATTCGGACTTTTTGTTAGATCATGCAGCTGAAAACTGGAAAGTTCGAGTATGGCAATTGATTCTTCATCCAGCTCATCCAAAAAAGTAAGTGCTGGAATTCCAATATTCCCCCCTAAGTAAACAGCTTTTCCCGCTGCTTTAAGAATTTCATAAATTAAAGTTGAAGTTGTACCTTTGCCTTTTGTTCCTGTAATACCAATGGTTTTACATGGGCACAAATCAAAAAACAGCTGTGTTGCAGAAGTAACATTTAAACCTTTTAGGCTTGGATGATCTTTATGAATTCCCGGACTTCTAAAAATTAAATCGTACTCTTTTAGCTTGGATAAGTCGTTTTCAACATCATCTCTTATTAGTTTTTCATCAAAAATAGTTATATTTTTATATGCTTTTCCTTCAAGAAATTGAAAAGTTGCCTGACCTTCTACTCCAAAACCAAGAATAGCGATTTTACTTTCTTTAGGTATAGAAATTTCCATGCCCAAACATTACCATTATTCAGGTTTAATTTCACCAATTTTTTTTCTGAATAGCGTTCTCAATCTGTCTATTTGATCCGGACTGATTGATTTTTCCGGCTGTTTTGCAGCTTCTCCTCTAAATAAACGAAGAGTTGCGTCATCAAGAGGATTCTCAGCATTTCCGCCTGCTGATTTATATGTTTTTAATAAACGATCAAATTCTTTTTGTTCTTCTTCATTTAATCTGGCATTTTGATTATTCATTTTTATTTTATTAATTATCTATATTAATTATACAACAAATAGTTCAATTGGTCAAAAAAATGATTGACAAATTTTTGCTTATGAATATACTCTTATCTTGGCTTTTTACTCTTAACAAAATAAAAAATGGCTAGTCGCGATCATAACGCTGAGCACTTTGAACAATGGATTGTTGATACCATTGCAGATCAAGGTCTCATTGAATCACAAGATAAACATGAAATTGAAGTTCCATGTCCATGTTGTAAAACAGGTCTTGTTAGATTGGAAATCAACGGTAAATTAAGTCAGGTCATGGCTAAATGTTCTAATCATGACGAGGGAAAATGCGGAAGCCATAAAGTTATCATGCCTTATAAAAACCGCAGACAAAGTGCAGTTAGTTGATAACAAAGTTTAATCGTGGTATAATGTAAGTGAATTCGACTAGGACAAAATTGAATTTGAGTAACAAAATTTATGAACAATCAGTTAGACCGCTGGATAGAAGAGAAACTTCAACATACAGCGAATCCGCAAAAAATTAAAACCCCCACGCTGCAGCGTCAGCGGAAGCGGCAATCTTTTAGAAAACGAAAATCTCACCATCAAAACAAGCAAAACAAGGGTGAATTTGTTAATAAAGTACGTATTTTGCCATTGGGCGGGCTTGATGAAGTCGGCAAAAACATGATGGCAATTGAATATGGCCGCGATATCATAATAATAGATATGGGATTCCAGTTTCCTGATGAGGATATGCTTGGAATCGACTACGTTATTCCTGATATTTCATGGCTAAAAGAGCGCAAAAACCGCATTCGCGGTATTATTCTGACTCATGGCCATTTGGATCACATCGGAGGAATACCGTACATTTTACCTGAACTTGGATTTCCGCAGCTTTACGGCACTAAACTTACCTTAGGCTTAGTCGAAAAACGTGTCGAGGAGTTTGGAATCAAAAAAGAATCGGTATTAAATGTTTTTAATCCTGACGACACTCTTAAATTAGGCGCTTTTAAATGCCGATTTTTTAGAGTTAATCATTCGATTCCCGATGGTGTAGGCGTTATCGTTGAAACACCTGAAGGTAATATTGTGCATACAGGAGACTTTAAGTTTGATGCAAGCCCGGCTGATCAAATTCAGGCGGATTATGATAAATTAAGCGAACTCGGTAAAAAGAGAAATGCCACAATCCTATTTTCTGACAGCACAAACGCATTAAAAGAGGGCCATACCATATCAGAAGAAGCAATTGGTGAAACCCTTGATACTTTGATTGGTGAAACTGATGGCAGAATTATTATTGCATCATTTTCGTCTTTAATAGGCAGAATCCAGCAAATTTTAAATTCAGCTCAAAAGTACAAAAAACAGGTTTTTGTAAGTGGACGAAGCTTGATTGATAATATTGGAATTGCAGAACGGCTCGGATATATAAAAGTTCCCAAAGGGCTTATACATGATGTTCGAAAAGCTCAAAAAGTTCCCGGCAAAAACGCTCTTATTTTAACAACAGGAAGCCAGGGTGAAGCTGTTTCAGCATTAACAAGAATTTCGCTTAATGATCACAAGCATATAAAAATTAAAAAAGGCGATACTGTAATTATTTCAGCAACACCAATTATAGGTAATGAACGTGCTATCTACACCGTAATTGATAATTTAACAAAACTTGGTGCCAGAGTGATCGATAATAAGATTATGGATGTTCACACTTCGGGCCATGGATGTCAGGAAGATTTGAAAATGATGATAAACATGGTTAAGCCAAAGTATTTCGCTCCTATCCATGGGTTTTTCCATATGCGTTCACGACACAGAGAGCTTGCCTTAGAAGAGGGAATTCATGAACAAAACACAATTATGGCTAATAACGGCGATATTATCGAACTTAAAAAAGGGCAGGTAACCATGAGTAAAGAAAAAATTGATACAAATTATATTCTTGTTGATGGTCTTGGAATGGGTGATCTTGGTTCACGTGTACTTGTTGAACGTCAGATGATGGCGGAAAACGGCTGTATTGTAGTAAACATGAAAGTCAGAAAAAACAATAAAAGGCTGGTAAATAGCCCTGAGCTTATTACCCGCGGATTTATTTATCAAACTGAATCTGAAAAAGTTTTACAGGATTTAAAAGCTGATATTAAAAAGAAATATGACAAATTTTTAAGTAAACATGCGAATCCGGGCCATCAAAACATTCAACAATTTATAGCTTCGGTTATTGATAAATTCACACACAGGGTACTTGAAAGAAGGCCGCTTATTATTGTTAACGTTCTGGAACAATAGGGAATTTTACTTTATGTCCAGCTTCCTTAAGTTTTGTTAGTACTTGTTTTGCTAAATCGCTTAGAGGTCTTTCCGGCCTTGCTTCCATAATCACTCTGTGTACACCATTTACTATACTTTGGCGTATTTCAAGCGGCTCAATATGATTTAATATTCCAAGTACTTCTTCTCGCGAAACCCTTTCATTAAAAGTAATATCAATTAATCGGGGTTGATTTGGTATTCTCATAATATAGTAAATATTAATGACAAGAGTTGATTCTAAAACATTTATTATAATTTGTCAATAGTAGAATTTTATTTAAAAACGTTAGTTTTCCCCGGGGAATTTTTACTATTTTCATTTTTAAGCGGTCTGTATAAAAAAAGCCAACCTTTTAAGGATGGCTTTAAGCAGCAAGTTGCTGGACTTAACACTTAAATTATACACCTAATACACTCATGGAGGCAAGGAGAGTCGAACTCCTGTTGTGAGGTTGTTAAGTCCTGCAACGCGACCTGCTGCCCCCTGAGTGTATTAGTGAAAGAATTATAATAATTAATTATTAAATTTTGATTAAAAAAATCTAAAAAATTTATTTATTGGGGGATTTCCGCTCCGCTCGGCTTTCGGCCTCACTCCAAAGACCTCCGCTATCGCTGCGGTCTATGGTGGGCAGGGAGAGATTTGAACTCCCGTAGACACAAGGTCGTCAGATTTACAGTCTGATGCGATTGACCGCTCCGCCACCTGCCCATGTTAATATCTAATTAGCAATTAGTAATTAGTAATTGAAGGTGGAGCCACCTGTCGGGATCGAACCGACGACCCACAGTTTACAAGACTGTTGCTCTACCAACTGAGCTAAGGTGGCTTATTATGGTGTTAAAGATCACAAAAGATGATATTGTAAAAAAAACGTAATGTCAATAAAATTAAAACATGGATGAATTAAATATTAAACAGAATGAGCCTTTGGCTTCATATACCGCATATAAAATAGGCGGACCCGCTGATTTTTTCGCTGAAGCAACCCAACCTGAACAAATTCCAAAATTAATCGAATATGCAAAAAATAAAAATGTACCTTTTTTTATGCTTGGAGGAGGATGCAATACGGTTTTCTCAGATAAAGGATTTAGAGGTCTTATAATTCACAATAAAGCCAATAAAATTGAAGTGCATGGCAGTAGAGTAATTGCCGAATCAGGGGCAATGCTGGCAATGGTTATAGCAGAGGCCAGAAAGCATGAATTGGGCGGAATTATTAAGCTCGTAGGGCTTCCAGGCACTATTGGAGGCGCAATTTACGGTAATGCAGGCGCTCAGGGTGTAGAAATAGGGGATTTTGTTGAATCTGTTGAGATATACAGGCTTGGCCAGGGAATTATTGAAGAACACAAAGAGTATTTTCAATTTTCATATCGAACTTCTATTTTGAAAAAAACACACGAAATAGTATTAAAAGTTACATTGGAATTGCCTAATCTTGATCCTGAAGATGTTGCAACCGAAGTTTTATTGTTTCGGGCACAAAAACAACCAAAGGGTAAAGTGGCTGGTTCTTTTTTTAAAAATCCAACTTCTACCGAATCTGCGGGTTATTTAATTGATAAAGCAGGGCTTAAAGGTACAAAAATAGGAGATATTGAAGTTTCGCAGCAACATGGTAATTGGCTTATGAATGTTGGTAATGCAACGCAAGAAGATGTTATTGAAGTTGCCAAAAAGCTCAAGCAAGAGGTAAAAAATAAGTTTGGGGCTGAGCTTGAACCTGAAAATATACTTATAGATGAGTTTGGTAATAAAATTGACATATAGTTTTATTCTTTGACAAGGGTATTGATTTTTTGTCAAATATTTGCTAAAATAAAGTGAAAGCTTAAATAAAAATAGTTTTCAATAAAACTTTATAACCCAAACAAAATGACTAAAACCGCTCTAAAAAAGGGTCTAAAACAGGGACTAATCGTTCTGGGCCTTACAACAGTGCTTCTGACTATCTTTTCAGCACTTGGAGGAGTGGCATCAGCGCAGTTGATACAGCAAGGTGATGTACCTTCAAGTATTGCACAGGCGACTGGCGGGGAAGGATCAATCAGAAATTTAATTCTGAACATTGTTAATTTCTTCCTATTATTCCTAGGTTTGATTGCTGTAATCATGATTATCTACGGTGGTATTACTTATGTAACTGCTGGAGGCAATCAAGAACATGTAGAAAAAGCCAAGAAAATCATCATGTACGCAATCATAGGTATCGTTATCGTTTTGATCTCATTCGCACTTGTAAGAACAGTTATCTCAGGTGCTGGACAGGGAGCAGAATTATAAAAAGACCAGAGGCGAGCTACAAGCGAGTCTCTCGCGAGCGAAAACTTATCGCGAGCGTAGTGAACTCCTTATTGAAAAGAAATTGTAAAACAATTAATTAGCTCCGGCTTTACTTTCAAAAAAGCCGGGGCTTTATTTATGCAACATCAGCGTATAACTTAGTTACCCTTTCTTCATCTTCAATATAGGTTTTAGCCCATTTGTTTTTCACAACAATTAATCCTTTTTTTATTTCAACTATATCTCTAGCCGGGATTAGTCGTTCGCTACCTTTGAACAAACCCAAAAACGATTTATAAACCACAATTTTGGTTAATCCAAAACCTTTTACATCAATATAATAATCCTGAACATGACCCAGATAGTCGCCTTTTTGGGTTTCAACCCTATTTTTTAAAATTCTGATATCTCCTTTAATTATTTCATCCACTTTTATGACTTCCTGAGCGTCAATAATATCTTCGTGGTCGCTAATTGTTATTGCCTGTCCAAAAAATATAATATCCATTGGTGTAATAATTTTTAATTTTCCGTTATTAACAAAAAAAGCAGCTACTTTGCCGTCCCTATAATCAATAATAACATCTGTTATGCGCCCTACTTTACCAATCCCCTCAACAACAATCGGCATTCCTATAATTAAACTGTATGATTTTTCCATATTTCCATTCTAAAGCAAAAATTCTTTGACTTCAAAAGGGAAATTTCATATAGTTAGAAGGCTTTAAAAATATAAACAATATTTCGGGGCATAGCGTAGTCCGGTTAGCGCGCTCGGTTTGGGACCGAGAGGTCGCAGGTTCAAATCCTGCTGCCCCGACCATTAGTCATTATTATTTTTAAATATATATAAATGTCAAAATTTAATATTGAAAAGAGGGAAACAGCAGAATTGCCACATATCAGCCTCAAAGATACTGTAGAAGTTAAAAGGCCGACTGTTGGCACAGCAGAATTACCTGCAATACCTGAGAGATTAATTACAGGCGATGTAGCTGAACAGGCAGCTTTAGTTCTTGAGGAGGTTTTGAATTTAGGCGAAACAGGAGATTTTGAGGAGGAACAGGATAAAGATAGAGAAATGGCTTTAAGAAGACGCATAGTTGTTCAACTTGAAAAAATATTGGAATTTTTAAACAAAATTTGGAATCTGTATAGACATAGTGTTCCTACTTTGCATGAACAATTATCTCTATTTTACAACAGTATAAATGCAAATATCCAACGACTTGAAAATAGTGAAATTTCTTCAAAGGATGCAATAGTAACTGTTTATAGAATTCTTTTACCTTTAATTAGTAAGTTACCTATGCAATTTACTAAAGCTCAGGATGAAAATTTTAAATTTGAAGAAGTTATTGATGAAATAAGAGAGTGCTTGGCAACTTTAGCACGTATGATAAAAAATAAATCCGAATAAATATATTAAAAATGCTAGCTGACGGGAAAGATGCTAGCAACCTGTAGGAGCTTGGAAGATGGATGAGTTACTTGTGGAGTCTGGCGTAGGCTTGCTGCTTAGACCTGGGGCTTTTGGCCTTAGCAGTGAAAGGTTTTGGTCTTCGGCACTCTGTGAAAGACCTGGGACGCCCGACAAGTCCAAGTGCCAGAAGGATCCCAATCATCATGAGGTGTCCAATGACCACGTTCCTCACAATGTTTTTCTGAGCGCCCTCCATGGCTTCGAAGATGCTACCCATAATAACTTCGTGCATACAACACTCTTCTTTCTCCCTGTGGTTGTTTGTTGGTCACAGGGGAGCATCCTGTAAATATTTGCAAGATGGTTCCCTGCGAACAATTTCTTTTCTCGACAGCTAGTTGTGAATGGTCGAGAGCAGATGAGCATTAATTGCCATTTACTCTATTCGAAACCAACACCCATTATAAGGTGTTGATATAAAATGTCAACAGTTTGAAAAAAATATTTTAAATTTAGTTGTTTGAGGGATGTTAGCTGGCGGGAAAGGTGCTAACAACCGGAAGGTGGAAGGAAGGATTTAGTAGTTCTGGTTGAACCACATGAGGGGCTGAGTCGTACTGATGTCGTTGAAGACGGTTTCGCCGTCCTCGGTGACCGAGTAGATGCTGGTGAGCTCCATATAGATCCACGGTCCCGTGATAGGGAAGTCCATGGTCAGAGCTTCTTCATGTTCGAGCTGGATGCCCGTGCAGTGAACGATCAGCACCCACTCACCGCGATCGTCCTCGTACATGAGGTCGCAATTCTCAGGAATCGCCATGTCCACGTCGTCGTCCGCGACCAGGGTGAATCTGAAGATGCTGATATTCGCCGTTTCCGGGCCGATGTTCGTGACCTGGACCGCGGGCGGGTAGTCGCTGACGCTCCATGAGTCGCCTGGGTAGGTCACCTCCAGGAAGGCGCGCAGCCTGATGGAGTCGTCTCCGACCGGTTCCGCGCTACAGCCGTTGAGGGCCGATGCGATGAGCGCGACGCTGGTGATGAAGCCGAGGGTGTACATGGTTTTCGTGAAGTTCGTCATGGTTTCTATCCGTCCTTTCTTTTTCTCTCAAGTTCTCTTGAGGGGTTGGTTCTTGTACTAAAAGCAGTCAAAGTTGTATTCGGCCGGATCAGGTAGAGCATCTGGATCTCCCTGATATGTGGCATTGCACATGGGGTACTCGTCTTCGGCGTCAATGTAGCCATCAGCGTCGAAGTCATCAGTTCCGTCGGGTGGGAAGTCACAGCCGAAACTGTTGGGAGTACAGGGATTGTATCCCATCATGAACTCCCAGTAGTTGCTGATACCATCGCCGTCAGTGTCCACATCCAGGTTCGCCGAGATAGGATGAATGTCCGGGCCCAGATCATCGGGGTTGCCGATGATCGTGAAGATCTCGGCTCCGCATTCGCGAAGCGGGATCTTGTTGACCCCACGGCCGTACCAGTAGATGCAGCGTTTCTGTTCGAGCTGCTGATCCTGTATACACAGGTCACTGGGCTGAAGACCTTCATCAAGGCATCTGGTCATGTTCTGGCTTGCTCTTTCCTGGCAGTAGTACGAGATCATGATCACCTCACTCCACTTGTAGCGCATTGTTTGCGTACTGAGAGGAGCCTGGCAATCGTCACCAACGCCGCTGCTCACATCATTGCAGCCATTTGACATGGCCAGGATGATGAGCACCAGAAGTCCGTAGATGGCGATGTTCTCGCTGAGAGTGGTCTTCGTCTGCATTCTGTCCTCCGTTTTTTCTTTTGCGCTTCCTAAGCGCTTGAAGTTGTTGCTGGTTTGCTACAGAAGCAAGCGCTACAAATTTTATTTATAAAGCATGCTCCTGCAACAAACAGTTATTTCCGCCAGCTAATTGTCAATAGAGCAGAAGCAAACATACTTAAAAAGTCATTCACTTCAATCATACTCAAGAACAACAATTATGACAAAAAGTTGCGGTTTTGTCAAGTTGATATAAATCTATTTTATCCAAATGTGAATGTATAAACTTTTAATCCCGGCTTATCTCCTGAAAATTCCAAAGTGTATTGGCCGTATCCTTCAGGATTATCAATAAGTGTATATAATTTTTCATCATTTACTGTAAAGCTGTTTATTTCTTTGCCATCTCTTAAAACTTTTACTTTAACATCTGAATCAGAGCTTGCTACAAAATAAACTTTTGAAGCCTTATATTTAAATACAACCTTACTATCGGCATTTAAGCTTTCTGCATATTCGGGTGTAATATTCCAATCGCCAACCAAATATGCCTGGTTAAATAATGGGTTTGTCGGTGCTTCTTCTACTTGTTTTAAATTGTTTCTTAAAGATCCAAAATAAGTTTCCGGACTTAAAGGTCCTGATTTATCAGCAACTTCCGCATTTGGATTAACAAAGCCTGTACTTATCTCAACATTTTCTCCTAATTTTTCAGCTCTCTCTTTTAGAAGTTCCTGAATTTTAGATTCAGCTTCTTGATATGCACCTTCTCCAATATGGTCGTAAACAATATAGCCATCAATATCAATTAAATATTTGCGAGGCCAATAACGATTACCATAAGCCCTCCAGGTGCCATAATCATTATCAAGAACAAGTGGAAATTTCAAACCAAATCTCTCAGCAGCTGCCATAACATTTTTTATATCTTTTTCGAAATCAAATTCAGGTGTGTGTATGCCGATTATTTGCAATCCCTGATCTTTATATTTATCCCACCACGCATTCAAATATGGATATGTTCGTTGGCAATTAATGCAGCTATAAGTCATAAAATCGAGCAAAATAACTTTTTTACCTATAAAATCTTCAATTTTTATAGGATCGCTGTTTACAAAACCTGCAGGTCGTACAATTTCTTTGGCTTTTTCATACATCATATCTTTTTCAACACTGCTATCCACATTTTCTATTGATGCTTCCTGAACAATTGTAGAAGTTGAAATTCGTCCCGATTCCATATAGACAATTGTTGCAATAATAATTATTAAAATTGCTGCCAATAAGGCATATCTTGTTTTGTTAGACATTACATAAATTGGTTAATTAGAAATTCGAGGTTGGCAATTGAACTTAATTTTTGAGTAAATGCCAATATACCCAAAATTATTAAAAATATTCCGAATACAACTCGGAAAACTAAAAAAGCTTTAACGTGTTTATGCAAAAATGCTGAAGCCTGGGCAGTGAATAATCCGATTATTAAAAATGGCAATCCGAGTCCGAGTGCATAAAATAATAAAAGAAAAAACGCCGCTCCCGGCTGACTTGCCGCCAATCCAAGAATCGCACCTAATATTACGCCTACACATGGCGACCATCCAGCAGCAAAAGCAAATCCAAATAAAAATGAAGTTAAGTATTTTGATTTGAATTTATGCTTAACTTCCATCTTATGTTCAGTTTCAAGCGCTTTAATTTTTATCAGACCAGTTAAATAAAGTCCAAAAAAGATTATAATTACTCCGCCGATTCTGGCCAACCAAAGCTGTGCATCATATGCAAATGCTACCAATAATGTATTTAAAAGCACTCCGAGTAATGCAAAAACAATTGAAAATCCAAGAACAAAAAACACTGCATTCAAAAATACTTCCAAACGTTTATTTTTTGCTTCAGCAATTGAGGTGCCAGCCAGATAAGCTAAAAACCCCGGCATCAAAGGAAATACACAAGGCGATAAAAATGAAATTAATCCTGCAAATAGTGCAACCCAGATTGAAATGTCTGATCCCATTTATAGAGAGGTTATATAGTTATGTTTTATTATAACATAATTATATCGTTTAGTAATTTTTCAAATTCTGTATAGCCTGAAGATTTATTTATATGGCCTGCATTTGGAATCAAATTAACTTCGACATTTAATTTATCAGCTAGCTTTTGGGCTTTTTCAAGCTTTATATATGGGTCGTTATCTGAATGATAGACATAGAATTTTTTGCAATTTTTGCGGATTTTTTGCCAATCAAATTTTCGCTGCGCAAATGTAACCATTCCCGGATCAAATTCATTTCCGGCAATTCCATAGAATCCGGCAATCAAAAAAGCTGCTTTAACTCTGTACTTTTCGATAACATTTAATGTAAAAGGCACGCCTAAACTGTGACCTATTAAAATAGTATCATCGTTTAAAAACTCATTATAATTTTCAAGAACTTTTAGCCAGTTTTTAAGAGTCTGATTTTCAGGAGTTGGAAATTGAGGAATAATCACATTATATTCGCGGCTTGAGAGCTCTTTTTTAAGCCACGGGAACCAGTTTTCTTGAGGATTACCACCTACACCATGAAAAATAAAAACATTTTGCATAATTTAAGTCTTATCCATAAATACACGGCTTCCAACAGACTTTTCCTGCCCCTGATATTTACCTCGATATGGATTTTCAGCTGCTTGGTCCATCTTTGCAAAAACAAGCTGGCAAATTCTGCGACCTTTTTGCAATTTAATTGGCAAAGAATTTGCATTATAAAGCTCTAAAGTGATTCTACCTTCGAATCCCGGATCAACCCATCCTGCATTTTGAATAAAAAGTCCGATTCGCCCAATTGAACTTCGACCTTCTACAAAAGCTGTCAAATCGTTTGGTAATTTAACGTATTCGGCAATCGTTGCGAGTAAAAAAGTATGTGGTGGTATTGTTATACTATCCCCCTGGATTTCACGGTATTTGATCTCGCTGTCCAATGTAAGAATATCCATGTGGGTATCCTCGATAAGCAAATAGTGATCGCCAAGTCTGCAATCAATTGAAGCAGGCTGAATTGATTCTTCGGTGATAGGGTCGACCACCAAAGACCCGTCAGCAAGCATAGCTTTTAAGGTTTTGTCAGATAAAATCATTATTCTTTTTCGTTAGGTTCAATAAGTTCCATTTCGGTTTCACAGCATTTTAGCTGCCCTCCGCCAACTTTAACAATTTTAACTTCATTACCGCAAATGTTGCATTTATAAATTTGGTCTAGTTCAATCATGATTCGATTTTAACATCCGCAGGCTCTCTTTGTCGACTTTTTGGAGCTTATTTAAAATTGAGGATTCTTAATATACGATATTTAATTGATCCCTTTGGTCCATTAATGCGCGTTATTTCGCATTCAAGCGGATATGCTAATTTGTCAACAAATGGATTATCAGCGCCTTTAATTGAATTTAATTCTATTTTTTTCCCTTGCCATTCAGTGTATAAACTCCCCTCGGGGATTTTCTCGTCGTCCTCAGCGAATCTTCCATGGCAAATTGAAACTCTGTTTTTTACCATTTCATTATTTTAATTATGTTTTTATCGAGATATTTTAAAGCTTGGCAATTATAAACATTTTTATTTCAATATCAAGTTGAGTTTATTCAGCTGTGCTTACTTTACGGTAAACTGTCAATTTGAGTTCATCTATTATTAAAGTTCTAAATAAAATTTCGAATGCCCCGCCACGTGTCATTTCACGTTCAGGATTAAAAAGCGTACCATCTTCAGGTATTAAATTATGCTCATAGCCAACTTTTACATAAGGAGCATACCAAGAAGTTGTGGGAACATCTTCATAAGGAATAAATCCTGTATCATTTGGAATATTATAATCCTGCGATTCTAAAATTAATTTTAAAACTTCAGCTCTTACTATTGTTTGAGCTGGTTTGAAATTGCCATCAGCGTATCCTTTCGCCCAGCCATGTTCTTTTGCGTAGCAAACATAAGGAGCATACCAATCATCAATAACATCATCAAAACAATTATTATAATCAGAAGCATCAGGTGTTATGCCATTGCCTTCAACCAAAATTTTTGTAAGTTCTGCTCGATTTATATTGTCCAAAACCCTTATCGTACCGTCCGGATAGCCTTCGATTACACCCTTATCAGATAAATACTGAATAGCGTCATTATTTGTTTCAGGCATATCAGAAAATGCTAAGAGAGGCATAGAGTTGGAAATAAATACAGCCACTGTAAGAAGTATAAGACTAATTATTTTTTTCATTTTGTATAAGATTATTTATTATTGGCGAGAATATTTCCCCATAAGTTCAGCTTCTTCTAAAACGTGTTCTTTCATGGCAGATCCAAGCATTTCTTTGTTAGAGTCTGGTTTAAGATTAAGCTCTTCATCCAAAGCATACAATTTAAAATAATATCTGTGAATACCTGAAGGCGGACAAGGTCCTCCATAACCGGTTGTACCAAAGCTTGTAGTGCCTACAATTCCGTTTGGAATTGATCCTTCAGAAATTTCCTGAGTTGATACCGAAATATTCCAAATTATCCAATGTACCCAGTCGCCAGACGGGGCATCAGGATCATCTACAATTAAAGCCAGTGACTTTGCACCTTCCGGCACTTCAGAAATATTTAAAGGCGGATTAACATTTGCTCCGTCACATGTGTATTTTGATGGAATGTTGCCATTATTTTCAAAAGCTGATGAAGTGATTTTCATAAGTGATGAGTTAGTTGTGCATGCGGTTAATAATAAAACCGCTAAAATTGCAGCAAATTTTTTCATTATTGAAAAAAGTAAATTAATAAATTGTGATGATTCATTAAGTGTTTAGCCGGAAAAGAATCAGCATCAATCGAATTGTCATTTAATTTTTGAATGGTTTCCCATTTTTCAGAACCCCTAACCAAAACCAATAATTTTTCACTTTGCATAATTAAAGGCAAAGTCATTGTAAGTCTGTCTTTTATATCATGAACATCGGTTTTAGTATGCATAACCAATTGTTTTTTTTCTGATATAGCAGGGGAGTTTGGGAATATTGATGCAAAATGGCCATCAATACCTATTCCAAGAATACATAAATTCAAAGGGCCTTTTAAAAATTCATCTAACTTTTCTTCATAATCAGCCACACATTCTTTTATAGGCATTGATGTATCGAAAGAATGCAAATGAGCTTTTGGCATGCTTTCCGCGATTAATTTATAGTTGGATTTGGGATCAGTTGCCGGAACATATCTCTCATCCACCATAAAAAATTGAACTTTTTTAAAATCATAAACATCGCATTTAGCCAAAGCCTTATAAACAGGGCCAGGTGTAGAACCGCCGCTTAAAGCAACTTTTGCGCCCTCGAAATTACTGCAGCTCTCAATGTAATCTGCGCTGACAGTTATAAATTCCTCTTCGTTAGTAAAGATTTTAAGTTCCATGTAATGCAATTATATCATAATTACCACATCTGCTCTTGACAAAATTAAATTATTATTATAAAGTTATATCTATTTTGAAATTAACCTTTTAATAAAATGACTCAATTAGATTCTCAAAGCGAAAATCCAAAACAAATTCCCCAATATCTTCTACCTTATGAAAATTTAGATAAAGTACATAAAGCCAGTATCGAATTAGCTGCCAGAATGATTGAAATTCTAAAAGCCGAGGCTTCTGAATTTTATGAATCTCAAAAAAGCATAATTGATAAAGATGGAGATACTCATTACAGAATTACATATATGATCGCTTGGACTGGTCGATTCCCGGAAGTAAAAGCTAAACTCGTAAGGCTTTATATGGATTTTGCAAAACAATATTATCAACCTCAACAAAAACATGAAAGAATGGTTAATATACTTGCTTATTCAAGAGCTGCCAATTTAGATTTGCCGGAATATGATGAAAAATTTGTTGAAGAACAATATCAGGCAGCTAAGAATGAGAATGATTTACTTCAGGCATGGGATATTGCAAAATTGATCAAAAATGACAAAGGCAAAATGCTCAAAAATGCCGATGAAATCTCAGACGAAAAATGGACTGCTCAGGAAGCAGAAGATTTTAAAGCACTGGTTGAAGAATTAATTGATTTAGAACCGGAAGATGTAAATCAAAGAGGTTTACTACATTGGAAAATTGAGCCTATGATTGATTGGCTTAGATTACGAGGAGGAATGGATGATTTAAAAATGAAACTTTGTAGAAAATTAAACCAGTTGGATCTTGAGTTTTATGGTTTATACAGAGCATTAAAAAATGCAGAACGTGCAGATATGCCGGCTGAATATATTAAAAAATTAAAAGAAACCCACGGAACTCCAACTAAAGTTGTCGGGTTATGGCGAAAAGTAAAAAATGTTCTTAAAGGTTCTCAAGAAAGCAATTAGTGAATATCGTACCATTTAAAGTCATCCATCTCAGTTAATTTATCCTGAGATTTTGGACCCATACTGCCATCTTTATAAATATCAACATTTATATGGCTTTTTTTAGCGAATTTAACTATTGAATCAACAAGCTCCCAGGTCGCAATAACTTCAGGAAAACTTAAAAAGAATTTTTTGCGGCCATGCAGAGCGTCTAAAAGTAAAACTCCGTGCTCAGGCATGCAGCTGTCACCTTCGCAGGCAATGGTATCAGAAGTTGTAATATCCTGATACATTGCTTCGCGGCCGTGTTTATTAACAAGTTTAATATTTAATTTTTCATCCGGATAAAACTCGATGACTACCCTGTTCGGCTCTTCATTTGCCGGTTGAAATGCGTGTTTTTTAAGTTCAATAACAATATAAGTATGATGTTCATGCAGTTTTTTGCCTGTTCTAATGTAAATTGGCACCTTATACCAGCTTTGGCGATCAATGAATAAACGAAGTGCGGCAAAAGTATCGGTTCGTGAATTTGCAGGTACACCATCAATTTTTTTATAACTTTCATATTGTCCCAAAACAATATTCTTTTTGGATTTGCTGAATTTAACAGCAGAAAGAATACTGTATTTTTCGCGGTGCAGACTTTTATCTGAATTGGTTACCGGAATAGACATGGTTATTAAAGCCAGAACCTGAAGTAAATGCGATTGAATCATATCTTTTAAAGTTCCAACTCTTTCAAAATAACCAACACGGTCTTCAACGCCAAGTGTTTCAAAAGCACTTATTTGTATGTTCGAAACTTCAGATCCTTTCATCATCAAATTTAGAATTCTGTTGCTTTCTCGAAGCGTTAAAATACTTTGTACTACTGATTTGCCAAGATAATGATCAAGTAAATAAACCTGATCTTCATTGAAATAAGTTGTAACTGAGTGAAATAAATCGCTTGCTGATGAGGCGTCATCGCCAAATGGTTTTTCTAAAACAAGCCTCAAATCCTCCTTTGGTGATTTGCGGGTTTCTCCCAAATTTTTAATAATCGGTTTAAAAACAACTGGCGGCACAGCAAAATAACAAATATTCGGCAAATTTTTTCGTCCTGTAATTTTTTCCAGATATTTTTTGTATGTGATAAAATCCTCTTTTTTATCATACTGACCTTCAACATAATGAACATGGCTTAATAAAGCATCTAAAACTTCGTCGTTTACTTTCCCGTCGTAATGGTCTTTAACACTTTTCGCAAAATAATTTTTAAATTTTTCCTGAGTCATATCTGAACGTGCATATCCAACAATGAAAAATTCTGCCGGAAGCATTCTTTTTAATTTAAGCTCGTATAAAGTCGGAAATATTTTAATTTCAGCAAGATTTCCTGATGCTCCGAATACTGTAAAAACAAATGGTTTTTCTATTTTTGTAGACATAAATGTTTTTGTTAATTCATTGTCCATTCTGTGTGGAATGCTCCTTCTTTGTCGATTCTTTCGTAAGTGTGTGCGCCAAAATTATCGCGTAATCCCTGAATAAAATTTGCCGGAAGTATCTCTGAAGTTATGGAGTCAAAATACGCCAGAGCCGATGCAAATCCCGGAACAGGAATGCCTTTTGACATACCAAAAACCGCTATTTTTCTTAATGCTGGAATAGCTTTATAAATTTGTTCTGAAAGATCTTTAATTTCAAAAAGATGCAAATCTTTAAATTGTTTTTCAAATCCTTTATGAAGTTCATTTAAAATTTTTGCTCTAATAATACAGCCGCCTTCCCAGATTCTTGAAAGTTCACCAAATTCAATATTCCATTTGTTTTCTTTTGCTGCTACTTGTAGCAAATGATAACCCTGGGCATATGCAATTAGCATAGCAACATAAATTGCTTCTTCTAAAACATCGACAAATAATTCGAGTTCAATTTCGGTTTTAGGAAGATTCTTTGGATATTTTTGAGCAAGTTCCAGACGTAAATCTTTTTCATTTGATATGAATCTACAATAGACAGCTTCAGTTAAAGTTGGAATAGCAACGGCTTCTTCAAATGAATCAACAGCCGTCCATTTGCCGGTACCTTTTTGTGATGCTTTATCTAAAATATAATCAACCAAATCACCTTCATTAAATTCATCTTTTCGCCCTAAAACTTCCACAGCTGTTTCAAATAAAAATGATTCAAGCCTGCCCTCATTATATTTTTTAAAAATTTCACTTATTTTTTGTGCATCAAGCGAATAAGCATGTTTTAATAAATCGTATGCTTCAGCCATAATCTGCATTACAGCATATTCAATTCCATTATGAACCATTTTTGCATAGTGACCAGCTGCATTATCACCCACATAAGTAACACAAGGACCTCCGTTAAAATCACGGGCAGCAATTGCTTCAAAAATTTTCTGCAAATTTTTCCACGCTTGTTTTGTTCCTCCGGGCATCAAACTCGGACCATTAAGTGCCCCCTCTTCTCCACCGCTAAGACCGCATCCAATAAAATGAATTCCATCCCCGCGCAAATCTTCAAAACGTTTAATCGTATTATGAAAATTTGAATTTCCGCAATCAATAATAATGTCATCTTTATCAAGCAAAGGTTTCAACGACTCAATAACCGCATCAACAGCTGGCCCTGCTTTAACCAAAATTATAACTTTTCGCGGGCGTTCCAATGAATTAATCATATCTTTTAAATCATCGAATCCAACAAGATTTTCATTTCCGTATTCTTCGGTAAATTCAGTGGTAACTTCTGTTGTGCGGTTAAAAACCGATATTTTAAAACCTTTATTGGCAATATTTCGCGCTAAATTAGTACCCATTACTCCAAGCCCTATAAGTCCGATTTTAGATTTTTCCATACTAGTTTAGTTTATATTTTTTATAGTTCACGCAATAACTGTTGCCTTCCTTTTTAAAAACTTTATTCGCTTTTTTAATAATATTAACAACCTGGTCAATGCTTTTACAAATATAAATATTATGCATATCTTTTTCATCCGCCCTTCCGGTATCAATAATATGTTTTTTTACCCATTCAATTTGTTCTTCCCACATTTCTCCAATTAATACTATTGGAACAGAACAAATATGTTTAACCTGAGTAAGCTGCCATGTATAAAATAATTCCAGGCAGGTTCCCAGACCTCCTGGCGTAATAACAACTAGATTTGAAAGAATCATAAAAGTATCTAAACGTTCAGAAAACCTTTCAAACTTTTGTTCAACATCAAGATATTTATTAGGTTTGTTTTCCCATGGTAGATCTATAACTAAACCCACGGATTCCGAGTCGTTATCTTTTTTCCCTTCCTGATGGCCTTCGTTTGCAGCCTCCATCAATCCCGGGCCACCACCGGTTACAACATCTAATCCAAGTTCCCCGATTTTAAATGCAAGTTTACGCACCATTTCATAATCATCATCCCCTTTTATTGATCTGGCACTGCCAAAAATTGTTACTCTAAAATGCTTTTTTTTAATTTCTTTTTGGACATCTATCATGAATTGATTTGTTTAGCTTTATTTATAATGTGGCTTGCAGATATACCAGCTTCTTCATAAAGTTCCAATGGTTTTCCTGAGAGCTGATACTTTGTTACAGCAAGTGATTCATATTTTTTAGGGCAAATTCCTTTTAATTGCAGTTCTCTTGCAAGCCCGGCATTAAGCCCATTATAAGGATTGTGATCTTCAACAGTAATCACTTTGCCGGTCTTTTTAATAGATTCAAAAATTGTATCATCAAAGTCTCGGATTGTTGAACATGCAATAATTTCAGTATTAATACCTTCTTCTTTCAATTTTTCCCATGCTTTTAAAGCTTCAACAACGCATGCTCCGCTTGCAGCAATTGTAAGGTCAGATCCTTCTCTAATCATATCGCATTTACCATATTCATATTTATAATCCGCTTCATAAAAAGGTGTGCCATTTTCTTTTGCAATTGGATTATATTTGTGACGACCCATTCTTACATAAAAATTTCCGTATTTTGATGCTACGTATCTAATTATTCTGTCAGTTTGATTTGGATCAGCTGGTTCAATCACTCTTGTATTTAGGTGACCGACCATAATACCTTTATCATCAATTGCCTGATGTGTAGGCCCGTCTTCACCAACTGAAAGCCCGCAATGCGTAGCAACCATTTTAACATTTGTATAATTGATATCATTTACTCGTGCCTGATCTTTTGGACGGCTTGTTAAGAAAGCACCGAAAGTTGATGCGAACACTAAATGTCCCATCAAACTTAAACCACCTGCCATCGAAACCATATTCTGTTCGCAAATCCCAACCTCAATATGTCTTTCAGGGAATTTTTCAGCAACAAATTTTGTCATTACCGAGCCACGCAAATCAGCTGTAGCAGCAATTACTTTTTCATTTCGTTCAGCCAAGTTTAAAAGCGCTTTTCCATAAGCTGTTCGGCAATCTGTTGATTCATCAACAGGGTAGACAATCGGCTTACCCGTGTCCACTTCAACATCACTTAAAATTGGCGGATATTCTGATTCTTTTGGATCCCATTTTACTTCCGGCAAAAATTCATCAATTAAAGCACGCTGCTCCTCACTGACAACCAAACCTTTTAAAATTTCATCGCATTCTTCTGGTTTTGGAGCCTTACCATGCCAGGTTGATTTATGGTGTCTTCCGTCATCTTCCATAAACGCCACTCCCTTGCCCATAATTGTATGACCTACAATAACCTTTGGTTTGCCATTCTTCTCATGTGCTTTGGCAATCGCATTCCACATCTGTTCAAAATCATGGCCGTCAGTTTCAATAACATCCCATCCTCCTGCCTTAAATACTGCAGGGATATCAATCGGCATTGTTTCCTGCAAACTGTCTGTAAGCTGAACTTCATTATAATCAATAAAAGCAATTAAATTATCCAGCTCGTATTTTCTGGCGAATAAAATCATTTCATGAATCTGGCCTTCCTGGCACTCTCCATCACCCATTACACAATATGCTGTGCGGTCTGTTTTATTATGTTTTTCGCTCCAGGCTTTGCCGGCTGCAACCGATGCTCCGATTCCAAGTGGCCCGGTTCCATAATCAATTCCTCTCACATGTCTTGTAATATGACCTTCATAAACTGAACCAACCTTTCTAAAAGTCTCAATAACATCTTCTTTTGGAATAATTTTAAGTTCCGCCAAAGCCGAATACACAGCAGGGGAGATATGGCCGTTTGAAACAACCAGCTTTTCACCTGTCTGACTGATTATAAATGTATATAAAAGCGTTAAATAATCAATCGAGCTTAAAGAACCTCCGGGGTGCCCTGACTGCGAATTTTTAAGCATTGCGATTATTGAATTTCTGCAGCTTAAGGCAAAAGCCTGCAGGAATTTTTTGTGCTCTTCAGTTAGATTTTCACCTAATTTAGGGATTTGCATCATTATGTAGTTAAGTGTTCTTTTGTTAATTTTTTAGAGAGTTCAACACCTGGCTGATTAAAAGCATTAATACCATATAGCTCTCCAAGAAAAGCTGTTGCTCCTTCAAATAGCATAAATAAAGCACCGAGGTTAAATTCATCAACCTTTGGCACATTTAAAGTTACATTTGGTTTATTATTATGAGTTAAGGCATCGGTTGTGCCCTGCTGCTCAGTGTGCATTAATTTGTTAAAGCTTACTCCTTTTAAATAATCAACTTCGCTATCCGGGATCATAACTTCAGGACCTAAGTCTTCAATCTTAATTAAAATATAAAATTTATCATCAGGTCCATCCATATAAAGCTGACTTTGTGAATGCTGGTCAGTTACGCCAAGCGCATTAATGGGTGTTAATCCAACATCTCTTGTTTTTCCTATAGATTCAGCAAGTAGCTGCCTGTACCAATCTGCAAACTTGATTAAATGTTGGCTGTAAGGCATAACAACTGTCATGTTTCTGCCTTTTTTTCCGTGCAAATATTGCATCTGCGCAATTTGATAAGGCAGATTTTTGTCCAATTCTTCGCTTAAAAAATTGTTGCGCATTTCCTTTGCACCATCCAAAAGTTTTTGCATGTCTATGCCAATAAGAGCTGCCGGAAGTAGTCCAACAACAGTTAAAACACTAAATCTTCCACCTACGTTTTCAGGCACATCAAACATTTTAATACCTTCTTTTTGGCCTGTTTCTCTTAATAACCCTGATTTGCCTGTAATAAAAACGAAATTTTTACACTTCTCTTTAAAATAAAAATATTGGCTTAAAGTTTCAGGTGTGCCTCCGCTTTTACTAATTACAATAAATAAAGTTCGTGAGTAATCAACAATATCATCAAGCTCAGCCATCAAATTAGGATCGATATTATCCAAAACATGAAGCTTTGCAGGCTTGTACAAGTGTTTTAAAGATTGCTGTAAACAAATTGTCCCAAGTGCGCTGCCTCCGATTCCCAAAACAACAATGTGGTCATATTTTCCTTCAACTGACTTTGCAAATTCCAAGATTTCACTCACATCATCATCTACAATTTTATAAAAGCCCTGATCACGGGCTTCAATTCTATCCAAATATTCGCGGATTTTTGATCCATCTAAATTTACCTGTGAATTTTTTTTGTCTAAATTAATCATAATTTATAAGTTTTTAACTTTTTCCCAGTCAGCTAAAAAGGCTTCCAGTCCTTTATCTGTAAGTGGGTGGTGAATTAGTTCATCTAAAATTTTTGGCGGAACAGTCGCAATATGTGCCCCCATTACAGCTGAATCAATTACATGACCAATGTTTCGAACACTCGCAACCAGAACCTTGGTATCGAATTTATATTCATCAAAAATTGTAACAATTTCGCTAATCAGCTCCATACTGTCTTCTCCAATATCGTCTAGTCTACCAACAAAAGGACTAACATAAGTGGCTCCGTTTTTGGCTGCAAGCAAAGCCTGACCAGCGCTAAATACAAGCGTTACATTTGTTTTTATTCCTTCAGCTGAAAGAACCTTAAGAGCCTTTAAGCCTTCTTCGATTATTGGTATTTTAATTACTATATTTTTGTGCCATTTTGCGAATTCGCGCGCTTCTTTAAGCATTCCTTTCATATCTGTTGCCACAACTTCTGCGCTTATCGGGCCATCAACTATTTCAACAATTTCGCGTATGCGATCTTCGAATTTAACACCTTCCTTAGCGATTAACGAAGGGTTTGTAGTAACACCGTCAACAACGCCCCAGGCATTATATTTTTTAATGGCTTCGATGTCCGCTGTATCTAAAAAGAATTTCATAATTTTATATGTTAATAGTAGGAAAATTTACGTTTCCCATTTTATCATGTGAGCCAGTAAGTGTAAAAATTATTCCACTATTAAGTTTCCTACCATTCCCAGTTGCCGGTGATTGCTTATATTACAATAATATTCAAAAGTACCTTTTTGAGTTGCAGTAAACGTAACTTCGGTAGTATTACCTGATGAAACCGTTAATGAATGTACATTAAGTTCATCAATATTAAAATTATGACTACCCACATCGCTTGTTAAAGTAATAGTCACAGTGTCGCCCTGATTAACCCTCAATTCAGTATCAGAATATTGATAATTTGTAGCTGTTAAATCGAATGATTGTTCTGTAGTGGATGTATCAGGCGTAGCTAGTTGATCATAAGTATTTGAAGGAAGATTTCTGATGTCTTCTTTTATTCTATAAATCATTTCAGCCATTTCGCCTCTTGTTATTTTGTGATCAAAGCTGTTTACAGTAGTTGGGATAGCATTGATATCTTCAAGTTTTACTACATAAGGTCTATACCAAATTTCACTTCCCTGAGTTGTTGGTTCGATTAAAGTATTAGTAATTATTTTTGAAGCTTCAGCAAATGTAATCTGGTTTGCTGGTTTATAAGTTCCATCCGGATAACCGTCCACAATACCATTCAATTCAGCAACACAAACATAAGGGGCATACCATGCGCCATCTCCGACATCTGAAAAAGAAACTGAATTACACGCGTCTATTTCATTTTGTGTATATTTTGTAGCAATAATAATTTTTGTGAACTCCACTCTGTTAATTGGAGCATCAGGTTTATAAGTGCCATCTGGATATCCCTGAACAATTCCAAGGTTTTCAACATAACTGATCGCATCATAATTAACATGCGAAGTTGGCACATCGCTGAATGAAGCAAAAGCTGTTGAAGCAAATGCTAGTACGCAAATTAGCGCAATTGATAATTTGAGTTTCATATATTTTTGGTTAAATTATATTTAATTATATTTATTTGGGTCGTGTTTGTCCATTGCCTTTGATTACCCATTTGTAGCTTGTGAGTTCAGCAACTGACATTGGCCCTCTTGCATGCAGTTTTTGGGTACTTATTCCAATTTCTGCACCTAACCCGAATTGTGCGCCGTCAGTGAAACTTGTGGCTGCATTTAAGTAAACGCATGAAGCATCAATCCGTTTCAAAAATTCTTCAGCAGTTTCAGAGTCTTCCGTAATTATGGCCTCGGAATGTTTTGAAGAATATTTGTTTATATGTTCAATAGCTTCTTCCAAGCTGCCCACTGTCTTGATAGACATTTTTAATGACAAGAACTCGGTGCCAAAACTGTCTTCGGTTGAATGTTTCAATAATTCAGCAGGATAATCACCCTTTAGCGCATTGTAGGCTTTTTTATCGGCAAATATCTCAACTTTGTGATCAGCTAAAGGTTTAATCAATGCTGGTAAATCACCCAATCTTGCCGAATGTACTATCAAACAATCCAATGCATTGCATACGCTAACCCTTCTGGTTTTTGCATTTTCAATGATTTTTTTTGCAATCTCCAAATCACCTGATTTATCAAAATATGTATGAACAATACCTGCACCTGTTTCAATTACTGGTATTTTGGAATTTTCGCGAACAAAATTTATTAATTTCTGGCTGCCGCGCGGGATGATTACATCTATATATTTATTCGCATGCATCATTTCCTGCGCTTCTTCTCGGCCTGCCGGCAGTAAATAAACACAATTTATATCAACATCATGCTTAATTAATACGTCATGAATTATTTTTACACCTGCGGTATTTGATTCTATCGCGTCACTTCCTCCTTTTAAAACACATGCATTCCCGCTTTTAAAACAAATCGCAAAAACATCAAAAGTAACATTTGGCCGTGCTTCATAAATAATTCCGATTACTCCGAGCGGCACAGTAATTTTACTTATCTTCATGCCATTCTCATGCTGTTTTTCATCCAGAATTTTACCAAGTGGATTTGGGATTTTTGCAACATTTCGCATATCAGTCGCAATTCCTTCAAGCCTTTCCTTATTTAATAGAAGCCGGTCATACTTTGGATCTTCCGGATTCATTTTATTTAAATCTTTTTTATTTGCTTCAAGAATAAAACCTGAATTTTCAATAATTGCATCTGCAACCTTATTTAAAATCTGATCGATTTTATTTTCGGATAGCGAAATTAAGCTTCTGCTTGCGTTTTGTACATTTGCAAGCTCCATTTGTAAATCAGACATTTTATTATTGATTAAGTTCTTTCGAACGAACCACGGCTTCTTCTATCGCTTCTTCAAAAAGAACAGGAAACTCTGATTTTTTTAGAAAATTAATCGCTGCTTCAGTTGTGCCTCCTTTAGAAGTTACAGCATCTCTCCATTCCTTAACGGAAAGTGATTTGTTTTTTCCAAGAAGACATCCGCTTCCAATAAGAGTTTGTTCTGCAATCAGCATCGCTTCTTTTGTTGAAAATCCTACTTTTTTTGCTTTTTGAGCGAGTAATTCTGCAAGATAAAAAAAGTAAGCCGGCCCAGAGCCGCTTAAAGCTGTGATTAAATCAATCTTTGACTCATCTTTTAATTCGATTTGTTCACCCAGGGGATCAAAAATAATTTTAACAAGATCTTTTTCCTGACGTGTCACGTTTTTGGTTGCGATCCATCCAATAATCCCTTTCTCAATCTCAACCGGAAGATTAGGCATTGATCTTACTATTTTTTCCGCACCTAGTTTCTCTCTTAAATGATTAATTGAAATTCCGGCCATTATTGATATAACAAGTTTGTCTTTCAAACTATAGTTGATTGATTTTGCAAGTGCATCAAGCGACTGTGGTTTGATTGAAAGTATTATTATATCGCATTGCGGCAGAATGGTTTCAACATGTGTTGTTGAATTTGATTTATCATAATCAAATAATTTTGAGACATCTTTATCACAAAGAAATATATCTTTTGGATCAAACGCCTGAATTATGCCTTTGTAAAAGGCGCTGCCCATCATACCTACTCCGATAATTCCGATTTTCATAGTTCTAAGAATAAATAATTATAATGTATTAAAGCTTTTTTGCCCTGTTTTCCTAAATATTCTTCAGCGGTTTTAGAAGAATATTCCGCCTTCCCTAAGCCAATTCTTTCTCCTTTTTCATTTTTTACCTCTATAATATCTCCTTTTTCAAAGTCTCCGTCAATTTTAATTATACCAATTGGCAGAAGGCTGCTGACTTTATCAGTAAGTACTTTTTCCGCTCCTTCATTTATTTGTACACTGCCTTTCTCGTAACCTTTTCCATGTGCAATCCATTTTTTTACACTGGATACATTTTTGTGCGCAATAAACTTTGTGCCTGCATTTATACCTTTGGTTATATTGATAAGTACGTTTTCTTTGGCTCCGTTTGCAATGTAAGTAGTAATTCCCAACAGAGAAAGCTTATTGGCAATTTGTGATTTTGTTACCATTCCGCCTCTGCCAAAAGTTGTTTTTGTGTCTGAAATATAATTTTGAAATGTTGTAGTTTTCGGATCAATTTCTTTAATTAAATTTGCACCGGGTTCATTCGGATTTTTATCAAAAACACCGTCAACATTTGTTAAAATAATAAGAGCATCAACATTTAACATTGAAGAAATCATTCCGGCCAATTCATCGTTATCCGTAAACATCAGCTCACTAACCGATACAACATCGTTTTCATTTACAATCGGAATTATTTTATCGTGAAGCAATCCTTCAAAACAATTTTTCATATTCAAGTAGTGCTGTCTGTCTCTGAAGTCTTCTTTGGTTGCAAGAATTTGCGCGCAAAAATAATTGAAATTTTCAAAAATAATAGCATATGTATGCATTAAATCTATTTGCCCAACAGATGCAAGAACCTGCCTTTTAATTATTGGATTTGTTTTGTCCGATAATTGAATTAAAGATTTGCCTGTTGCAACCGCGCCCGAAGAAACCAAAATAACATCGATACCTTTTTTCTTTAAATCCGCAATTTGAAAAGCTATGTGCTCAATCCGTTTTTCGTTTAATAAACCGTTGTCAGCGGTTATTACATGAGTTCCAACCTTAACAACTATTCTTTTCATGATAATTTTTTGATTTGTGCTTCAAGTTTATTTAAACCCAGATTGCCTGTACCACCCTGGTGTTTTGATTCTTTAAACATTTTTTCGATTTGTTTTTCGTTAACTTCAATCTTGTCCAGATTTGCCCCAACTTCAATATACGCATCTCTGAATGTCCATCCTTTTTTAACCAGTTCAAATGCTTTATGCGCTGCAAAAAGTTCAGGCGTCATTGCGTCGTGAAGCACTTTTTCTATTGGTTTGATATTTTTTATAATTACAGACATAACTTCGAGCGAAGTTTCTGTATAGCGTAGTCCAAGGAAAAGCGGACGTTTAATTTCCTGTCCATCACGGTGATATCCGGAAATTTTATTTATAATATTCATTATAAGTTCGTTTTTACAGCTAATAACTGTAGCTGTTCTGCCTCTTATCAGTTCGGCAACATCAAGATTTTTCTTTTGTGGCATAATAGATGAACCTGTTGCGATTGAATCCGAAATATCCAAAAAGTGGAATTCCTGAGTTGTAAAAAACAACAAATCGCTCGCAAGTTTATTTAATGTGAGCATCATTTGTACGCAAACTTCTAATACACTGCCTTCAATTTTACCGCGTGAATTCTGGCAGTACATTACATTGTTTTGTGTTCTTTTAAAGCCAAGTTGTTTGCTTAGCCAATCACGATCAAATGGGAAAGGGGAGCCATATCCTGCGCCTGAACCCAAAGGATTTTGATCAACCAGTTCACTGCTTACGGTATTTAAAAGCCGCACATCATCCAGCAAGCTTTCAACAAATGCAGCGAGCCATGTACCAATAGTTGTTGGCATTGCTTTTTGCATGTGTGTATAGCCGGGCATTGGCATCATCTCATATTTTTTCGCAGTTTTAAGTAAATCACTCGCTAATTTAAGTGCGAGTTTCTTCAAATCTTTGCACTTAGCTTTTAAAAAAAGGCGCATCATTACGAGCACCTGGTCATTACGGGAACGAGCTGTATGAATTTTTTTGCCTGTGTCACCAAACCGGTTAATCAAATAATCTTCAATTTTTGTGTGACTGTCTTCATCCTCAACTTTTAATTGAAATTTACCTTCCGCATATAACTTTAGAATTTCATCCAGACCTTTTTCGAGTTTTGTAAGATCGGCTTTTGTTAAAATTCCGTGTTTTTGAAGCAATTGCGCCCATGCTCTTGAGCCTTGCACGTCATATGGAATCATTAATTGATCATAAATAATATCCTCACCAGCATTGTATTCTTCAACAAGAGGATCAAGCTCAACAACCTTATCTTTAAACCATATTTTCTTTTTTATTGGTTTGGTATTTGGAGCAGGCCTTTTAGAAACAATTTTTTTAATTGTTTTTTTAGTGCTCATTATAAATATTTTAGGATATCTTCTGATGTATTCTAGCCACATGTGGCTAGTTTTGCAAGAAGATGCTTTGCCCGGCAAAGTGGGATTGCCGACCAAAGTGGGATTGCCCGGCAAGGCGGGGTAACCGGACAAGTTCCGTCCCGGGACGGAACAAATAGAAACCTTCAATTTTTCTTTATTTGATGAGAAAAATAAGCAAATATAATCGCAGAACCTCAGGATCCATAATTTGATTTTGTCAATTTGCGAAAGATTTGCATTACATGCCACCCTTAAGTAAAATAGCTTAAGCAAATGTGGCGACGTGGCCAAGTGGTTAAGGCAGCGGTTTGCAAAACCGTTATTCATGGGTTCGAATCCCATCGTCGCCTCCAGTTTAATTGACCCTTTCATGCACCCGTAGCTCAGCTGGATAGAGCGCAGCCTTGCGGAGGCTGAGGCCACAGGTTCGAATCCTGTCGGGTGTACCATTTATTTGACCTCTATCGTTTTAATCATATCAATCACTTCATCCTCCTGGCTTTGTCATCCAAATATTGCCCAACAACATAATAGCTTTGGTTTGATCCTGTTGTTGGAATCATCATAATATTCATTGAATTCGGTAATCTTTTCAATTTTGCCTTGCATCTCATTAAAAATTGTAATGTCAAAATACCTGTTTGATTTCATTTATTAAACAAGTATAATAAAAAACTCTTAAAGAGATTTATGAAATTTAATTTTTTAAGAAAAATCGGGATATTGCTTCTTGCGATCGCTGCAATACATTTCACATGTTATTTTCCTGTTGTATCAGCCAGTTCTTCAATGGAAGATATGACCCATTCAAAGACCATGATTACTGATGAGTCTTTTGGATGTTGCGAAGAGTCTGCTGGTGTTTGTCATGATGTAGGCGATTTGTCTTTTTTGAATTTTGTAGCTTTTGAAATATGGGACAATAGTTTTATCAGATTTATAAATACTGATTTAAAACTTTCTGAAAAAAATGTTAAATTTCTCAATATATCATTTTTCCCTGATTCGCAGCTTGAGAAAATTAAAACCGTCCAGATAGTGGTCTAAAATTTAAGATAATTTATTTATTATTTAATCTTAAATTTATGTCTAAATTAAAATTTGCAATTTTTTCATCAATCTTATTAATAACGGTAGTGTTTGCTACCGCTTGTACACAGGGTGTCGCAGATAATACTCAAGCTTCAATAATGGATAACAATAATCAAAATGTATTTGAAATCCGCGATACAGATCATGTTTTTGGAAATCCGGACGCACCGATAACTTTATTTGAATATTCGGATTTTGAATGTCCTTATTGCAAAGCGTTTCAAACAACCGCCGAACTTATTGTTAATGAATTTGGTGGAGATGTTAACTGGGTATATCGCCATTTTCCTTTATCTTTTCATGAGCCCGCTGCAACCCGCGAAGCGCAGGCAGCTGAATGCGCTGCTGATCAGGGCGGAGATGAAAAATTTTGGGAATTCGGAAAAATGATTTATTCAAGAACTTCAGGTAACGGAAGCGGAATTGATAAAGATACTTTGGTTGCAATGTCAGAAGAGGCTGGTCTTGATAAAAAGGAATTTGAACAGTGCCTGGATTCCAATAAGTTTCAGGACTATATTAAACAGAGTTCCAAAGAAGGTGTTAATTTAGGTGTTACAGGTACCCCTGCAACATTTGTTTATGATCATCGAACAGGCGATTCAAGCCTTGTTTCAGGAAATCAATCTTTTGATAAACTAAAAAAATATCTAGAAGGAATTCTTTAATATTTTGGATAGCTCCGTTTAAATTTTTTAGGCGGAGCTATTTTTAAAATTCAGAAGCAGCAAAAAATATTCCAAAGCCTACTGCAAATAACACACCCAATGCAACAAGGATCAGCAATACTCGTTTTTTATTTGGAGTTTCTCCTTCTGACTTTTTCTTTTTAGTTATAATTAATGGTATAAAAATCGCAATCCAAAATGGGATGAACGATACGAAGTTTTCAGGATTATCAAAAAAGTCTTTATCGATTGAGCCTTCTTTATATGCAAAATATCCCGCAATAAGACCACCTGCAATTAAAAGAGCCAAGCCAATAAATATAATTATTTTAGTTCTGCTGTTATCTTTTCCATTATTATTGCCTTTTAATCTGTTTCTCTTTTCAAGTTCTTCCAAGGAGCCCGGGTATTTATGAGGATCAATTTGTTCAAAATTTATATCCATAGTTTTATTAATTAAGTTGTTTTTCCGAAAATTGCGCGTCCATTTACCGATGCAATAGCAACAAGATCATCAAATTTATAATATCTGCATGCTTCCATGAGCATGCGCATTTCAACCCATAAATCTCCATCTAGAAACGGATGATAAAAATCAAATACATTATCTACACCAATTGCTACTGTTATCCCTGCTTCAAGCATTTCAGGTACATTTGCAATTGAATTATGTATAGGAGCTTTATATTGATCTAGCTGACGCATGCCAAGTGCATTCCCGGGACATACTACAGCACTTACTCCGTTATCCGCCATTCTTTTATAAATTTCCTGTCTATATGATTTTTCCTGCGCTGAAACAGATAGCACATGAACAGCTGTTACTTTGCCCTGGTATTTATGTTTCTCAATATAATCTAAAAGCTTTTCTGTGTCTCTTTCATTTGGATTGTTTTCCTGATCAATATGAACATGCAGATTTTTACCAAGATTTTTTGCAATACTGAACATATGATCATAATTCTCATCATCATTTGGACGATCGCGTGATGGCAAACCACCCGCAATGTCTGCTTTTGCTGTGATTTCTTCATATAAATCACGCGCCGCTTTATCATTAAGTCCCCCTAAAGGCTGAGTCATTGTAATAAAATCGATTTTGCCTTTATATTCTTCTTTAACTTTATTTGCAGCATCAATATTTTTATGTCCGACCGCATCATAAGCATCAATAAATGACGCACAAACCTTTACGCCTTGATCTGCCATGATATCAAGGCCGGTTCGTATTCTTTCTTCAACTTCTTCCTGTGTGGAATTTTTCTTTATATCATCGCTCATAAGCCATTTTTGTTCCATATCAACCATGGTTTTATCAAGTTCTTCTTTGGTGATATAAAAAGCTTTATCAAAGTGAGCATGACAATTAACAAAACCGCCATTTTGTTTAACAGCTTCCAAGAATTGTGATTTTAAATCCCATTTTTGCATATCTTTTTTTTAATAATTTTCGAGTTTATTTTATATAAAAAAAACAACTATAGCTAGTTATCTCTTAAAATGGTGGGTCATACTGGATTCGAACCAGTGACCTTCTCCTTAAAAGGGAGCCGCTCTACCTGCTGAGCTAATGACCCAAAAAAGATTGCTTCACCATTCTACGAATACTTAACCTTTAGCGCAAGTTAATTTTCATTTTTCTGTGTAAAAAGGCTGATTCCGAGGAAGCCCAAAGCCGGAAGCATGAACCAAACACTGTAATGATCAATGAGTAATCGGGCGATATTCGACTGATTGTAAATATCCTGAAAAGCACTGCTTGTAGCAATAGGGTCACCTACAATAAATGATGAACCTGAAACAAAAATTAAAGCAACACTTACTATTAAACAGGCATTTAAAAACCCGAATAATAAATTTATGGCTAGTTTAAAGCCAATAGGGCCGTCAGTTCTTACGTCTACATCATAGTTGCCTTTAACGGATAAAAGTACAATAAGTACTACAAGCATTATAATTTTAACTAGAGCCGCCGCATCTTCAGGTGTGTTTACATAAAAAAGCTTCATCATTTTCATAAAATTATCTGATAAAGCCAGAGTCTTCCCGAATAAATTACCCACAGCATCAGCAAAAAGTGCTGACATATAAGTAGCGATTATTACTTTTATATTATTGTTTCTGCCAATAATCAAACTGTAGGCAACTACAAGTCCGAAAAATACTATAATTAATAAATCCCACGATAGATTTACATTCATGCTTTTAATTTAGATCAATATTTATAGTATAACATCATACAAAATTTGGCAAGATTATCCAAAAAGCCCTTTTTTATTTTCTTTAATATTAAGTTTTGCTTCTGTTGCAAGCTCTTCATAAAGTTCTTTTTCTTTTTTTGTAAGTTTTGCAGGTACATCCAAAATTATTTTAATATAGTGATCTCCCTTTAGCGATGTATTAAGTCTCGGCATTCCATAACCCTTTAATTTAAAAACTTTTCCACTGCTTGTGCCTGCAGGAATTTTTAATTTAACTTTTTCATAAACCGTTGGAACTTCAATTTCGTCTCCAAGAACCCCTTGTAGTAAATGAATTTTTTGTTCCGTATGAATATCATCTCCGCTTCTTACAAATTCTTTGTGAGATTCTACATTAATATGTAAATATAAATCTCCGTAATCTCCGCCTTTAAGTCCTGCTTCACCTTTGCCGCTCAATCTAATTGTTGAATCATCATTTATTCCGGCTGGAATTTTAACTTTTACTCTTTCTTTTTTTCTTATTCTGGTTGTGCCGTGACAAACACTGCATTTTTTTTCTGGAGTTCTTCCTTCGCCATGGCATACGTCGCAGGTTCTTGAAGTAGCTATTTGGCCAAGTAAAGTCTGGCGAATTTCTTTGATTTCACCTGTGCCGTTACATAATGCACATGTGACAATTTTGCTTCCGGGTTCAGCACCGGTAGCTTTGCAATGATCACATTTTTCCGCTTTTGTTATTTCAAGTTCACGCTCTGTACCTGTTACACTTTCTTCAAATTTAATTTTGATATTGGCTTCTATGTCTTCTCCTCTAACAGGTCCTCCTGCACGCGATCTTGTTCTTGAGCTAGAGCCGCCACTAAAAAATGTTTCAAAAATATCAGCAAAACCACCTCCCATATTTGAAAAATCAAATCCCTGAGCATTAAAGCCTGAATATCCCTGAGCACCGCCATAACCGCCACCTGCACCCTGAGATTGACCAAACTGGTCATAATAAGTACGTTTTTTATTGTCCGACAGGGTTTCGTAAGCTTCACTCACTTGTTTGAATTTTGCTTCTGCACTTTTATCTCCTTTATTTTTATCAGGATGATATTTTTGCGCTAATTTTCTGTAAGCTTTTTTAATTTCCTGGTCATTAGCGCCTTTGCTTATTCCTAGAATTTCGTAATAATCTTTAGCCATCAGACACGAGTGTTAATGAGTGTCCCGCGAGCGAATAGAATAATCGCGAGCATAAGTATATATTTTGCTTGGGTATTCTAATTATATATTGAAATAAAATCAATTATTAGGTATTAGTTATTAGCAATTAGTAATTGATTTGGCCTCATCGTCTAGCGGTTAGGACATCGCCCTCTCACGGCGGAAACAGGGGTTCGATTCCCCTTGGGGCTACCAAGAGCGTAGCGCTGATGGCGCGGAGCTCTTTGGAGTGAGCTTTAGCGAACGAAGCGGAAATATACTCGGCAATCTCAGTTTGCCCGGCAAAGTGGGTTTGCCGACCAAAGTGGGTTTGCCCGGCAATTCCCTGAATAACAAACCAAACTTCAGGATTGTCAACTTGATTTTAGAAACAAATTATACTTTTTTTAGTTTTTTTAAGTGAGATTGGAAGAGATATTAAAAAGCGTCTAAACCTTGGATTAAAGCGAAAAGTAAAGAGTTGCGGCATCAAAAAGAATATTATCTGATATTAAAAAAGTCGCTTAGAATAGAGAATAACGCTAAATTGTACCATTGACGAAGCAACTTCATTTGTATAACATTCACCTGATCATAGCGAAAAAATAGAAATCCACAGAGCTCTCGCAAGAGGGCCTAATCTTACTGCGCGTCATAAACGTATAGATACCTTATTATATATAACACTGCTCATTGAAAATCAGGCGGAAAAAATTATAACAACAATCCGTTACTGAAAAGTAACATTAATATATATGTCTTATAGGTTTGGACATTAAATAAACCAATCATTTTATCAATTATTCTTAACTTTAGAAAGCCATGGATCTTTCTTTGCGAAACATTCGCAAAAACATCGCTGCTTTCACGTTGCTTGGAATTCTTGCCAGTTTTGTTGTGGCAGGAACTGCAAATGCAGCTGTAGCTACCGATGTTTACGGTGACGTTACTGGTACCGAATGGTATTCAGCTGACGTTCAATGGGGACTCGATAACGGGATCCTCGACGAATCTCAAGCTTATTTTAGAGCTGGTGATAACGCTACCAGAGCAGAATTCTTCAAGATGACTGCTGCAGGAGCTGGTATCCCAGAAGCTGCTTGTGATGAAACTTTATTCCCAGATTTAAATGCAGATCACTGGGGATGTGGATGGGTAACTGCCTTAGCTGAAGCTGGAGTTGTTTCTGGTGACGGTGCTAATGCAGCAACCCCAGGTTATGTAAGACCAAACGACAACATCGTACGTGCGGAAGCAGGTAAAGTTGTAGTTGAAGCTTACGGACTAACTGGATCTTCTCCAGGAACAGTATTCGACGATGTTGCTGGTACTGAATGGTATTCTGATTATGCAGGTATTGCTTTTGATAACTGTGTATTCCAGGGTGTTGGAAGTACTATGAACCTTGAAGGAGGACGAAACATTGTTCGTGCTGAAGCTATCGCTGTTGTACACAGAGGTGCTAACCCAACTAGTGACTGTCAAAGTTATGTAGGTCCTACTGGAGCACTTACTGTATCAGTTGATGGTTCAACTCCTGCAAGCTCACTAATCCCAAGAAATGCAAGTGGCGTTTCTTACACTGTTTGGGGATTACAAGCTTCTAACGATGAAGATGTTAATATCGAAGGACTTTTAGTTCACAGAACTGGTTTAGGTGAAGCTAACGACTTCAAAGAAGTTAGACTTTATGTAAACGGTGTACAAAAAGGTTCTAAGAAAAATGTTAACACTACTTCTAACGATGCAGATTTTGCTCTTGCAGGTGATGTAATTACTGTTCCTGCAGGTGGAAAACTTCTTGTAGAAGCTGTTGCTGACATGGATACTTTGAACTCTAACTCAGAGAACGCTCTATGTTTGATGGCTCCTGAATCTGTTACTGCTGTAGGTGCTGATTCTGGTGAACCTGTAGTTGTTGGAGGCGCATTCACTGCTTGCGGTAATTATATGTATACAACTTCTGCAACTGTAGGTACTGTTCAATATACAACTACTGACTTTGGTGGAGATATTAACGTTGGTGATACTGACGTAGATATGACTCGTCTTAGATTGGAAGTTGATGGTGAAGCTGGTATGATCCAGAGAATCACTATGAAACAAACCGGAAGTGCTGACCCTGAAGATTTTGCTAATACTATGTGGTATCACAACAATGTTGCTGTTGACGGACTTGATTGTGGATGGGCAGGAGATTTCTGGTCTTGTGACTTCACTGGTGCTAATCAAACAGTAGCTGATGGAGGTGTATATAATTTGGACCTTCGAACTGACGTTGTAGGTGGTATTGCAAACACTGCTGCTTTTGACGTTAAGAGAGATACTGATATCTATGTACTTGGAGATCAGTATCATTACGGATTAAATGTAAGTGAAGCTACAGGAAGCACTGCTCCAGCTGCTAGAAATATAGTTGGCGGACGTCTTGCATTCTCAACTTCAGCTGATAATCCAACTGTTGGTGATGTTGCTCCAAATGCAAATGATCACGAATTCTTAGGATTCAACATTTCTACAGGAGGTGATTCTGTAGATATCAATCAATTCGATTTAGTTGTGACTTATGATGGTTTATCTCTTGCAGCTAATGAAGTAGATGATCTTAAAGTATGGAAATGGGACAAAGGAACTGAAAGCTGGAAAATTGCAGCTTCTGGACTAGATCCAGCTAACGGTACATGTACTTTATGGCCGGTTCCTGCTACTTGTACTAATACTTACGAAGATGTTATCTCATTACCTGCATCAGGTACTACTCAGTTTATGGCAACTATGGATGTAGATGCTAATGCACCTGATGGAGCTACATATGCTGTAGGTATGAATCCTCTAGCTACTGGAGATGCTGAATTTTCAAGTAACGGTGATCCTGTTTCTACAACAGAAATTTCTGGATTACCACTTGCTGGTAATGCACAAACTGTTGCTCCACCAAACTTAACTGTTGAAAAATCATCAGCTCCTGGTGATCAGACTGTAGTTAAAAACCAGAAAGCTATTGACCTTGTAGGTTACGATCTTACTGCATCTACTGCTTCTGATCTTACTTTCAGAACATTAGAACTTACTTGTGTTCCTAGTGCTGGTAATTGTGATGATTACTTCACTAATCTTGAACTTTATCAAAAAGACGGAGCAAGTTTGTTCTTCCTTGATAATTCAAACTTCTCAGGACAAGTGGCAGTATTCAACAATGTTAACCTTGATATAGCAAACGGACAAACTGAAAAAATATTAGCTAGAGCTGATGCTACTTCAAGTCCTGCAACTGGTGTTACAGCTACTATTGAATTAGCAGCTGATACTGATATTGCTGCTGATGATGAATTTGGATACGCATTATCTTCTGGAGCGATTGCAGATCAAATTGATGCATGTGTTGCTGGTGGTGAAGGTTGTTTAACTCCAACTACTGAAGCACCAGTAATTTCATTCGCTAGCAATGGTGCAATCCAGGTTTCTATTGAGGATACATTAGATGACGAAATCGTTCTTGATGGTACTAACGATGTGTTAGTTGGAGAAGTAACTATTCGTGAGACATCAGATGCTGAAGGTATTCTTATTAGAAAATTAAGATTAACAAATAATATTGATGGAGTTGGTTGTGGTACAAGTGGCGTTTCTACTGTTAAAATTCCATATCCAGATGCAACCAATCCATATACTGCAGCTTTACAGGTAAGTGGTATATCTGAATTCTCATTTGCTACTACCGGAGACAGAAAAGTATCTGTTCCAAGAGATGGAACAATAACTCTTCCAATATATGTTAATACAAACACTATTGGTGGTTCAGGAACTACTTCCGGAGAATGCGTTGACATGCAGGTTAACTTACTTAATGGTGTTGACTTCAGTTATGACGCTGGCACAATTGATATTGATGCATTAGGCACATCTTCTGGTGTTCAATTACCTACCGCTGACATAGTTGGTGGTGCTGGATATACTGGAGACGTTTACAGTTCTGGAGCAAATACATTCACTATCAGAAACAACAAACCTTCAATCACTACAAATTATGAATTGACTACAGGTCAGGATCTATACGGATTTGGACAAACTCCAAGTGCATCTGATCCAGTTCTTGGATTCAATGTTTCTGTAGAAGGTACTGATACTATGTCAATGTATGACATTGAACTTAGTGAAGACGGAACTTGTAGCGCATTAGCTACGAACGTACTTCTTTACAGGGAAACTGCTTACCTAGCTAACCAGGCAGCTCTTGCTGATGATGGTGGCGATGGAGTATTCGATGCAGCAGACTTTACTAATGGAGTAGGTATTCAGGTAACTGGTGGTTCTGATAGAAATTATGTAGTTGTAGCTGATACATCTACTGGTGGTTGTGTATTCAACACTACTACACCCGATACACTAGAAGTTTGGATTGGAGACAATGGATTCGATGCAGACTATGACAATGATGCTAACGCAGCAACTGGTGATGGTCCATCTGCATTCATTTGGGATGATTCAAAAGTTAATTTAATCCCTGGTCAAAATGCACCTTGGATTGGTGATACTGGTGTAAATAACGATACAGTCAACGCTGATACTACTATGATCTTCGGATAATAATTCGAACTGATTAGTAACTATCAATGTTGCTTAAAAAGCCCCGCCGAAAGGCGGGGCTTTTTTTATACTTAAATATATTTAATTAGATGTGTTTTTTAATTAAGCTAAGATAAGTAGCAAAATCATTTGTTAACTGAGCATTCCTTAGTTCATCTGTCTCATCTCTTATAAGGCCTGTTTCATTGCTGCCAAGTGCTCTTTTTATAGAAAAATTATATACCCTATATGTTGCTTCCATTTGGTCCTGTAGAAATTGTCTTGTTTGTTCATGATTCCATAATAAAAACTCATCGGTTTCTTCAGCGCTTTTTGGATAACCGTTTCCGATAAATAAAACAACTCCTTTATCCAAAGTAATATCAATAAGGCTCTGAATATATGCTTTATTTCTATTAAAATTTTCTTCAGCTGCTTCCTGGCTGCCTCCAACATAATCATTCGGACCTAATCCAACCAAAATTAAATTAACATATCCATCTACTTTTTTATCAACCAATTCCTGAACTAAATCTTTTGCATCCAACCCAGAGTTAACTTCGTGGAAAATAAAAATATTATCTGTTTTCTGCTCAGCATTTGCCATTTTTTCTTTTAAATAATTAAACCATCCCTGATATTCAGGCCCACCAATTAAATTCACATAATAGGGCTGAGTTTCATCTATATCCACTAAACCGTTTCCATCAATTGTAGGTCCGCAAGCTGTTAATAAAACTAGTCCTGCTGCCAAAAAAGCTAATACTTTTTTCATAATATTATTGGTTAATAATTTCGGTTTTGGATTATACTCTACGAAGTGCCTTCCTGCCAAGAGTTCAAATATTCAATTTGTTCAGGAGTTAGCTCGTCGATTTCTACATCCATTGTTTTAAGCTGTAGTTTTGCGATTTCATCATCGATTTCTGCTGGAAGCTGAATAACTGCATTACCGAGCTTACCTTTATTTTTAACTAAAAATTCACAAGCGAGTGCCTGGCCGCAGAAGCTCATGGACATAACATCAGATGGGTGTCCTTCAGCTGCCGCTAGGTTAATTAAACGGCCTTCTCCTAAAATATAAATATGACCAGGACCTTCTATTTCAAATTTTTCCATAAAGGGTCTTACTTGCTCTGTATGCTTTGCAATTTCGCGAATACCCTTCACGTCTATCTCAATGTCAAAATGGCCTGAATTCGCAAGAATCGCGCCCATTTTCATTGTTTTAACGTGCGCCGGGCTTATAACATGTTTATTACCGGTAACCGTAATAAAAATATCTCCGATTGGTGCTGCGTCTTCCATTTTCATCACTCTAAATCCATCCATATGTGCCTGAAGTGCAGGGAAAGCATCAACCTCTGTAACAATAACATTTGCACCCAAACCTTTTGCTCGCATGGCAGTGCCCTTACCGCAGCTTCCATATCCTGCGACAACAACAGTTTTTCCGCAAACCAAAGTATTTGTTGCCCTTAAAATACCGTCCCATGTTGATTGGCCGGTTCCATAATAATTATCCATTAAATGTTTTGTATTGTTGTCATTAACAGCTATAACCGGATATTTTAAAGCACCTTCCCGAACCATTGAATGAAGTCTGATAATTCCTGTTGTTGTTTCTTCACATCCGCCGATAATTTCATCCATTAAATCAGTTCGTTTTGTATGAATTTCAGTAACCAAATCACATCCGTCGTCTATTGTAATATTTGGTTTTATATCCAGTACATTATTTAGGCAGGCATAATATTCCTCAGAAGTCTGACCTTTTTTGCCATACGCTTTCATTCCTTTCGCTCGCAAAGCTTCTGCTACATCATCCTGAGTTGAAAGTGGATTACACCCTGCAACCGCTACTTCTGCACCCCCGGCTTCCAAAGTTTCAACAAGGTTTGCTGTTTCTTTTGTTATATGAAGAGCCATGCCGATTCGCACACCCTTAAGTGGCTTTTCTTTTTCAAATCGTTTTTTGATTTCCATTAAAGCACCCATGTTTTCTTTTGCGAGTGCCATATTATTTTCTCCCTGCTTTATTAAATTATTCATTATTTAAATACGTTAGTTTTATCTGTTTGCTCCCATGTGAATTCAGGGAGTTCGCGGCCAAAGTGGCCATAGCAAGCTGTTTTTTGATAAATTGGTCTTAATAAATTTAAACCGGTAATTATTCCTGCCGGACTTAAATCGAAATTATCCAAAATCATTTGTTCGATTTTTCTGTCATCAACTTTACCTGTTCCATAAGTTTTAACTTCAATAGATAAAGGATGGGTTACGCCGATTGCGTATGAAAGCTGAAGTTCACATTTTTTTGCGATTCCGCTCGCAACAACATTTTTTGCAATATATCTGGCCATGTAAGTTGCGCTTCTGTCTACTTTTGTTGGATCTTTTCCTGAGAAACAACCTCCGCCATGAGCAGCTGAGCCGCCATAGGTATCAACAATTATTTTTCTGCCTGTTAATCCCGTATCACCCATTGGTCCGCCAATAATAAATTTACCTGTTGGGTTAATGTAGTATTTTGTATTTTTATCAATCAAGCCGTCGCAAACAGGTTTAATAACATATTTCTTAATATCTTCCGCGATTTCTTTTTGAGTAAGCCTTGGATCATGTTGAGCAGACACAACAACCTGATCAATTCTTTTTGGTTTACCGTCGTGATATTCTACTGTTACCTGAGTCTTGCCGTCAGGTCTTAAATAATTTAGAATTTTATTTTTTCGAACTTCTTCAAGTTTCATAGCAAGCTTATGAGCAAGACTAATTGGCAAAGGCATGAGTTCAGGAGTTTCATCACAGGCATATCCAATCATAATTCCCTGATCACCAGCACCAAGATTTTTATCTATTGTGTGTTTTTTATTCACACCCTGTGCAATATCCGGACTCTGTTCATGAATAGAAGTGATAACACTGCAGGTTTCGTTATCAAAGCCGAATTTCGCCCTTGTGTAGCCAATATCTTTAACAACCTTCCTTGCAATATCAGGTATATCAACATAACAATTTGTTGTAATTTCACCTGCAACAAAAACCAAACCTGTTGTTACCAGAGTTTCACAAGCAACGCGTCCAAAAGGATCCTGCTCCAAAATTGCGTCTAAGATTGCATCAGAAACCTGATCTGCAAGTTTATCAGGATGTCCGCAAGTAACCGATTCCGATGTAAAGTAATGTTTGTTCATAATACGAAAAGGATATTAGCAAAGTCAGGCGAAGAAATCCAGAGGTACCATATGCAAATTGTCAGAAAAAAGCTAGCTATTTGCATACAGTACTTCCGGCATTTGTGTTAAAATTAAGCCATGGTAATTAAGCTTCCTGAAATCTCAATTGTGATTGTTGGATATAAAGCGAAAAAGTACCTTGATGAATGCTTTAAATCAATCCAGCATCAAACAATTTTTAGCCCGAATAATGTCGAGGTTATTTATATTGATAATGCTTCTTTTGATCAAAGCATTGCGCATATTCAGCGAAATTATAAATGGGTTAACACGGTTCGCAACATGAAAAATATTGGATTCGGACCTGCTTTAAATCAGGGGATACGTTATGCATCGGGTGAATATGTTTTAGTAATGAATCCTGATGTTATTCTTGAGAAGGATTATCTTGAAAATGCTGTCAAAAAAATGCAGCACGACAGGCATATTGCAGCAATCATGGGTAAAATTTATCAATATGATTTTAATTCATCAGGTAAAACAGAATTTTTAGATAGTGTTGGGATACACGCTTATGTTGATCGCGAAATTTTGAGTGCGCGCGGTGCACCTGACGAAGGGCAGTTTGAAGACCCTTGTGAAATTTTTAGTGTAAGAAATATTTGTGCATTTTATAGAAAAAGCGCATTAGAAGATGCCCAGATGCTTGGAGAATATTTTGATGAGAATTTCTTTTTATATTTGGAAGATGTTGATTTGTGCTGGAGGCTGCACTTACTTGGCTGGAAAGTATATTATTTGCCATCACTGGTTAGTTTTCATTTTCGTGATACGTACAAAGATGCAACTCTTGAAAAATATAAAGCTATTGAAAGAAGACAATTTATAATAAATGAAAGATTAATGCTCGTGAAAAATGAATTTATATTTACAATGCTGCGCGATATCTATTCTTTGGCAAAAAAGCGTTTAATTAAAAGTTTTTTTAAAGAAGGTTGGATTTCGGGTTACTTTCAGTATTTAAAAATGCTTCCAAAAACATTGAGTTGGAGGCATACAATAATGAAAAGAAAACGTGTTACCCGCTATGATATGCAAAAGTGGTTTGTGAAATCCGGCAGTAAAAAATACGATTTTTATAAATCAAAAAATTTACAAATATATGCAAAGCTTCCTCCGACTTACTAATCAAAAAAAACCTTCGATTATAATTTTGCTGGTTTCTGACTTGCTATTTTTTTTCGCGAGTTTTTTATGTGCATATTATTTTCGTAATTTTATTGCTGATCCTATTCAGCCGATACTTGTTTATATGCAGGCTTTGCCTGTGGCATTTTTAATTCTGATAATTGTTTTTTATTTTTTTGGACTGTATGAACAAAAAATTCGAATTGAAAGCATAAGTGAAATTTTCACTGTAATTAAAGGTATATTAATGACAGCTGTTTTGCTGATGGCTGTTTCTTTTTTATATAAATATGATTATTCACGCGGTTTTGTTTTGATTTTTGTTGGTTTTGCCATGGTTTTTTTGAATTCAGGCAGATATTTTGTGAGACTTTATCAAAGATTACTTATTAAAAAAGGTAAAGGTATTAGTCGTATTTTGATATTGGGCGCAGGAAAGCCGGGTCGCCGTTTAGCTGAACAAATCGAGAAATTTAAAGATTTTGGTTACTTAATTGTTGGTTATGTTGATGATAAAGTTCGCAAAGACAGAGTTAATTTACTTGGCGGTATAAATGAGATTTCACAAATAATCAAAAAGTATAAAATAGATGTTGTTTACGTTTCGGATCCAACAATGGCTCACGAAAAAATGCTCGAACTAATGACAGAGTGCAGTGATTTAAATGTGCAGTTTAAACTGGTTTCATCATTATACGAAATTTTGGTCGGAAATATTAATATAAGTGAACTTGAGGGTATTCCTTCGATTGATGTGAAACCGCGAAAAGCTAATTTTCTTTATCGATTAATCAAAAGAATAATTGATATCTTAGGATCTTTGATTCTGCTGATTTTATTTATGCCTTTTTGGCTGTTGATTGTTATTTTAATTCGGCTTGATTCAAAAGGTGCGGCACATTTTATTCATAAAAGAGTCGGGAAAGATGGAAAAGAATTTAATTTATATAAGTTTAGAACAATGAAAGGCACTGTTGGTGCATATCAAGTTGCGCCTTTAAAAGCCAGCGATGCGCGAATTACCAAGATTGGCAAATTTTTGCGAAAAACAAGTCTGGATGAACTTCCGCAATTATTAAATGTTTTGAAAAATGATATGTCTTTGGTTGGGCCAAGACCCGAAATGCCTTTTATTGTTAAAAAATATTCAAAATGGCAAAGAAAGCGCCTTGAAGTTAAACCTGGGTTAACAGGGCTTTGGCAAATTTTGGGTAGAAAAGACCTGCCCCTTCATGAGAATATAGAATATGATTTTTATTATATACAAAACCAGTCTTTGCTTCTTGATCTTGTAATTTTGATTAAGACAGTATGGGCTGTAATAACCGCAAAAGGTGCATTTTAATCTGTAAAAACCATGAAAAAAAATATCAGTACACGGCTTGAAAAAATAATAGAATGGCTAATTTATATCTCAGTAATTATTGTGCCGCTTATATTTTTACCGCAGGTTAATTCGGTTTTTGCAGCGCCAAAGCTTTATATTTTCAGGGTAATTACTTTACTTATTATTTTACTTTGGGGTGCGAAATGTTTATTTTCTGACAAAATTAGGTTTAAATTTCCAAAGTTTTTTTGGTTTGTAATTGCATATGCAGCAATATCGATAGTTAATACTTTTGTTACAGTAAATATTTTCACAAGTTTATTTGGAACTTATGGAAGATTTTTGGGAATTTTTACCATAATCAATTTATTATTCTGGATTTACATAGTTTTTAGTTTTATAAATACACGCGAAAAAATCATTAAACTTATTTGGTATTCAGTGATAACTTCTTTTGTTGTAGGGGTTTATGGACTGCTTCAATATTTTGATTTATTTGTGAATATTATCCCATGGACTATGGATCCGATGGACAGGGTCTTTAGTACGATCGGACACAGTAATCATACAGCAGCATATCTTGGAATGAATTTAATGCTTATGTTTGCCTTAATTTTTAACGAGGATAATAAGAAAAGAAAGATTATGCTTTGTATCGGGTTTGCATTGATTGGATTAGTTCTAATTTTAACTGCAAGCCGCGGTGGTGTTTTTGCGGTAATAATTGCAGGTATTGTTTGGCTGGTATTTATTTTAAAAAGCAAAAAATTATCCAAAAAAACATTTAAATTTACAATAATCGGATTAATTATAGGAGCGATTTTCGGCATTTTATTAAGCGGACCGATTTCTAAAATTGGCGTGGTTGAAAGAACAACATCAACAATTACCTATGTTTTACAGGGTAATATGCCGGATAGGGTAAGCTGGTGGTTAAGTAGTTTTGAAATGATAGCTGACAAACCTTTCCTTGGGCACGGACTATCAACTTTTAAAGATATCTACAATCAATATCGCCGTACTGATTATAGGCTGCCGGATGATTCTCAGGACAATATAACGCCTGAAACAGCACATAATGAATATTTAAATATCGCCGCAACTCAGGGGATAATCGGATTTTTGCTTTATGCAGCCATGATATTTGTTCTGTTGCGTTCAGCATATAAATATATTAAGAAAGCTAATCAACAAGACAAAATAATAGCACTTAGTTTATTAACAGCTTTATTGGTTTATTTGATCGAAGTGTTTATGAGTTTTGGCACGGTATGTACACTATTTATTTTTTACACAATAATTGGCTTACTTGTGGCATATATTAATATTGAAAATAATTCCGAACTGGTATTAAAAAGGTTTATTTTATTTATAAAAGCAATTTTCATTATAGTTGTAATTTTTATTTTTGTTTTAGGTAATTATGGTGCCTTCAGGGTTATTGAGGCAGAATATTATTTTGAACAAGCAAATCATTATCAGTTAACCGGAGATTTTGAAAATGCTATTAACTCATATGATAAAACAGTAGAAATTCAGGGGCATGTTCCTAAATATTATGAAGAATATGCTAATTTTATCTTTGAATTTGCAATAAATTTACCTGAGCAGGCACAGGTAAATTATTTAAAAAATGCAGTCAATTTATATGCAAATGCAATAAAAATTAATAATAATTATCCAAACATACTTATGAATCAGGCCTTGGTTTATTCAAGATTAGTGGATTTATACAGGAACGATTCTGATAATTACGAAAAATATAAATTCCTCTCAATTGAGGTAATGAAAGTAGTTATGGAGAAAATGAAAAATAATCCTTATTATGTTTATAAATTTGCAATAACTTTAAAATTTTATAAGCAGTACGAAGATGCCCTTGGACAATTTATTTTAGTAAAAGAAATAAGAAACCATTATCTGGATACTGATGAAAAAATTAAAGAACTACAATATTTAATTTCTTCTGGCGAGCAAACTACAGAATAATGCAGTAATCGGGATAGCCAGTAACAACCCGAAACTGCCGCTTATTGATCGTACAATTTCAGCTGCCATAAAGTCGAAGTTTATTACCTGGAGTGCAGCAAAATTGTTTAAATAGAAAAGCATTAATAATGGGAATGCGCTTCCGACATATGCAAGTATCAATGTATTGCTCATTGTTCCCATAATATCTTTACCAACATTCATTCCTGATTTAAATAATTCTTTTGGGCCCAGGTTAGGGTTGGCTTGTGCTATTTCATTTACAGCTGACGATATTGACATTCCAACATCCATAACAGCACCCAAAGCACCAATTACAATGCTGGCAAAAAAGATATTACCAAAATCAAGATCAGGTCTGTTTATATATAAAACACGTGCGTCTTCACCTGATAATCCTGTTAACACACTAATTTTGCCTACGATATAAGCTATAAGCGCAGCGAATAACAAACCTCCGATTGTGCCCAATATCGCACTGAGTGCTTTTTTGGTGAATCCGCTAATTATTAGAATTGTTGCAAATGTTACAGCAATACTGATAATTATTGAAAGCAGCAATGGGTTTGCTCCCTGAATAGAATAGGGAATTAAAATTAAAAATATTGCTCCAACAGTTATAATTAAACTTATTAAAGCTCTTAAACCTTTCCATTTCCCCAAAACTATAATTGCAATCATAAAGAGTACAACAAAAATTATCATTGCGTTGCTTCTTGCATAGTCAGTTGCAAATCCTTCATAAGTCCCATCTTCATATTGTTTTAAAAGCACTATAACATGGTCACCTTTTTTCAAATCTAAGTCAAAAATTCTGCCTTCAATCTCATTTTTAGAAGAAAAGATTACACCTTTATTTGGGCCTTCCAGAATTTCGTAAGTAACGTCCTGAATTCTTGAATATTGAGGGTCCGGTTTATTTGGATCATATGATGGATTCGATTCATCAATTTGAATTTTTTGTTCATGAACTTCGCTAACCTTTGCGTTTACATAATCCTGATATACAGGGTCAGCAGGTGGCGCTTTATCTGCCGCACAAACTGTTTGTGTGAAGCTTAAAAATAAAAGCGCTGCTGTAAGTAATTTTTTCATGATATATAATAGTAAAGCAGGTTGCATTTTAATCCATTTTAATGAATAAAGAAATTAAAAAATTTGCAAAGGAACTTGGCTTCGATTTGTTTCGAATAATTGATGCGAATCCATTGCCAGAAGAAGCTGATCGTTTAAGAATATGGCTTAATAGAGGGTTTGAGGGTGATATGGATTATCTTGATAAAGACCCCCAAAAACGTACTGATCCTCAAAAAATCCTACCAGAAGCAAAATCAATAATTTGCCTTGGGATGAATTATTATCAAAAAGTAGATCCTGCCAGCAATTGCAAGGTTGCACGTTACGCTTTTGGAAAGGATTATCACAAAGTCATAGAAAAAAAACTTAAAAAGATACGCCAATTTATAATTGAAAAAACAGATGCAACAAAGCAGGATTTTAAATTATACTCTGATGCCGGCCCGTTTTTAGAACGTGCTTTTGCTGCAAAAGCCGGATTGGGATTCATTGGAAAGAATACAACTTTGATTACACCAGAATTCGGCTCATGGGTATTTTTAGCGGAAATTATTACAACTCTCGAACTTGAAATCGACCCTCCAATACAAAAATTTATTGGTGCTTGCGGAAGCTGCGATCGCTGTATAAAGGCATGTCCGACAAAAGCTCTTAATAAACCATATGAACTTGATGCCCGTAAATGTATTTCGTATCAAACAATCGAAAACAAAGGCGAATTAACGGCCGACATTAGAGATCGCGCTTTTGGCTGCGATATATGTCAGGAAGTGTGTCCGCACAATTGTCGTGCAATAATTACAAAATCACAGGATTTTTTAAATCATATTGCGGGTCCGAGCTTAAATCCAAATGAAATAAATCAAATGACACAGCAAGAATTCGATCAAAAATTTACAGGCTCGCCATTAAAGCGCGCAGGTTTAAAAAACCTTAAAAGAAACATACAAAATATGATATGATCATCCCAGTGAATTAACTTATTAATTATGAAACGTTCTTTTGTTTATATTGGAAATATATTTGGAATTATAATCGGTCTTATTGGGCTTGAAGCGCCTTATTTATATGGCGGAGTTATTGCTGTCGGATTAGGCTCTCTTTTGGATCCTGCACTTTTACAACCTTTGTATATTGGCCTTATGGTTCTTGCTGTTGTTGGTCAGTTTTATAAAGTAAAGGAAAGTATGGCATTTATGCCCTTGATACTACAGGCAGTTATTGGAATTGTTTCATTTATTTTTATATTTCCTGTTCGAATAGACATTGTTGGATATCTTGGAATTTTAGGTTTGATTTATATTCTTGTTTGGCCTTTTATAAGCAAACAACTTAATAAAAGGAAAGTAGTAAAAATTAAAGCTTAAAGATGCATAAATGCATTCTTTACAAAAAAAAGGATGAAAAAAAAGTGGAGTGTCAGGCATGTAATTGGTATTGTAATATTCCAGACGGCTTAACGGGCATTTGCGGTGTAAGGCAAAATAAAGGCGGGGATTTGTATTTGCTTGTTTATGGTAAAGCGATTGCGGTCCATGTGGATAATGTTGAAAAAAAGCCATTATTTCATTTCTTGCCAGGCACAAAAATTTTTAGTTTTGGAACAATTGGCTGCAATTTTCATTGTTTGTTTTGTCAGAATTGGGATATTTCGCAGGTTCGTTTAAAAAATGAAAGCGAGGTTACTGGAGAAGATTTATCACCTAAAGAAGCGGTTAAATATTGTCTGGAAAATGATATACCTTCTATTGCCTACACATATAACGAGCCAGCCATATTTTTTGAATATGCTTATGACACAGCAAAGCTCGCGCACAAGCATGGTATTAAAAATGTTTTTGTTTCAAATGGATATGAATCAAAAGAGGCTTTGAAAAAAATTCATCCTTATCTTGATGCTATAAATATCGATCTAAAAGGTTTTACTAAAGAATTTTATCAGGATATTTGCAGTGCAAAGCTTGAGCCTGTTCTTGAAAACATCAAAAGAACTTATGAAATGGGAATCTGGCTTGAAGTAACGACTCTTGTGATTCCGGGCAAAAACGATTCCGATGAAGAACTTACAAAAATTGCAGAATTTATAGCTGGGGTTTCAAAAGAAATTCCCTGGCATGTAACAGCTTTTTATCCACAATATAAAATGATGGACACGCCTCCGACTTCATCTGAAACATTGGAAAGAGCTTATAAAATAGGCAAGAAAGCAGGATTAAATTATGTTTATACAGGTAATATCCCTGGCATGGAAGCGGAAAGCACGCATTGCCCGAAGTGCAAAGAAATAATTATTAAACGTTTTGGTCTTGATTGCGAATCGTGTAATGTTGATAAAGAAGGTAAATGTAAAAATTGTAAAACTAAAATCCCAGGTGTATGGAAATAACAAGAAAACCAGCAGTAGCAGATGCGTTTTATCCGGCTGATCCGAAAATATTGGGTCGAATGATAGATGACTATTTGGATGATTGTGCAAAGCCAGATATTAAAGGTGAAATAAAGGCAATTATTGTGCCGCATGCAGGATATGTTTATTCGGGGGTTGTTGCAGCAGCAGGTTATAATTTAATAAAAAATCATCCTGCTAAAAAAGTTTTATTAATTGGGCCTTCACATTATGTTTTGTTTAAGGGCGCTGCTGTGCCGGAATCAACAATCTGGCAAATGCCTTTTGGGAATATCAATGTTCAGCGGCTTCCCACCAGCACACTTATAGTAGAAGATGAAGCCCCATTTGTTGAGGAGCATTCATTGGAAGTGCAGGTGCCTTTTTTGCAAAGGGTGATGGGGGATTTTGAGCTTTATCCTTTGTGTTTGGGTGATGTTAACTCGCAAGCTTTGGCAAATGAGCTTAAAGATTTTGCGCAGCGCGATGATGTTTTGATAGTTGTTAGCTCTGATTTAAGCCATTTTTATACTTATACTGAAGCCAATGATTTGGATAAACGTGCAAATGAATTTCTTCCAAAGCTCGATATTGAAAATGCCCGCAATGTTGAAGCGTGCGGAATAAAAGGAATCATGACTTTGCTTCATTTGGCTAAAATGTTTGGTCTAAAAGGTTACTTTATTGATTATAAAAATTCCGGTGACACAGCCGGTGAAAAAAGCCGTGTTGTTGGCTATGGATGTTATGCTTTTACAAAATAAATCATGGAAAAAATTCAGCAATATAAATTAAAGGAACTTGCCCATAACACAATTGCAGCCGAACTTGGCGTTGAAGAATTAAAAGATTGGAAATTTGAAGAACCTGAATTTAATGAGAAGCGCGGAGTTTTTGTAACTCTTGATATTGAAGGTTCACTTCGCGGTTGTATTGGCAATATCGAACCTGTTTATCCTTTGTGGGAAGCTGTTAAACGCAATGCTTACGAGGCCGCGTTTGGAGATCCAAGATTTTCGCCACTTACTGAAGATGAATTTGAGATGATCGATATTGAGATTTCGATTTTGACTGTTCCGGAGCTGTCGTCGGTAGACAAAATCCGTCCCGGGACGGATGGAGTAGTCATTGAACAGGGAGGCTACAAAGCAACTTATTTGCCCCAAGTGTGGGAAGACATTCCAAATATGGAGGATTTTTTGTCGAGTCTTTGCATGAAGGCTGGTTTGGATTCTGGCGCTTGGCACGATGAAGAAACCAAGGTTTATACTTATCAGGTTGAGAAGTTTTAAGTCAATTTATCCTTACCTTTATTAGCAGCTCTTGCCAGTACGAATAATAAATCAGAGAGTCTATTTAGATATGGCAGAGTATTTTCGAATAAATGCTGATTTTCTGACAGTTTTACACAAGTTCTTTCTGCACGGCGGCAAACAGTTCGTGCCATGTGGATTGAGCAGGCTGATTTTGTTCCTCCCGGGAGGAGAAATTGATGTAATTTTGGCAGTCCTTTGCTGAATTTATCAATTATTTTTTCTAAATCACGCACTTTACCTAAATCAAATTTTGGTAGAACTTCATGGAGATCTTTTTTATATGTTGCAACATGTGATCCCAAAATAAACAAATCGCGCTGAACCGACTCTAACACCTTTTTTATAAGCCTTGATCTCGTAATTGCAATCGCAAACCCGATTGCTGAGCTTAATTCATCAATATCGCCATAGGCTGCAACACGCAACGAACTTTTGCTAACTTTTTCGCCGTCGCATAAAGAAGTTTTGCCTTTGTCTCCTGTTTTGGTGTATATTTTCATACCAAAATGTTAAAATATCACTCGGTAATCTGCAATCACCGAGTGATCCGCAATCACCCAGTGATTTAAACCTACTTTACTATGGATAAAGATAAAATCAAAGAATTTACACGCGACTTTATTAAATATATTGGTGATGATCCAGACCGCGAAGGTCTTAAAGATACACCTGACCGTTTTGCTAAGGCATGGGATAAGCTTTATTCGGGTTATAAACTTAAGCCCGAAGATGTGCTCACTGTTTTTGATGATGAAAAATATGATGAGATGATTGTTGTTAAGGATATCGAATTTTATAGTACTTGCGAGCACCATTTGATTCCTTTTTACGGCAAGGTTCATGTTGGATATATCCCGAATGGTAAAATAATTGGTCTATCAAAAATTCCGCGAATTGTCGAAATTTTTTCGCGTCGTTTACAAAATCAGGAGCGCCTTACTTTTCAGATTGCCGATGCTTTGGATAAAGCTTTGCAGCCAAAAGGCGTTGGCGTGATTATTGAAGGCAAACATATGTGCATGATGGCGCGCGGCGTTGAAAAGCAAAATACTGTTGTTACAACATCTTCTGTTAAAGGTTTATTTAAATCTAATGATAAAACCCGTTCAGAATTCTTAAGACATTTAGAACGTTAATATATGCTTCCTGCTTCGTTACAAAAACTCATTGATGAACTTGCAAGACTTCCGGGTATTGGCCCGAAGTCAGCTCAAAGACTTGCTGTTTTTTTGCTTCGATCTCCGCATCAGAGAATACAACCTTTAGGGGAAGCACTTTTAAATTTAAAAGACGGATTGGCGTTTTGTGAAGAGTGCTGGCATGTAACTGAAGAGTCGCCTTGTAATATTTGTTCTGATCCCGGGCGCGAAACTCACAGAGTTTGCATTGTTGAAGATGTACTTGATGTAATTGCAATTGAAAGAACAGGAAAATATAAAGGTTTGTACCATGTTCTTCATGGGGTTTTATCTCCGGTTGACGGCATTTCAGCTGATCAATTGAAAATTGCAGAGCTTTTTAGCCGCGTTGATAAAAATCCTGAAATAAATGAAATAATTTTAGCGACAAATCCAAGTCTGGAAGGGGAAGCTACCGCACTTTACATCCAAAAACACTTTGTTGACAACAATATTAAGATAACAAGAATCGCCAGAGGTCTGCCTATCGGATCAGATTTAGAATACGCTGATTCGGTAACGCTTGGGAAAGCGCTTCTAAATCGAACGGATTATTAGAAAGCGCAAAAACAGCAGTGCCTGAGCCGCAAAGCATTACCTGGTTTGCGCCGTTTTCAAGCAGTTTACTTTTAATTTCTTCAAATCCTGCACCAGCAAAATTTTCAAAATCATTATGAATATTTTCAAAAACATCTTTTGTTGAATTTGATTCAACGCTTGCGAGCATTTTTTTAGTTTGTCCTGTATTGGCTCCGCACTGTGATAAATCGATCTTGTTATACATTAATTTTGTTGATTTTCGAAGCTGCGGAATAACAAGTATTTTATATTTTTCAGTCCAGCCGCTTAATAATAAAAGCCGGGGCAAAATTTTGATTTTTTCTCCATAGTTAGTTGCGTAAGCTGTTTCATTTTCAATGAAATACGGAACATCTTTTCCGATTCCCGCACCGATTTCACGCATTTCATCAAGGCTCAGTTTCATTATTTCCAAAGAATTCAAAGCCGTAATAATTGCTGCCGCATCACTGCTTCCACCGCCTAAGCCCGCGCCGAGCGGGATTATTTTATCAATAATAATGTCGTAGTCATGCTTAAATTCCCAGTTTTTATTTAAAGCTTTTATGGCTTCTGCAACTGTATTATTTTGAGGGTCGATCAGCTTGGCTTCGTTACCTCTAAAGCGTACGTTAAATTTACCATCACCTTTTTCCTGTGAAATCATTATCTCATCCATAACAGGAATTTGCTGCATGATTGTTTGAATCTGATGATATCCGTTTTCATCTTTTTTAAGAATATCCAGAGCCAGATTTACTTTTGCGAATGCGTATTTAATCATTTTTTTTTAAAGAAACAATACAGTAACATTGTAAGCCTTTTCCTTTGCCAAACGAAGTTAAATTTTCACCTGAAGTAGATATAATCCCTATTCTCATTTCCGGAATATCACATAAATTCGCAAGGTTGGCTTTAAGTTTTGGTGATATTAAGTCGATTTTTGGACGTTTGCCTTCTATCATACAGCCGATATTGTTAATCGAGTATCCGCGTTTGTTTACTTTTTTTAGAATTTTATATAGATAATTTCTGCTGTCTTTTATTTTTTTAACTTTGCACCATTTATCAGCAAAAGCTCCCAATGATTTTTCGCCAATTGCCTGTAGTAAGCCATTGCACAACGCATGTAGTAAAACATCGCCATCTGAGTTTCCTTGTAATTTATTCTCATTTTTAAATTCAAGTCCGCCCAAAATTAAATTTCCGGTATCATCGAATTCATGGCTGTCCTGGCCGATTCCAACAAGATAATCAGAGGGAAGGTCTCCAAGTGCATGACGTACAAATTCATAATCTTCAATGGTAGTAACTTTTATGTTATGTTCGGATGCCGGTACATGATAAACATGATGGCCCGCGGTTTCTACCAATTGGGCTTCGTCAGTCATATCAATATAATCTGCGCCAACTTTTGTAAGTGAATCTTTTAAAATTTTATATGTAAAAATTTGAGGGGTTTGAGCCAGTTTGAATTTTTCACGATCATGGCTTTTATGGATTTTAGTTTGGTTTATTTCTTTTAAAGTTGGTTTAACAGGATGCGTAACAATGCAAGCACCTTTTGAAGCAGCCTTTTTTATGCATTTTTCGATTTCCTCAAAACTAACAATCGGATTAGCACCGTTATGTATCAAAATCAGATCTTTTAATTTAGGTTTTATGTATCTTGAAATATATTGGATTCCGTTTAGCACGCTTTCGGCCCGGGTGCCTCCGCCCGGAACCAATTTTATATTTTTTTTATTCCCCGGAAAGTATGCTTTTAGCATTTTTTCAACGGGCTTTTTAAGTTTTCGATTAATAACAATAACAATCCGATCTACTTTTGGGTGATCGTAAAAATTAACAATCGTATGATATAAAAGCGGTTTATTATGTATTGGCAAAAGTAGTTTAGGGATTTTACCATCCATTCTTTTACTTTCACCTGCTGCTGCAATAAGTGCGATATTCATATTTGTATTTTAGAAGATTGCCTCGCGGAGCGCAAATGCGCTCGCGCGAGGACTTGATCACCGGCTTTTCTTTTCTTTCTCCTCCGGGAACACCCATCTTCGAATTATTGGAATTGTTATCAGGATCATGAAGATGACTAACAGTGCCAGGCAGTTACTGACTGTGGCTTGTTTGTCTTTCCACAGAATGTAAAGTGTCAGACAGTACACGCCGGTGCCAACAAAGAATCTTGGTGGCAGCACCTCGTTACGCAGCATCAGGTATACAAAACCCAATGCTACCAAAGCTACTCCAATGTACAGAAGTTGATTCGGATTGAAATCCATGTTTTTTGTCCCTCCCGAATGATGTTAAAGAGCTTGAAGCCGCGAAAGTTTGTTTTCAGCTGCAAAAGAGCGAAGCACAAAACTTGATCAATAATACTACATTTTATTTAAAAGTCAACTGCTCTTTTTTCCTATAATAACACCAAATCTTCCGGTTCCTTCCAAATTAATATCACCTCTATACGAAAAATATTTGTCAGTATTGCAGGCAGTACATAATTCCGCAATATAAATATTTGATTCATCAACACCTTGGTCCATACATTGTTTTTTTGTTGCTTTCCAAAAATCCACATGATTTTTATCATCGATAAATTCATGCAACTCTTTCGGCAATTCATTGTATGGGTCACTGAATTCAGCATGACACGGCCCTAAAGAAGGCGAAACATCAACTTTAATATTTGCGGCATTGCATCCAAAATCATCAATCATTTTTCTAATTACTTTTCCAACAATATTCTGCGCTGACCCTTTCCATCCATTGTGTACATTGGCAATAACTCCGCGCTTCTCATCCCAAATCATAACAGCCTGGCAATCCGCGACCTGAATCATTAAAAACCTACCGGCTAAATCAGTAATCATTGCATCATATCCATCGATTTCTCCATGCACACTTTCATCAACTTTTAATATCCGGTCACCGTGAATCTGATTTAGGCTGATTAGCTGCCCCATATCAATTCCAAGTTCAGCACAAATTCGCTGCCTGTTCTCCAGAACATCATCTTCATTATCTCCAATCCCAAACCTAACATTTAAAGAGTCAAAAGGTTCGTGGCTAATGCCTCCGTTGCGTGTAAAAGTTTTTTTAATAATCATTATTGAAGAATCTGACGAATAGTAAACGGGAGTTCCAAAGCCAAATCAGTTGCGCTAAAACAAAAATCTTTTTGTTTATATAAAAAGTCACCTGTGTAACCTATTAAAAATGCAGCGATTTTGCATGCATCAAACGGTGTGGCTCCCTGCGCAATTAAAGAAGTAATTACCCCAGCCAAAACATCGCCGCTTCCGCCAACAGTTAAACCTGCGTTTCCTGTTTTATTTAAGGCCACATCACCCTGAGGAGAAGCAATTACATCAGTAGGACTTTTTAATAAAACATTAATCTGCATTTCGGTTGCAATGGTTCTGACAAATTTAATTATATCGTCCTGCTCTTTGCTATCTTTAATATCGCGCATAGTTAAGTTTTCGAATTCATTTTTATGAGGGCAAACAACAATTGGCTGACTTAACGGTACTTCTTTTACTAATTTTAAAACTTCTATTGCAGTTGAGTCCAGAACAGTTGGTACTTCCAAGGCTTCAATTAATTCCAAAATTGCACGAACAGTAACTTCACGATCATACATGCCAGGCCCAATTAAAACACTGTCGCATTTTTTAGACATTTGTAAAATTTCAGCAACACCCTGATGAGTTAAGTATTGGCCTGGAAATTTTTTAACAATAAAATCCGGATACAAACTTCGGCTTACATCAAAATTACTTTCAGGAACAAATACATAAACCAAGTCGCTGCCACTATATAATGAACCTAAAGCACTTAATAAAGGCGCACCATAATATTCTATGCTCCCTCCAACAATTAAAACTTTTCCATTCTGACCTTTATGTGAGGATGGAGTACGGCCCGGAAAAATTTTTTTAATATATTGTTTTCGTAGTGTTGATAATGATCCTGGACCCATTAATTTTGAATGTTAGTAAATACATTCATTCCTTCATAACGAGCTCTTTCTCCAAGTTGTTCTTCTATTCTTAACAATTGATTATATTTGCAGATTCTTTCTGTACGGCATAAAGAACCTGTTTTTATCTGACCAGTTTGCATTGCAACAACAAAATCAGAAATAGTTGTATCTTCTGTTTCACCGCTTCTGTGTGAAACAACAGCTGTCCAATTTGCATCGTTAGCCATTTTTATTGCCTGAATTGTTTCAGTTAATGTTCCTATTTGATTTAATTTAATAAGAATTGAATTTGCTGCTTTTTCATCAATTGCTTTTTTAAGCCTTTTAACATTTGTAACCAATAAATCATCACCAACAAGCTGAACTTTATTTCCTATTTTTTTATGTTGGATAGCCCATCCGTCCCAATCGTCTTCGTCCAACCCATCTTCAAGAGAAATTAACGGAAATTTATTAAGGAGTTCTTCATAATAATCCACTATTTCTTCACTTGAAAGTTCTTTGCCGTCGATTGAATATTTTTTTGTTTCTTTGTTGTAGAATTCTGAAGCCGCCGCGTCTATCGCCAGCATTACATCATCACCGGCTTTGTATCCTGCTTTTTCGATTGCATTTAAAATATATTCAAATGCCGCTGCATTATTTGGAAGATTTGGAGCAAAACCGCCCTCATCTCCAACGCTTGTTGCCAGCCCTTTATCTTTAAGAATTTTTTTAAGATTGTGAAAAATTTCAGAACCCATTCGAAGTGCTTCTGCAAATGTGGGTGCACCGACTGGTAAGATCATAAATTCCTGAATATCAAGACCGCTATCAGCATGTTTACCGCCATTAATAATATTCATCATTGGAACCGGCAGTAAAGTTGCGTCAGGATTTAAATATTCATACAAAGAAACGTTGTTTTCTTTTGCAGCCAAATGAGAAACTGCAAGGCTAACACCTAAAATTGCGTTCGCACCGAGTTTACCTTTGTTTTCGGTTCCATCCAAATTAATAAGTTTTGTATCCAAGCCTTCCTGATCGAAAATATCATGCCCAGCAACTTCTTTAGCGATTACATCATTAACATTTGCAACAGCTTTTGTTACACCTTTGCCCATATATTTTGATTTGTCTCCATCACGAAGTTCAACAGCTTCATGTACGCCTGTTGATGCGCCGCTTGGAACAATTGCTCGCGCCATATTGTTTTCTGAATATGCTTCAACTTCGACAGTCGGATTCCCGCGTGAATCAAGTACCTGCCGAGCATGTAATTTTTTTAGTTCACCCATAATTAAAAATTATTAATAACCGGCCATAACTTAGCGAAATTTGAGTAAAACTTCAAGCTTTTGCGTTTTTTATAAAATTAAAGTACAATTTGCCTGCGTTTTTTAAGCTTAACCAAAATAAAATGGAAATTAAATGGCACGGAGAAAGTACTTTTACGATAAAAGGCAAATCAACAACAATAGTTATTAATCCGGTTGAAGGAGGCAAGCACAGTTTAAAAGAAGTTAAAGCTGACACAATACTTCTTACAGATGATTATCATGAAAAAGCAAAGTTAGTTAAAGGATGTGAAAAAGCTGAAATTATAAATTGGCCAGGCGAATATGAAGTTCAGGGAGCAGCAATTATTTCTATTCCAACATTTACAAATGAGCAAGAAGAAGGAGATTCTGATAAAGGAAGAATTGTAATTTTTAGTTTATTGGTAGATGACATTAGAATTTGTCATTTGGGTGAAATTGGCCAGGAACTCGATGAAGATATTTTGGAAAAAATCGGAGATATAGATGTTTTGATTGTACCTGTTGCATGTAAAAGAGCTCTTGATAATAAAAAAATCCATAATGCTATTGAAGATATCGATCCTAGAGTTATCATTCCAATGTATTATGACAACACTGAAGAGCTTGAGAAATTTTTAAAAGAAATTGGCACAACAGATTATGAAGAAGTTGATGTTTTTGAAGTAAAGGCAAAAAGCTCATTACCTGAAGAGCGCACAGATGTTGTTGTTTTAAAAGCTGTTTAAACCTTAATGAGTTCCCATAGTTCAATGGATAGAACGAGGGCCTCCTAAGCTCTAAATGCAGGTTCGATTCCTGCTGGGGACACCACAGAGCAGTTGTTATTTTCTGCAAACACATAATTTGTTGACAAAATTGAAATAAAAGTGATAGATTAAATTACCTTTCTTATTTTTTAATTTTAAAATTATGGAAAAAGATACTTCTACAACCGAAGCTAGTTTAAATGATAGTGAATTGGCCCCTATTAGTGATCGTGTTGAAAATAGAGTTGTTCGTGATTGGCCTACTATGGTATCAGGAGCAATAATAAGATGGCGTGTTGAAAAAAATATGTCGTATCTTCAAGACCCAAAATCTGCTGAATTACCTCCTGATGATTGGTTTTATGAAGATGATTCACCTGAGTTTAAAGATGAAGTAAGAAGAGGAGTAGTTAGAAGTATGGAAAAGGCAAAACCCTGCCTTGTTCAAATTCTCGATAAGACTGTAAGAGATATACATACAGGTGTAAAAGAATCACCTACTGTTCAGTCAGTTCAGGAAAAGCTTGGAAAAGATTCTTTTAGATTGGCCAGGCAGCTTACAAGGTATGTTGAACTTTTAAAAGGAAGACTGCCTGATAGAGTTACACCTGAACTTCTTGAAAAAATTGCAGATACTGCAAAAGGTGCTGCACATGTATTAAATACCTGGATGACTGATGAACGTGAAGTTGCAACAATAGAAAATGCAATAAGAGAATTCGCTGATAAAGGGGTTGTAGATAAAGAAACATGGGTTTCGATTAAAGATTTAACCGGTGAGGAATTTGTCACTGAATTATTTAAAAAACTAGGTGTTCATATTGGTGTTCAGCCACTTAATGCTCAAGAATTAGATATGATTTATCATCAGGATATGAAGGAAGTTGTAAAATCTATTTTAGCAAAAATAGGTATTAATATTGGAGATTCTCAAACTCAGGATGTAAAGAATCAGCAAGCAGATGTTGAAGATGTTGCAAAATTTATGCTCGGCGTATCAGGTGGTGATGTATTAGGTAAAGATGAGTTGAATAAACCATCAACGTTAAAAAATACAACACAACGCAGAAGAACTCTTGGGACACTACAGCCACTGGTATATATTACAGCAGACAAAGGATTGTTTCCTGGCAAATCAAGCGAAGATCAGCTTGAATTAATGTCTCAGCTACAGGATGCAACCAAAGGACAGTACTTTGGCACTTTGGGAGCTTTTATTGCACTCAATTTAGCTCAAAGATCAGCTACTTTAAGACCAGTTGAGGTAGCAGAAAAAATTGGTGCGACCCCAATAAGACTTATATGTCAGGACAATATGGCAGGAGGACAAACATTTGTTGATATAAGTTATGACAGAAATAAAGGCCATGAAAATAGAACGCTAAAAAGATCAAAGGATAAAAAACTTGGAGCAGATCAAGGTGTTGGTATTGCCTGGGGAGAAGAATTTTTAATTGATGAAAAGTAGTATTATTTGTAATGATTTTGGCTTTCTGCTCTTATAAATTTTTGAATCTAAATATTATTAATTTTAATTATTATGCCTCCAGAGAGACTAACTGGTATTGGATCAGGATCAAAAGATAAATGGCCTACTCATGATGCACGTGACGATGAATTTGAAGCAACCAGAGAGATTGCAATAGGACTTGTAGATGAAGATGATTTAAAATTTATTGGAACACAACAGGATTTATTGGATAGTTATGTAAAATATAACTTTAAAAATCCAAAATCCAAATTATCTTCATTGGTAAAAAATGTTATCTGGGGATTGTGGGAAAATGAAAAAACCAGGGATAATTTATTTCCTGAAGAAATTGATACAGAAGAAAAATTAAGAGAATTTATCGATGATAAAGAAAAACATTCCACTCCGGTTGGAAGAAGTATAGTTAATTTTGCAATTTTGGCTGTAAGATCGGGTTTTGTCGCTATACCAATGAGAAGACGAGTTGAAGAACATATTGAATCTCAACTTTCATTTTTCTTGGAAGATATATTTGATGAATGGATAGAATTATTAAAAAATAAAAATGCGAAATTTAATCCTTCAAAATATAAAAATGATGAAGAAAGAAGCAAAGCAGAAGAAACATTTAGAAAAAAAATGCAATTAAGATTCAGATTAATTAGCTGGGTAAGTAATTCCGAAAAATTACATAATGAGTTGATGGAACGTTATTATATTGAAGGAAACATGAATGTTTTTGGTTTTTTCTTAAGGAAACTTCTTAATATTGATACAGCAGGAGCCAAAGTTAAAGAATTAATGATTGGCGTAATTGACAAGCAGTTTAATGATAAAAGGAAGCAATTATTGGATTTAATAGATGGATTAAAAGCTGATAGTAAAAAGAAGGCAGCTAAAGAAAGAGAAGCAATCAAAGCGATTGAAATTGTTGCAGATGGTGTTGGTGTAAAAACTGCGGCGGCGCATATCACACCAAAGCCTGGAACAATTAAAACTATTAGTGGAGTGGATATACCGGTACCAGGAAGAATTGAAGAGCCGTCAGCGTCAGATACAGACCCTGAAGATTTAGATAGTGGTTTTGATGAAGATGAAACTTCAGGTGTTTATTATGCGGAAACAGGTGAAAAAACAGAAGTTTTCAAAAAGGGAAGAAAAGTGAAATTTAAAGGAAAAAGGCCAATATCACCTACTGCACATTCAGAAAAACCTAATGAAGTTACAATAGTTCGTACAGATATTCAGGCTTCAATTGAACCAGCAGATCAGGATACTGACGTTGATGCAATATTACCTGCAACTGAAGGAACAGACATTGATGTTGTAGCTGATCAAACGCAAACTGATGAAGAAATCTTACATGCAAGCCACGAAGTTGAACCTGAAGAATTATCCGAAGAAGATTTGGATGAAGTTGAAGATGCTGAAGATGCTGAAGCTAGTGATCCTGAACCAGCAGCGTTGAGTGAATTCGATCTTACGCAAAATTATAATTCTGGACCAGCTCCGGCAGCACCGGAAAGAGGATTGAAACCAGTACTAAAAGTAAACACGCCAAAGGTAGTAAAACAGTATACATCTCAAGAACCAGTGCCGGCACACGAATTAGATCTTTCACATAGTGAACCAGCATCGCCAGCATCAACTGATGGTACAACTGATGCTTCATCTACTCAAGAAAGAGAAACTTTTAATGTATATCCTCCGGTTCCTGGTTTGGCAATTAAAACACCACTGCCTGCCCAGCCAGCACTTTCAGCAACACTTAAAAAGCAAATAACAAAATTAGCTGAAAAAGCCAGTGATCAAAGACCGGAACCCGCTGCTGAACCAGCTCCTGAAGCTGCTGTTAAAGCAGTCATAAATCATGGTATAACACTCCCTGAATTACCTTCATTTAGAGATAAGCTTACCGATGAAAAAAATCCTAAAAAACCTACTGAAAGATTAAAGTCTTGGGTAGGTAGTAATCCAAAAACTGTTAAAGCAGTAATTCTTGGAGTAGTTTTGGCTGTACTTGGCGGATCTGGATATTTGACTTACAAACACGAAGGCAAAAAAGATTCATTAAGAGGTAAAGATAAAGTTGCATCAAAATCAACAATTGATGTTAAGAAAGAAAAAGTGATTATGGCTCCTATTTCAACAATGGAATCTACTATGGAACCTTCAATGGGTCCTACGATGGCTCCTTCAATGAAAGCCCCTATGCATACGGTTATGCAAGCTGAAGCAATGCGACAGGCAGCAACAATGCAACATGCTATGAGGCCAGAGTCAATGCAGGCACCTATGCATGCGGTAATGAGCGTTGCTGGCATGAAAGCACCTAAAGAAGTTATGGCTGCAAGTAAAGATATTATGAAACCACAGCCTGCACATAGAACAGCCCCTATTCAAAAAACTGTTGATGTAAGAGGTGCAACTTCTAATCCGCGATTTGCAAATATTGATGTCAAAACAGTAGATGATTTACCAGATGGAATTTATAAGCAAATGTGGCAAGGCAAAAAATTCAATTTAGAAGGAAATGTTTCTTATTCAAAATTTCTGGAAGATGCATTAAAAAATATGATAAAAAAACTTCCAAGAAAAGAGAGATATAAAGCTTTATATGCATACTATCAAGAACTCAGAAAAACTGAAAATGGATGGCTTCTTTATAAGAAATTGCTTGAAGAAAGTCTTGTTGAAAAGGCATTAACAAAAGAAGGTTTAACTGAAAAAGAAGAGGCACAGCTTAAAGATTGGAATGATTATCAGAAAAGACATCGAGGAAGAGCAAAGCAGGCAAAAGAACTTCTTCAAAATTATAAATGGCTAATGAAATCAAAGAAGAAAGGCAAAGCATACAAAATGTATGAAGATTATCGTGCCAGAGGTGTCGAATTGATGGAATTCCCTGGAGTAGCTCATCTTGAAAGAAGTGCAGACAATATATTACCTCATGAAAAAATCAGTTATGCTACCAAAGATGGAAAGGCATTAGGTACAATGGTTAGAATGACAAAAGCAATTAAAAAAGTAGCAAAATCCTTCCCAATGCCTGATTTAGCTATGGGTAGTACAACCGGTTCAATTGAACAAACGCCTTCTCATACGATGTTTGCTGAACATCAGGTTGATGCTCCAACTCCTCCGCCAATTCCAGCTGATGCAGTTGTTCATCAGGTTGATGATAGCCAGATTTTATCTGTTGCACCTTTGCCGCCTAATACTCCTAAATCATTTGGTTCGGCTCCAATGCCTGATCTTAAACCTGTACTTGGGGATATGCTTGCAAAGAGACCTCCTAGAATTCCTGCAGACGCAAGAGTTTATAAAATTGAACCTAAGGATATGTTTGATGTGAAAATGGCTAAACCGCAGGATTTTGGTTCAGCGCCAATGCCTGAATTAAAAGCGGTTCTAGCAGCAATGGACAGAAAGAGAAAGCAAACTCCGCCGCCAATTCCGCAGGACGCATATTATAAATTAACTGAAGATGATATTTTACCGGAACCACCACCAATTCCGGTTGAAGAAAGTCAGATTTTGAAAGTTAAAAATATGGCTCCGGAACCAAAAATGTATGGTGCGGCTCCGCTTCCAAAAGAAATTAAACCTATTTTAGGAGTTAAACCACCGGCAATTCCTGCAGATGCAAGACCTCAGGTTTACGATATTCCAAGAGGTGAATCAAACGATGTACCTGAATATGCTTCTATTACTGATGATAGAATGCCAAAAGTTGGACCTCCGCCAATCCCTGCAATGGCTGATGTAGCTAAAACACCAAAGAAAAAAAGCTTATGGGGAAGAGCAAAAAATTGGTTTAAAGAAAAATTAGCTTAAATCGTATTTGACATTTCTTTCTCGATGTGGTATCATATTAGTGTAATGATGGTTCTGTAGACTTCGGTCTTAGAATCTGAATTACAACCCTTGAATTTCTCATCTTCTATTTAAGCTTCGGCTTCTTGTGGGGGTGAGCGATTCATCCCCTTTGATACCTGAGTGCTTCGGTATCTCATGTATCAGACCCCTTTAGCGGGTCCTCGAGAGTTGAATCTAATTTGGCCCTTGGGGGCCCGCTTTCCCTTTATATAGAAATTTACTTAACTGCTTCGGCAACATTTTTAAGATGTCCGTTTATTCTTCCAAAGTGAATCATTAAATCCGCAAATAAATATCCGGCTATATGTCCGCAATTACCGCTTGTTAATCTTGTTATATGGGATTTTTCAGCCTTTGATAAAGTTGCATTGGTATCAGTCATTTGAGATAGCGCATTTAATGAACTTCTTTTATTGTTTTCTATAAATGCATTTTTTGTTAGTTCCAGCATTCTATTTGAGTCTTTGAAAAATTTCTCCAAATCTGTTTTTGCAGGAGGCGTGAATTCTATATCGTCTTCATAAATGTGCTGTGAAATAAGTGCAATTTTTTCTATTCTGTCACAAACGCGTTCAATATCTTTTGCTCCATTAAGAAGTGTTGAAGAATATTCGGAACTTTCATCAGAAAGCTCTTTTCTTGTAACTTCAATAATATAACCTGAAATTGATTTATATAATTTATCTATCGAATCTTCATCTGTTAAAACTTCCTGAAATTTTTTATGGTCGAATTTTTTAAGACAACTTCTTGTTTTATTAAGCATGTCCTGAGTAATAGTAAGCATTGTACCCATTTCTTTTTTTACAGCGGTGAGTGCAATTGAGGGTGTACTTAATAAATTTTTGTCTAAAAACTGTACTTCTTTTTGTTCATAATCCTGACCTTTAATTATTTTTTTAATTAAAAGCGTGTAATAACCAATAAAAGGTAAGAAAATTAAAGTATTAAATACATTGAATGCAGTGTGAGTGTTTGCGATTTGTCTGGTCAGGTCATCAGGGCTTAAAATAGGTATAAAATGTTGATAAACAGGGAATAGAAAATAAGCAATAATTACCCCTATTACATTGAATAAAGTATGGCCCAATGCTAATTGTTTACTGGCTATTTTACCTCCTGCACTAGCAATAATCGCGGTAATACAGGTTCCGATGTTATCACCGAGTATTAAAAAGAATGCAACCCTATAATCAATTAAACCTGCTATTGCAAGCGCAATAACTATACCAATTGTTGTACTGCTGCTTTGTAATAAAATTGTAATTGTTATTCCAAGAAATATTGCCAATATTGGCCAGCTTCCAAACTGAATAAAAAGATTTTTAATTGATTCGCTTCCTGCCAATGGTTTAACAGCGTCACTCATCATACTAAGACCCATAAATAAAAGTCCAAATCCTAAAACAGCAATACCTATTTTCTTAATTTTATTTTTTTTGGCGAAAAAGAATACAAAAGCACCAACTGCAATAAATATAGGTGAAAAGTGCGTTAGCTTAAATGCAATTAATTGAGCTGTAATTGTCGTACCTATATTTGCACCCAATATAACAGGAATTGCTTTGCCCAAAGTGATTAAGCCTGCATTAATAAATCCAATTAAAATTACAGAAGTTGCACTTGAACTTTGTATTAATGCTGTTACTCCTGTTCCGACAAGTACACCTTTAATACGATTTGATGTAAGTTTTTCTAAAACTGATTTTAATCTATCAAGCGTGAGCTGTTTTAGCGCATCCGACATTATGTACATACCATAAATAAAGATGCCGAGTCCGCCAACAATTCCAAGTATTACATCCATAGCCATAATTTTTTTTGTTAATTTTATCTGATGCTAACATGGGACATTGAATTTTTAAAGTAATTCTGATACTTTAAAATCCACAAAATTCTGTTTTATTATGCAATTAAATTACCATATACAAACATTGGGCTGTCAGATGAACTACTCTGATTCAGAGCGAATTGATGCTGTGCTTCAAAATCTTGGAATGCAAAAAGTTGAAAATATGGATAAGGCAGATCTTATTTTGTTCAATACTTGTTCGGTTAAACAAAAGGCTGAAGATAAAGTAACAGGTCAGATGAGAAAATTAACAGAATTAAGACGTGAACGCCCTAATTTAATAGCCGGCATTACCGGTTGTATGGTTCGCAAAACATCTACTAAAAATTCCGAAGAAAAGGATAAGTTAATAAAAAGCCTTTCAGAAATAGATATGGTGTTCAGAATCGAAGATCTCCCAAAACTTCCGGGTTTAATTAAAGATTTATGGCCTGAAATTGACGCACCTGATTTACTTACCGGAAATCTTGAAAATTATTTTAGTATTAACCCGGTTTATTCAAATAAAGCACAGGCTTTTGTTCCGATTGGAACAGGTTGCGACAACTTTTGTACATATTGCATTGTACCTTACAGTAGACATCGTGAAAAATCCAGGCCAATCCCGCAAATCTTAGCGGAATGCGAAAAATTGGTAGACAACGGTTGTCTTGAGATCACTCTTTTAGGCCAGAATGTCAACTCTTACGGAATAAGTGACTATGATAAAAAAACAGATCTTTTTAATAAATGGTCGAATCCATTTGTTGAGCTCCTAACTCAAATCGATAAATTAAAAGAGCGCGGATTGAAACGTTTAAGATTTACTTCAAATCATCCAAAAGATCTTTCAGACATTTTAATAAATACTATGACTCAACTCGAGACTTTAATGCCTTATATCCATCTCCCGGTTCAGTCTGGTAATGATGAAGTTCTAAAAAGAATGAATCGAAATTATTCTTCTGATTGGTACAGGGAATTAATAAATAAGCTTCGTACAGCCATTCCTGATATCGCGATTACAACCGATATAATTGTTGGATTTTGTGGAGAAACCGAGGAGCAATTCCAGGATACAATTCAGCTTTATAAAGATGTTAAATGGGACATGTGCTATCTTTCAAAATATTCCGATCGCATAGGCACTTTTGCTTCTTCAAATATACCTGATGATATTCCTGAAGAAGTTAAAACCGACCGCTGGCACAGATTAAACGCAGTTTTAAAACAAACAGCATTTGACCAAAATCAAAAATTCAAAGGCCGCACAGTTAAAGTTTTAGTTGAAAAATGCAGAAAAGGAATTTGCGAGGGCAGAAGCGAACATTTCAAGACAGTTCAGTTTAATTCACACGAAGAATTAACAGGAAAAATTATTGAAGTTAAAGTGGTTAATGCAAGAGAGTGGCTATTGGAAGGTGAACTTATTTCTTGATTGTTTTTGCTCTGATTGATTCATAAATAAATAATAAACCTATTATTGTTGGCGGCAAAGTTATTAATAAAACCACTATCAAATCTTGGTATGTCTTAAAGAATATCAATGAAGCCAGCGCAAGGATTAAAAATATAATTCCGCCAATTTTAGGCCTTTTCCATGCGATAATTAGCGCTGCTATAAGCAAAAGTGTAGGGATATTATGCATAAAAAATGCCACAAGGATTTCAGGAAAGCTATATCCTTCAAAAAAAACATCAATCGACAAAAGTCCAATAAACAGTATTAATAAAATAGTTAGTATACGCGCTCCCCAGCGCAAAGTTTTGAGCATAATTATTCGTTGCTAACGATTGCTTTGATTCTTCGGACCCCTGCGCTCGAACTTTGTTCTTTTTTAATTTTGAATGAACCGAGTTCTTTAGTGTTTTGCACGTGAGGACCGCCACAAATTTCTTTGCTGAAATCGCCAACGCTGTAAACCTTAACAGTGTCACCATATTTTGATTCAAATAGTCCGATTGCGCCTTTTTCTTTTGCTTTGTTAACTGTCATTTCTTCACATGTTACAGGCAATTCACGCTGAATTTGTTCATTAACTATTTTTTCAACTTCGGCGATTTGTTCCGGAGTCATTTTGTCAGGATGAGTGAAATCAAAACGTAAACGATCAACTGTGATGTTTGAACCTTTTTGCTCAACATGGTCACCCAAAACATTTCGGAGCGCTTGATGCAAGAGGTGAGTGGCTGTATGAAGTTTTGTAGTTTGCTCAGAATGGTCCGCTAATCCGCCTGCAAATTTTTCTTTTGCTCCTGCACGTGAAAGCTCCTGATGTTTTTGATATGCCTTTTCATATCCTTCACGGTCAACTTTTAAACCGTTTTCCTTTGCTAATTCTTCTGTCATTTCAATAGGGAAACCGTAAGTGTCATAAAGCTTAAATGCCAATCTGCCCGGCAAAACAGGCTCTTTACCTTTCATTAAATTTGGAAGCATTTTTTCGAATTCTTTTTCACCCTGCGTTAATGTTTTGCTGAATTGTTCTTCTTCTTTGCTTAATTCAGCCATTATTTTGTCACTGAATTCTTCCAGCTCGGGATATACATCTTTATAAATATCAATATAAGTTTTGGCTATTTCACAACAGAAAGCCCCTAAAATACCTAGTTTTTTTGCATATCTTATTGCACGTCTGATCAAACGTCTCAATACATAACCCTGATCAGTATTTGATGGAGCAATGCCAAAAGGATCTCCCAAAATAAACACAGCAGCACGCAAATGGTCAGCAACTATTCGTTCAGCTAAGGTATCGTTATTAGTTGAAAGTTCGCGGATTTTTTTCATCACAGGTACAAAAAGATCTGTTTCAAAAGGAGTATCAACTCCCTGCAATAAACATATTACACGATCCAGACCAAGTCCGGTATCAACATTTTTCTGAGCCAAAGGAGTAAAGCTTCCGTCTTCATTTTTATTATATTGCATAAAAACGTTATTCCAGATTTCAACATATTTCCCGCATTCGCACGAAGGCCCAAGCTCATCGCATTTTTCGCATTTTGGTATATCTTTAATATAAAAAATTTCAGTGTCAGGTCCGCATGGTCCTGTTTGACCAGCAGGCCCCCACCAGTTTTCTTTTTTGCTGTAAAAATAAATTAAGCCGCCTTCACATGGTTGACCTTTATCAACTCTTCTAAATCCAAGTTCTTCCCATGCTTTTGCAGCTTCGTCATCTCGAGGCGCATCAGCATCTCCTTCAAAACATGAAACTACAAGTTTATTAGGGTCGAATCCAAGCTCTTCAGTCAAAAATTCATATGACATTTTAATCGATTCTTCCTTAAAATAATCACCTAACGACCAATTCCCCATCATTTCGAAAAAAGTAAGATGGGTCGTATCTCCAACTTCATCAATGTCGTCGGTTCTTAAACATTTTTGGAAATCAACCAATCGATTGCCAGCGGGGTGTTTTTCACCAAGTAAAAAGGGTACCAAAGGATGCATACCCGCTGTTGTAAATAAAACAGTAGGGTCATTTTCAGGTATTAAAGAACCACCTTTAATCTCTTTATGGTCATGTTTTTTTACAAAGAAATCAATATATTTCTGACGAAGTCCCGAAGCTTTCATAATATTATACTTACTTAGTATGGGGGTACTTACTAAGTAACCCCCCAGTTACTTAGTAATTTACACCCATGATTCTAGAGAATTTTCTTGTATTTAACAAGGATTTTTGCCATATTATACCCACACAAACTTAATTAAATTCAACATATATGGATCAAAAGCAAACCAAGGAGAAAAAGCCAAAAAAAGAAAAAACAAAGAAGACTCCTCTGCAAAAAGAGAATTTCAAAAGAAAAATGGCTGGTTTATTCATAGGATTAATTGGTGTTTTTTTATTGCTTTTTGTGATCTTTTATACGGTTTCACGAGTATTCCGACCTGAAGATTTTGCAACAATGCTTCCTAAAGATTCAACAATCGCTTTAGTTCAGTTGAATATAAATCCAGGGCATGAGCAGGTACAGAGATTTTATAATTCTTTAAGTCAGTTTGAAGTTTTTCATCCAAATTCAATAATAAATCTTGTTAATGAAAAGCTTGATATTAACTATGAAACTGAAGTTGAACCTTGGATTAACCGGCAGGTTGGTGCTGCTTTATTAGAAAAAGGAAAGCAGAAAGGTGAAACGGATTTAGTATTTTTTGTTGAAACACGCGATAAAGGCGAAACAAAAAAATTCCTTGAATCAAGAGGTTTGCAGTCAAAAGATGATTATCTTATTTCCGATGAATATAATGGAAATGAAATTTATAGATATGCTTTAAGTCAGACTTTTAATTTCACATTTATAAATAATTATCTTGTTGTCGGTGATAATCAAGAAGTTATAAAAACCATTATCGATTCAAGTAAAGATTCTAAAAATCGTTTAATTGAATCTCCTGAATATCAGAAGGTAAGCCAAAATCTTCCAATAACCACTTTTGCTTTTAGTTATGTTGATGTTCAAAAATTAATAAATTTTTTAAAGACAAATGACCAGTTCATGAGTGAGAAAGGCAGAGAACTCATTGCATTTGAACCATTTTTAAGGATTTATAAAGCTTACGGACTTACTGTTACTATGGAAGATAAAAGTGTTGCTGTTCAGACATTTGAATTATTGGACAATAATTATCTGGGAGGTCGTGATTTTATAAATTTTGACTCAAAATTCAGAGCAAAATTTTTAGAACTGATTCCGCAGGATGTTAAATTTTATGCTGGCGGACTTAATTTACAAAAACAATTACAGAGATTTTCTGAAATTTTCAGTGTTGGAGGAGAGGTTTCTTATTTGATTTTTGAAGGCGCTGTAAGGTCATTAAAATCAGAGTATTTCGGTGATGAAATCAGCCTTGAAGATGACATTTATCCATTATTACAGGACGAATATTTGCTTGCAGTAACAGGAGAGGGCGATTCGCAGGCAACCACGATTATACTTGGACTTGAAGATCCTCTTCGCGATAAAGATATTATAGACGTGATTGCTGAAAGCTTTATCAGAAAAAGCGCGCTGCTTGCGCCTAAAGTTGTTGAAGTCGAACTTGAAGATGGTACTATTTCCAAAGAAATACAAACAGTGCCTTATGAAATTACTAAATCTGAAGAAGATTACAAAGGTTATTCAATTAATGTACTTAAAGTCGGAAACGAAAAATGGGGAGTATTTTATATAATTGTTGATGATAAACTGATAATTACAACCAAGCTTGATTCGATTAAAAAGTCTATCGATTTATTTATTGATCCTTCATCAAGCTTTCAAACAAGCGAAATTTCAAAATCAAATATTCAACCGGTTATAAGAACTTCCGATGAAGTGATCTTCTTTGATTTGGATTATTTATTTAATAATTTCATTACCGATAAACCCGAATGGATTGCTCCTTACTTAGAGCCGTTCCAGTATATGAGTTTAGGTAAGAATTATTTTAAAGATGGAATTTCAACAATTAATTACATTAAAATTAAATAATGCCCATAATCAGGGACATTAAAAAACGCGACAGTAAAAACACCCTTATCCTTGATATGGGTGAGAAACGCGAACTTAAAGTTGAAAAGAAGAAACAGCCGGTTAAAGAAGAATTTACAATTATTCATGAGAAGCCCAAAACTCCTATATTCTGCAAATACAAGCCTGTTTACAACTTTATTGCTTTGGCTGTTTTTGTGTTATTTGTTTTTAATTTGATGCAGATTGTGAATAAAGCTTTTAATATTGCCGGTGAAGTTGAAGCTAATGCATTCACAGGTTATGAAAGTTTAATTGCAGGAAGTAAAGATGCGGTTGATACAAATTTCGGAGGAGCGGTGCAATATTTTGATTCCGCAAAATATTCATTTGAAAAAGCAAAAGAACAGGTTTGGTTTTTAGGTAGTCAAACTCAAATTGGAGCAAAAGAAACAATTGGTGATACTGCTTATAGTTTACTGGAATCAGGTGAAAACTTATCTGATGCAGCTTCATATTTTACCCAGGGTGTAAGCGGACTTCAGGAAATTCCAATTCAGTTTCTTCAAAATAATGCTTTAAAGGATCAAGTTGTTAATACCAATGTTTCGCTTACTGAAAAGCTTAAATCATCATTGAATTTATTTGAGCTAGCATATAACGAAGTTTCCAAAGCTAAAGAAAAATTAAAAAATACACCTGATTTGATTCTGCCTGCTGATTTGAAAGGCCGGTTAGATCAATTAATTACAATTTTGGATGAACTTAAAAAACGCGTACCAGCTGTGCTTGCAATGCTTGGAGATCGTTATCCGCACAGGTATTTGATTCTTTTTCAAAATAATACTGAATCACGGCCAACCGGCGGTTTTATTGGAAGTTTTATGTTAATTGACGTAAATGACGGATATATAACCAAAGCTGATTTTCATGATGTGTATGATTATGATGGGCAGTTAAACGAGCATATTCCAGCGCCTGAAGAAATTTCGCAGCTTACAACAAACTGGAGAATGCGTGATTCCAATTTCTCTCCTGACTTTAGTGTTTCTGCAAAGCAGGCTGCATGGTTTTTAGAGAAAGAAGGCGGACCGGGAGTAGACACGGTAATTGCAATAAATCAAAGTATACTTGCCGATTTATTAAGCATAACAGGGCCTATTGATGTCGATGGTTTGAATGCTCAGCTTGATGCCTCAAATTATAATACGATTCTTACATATGTTGTTGAATCAAAATTGGAAGGCGAAGCCAGTCCTAAACAAATTCTTGATAGAGTAATTCCTAATCTTCAGCAAAAGCTTTCGGATGATGCACAATTCAAAAATATCCTAGCAATAATTAGCCAGGAAATTCAGAAAAAGAATATTGTCGCCTGGTCAAAAGATGATTATATCCAGCATTTCTTTGAGGAAATTGGAATGAGCGCAGAAATGACGAAATTGCCTGATGATGAAGATTACTTTTCTTTAAGTTCCATTAATATTGGCGGAAATAAAAGCGATCTTTATTTAAAAACCACCGTAACTCATGAAACTTCAATTGAAAAAGACGGCAGCATAAACAATATTGTCACAATTGAACGTTCTCATACTTGGGATCCCTCTGTGCTTTTAAAATGGCGCGACCAGCTTTCTACTTTTGGCTTCACTGACATACCTGATTGGATTCAGAATATTTTGGGAAAAGGTAATAACAAATCAGTATTGAAAATTTATGTGCCTAAAGGATCGGAATTAACCAGCACTTTGGGCGTTGAAATGGCCGATGTTAAAGTCGGATATGAAGAATCGGTTGATAAAGGATATTTCTATTATACTGATGAAGTAGCGCCACAAAACACATCAAAAGTTACACTAACTTATAAGCTTCCATATAAACTTAATTTGGATGTCGCCGACGAATATCGCTTAACCGTTCAAAAACAGCCGGGTTTAATAAATGACGTTAAATTTGTTAAACAAATAGTTGCTGATCCGCATGTTGTGAATTATCGCACTTACCCTGACGAAATCACTTATAATAAAGGTGACGCAATTAAATACGAAACCTCTTTGGTTAGCGATCAATATTTTGCTTCTCTGTGGGGATTGGAGTAATTATTTCCTTTTAAACATCTTCTCCAACTCATTATAAGTTAGCTGAACCATTGATGGTCTTCCATGTGGACAGGTATATGGACGTTTTAATTTGTCCACTTGCCTGATTAGCTCTGCCATCTCATCATAACTCAAATCTTTACCAAATTTTATTGCGCTTCTGCAAGCCATATATTCAATAACTTTTTCCTGTGGATTTTTAACTGCGCGTGTCGACTTGTCGTCACTTAAGTCTGATAAAACCTGTTGTAAAATATTTTGCACATTCTGGTTTGCGACAGGGGAAGGTACTGCCTGAATTATAAAAGTGTTGCCTCCAAAGCTTTCAATTTCAAATCCCAAATCTTCAAAAATTGATTTATTGTTTTCAAACATTTCAACTTCAAGCCCTGAGAGTTCAATTTCTAATGGTAATAAAAGCTGTTGTTTTTCAGGAGATTTTTTTTCAAGATGATCCATCAACTCTTCATATCTTACTCTTTCATGCGCTGCATGCTGATCTATCAATATCAAACCATCTTCATTTTCAGCAAGAATGTATGATTTAGCAATTTGAGTTAAAGGCTTCATACTGAGGTCTTCTGGCTCTTCTTGTTTATATGAATATTTGTTAAGACCTGTTCCTCCTGAGATTCGTTCTGTAAATTCGAACGCTGCTTTAATTTGATTTTTAGTTGGAGCTTCATGCTCTCTAAAATCTCTAAACGATGGCATTAATATATTTTTTTCCAATGTTTTTTTAGCAGAAGCCTGTAAAAGTCTAAAAATTTCATTTTGATTCTGAAATCTTATTTCAAGTTTTCTCGGATGAACATTTACATCAATCAGCGCGGGATTAATTTTAATATTTATTAAATAGAAAGGTTTTTTGCCATCCATAAGCAATGAATGATATGCCTCAGCAATAGCATAACTGAACAAATGGTGGGTTATCTGTCTTTCGTTAACAAACAAATATTGATGCTTTGTGCCGCTTCGTCCAAGTTCAGGTTTACCAACAAACCCCTCAAACTGAATATTTGAACCTTCATAAAAAATCGGTAATAAATTTTCAGAAACATTTTTTCCCAAAACATCGCGAATGCGATCAATTAATGCATCTGCAACAGGATATTCAAATGACGCTTTATCATCATGAATAAGTTTAAAGTGCACTTTAGGATGCATTAATGCAATTCCCTGAAAAATCGCAATAATATTTTGGTATTCAGTTGATTGTGTTTTTAAATATTTTTTTCGCGCTGGTGTATTATAAAAAAGATTTCGTACTTCTATTTGTGTACCATCACCGCAGCTTACTTCTTCATTTTTTTCAATAACTCCGCCAATACATAAAATCATAGTTCCAACCGAATCTTCCTGCTTTTTTGTTTTCATCGTCATATGACAAACCGAAGCAATACTTGCAATAGCCTCGCCTCTAAAGCCAAGGCTCGAGATATTAAATAAATCTTCAGCGTTGCTAATTTTACTTGTAGCGTGTCTCTCAAACGATAAATTCGCATCTTCTTTGCCCATTCCGCTGCCATTGTCAGTGATTTTAATAAGTTCATCTCCCGCACCAGTAATTTCTAAAGTAATGCGGCTTGCTTTTGCGTCAATTGAATTCTCTAAAAGTTCTTTAACAACACTTGCCGGACGTTCAACAACTTCACCTGCAGCAATTTGATTAATTAAATTTTCAGGAAGAATTTTGATAATATTCATGGTGCCCAAAAAATAATGCAAAAACACTTTAATAACAAGTAAAAATACTATATATTTACAAAAGGTATACCTTAACAACTTTTCCTATGAAACTAGGAACAGCACTGGGCGACAGCTTCAAAACTTACTTTAAAAAGCCTCTGCTTTTTTCAGGTATTTATGCGGCTGCTATGCTCATACTAATCATTTTTAACATTATCATTCTGCCTTCAGGTGCGGTTGCTGCGCTTCCTTTAGCGCTTATGACTGGTAATGTTGCGGCTATTTTAAGTATGGCTGGATTACTTTTTTTACTTTATCTTGCTATTGCAATCGTTACCGGAGCTTTAAGTCTTGGTGGTATGATTAAAGCATCTTCCGAAGTAGTTGGCGGACATAAAACATCTATAATGGATTGTTTGAAGTTTGCATTCGGATTAATTAAAGACTATATCATCCTTGGATTACGTGTTTTCTGGTATTCGTTAGCTTGGGTTTTAATTCTTGTAATGATTTTATTACCGCTTTTAGGAAGTTTATTTAGTGCAAAAGCTAACGCTCAGGCCCCTGGCAATATGCCAACTGAATATAATCAAATGATGCAAGATTTAAATAATATTCAGGGAATGGATAATCCTGAAGCATTACAGGCTTTACAAAATATGGATTATAATTCTATGGCTTCTTACGGTACATATAATTTTACTCCTGGATTCATGGCGAATCCATTATTTGGAATTATATTCTTGGTATTATTTGTTATTGTTATTTATCGATCAATTCAAGTTGGTTTTGCTTTCTACATTTTTTACGATGATCCAAAAATGGGAACAAAAGCAGCTCTTGAAAAGAGTATCAAAATCATGAAGGGAAATATTTGGAGACTGATCGGTTATTCAATTGTATTACTTCTTATTTTAGGAATTGCTTCAGGAATTGTTTCAGCAGTTCTTCTTGACCCAATTGCACGAGCATTATCAGGTGGAATACAAGGATATTTCATTTGGCAGATGATTTTGCAATTTATCCTTGCTGCGATTATTGCACCAATATTAGTGTTATTCTATTTTGTAACATTTAAAGGTTGGAGCAAAGAACACGGACACTAGTTTAATTAGATCTCTTCTTTAACTCATCAAGTTTTTGAAGAGCTTCAAGGGGAGTTAAACCGTTTATATCAATCTGGTTTAGCTCCTCTTTTATTTTGTTTAAATTTTGCGGAATTCGTGAGTCAGCAAAAAGCGCCATTTGATCTTCATTTATTTTAGCTTTATTTGCAGTTTGTTTAATTTTAATATCAACAACATCTTCTTCGAGATCTTTAAGAATAGTTTTTGATTTTTCAACTACTTCCTTTGGAAGACCAGCCAGTCTCGCAACTTCAATTCCGTAACTTCTGTCGATGCCACCTTCATCCAGTTTATATAAAAATATGATACCATCTTCTTTTTCTTTCACTCCGACACTAAAATTTTTTGCACGCTCCAAAGACTCAACAACAGCGATAAGCTCATGATAATGGCTTGCAAACAATGTCTTGGCTTTAATATGATTGTGGATATATTCTGTAATTGCCCAGGCAATGCTAACTCCATCGTATGTGGATGTTCCTCTTCCAATCTCATCCAAAATAATAAGAGATCGTTCTGTTGCGTTGTTTAAAATATTTGCTGCTTCCTGCATTTCAACCATAAACGTTGATTGGCCTTTAATTAAATTATCGCTTGCGCCAACTCTGGTAAAAATTCTATCAACCAGCCCGATTACAGCTTTATCAGCAGGAACAAAACAGCCTATATGTGCCATTAAAACAGTTATTGCCACTTGCCTTAAGATTGTCGACTTCCCGCCCATATTTGGCCCTGTAATAAGCAATAATTGATTGTCGATATTGTCCAGATTGATGTCATTTGGAATAAAATCGCCTGAAAATGTCATTTTTTCAACAACAGGATGACGCCCCGCTTTGATTTCAATTTTATTTCCCTCGTTTACTTCAGGTTTGCAGTAATTATTAAGCCTCGCAACATATGCAAATGAACACAAACAATCTAAAGTGGCTATTATTTGAGCGTTTTTTTGAATTTCAGTAATTTTCTCAACTGCTTTTTCCCGGATTTCATTAAACAATTTATATTCAAGTTCAGTTATTTTTTCTTCCGCACCCAAGACCTTTTCTTCATATTCCTTAAGTTCCGGAGTTATAAATCTTTCCGCATTTACAAGTGTCTGTTTTCTAATATAATCCTCAGGCACATTGGCCAAATTTGACTTACTTATTTCAATATAATATCCAAAGACTTTATTGTATTTGACCTTCATGGAATTAATTCCGGTTCTTTTAATTTCTTTTTCCTGCAGGTTTTTTATAAAAGTTTTTCCTTCTCTGCTAATATTTTTGAGTTCATCGAGCTCTTTATTATAACCGTCTTTAATCATCCCGCCGTCGCGCAAAGTAATTGGCGGCTCTTCTTCTATAGATTTTGCAATAATTTCCATTAATTCATGCAAATCAATAAAATTACCTGGTAATCCCGAATTACCGAGTGATTTTTTAAGCTCCGGAATCTGTTTTAATGTATTTTTAAGCGCAATCAGATCACGTGCATTACCAGTTCCGAGACTAAGTCTCGAAATGATTCTTTCAAGATCAAGTGTATCTTTTAGGGTTTCTCGTAAATTACCGAGTAATTCCGTATTACCGAGTAATTCTTCAACCCAATCTAATCTTTTTTGGATATCTTCGCTTTTTAGAAGCGGCTTTAAAAGCCAATTTTTAAGCATGCGGCCCCCCATTGAAGTTAAAGTCTCATCTAAAACCGATAGAAGAGAACCTTCTTTTTCCTGATCACGCAAAGTAGTAATAAGTTCCAGATTCCGAAGCGTTGCTTCATCCAAAGGCATAAACTCTTTTGTAGAGTAATACTTTATTGTTTTTAAATGTTTAAGTTCATTTTTCTGAGTTTCAATTAAATATAAAAGTAACATCCCCGCTGCTTTAATTGCGGCGCTTTTTCCTTCAAGTCCCAATCCATTTATCGAATGAATTTTATAATGATCTTTAATTGATTCTTCCTCATCTCTAAAATTTTCATAAGGAAAAAAAGAAGTATACTCAAAGCTGTCTTTAAGCATAATAAATGTATCGTTTTCTTCACCCGTTATACATTCTGCCGGGTAAATTTTTGTCATTTCATTTATAAGTTCAGATTCGTTTTCAATTTCAGTTACAAAAAAATCACCGGTTGTAATATCTGCATAAGCAAAACCAAAAAAATCCCCACTTTTAACCATACTTACCAAGTAATTATTTGTTTTTCTGTCTAATATATTATCATTAAATGTTGTACCCGGAGTAATAGTGCGGGTTACTTCCCTTTGTACTATTCCCGGAAGCTTAGGATCACTTACCTGATCACAAATTGCAACTTTGCACCCATTGCGTGTTAATTTCGCAATGTAATTTTCAATCGCATGATAAGGAACTCCGCACATTGGCATTTTACCATCGCCTTTATTGCGTGCAGTCAATGTAATGTCGAGAATTTTAGAAGCTTTTATTGCATCATCCCCGAACATTTCATAAAAATCTCCAAGCCGGAAAAGCAAAATAGCATCTTTGTGCTTAGCTTTGATCTCTTCGTATTGTTTGATCATCGGAGTCGCCATATTTGCACGTTGTTACCTTTGGCAGGTTTCAAATATAGCGAAGTAGAAGGTAAACATCAATAGAAGTCAAACCTGCGCCAAGTTCGACTTACCATTCTATGATAATAACCTTGTTGTAAACAGAAACCCTCTTGGCGAAGATTAACAATGGCCAAATGGAATAGTATATAGTTCTCCAAGGTGTGTACCAATTTTTTCTGATGACCATAAGTCTGTTTGCCAACGGGCACCTCTTTTCTCCAGGTCCAACCTGGGTATTTAATGAACTTTAGCGCAGGTTTTAAGAAAGATCTCAGCATTAACAATAATAAATTATGTTAGCTGAAGGAGGCTAATTCTACCAAATAGGCATTTGACCTGCAATAAGATATCTTTTCTTTTGATTACTTCTTCTCCATTGTCTGATTTTTTGGCTCATTGATCTTTTTTTCATGTTAGTTGGAGTAGGTATGAACCATAATTTTGGTGCTGTTTGAATTCTGATATTCATGATTTTTAGAGTTAAGAAAATACGCATGGCTTTTGCCAATTTTTAGGCTTTCTTAATGTTTTAAGTACTAAAGCTCTAATACTAATAGAAACGCAGCAAGGAAGTTACCACGCCCTGTATAATTAATTCACCCTCAGGATAAATATCCTCAAATTCAGGGTTTTCCGCTTGTAAGTAATATTTGCCGTTTTTAGACATGTACGTTTTTACTGTATTTTGATTGTCTACTAAGGCAACGACAACGTCACCGGTTTTTGGAGTTTTTTTGCTGTCTACTATAACTAAATCACCATCATTAATACCTGCGTTTATCATACTTTCACCGCGAACACGTAAAATAAATGTATTTTCAGTATTACTTGCAACATCTGGGCCAACATCGTACCAGGAATCAACGAATTCTTCTGTTAAAACCGGGCCACCAGCAGGGATGTATCCCAATAATGGTAATTTGATTGTCGCACTCTCTAATCGTTTTTTTACTTCATCAAGTAATTTAATACCACGTGGTGTGTCGTCTTTATGAATGTACCCTTTTTCTTCCAGAGCTTTTAAATGTTTAATAATGCTGTTATCTGAACTTACATTAAACCTTTCGCGCATTTCGCGAATTGTTGGTGATTTACCATTTTTAAGCTGATACTTTTCGATATATTTTAGAACTGCTTTTTGTTTGTCAGTTAAAAATTCAACCATATATAAAAAATTAATAGTGAGTGTACGCTCACATTATAGGTGAGGCCGCACTCACCGTCAAGACTTTTTTTACATTTTCTATTTTTGTGCTTCGCTCAGCCTAAAAGGCTTCGCTCCAAAGAGCTACGCGCTTTCAGCGCTGCGCTCTACTCAAATTCAAAAATCAATTTTTTGCCGTACCTAAGCGTTAAAGCTGCCGGCATATTATAAAAGCGAGCAATAACATTATTATGATTTCTCACCTTGTCATTATAATCTATTTCAAGTTTATTGATCTCTTTTTCGATATCATAAATATTTTTTTTAACTTCAAGATAAACTGTATTAACTCTAAGTTCATTTATTGATTCGCAAAACTGAAAAATTTCTTTTAAATGCCTGCTGAAATCATGCTCAACAACAATTTTTTTCATTGAACATATAGAATTCATGCTTGCTCTTGCCCTAACCTCAATTGTTTTTTCAACCATTTCTTCAAACTCCTTATTCTTTTCGGTTATAAAAAGTCTAGCTGTTTCAACCAGAAGGGGGAAAAGGTCCTGTCTGTACTGAAGTTTGTCGACTAAGTTGTACCATCTGATATTAATATCGTCGCGTAAGGCACGTATATGGATTACGGATATACTGAAGAAAAATATCAGTATTATTATAATTCCTAAAACAATAAAAATTGTATTTTGCATGCCTTGATTTTACCCGATAGATTCCTTGTCTGCAAATACTGATTCTTCCAAATTTAAATCATTATTTTCATTTTCAAGTCTTTCTTTTCTTAGTTCTCTCTCTTTTAATGTTTCTTTAATATATTCGCTTTTTACTTTATTTATTTTTCTAAAATGATAATCAGGATTTGGAATAGATTTTAAGATTTTTGTTGTTGAAGATGACGAAAGCGTTATTTCTAAGTCACCAAAACTTAAAACATTTCGTAAAATGCCGTCCTGATGTTTTATAATATCTTGTACTTTTGGAAGATCTGTTGCGTCTTTAGAATCTTTTAAATAAAGAGATTTTTTTAATACTACAATTCTATAATTGGTAAAAATCACTATTTCTAAAAAGTATTGGATCATTCTTAAGAAAAATTTGTGAATATATAAAGTAAAAAAACCAATTAGTCCAAACGCAAATAAGTTTATTATAAGGGAATCCTGAACGAAAAAATTGTAGATTGGCTTGAAGTAAATTAAAGTTAAAATTAATAGTCCTATGAATATAAAAAATCCCAGAAAATCTTTCACTAATACAATCCAGTGTTTTCTACAGAAACATTCAACAACTTCTGAACGATGTTGTCCTTTAAAATGCCTGTCTGAATTATCAAATTCACTAATCATAAAGTAATAAAGTAAATAAATACTGTTGATCCTAAAGCAAGTACAACAGTTAACAGTATATAAATAAATGCAATGTATCTTAGTCTTAAAAAACCAAATAGAAGAGTGTATTTGCTTTCGTCAAAACGATATTTATTAATATATCTATATAGAAGTTTTATATTAAGCAGGCAAAATATTATTGATAATACGCCAATAATTGTTGTAACTAAAACTAATGTCATCTTTGCATTGTTAAGTTTTAAGTTTGCAAAAAACAGAATTTTTACCTTTTCTTGAACTTTTTACCCATTTATGCCCTTTCGATTACATCATACATACAAAACCGTACTTTAGTCAAGTATTGTCAGTTTCTGGCAACATATTCTTCAATGACCTCAAGTATTTTATCTGTAGCGTTATTCGAAGATATTTGTTTGTCTTTTGTGTTAATTAATTGTGACACCTTTTCTAAAAGAGATGCACTTGTTAATTCTTCGTCGTTTATAATTTCAGTATTTTCATGTGTCTTTTTATAAGCTATTGCATTTAATGTTTGCTCTCCGCGGCTTGCTGCTTTGCCTATTGGAATAAGCACAGCCGGTATTCCAAGAGCTTCGATTTCAGCAAGGCTGTTAGCGCCCGATCTTGTTATAACAACATTGGTTATTGCATAAATATCAGCGAGCTCCTCTTTTAAATACTCAAAAGCTTTGTATTTTGAAGTATCTTCATGCACTTTTTTGCCTGGACCGGTAATATGAACAATCTGAGCATCCAAGTGTGGCAGCGCTTCAATAATTGTTTCATTTATATGTTGAGCGCCCTGACTGCCTCCCATTACTAAAATTACTGGTTTTTCACCGGTGAATCCGGTTAATTTATAACCTTTTTCAGCATCACCTTTTAATAAAAATTCGCGAATAGGATTACCAGTAAGTACTTTTCGTACATCTCTTGGAAAGTTTACTTTGCATTCATCAAATGCCATGCAAATAACCGAAGCTTTTTTAGCTGCCATTCTGTTTGCAAGACCAGGAAGTACATCGGATTCATGCAGAATAATAGGTATTTTAAGCCAATGAGCCGCATATACAACTGGAATCCCAACATATCCGCCTTTGCTAAAAACAACTGCCGGTTTGAATTTTCGTAAAGTAAAATATGATTGAATAATTCCAATTGGAATCCTAAAAAAATCCATAAAATTTGTCAGACTAAAATATCTTCGAAGCTTGCCTGTCATTATTCCTTTGAATTTTATACCTATTTCAGGAATCATCTTAGCTTCCGGCCCTTTTTTTGAGCCGATATATAAAATTTCAATATCAGGATGCTTCTCCTTAATTTTCTGTATTAGAGCGATATTGGGTGTTATATGGCCTGCTGTGCCCCCGCCCGTGAAAACGATGTGTGTCATAAGGTGTTGTGTATTTTGAAATATTTAAAAGTATTCCTATTCCTATTAAAGTCGATAATATTGATGATCCTCCATAACTTATTAAAGGCAGAGTTATACCCGTGACAGGTAATAAGCCTGTATTTACACCAACATTAATTAATGCCTGAGCTGTAATCCACGTGGTTATTCCCGTGGCCAGAAGCATGGAGAATCTGTCAGGTGCTGTATTTGCAATTTTATAACCTCTGTAAGCAATTATTACATATACAATTACAACTAAAAATATTCTTATAAATCCGAGTTCTTCAGCAGAAGCAGCAAAAATAAAGTCGTCAGATGCCTGAGGAAGCCATAATGATTTTTGCACCCCCTGAGTTAAACCTTTTCCCCAAAATCCTCCACTTCCTACTGCAATATTAGCTTGTTGTGTTTGCCAGCAGTAATTTTCGCTGCATTCCTGATCAAGGCTTACATAAGCCAAAAATCTTTCTCGAACATGAGTCACATTGGCAATGACCATAATTGAAATTAATAATGCCGCAAAAGCACCAAGTGCCAAATGTCTGGCTTTTGCTCCGGCAACAAAATAAATACTTACTGCGATAATCGCTAGTACGAGCGTTGATCCAAGGTCAGGCTGTAAAATAACAGGCAGCAACAGGAGTCCGGAAATTACACAAAAGGGCAGGAACCCATATTGAAAGCTCTCTACATCTTTATTTTTTTCATCCATCCACCGGGCCAGATAAAAAATAAGTGCTAATTTAGCGAATTCAGCAGGCTGAAGGGAGGTATCGAATATTACAAGCCAACTCTTAGCGATTGTTCCAAAACCTTTACCAGTGATTAATACAACCAATAACAAAAATAAAATAAAACCAAAAAATGGCATTGCAGCGCGTCTCCAGAATTTGTACGGTATTTTCGCACAAATAAATAAAGCAACAATCCCAATTAATATTCTAAATATATGGTTTTTAAATAGAAGATAGCAATCCACACCATCCTGTTCACAATTTGGATAAGCAATATTAGGAGCGGAAAGCTCAATTGACTTTGGCACACCAATACTGGTAATCATCACAACTCCAAACAGCAGGAGCGCAAAAGCCAATATTAAAAGCACGGTATCTGATTTTGTCTTCTGCATAAATTTCGCATTTTTATTGCGGGAATTCATACTACACTACTCATGTACTGCTAGGCAATATTTCATGATATACTTAATAGGAATTCACCCCGCTTAGCGGGGCTCATGCTACGCTCGCGATAGTACCATTCGCTCGCGAGAGACTCACTAACGCTCGTCTCTGATGGATAAAAATTTTATAAAAAATATTGGATATTTTGTAATAGCCGCTTTGGTTATTTTCATTTTGGACCGGTTTTTAAAAGAAATTGCATCCATTTATTTAATAAATGATTACACTTTAATTAAAGGATTTCTTCGTCTTACTTACAGTGAAAATACAGGGGTTGCTTTTGGCTTGCAGTTGCCATTTTTGGTTCAGTTAATATTGGTTCCCGCACTTATTGTTGGAGGATTTTATCTTGTTTTAAAACATTTGAAATTTGAAAAATTATCAGTTCTTGTGCTTACAGGTGCAATTGTAGGCGCAGCAACAAGCAATTATACAGACAGATTGATTCACGGATTTGTTATTGATTATCTTTCTGTTTGGATCTGGCCTGTTTTTAATCTGGCTGATGTAATTATTACCCTCGGCATCTTTACCATTCTTGTATTTTATGGTAAAATAAAAAGAGTTTAAAATTTATTTTATGGAACAAATGGAAGAACAAAAACAAATGACACAGTTTACTTTCCTTAATCTAATCACCAGAACATTTGCTGGCCTTGGAGGCGGAATACTTGGAACAGTTGTTTTACTTGTTATTTATGTACTTACAGTTTCGATTGTTGCACCTGTTTTAACAACATCAGGTGATACAGAAACAACTTTAAGCCCATTATTTATTTTCATTTTAATGGGAATGATTTTTGCTTCAACACTTGCGGCAAACCTTATTGCGCCACTGTTAATTTCGTTTACTGCGCGTGAAAGATATCAAAGAATTACTACTTCTCTTTTCCAGATTTTCATTGTGAATATAGTAGTATTTCTTATTCTTATACCTATATATTTATTCGCAACAAGTCTGGGATTGGAATTTATCGGATACGCAGCCGGACTTCAAATAGTATTCAGTGTTTTGGCGAGCGCACTTATTTTTGAAATTATCGCAAATTACAAATATGCATTATTGGGTGTATACAGTACAATTTTCGCGGTTCTTATAGCAATCGCGTTTAGTATTGTTTTATTTCAGGCAACCGGTAATGCAACAATTCTTTTATTTCTGGCTTTACCTTTATTATGGGGTGGAGTTGGATTTACTTTCGGCTTGGTAGGTTTAATTTACCAATGGATTGTAAATACCTGGGGAACCGATTATTTGGCAACTTTCCAGGAATATTCAAAAGATTATGGAGTTACTGAAGCTGAAGAAATCGCTGAGGAAGAACAAAGAATGGCAGAAGAACCACCTGCAGTTGATACAGAGGGTGTGGATTTTTTAAGAGGTGGTTCAGGTAGCGAAACTCCTCAAGATACCGATGAGAATAACGACAAAGTTTAATTAAGTTTATCTAAAACAGCTTTACGCATTTCTTCACGCGGGGCTTTTTGCTTTGTCCAGATTTCAAAAGCTGCGTAGCCCTGGTGCAAAAGCATGTTCTCGCCGGTTATAAAATCAGCTCCAACCTCCTTTGCATCTTTTATAATTTGTGTTTCGCGAGGAGTGTAAATCATTTCGAAGATCAGCATTTTTTTATTTAATTTTTCTTTTGGAATAATTTGTACACCTTCAGGCTTGTTTAAGCCCGCGGAAGTTGCCTGGATTACAATATCAGCCTGGTCAAAATCATCAAGGCTGCCAAATTCACATTGAAATTCATTAGCCAATTCTTTTGCGTGCTCAACTGTTCTGTTTAAAACGGTTATTTTACCTGCATTTGAGATTTTCATTGCATAAACCGCTGCTCTTGCTGCTCCTCCTGCTCCTAAAATCACAACATTCTCGCCTTTTATATCAGTTTTTTCTTCAATTGGTTCTTTTACTCCGACCCAATCCACATTTGTACCATGGTATTTATTGTCTTTTGAATAAACTGTATTAACTGCGCCTATTTGTTCAGCATGTATATCAATTTCATCCAAAAGAGCAATAATTTTCTCTTTATGAGGTTTACTTACGCTTAGTCCTTTTATGTTTTGTTGATGAAGATTTTTAATGAATTCGTAAAGTCCAATAGCTTCAACATCAAAAAATTTATAATCGGCATCAATACCAAGTGCATTAAATCCCGCATTATGCATTGCAGGTGAAAGTGAATGAAGAGCTGGATGTGCAAGAATTCCATAAATATCCATGCTCTTATTGTAATGGTGATCTATTGAAAAACAAGCCAAAATCTGCTATAATATTATGAAATAAATATAAAAATATGAATATAAATAAACCAAAAACAAAAACAGCACCTGCTGAAAAAAAGGCGGAAACCGCTGCAGATAGAGCAAAACAACTGGAAGAAGACAGACGCGAATTCCGAAAAGATGTAAATAAAAGAAGTACATATCTGGCTAAGCTCGGATCTTCAGAAGCAACTCCGGAAGAAGGATTAGGTAAAATTCTTAAGACTTTAAGAACAACTGAGGACGAATATATGTTTTTTGCAGCAGTAGAATGGTGCGTAAAAAGCAATTCAGCCTATTACGATAAAAGAAATCAGCTTTTAGGTGCTATGGTGAAAAATTTTCACTTCAGACAAAGTTCATCTGTTGGAACGATTTTAAAGTTCTATAAACAGTTTGATTCTGAAGTTGTTAAAGATCTTTTAAAGAAACACCAATCAATAAATGCAAACTCAGCAGTAAGAAGTATGAGAAAATTGCCTGATGCTGATATTACTACTTTAGCAAGTTATATGCCTGTAATGACGAAAAGGAAATTTGTGGCAAAAGCAAATTCACTTAGTACTAAATGGGTTCAGAAAGCTGCAAAAACTACAGCTGTAAAAGCTGTTAGCTATACTGAAAGTGCAAATTCATACCTTAGGGTTGTAAATATTTTAAATGCATCACTTAGAGGAAAAACAACTACAACTCCTCAGCAGAATGCTGCAGTTAAACAGATTCCATTTACACAACCTTCTGAACCTCAACAAAAACCGCAGGCAGTTCAAATCAAATACAATAAACGTAAAGGCGGAACAATTTAAAAATAAAAAAATGTTATTTCCATTAATACAAACAGCATATGCACAGGTAAGCGGCCAGGCCGTTGCTTCTGAAACCACAAGTCAGGTTCAGGGGCTTATAGATTTTTTTATTGTGAAAATACCTTCTTTTATTGCCGCGTTTGTTGTTTTTGTATTGTTTTTCTTTATTTCAAAAGCCATTAAAGGAATTGTTGAAAATAAAATGGCTGAAAAATTTGAGGAGCACAAAGAGATGCAGATTTTAGCTGGAAGAACAGCTTCAGCTACAACATTAATATTAGGTGCAACAATAGCTTTGAATATAGCAGGAATCGACCTTACTGTAATAATTGCTGCAGCTGGTTTTGGAATAGGTTTTGCATTAAAAGATATAATAATCAACTTTTTGGCTGGTGTATTTACGCTTGCTCAAAAGCAATATACAATCGGTGATTTTATTAAAGTAGATAATACAATAGGTAAAATTATGGAGATTCAGGCACGCGCAACTGTGTTGCAGGCATTGGACGGAACAAGGGTTGTAGTTCCTAATTCGGAATTATTTACAAAACAGGTTACAAGCTTTACTTCAAATCCTTTCAGAAGAATTGAGATTCCTGTTGGAGTTGAATATGGCACTGACCTGCATTTGGCAGTAAAGACATGTTATGAAGCAATAAAAAACACTCCGGGTATATTGTTGCAGCCTAAACCAGCTGTGCTTGTTAAAGAATTTGGTGACAGTTCAATTAATTTAATTATACGCGGATGGGTAGAATCACATGGCGGATGGCTTAAAATTAAAAGTGATTTAGCGATTCAAATCAAGATTGAATTCGATAAAGTCGGAATTGGAATTCCATTCCCAATTCGAACTATTGTTTACGATAAAGATGCTCAGGAAGAAAAAAAGAATTATCAGATACCACAATGGATTGCAATGGAAGAGCACCCTGCTGAAGAACAGGCGCCTCAAACAGCGCAGCAAGCTGTTTCTCCGGAAGGCCAGGCAGAAGCTGCTCCGCAGCCGCAAGCTGTAGCACCGCAACCACAACAAGTACCTCAAGCACCACAGGCACCACAGGCACCTTCAGTTGCACCAAAAGCTGAACGCGGCCCAATTGGTGACAAACCAGGTGCAAGCTTTTTAAAACAGTAGATTAAAAAAAAGCCCCTCTTTTGGAGGGGACAAAAATCGAATCCTATCAACGTTCAATATTTGTTTTTGTTTTGAAGCTGAGAATTTTTTTGATTTTTGTTTTTTTATGGAGACTATCCCATAAGATTTTTAGCCTGCTTTGCTTTGGCTTATAGTTTTTAGTCCTGCCACAGACCGTCTGTTTCCGTGAAGACTCATGTGCATAAAGCGACAAGGTTTCACCAGACAAAAGTGAGCGGTTCGGGGAGTCAGATCCGAACCATCACAGAGCAGAATATCTAAGTAATCAAAGAGTATTTAATTACTCTGCATTTTCTGCTATGTTTTTAAGGTCTAATTGTCAAAGAAATAATTTTGATTCCTGTATGGCATGATCTCATCGTTCTTTCTAATCTAGCGTTTCATATAATTATATAAAATCTAACTAAATTAGTCAAAATATACAGATGGACATATCCTAGTTAACTATTCTGCCTATGAGGCTGATTCCGATCAAAACTCGTACAATAAAGCCAAAAGACGACCTCGTTCAATTGATTGGTAAACCTTTGAAAAACAAGGATATTTTAGTTATTGCATCAAAGGTACTGGCTTATTCGCAGGGCAGAATTATGGATGCGGACAGTAAAATGTTCGATAAAATAGTAGAAAAAGAAGGGAAAAAGCTTTTTCCAACCAATTATTGCAATTTAACATTTAAAGACGGGCATTTAATTCCCAATGCTGGAGTTGATAAATCAAATACTCCAAAAGGTCAGATAGTTTTATGGCCAAAGAATTCATTTAAAGAAGCAGAAAAATTACAAAAAGAACTCCGAGCAAAATTTAAAATAAGCAATTTGGGCATTATTGTCAGTGATTCAACATGCGCACCGCTTCGCGTTGGAGTACATGGCATTTCAATTGGTCATTTTGGATTTGAAGGTGTAGAGGATGTGCGCGGCTCAAAAGATATTTTCGGCAAACCACTTAAAGTAACCCGTCGCAACCTGGCTGATTCGCTTGCTGATGCAGCTACTATTCTAATGGGTGAATCTGACGCTCGCGTTCCTTTTGTAATTATTCGGGATGCTCCGGTTAAATTCAGCAATGCGAAAGTGCGAAGGGGTTTTATTAGATTGAAATCCGACCTTTATTACGGTATTTATAATAATGAATTTAAGAAATTTTTAACACGTTAGCCTATGTTCAAAATAGCAGTACTCGCTTCTACAAACGGTACTGATCTGCAGGCAATAATCGATGAAATGAATAGAAATGAAATGCCGGGCATCGAACTTTCAGTAGTTTTAAGCAATAAAGAAGATTCAGGGGCTTTAGTCCGTGCAAGACATCAAGGTTATGAAGCTGTTTTTATCAATCCCAAAGATAAAACCCGCGAAGAATTCGATAAAGAAATGGCGGTTATTTTAAAAGAAAAGAAAGTGGATTTGATTTGTCTTATTGGCTACATGCGTATTTTAAGTCCTTGGTTTGTTAAAGAATTCGAGGGAAAAATTATAAATGTGCATCCTGCACTTAATATGCAAAAATATGCCGGTCCGGGTGCAATGAATCTTAATGTTCATAAAGCGGTTATTGAAAATGGAGAAAAAGAATCGGGCTGCACAATTCATTATGTAACTGAAGAAGTGGATGGTGGCCCGATTATTGCTCAGGCTGATGTTGTAGTTGAAGAAGGGGAAACTCCTGAAACATTAAAAAAGAAAGTTCAGGCACAGGAAAAACTTTTATATCCGGAAGTAATAAGAAGAATTGCAAGAGGGGAGGCTTAATTCAAGTTAATTAAAATCAAATCTCCCAAGTTTGTACCTGTGCGGCCAGTAATTATTAAACCGTCGGTTTCTTTGAAGAAACTGTATGAATTGTTTCGTTCAAGATATTTTTCGAGGTTCATGTCTTTTTCTTTTGCTATTTTAAGGGTTTCAGCGTCAGCTATTGCTCCTGCGACGTTTTCAGGGCAAATACCATCAACACCATCAGTTCCGATTGCAGCTATTGTGAAATCACGACCTTCATTTAATTGGCTCAAACAAGCGAGTACAAATTGCTGATTGCGGCCGCCGTAGCCGTCTCCTTTTACATCAACAGTTGTTTCGCCGGCTAAAATGTAAATTGTTTCTGAAGGCTGTAAGCGATTAAGCAGTATTGTTGCCTGCTGATTACAGTCACCTTCCAGATTGGTAGATTGAATTTTTGCAAGTTCTCCGTCTTTTGTAAGATATCTATATGCTTTTAATGCTGCTGTTTCATGGTTTGCGAGTATATGTGTTTCAACTTTTTCAACTGATCTTGGAGTATCCGTTTCCGCTGTTTCAAGATATTTGCGCACATTTTCCGGGGTATTATCCCAAAGTTTATTTCTTTTAAGTACATCAACTGCATCATTAAATGTTGTTGCATCAGGGTAAAAAGGGCCTGAAGCAATTGTACTTAAATCATCACCCACAACATCACTTATCACCAGTTGAAGTACCGGGCAAGGGTAAGATGCTTTTGCCAAAAGTCCTCCTTTTACCTGTGAAAGATGCTTTCTTACTATATTTATATCCTGAATTCTTACACTGGCTTTAATTAAAAGTTCGGTTGTCGCTATTTTATCTTCCAAACTGATATCATCAACAGGAAGAGACATTAATGCTGATCCTCCGCCTGAAATAAGCGCTATTATTAAGTCGTTTTCAGTGGCGTTATTGCAAATGTCCAAAATTTTACGTGCGCCTTCAACTGAATTTAAATTTGGATAAGGGTGTGATCCGAAAACATATTCGATTTTATTTAAATTAGGCTCTTCATCGCCTTCCGGAATAATTACGAGACCTTTTGTAATCCAGTTTCCTACTAATTCTTCAATTGCTTCTGCCATTCGTGAAGCACCTTTGCCGGCTCCTACAACATAAATATGTTCACGGCCTTCAAAATCGTATTTTTCGCAAAATTTCTTTACCAAATGTTTTGGATTTATTTGTGCCAAAACATGATTGAATGTGTCTAAAAAAAGTTTTTTATTGGACATCTTCGTTAACTAGGAATTCAGGTTTTTGGCCTTCAAGCGCAGCGATCAGGTTTCGCGCAGCTATGTTTCCCATTTCTTCCCTCACTGCTTGTTCAGCCGAACCTATATGAGGTAATAATACCACATTATCCAGCTCAGCAAGACCTGGTTCTAATTTTGGTTCATTTTCATATACATCAAGACCGGCTCCAAAAATCTTTTTAGCCTTTAAAGCTTCAACTAAAGCCTTTTCTTTAATGATAGGTCCGCGAGCAATATTAAAAATAATTGCGGTTGTTTTCATTAAAGCGAATTTGGATTCATCTATTAAATGATGTGTTTCCGGCACATAAACAGTTGAAATACAAATAAAATCAGCTGAACCACAAAGTTCATCAAGCTCAACTCTTTTGGCTCCGGTTTCTTTTTCAAAGTCTTCTTTATTGCTTCTGTCAGAATAAATAATATCCATGCCAAAACCTTTATGCATTTTCATACCTATGTCCTGGCCGATTCTTCCGCAGCCAACTATTCCTAAAGTTTTTCCTGTTACCTGCATTCCCAAAAACATATTTGGTGCCCATCCATCAAATTTACCTGCGCGTGTGTAGCGGTCAGCTTCTGCAATTCTGCGTGCAACCGAAAACATCAATGCAATACCGGTATCAGCTGTTGCTGAAGTTAGCACACCCGGAGTATTTGTAATTTTGATTCCGCGCTCTGTAGCAGCATCCAAATCAATATTATTAAAACCAACAGCATAATTTGAAATAACTTTTAACTGATCGCCCGCAATATCCATAACTTCAGCATCCATTTTGTCATTTAATAAGCTTAAAATTCCATCACAGCCTTTTACTTTTTCAAGCAAAACATCGCGATCAACAACTTTATCATCAGGATTAACCTCAACATCGTATCCTTTGTCTTCAAGCATCTGTACGGCATTTCCGGGAATTTGGCGTGTTACGTATACTTTAGGCATTGAGTCGTGTGGTTATATAATTTTTAATACGTGAAAGTCCTTCTTTTATGTCTTCTTCAGTTGAAACATAAGAGAATCTTACAAAGTCATCTCCGAATTGGCCGAATACAGTACCCGGCAAAATTAAAACATGCGCTTCTTTCATGATATCATCTGCAAGCTGAGGCGCATCGATTCCCCATTTATCGAGCAGTTCGCGAACATTCACCATTAAATAGAATGCTCCTTTTGGCGATTTGCAGCTGAACCCAGGAATATCATTCACTAATTCAACCATTAAATCGCGTCGTTTTTTATATTCATCCAGCATTTCTTTAACGCGGTCTTGTGGGCCTGTCAGGGCTTCAAGAGCAGCATACTGCGCAATTGTATTTGTGCAGCTCACATCGTTTGTAGCCAGGCGCTCCAAATAATGCATCATCTCTTTATTTTTTGTGAGGCCCCATCCTATTCTGTAGCCGGTCATTGCGTAAGTTTTTGAGCATCCGTTTAGCATAACTGTTCTTTCAGGCATTCCTTCAATGCTCATTAAAGAATGATGCTCACCTTCATGCACCATTTGATCGTAGATTTCATCGCTTAGAACCCAAAGGTCGTGTTTTTTCGCGATTTCAGCAATTTGTTCGATTAGTTCTTTTGTAAAAACACCTCCTGTTGGATTTTGAGGAGTGTTAATTATTATAAGTTTGGTTTTGTCAGTTATTTTTGATTCAAGATCTTCGGCTGTAAAATTAAAATCATTTTCTTCTTTTAGCTGAATCGGCACAACTACTCCTCCCAAATACTCAGTCACAGAGCCATAAATGGGATATGACGGATTAGGCACAATTACTTCATCTCCTTCATCAATCAAAGCCTGAATCATATAAAACATGATTGGCTTGCCACCCGGCACAACAACAACATCTTCAGCAACAAAAGGCTCACAACTGTATTTGCTGTAAAAGTCGGCAATGGCTTCTCGCAATTGAGGAATCCCCGGCGAAGGAGTGTAGTGCGTTTGATTATCTTTAATTGCTTTGATTGCTGCTTCATTAATATTAGCCGGAGTATCAAAGCCGGGCTCACCTATTTGAAGATAAACAAGCGATTTGCCTTGTGGTTTTAGAACTTCGTTTTCAAATTTTTTGGCCTTGGTTATAACAGAGAATGCGTTTTCTGTTCCAAGGCGGGGCATTCTTTTTGCAAATGATTTCATGATTTGCGTTGGATTACTTTTTTAGATTGTTGAATGATTTCTTTAGAAGTGATTCCATGTTTTTCCATAAGTTCGCGTGGTTGTCCTGATTCTCCAAAAGTGTCATTTATTCCCACCATTTCAACCGGAACCGCATAGTTCTGAGCCAAAACTTCCATAACAGCGCTGCCCATTCCACCGGCCATCTGGTGTTCTTCAGCAGTTACAACTGCGCCGGTTTTTTGCGCTGAAGCAATAATCGCGTCTTTATCAATAGGTTTGATTGTATGTAGATTTATAACTTCAGCTTCAATGCCTTCTTTTGCAAGTTCTTCAGCTGCATCTAGTGATTCTGCAACCATTGGTCCGCATGCAATAATTGTTACATCGCTGCCTTCTCTCATAATATTAGCTTTGCCAACCTCAAAAGGCGCATCTTCACCGGTTACAACCGGAACTTTTTCGCGACCGAATCTTATGTAAACAGGGCCATTAATTTTTTCCGCAGCAAGAACCGCTTTTTTGGTTTCGTAATAGTCACTTGGAACAATCACAGTCATTCCCGGCAAAACACGCATAATAGTAATTTCTTCCAAAGCCTGGTGTGTTGCACCATCAGGACCAACAGAAATTCCGCCGTGTGCTCCGCCGAATTTAACATTAAGCTCCCCATAGCAAATTGAAGTTCTTATTTGTTCCCATGCTCGTCCGCTAACAAAAACTCCGTAAGTCGTAACAAAAGGCACAAGTCCTGTTAATGAAAGTCCGCCCGCAACATTTACCATATTTTGTTCTGCAATCCCCATGTCAAAAAATCGCTCGGGAAAGCGCTCTTTATATAAAGAAGTAAGAGTCGATTTAGCAAGGTCCGCATCAAGCACCACTATTTTTTCGTTTTTTTCGCCAAGTTCCAAAAGGGCATCAGCCCACCCTTGGCGCGTCAACTTCATGTCGCGCGTCTGCATTTTGGTCAGTGGTTAGTAATTGGTGAATTCTGTCTTCTGCTGCTTTAAGCTCTATAAGAGCAATTTTTAATTCTTCATCGTTCGGAGCTTTTCCATGCCATGCAACGTTATCTTCCATGTATGAAATTCCTTTTCCTTTTATTGTATTAGCAATTATAACTTTTGGCTTTCCGCTCATTGTGAGAGATTTATCAAAAGCTTCGTGAATCTGCCCGAAATCATGACCATCTTCAACAACAATCACATCCCAATTAAAACTTTTGAATTTTTCATCAAGCGGATGAACCCCCATAATATCCTCAACATGTCCGTCTATTTGAAGTTTGTTGTAGTCAACTATTAAAGTAAGATTATCAATTTTATAGTGTGCCGCAGCCATAATCGCTTCCCAGCTCTGGCCTTCCTGTAAATCTCCTTCACTTGATAATGCCCACACTTTATTAGGCTTTTTTTGTGTTTTCAGACCAAGTCCAACGCCAACCGCTATCGAAAGATTTTGACCAAGTGAACCACCTGACATTTCCATTCCAATTGGATGAAATCTTGAAGGATGCCCTTGCAAATTTGAGCCAAGCTTCCTAAATGTCATGAGCTCGGCAGGGTCAAAATAGCCTGTTCTGGCCAAAATTGAGTAAATCGCAGGAGTTATATGGCACTTACAAAAAATCATAAAATCACGATCTTCCCATTTTACGTTTTCAGGATCGTGTTTTAAATATTCGTTAAATAAAGTAACTAAAATTTCCACAGCTGAAAGCGAGCCACCCGGATGCCCGGAACCCGCAGCATTAACCATTTCAACGATATCTTTTCGCATTTGGTTTGCCTTAAGTAATCTATCTTTTTCTGAAAGTTTTATTGGATATTCCATCTCGGTTACTTAAATTTCTGTGTGCAGGGTATTATATTAAATTTTCATTTGCAACAATTAAAAGCGTTTTTTTGTTGTTTAAATAGACAAAAAGTTGCTTAGTTAATAAATTTCAGACATAGATTTTGCATGAAAAAATATATCAACCTTTATTGACAAGAGGGTATTGTTGGGTTATAGTTTTTCCCAAAATTAATTAAATTGATATGTCTTTAGAATCAAATGAAGCCAGTGAAACATTAATAATATTTAATGAGGAAAGAAGAGCTTTTTTAGAATTGAAACTTGCAGAATACGGCTTAAGGCTGACGCAATCAGAAGGTCGCAAAACATCTCCGGGAACACTTTATAAATCAAAAATAATATCAAAACTTTTAACTGACGGAGAGGTTGATTACGAGGAATTAAAAGAAGCCCTGTTGTCAGAATTAGGGGAGATAGATGAAGAAAGATATCAAAATGCTTTTTTTGTGATTAAAGCTTATAACGAAGGAAGGAATAACGAGCTGCTAACCAGAGAAGAATTAAAAATAATTACAGAATAATCGAGTATATCTGATGTTAAGAACAATCTGACTGAGAGAAGCAGTAAAACAGCTGGAAGCGGTTTTAGAGTTTGTTTTAAACTTGTCTCAAATATTCTAAACATCAGATACACTCTGGAATTTCCAATAGTCAGCTTCCAAGTTGTAGCATAATCAATATAGTCTAAAAATCAATTACTCCAGCTGATTTTTCACGTTTTTTTCATATTTGTGGAAGCCAGGCAATATGTTGTATGGAATTTAATTTTCATATATAATACCCTCCTTTATTTAGTCACATGGAAAAACAAGCTGTAATATTAATGGTTAATGATCGCGAAGCTTGCAATATGGAATGTACGCATTGCTATCTACCTTATGAAGGGGTGAGAACTCCTGAAAATGTAGTTGAATTGGTTAAGAACTTAAAGGATAGATATCGCGTTGTAATAGCTGGCAGTGAAACTTTGGTTGATTTGGGATACCTGGAAGCATATGAAAAAGCAGGACAAAAATATATTTTAACAAATGGAGTTTTGTTGGCTCAAAAGCCGGAAATTTTTGATGAATTAGAGAGGCATGGAATTGAAGAAATATGGTTGAGTCTTCATTTTGGTATTCAAAAAGATCTGCACAGCGTACCGGAAAAAATTATTAATGATGTTGTTTCGCAGGCAAAAGAAAAAGGATTTAAAGTCTGGATTACAGTGGTAATTTCACCTGAAAACTATAATCAGGTTAACGAAATGTGTGCAAAAGTGAAAAAAATGGGGGCAGACACTATTGGATTTTTAAAATATATAAAACTTGGATGTGCAAATGCAGAAGAAAGGGAAGTGCTTAAAGGTAAAGAAAGACAAGAATTTTTTGATTTGGTTCAGCAAGCCCGCGATCAATATGCGAAAGATGATTTAAATATAGTCTTACATGGAAATTTCGGCCCAAGAAAAGGCTCAAAAGGCGAGCAACTTGCCCAACAAAACGAATTTTGCCATGCAGCTGAAAAGATTTTCGCAATTGATCCTGATGGAAATGTTTACGGATGTCCTTTTTTAATGAATGAACCAATTGGCAGACTTACAGATGATTTTAGGTTGGAGGTGTCCGAAGTGCTTTGTGAAGGACAGAGGCAAAAATGCCTTACGGATATGTGATTAGGATTTCAATTTAGCCTTTTCATCATTTTCTCACGATTTCCCGCATCTAGCTGAGCCTTATTATCCCTAATCTCTAATTCAATCTTTCCTTTTACAAATTTCCCTTCTTCAATATCCTGGCCAATGCTAAGGCCTGGGCCAATAATCGTATTCGAACCTATTTTTAAACCCGGATTAAAGCTTGTATTTATTCCAACCCTTATATTTTCGCCGCAAACGAGACCAAATTTATTGGTTCCTGTTCCCATTTTTTCGCTACCCACATTCAAACTGATTTCGCCTTCATCCAGGCGTAAGTTGCCGGTTACTGCGCCGCTTCCAAAACTAACATTTCTGCAAATTATACTGTCTCCGATGTAGTTAGTGTGAGTCCACACATCGCGGTCTAAATAAGAACGCGCAATCTCAGTTGAATATCCAACAACGCTGCCTTCATTAACCATAGATCCGCGAACCAAAGCATTATTGGCAACAATCACTCCCTTACCTATATATGCAGGACCGCTAATAACAGCATTATCAAAAATCTTTGCACCGGCTTCAATAATCACATTACCTTTAATAACAGCGGTATCGGCAACAACAGCTTCTTCACTTATATCTGTATTCATGTTCTCAAAAAACCAGTCCATAACCTTGAACACATGCCACGGGTATTTAATCGGCTGCCAAAAGCCATCATACATCAGGGCTTTCATGCGGCTTCCATCCTTAATTAACTTATCCAATGCAACTTCGTAACGGTCGTCATTGTTTGACTCGGTTTGTTCAATAACCTTTACCAATTTGGCAGGGGATTTATGGCAATGGATAACAATATTTACAAGATCGCTCGGTTCTTTGCCTTCACCCGGTTTTTCAATAATCGACTTAATCATGCCTTCATCATCAATCTCTAAGTAACCGCCCGGAAAATATTTTTCGACTTTCGCTCCTACAATCAGGCTTTCCGCGTCAGCTTTAAGCACTTCTTCCAAAACTAGAGTGTACGCTTTTTTATCAACAACATCATTGGCACTAACAATACAAACAGGCTCATCATCAAGGATATCTTTTGTTGCAAGTACTGCGCCCGCCATGCCTTCATCTAAATCTTTTTGTTCAACAACCTGATATTTGATTTTGCCGAAATTATAATTTTTTGGAAGTTCGCTTAGCTTTTCAATATTGTGCTTTCCGCCGATCACAACAAAATCATCAAATCCGCTGTCCATAAGCGCGTGAATCTGATGCACAATCAGCGGCTTCCCATTAAAAAGAAGGAAGTTTTTGTCAGGAATCGGTTGCATGCGTTTGCTACGTCCTGCAGCAAGCAGCAAAACTCGCATATTGTCTTATGTTAATATTTCAGGAAGTCTATTTTGATCGATTGCCTGGCGGATTTCAAGAGCAGTTCTCTCACCGTAACTTACACTTTCGCCCCACAGATATCCGGTATAAGGCGTGAATCGGGTTCCAGGAGACCCCGGAATTCGCATACTTACATCAAAAATCACGATTTCTTCTTTGCCTGATTCAGCTGTAACAGCTCCCTGCAGCGCAAAAGGTCCTATAATTCCCGGCGCTGTCTCTTTTTTGGTTAAAGCTACAAACTTTTCACCGATATCAAAAATTTTCTCTAGAATTGATTCTTTTGTTGTTACTGCATAATGCCCGGTTTCAATTAATTTTGGCTTCACATATTTAAGAAGTTCGATTTGCTCAGGTGCAGGTAGTCTCAATAAGCCATCTAAATTTGTTTGTCTTCTTGTATCAGTTCCCATAAGCTCAAGTTCATCATCAATAACCGAATAAAAGAAGTTGCAGTTAACGTGCGCGCCAACAATATATTCTTCAATAACTGCGTTTTTAAGGGTTTCTTCTTTAATAATCCCGGCTTTAATAAGATCGCCTGATTTATTCTGATAATCAACCGCATTGTTAGCAAGGAAGAATGCGCGTTCATATCCGCGCTCAGCCTCGTTAACCTTAACAATAGAAAGTCTGTCGATTTGTTCAGGACTATCAAAGATTTTCGGGATTCTTATGCCTGCTTTTTCTAATAAATAGTATTGGTTTTTTTCAACATCGCGCTCTTCGAGTTTAAGCATTTCGCGGGTTCCGTAAATCGGCACCTTAAAGTCTTTTTCAATCTCTTCAAAATCACAATAAACCCAAAAATACCTATTGTGGATAAATATAGTGTTTCTTTTACGGAGTTCTTCCTGAACTTCCGGCTTCACAATATCCTTAAAATGATCAACCATAATCACATCATCAATGCATCCGCGACCATCAGGTCTCGATTTATAGTATTTTGAATAGGTTTTATCCCGGCCTTTCATACAAACCGCAAGTGTTTTAAAGCCGAGTTTTTTAGCGCCATGGCAAACATCAAGGGCACTGTGTCCGCCAAGAACGCCTATGGTTATATTTTCGGTATCATATTTTTCGAGAATTTTTAAAATATCCATAAATAGTTATATTAAAAAAAGCGATCGCATTATAGCATAATTTATATTCATTCCTACCCTAACACTTCATCCAACCTATCTTCTTCAATTGCCTGCTTGATGTCGCGCGCCACACGGCGCCCAGTGCTCATCGGAACATCATATCTTAGCCAGGTGTAAGGCGATCCGTTAATAAAAGGGTTTGTTCCTGCAACAATTCTTGCAGAAATTTCAAAAACATAAAAGTTTAGATTTGGATCGATAATCGCTTCAAGGCAGAATGGTCCGTACAAGCCTTTACCGGCAAGCTTACGTGATTCTTTTACTACGTTTTCTCCCATTTCAAATACCTGCGGTAAAATCGACTCCCGAATTACCAATGGAATATTACCTGTAATTGTGTAAGAGGTGCGAACATCAGTATCCAACTGATCCTGAGCAGCGATTCGGCCAATTGAATCAGCATTTGATTCGTAACGTTTATCAAAACTCATAATCTCGAGCTCATCGTTAAGCGGAGAATAAAAATAGTGCGTATACATAGGAACTCCTACTATATATTCCTGCAAAACAAACTTTTCATCACCAGGATAATCTTTAATCCCTTCATAAAAGTCATCGGTTGAATTTGCGATGAAATAGCCTTTTCCGCCTTGTGCTCCGTGGAATTTAACGATAACCGGCCTGTCGATATCTTCAGGTTTTTTGAAAATGCGTGGCATTTTACAACCAGCTGCCAAAAGCCATTCACGCTCTTTTACTCTGTCAGATTCATATTCAAGAATTCCTTTTGTTCCGTAATGCATTATTTTAAGCTCTTTCATTTTTTCAGGTCCGATATAAGTCACAAAAGACCCGTGCGGAACTAAAATAGCTTTTTCTTCATTTAATCTGTCCTGAAGGTTAAAAAAATCCTGAAAATTTTCAATCTCCAATATCTCATCTGCAACTTTGTAACTTTCATAAGGCTTTCTGCGTCCTTTCATGCAAATACAGATAGTCTTAAAACCCTCGTCTTTGGCTCCCTTAAGTATTTGAAGGGCACTGTGGCTGCCGAGTGTTGCTATTTTGTAATCCTGGATATTTCCCATATTATAAAGAAAAACTTATTTTCGATATTATAATGATTATTTAATTGCTTGGCAATATAATTTTTTATTTGATTAAAATATCAATAAGTATTAACATTTAAACGCTAGGGTTTCAAAAATCGGTTTATTTCATAACTTTACATTATGGAAAATGTAGTCAACATGCTTCAACATTTTGGTCTTAATGACAAAGAGGCCAATACTTATTTGGCGAATCTTGAGCTTGGACCAACAAGTATTCAAAAGCTTGCAAAGTGCGCCAGGCTTAATCGTTCAACAGTGCATTTTATTGCTGACCGACTTAAAAAGAAAGGATTGATGGGTGAAACACGCAAAGGAAAGAAGCGACTTCTTTTTGCTGAAAATCCAAAAAAATTCATGGAACTTTTAATACAGGAAAAATCCAGCATAAAATCAAAAGAGGACACACTTATTGATTTAATGCCTATTCTTGAACAGATTGAATCAACCGACGATAAAAAACCCCAGGTGCGTTTTTATGAAGGTATGCAGGGTTTTTACGATATTTGTCTTAAATCAATCGAGAAGGCTCAGGACGAAATATTATTTTTATCTTCTTATGATGACTTTATTAATGTTGATCATCATAATGAGTTTGATGCTAAAGTGTACGTTCCTTCGCGAATTAAAAAGGGAATTATAATAAGAATGCTGGTTTTTAAAAATGAATGGGCTGAAAAACTGCGCTCAATTGAATACAAAGAATTGCGGAAATTACGTTATCTTCCAAAGAATTTTAAGTTTAAAAGCACAATTTTTATTTATGGAGATGAGTTCTCAATGGTCTCTTCAAAAGCTCCTTATTTAGGAGTTGTGATTAATAGTAAAGAGCTTGCACATACAATGAAACAAATTTATGAGATGTTGTGGGCTGTTAGTAAATGATATTTTAATCTTAAGTCAAGGTTAAAAGAATTAATGAAAGTTTTAAAAATTTAGTAATTTTATTGTTGCTGGTTGTTGTTTTTTGGCACAAACAAGCCATTGATAGGATTTTTTTTAAAAAAATTCAAAAAATATCAAAATATTTAAAAAATATACATAAATTACGTCAACCAAATAGGCTATTTTACCTTAGGATAGCCCGATATAATATATAGAGGTGATATTTAGAAATTTAAGGACAACTTTGTCTTGACACCCAATTGCAATTAGACTTAAACTCTGCTACCGTTGGAAATTGGATGTCGGAAATATAAGGCGCTGTCTGCCGCATCGGAAAAGAAGCTCTAAGAATAAACGAATCAAACGAAGAACTACTTTATATCCGGTGTTAATACAAGGAAACATCCCGATAAATATCTACTCAGAAAAACTACAGGTTAACAGACTTGCCCGCAAAGCAAGACATCATAAAAACTTTTCAAAAGTTAATTCAATAGCCCTTAAGCTATCCCGTGTTGTTAACCTTCCGAAGTTTAAGACTAATAAACTCCAAAATAGGGTAGTTTCAGACACTCAGATTATTAAACGTGCCCTTGCTTTTGTAGGTTTATTTGTTGCTGTTACATCTTTTACACCTAATATAGCGTTCTCTGATTCTGAATTCACTTACGACCAGATGGCTTCAGGACCAATGATCGCTTCTTCTAATAATATTATTGCTGATGATGCCGGATTTATGATTCCGGTTAATCCTCAAACAAACGAAGCTGACAGAAGTGAAATGTCAGATAAAGCAACTCACACTGTTCAAAGCGGTGAAACTTTATCTACAATTGCTGAAACATACGGTTTGAAAACACAGACATTAATGTGGGAAAATAATATGGGAACTGGAAGTATATTAAAGGTGGGTCAGGAATTGGTTGTTCCACCTGTTGATGGAGTTAGCCATACTGTTAAGAGTGGACAATCACTTGCAAAGATCGCAACTTTATACGATGTGCCGGAAGAAGATATTATAAGACAAAACAATTTAGAATCTGAAACCATAGCTGCAGGAGAAAGTTTATTTATACCTGGCGGAAAATTAATTGCGCCTGTTGCTCCTGTTATAGTTGATGCAGCTGGAAGAAGCACAACAGCTGTTCGTACAACATCAGCTACACGTGTTAATTTAGAAGATACCAGTGCAACTCCTACAGTTGGAAAATTCCTTATATTTCCAACTCGCGGAACAATTACTCAGGGTTATTATTCTTGGCATCGTGCTATTGATATCGCTGACCGTTCTAAACCGCCAATATGGGCAGCAGCTGCTGGTACAGTAGTTAAAGCTTCTTCAGGTACATGGGGAGGCGGATATGGTAATCATGTAATTATCGATCACGGCAACGGAATCCAGACACTTTATGCTCATATGGATTACTTAACAGTAACTGAAGGACAATACGTTACTCAGGGTGAGGTAATCGGACGAATGGGTAATACAGGAAGAGTATATGGTGTTACAGGAATCCACTTACACTTTGAAGTTCGTGATCACGGTGTAAAGGAATATCCACCAAACTACTACTAGAGCAGAACGAAGCGGAATTTAATTCTTTACATACCCCTTTCTTTCCTCTAAACTTATTTAGGTCTTTAAAGGTGCATTTTGAAAACGATCAAAAAAATATTATTAGGAATTCTGCATTTTCCACGTTTTATCGTGTGCATTCTGATAAAAATTTGGCAGCACACTTTATCGTTTGATCACGGGCCTTTAAAAAGATTCTTCCCATATGGATACTGCAGGTTTAAGCCAACTTGCTCACAGTATACTTACGAGGCAGTAAAAGATTATGGAGTTATTAGAGGCGTGCCAATGGGTCTCTGGAGGATAATGAGATGTAATCCGTGCAGTAAGGGAGGATATGATCCGGTTCATAAAAACTAATTAATTTACGCGCTATGCCCCAACCACTTGAAACACATTACCCGGTTAGACGCGCACTCATAAGCGTGTCGGATAAATCGAATTTAGTGCCTTTTGCTCAAAGGCTTCAAAAGTTAAAAATAGAGATTTTGTCGACTGGCGGAACTGCAAAAGCTCTTAAGAAAGCCGGCATTAAAGTTTTGGATGTATCGAAATATACAAATTTTCCTGAGATGATGGATGGCAGAGTTAAAACTTTACATCCTAAGATTTACGGCGGAATCCTTGCTGTTCGCGATAATGAAGAACATATGGATGATGTTGTTGCCAATAAAATGAAACTGATTGATTTGGTCGTTGTTAATTTATATCCATTTGAAGAAACAGCAGCAAAAGAACATTCCACTCAGGACGAAATAATTGAAAACATTGATATTGGCGGGCCTAGTATGGTGCGGGCTGCAGCAAAAAATTATAAATATGTAACCATTATTACGGATCCTAAAGATTATACAAAAGTTGCCAAACAGCTTGAAGAAAATGGCGAAGTTTCATATAAAATGCGCGAAAAACTGGCATTTAAAGCTTTTGACCATACTTGCAGATACGATGAGGCAATCTCTAATTATTTCAGAAAAATTACAGGTGGCAAAGAACTACTTAATCTTCATTATGAAAAACAATACAAATTAAGATATGGCGAAAATCCTCATCAAAAAGCGGTTTTCTTTAAAAATCCGAAAAATAAACAACCTAATGTAACAAACGCAAAACAACTTCAGGGTAAAGAACTTTCTTATAATAATATTATTGATACTGATGCGGCACTGGAGCTGGTAAAGGATTTTCAGGGTCCAACAGCTTGTATAGTTAAGCACACCAATCCTTGCGGTGTAGCGATAAATCATAAAATCGAAAACGCTTTTATTAAAGCCCATAAAGTTGATCCAATGTCTGCTTATGGTTGTGTGATTGCGCTCAATCGTGAATGTAACGAAAAAATTGCCGAGTACATTGATAAAGAAAAAATGTTTGTTGAGATTATTGCTGCACCGTCATTTACAAAGGGTGCAATTAAAAAGTTCGCGAAACGAAAAAATCTTAGACTTTTAGAAACAGGTCCGCTTAAGCGCGATCCACGAAAAATCGATATAAAAAAAGTTGCGGGAGGTATCTTAATTCAGCATGCAGATACCAAAAAAGTGACTTCAAAAGATCTTAAAGTTGTAAGTAAAAAGAAGCCCACAAAACAGCAGATTATGGATATGCTTCTTGCAAGAAATATTGTTAAGCATGTTAAGTCCAATTCAGTTGTATTTGTAAAAGATGGTGTAACAACAGGTATCGGCGCAGGCCAGATGTCGCGTGTTGATGCTGTGAATATGGCTTCATTTAAAGGCGGAGAGCGCAACAAAGGCGCTGTTATGGCCAGTGATGCATTCTTTCCTTTTCCTGATGGTGTTGAGCAGGCGCACGAAGCCGGAATAGTTGCGATTATTCAGCCAGGCGGCTCAATAAGAGATAAAGAGGTAATAAAGCGTGTTGATGAACTTGGTATGAGTATGGTATTTACAGGTATTCGTTCGTTCAAACATTAAGATATGAATTTTTTAGACGCACTAATTTTAGGCATTTTACAGGGTATAACCGAATTTTTACCAATTTCATCAAGTGGCCATTTGGTTTTGGGAGAATCATTGCTCGGGCTTGATGTTGAGGCATTGAAAAGCTTTGATGTTGCAGTTCATATTGGTACTTTGGCTGCAATTATTATTTATTTTTGGAAGGATTTTGTTGGCTTGATTATGGGATTTTTGAGCTTATTGCGCATCGTGAAGAGAAAGAAAAAATATGAAGAATATCAAAAATTGGTCGGATATATTGTTATTGGAACTGTGCCTGCTGTGATTGTTGGCTTGTTATTTGGAGATGCTATTGATTATTTGTTTAGAAATCCACTTTATGTAGGGCTTTTTATGATTATGGTTGCTGAGGTATTTATTATTGCCGAAGGTGTTTTGAAAAAATATAAAGAAGAAGTTCATGTTGGTTTAAAACAGGCGATAATTATTGGTGTTGTTCAGTCATTTGCTTTGATTCCGGGAGTTTCGCGTAGTGGTTCAACAATTGCTGCTGGTATTTTTCAAGGTGTTCCGCGTGAGAAAGCAGCTCGATTTAGCTTTTTACTTGCGATGCCCGCTATTTTCGGAGCAGGGCTTTTGACTTTAATTAAAGATTTGCATGGAGGCAGCTTTACTGTTGAAGCCATGCCAATGTTGGTTGGTTTTATTGCCTCTGTTGCAAGCGGCTTTGTAGCAGTTTATTTTCTTATGAAGTTCCTTAAGAATCACACACTCAAAGTGTTCTCTGTTTATTTGTTTGCAATTGGATTGATTTCGGTTATAATCTCGATCCTGTAATTGAATAGTAATGCCGGAAAATAATGATAAGTCTGATTTGTTTATCAGAGCTGTTGATTATTTAAAAACAAGTCAAAAAACTTCACCAACCAGATTTCAGTTTATTAGAAAAAGGGTTGTCGAAGAGCTTAGAAGGGTTGGTTTGGGTGAATTTACTGATGAACAGGCAAAAGAAATATTAGATAAAGTTGATCAACAATAATTATGGAAAATCCAAGTGATAAACCGGAAAGACCAAAAGATTACTACCCGAAATTTCATCATTTTAGAAATATTAAAAAAATTGATCCGGTTAGATATTCTCAGGCCTTAACTTGGACTGAAAAAATGATTCAAGACCCGGAACATCCCGACAGATTGAGGCTTTTTCCGGATTGGACAGAAGATGATCTGAGAAGTTTGCTAAAAGAAGTTTTAGCTGATTAAAAAACATTTGTATTTAACGGGATTATCTGATAATCTCGTAAAGCTTTCGCTCTTGCTGAAAAATGCCAAGAGCTTTACTAACCCAATGAAGCATGAATCCAACAAAAGAAACGGAAGCTCCCGAAAAAGCTGAGGAGCTTACTAAGTATGAGCTTATGATCATTTTCAAACCTGACATGTCTCAGGAAGAAACAGATAAAGAGCTCAATAAAGTAAAAAAATTATTAAAAGATCACAAAGCCGACATATTCCATCAGGATATTTGGGATATTAGAGATCTTGCCTATGTTATTAAGAAAAATGACAAAGGTTACTATGTGATTTTGTATTTTACAATTGAAGGAATAAATCTCCCTGAAATTGAAAAAGAACTTTTAATTAATTCGAAAATTTTAAGACATTTGGTTGTAAAAAGTCCAAAAAATTACGAGTTAAAAAAACTTGAAGAATTAATGGCTCCTTCAACTGAAAGAAGAGGAAAACCAAAAGAGGAAACTCCAAAAAGAGCTCCTCGAAAAGTTGAAAAGAAAGAAGAAACTAAAGTAGCTGAAAAAAGTGAGCCAAAAGCCAAAGAACCTGAAGTTGAAGAAGAAAAACCTGTTGAAAAACCTGTTGAAAAACCAGCAGAAAAACCTGCACCAAAAATGGACATCAGCGATCTTGATTCAAAACTTGAAAGCATCCTTGATGATCCTGATATTGATATTAAACTTTAACTTATAAATTAAATATGGCTAAGAATAAATATAACAAACCTTGTACTCTTTGTGTCGACGGAGCTAATTATGTTGATTATAAAAATTTAAAAGCTCTAAGACCGTACATTACAAAGTACGCAAAAATTGTTCCAAAATATTATTCTGGTGTATGCTTAAGACACCAAAAGATGGTTGCAACAGCAATCAAAAGAGCACGATTTATGGCTTTAACTCCTTACGTTCGCTAAATTATGGCACAAAAACTCCCATTTTCTCAAATGTCCGATGATGAAATCGAGAAATCCCTAGCTGATAATAAAATAGGGCTTACGACAGATGAAGCAAAGCAGATTGAGAAAATATTGGGACGCGCGCCAACACTTACCGAAGCAGTGATTTTTGGAATTCAATGTTCAGAACACTGCGCTTACAGATCAACAAAGAAATATTTAAAAACACTTCCAACAAATGCTCCAAATGTAATTTTGGGGCCTGTTGAAGATTCAGGAATAGTTTCATTTGCTGAAGCTGAAGGCGAAAGATGGGGACTTATAATGTCACATGAAAGTCATAATCATCCTTCTCAAATTGTGCCTTATGAAGGTGCTGCAACAGGAATCGGCGGAGTTGTACGCGATGTTTGCTGTATGGGAGGAAAAGTAATAGGAACTGTTGATCCTTTGAGATTTGGGGATATTAAAAAGAATCAGGCGCGAAGAATTGCTGATGGGGTTGTAGCGGGTGTTGGCGGATATGGAAATCCAATTGGAATTCCAAATTTAGGAGGCGATTGCTATTTTGACCCGCAATATAACGATAATTGCTTGGTAAATGTTGCTGCCTTCGGTCTTGTAAAAGAATCAGATATAATTCATTCATATGTGCCGGAAGAAGCAGCAGACGTTGGTTACGACATAATTATTGTTGGGAAACCAACTGATAACAGTGGAATGGGAGGAGCTTCTTTTGCATCATTTGAACTTAATGAGGCTGATAAAGAAGCCAACAAAGGTGCTGTTCAGGAGCCAAATCCGTTTCTTAAAAGACATTTATTGGTAAGCACTTATGATTTATTCAGAATACTTCAGGAAAATGGTGATATTGGGCGGGTTTCATTTAAAGATCACGGAGCTGGCGGAAATGTTTGTTCAACTGTTGAGCAAGTTGCTAAACGCGGCTTTGGAGCAGAAGTTGAAATAGATAAAATTCATACCGGAATGAAAGGTTTGGATCCTTCGGTTATCGCTTGTTCTGAAACACAGGAAAGATTCGCCTGGACATGCCATCCTGACCTTACACAAATGATTTTAGACCACTATAACAAAAAGTGGGATTTGCCGAGTGTTGCTGAAAATGCCGGAGCTGTATTGGTCGGAAAAGTGCGTCATGGAAATTATAAATTAACTTACAAAGGTGATGTTGAGGTTGATGCAAAAGCCGTAGATTTAACAGAGGGAATTCAGTACGACAGAGAAGTTAAAGAACCTGAAAGAGAATTTAAAGAACCCTCAATTAAAGAAAAAAGTGATTATTCTGATGATTTACTTGAATTGTTAGAGAGCGAAAATGTGGCTTCACGCAGGCCAATTTACGAAAATTATGATAAACAGGTGAGAGGAGATACAATTGTAGAGGCAGGTGAAGCTGATGCAGGAATTCTTGCACCTTTACTTGGCGAAGATGTAAGCGATGAGTTGAAAAAGGTTGGAGTTGCATTCAGTTGTGATGCGAATCCAAGATACGGAAAAATTTCTCCATATTATCAGGCGTTAAATGCGGTTGTTGAATCAATGAGAAATGTTGCAGCTGTAGGTGCGGAGCCAATCGCAATTACAGATTGTTTATGTTATGGGAATCCTGAAAAACCAGAGCAAATGTGGGAATTTGTTGAGGGTGTAAGAGGAGTTAAAGAAGGTTGCGAAGGGCTTAAACTAAAGGAGTTTCCTGATTCGCCTACCCCGGTAATTTCAGGAAATGTTTCACTTTATAATCATTCAAAAAATGGTGCGATTCCGCCTTCGGCTATAATTTGTTGTGCAGGAAAAATTCGCGATTACAATCGTGCAGTAAAAATGCAATTTAAAAAAGCCGGAAGCAAATTATTTATGCTTGGCGAACGACATGATGAGCTTGGCGGAAGCGAATTTTATAGATTGCGCGGAGAGTTGGGTGCAAATATTCCAAAACCAGATTTGGCCGAGGTTCAGTCACAGATTTTTGCAATGGTTGATGCAGTAGATGAAGGTTGCGTAAATTCAGCTCATGACATAAGTGAGGGTGGAGTTGCTGTTTGTCTGGCTGAAATGGCCCTTGGGGGACGCGCAGAAGGTACGCTTGGGTGCAAGGTGCGTTTAGAAGGAGACTTGGCTGGCTATGCAAAATTGTTTGGAGAAACAGGTGGATTTGTTGTTGAAGTTAGCGATGAAGCGCGATTTCGTGATATTTGCTCAAAACACGGAGTGAAAGAGATTTTTGAGATTGGTGAGGTTATTGAAGATTCTTTAATTGAGATTGAAGGATTGGCCAGAGTTACAATTGAAGATGCTCGAGGCCGATGGTGGAATGGATTACGGGAGAAAATGTAGGGTGAGTGAATGTACACCATTTATATCAAAAAGTCCAGTCGGAATGCTTGAAATCAGGCTGGCTGTTTGTTATATTTTGACTATGAGAAATATACATGAAAAATTTGTTGAATATGGTCGCAATGCTCGAAAATGGATAAATGAGTGCAAAATGCTTCTGCCTGAAATTGATAGGCAGAAAATTTGGTATGAAAAAGGATTTGGCAGTATTTATGAGTATGCATCAAAATTGGCCGGATTAAGCCATGGCCAGGTTCGTGATGCTTTGCGGATTATGAAAAGGATTGAAGATAAGCCGGCTTTGATTGAAGTTGCAAAAGAAAAAGGGATAAATGCTGTGAGACCGGTAGCAACAATCGCGACTAAAAAAAATCAGGAGTTTTGGGCTGAGAAAGCGCAGATAATGTCCAAAAATACTCTTATGGCATTTGTTCGTTCTAGTGGGACCGGTCCCACTTTAAATCAAAAGACCATACAAATGACATTAAGTCAAAAAACGGTTGCAAAACTTGAAAAAATTAAAGGAGATCGTGATTGGGAAGAAATCATGATTGAACTTTTGGAGGCAAAAGCATTGCAAAAACCTGCACCAGTTGAGAGTAAAAACCATTATATCCCTGCTGCAATTAGAAATTTTGTTATACAAAAATACCATGGATTGTGCGCTTTTCCTGGTTGCTGCAAAGAATATGAAGAATTGCATCACACTTATAGATTTTCACTTTTTGGCGTGCACGATCCGGATCAAATTGTTCCGCTGTGCAAATCTCATCATGATTTGGCTCATCATGGCTTGATAGAAAACGAAACAAAATCGCCGGAAAAATGGGAAATTAGGGAGTTTGCCGAGGTTATACATCCAAATTTCGAAATTGATGAGTATATGCAGAAGTGTAGAAGCGGGTAGATTGTTGTTAAAGACCCTTGTTTTTTTGGCTGATTTATGCTAAAATATTAGGAAAATAAAAATAAAAACATGCAAGAAATAAAAAACACATTTCATGAAGAAGTAATAAGCTGGGAAGCACCAGAATATTTCCAGCATGAAAAAGGCTGGAAGTGGTATTTAATAGCTGCAATTTTGATTGTGCTATTGGTTATTTATGGAATTTTTACAAACAATTTAACTTTGGCGATTGCTTTGGTGCTTGCTTCTGCGGTTTATATGATGGTGCATGCGCAGGCTCCACAACATGTAAATGTTATTGTTTCAAGAACAGGAATTAAAGTTGGGCAAAGGGAATATCCTTATCAAAATATTAAATTTTTCTGGATTATTTATAGTCCGCATAAGATAAAAACACTGAATTTAGAAACAAACTCAAGGTATTTACCTGATATTTCAATTCAGCTTGGGGATCAGGACCCGGCTCAACTGCGAACTTTTTTACTTATGCATATAAGGGAAAAAGAAGGTAAGGAGGAAAATTTTGTAGATTTAATAATGCATATTCTTAAACTTTAAAATATGAATGGCGGACCAAACAAACCAAAAAAGGGACCTGAGGAAAGTGATGTTGAAAAAACAAAACTCGAATATTTAAAAGAACAAAAAAATCAATTAAAAAAAAATACTAAACAATCGTTAAAGGAATTACGTGGTAAAATGCATATGCTTACGATTGGTGCCAGAGGCAGCGATATTCCTTCTTTGAGACATGGGAAGTTTTTGGAAGCAGCTGAGAGAAATTTAAAACAAATTGAAGATAAATATTTAAAAGAATTTGATGCTTTGATTGACCAAAAGATGTCTTATCAGGATTTGCTTCTTTCTATCGGAAGATTACAACGAAAACAAAAGTCTGAGATCGGCGGTTATAAAGATGCGATTGTATATGCAGTAAGGGCTTTTGCTGGTGCAAAAGGACAAATTGATCAGAAAGAATATGCATATTTTTATACAATTCTTGAAAATATTAATACTTTAAGCGAGCATTATGGCACTGATATTGGTGTTTTGTTTGCTCACATTCAGCAGGATAATTTGAATAAACAGGAATGGGATAAAATTTGCGAATATATTAAACAGTATCCTTATACCAGAAATGTAACCAATGGCGGGGATGCGATAAAACTTTCAGTTACTGCTTTTTTATTTAAAGCACTTGATCAGAATCAAAGATACAAAGCTGTTATTGAGTATTCAAAAAGAAATGGACCAAGAGAAGCTGAGGAGCTTGCCGATTCCTTAGTTAAAGCAAATGTATTGAATATAAAGCAATATGAACAACTTATGAAAGAAATCCATGGCGACAAATATTCAATGGATGCAAATAAAGAAAAGGAAATTAGAGAAGCTCAGAACAATACAAGGAGATTATTGCGGGGTGTAAATCGAAAACTTGGAAGTTCAATGTATATTAACGGCGCTGAAAGAGTTTTAAACAGAAAAAATATTGCGTCATTTATTATGACGGGTCTTGGAACTTTAGGCATGATAACAAATTATTTATCACATTTGCAGTCCGGAAAAGGTTTGGGAAGATTGGTTGCCGGATTCAAGTCTCCTCATTTTATGTTTAGTGCTGCGGTTGCCGCAGGCGGAGTACATATGCTTCAAAGAGGAATGACTGCGGGATCACATGGAGAAAGTTATTTTAGCACCCTGTTAAAAGGAGAAAAGAGATTAACCAATCCATTTGGAGTTGGAAAAAACGCAGAAGTTAAAGATGGTCATTTTGCGGAATTGGTAAATATTTTTAAAGATCACAACCTGGTTGAAAAATACTTTTTGGAACAAAAAGGCTTTGATGATTTAGCTGATTTCCATATGGCTAAGAGGTTTGATAGAACAAAACGAGCAGTGGAAATAAGGGAAGAAAAGGGTAAAAGAATGGGGGAGGGTATGAATTTATTTGATGAATATTTACAGTTTATTGAGAAAAAAAGAGGAAAAAACTGTCCAGAGGCGATTATGTTTCGCGAAACAGGAAATCGTTATGGTAAAGCCATAATGACAAGATATTTGGTACGAATAGCAGCTGCTCAGCAGGCTCTTGGAATTACAACTTCTGAATATTTCAATAAAACAAATATGAGAAGTCAGTTATTTACTCATAAAGACCTGCTTTTACATAGAGAGGGCGTTAGGTCTATTGCAAGGTCGAAATTGCCTGAAGTAAGAGCGCAGAAGGCTGCTGATGAAGCTAAAAAGAAAAAACAAAAACAAACTAAATAATATTATATGCAGCAATTAGGAGCATCATTTGTACAATCATTTTTGGTTCCTTACATAAAAAACAATATCCTCGGAAATGTTGATAAAGACGAGAGGCTGCAGCGTGAAATAAGATTTGATACAGTACCTTCTCCAACTGATATAGATGGTCTTGAAACATCGTATTTTACAAATACAGGTACAGTGCTTGATACAGATATGGCTTTAAGAAAAGTGTTCTTTAATGAATTTATAGAATTTATAAACAGACAAAAGAATATTGCTAACGGCAATGTTTATCAGCTTGCTTTCAGATTATTACCTGATGCAAAAACAAAAACTTATTCAAAAGACGCGACAAATAATCTGGAAAAATTCGGGTTTGAAGCTGCTAAAGCAATGGAAGATCATGTTGCAGCTGAATTAATTAGACAAAAAGAAGCAAACGGTGAAATTAAAAAAGAACAAGCTGAAGATGACCGAAGAAAACTTAAAGAAGGTAAATTGATTTTGGTTAGAGGCAAAGACAGTAATTTTAAATACAAATCAGAAGATGATATTAAAAGAGCTATTGCAAGTCGCGAAAAAGCCATTGAATTCTGGGATGATGTTTTGGCAGATGATTCTCCGCAGGGGCCAGTTGCTTATGGAATGAATCCTTTGGAAATTCCAGAACAGGGTAAGGAAGAAAAGGGTTCAACATTAGCTGGTTTGCAAAAACAGGTCTGGACAGGAATTGCGATAAAAGCTGAGAAAGAGCTTGAAAATAATGGTATTTATGTTGAGGCGAGGCTTAAAGTTGATCAAAACGGGGTAGCGTATGGAACCGTTCAAGATCGCAGAGGGGTTGCGCTTAAAGGTGAAGTGAGTGTAATTAAACCAGGCAAACGAAACTATAAGTTTACATTTGCTAATCAGCCGTCTAAGAAATTTTTCGTTAATCAAGATGAATTAAAAACAGAGTTTAAAGATAAAAAACATTCAGCAAACGAAGTTTATGCAAATAAACAAATATCTGAAAGAAAAAGAGAAGAATTAATAACAAGAGTTGGTATTCCTGCAAAGGGAGGAGTACAAATGATCCCGAAAACGCCAAAAGTAGCATTTACACAAACTGAAGCCGGACAAACCAATACTCCGGCAAATCAACAGGTCTATGAAGGTCCGGTACCAATTGGTGTTCAAGCCGGAAAGAGAGCAAGTGTTCAAACAGAACAAGGTGCGGGCGCGGTTCCTGCTGGTTATCCTTCAGGACCAATAGAAGCAAAAGAGGCATTTGAACAAAAAAGATTGGCACAAGAAACAGAAGTAAACGCTGGATCAGGAAGCAGGTTATTCAAGTCGAAAAAAGCCCAGCAAGGCGGCCTGCAATCAGGTTCGCGATTATTCAGAAACAGCCCGATAGGTAGAGTAATGAAATATTATGCGGCAACTGCAGCTGGTTTTGGTGGTGCTTTGGGATTCTACATTTTCTCTTAAACTAAAATAAACTTAAAATAATGAAAAAACAAAAATATATATCAAAGAAATGGTTCATATTACTGGCAGTTGTACTGCTTTTAATTCCAGTAACTGCATATGCGGCATTAGGAGATGCAGCTTCAGCTGGTACAAATCAGGCAGCTACAGTAAGTGGTCAGGCAGTAAGTTCTTTTAATCAGGTACTTAATGCCATGGTTGGGTTTTTAAGCCAGGTGTTGCAGTTGTTACAAAAGATTTTATGGCCTTTATTCCTGGCGATCGGTGGATTAATGAATAATGATCTCTTATTTGGTGCCGGCATGGAAGAAAGATTATTAAGTATATGGGTGCAGATTAGAAATCTTGTGAATATAATTTTTGTTGTTGCATTGCTTGGAATAGCTTTATATAACGTAACTGGTTTTTCAAAAGAAGGTGATTATCAATTGAAAACATTTTTACCCAAGTTTGTTATTGCTTTGATTTTAGTGAATTTTACTTTTATAGGACTTAAGTTTGTATTGGATGTAAGCAATGTTTTAACAAATGTTGTTTTTACTCTTCCTCAGTCTATAAGTGCTGAATTGGCCACAACGCAGGTTTATTTACCAAAAGAAGCTGAATTGGCTGACTATGTAAAAGCTAATAATATATCTGATAAAGATTTGAAAAAGATACAAACCAATATAGATAGCGTGTGCAAGGCAATGTTTGGAACTTATGAACAAGCCAAAGCAAAAAAAACTGCTTATCTTGCACAAACAAATAAAGATCCAAAGCAAGACCCTTCTAATTTTTATTGCGAAGTGGATACAAATAAAAACGTTTATGTATTAACCGATAACGGAAGAAAATTTTTCCAAAAATATTCTTCAAGAAATTCCCCGTTGGTATTGGCAGTTCAAATGATGAAGGTTGTTGATGTTGATAAAATTAGTGATGCATTAAAAGGTACTTCACCAAACCTTTCTAAATTAACATTTAATATTTTATTTTCAGTAATTATTTATTTGATTTACGCTGTGGCGTATGTGGTCTTATTTGTTGTGCTATTGGCCAGATTAGTATTTTTATGGATTATAATTGCACTTTCTCCTTTGATAGCACTTAAAATAGTTTTTTCAAAACTCCCAACGGGTGATAAAGACTTTTTGAGTTTATTTATTACAAACGCGTTTGTTCCGGTATTAATTGGTATTCCCTTAACAATAGGTTACATAATGCTTGGAGCTTTGCAGGATGCGAGCAGTCCTATTACGCAGGATTTTAATTTGAATACATTGTTTAATCTTGAAACTTCGGGTGTTTCTGATTTGCAGACTATGGTGATTGCATTTGGTGCGGTTGCTGTAGTTTGGTTTGGTGTATTTGCAGCAGCTGAAAAATCAATTGCTGCAAGCGTAGTCCAAGCTATTAAGAGCAGGGTTAGAGGTGCTGGTACAACATTGGCAAGAGCAACAAGATTCTTACCAATCATTCCAGCAGCAGCCGGCAATAAAGGAAGGGCCAGTATTGCTCAATTAAGCAGTTTGGCTACTGCACCATTAAGACGGTTGCAAGAACGATATGGGGGTGAATTTGGTGGAAAAACAATTTCTAAATATAATATTGAAGCTTTGGCTAGAACTAAAAGAACTGGTTCAGCCAGAGAATTACAACAATTCTTGGCTCAAGGTGTCACTAATCCTAAGTTCCAAAAGCCCTTGGGTCAAGTTGTAGGAAGATGGAGTCGAAGTGGTACAAAAGAACAAAAAAAACTCGCTCAAGAAATATCAGCTAAGATTGGTCCGGCAGGTTTAAGAAGATTTGAACGAGGTCAATTAAAACCTGAAGAAGCAAGACAAATTCAGCAATATGCTCAAGGCCAGATTGCTTCTCCGCTTGGTACTCCTAGAACAACAAAGCCGGGTGCTGCTAAGACTCCAGCAAATGCTGATGCGCAAAGAGCACAAAAATTTAATCAGGTACGGCATGCAGCTGAATTAGGATATATTCCAACAACTAATGAAGCATATACTGCATCACAAGCAGGCAAAACAGCTGAATTTGATGCATATGCCAAAGGTCATACCAATGAAATGAAAGTATATGCAGCAATCAGTGCATCAAATGATTCTCTTAAAAATGCACAGGATAAAGCTAAAGAAATTTCACGTAAAAATATGACGGAAGCTGAGGTTAAAGATGCTGCCGCACAACTAAAAACACACCTTACTAGTGCGAAGACAACTTTAAAAGGAAAAGGTTTAAGTCCGGCTCAAATAAAGAAAGTATTACAAGATATCGTTCAAAAACAATATCAAAATAAACAAACTGATTTCTATAAAACTGATTCAGGAAAAGCTATTAGAGATTTAATAAATAGCTAAAAACAAAAACTAAAAAATGAAAAACCCATTCCTAAAACTAGCGAACTTGCTGTTCAGAAGTCATGAAAATGACTATCTGTTTGGTGAGAAAAGATTTGCTTATTTTGCCGGATCAAATGGTCCGGAGGATGATGATGATATTGAAAAAGAAGCTAAAGCTAAAGAACGTAAAGAAGTTCAAAAAGAAGAATTACCGGAAATAATTGAGCCGGAAGTTTTTGAAACAAGATCTGCGGTGGTAGAACAGGTTCATTCGTTATTTGATCAGATTGAATATACATTGCCACCTGACGTTGACCCCGGACGGCTTAAAAAAGCCAAAGAAACAGTTAATAAAAATGCTGCAGAAATTGAAATATATGAAAAGCAATTTGATACAAAAAGTTTGGAATTCACCGGTGAAATGGGTGTTGAATCGACCGAGGAGCTTCAAGATGAGATTTGGAAAGTTTTGTACAGTGTTGTTCCTGAATTTAAGAACCAAGCTTTAAAGGAGTATAAGAGTTTTAATCCTGATTTGATTCCTCCTACTTTAAGCATGAAACTTAAAAAAGGTTTGGCTGCAATTTGGAAGAAGAATACCGAAAAAAAGTTAAGTTCGCGATTTTTAAATAAATTTATTGCTGATTCATTAAAAATAATGGATAAGGTTGCTGAGCATGAATTTGAAATGTTTAAACCAATTATCGAGGTAAAAGAGGTAATGTGGGATATGTATGACCATAGAAAGAAACAAAATGTCGAAGAAATGATGCTTAGAGGTGCTATAAATTATTCAGGACTTCCCTTGGAAAAGGGTATGGAATATACGGGTATTGAAAATGTAATTACCGGATGGAAAGAAAATCATGAGCCAATAGAAGAAAAACATTCTAAGAATTGGGTTGTCACAGATGTATATATTAACAAAGAACGGTTTGTAGATCCTGAAGATCTAAAAAATAAAATAAGAATGAAAATGACAGGTGTATGGGTTGCACTTAGCAGCGGCAATCAAGTTTATAGAATGCCAATGAACAGATTGCCGGAATTTATTAATTTGCACAGAATAAAGCCAATAGTAAAAAATAAAGAAGATTTGTACAATAATGTACCGCATTTAAAAGAAATGAATATTGAGTTAAAACCTGGAATGGAAATAGAATATGATGATTGGGTTTACAATAAAGATAAGCAAAAATATGTTGCTGTTCCAAAAAAAGTAAAAATTAAATATTTAGATGATAAAACCGTTAAGCTAGATAAGGAAATTTCGATATTTATAAGTAATGATCCTGAAGATAGACCCAAGGATGAAGTAAGCTTAGGTGAATTTTCAATTTGGTTAAACAGAAATATTGCAGTTCCAACAATGAATGTTGATGAACTAAAAACTAAGCTTAATGAGCACTATGAATTTATGAATACGAAATACAAACGTAATCCGGAATGTCATGATCCGATTGTTTTAGTCAAAGGTGAAGTGATTTATGCAGATGCTCCGGGAAATCCTCTTTATCAAATAGTTAATGATCCTTTAAGTGATGGTATGGTTAAGTTAAGTCAGGGCTTGCAATTCACGTTCCCGAAATTCCTGAAATGGGTTTATGAATATGGAATGGAACCTTTTAAACCCGAACTTGAAGCAAACAAGGTTAAATATTATATGAAAGGTTCTAATCGGGCTGCAGAAAAAGCAATGAAGAATGCGCAGCTTACACAGGATGGCTTCCTTAAAGAAGGAATATGGAGGGACACATTTAAAAAATTAAAAGAAAAAGGTATTGAAGGCATTCATGATGGACCTGAATTAAATATAAAACAAGATGTCAAAAATACACCTATGAAAGTGAGCCATAGCTTTTTACGTGAATTTATAGGTAATACTTATTTAATGGATATAGACAGCATATGGCAATTGTTTAAAACCGGTAAAGAATACTACACTCGTAACTGGAGACGAAGACAAAAAGCCAGATATTCAGCTATTGGTAAAGGTGTGCCTTGGTTTGCTAACGAGTTCGAACGTATTAACCAGCAAGCTGAAACCGAAGAAATGAATCAGTTCAAAGAAGCCATGGATCAATGGGGTATCAGGCAGATAGAAGAAACCTTATATGAAACAAATAATAGAGATCAACTTAAAGCTTGTTTTAGTGCATTAGCTGAAAAAGGACAAATCAGATGGGATGACAGAAGATTGTGGGATGCAATCAATAAGTTTACTGACATCAATCATAAAATTCCAATGCCCGAAGAAGGTCAGGATCCAAACACTCCTTTCAGGGAAGGAACAGGTCAGTTATTTCAGGGTATTGATGTGGCGGGCAAGGCTCCGGTTGATTTTATACCTGAAGCACTCGATTCTTTATGGGGTGAAAGTAGTTATGTCAGCTGGAAACGTCAAAACGATAGTGCTATGGAAGATGGTATTTCTAAATCGTACAACAAAGCGGAAGAATTGGAGAGTGATCCGAATAATACCGGTGGTATCGCAAAGGAACTTCAAAACCTGCTAGAGCGTCATCTTAGAGGTGAATATGTTGACCCTACTGAGTTTGAAGGAATGTTGCGCTTCATAGTTGAAAAAGGTAAAGCAGGAGGAAAACATAAAATGTATTATCTTTTAATGGGAACAAGTGCAAAATATCCGCCAGGTGATCCAAACGGACGCTCAATTATGGGTTGGGACAGGGTTGGTAGATTTATCAGTAAATATTGTAATCAGTTCCCTGCAATGGATTATTTTAGTGCAACTAATACTGATCCAAAACGTGATTCTGCAACCGGAGAAATATTTACAAGAGCATGGGTTAAAAAAGATTTCGATTATTTAACAAAACCATGGGTGGATAGATTTGTTCAGACCGGCAAAGCGGATCCGCCAAGTGATGCAGATAAATTTATGTGGAGAGAAGTACTTACTTCTGACGCTTTCCAGAAGCGTTTGGAAAAAGGTATTAATAATGCGCAAAATATTGACCATGACGATTCGCCATACTTTATACCCGCGCTTAAAGAATCAGCAATTGAAACAGCTTGCGCGGCAACAGGTGGAGAAACTAAGAAATTCACAATCCAGGGTTATAAAAATGCATATATCGGTTTTGGCTTAAGAATGAGAAGTCTTAAAGAAAAATATGATGAAGAATCTGGTTTCAAAGCAAAAGGGCAAGTGTCATTTGAAAATCAATTTTTACAAAAACTTGTTTCAACTTTTCAATCATATATGAGATACGACAGTATTTTGGATAATCGTTATAGAAGACGTGAAGAATCAAGGCTTCAGAGATTTAGTTCGCACGATTACAGATCAGGTTGTATATGGGATGCAAACAGAGCACTTTTGACTTATAAAGATGAAATGCGAGATTTAATAAAAGAAATAGCACGGGCATATGGTGAAGGTGAAAATAAAGATTTGATAGAAACTCCATTCAAACGGTTGCCTTCTACAAAAGGAAACCCTGGTTTAGAGAGTGAACAAAAGAAAATCGAGCAATCAATTGAAAATTTCAGTGAAACATTTGAAAAAATGGTAATGAAAGATGGAGGTAGAAAATTTTTAAGGATAATTCAGGATCACAAATTCGAATCAGAAAAACTTGGTGATTTGAAACAGGAAGATCTTATCCGAAACAGGATGAATATGGAGGTAATGGAAGGTATGCGCACGCGGGAAGCAGAAGAAGCTACAATTTCTGAAAATCAGGAAGAGTAAGAACAATGGTTTACCTTTATTTTCGTTCTTTGATTTCTTTTACAAGCTTTTTCATGAAGCTGTCAGCTTTATATCCGGTCTGCTTTTTAGTTTTGTAGTCTCTTATCGCTAATTCTTTTGCTTCAACTTCTTTGTCTCCAATTACAGCCATATAAGGGATTTTTTTCATTTCAGCTTCTCGGATTCTTTTTCCTAAGGTTACATCCGATGGCATGATTAAAGTTCGTACGCCCATTTCAGCGAATTTTTGCATTATTTCTTCTGCGTATTTTTCATGTGGTTGAGCAACAGGTAAAAATGCAATTTGCATCGGCGACATCCATGCCGGAAAAGCACCCGCATAGTGCTCAATCAAAAACCCAATCATTCTTTCATGTGTTGAGAGCGGTGCTCTGTGAATACAAATTGGTGTTTTTTCCTGACCGTCTTTATCTGTGTAAGTTAGATTAAATCGCATTGGTACTGCAAAATCGAGCTGATTCGTAGCAAGAGTAAATTCACGGCCGATTACACTCCAAACCTGTACATCGATCTTTGGTCCGTAAAAAGCAGCTTCATCTTCAGCTTCAACAAATGGAACTTTTAATTTTTTTAATACTTTGCGAACCAGATCTTCGGTTTTAATCCATAGGTCTTCATTGTCTACATACTTTTTGCCCAATCCTTCTTTTGCGTGTTTAGAAAGCCGCATTTCGTATTTTTCAATTCCAAAAATATCAAAATATTCAAGATATAATTGGATTACTTTTGCAAACTCATCTTCAAATTGTTCTTCAGTACAGTAAATATGAGCATCATTCATAGCCATTGATCTAACTCTCATCAAACCGAATAAAGCTCCTGAATCCTCATATCTGTAACAATGGCCATATTCTGCAAGGCGCAAAGGCAGGTCTTTGTAACTTTTTGGAACTGCAGCATAAATTTTATGATGATGTGGACAATTCATTGCTTTTAAATAGTATTTCTCATTATCCAGATCCATTGAAGGGAACATACTTGCTTCATAATATGGCAGATGACCTGACCTGTGGTACAAAGCGTCTTTAGCAATGTGAGGAGAACGTACGCGCTTATAACCCTGCTCTGCTTCTTTTTCTTTTGCCAGATTTTCAAGTTCATCAGCGATTATTGTTCCGTTTGGAAGCCATAATGGAAGGCCAGCTCCAACTTCTTCGTCAAATGTGAATAGTTCGAGTTCTTTGCCGAGTTTTCTGTGGTCGCGTTTTTTGGCTTCCTCAAGCTGTTTTAGGTAGTCGTCGAGTTCTTTTTGTGTTTCAAAACAAACTCCGTAAATTCTTTGAAGCATTGGATTTTCTTCAGTTCCTTTCCAGTAAGCACCAGCAACATGTGTAAGCTTAAATGCCTTTATTTTGCCTGTTGATTCAACATGCGGACCTTCACACATATCAACAAAAGTTCCTTCTCCTTTTTGATCAACATTCTCAAAAAATTGAATTTCTTTTTCACCTGCTTTTCCCAGGTCATTTGCAGCTTCAACTTTATAATCCTGTTTTATTGTCTTTAAAAATTCAACTGACTCTTTTACTGGTTTTACGTATTTTTTAAATTTCTGATTTTGTTTGATTATATGCTTCATTTTCTTCTCAATAAGCGGCAAATCTTCAGGAATCAAAGTTCGTGGCAGCTCAAAGTCATAATAAAATCCGTTTTCAATAGCCGGACCAAACCCCAGTTTAGCCTCAGGGAACATTTCAAGAACCGCTTGTGCAAGCACATGAGCGCATGAATGACGCATTTTTTCTAAATCCGCAGAAGCCGATGTTTTTTTCATAAAAAGTTTATTATTTTTACTTATAAAAAATAGCTAACTTATGGCTTATTGTCAAAATTAAAGCCTTTAATGTATTATGGAAATCACTGAGTGATCTTGGATCACTTAGTAATTCAGGATTACCGAGTAATTTAAGTATGAAAATTAAATCCATAAAACTCGAAAATTTCAGAAACTATGAAAAGCTTGAACTTGAGCTTAATACCGATAAAAACGTTAATCTTTTCATTGGTGATAATGCTCAGGGTAAAACCAATTTTCTGGAAGCAATAACGGTATTATCACTTGCTAAATCATTCAGGGCAAGCAAACACGAGGCAATGATTAAATGGGGAACTGATTATGCAAGAATTGTTGGGAATTTTGATAACACTGAACTTGAATTTTTTGTGAGCAAACAGCCGAAACAATTGAAAAATCTCAAAAAAAATGGAGTTAATGTCGCTGTTAAAGATTTTATAGGGCAATTAAATATTGTTTTGTTTCATCCTGAAGATTTAAACATGCTTTATCTTTCACCGAGTCTTAGACGTCAATATATAAATACTGTTTTGTCGCAGGTCGATCCCCTTTATTTTGATTCTCTCGTTCAATATAACCGATTATTAAAACAAAGGAATAAAGCGTTATTTTTAATCACAATTGGCAAAGCAAAACATACTGAACTTGATGCCTGGGATGAAAAATTGGCTGAATACGGCTCATATATTTATAAAAAAAGAATTGAATTTGTAGAATATTTTAATAAACCGTGCGCGGATAATTATCATAAAATCTCTGATACAAAAGAAAAGATTAATCTTTCTTATACTTGTTCATTCAAAGCTCCGCATACTGAAAAGGACGATTATATGGATGCACTTGAAGAAAATCGTGAGTCAGATATTACATATCAACAAACTAGAAAAGGCATTCATCGTGATGATATTGAGTTCTTTTTTAATGATAAAAATGTTAATGACTTTGCTTCCCGTGGTGAAATGAGGACTTTGCTTATTGCATTAAAGTTAACTGAAATGGCTTTTATTGAAGATCAAACCGGAAATAAGCCAATATTGCTGCTTGATGATGTCTTCTCGGAATTGGATAAAAAACGACAGAATTTTTTAATTGAGGCTGTTTCAACACATCAATCATTTATTACTGCAACCCATCACGAATTATCGTTTAAAATATCGGATATTTTTAATGTCAAAGCTTCCGAAATTCATAAGATCCAATAAGGTTTATTGATTACTGCTGTTTGCGAAAACCTTTATTTTATGCTATAATTTAGAAAATACATATAAATATAAAAAATTGGAAGTTTATAATATGTCAAAAATCGGGATACTTGCAGTTTCTATTTTATTGGCATTTGTACCAATAATAATGTGGGGATGGCACTTTTTGAAAAAACATTCCGAAGTACGCAGAATGGTGATTTTGACTTTCATTGCGGGTGCTTTGTCTGTTACTCCGCTATTATTATATAAATTTTTGTGGAATTTCTTTCCATGGATTAATGCCTTTATTTGGACCAGAAATTTAAATGTGGATATTATTGGTTTATCTTCTGTCATGATTGTTCCTTTATCTGTTTTGGTAACTTTTTTATTGGTTGGTGTAATTGAAGAAGTTTCCAAGATTTCAGCAGTTAAATTCATGGATAAAGATAAATTCAGAAATGTTGATGATGCTATTGAATTCGCGATTATAGCCGGACTTGGCTTTGCTTTCATTGAAAATGCGATTTATTTTTACAATATAATAATGAGCAGAGGTTTTGATGATTTTGTTTTCCCATTTGTGTTCAGATCTCTTTTTTCAACATTTGCTCATGTAATGTTTAGTGGAATTTTTGGATATTTTTATGGAGTTGCTCATTTTGCAGATCCGATACTTAAAAAAGAACTGCGTGAAAAACGGCATCCAATATTGCAATTTCTGCATAAATATATGCATATAAAACGCAGAGTCATGTTTCATGACGAAATGATCCTTGAAGGATTAATTGTCGCTGCAACTCTGCATGGATTTTTTAATATCATCCTTGAAATGGAATGGATATTTGCGATAGTGCCGTTCCTGTTCGGTGGTTACCTTACTTTGAGTTACTTATTGGAAAAGAAAGAGAATCTTATTAATTTAAAGAGGTTACTTCCTGTTCGAACTAGCGGCGATTAATTTTAAAGCCATTTGGGGTTTATTGGTTATTACCCCGTAAATATTTTTATTTTTGATATATTTTATTATTTTTTCCGGATCATCAATTGTCCATGTGAAAACCTTGATTTTGAGCATACTGGCGATTTTTGCGATTCCGAATTTAATGTAATTAAAATTAAGCATTAAGTATTTGGCTTTGCATTTGCGCATTCTGAAGAAAAGCATAAGGTCTTTTAATATATTAAAGAATCCTCTTTTACCTATAATAAGCCCTGTTTTCATTTCAGGCGCCAATTTGTGGATTTTATATAAAACATCATCCAAAAAAGAGACAATAATCACATTATCATTAAAATTTTCTTTTAATATATGAATTGCTTCTTTTTCGTAGCCCTTAGCCTTTATTTCACAAAGCAGTTTGATTTTACCTTTTGTTAATTTAAGTGTGTCTTTGAATAAAGGTACCTCAATTCCGCTTAAATTGAGCAATTCTTTATATGTAATATCTTCAATCTTTTGTTTTTGGATATCAGGATCATGAAAACAAACTATCTGTTTGTCTTTAGTTTCTCGAATATCTAATTCAAAAAATGGACACTTAAGTTCGATGGCTTTGCCATAAGCTTTTAAAGTGTTTTCGTGGAAAAATTCTTTTCCGCCTCTATGTGCAACTATAATATTTGCCATACTTTACTGATTTTAGCTTAAAAATACTTGATTTACCAAGATATTTGTGATATTTTGACAACTGCACTTTTTTCCAGTGTAATTAATTTACAAAGTTTTATGGGATCCGGCAATATTGTTATTAAAGGCGCAAGAATCCACAATTTAAAAAATATCGATGTAGAGATACCTCGTGACAAACTTGTGGTTGTAACAGGTTTAAGTGGATCAGGCAAGTCATCTTTGGCTTTTGACACTATTTATGCTGAAGGTCAAAGAAGATATGTTGAAAGCTTATCTACTTATGCCAGACAATTTTTGCAATTAATGGAAAAACCTGATGTTGATTCAATTGACGGGCTTTCTCCTGCGATTTCTATTGATCAAAAGACAGCGCCCCGAAATCCGCGTTCAACTGTTGGAACAGTAACTGAAATTTTTGATTTTTTAAGATTATTATTTGCAAAAGTTGGAACCCCACATTGTCCTAACTGCGGCGATAAAATCAATAGACAGTCGACATCTCAAATTGTCGAAACAATCGCTAAAATGCCTAAAGATAAACGAATTTTACTGCTTTCTCCTGTAGTCAGAGACAAAAAAGGGCGTCATCAAAAGGTATTTGAGCAAATTAAAAAAGATGGATTTGTACGTGTGCGTGTTGATGGGGAAGTAATGAGTGTTTTGAATATCCCTGAACTTGATGAAAATATTAAACATTCAATTGAAATAGTGGTTGATCGTCTTGTTGTTAAAGATTTTGAGACAAAATATAAAAAATTATCATCAGGACAGAAAATTGAGCTTCCAAATCCTGACAGATCGCGTTTGGCTGATTCGATCGAGGTCGCCATTAAGGCCGGAAATGGCTTAATGATGGTGGTGGATCATGATTCAGGGAAAATTGATACATATTCTGAATTATTTGCCTGCACAAAATGTAATATTAATATTCCTGAGATTTCTCCGCGAACATTCAGTTTTAACAGTCCGCATGGTGCCTGTGAAACTTGTCATGGACTTGGTACAAAGCTTGAAATTGATCCTGAACTTGTTTTACCTAATAAAAGTTTAACTTTAGCTGAAGGTGCTATTAATCCATGGAGCGCTACAACATCACATTTAACCTGGTATAACAGAATACTTGAGGCAGTTGCTAAAGCCTACAAATTCAGTATGGATGTTCCTGTGGGAGAATTAACCGAAGAGCAGATTGAATTAGTTTTATTTGGAACAGGTGACAGAAAATATAAGGTTCAAATAGACAGACATGACGAAGGGGCATTTTCAGGTGAATATAACACTACTTTTGAGGGTGTAATCCCGAATCTGGAGAGAAGATATCGCGAAACAGACTCGGATTACATTAGAAAAAAGATAGAACACTATATGAGAATTTTAAAATGTCCGGATTGTAAAGGAAATCGGCTTAGACCAGAAGCTTTATCTGTTTTGATAGGAGAAAAATCAATTATTGAAGTAACAAAACTTTCAGTAAAAGAAGCTCTAAACTTTTTTCAAAATCTGAAATTAACTGAGATGGAACAGGAAATCGCCAGACAAATTCTTAAAGAAATTATGAACAGAATTAGCTTTTTGGAAAATGTGGGTTTAAGCTATTTAACCTTAAACAGATCAGCAAATACGCTTTCAGGAGGTGAAGCTCAGAGAATCAGATTAGCAACTCAAATAGGATCGCGCCTCTCAGGCGTTTTATATGTTTTGGATGAACCAAGTATCGGATTGCATCAAAACGACAACGATAAGCTAATTAAAACACTCATTTCTCTTCGCGATCTTGGAAATACCGTAATTGTGGTTGAACACGACATAGATACAATGCTCCATGCGGACTATTTGCTTGATATCGGACCTGGCGCAGGCAAAGAAGGCGGAGAAGTTGTTTCTCAGGGAACACCCGAAGAGGTAATGAAAGACCCTAATTCTGTTACCGGCCAGTATTTATCAGGAAAAAAAGAAATTCCGGTTCCGAAAAAAAGACGTAAAGGAAACGGGAAAAAGCTTATAATAAAAGGCGCAAAACAGCATAATCTTGATAATTTGGATGTTGAATTGCCTCTTGGTATGTTTATTGGAATTACAGGAGTTTCAGGATCTGGAAAATCTACTTTGATAAACGATATTTTGGTAAAAGAAATGTCCAGGGTGATTTATGGTTCAAAACCATTACCAGGAAAGCACAATTCAATCGAGAATATTAAAGAAATCGACAAAATTATTAATATCGATCAATCACCGATTGGCCGAACACCGCGTTCAAATCCCGCAACTTACACAGGTGTTTTCACTGATATTCGTGATTTGTTTGCGCAAACTCCAGAAGCTAGAATGCGCGGTTATAAAGCAGGCCGATTCAGCTTTAATGTTAAAGGCGGCAGATGTGAAGCATGTGCCGGAGACGGAATGAAAAAGATAGAAATGCACTTTTTGCCTGATTTATATGTAACTTGCGATGTTTGTAAGGGAAAAAGATACAATAATGAAGCTTTGGAAGTTAAATATCGAAGTAAAAACATTTCAGAAATTTTAGATATGACAGTAAGCGAAGCTTTAGAGTTTTTTCAATCTATTCCTTCAATTAAAACCAAGCTTAAAACTTTAAAAGAAGTTGGACTTGGCTATATTCACTTGGGTCAGCCGGCAACTACACTTTCGGGTGGTGAAGCTCAGCGTATAAAATTGGCTTCAGAGCTTTGCAAACGTTCAACTGGCAAAACTTTTTATGTTTTGGACGAGCCAACAACTGGTTTGCACTTTGATGATGTGAAAAAGCTTCTCGACGTACTGCAACGGCTTGTAGAAAAGGGAAATACGGTTTTAACAATCGAGCATAACCTTGACGTTATTAAATCTGTAGATCATGTGATTGATTTGGGGCCGGAAGGTGGTGATGAAGGCGGCAAAATCATTGCAACAGGTACACCTGAAGAAGTCGCTAAGGTTAAAGGTTCATATACAGGGCAGTGGCTTAAGAAGTATTTATAAATTTGTTATTATAATCGAAACCGCTCCACCTAAGGTAATTGTTTTTGAATTTATAAGTATGGAATATTTTGACATCCATCAAATCATATAGTCTGGTAGGATTACTATCCCCGGGGATGAGATTCTGGCGAAAAATTTAGACAAATCGCTGTCAAGTATCGAAGCCTTTGTTTCTTCTTTAAAGGCTTATTTAATAATAGATGGTCATTTTATCAATAAAATGTCTAATTTTGCTTAAATCGCATAAAATTGCGCGAGATTGTGTAAAATTTAATAAAGTTTAATCAAATTGTGTGAAATTAAATTAAACTTGTCAAAATTGTTGAAATATTATTAAAGTTGTGTTATATATAATAACGCTATTTGAAATTTAGGCAGATTTAATTAGATAGTCTGAAACTTGCTAAAGTTGCGTGAAAATGATAAAATTTTAATAAGGTTTAATAACCTTTATCAAAATTATATAAAATAAAATAAGTGGTATCTGAAAAGTTATTAACTACGGAGCAAGTTGCAGGAATATTGCAAGTTCACCCATTCACTGTCCTGAAGTATATTAAGACAGGAAAAATTAAAGCGATTAAGCTTGGACGTGTATGGCGAATTAGAGAAAGTGATGTTGAGGGGTTCCTCGAAGAAAGATCCATGGCTTCTAAAGAACCGAAAGATACACCAACCATATCTCAGAAAACATCAACCGAAATAAAAGAAATTGATTTAGACGAAAACCTTCTGCCAAACGATAAAAGCGACCATTATATTCTTGAATAGAATAACGCTTACTATGATCTTTAATTGTATTAGTTGCGGTAAGGCCGTTTCGAGCCTTCGTGATGTTTGCCCTTACTGTAAATCAGACATTACAGAAATAAACGAAAAATTAAACCAGCCTCAAAAAGACGATTTCTTTAAAAGTAAAATTAAAGGAACGATACTAGCGCTGGTGCAACGTTAACTTAAAAATTCGATCTCCTTTTAAATACAAGCCCTAGAAAAGCCTTAGCAAAAAACTCCCTTATAATTTCCCCGGGAGTCTTTTGCATAAAGCCGGCTAAAGCTTTAGTATGTTAATCTATCGAATTTCGTTATTGGCATTGGCGTTCACTGGATTTTTTAGTGCATGTTTTTAGTTTTGATAAAGGTTCGAATGTAGCATTTACTATATCGATAATTTCCTGAATTTTTTTGTCATATTCAGATGCCACAGTATCATTGCCTTTTTTATATTTGGCTTCGTATTCGGCACGAACAGAGGCTGAATCTATTTTTCTGACATACTCTTCAGAGGTATCAACAATTTTTGATTGAATATCTACAATCGTAGGTTCACCAGAACCTGATTTTTCACCTTCTTTATATAACTCATTTACTATCTGATCAGGGGTTTTGATAGAAGGAATGTTATTTAAACGCATATTTTCAATTCCTTTAACAAAGCCCTCCATTGCTTTACTTGGAGTTGAAATAGCTTTGCCCCAGTTATCTTTAACTGATTTAGCCTGATCTCCCAGAGATTTGATGTTTTTTACAAAACTGTCCCATTTTTTCTTTAGTTCTTCAAAATCCGCATCTTTGCATTGACCATATCTGGCTCCGATTTTATCTTTGTATTTTGCTTTGAATTTATCGAATAAAGTTTTTAATTCCTCATCAGTGAAATCAGTATTATCTAAAACAAATGCCGATCTCATCATGCTATATACTTTTTCATCCGGAATTGTCTGAATTTCACTAACCGGAATATCAATAAAGTTTCTGACATAGAATAGCTCAGCCTTTGTTTCATTATATTTTACTTCCAGTGTTACTCCCTGCTCTGCATTACACTTTAAGAATGCGTCTTTTATTTGTTTGCTGATTGCATCAAGCTGTTTGATTAATTGGCTAATATCATTGTAATGACAGATATTCTTGCTGTATCTGTCGAATAAATCCTTCCAATACTCTGAAAAATCATTATACGAAAGCTGGGAGGTAACAAAGTTCTGCCAATTATCAAAACAGGTTTGATTTACTTCAAGGTTTTCCAGGTTATCGCCGTAGGCAGGGGAGATTGTTAGCCCAATTAAGGCTAATGCAAGTATTGATGTCCAAATTTTAGTGAATAGATTTTTCATAAATATGTTAAGTACAGTAAGGAGTATTTGCGAAGTTATTGCAGGCTTCGACCATTTTATCCATTAATTCTTTGATTGATTTAAAATAAATTTTCCATGCATCAAGTTCTTCAATTAAAGTTTGATATTGTTTGTTTTGAAGTTCGGTTTGCAGAGTTTTAGTACCTGCAACCTGAGACTGAACTGATTCTGCTGTTTTTCCCTGAATTATTTGCGTTGCTTTATTAATAACCTCCTGAAGAGATCCGTCCGGGCTTGCATTGCTTATAGCTTTACTTGTAGCTCTGTCTTCAACATTTTGATCCGAACCGGTATTAGTGCCTGTATCAAAATAGTAAGGATTATATTTCTCAAGGAGTGTTTGCCATTCTTTTTCAATATTTAACTTAACGTACATATCGGTATTTGCCTGTTTTGGAGGAGGAACCGCCATTGTAATAACATTCATATTTGCACCAATATTTGTGAATGAAGACTTACATTTAGGCATTTCAAACAGATTTCCCGAAACTTTGTTTGCTGTAAGTGGTTTGCTCAGCATCTTATCAAGTTCTTTGTTCATGTTTTGTATATGGCAGAAAATACAATTATCTGTTTTTGAATATACTTTTGAAGCTCCAAAATCGAATTTTACTTCAATACAGAAGAAAGCCCCATCCGGACATAAATATTTAGCTGGCCAGTCATCAGGCTTTGCCAATGGAAAGCCTGAATCATCAAAAGTAATACCTGCGTCCTGTTGATTTTCCTGTCCCGCGCCTGCATTTTGTTGATTTTGTTGGTTTTCTTCAAATGCATTTAATGCATTTTCAAGATTATTTTCATCCGCAAGACAGCTAAGTGCGCTAAATTCATCCTGAATCTCAGTTGTTTGAGTTGGAGTTGTTGATGATGATGGAGTTGTTGTTTGATCTCTACCAAATAAGTCGTCGATTACAGCTGCTTCTTCAGGGTCTGTAAAATCAAAATCAGGTGTTTGGAATTTGCCTCCAAACGAGCTTATTGATCCTTCATTAAACAGAATTACCTCTATTACAGTCAAATCATATAAAATATCAAAGTCTGAGTTTGAAGTATCGCCATCTTTGAATATTTCCGTTGGGCTAACCTTATTAACAAGATCACTTCTTAAGTTCTCTGTATCAAGTTTAGTATAATATTCCTGATACATTACTTGATATTTAGTTGTAAGATCCTGGATTCCTTCATCTTTGTTTTTACTTAGAATCGGAGATAGATCGCCTTGTGTAATTACTTTATCTACATCATCACTAGATAATTTAAGTTTTTTACCTGCTTCTTTGGCAGCTTTTTTGGCAGGATCCACTCCAACTTTTTGATAAATATCCAAATATAAATTCTGAGCAACCGCTTCTTTTGTTGCTTTTTTAGCTTGTGTAATTAATTCATCAATACTTGCAGGGTTTGAATTGCTTGCAGCATAAGTTGTACTTAGTGCAGCTCCTGCAATAAATAATGTTATAAAAGCCAATATGTAGATAATGATTTTTTTCATAGTTACTAAGTACATTTAGCGGTTGTGGCATCAACGAATTTAGACGGAAGCTTTTCAATCTCCTGTCTTAATTCGGATAGCTTTTTGTTATATTTTGTTAAAGCTTCAATTAATTTTTCAAATTTTTCGTGCATTCTATAGGTAGGCAGGATTTCATTGTAAGTATCCAAAGCCATATCTAATGCCTTTTTGGCTTGCGTTAACTCATTATCAATAGTTAAAGTCTGGCTTGCAGATAAAATCCCGATCTTTGCTAAACCTTCTTCCTGTCCCATTGAAACTGTTTGTTTTCTTTTTCTTAGTGCTTCCGCGTATTTTTCATATTCGTCGGCAACTGCTATTGAAAGACAGAATGTTGAGTAATTGTTCTCGCTGCATTCGTCTGCCGTAGGTATTTTTGTTGTACCAGAACCTTTATCTCCTTGTTTTAACAATTTTAGTTTTGAATTGAATATGTCATTTATTCGTTTATGGTAAAGCACTTTAACTTCTTCGAAAGTTAATTGTTCTTTGTCGTATTGATTAATTGTTGCTGCCTGAAGCGTTCCGTAGAACAATCCTGATGCCAAAATTAATACTGCAAGTACGAGTGTAAGTCCGAATTTTATTTTTTGTTTTTGTATCATACGCAGTTTTTAATAAAACAAGGTACGCGGCCTTTTAATGTTAGCCATTTACCATAAAGCTGCATAACAGCTTTAAACATTTCATCCATTTTTTTATTTATTGCTTTAAGTTTTTCCATTACTGCTGAAGTTGTTTTTACGTTTGAAGTCTGTTCAAAATAACTCCTTAATTGTTTTTCCATAAGGTTAATTTCGCTGGTTACCATCTGGCTGCATTTAAGTTTTTGTGCAGCTGTTCCAAAAAGTTCAAAATTGTCTTCAGGTAAATATTCATTATATTTTTGATAAAGATCTTTTTTATATACATCGAATCTCTTTAAAGCCAAATCAAGCAAAGAAGAATTAGTTTTTTTGCTTTGAAAATGTTCCTGCATATAAGTTCTCATTTCCGCGCTTTTCTGCTCAAGGAAAGGTTTCATGTTTGCTACACAATTATTGTCGGCATCCGCTGCAAAAGCAGTTGGAAGTCCTCCCGCAAAAATCGAGAAACTTATTAATATTGCCAATATTTTTTTAAGTTTATGGTTCATATTTAAAGGTTAATTCGTTACTTTTTGAGAAAATCGTAGACAAGTCGCCATTCGCAATAACAGCAAACAGAATGTCGCCTATAATTAAATCCGCCTTATGATCAAGCGCAGAAAGACATGGACATGAATTGCAATCATTCTCGACAACATACACTCCTTCATCTAAATTCTGTCTTGGATCAAAGCCTCCTTCTTCTATTCTTCCAGTTGTAATAAGCTCGTCATCCTGAGGATAGTCCACAGGATTTGTTCCTCGTTCAACTTCAACACCATCATATGTGCCTCCATCATCAGTGTCAGGATCAAAAGGATCGGTTCCGAATCTGTATTCATCCAAATTACTTAAGCCGTCTCCATCAGGATCAAGTCCCGCATCATTTGGATCATTCGGATCAAGACCATTTTGAATTTCCCATATATCCGGCATTCCATCACCATCAGTATCGATTATGTAACAATCAAACGCCTGCAGTACTCTGTCCGCTATTGCTGCGAACTCAGCACGTGTTAATAATTTATTAGGCTGCGAAGCTTCACTTGGAGTGAGAATATAAGTTTCTTTTACCTCGCTTTCTTTAAGAAGGCGAGGGGATATATCAACCGCAATATTCATATATGGAACATACCATGCCTGATCTTTTGAAGGCTGAACATCAGCCAGGCTTATTATTCCCTGTTTTTCAAGAGCTTCCAAAACAATCTTTACTGCTTCAGCTCTTGTAATTGTTGCTTCCGGTTTATAAGGGTTCAAACCTGATTCCTGGTCGATCTCACCAACATAACCTGTAACAAAGCCCTGTAATGTAGCTTCTTTAATAACAGGATAATAATAATTATTCTCATCAAACGGCATGTCAGAATAAAGATTAGGTTCTTCATGTGCTTCCGGCCTAGGAATAATACAAAGCATTTTCAGGATAATATCAGCAAAATCTTTTCTTGCAATAAATTTGTCAGGATTAAAATCATATTTACCGTCAACTATTTCTCCCATTAAAATATTTTTTTGTGAAAGATTTACAATTGAATCATAATAAGGGTGATCTTCAGGTACGTCATCAAATGGCGAGCCAGCAGCTTTATTTGGATTTTTACCCCAGCTGACTTCATCACCGTCACTAAATCCATCACCGTCAGTATCAGGATTAAGGGGATTAATTCCAAGCCTGAATTCTTCTAGATTTGAAAGTCCGTCTCCATCAGAATCCAAGTTGGCATCATCTGGATTTCGCGCATCAAAGCCGTATTGCAATTCAAAATTATCACTCATTCCATCACCATCAAGATCGCTTGTACTAATTTCTTTAGGAAGACCGATTTGATCCCGACTCACAATTTCCGCTTGTTTGCCGTTATTAATTGAGATAAATACTTCCGCGATAACATTTGAATCATAAAGCATTTCAATTACAAGGGGTTCGTTTGTGTCAGTTACAGGTTTAAGTCTTAAATCAAGTTTATCATCAAAGAAGTAAATGTTTCCGCCTGAATCAACAATTGAAACTCTCGAATCAGAGCTTGTATCTCTTATTTCCGCACCACCGGTAAAGTTGGGATCGTCAGCAGGCAGACTGCTAATTTCAAATTGATCGTTTGGATTTGTATCTTTAATATGTGTACCTTCAAGTTCGAATATTGAACCAATATCAAAATTAAAATCGCTATTGTGAATTGTTACATCAGTATTTAAATCAGGAATCAGCAAAACAGTGGTCATTATTTCGTTTGTTGATTTTTCAATTACAACCATTCTGGTTGGCATACTTGGGAATGTTGCTTCATAAACATCCACATAATAATTTTCATCTAGAATTATTATTCTTCCGGTATATGTATCGATTTCAGCTACAACCTTGCCATCAACATTTTTAACTAAAATCGCATCATTGTAATTTAAGCCGTCAACTCTGAAATTACCTTCTTCGTCAGTTGTCGTTTCTGCAATCTTACTGACTGCACCATCACGTTTTCTAACAAGAGTAATTGGAATATCCTGTGCCACAGGATCAATTGAACCAGTAATTAATTCGCTTGTAGCTGATGATTCATTAAGAGTGATATCAGGCGCAACAACTTCAATGTTAATTATTTGTTTACCGATATTTCCTGATTCATCCACTGCATTAAGACCATATTGAACAGTACCGAGTTTTTCAAAAGGACCGATCAGAAATATTGGGTGACTCGGGATTGAATTCATGTAGTCGTTATCATTTGCCGGATCACCATCGTTATCTGAATCTTCTTTAATATTTGTATCAATATAGAATTGTTTAATTTTTCCGTTTGTATCAAAAGATTTTGAAGCATCCAGCCGTAACGTCTGCATAACAATCACCTGTTTATCGGATGGGCCGGCTTCCACAAATGGCTTTTGATCATCAGAACAAATCTGAGGTGCAAATATTTTTGTTTCAGTTGGATTGCCTTTTTTGCCATTATTGCCGATCGCATATATTTGAGAATAATAATTTCCTTCTTCTGATTGAAGGTTAATAAATGGATTGTTCGGATCAGTAAGTTCAATTATTTTAAGCGAATCTTCAGGTCCGAGAATTGTTTTCGCACCATTAGCAAAAGTGATTTCCATTGTTCCGCTTTGCATTTGAATTGTTTCATTGAACTGTAAAAGCATTCCTCGTTCAGCTGATGTTTCGTTTATAAGTTCATCAGTCGGAGTAATAAGTTCAACTTTTCCGCTTGTAACCTGGATTTCAATATCGTCTGTGTATTTTTGTGAAACCGGTATTGTTCTGTTTGCGGATATTTCAAGATTTTGCTGAACTCCTTCTTCAGGGTAAATTATCATTTTCGAGTCTTCCATTGTATGAATTATCTGTCCTTTTTGTAGAATTTGTCTGCCTGAACCTGAATTTAGGATTTGTCTGGACATGCCTTTTAATGTCGCTTGTCCACTGAAATTTGATATATACGCAAGTCCGTCAGCTACTGTTGATCCAAAGAAATATGAATTTTTAAGCGGTTCAACTGTGTCTCCATTTTTAAATATCATTTTTACATCGGCGTCTTCGTTTATTGTGCTTGAATTTTCCTGTAAAAACATATTGGTAAAGAAGTTGCTTCTGAATTCCGCGCGCCCCGTAACTACTGTGACTTCAAAGTCACCCGGTGTATAGTCAGGTAACTTAATAATTGTATCAGGTCCAAGGAATATCTGGCTCGAATCAGAGAAACTGATTGCAACTTGAGTATTAGGATCCGAACCTGTTTCTATTGAATCTCCGAAATTATAAAGTTCCGATGATTCACCATTAACAGTATAAGTTCCTTCCACAGCTGTAATCTCGAGGTCTTGTTTAATTCTACCTACCGTAATAGTTTGTTCTTTGTTTTCAATAACAACAATTTTATCCGAAGGGGTATAATCAGTTGAATCAAAATCAGCCAGGCTATCTTTATTAACAATCTCATAACCGGATATAGAACCTTCACTTAAGCCCTGCCAGTCAAAGTCACCTTCGGTTCCCACATCATAAGTAACATTGTAATTATTTACTGTTGGAGCCTCCGGAATATAATCATCTAAATTTGCCACTTTTGCATTTTGTGAATTGTACTTAACAAATTCACTTGCAGGAGGTTTAGTGTAATTTTCTTTTAAATATACATTTCCGCCATAAGAATAAATAATATCTTCATCTTCGTCTTTATCAATATCAGCAATAATTGAATTGTTTGGAAGACCAATCTCGCCTTCATACATTAGGATTCTTTCATTTACTCCTGTTGCAGGATTAAAGACATACAATCCTGTAAGTTCTGTTTGTCCGTCAGGATTTGTCACCTGCTCTTCACTAATTACATTTGGAGAAATAGCATTTGTATTTAAAGCTATAAGTCTCGCTGTATTTTTTATTCCTTCAAAAGATTCACTTTCGGTTTTCTTTTTAATGCTTAACGGTACAGGCTCAGCTGAAGCGGTTTGTCTTGTTTTAATATAATCATTTAATCTCGGAGCATTATCTGCAAGTGCAACTAAGCGGTCATAATCTTCTCCAACCGACTGACTGAATAATTGGTCGCTATCAGTATATGCAATTAATGCATCGCGTAAATTAGTATGATAATTAGTTGCCATTTCCGGAGGAAGATCTTCATTTTCAATGGAAGTTTTAATTTCTTCATAAGAACTATTTAAAGCATCTGGATTAATATAACTTTGTGTTGCGACAAGTTTAATCGGGTCAGGATTATAAGCCTGCGGACTTGGAATTTCAGGTACGGCAGGCACTTCTGGTATTGATGGGATCTCAGGAGTAGGTATTTCTATTTCTGAAATAGCCTGAGAAATTTCAGCGGAAACTTTACTCAAATCAGTTGCAATGCCATTCCACGCTTTTGCAACTTCTTCGATCGACTTATAAATTGAATCTGTTTCGAGCCTTAAATCAACCTTTAGGTTTAATTTGATTTTATCAATCGAAGGAATATTAACTGCGGGAGATTGTACGCTGAACAATGTATCTATTGGCAAAGACGTACTGCTTGAACGCGCTGTAGCAGCTTCTATATGCGATTTCAAATTTGAAACAGGAATTGGCAGTAAGTTTTTTTTCAATAAACACATTATTTTAATTGCAACTGAAAGACCATCCAAAGCAGTATCTATATTTGATGAAAGCTCAGGAATTTTTGGCGGATCAGGTAAGTCAGGCAATTGTGGCAAAGGCATTGGCGGCAAGTCAGGCAATTCAGGGAATTCTGGAATCTCAGGTAGTTCAGGAATTGAAACACTTAACACCGAAGAAGCATTTTTAATAATATCCAGATTTTGTTCAATTTGTTTTAAAATATTTTCAACTTCTGGTGGCAGTGGAACACCCGGCTGAGTCGGCAATTGCGGAAGCGTTGGGAAGGTCGGCAATTGGAAATCAGGCAATTTTGGCATTATTATTTGTTCCTTTTTAAACTGAATATCAGGAAGCACAACTTTTAATCCAAGTTGAATCTGAGAGAAGTCAAAATGGAAATCCGGCCACTTAGGAAATTGAATTATAGGTGGCTGTGGTATTGCGCCGGTGAACAATTGCGCAAGCAGCTGCATCAAACTGTATCTTTCAGTTTTACAGCTATCGCAAGTCTTCATATAGTCGGACATGAGTTTACTAATTTTTTGCCATGTTTTAAGCAGATTTTTTATGTCTAAAGTAACCTTTTGCCATCCATTAATTTTGCTGACCTGTTTTTTAAAGTATCCGCCCATGTAAGTAACAATAGTGTCGAGGTAGCAAATTAATTGTTTAATGTATTTTGTTTTAACATTTTTCCATTCCAGAATTTTAGCCGGTAGTTTTTTATATTCTTCTAAAAGCTTAAGATTTTTTTCAACGCTTGCGATTGGTTTTTCGATTGAAGCAAACGCAGACAAACATTTATTTTTTAATTCAGGCTTAAGATCACACGGTATTTTTAATTGAACTTTTAATTGTTGTAATTGAATTTTCGCTTTAGCCAGCCAGTTTTGAAGTTCCGCCTGTAATTTTGGAATTTCTGCTGCAGATAAAGCAGGTATTTTCATTTGAATTGATTTGACTTCAAGATCAATTAAAGGAAGTTTATTCACATATGTAAGAACATCCTGGAATGTTTTAAAGTTAGCTGTAGGAGGAGTTTCAGAAACAAATGAACTTGGGTTCGGATAATAAACATATAAATCAGGCAGATCCGATAATTTAACCATAATTTCCTCAATCTGTTTTGCGAACCAATCCGTTATAACGCCAGGGAAGCCAGGTACTTTTTTATTTGTATTTGAAGAACCACTCGGTTTATATCCGCCAAGCAAAGAGGTCCCGGTTAATCCGCCATTGCCTTCTCTTGGATTAATTGAGCCTGAACTGCCTCCACCGCCGCTCAATAAACTTGTACCGCTTGCTGAACTTATTACATTAGTTGCTTTAGCCATTGCGCTTTCAAAAGCTTCTGAAATGGCTTGGCAGGCTTCAGGAGGAAGTAAAGGAATAATTAGACTCCAACATTGACCAGCAATACAAACCGAATTAGCAAGATGAGCAGTAAGAGTTGGACTTAAATAAATTGTAACAGGTCCATAAACAAATACTGGGGTTCCCGGGTCAGCTCCAGCCGGTGTTCCCATAACATTTATAGGTCCCGGAGCCAAGAATGCCATATTAATTGGAGTTGGAATACAGCCTCCTTTACAACTGAATGTATCAATTATTTTGCTTATTTCATCAGCTACATTATCAACAGCCCCATTTACTTCATCCCAGGCATTTGGTACACCATCACCATCTGCATCACCTTCATTAAGATCTTTAGCCATATCTTCGATTTCACTTGGCAGACTATCTGCAATACCATCACCATTTGCATCTTCAATTCCAAAAGGTAAATCAGGTTTCTGTGCTTGTGCAGGGTCAGTTACATACCTGCTATAGCTCATTCTGCCTGTTTCCTGATCTTTTGAAACAGAATATAAGAATAAATTTTTACCTGAATTGTTATTTGATGGATTAGCGCTTATATCAAGGAATCCATCTTTAGGGAAGTTAGCGTCAAAATTAGAATTAAGGTCTAAAGCAATTTCAGGAACATTAATTACATTCATTTCATAAGTTATAAGTCTGCTTTCACCTGAAGGTATTGAAGGGATAGTCACAGCCCATGGTCTTAAGCTCATACCAGTATCAATAACCTGAATGTCCTGATTACAATTTATACATTTTAAACTGTCTGGATTAAATTCAAGTGTATCGGTTATAAAATCACTTAACATTAAATTATTTATTTCATTCGGACTGTTATTAAACAGAGTTATCGTGTAGACAATTTTATCGCCCATTGCCAGTGTGGATCCGTTTATATCAACGGCTTTCTTTGAGCTGTCCGTACTTCCGAAAATTGGATCAGCATCCATATAAATAAATGGAACTTCTTCCTGTGCCGCAAAAACCGCTGGGTCGGCACCAAGAGCTTCAAGTTGTGCCTGTGTTGCCGCATCAACAAATTCGTTATTTGAAGCGGATCCGGATTTCATTGTAATAGACTGGAAATTAAAGTCGTCATCAAGATATGGAATTTTTTTTCCTTCCGAATCCAATACAAAGTTACCATTCGCATCAATAACATATTCAAGCTCTACTGGCATTCCATCATAATGAATAAGAACTTCATTTTTGAAATCACTACTGCCATCGATGCTCATTCCAAGGTTTTCTACAATTTGTCCGTTTGTATCAATTACCCCTTCGTTGTTGTAATAAATTTTTATATTTCCTGAAAGCTCGGCAAGAACAATATCTACATACCCATCATTGTTCATATCACCGATCTTTATACTTGAGACTTTGTCATCCAAATCAAGATCCAAGTGAGTTCTTGTAAAATTGCCTTCGTGATTTTCATATAAATAGAAACAAACTTCATCTCCCACACAAGGATCTTTTGTTGAAACAAGCAAATCATCATATCCGTCATTATTAAAGTCGGCCGAGGCAATACTGTAGATGCCATTTGTTATGTCCAGAAGAAGACCTTTATCTTTATAAGGCCTTGCTGAAAGCTGCCTTTGTAGAAGTCTGACTTCGCCACTTTCGTAGGCCAGAATAATGTCATCAAGACTATCGTTATTGTAATCAGAAAGTACCATTTCCTTTATTGTATCGTCACCGGAATATAAAGGTTGTCCAATGTCTTTTGTGTAACCTGCTGAAGTAATTTGGTTCTTTAAGCCAAGTCTTACAGTAGGGTCGCCAAGATTAATTCCAATGTCAGTTGCGTATGGGATGTTAGAAACCCCCACGCTGTTGCCGCCCGCAAAGAATAATGAATGTTTGTTGTCACCATCTAAGCCAACTCCCATTACATCGTTTATTTTTTCGAGTGATGTATACGAGAATCCAGGGGCACTTGAACCAACAACTTTCAAGTTTTTATCGCTTATTAATACACCTTTTGGTTCTTTTGTTGATGATCCTGCTACTGTTTGAGAAACAATGTAATCATCAGAAAGCTTTTTTACAAAAATTCCATTAGATGTTATCGCAGAATTGATTTTGGCATCAGTATTTAAGTTTTTCGCATAAATAATTTCAGCGATTTTTTCATCAGCATATAAAACATCAAGCACAAGGAATGAACTTTCAGTATCACTTAATTTAATTTCCATTAAATTATCAGATACTTTCAATTTCCCTCCGCTTGAGATTCTAAGTCCTTCATTTCCGTTAACAGTTATTCCTGCTGCATCGCTTAGTTCAACAAATTTAAACATCTCATCTTCAGTTTGTTTTATTAAATATATTCCTTCCTGCAGCATTTCTGTATTTGCGAAATCAACAATGTTTATTGGCATGCCTCCCGGATATTCATAAGTTACCTCTGCAACATCCTGACCAGTTTCCGGATTGCTTATAATAACGCTATTTGGAGCATTGAAACTTGATTCAAGTGAACTGTCGCCAGTCATACTTATTCCGCCATTTGCGTCTATTGTAGCCAAAGGCATATTTGGATTTGCGTCCACTGTTAATGCTGTAACAGCCTGAACATTACCTTTAAATAAAATTTCTCCTGCCGCATACTTTTCCTGCGTTGGGTCACCAAATGGGCCTCCAAGCATTGTTCCATATAAAGCATCGGGATAATCACCAACAATATCTTCTGAACTTATTTTAGTAAGCGGATATAAATTTATAGTACCCGAAGTCAGCCCAGGACTTGAGGCCACCAGGTGAACTTCACCTGAAATTCCTTTGCCTGCAATTGTAACTTCAGCCTTCCCTTTGTTGACGATTGCAGAAGCATCTGAAGTGATCTCTCCGTATTTCGAAGTTTCATCAGTAATTCTGAATGTTAAAGGTGTTTGATTGTCGAATTCAACAAAATTTCCATTCATATCATAAATTTTCGCAGTTACTGTAGTGCTGTCGTTGCTTGAATTAAATGTGTCCGAATCTGTTTCCAGCTTTATTTCGAAAGGCTGATAAGCAATTGAATAAATTTGTATCAAGCCCGGATCAAGCCCGATTGAAGTCGCGCTAACTTCTTCAATTCCAGATTTTGTTGTTGATTTAAATGTAATTGTCGCCTCACCATTTTGTAAATCTTTTACTGGATCGGTTGTAAATGCTCCGAGGCTTTCGTCAGCTGCCTTGAATATAATCTGTTCATTATATCCTGTTAAAATACTGCCGGTTCCATCAACAGCCTGTGCTCTAAGCTGAATAGTGTCTGATCCATTGGCATAAATAAATTCTTTTCCAGGAATGATTTCAAGTTTAATATCATCGCGAGATGCAACGGTTGTACTCGCAGATAAATTTAAGTCATCTTTATTTAGTGTGGCGTTAATCTCAATATCACCTTCCAGTTCTGTTGAGAATAAATCCACATTAACAAATCCTTCATAAGTATCAAGCTGTATGCCTTCTTTGTTTTTATCAATATCAGCATTTATATCAAGAACTCCGGGACCGCTAATATTTACATCAATATCAAAGAAATCATTATTTACAACATTGTTGTTGATATCATAAAGAGTGATTGTTAATGGTGTTTTTGAAAGCCCGCCTGTTTTAATTACATTAGAACGCGGAGTGATTTCCATTCGTACAGGTGGCTGAGGCTCTGCAAAAACCTGATGAGGCATTGTTGGCAATGAACCAGTAACGAGTTTTGCTCCTACATCAATTACTCCGGCATTCGTTGTTGAAGTGATTGTATTAACTGCTGTTCCGTTTTGAACTCGTACTTTTGTTTCACCAAGCTTAGCATCTGTTGTAGACGTATCTTTTAAAAAGAATTCAATTACACTGTTATTGTCACTTTCTATAATGTCTCCTTTTTCATCAAGTACTTCAGCTGCAAGGAATAATGTAGACAATCCGTCAGCTGTGAAAGTGTCTATCAAATTCAAAACCTGCTCCTGCACACCTTCTGTGATTATCTGAAAAGCAGTGTCTTTTTCAATGTTATTGCCAAGCGCCACTATTCCCACTCCAAAAGCCGGATTGCCTGTGTCGTCACCTCCACTTAAAGGGTCGGTGTTCTGAAGCCATACTTCATCACCATCTTGAGTACCTCCGCCATCAGTGTCCGGATTTCTCGGATCAGTATCATTGTTATATTCATGAATATTTATAAGTCCATCAGAATCAAAGTCATAATATGCATCTGATGAATCAAATTTATCCAAACCATTTGCATCTTCCCATATGTCCGGAATTCCATCTCCATCACTATCCAAAAACGCATCATCAGACGGATCAAGTGGATTTTTATTGCTTACAATTTCAGTAAGGTCATCAAGCCCGCCCTGGTCAGTATCAGCTGATGTAATTGAAGTGTTGTATTGGTAAATTTCTATGTTATCTGGTAATCCGTCGCCATCCTGATCAAGCTTGTAGCAATCAAACACTTTAGTAATATTTTGTACCATAATCGCAAATTCAGCTCGGGTAATAGGTGATGTAATATAAGTTTCGAATACATTACTTGGAGAACTCAGCTCATTATCAACCCAATCTTTGAATTCTTCTTCTGAATAAGTATTAAATGGCGCAAGTGATGGATTGGTTTGTTCAGGATAAATATTTTCGGATTTTGCTTTAAGTACATATCTGTAATACCACGGCTTTCCTGCTTCATAATAATCAAGGCTGTCTATTCCTGCGGCTTCAAGGATCACTTTGACCGCTTCAGCACGGCTTATATTGTATTGGGGTTTAAAATATCCGGCATCTTTTCCAGCTGCATAACCTGCTACAATTCCTTCATTTTTACCTTCTTTAACACAATATCCAAACTCTTCAGAAATATCCGAATCAGGAAAAGGACTGGGAGCGTAAATAGAATCCACTTTTTGTTTAGCAGCATCTGAAAATTTAGAGCAATTCACACATGTTATACCAAGAACCATTCTAAGATATTCTTCACGTGTAATTAAATCGTTCGGTCTAATTGTATTATTCGCACCTCTCGTGATTACACCTTTAAGTAGGAGGCTGGTAAATGCACTATAAGATGCCTGAACCGGATCCAAATCACTAAATAACTTCGCGTCTTTTTTAAGTGGATCATATCCGCTTGTAATTTCTTCTCCATCTCCAAAGCCATCTTTATCTGTATCTTTATCGATTCTGTTTGTGCCTATAAATGTTTCTTCCAAGTCTGTAAGCCCGTCCTGGTCACTGTCATTTTCATGGCTGCTTTGAGCAAAAGCTGTTTTGCTGATTTTTTCAATAAGTTTGCTAAGCAAATCAGGAAAGTCGCTTGTTACATTAATCTGGCTTTGCCTGTAGCTTATATAAAATTCAGCCAGATCATTTCCGCTGCCGTCTTCAATAATAAAAATATAAGGTTCATCAGTTTTATCCGGATTTTTTACTATTATAAAATGTTCATCCGCCACATAAACCTGTCCTTCATCTGTTATTCTTGCGATTCTTTGTGTATATGGTCCGCTATTATCAAGAAGATAAATTGAATTATTTAATTCATACGGAATAACATAATCATTAGTTCTGATATCTTTAACATGGATTCCATTTAATGTTAGGGCGTTTTCTTCAAAGCTAAAATCAGGTTGCTGCAATGTAACAGATTTTTCATCAGGAACAACCATTACAGCCGCAACCAAATTACCTGTTCTGATTTCAATTATACCTACACGCAATCTTTTATCTGGTTCTGATTCAAACACTTCTATATCGTAGGCTTCATTTTTAATCGTAATTTTGCCTGTGTCCGGGTCGATTTCCGCAATTATTTCACCCGCATCATTTTTAACCACATATCCGTTTAATACTTCCTCTGTAAAAGTAGGAGGTTCAACAGTTTGAAGTTCATAAGTATAAACCCGAATTTTTCTGGCTTCACTTCGCAAACTTAAAATATTTGAAGTTAATATTGCTGGTCTGTTAACAGACTCAGCTGAAATATTAAATGAGCCAGGCACATCTGTTGCCCTTATATAAAATATGGCTTCTCCGTTAATAAGATTAAGGCTTTCAGGCCCATCTATCTGTACTCTGGATTCTGCTTCATTGCTTAAGTTAAGTTTTACCTCAGTAAATGAATCAAAATTATTTACAGCACCGGTTGTATTTACAGCACTTACTTTAACTTCATATTTTTCAGTGCTGCCGGTTACAAGCAAACCATCTTCATTTCCGAATTCGATTGATAAACCAACCGAGGCTTCTGCCCCATCCGGAATGCCATTACCATTTTTATCTTTTAATGATTCCTGAACCGCGTCACCCTGTTCGCTGATTGGGAATTCACCGCAAGCCGGCTGAAAGCTTATATTGCTTACTGAACTTCCAATCTCAGTTAAATACTGAACAATATATGCAAACCAGGCTAATAGGTTGCGACCGGTTACTTCGTCTCCTCCGCTGTCCTCTTGAGCAGCTTCTTCAGCCGCAAGGCCAGGATCTAACTGTGATTCCGGATCAGCATATTCCCCGTCAGTATCAGCAATGTCAGGGGTTTTATTTAAAGCGAAGTCAATTTCATTTGAATCACCTTGAGCAGTTAAGTAAAAATATTCATAACCGTTTGTGTTTTCACCAACATATGCATCAGCATTTCCATCCAAATAATTTTTAATGGCATATGCGTGTTTCTGATCAATAGTGAAATTTATCCAGTTAATTGCATCAGCAACTTTATCCTCTTCATCCTGTATTAATCCTGTTAGCTGACCGTCAATTTCAACCACATTAGGATCATAACCCGGTAAACTCATGAGATAATCCTCAAGTTCGGATAGCTCGGTATTTAAATCATCAATAGAAGCTTTTCTAAAAGTGTTTGGGTAGATTATTTCCTGATAATCACCTCCCATATCCTGAAAAGCAACAAACCTTGGATCATTTACCGGCATTGATTCAATATCTCCTTCTTTTAAATGTTTTTGGATTGTTTCAAGAGTAGGTTCTTTATGATAAGTAATGCTATTGATTGTGGTTAGCGTAGGACTAAATACATGAGAAATATCAAGCTTCACTCTTTTTATCCCTTCAAAAGGTGGATTTTCAAGAATGAATTCATTTTTATGACTTCCAAGAAGCTTTATTCCGATTTCATACGGATTATTCGCATCGATTTTATATTTAAGATTATATTCATCTTCTTCATCAATCAGTCCGTCACCATCATTATCCACACCATCAAAGCCTCCATACATATCAAGGATGTCTTTAAAAGTAAGTCTCGGACTGTTAAATAAAATAATATCTTCCGCAGGTCTGTATTTAGAACCAGGTAATGGAATAGCATCTTTTTGAGCTTCACTTAAATAAGGATTTGCAATTTGCAAAAGATAATTTGTTGCTTCAGCAATATAATCATCAAATCTTGTTTTTTCCCTGAAATCGTAACATCCTGCATAAGTTAATGCCTCTAAAGGAACATTATCAACATGTACACCAAAATTTTCATCATAAACAGGGTCAACAGCCAAATCAGGAAAACATCTTTCAGGATGATCTGTGTTGCTTGCATCACATCCACCGTAACCAGTGCTGTCAGTTGCATCCGGATTATATACTCTGTTAAATTCGGTGTTACCTCTGTAAAGTGTGCATTGTTTTGGATCTGTGACTTCAATTCCAGCCAAACCATTAAAGTGAATAGTGCTAAATCCGCCTTCTAAATGTTTGCTGTTATTAATAAACCTTTGCTGAACAACATTTATATTATTGTTATTATCCAGCGTAACCATTCCGGTTATTGTAGCATCTTCAATAAAACTAAAAGGGGACTGTAAAGTTTCAGCAACTTCATCGATCTTTGCTTCAATCTTGTCATTAACTTCTCTTAAGTATTCCTGTGAATATAAATCTTTAGCGGAAATTAGCTCAACAATTGAATCCCAGTTATCCCATCTGCCGGTGCCTGCCATTAAATCATTGGCTTTTTGCAGATAGTTTTCGAATAACTGGTGAAATTTAACTGCGTAAGCCTGGATAATTGTATGACTTTGCGCATCAGGCAAATCTTCAAACATTGCCGGATCAACAAAATCAGACAAATCTTTATCTCCATCAAGAAGTTCGGTTAATAAGTCTTTGGTATATCTGTAATATGCAAAGTCTTCCAAATGACTCGCGTAATTTTCATATCTTTTTAACACTGTTTGATCCAAAAGATTTTGTTCCCAGATCGTGTCAGCATATAATGCTTTTTCATCAAATTCAGTAAAATCAGGATTACCGCTGTGATATAAATGATTTTTATCAAAATATTCAGCAAGTTGAGTTTTTGCTTCTGCGCCTGTACGAGAAGGTTTTATTACCCCGTGCCAGACTTCGGGCTTTGGACTTAATGCTTCGGTGTTATATTCGAAATCTCTGGTATCAATATTATAAATATATGATTTATCTTCAAAATCAGTATATGGAAGCATGCTAATAAATTTGAATCCGTTTTTATTTACAACCGGCAAAGGGACATCACCTATAGTTATTACACCTTCAAGCTGGCTTTTACCGCTTTCTGTCTCATCACCTTTAAAATATAAAGTTTCAAGAGCCCTCGAAATATCATAAGGAGTTTGACTCGGATCAACTTTTAGAATTATTGATTTAGTAAATGTATCAGCCATCTGGACATCTTTTGCAAAACGATTAACCCTGTCTCTTAAAGTAAGAGAACTAAGTTCACCCCCATATTGTCCGATTAATCCGTTATATTGCTGATTATCTTCAAATAAACCATCTTCAACCAAAACAGCAATAAGCGATGTAACCTTGGTTGGCGCGTTTTCATTTCCAGACAGGCCAAATTGAGCGCTTGCCATTGGCGCTGTGACAAATTGTGTAAACAGGATCGCGGGGATAAGCAATCCTGACACAAAATTTAAAAGTGAATTTTTGATTTTTGTTTTGTCCATTTTTTAGCCGGCTTGATATTTATTAAATATCATATTATTTTACCATAAATAAGCCAAAATGTCACGGGTAAATAGATAAAAATCACCTAGTGATTTCATATTACTCGGTAATCCCACATTACTAAGTAATTCAATATATAAAAAAAGCCGATCCTCCGCTTATTTAAAGGGAAAATCGGCTTAATTTAAATTGTTTTATAGGAGTCTCATAAAGTATGTATCTCCTTCACTTGGTTGGGCTGATCCATCAAATGATTCTGGATCATCATTAGTATTATTTTTCTTTGGCGTTTCCATTACAGTAGCAATAATATATTCAATTCCATTTTCACCTATACGTTTGTAATAATATTGTCCATTCTCTACACAGTCACCTGGATCAGTTACTTCTGTTGATAGACTTCTGTTTGGAGATGGATCTTTTGGAGGAGTTCCACCTTTAAAGTAATCAACAGCAACTGAATCTGAGCCTCCTGGTTCAATAAATACACCGTCAGCATCACCTGTGAAACAAGCACCAGCACCTAATGCCAATGGGTAAGTACCATAGTCAGAGTTAAATGTTTCAAGAGCAGTCACTAAATTATTAATATCTCCTTCTCTTGCAGCGTCCCTTCCTCTAGAGAGAGCATCTCTAATAGTCGGGTACAATGAAGCAGCAAGTACGCCGATAATCGCAATTACTATAAGTAATTCGATTAGTGTGAAACCTTTTCGTTTCATGGTTAAATGGTTAAAGTTATATTCCAATTAAACATTATACAATATTGAAAAATAAATGCAAAAAAATTATGTAGTTCCTATTACTGAAGACATATTAAGTATTGGCAGCATAACCGCAGCAACAAGCCCTCCAACAGCTATTCCAACAAAAACCATAATTATCGGTTCCATTACTTTTGTAAGACTTTTTACAGCTGTATCAACCTGTTCATCATAAAATATCGCCAATTTTTTACTAACATCCTCCAATTGCGCTGTTTGTTCACCGACTTCAATCATATTCACGAGCATATTCGGAAATTCTTTGCTGTTTCTTAGAGTTTCGGCTAAAGGTATACCACCTCGGATATCATCGCCTGCATGTTTGATTTTCCGCTTATAGACCTCATTTTTCATTGCATTTCCAATTATATGTAATGATTGAGTAATTGATACCCCCGCACCCAATAAATTTCCAAGACTTCGCGCAAATTGGGCAAGTGTGGATTTTCTTACCAAGTCACCAATTATTGGTATTTTAAGCATAAAAATATCCCAGTAATTTTTACCTTCTTTTGTTTTTTTCAATGTAATTATTCCTACAACAAATATAGTTATGCCCAAAACAATCGCTATAGCATTATTTCGCATAAAATCACTTAACCCTATTACTAACCTGGTTATAAAAGGAAGTTCTGTTCCTGTTTCAAGAAATAACTGAATAATATTTGGTACAACAAATACCATCATTAAAAACATTACAATGAGCAAGATTGTTAATACCACTATTGGATAAGTAAGAGCGCCTTTAACTTTTGCAATAGTACGCGCGTTTTTCTCCGTCTCTTTTGCCATATCTTTTAAAATATCGTTTAAATGGCCTGAAACCTCACCGCTACGTATCATCCCAACCTGTGAATCACTGAAAATTTTAGGATTTTTCTCCATTGACCCTGACAGGCTTTCACCTTCTTCAATTTTAATTGCCATGTCATTTATGGCTCTTTGAAATTTTTTGTTTTTTGCATTTTGATCAGCCAAGGTTTCAAGTGCTCTGATAATTGGAATTCCTGCGTCTACCATAACCGCAAGAAGCCTGAAAAATACAGCTTTCTCCTGCAATTTTACTTTTCCCATTTCAACAAGCTTATCATCAAACCTTCTATACAAATCAAGGAAAAAATTCCCTGTTTGTTCAAAACCAAGTTTCTTTTTTAAAGCAATTTTATCTTTACTTCTGCCTATATTTAAAACGATTTTTCCCTCAAGTTTAGACTCGACTTCTTCTATTTTCTGAGCCTTATTTAATTCAAATGTTTCACCGGCTGTTTGTTGAGCAAAATCTTTAGCTTTCTTCATTTTGTTTAGTTTGAGGAATTTGAGCAGTTTGTTTGATTTCGATTGTTGGCTGAGGTTTAGGATTTTTCGCTACGTTCGCTTTGCTCACTCCAGGGGCTTCGCTCCCTTCGGTCGCTCCAGAGACCTCCGCTGACGCTTCGGTCTGGTCTTCCATTTTTCTTGCAACTCTGTAAACTTCATCAAGGCTTGTTTCACCCTGAAGAGCTTTAATTACACCAGCCTGTTCAAGTGTAATCATGCCTGTTCTCATTGCGATTTCTTCAATTTCAAGCGAATTGGCACGTCTTAAAATGGCTTTTCTAAGCTCATTATTCATCTTCATCACTTCAAATAAACCAAGACGGCCAGTGTAACCAACGCCATCGCATTTATCACAACCCTTACCTTTATAAAATTTCATTCCTTTTAATAAATTTCTATCAAATGGTTCATCAGCATGAATCAATCCTACCAGATGTTCTATATGGTCAAGTAAATGAGGATCAACCTGATCTTCAATTTTACAGTTTTCACAGATTTTTCGTACAAGACGTTGTGCAATAATACATTCAATTGTTGAAGCCATTAAAAATGGCTGAACTCCCATGTTATCAATACGTGTAAGCGTTTCGATTGCACTATTGGTATGTATTGTACTAAATACCAAATGGCCAGTTAAAGACGCTTCGATAGCTGTATCAACGGTTTCACGGTCACGGATTTCTCCAACCATTATAATGTCCGGATCCTGACGCAAACCAGTACGCATACCGAATGCAAAGGTATAATTGATATCCGGATGCACTTGTGACTGATTAAGTCCGTCAACAGATATTTCCACCGGATCTTCAATTGTCATTATATTCACATCAATTTTGTTCAAACGGTTTAAACAAGAATACAAAGTAGTTGTTTTACCTGAACCCGTAGGCCCGGTATTTAATATAATTCCATTTGGAGATTTTAAACTTTCTTCAATAAAATGCATTGCATTACCCTGCAAACCAAGTTCAGGAAGATCAGGAATTTTTCGCGATTTGTCCTGAATACGCATTACAACTTTTTCACCGTTTACGGTAGGTAAAGTTGAAATACGAAGGTCCATCTCTCTTCCGTCACGGGTTGTAACTGTTGAGCGTCCATCCTGCGGAATTCTTTGTTCATCGATTTTTAAATTCGACATGATTTTAATGCGCGAAACCACAGCAGGGTGAATATTACTCGGATATTCAACTATCTGACGCAAAACACCATCAATTCTATATCTTATACGAATTGTATTTTCCTGCGGTTCAATATGAATATCAGAAGATCTGATATCAAGTGCATAACTTATAGTATTAAGAACAAGCTGAGGGATATTTCCCGATATAATCGCATCCTGTAATAGTTGTAGTTTTTCAGCAGGCATAATTATTGTTCCGAAGTTACCGATCTAAAATACGCATTCATGGAAGCGTTGAAGTTTATTTCATCCTGTCCGCTTGTATTGCCAATTGATCCGCTAGGACTTATAAAGTTTATTGTTATAGTTGTTATTTCAATTAATCTGTTTTTTTCGCTTAAGGTTCCGCTGTTTTCAACAAACTCAAGAAATTTAAAGAAATTATCATAAGAGCTGTGAATTGTCATTTTAAATGGCATCACAGAATAATCCTCACCTTCAACTTTTTCTGATTTCAAATACTGCAAATTGTTTATAATAAAAGGATTTTTTATTCTATGAATATCATTAGCAAATTGTTCCAATGTTCTGGTCAATTTTGTATGGCTTTCATTTTCAGGAAAAACCAGTTCAAGCTCTGTTTGTATTGTTTGATTTAATTGTTGAATTCCCTCCTGTTCATTTGCCAATTCAGTTGAAATTATTTCTTCATTATTTTCCAGGTTATTAAAAATTTCAATGTTAGACTGTGTTTCAGCGCGAACATCAATAAATTTCAAAACATTGTTGAATGTAAAATATCCAACAATTCCAAACAATAAGACACTTAAGACTACGTAAAGTCTTAATTGAAAATAATCCGATTTAAAGATTGAAGTTGTGTCCATTAAAGCTTCGTTAAATAATCTTCATCAAGATTCAGTTCGATTCTGAAAGAAGAGACATACCCTTTTTCTTCTGAACCTGATTTAGGAAATGATCTGTTATCAACGTTATAGAACAATTGAGATTGCTCCAAAGCATCAATAAGATTCGCAATTAGCGTAAATGTAGTTCCGTCATCTCTTTTTGCCTGACCAATTAATATAATCTTATTTGTTTCTGAATCGAAATCAAATGCAGAGTATTTTATTCCGCCCAACTCTTCAAAGAATCCTGTATTGTAAAGTGTATCAATACTTTTTGTGATTCGTTCAATCTCGTCAAGAATAACAGCCCATCTTACTCTGTGTGCTTTTAAATTGCTTATATCAGTAAAATCATTTTTCAATATTTCTAAAGATTCTTGTGTAAGTGCAAATAGTTTACTGTCATCCTGTGGAAGATCCATCCTAATATCATCAGTATTTTTTGAGAAAAATGCTGAAAGATTTTTATTATTAACAAGCTGAAGCGCAGCTGAATATGTGTTTATCTCCTGCAATATATTTTGAGTTGGTTCTTCTTTGTTAAGTACATTAATTTCATTTCTTAGTTCTGTTTTAAGTGCATCATTAAATTCCTGCTCATCAATTTTACCTACTTTTATGGGTTCGCGGTATTTAGCCTGAGCATTAACATAAGCAGTAAGTATTTGATCCTGAATTGATGCCAGTTCATCGCTTGGTTGCGCAGCTGTTCTTGCTACTGAATAACTGTCAGATAAGTAAGAGAGCTCTTGAAGATAAGATGCCATCAATACATAGTTCTTTTGATTGATTGATGTTTGCAAGGTAAGGATATCCTGTTTTGAATTATCCAGTTGCTGAGCTGTATTTGGGCCTCTTAGACCTGCGAGTAAATCAAATTCCGGATTAAGTTCTGCATAAAAGAACCCAATCGAAAGTATTGATAAAGTAATTACAAAGTAAAAAAAGAATTTTGCTATTTTTAAATTACGTTTAGTTGGATCAAAAGCCCCAACTATTTTTTTATCAAGTTCCGGAATAGGGCCCAGAATTTTTTCTTCTGGTTTTTCTTCTGCTTCCTTTTTTTCTAAAACGCCCTCAACAAGCTCAGTTGTTTGAGGTTTTTCTTCTGCTGCAGGAGATTTTTTTTCGAATATGTTTGTATAGAGATTTCCTCCCTCTTCCTGGCCTTTTTCTTTTTTTGTTGTATCTTCAGGCATTTTTATTTTTTATTTTCCTTATATTTTAGCAAATTTCAGGCTAAAAGTAAAGTATCCGGATATAAAAAAGACCATCACTTATTAGAAAGTAACGGTCTTTTTATAAGTATAATTATTTCAACTCTACAGTTGCACCAGCTTCTTCCAATTTTTTCTTTAATTCTTCAGCTTCTTCAGCTGGAACATTTTCTTTAACTGGTTTTGGTGCGCCATCAACTAAATCTTTAGATTCTTTTAGTCCAAGACCAGTGATTTCACGTACAGCTTTAATTACAGCAACTTTCTGTCCGCCAGCAGCAGCCAAAACTACTGTTTTGTTTCCATTTCCTTCGTCAGCATCATCAGCTCCGCCAGCAGCAGGAGCAGCAGCCATTGCCATAGGGGCAGCAGCAGAAACACCGAACTTGTCTTCCATTGCTTTTACAAGGTTTGCAAGATCAAGAACGCTTAGTTTCTCAACTGAGTCAAGAATTGCTTGCGCATCTTTTGATAATTTTACTTCTTCTTTTGTTGCATCATCAGACATTTTTAATGTTGTTAAGGATAATTAGAAGTATATTAAGTTTATTTATTTTCCGGATCCGAAGCCGCAGGCGCAGGATCTTCTTGAGGAGGTTCCTCAGAAGGTTTTGTATCTTCCGCTTCAGCTTTAGCCTCTTCTTCAGCAACAGGAGCCTCTTCAGGCGCAGCCTCAGCAGCAGGCGCAGCCTCAGCAGCAGGCGCAGGAGCCTCTTCAGCTTTTGGCGCTTCTGCAGGGCTTTCTTTTTCCATTTTATCTCTGTACGCATCAACAACTCCTACAAAAGTTCTCATTAATGAATAAAGAACTCCGTGAAATCCGCTTATTGGAGCATTCATAGAGCCAACCAATTTCGCAAGAAGTTCTTCTTTTCCAGGAATTTGTGCAAGTTCCATTGCTTCTGCATGAGTTAAAGCTCTTCCTTCCATGAAAGCGCTTAAAAGTTTTATTGCTTCATGTGTTTTTGAAAAATCATAAATTGTTTTTGCAGCAGCAATTTCGTCACCCATGCTAAATGCAACTCCAACCTGTCCCACCAATCCTTCTTCCGGAATTTCATCAAATCCTGCGTCTTTTGCAGCGATTTTAATTAGAGTTTTTTTTGCTACTTTAAACTGAGAATCTTTTTCTCTTAATTTGCTTCTTAAATCCTGAATATCTTTTACTGAAATACCTTGATAATCAGAAAAAACAACAGATTTAGAATTTTTAAATAAATCAACTAATTCTGCAATAATTTCTTCTTTTTTTTGCTTTGTAACTGGCATAATTGTAGGTAGTTAATAAAAAAATCGGTTCTGAGACAGACCGATTACACATAAAAATTTTTTGAATTTTTTGTGTGTCTCGGCAGGATTTATGCCAACTTGGCTACCGGCTGTCTCTGACGCACTGACCATTTTACGTTTTTGTTAGAGAAAGTCAAATCTATATTCCTATATGGGTGAGTATTTGTACACCATTTATCTCAAAAAGTCCAGTCAAAAAGCTAGATTTTTGAATTTAGTTTTGATATATTTTGTTTATGAAAAATATACATGAAAAATTTGTTGAATATGGGCGCAATGCACGAAAATGGATAAACGAGTGCAAAATGCTTTTACCTGAAATTGATCGTTGCGGAATTTGGAATGAAAAGGGATTTGGCAGTATTTATGAATATGCGGCAAAGTTGGCTGGCCTTAGCCGCGGACAGGTTGATGATGCTTTACGGATTTTGAAAAAAATTGAAGATAAACCTGCATTAATTAAAGTTGCGCGTGAAAAAGGCATAAGTGCAGTGCGGCCGGTTGCAACAATTGCCACTCAAAAAGATCAAAAATTATGGGCGGCCAAAGCGCGAAAAATGTCTAAAAATACACTGGAACTATTCATTCGCGAGTCCCGTCCCAGGACGGAAAATCAAACTCAAACCATTGAAATAAATCTTAGTCAAGAAGTAATAGAAGAACTTAAAACATTAAAAGGAGATGGAGCTTGGAATAATGTAATGAAAGAATTACTTGAAGCCCGAAAAACACTTTTAGAACAGGAAAAACCGGAAAAAGTTAAAAATGCCGGCAGGTCTATACCAAAAGCAATTGAAAAATGGGTGATTAAAACTACAAATGGCCAGTGTTCTGAGCCAGGCTGTTATAAAAAGTATGAAGTTCTGCATCATGAAGATTATTTTGCCTTAACAAAAACTCATGACCCTGATCGCATAAAACCCCTTTGCAAAGGTCACCATGAAATTATCCATCAATATGCTGAAACTCCTGATCAATTTTTTATTAATCAAAAGATACTTACTTTTGCAAGAGCGCCTTGAACTCGCGGCCTTTTTCTGTTAATAATACTGCGACATTATTCAAAGAAAATGGACATTACATCCACAATTAAGGGCTTTCTTGAGGAATCGAAGTTACTCAATAAAAAACCGCTTCTTGTGATTTTAGGGGGAACAGCTTCCGGCAAAACCGCATTTTCAATAAAAATTGCAAAAGAATTTGATGGCGAAGTTATTTCAACTGATTCACGTCAAATTTATAAATATATGGATATTGGAACTGCAAAAGTAACACCGCAGGAAGCGCAGGGAATTCCGCACTATATGATTGATTTTGTTGACCCTGCTCAGGAATTTACTTTGGCGGATTTTGTGAAAACAGCAAAAAAATATATCGATTATATTCATTCAAAGGGAAAATTGCCTATTTTGGCTGGCGGGACAGGACTTTATACACGTGCGATTTGTGACAACTTTGATATACCTTGCGTACCGCCAAATACTAAATTGCGTGAAGAGCTTGATAAAGAAGATCCTCAAAAATTACATGACAGATTAATTGAGCTGGATCCTGAAGCTGCTAAAAACATCCATCCTAACAATAAAAGGTATGTAATAAGGGCAATTGAAAGAGCGATGGCTGGTAAAAAACCAACAAAAACTCCAAATTCCGATTTTAATATATTAAAATTTGGCATTGAGTGGGATAGAGAAAAATTATATGAAAGAATCAATACAAGAGCCGCTAATCAGATAGAAGAAGGTCTTATTAATGAAACAAAAACACTTCTTTCAAAAGGTTATAATGAAAAATTGCCGTCTATGTCCAGCCTTGGATACCCTGAAATGATAAAATATATAAGAGGAGAGCTTAGTCTTGATGATGCATTGGAACTTCTTCAAAAAAATACCAGGAATTATGCTAAAAGGCAGTTAACGTGGTTCCGGCGCGAACCAGATGTGATTTGGCTTAACGGAGCCACTTTAAGTAATTAAATATGTCAGTACTTGGTAAAAAATGGGAAATTAAAAACACTTCTGAAAAAAGTGTTATTGATAAAATTTGTGAAAATAGAGGACTTTCTGACCCGAATGATTTAACGCAATTTTTGGAACCTGATTTTGAAAAAGATTTTCATGATCCTTTTTTGCTTCCAGGAATGCAAAAAGCAGTTGACCGTATAAAAAAGGCAATTGCAGATAAAGAAAGAATTATGATTTATGGAGATTATGATGTTGATGGAATTAGCGGTACAGCAATTATGTTTATAGCATTGGAAAAACTCGGAGCCCAGGTTTCTTATCGATTGCCTCACAGAGTTAATGACGGTTACGGCTTGAGTGCTAAATTTATTAGCGAGTTTAATGATGTTAATGTAAAACTTCTTATTACTGTTGATTGCGGAATTTCAAATGCTGATGAAATTGCAAAGGCAAGCGCAAAAGGCATTGATGTAATTATCACAGATCACCATACGATTCCTGAAAAATATCCGAGTGCTGCATACGAGATTGTGCATCCTCTACGTCCAGACAGCAAATATCCATTTAAAAAATTAACTGGTGCAGGAGTTGCATTTAAAGTTGCGCAGGCATTATTTGGTAAAGATCCTTTTGTTTATGAATTGTTGGATTTAGCAAGTCTTGGAACTGTTGCTGATTGCGGGCCTATTATTGGAGAAAACCGATTAATTGTTAAAAAAGGTTTGGAAATTTTGCCTCAAACCAGATGGGAAGGTTTGAAATCATTGCTTGAAAGTGCAGGGGTTGATACTGAGCGACCTTTGAATACTTTTACAATTGGTTATCAGATCGCGCCGAGAATAAATGCTGCGGGAAGAATTGATTCACCTTATTATGCACTTCAATTGTTAGTTAAAGAAGATGCTAAAAATCTTGCTGATAAATTAGAGAGTCTAAATCGAAAACGTCAGGATATGTTGAAAAAAGCTCTTGATGATGCCGAAAAACGATATGTTGAGAGCGATGATAATTATTTGATAATAGAGCATGATAAGCAGTGGCATGTTGGGATTATCGGGCTTGTTGCCGGTAAGTTGGCGGAAAAATTTAATAAACCTGCAATTATTTTACAGGATTTTGATGATTATCTCGTTGCATCAGCCAGAAGTCCTCAATTTTTTAATATTGTTGAAGCACTTACTGAACATAAAGATTATTTAATGCATTTTGGAGGTCATGCGCAGGCAGCTGGTTTCAATATTAAAAAAGATCGATTTGAAGATTTCAAAAAAGCTATTAAAGAATATGCGAAACAAAAATTACAAAGCAGTGAAATTGTTTCAAGTCTGGCTATTGATTGCGAAATTTTACCTGAAGAAATGAATTGGGAAACTTTTGAATTTATAAGGTCGCTGGAACCCTATGGAATTGCAAATGAAAGGCCTATTTTCTTGCTTAAAGATGCTGTGATTCAGCACGCTAAGGTTGTCGGGAAAGATGAAAAGCATTTATCTATTTATATTAATAAAGGCGGCGTTAATATTAGAGGCATTGGCTTTAATTTAGGTGAACATGCGGAATACGTCAGGAATCAGAGGTCTTTGGACGTGGTTTTTCAACTCGATGAAAATCAATGGAAAGGACAAAGCAGTCTCCAAATGAAAATTTTGGATTTTGGTTGATTTTATAAGTGAATTTTGCTATTTTGCCTTCTTAATTGTTGAGCTTTATATGATTGACAATTAAGGAAAAGTATTTTATAATAATATGATGCTAATTTATTAAATTGACTTTAAATCAAATCCAACAACAAGTGGTTCAGCAGCTTAAGAACAGCGAGAAGGTTCTGATATTGCCTTCAGCTCCACCTGACGGAGATTCTATTGGTTCAGCACTTGCGCTATTTTTATTGTTAAAGAAGATGGGAAAAGAAGCGACAGTCGTATGCAGTGATCCATTGCCGGATGTTTTGGGATTTTTACCAAAAACAAATGTTATTGATGATCAATTGGTTACTTCGAATGATTTTATTGTTACCCTGGATTGCAGCAAAGCAAAAATAGATACAATAAAAACGGATGTTGAAGACAATAAGGTAAATATAATTATTACACCAAAACAGGGGACCCTAAGTGAAAATGAGGTTTCTTTTAATTATGGGCCTTCAAAATATGATTTAGTGGTTGTTGTTGATGCAGGTGATTTGTCGCAGCTTGGAAAACTTTACGAAAACAATGCGGGTTTGTTTACTCAAATTCCAGTTATAAATATCGACCACCATGTAAGCAATAATCAGTTCGGCAAAATTAATTATGTTGATATTATGGCTTCATCTACAACAGAATTGATGGTGCCAGTTCTTGAGGAACTTGGTAAAGATTTGATTGATGAAGATATCGCAACTTTATTGTTAGCCGGAATCATTACGGATACCGGAAGTTTTCAGAACGCAAATACTAGCCCGAAAGCGTTTTCATCGGCTTCACACTTATTGGGATATGGGGCTCGGCAGCAGGAAATTATTCAGCACATTTATAAAACAAAGAACTTAACAATGCTTAAGCTTTGGGGAAGAGTTCTATCAAAAATTCAATTTGACCCTTTATATAAAATTGTCTGGTCTACAATTAACCAGCAGGACTTTAAATCAACTCAAAGTGTAGAGGATGAAACAGGGGATATTATTGATGAATTAATGACAAACGCACCTGGTGCGGATGTTGTGCTTTTAATTAAAGAGCGCAGTGATGGCCTTATTTCTTGCAGTGTAAGGACAACAAGCCAGGCAATTGATGCCAGTCAAATTGCTGAAAGTTTTAATGGCGGAGGACATGTGCAGGCAGCTGGATTTAAAATTAAGAGTAATGATTTGGAATCAACTGAGAAAGAAATTATTAAAAAAGTACGTGAATTTCAGGCAAAAAGACTGAATATTCATCCTGATGAAGAGCCCGAAGTTATAAGCGGACCGGAATTTGGACAATTCCAGGATAAATTAAAAGAACCGGTTTGGAAGGGCCAGAGCGAGCCAAAGGCGAGCTCTATGGAGCGAGCGCCAGCGAGCGAAGTAATAAAAACTTCTAAAAACAAAAGACGTCGCAAACCAAAATCCAAGAAACCTCAGCAGAAAGCCGAGGAAGTTAAAAAAGAGGATGTTGTTGAAAACATTCCAAAAGAACAGCACGATATAGATTTGGAACCTGGAATGACTTACAAGTTCGAAGATTAATCCACTTTCTCCATCACTTCCTCCGATATATCAAAGTTGCTGTAAACATTTGATACATCATCGTCTTCTTCGAGCGCGTCCATGAATTTGAGGATTTTTTTGGCTTTATCAACATCTGTGATTGCAACAGTTGTTTCGGGGACATAGGTCAGTTCAGAAGATTCAACTTGAAAACCCGCATCTTCCAAAGCTTTTTTGACTGTATGTAAATCGTTTAATGCAGTATAAATATCAACAGAATCATCGCCTCTTTCAATATCTTCAGCACCTGCATCAATTGCGGCAAGTTCAATATCATCAAATTTTGAAGGATCAGCTTTTACCAAAATGTAACCCTTTTTATGAAAAAGATAAGCAACACTGCCTGCACCGCCCATGTTACCGCCGTGTTTGGTAAAAATACTTTTTACATTTGCAACAGTTCGGTTTTTGTTGTCGGTAAGAGCCTGAATGTAAACTGCTATTCCAACAGGTCCGTATCCTTCATACATAACCTCGCTGAAGTCAGCGCCATCTTTTAATTCTCCTGTGCCGCGCTTAACTGCTTTTTCAATATTGGTATTTGGCATATTAGCTGCTTTTGCATTATCAATTGCTGATCGAAGAGCAGAATTCATTTCCGGATCACCGCCACCTTCTTTTGCTGCGATTGTGATTAACTTTGAATGCATTGTGAAGATTTTTCCTCTTTTTGCATCTGCTGCGCCTTTCTTGTGTTTAATTGAGTGCCATTTGCTGTGTCCAGACATAAAGTTGTTATTGTTAGAATGCAGTAGTTTGACTGTTTTGGATATCTAGAACCGTATCTGAAGATCTCTCGTATTTGATTGTAACGTTGTATTGTTCGCTATAAAAGTAATCGATCGGGCCGGTTCCAACTCCAATTGTGTCAGTTTCGATATTAATCAAATCATTAAATAGATCAAGTGTTTCTTGACCTAATCCTTCAACAAGAATTCTGTTTCTGGCTTCAGAAAGAATATCATTTGAATTAACAGATTGCGGTTTAATATATTCTATATTATCCAAAACTTTGCTGATTTCTTCATCAAGATACTCGGTTAAATTTGACCAGCCATAAGCTGTGTAAACTTGTAAAACCTGATTGTCAGGATAAAAAATATAATAATCGTCATGAACAGGACTGGCATTTAAATTAATTGTTTCATAACCAGCCAGAGTAAGTGTATTTTTTTGATATGTACCAAAATCCGATTTATAAACCATTTCAATGTTTTGAATGTAATTTGTTTTAGATAAGTTGTCTTCGTTAAGATCCAAATGAAACTTAATATCAGCCCCTAAAGGGTACGGTACCTCATAATTACTTTGATGATTCACAGTATCGGGATGCCAGAAAACAATTTGATCTTCATTATTAATTATTTTCCAGTCAAAAGGAAGTTTTGTTTTAAAGCCGTATTCAGGGTAACTAACAGTTGGCCAGTTTGTAGATATATCAAATGGTTCACCATTGTTTTGAAGAACAATCGCTGTTCTATACATTAATTCAACTAGCTCACCACGTGTAATGCTTCTGCCTGCATTTAAATTCCCATCACCCTGCGGTTCTATTATATTTTTTTCTTTTGCATAAGCCGCATAAGGCGCATACCATAAATCACCGGTAACATCAGGAAATATAGTGCTGTTTTCAGGTTGATCGGTAATTGTAACTCCATTTGTTAAAAGTATCATTTTTAGCGTTTCGGCAATGTTTAAATTTTGAATAGGCCTGAAATAGCCATCTTCATATCCTTCAACAATATTTAGCTCAACCGCTCTTTTTATAAAAGCATAAAACCAATCGTCGGCAGTAACATCAGGAAAAACATCATCTCCTAAATCATTAACATCAACTGATATATCTGAACTTAGCAAAATTATTTTAAGGGCTTCGGCTCTGTTTGCGGGCTGATCCGGTCTGAAAGTCCCGTCAGGATAACCCTGAATTACATCTTTGTCATGAAAATATTCAATTGCCGCAGCATATTTATGATCATTCGGGACATCAGGGAAACTGCTATCCGCAACCTGCGCATTAGCAATATAGCTAAATTGGCTTAGCAATATAAGGGATAAAATAGTTATTAGTGCCTTCCTCATTTTTTCTTAAGTTTTAACACAAGCAGTGGTACAAAGATAACAAATAATCCCGCAGAAATCCACTGAGATAATGTTAAATAATAAAATCTCGGATCGGAAACACCAATGATATCTGAAGATCTTGTGAAATCAACTAGGAATCTGGAAGCTGCATAAAACATAACAAAAAAGTATGCAGTAACACCTTCTTTATTTTTTATAAAAGGCCATAATAAAATTAAAACTATAAATATCAAAAAACCTATTATTGCAGAATATAAAGAAGGGGAATGTCTTAAATCTCCCTGGTAATAAGTACCAAGAAAAAATTTGGTACGTTCACCAACATGATTTCCCATTAAATAATCTCCAATTCTTCCAATACCAATTCCAAGTGCTAAACCAGGAGCAATTATGTCAGCTGCCTGCCAAAAATGCAGTTTTTTTAAATTGAAATAAATTAGCGCTGAAATTACCCCAAAAATCACTCCTCCATATAAACTAAGTCCGCCTTTTGTTATATTTATAAGTTCCATTATGCCTCCGCCTTCTCCAAAAAATTTATCAAAATGTTCCAGAGAATAAACAAATCTTGCGCCTATAATTCCAAAAATAAAAACAATTATAAATAAATCATAAAGATTTTCACTTGTGACTTTATCTTTATTTGAACCTTTTAGTCTTTTTGCCCTGCCAATAGAAATAAGTAGAGCAACAAGCATTCCAAGAGCCACAAATAGTCCCCAAACCTGAATACTCAAGGGACCTAAATCAAAAGTCGGCATAATTTGTTATGGTTATTGGATAAGTGAATCAACAGTTTGCTTTAGAGTTTCATATGTAACAGCACCTCCGATATATTTATCATTTATAAAGAAAGCCGGAGTTCCGTTTACACCGAATTTATAACCTTCCGCAGTCTGACTATTAACAACTTGTGCATATTTTTCAGTGTCAGTGCATTCACCAAATTGGTCCATATTAAGGCCTATTGTTGATGCTGCAGAATTAATTGCATCTGTTGGATCGCTAACTAGGAATTCAGCCTGGTTTCCAAAAATATAATCATGAAATTCCCAGAATTTATCTTGTTCAGCAGCACATTCTGATGCATTTTCCAATTGCATATCTATTCCGCCTCGGTTGAAATGTTTGTAAACCAATTGAACATCATTTGGATATTCATCTAGTAACTGTGAAAGTATCGGACTCATATTTGAGCAATAATGGCACGACAAACTACTAAATTCAACTATTGTAACTTTTGGATTTTCTGCACCAAGTTTATGGCCGATATCGTAATTAGGAAGTGTCAAATATTTATTTGGCTGCATTAGTAAAATATATTTATCACCCTGCTTCATAAAGCTATCTTTTGTTTGATTATAAAGCTCAGTTTCTGCCAAGTCTGTATTGAAAATTAAAACCGGAACAGTTGCCAAATCAAAATCTTTAATATATTTTTGACCCATTTCATCATTTACATCAATTTCATTCACAACAAATTCCATTTTAAATTCATCTTCAATTTTACTTAATATATCCTTGTAATCGTAATTTGGATTAGTTACTGATTTATCAGTTAATACATCCACTCTTAATTGTTCAACAACAGGATATCTGTCGTCTTGAATTCCAATAATAGTATTAACACCATTATGTATATTCGGGCTTTTTTCATAAACTATAAATGCCGCAAAAAGCACTATTAATATAATTGTAACAATCATCCAAACATTTACTTTTTTACTTTTTTTTGTTTTTGCAGTTTTAGCAGTTTTAGCAGTTCTAGGCATGTTAATTGGGGTTAATTTAGTAAACGAGTTCACCCGGAGTATATCGGTCCAGGTTTTTCTTGCCGATTTTTTCGATAAGTTCATCAATGATCTGATCAAATTTAACTATCTCCTGACTTCCTTTTTTCATATTTCTAATGATAGCGGTTCCTTCACGAACTTCAGTAATTCCAACTATCACGGTATAAGGAGCATCAAATTTATCAGCCATTTTTAGTTGTTGTTTCATAGCACCTTTTCCTAGTGCACCAATTGTTTTAATTCCTGCTTCGCGCATTTCATCAATTAGCTTTAAACATTTCTTTTTTGCTTCTTTGCCAAGCTGAGCAACAAAAACATGTACATCATCTTTTGAAGGAACTCTGATTTTTTCACGTTTCATGTGAGCAATAATTCTTTCAATCCCTGCCGCATATCCTACTGCAGGTGTAGGCTGGCCTCCCATTAATTCAACCAGTCCGTCATATCTTCCTCCGCCTCCAATAGCGTTTTGCGCGCCTTCTTTATTATCCCAGAATTCAAATACGATATGAGTGTAATAATCCAATCCGCGAACAAGTCTTGGATTTTCAGTATATTTAATATCCATTTCATCCAAAAACTCTTTTACATCCTGATAGTATTCCAGGCTTTCTTTAGATAAATAATCAGTCATCTTAGGTGCAAGTTCTGCTAGTATCATGCAGTCTTCATTTTTGCAATCAAGTAATCTTAATGGATTTTGCTCAAGTCTGCTTTTGCAATGTTCGCATAATGAACGCTCTTTACCGTAATAATAATCTTTAAGGGCCTGAATGTATTTTTTTCTGTCTTCAAGCGAACCGATTGTGTTTAATTGAATATCAAAAAGCTTTTCAATTCCCAAGTCTTCATTTATTTTATTAGCCAAAAATATTACCTGCGCATCCAATGCAGGGTCTAATTCACCAATCATCTCAAAACCAAATTGCCAGAATTGTCTGTATCTGCCTTTTTGAGGACGATCATACCGATACATCGCATCAATATAATAAAGCTCAACAGGCTGAGGAAGCTGGTTCATGCCATGTTGTATATACGCTCTTACAACACCGGCAGTATTTTCAGGCCTTAAAGTTAAACTTCGTCCTTTTTTATCCTCAAAAGTGTACATTTCTTTTTCAACTATATCAGTGGCATCACCAATACTACGTACAAATACATCAGTATATTCAAAAGCAGGAGTTGTAATTCTTTTAAATCCAGCTTGTCGTAGTCTATGACGAACAACCTTTTTAATGTAAGTGTGGAATTCGTGATCCATTGGAAGAATATCGTGTACGCCTTTTGGTGTTTGATAAGGAGGCTTTACAGAAAAGTTCGTTTCGTCATTCATATAATTTAATTTAAGCGCGTTAAATAAGAACGTACCTATTATTATACGGTTTTTTTTAAATAATTCAATTATTTTGCTTAAAGCCTTTTTTAATCATACCGATACTTTGTTTTGAGGCATGTGCAAGGCCTATAAAAATGAAGACAATATCTCTAAGTCTTAAAATCAAAACAAATACAAATACATTTATACTTACACCAAGGAATGCGAAAACCCCTGCATGACTACCTTCAAGCATACCCAATCCTCCCGGCACAGGCAGAATATATGAAATCCCAGGGATGGTTGCAGATAAAAATGACTGAAGAAAACTTAAATGCACTCCCATAAAACGAGCAACAAGCCAGTGTTCAATAACCATAAAAAACACAGTTGCAAAAGAAAGTAACATTAAAAAAATAAATTTACCTATATTGTGGATATAAAAGTGGGCCATCTGTTCTTCAACGTTTATTATGCTTTGCTCATGTTTTTTGACATATTTAAGTTTATTTAATTTGAAAAATTTTAATAAGGAACTGAAAAACCCAATTTTTTTAATTGTCGCATAATAGAACCAAAAAATTAAACCTCCGAAAATTAAAATCAATATTGTGAGCATAATTTCAACTTTACCACTGAAAATATCACTTCCAATCATGGAAACTAAAAACCCGCTAAAAATAAATAAAATTAAAGCGGTATATTCGAAAATTTTATCAATTACAACAGATGAAACAGCGCTTTTTGTATCCACTCCTTCTTCCTGAAGAAAAAATATCCTTACTGGTTCACCGCCTGATGAAGCTACCGGAGTTAAATAATTAACTGCGTAGGCTGTCATCCTATGCAAATATAGTCTATAAAACGGGATTTTTTTCCCTACATGCTGCTGTCGCAAAATCACATTCCATCTAAATGTAAATAAGCCAAAATTAGCTAATGAAACAAAGACAAGAATTATAAAATTTAAAAGAGAAAATTTACTTAAAGATTCGACAATCGAATCTACACCGGTTGTAACAATTACTGAAACGAAGAGCCCGATGCCTATTATAAGGAAGAAGATGAATGCAAATGTACGTTTCACCATATCGATCAGAAGTTTACCTTAAATAATTAAAAATTAAAATAGTCTGTTTTTTGTTCTCTGGAATCTTATAAAAGTAGCATAAACAGGCACCATAAAAGCCTGTGTCATTCTTTCAATTTCATTGTTATCTTCAGCAACCATAAAATCCTCAAGTGTTTCACTTATTAATTCTGATAAAGCTGCGATGAATTCTGCAATTACAATATTATCGCATTGTAAGAAAATATGCACCAAGGCCACTTCAAGTTTTTGATACGTATTTGGATCAAGAAGATACTGGATTACATTATTTTGAAAATTATCAGGAATTTTAAGGCCATGCGTTTCAGCAATTATTTCGTATTTGTAAGAAGAGTTGTTTTCAGAAGATTCCATTTTTTTAATTAGGGCTTATAATTATAACATTTTTAATAAAAACGTCAAGCCCTCTTAAAATAACCATATGCTGCAACCATTGCAGCATTATCTGTACAATATTTTATTGATTTAGGGAAAAATATTTTACCAACCCTTTTTTCAGCCTCTGCTCTTAACAATTTATTTGCCGAAACCCCGCCAGCCAGGTGTATTTGTTTAGGTGCGTATTTATCTGCTGCCTGTGCAAGTTTTTCAACAAGTGTTTCCGCAACTGTTTTTTGAAAACTAGCAGCCATGTCATTTACAAATTTTTCATCAAGTTTCTCTGGATCAAAGTCGCGACCATGATTATTTTGGATTTCATATAAAACAGCTGTTTTTAACCCGGAAAAACTAAAGTCCAAGCCATCAATTTTGGCTATTGGAAGCGCAAACGCCAGATCGTTTCCATTCGCCGCTGCTTTTTGGATTGCTGGCCCACCAGGATATCCAAGCCCCAATAGTTTAGCGACCTTATCAAAAGCTTCACCTGCTGCATCGTCTCGTGATTCTCCTACGACCTCAAACTCATCATGGGACTTCATTAGAATTAATTCATTATGACCACCTGAAACTGTTAATACCAATGCTGGAAATTCAAAATCGCTTCTTTCACGCTCGCACCAATTTCCATAAATATGCGCATAAATATGATTAATTGGAATAAGTGGTTTTCCTTTAACTTCAGCCAAAGTTTGGGCGGTTACAAAACCCGTCAATAAAGCGCTTATCAGTCCGGGTTCATTAACAGCAGCAATTGCCTCAATTTCATTCCAATCGGTTTGTGCCTCTTTTAAAGCTTCTTCAACTACAGGCAAAATCTTTATGATATGTTCTCTTGCCGCGACCTCGGGCACAACACCACCTGTTTTTTGATGTAAATCGATTTGGCTTGCAATAACATTTGAAAGTACATGTGTCCCGTTTTCAACCACGGCAGCAGCTGTTTCATCGCAGGATGTTTCGATTCCTAAAATTTTCACAGACTTGACAAAATTAATATTATATTGATAAAATCATTACGTAAATTATAGAATAATATTTTATTAAATGAAAGAGAGCAAACCAGAAGTTAAGGAAAGCAAATTAAAAACCGAAGCTAAAAATGCGGGAATTGCTGTTGCAGTATTTGCCATCATGTTAGCTGTTACTGCTTCAATGGCAAAAGTCGCAAAAGTTATAGATCCACCTGAAGAAAAATATAAAATGGCTATAAAAATAAAACCTTCAAAAGAAGTGGAGCATTTATCTATTGATGTTAAATTCATTAAACAATGCGTAAAAAATGTAGTTCATGCAGCTCCTTCGTCTTTTGGAAAAACTTTTTATAAAGATTGTGAATAATGTTGGCCATGAGTATAATTGAAAATAATGAAGCCAACATCCATTAAAATTATAGAAAAACTTCGAGCCAATGGCCACGAAGCCTATTGGGCCGGCGGATGCGTACGCGACATTCTTCTTGGAATTGAGCCAAAAGATTATGATATCGCTACTTCGGCAAAACCCGAGGAAATTGAAGAATTATTGGAAGAAACAAAACCTGTTGGCAAAGAATTCGGAGTCATTCTTGTTATTGAAGGCGGACATGCATATGAAGTTGCCACTTTCAGATCGGATTCGGGATATTCAGACGGACGAAGACCTGATGCGGTTTTATTTACCGATAAAAAAGAAGATGCATTACGTCGCGACTTTACAATTAACGGAATGTTTTATGATCCGATTGCAGATAAAGTATTGGATTATGTAGGAGGTCAAAAAGATCTCGATGCAGAAATAATAAGATTTATCGGCAATCCTCATGAAAGAATTTTAGAAGATCAACTTAGAATTTTAAGGGCAATAAGGTTTAAAAATGAATTTGGATTTCAATATCATCCCGATACTTACAAAGCCTTGAAAAATCATGCGGCATTAATAGAAAGAGTGAGCCCTGAGAGAATCCAGCATGAGCTTAATAAAATGATAGTAGGCAAAAATCGTGTTGAGGCATTTGAAGATATGAGCGAGATCGGAATTCTTAAATACATAATACCGGAACTCGAAGATTTGAGAGGTGTGCCTCAGCCGCGTCAATTTCATGAGGAAGGCGATGTTTGGGATCATACAATGCGTGCATTAAAATTTTGTGATGATCATGCTTCACGAGATGTTAAGTGGGCAGTTTTATTTCATGACATCGGAAAACCTGAAACTTTTAAAATGGCTGAAAGAATTAGATACAACGGCCATTGTGAAAAAAGCAAAGAAATTGCGCATAATATAATGACGCGTTTGAAATTTCCAAGGAAAGATATTCAGGAAGTGGAATGGCTGGTTGAACATCATATGATGATGCAGCCATTGCTTGATTTACCTGAAGGTAAGGTTCGTAAATGGTTTTTAAATGAAGATTTTTTAAATTTAATGCAGGTTTTTGAGGCAGATGCCAAAGGTATTTTACCTACTGATATGACTATGTATGACGAAATACTTGCTCGATACCGCGAGGTAATGAAAGAAATGCCTGAAGGCAAACCAAAGCCATTTATTGCCGGTGAAGATGTAATGAAAATTTGCGGTCTTGAGCCAGGTGAGAAAGTCGGTAAAATTTTAGATGATGTATATGAAAAACAGCTCGCAAAGGAATTAACTTCACGAGCTGCGGCAATTAAATATTTAAAAGGTCTTTAAAACTTTTGCAGATTAAGTTTTTCGTAAATGTGTTTTTTGTAAGTCCATAATGATCCAAATGCAATCATAGTAACGAAGAAACATACAAACCATCCAAGTATAGGGATCATTCCAACAATCATAATAATAAAGCCACCTAAAGCAATTATTCCGAATAGTTTTCCTTTTGTCATTTTTTTAGGTTTCAGAAGAAAATTACCTATAAACATTGCAGCATAAACCTTTGCAAAAGCCCATGTAATACCTAAAAGTCCAAGTAAGATAAATGCAAGAGGCAAGCCTATTACAGTAATACTTAATATTATTGCAGCGGCAATAGAGCAAATCCATAAAACAAAACCCAGTCCCAAACTTCTCCAAGTGTGCTCTTTACACACTTTTGTTGTTGCAATTAAAGTTATTGGTAATAATGATACTAAAACAATTGCTAAAACCAGCATTGTTAAGTACATGAATATCTGCCAAAAAATATGAAATTTTGAAAACATTGCTTCAAAACCTGTTCCAAAATTAGGTTCTTCAATAGCAAGTTCGTTGTGTTCGATAAATCCTGCAACCTGATCTTCATTTAGTTCAGCTTCTCTGAGACTTGTATAAACAAGATTTCCGTTTATGTTTGCATCAGGTGTAAGAGTTAATGATTCCTGAATTTCAACAGTAACATCTCTGTAAACATTTCCGCCTAAAATTAATTTACCTCCTCCTCCGAGTATATCTTCATTAATTGTTCCAAGAACATTTGCAAAACCCGCTCCAAAAACCAATGAACCACCTATTAAAGTGTCGTTGCTAATGTTCAATTGGCCACCTGAAGCAATCAAATCATCTCCAATATTTCCATTTATAATTATTGTTCCTCCTGCAACACGAACATCATCCCCTACATCACCGTTTAAAGTGATTTGTCCGCCAGCTGCAATTAAATCGCCTTTAATGTTTGCATTAATTGTTATAGATCCTCCTCCCACTACAAGATCTCCGTCAATGTCGCTGTCAATTGTAATAAGTGCGCCTCCTGCATAGACATCATCAAGTGATAAGTCTTGCAAAAAGAGCTCTTCCTGGCCGTAAAAATTGACTGCCATTGCTGTGTTTGCGCTTATAGCCAAAAACATCAGCGCTGAAAAGAGTACTGTTACTTTTTTCATTTTCATTTGATTAATTAATAAATGGGACCACTAGCTATTATAAGTTAGCTTTGCCACGGTTTCAATATGATAGGTGTGCGGAGCCATATCTACAGGTTGCACAACATCAAGTTTGTAGCCTGCTTTTGAAAGAATTTTAAGGTCTCTGGCCTGAGTAGCTGGGTTGCAACTTACATAAACAATGTGTTTAGGTTTTAATACAGCCATTTTTTCACAAAGTTTTTCTGAAAGGCCGCTTCTGGGCGGATCAACTATTACAACAACCGGCTTTATATTAAGCTCTTTAACTATTTGATATGCGTCACCCGCATGAAATTCAATGTTTCCAATATTATTAAGTACAGCATTTTGTTTTGCATTTTGGATTGCAGATTCATTTGTGTCTGCGCCAAAAACCTTTTTTGCCTTATGTGCAATGGTCATACCTATTGTTCCTGTTCCGCAGAATAAATCAAAAACAATGTCATTAGCGCTAATTTCACCCAAATCTTCAACTGTTTTATATAATTTTTCCGCTTGCAAGGTATTTGGCTGAAAAAAAGCCTGAGGCAAAATTTCAAATTTCAATCCACACATTCCTTCTGTAAGAGTTTTTTTTCCAAATAAATGTTGTTCGATTAATTGTGTTGGTTTGCCTTTTTTGGCTATTTTTTGAGTGATGTAGATTGAAGTTGAAAATGGTTTCATTAGATCGACAAAGTGTTTGCTGTCAATTTCACAATCCGAATAAATTAGATTAATAAGCCGTTCATTTGTTTTTTTACCTTCTCTTATTATTATTGAAATCATCCCGGGTTTGATGATAGGCCGCACAGCTTCGAGAATTTTTGGAATTTCTTCGCTTTCAAGAAAACACTCTTCCAAGTCAAAAACTTCATATCTGTAACCCTTTGGATGAAGCCCGACCATATTCTCATAGAAGCTGAATTCCATTTTATTTCTATAAAACCATGGCTCTTCGCAGCCAATAATCGGTTTAATTTTCGGATTTTTAAATCCTCCGATGTGTTCCAGCGATTCGCGAACCTGCCCTTCTTTTATTTCCAGTTGTTTTTCATAAGGAAGATATTGCCATGTACAACCGCCACATGTTTCAAAGTGTTTGCATCTTGGCTTAACGCGGGTTTCAGAAGGTTTGATTATTTTTATTAATTTGGCTTCAAAGAATTTTGGCTTAATCCTTGTAAATGAACACTCAACCATATCTCCGGGAACAGTGTTGTCGACAAAAATCACTTTGCTATCAAAATGCCCTATACCTCTGCCGCCGAAGCTTAAGTTTTCAATTGTAACCTCTGCTGTTTGTCCTTTTTTGTATTGCATAGCGCATGAATATTACATTAAAATCAATATATGCTCCATATACAAATAATTCAGGTAGGCAAAACAAAAGAGAAGCTTTTTAAGGCAGCCGAGGACGAATTTATAAAACGATTATCAAAATATTCAAAATTAACAATAGACACGGTTGAAGATAATTCCAAAATACTTGAACGTGTTGAAAACGGCTCTTACAAAATAGCACTCGAAATAAAAGGAGAAGAATTTACTTCTGAAGAATTCGCTGAATTTATTAAACGCCGTCAGTTTTTTGGCGGCAAAATTACCTTTATAATAGGAGGTCCATTCGGATTACCTTTAGATATTAGTGACGCTTGCGATAAAAAGGTTTCACTATCAAGAATGACATTCACTCATCAAATGGTGCGGGTGTTTTTGCTCGAACAGATTTACAGAGCAATGACAATATTGGAAGGAAAGACATACCACTATTAATTTCTAAAATTACCCCTTGACAAATTTTATAATATTATGCATAATATTCTCCTTTGTGAATATTTATTAATTTCTTATACCATGAATTATCTTAAAAAAGCCATTTCACTGCTTACTGTATTATCGCTTGCACTAGTTGTAACTGTTAATACTGCACAGGCAGATTCAGACAATCCTTTATATGCTGTTAATAACGACGGCACATTCGGAATGGGAGTTGATGTCTTCCGTGATGTTTGTGAAGTAACCGGCGGTGTATGGGATGTAGTTGACGGACGTCATGTTTGTTACTGCTGGGAAGGAGAATTTAATTATCCTTATGGATGTCCGGGAGATATTAGCAATAACGATAATTACGACAATAATTATGACAATAATTACGACAATAATTATTATGACCATAACCAAAGAAATCCATTTTGGGATTTAGCAGGAAACCCTGATGAATATTATGTACTTGAACTTTATGATTTAGGAATTTTGCAGGGATATCCTGATGGGTCATTCAGACCGGATCAGCCTGTTACAAGAGCTGAAATGACAAAAATGGTTCTAATGGCGTCAAAATTAAGCCCATTACCTTGTGATGAAGACAGAAATCAGTTCTTTGCTGACCTTGATAACTGGCAGGCTCCATGGGTAAACGCAGCATACAGAATGGATATTGCTGAAGGTTATTCAGGATATAACAGCGGAGTAAGATTATTTAAACCAAATAACTTAGTAAATAGAGTTGAAGGTGTAAAATTAGTACTTGCATCTTTTGGCCGCAGACCATTGGATTTCGAAAAAACATCATTTACGGATGCAGTAGAATGGATGGTCCCTTGGCTTGAAGACGCGTATAGGATCGGATTAATCGATCACGACTACAACGGTAGATTCTACCCTGCAGAGCCAATGACAAGAGGCGTTGCAGCAAGAGTAATTGTTAAAATGCTACAATACTCCGGAGATATCTAGCCAATTTATTTTATAAGTTCCTCCCTTTAAGGTAAAATGAGACATGGCAATTAACAAGTAAAGCCATGTCTCTTTTTAAAAGGCTATCTATAGTGACATTAATTTCAGGCATTGTTTTTGTGCAAAGTGTTTCAGCGGAGTTTGTCACAGAATTTAGGGTAACGACTTTAACGGATAAAACAAATTATAATTTAGATGATACGGTTACAATAACAATGCAGGCCGAGAATCATACTAACGAAGATATAACTTTAAATTTTTCTTCAGGATGCCAGATGGGGCTTGAAGTTTTCTTAAATGATCAACTTGTTTATAACGAAGAAATGTATCCGAGAAACTGCAGCGATTCAGCAACTTCAATAAGCCTCCCAAAAGATAAAAAAGCTGTTTGGTCAAGATCGCTAAAAATTGATGATAAAGGCTATCCTTTCACAGAAAACGGTAGATATAAAATTCATGCTTATATTATGGATCATGAAAAAGAAGATTGGTATGCGCAATCTACGTCTTATGTGAATATTGTATTCGGTGAAGAATTTTTAAATGTATTTAACGATATTTATGATCATTGGGCCAAAACATATATTGAAAAATTATATGATCAGGGAGTGATTCAGGGTTATGAAGACGGCGGATTTCATCCGGACGCACCAATAAACAGAGCCGAATTGGTACAAATGGCTTTGGGTGCAGCCCAAATTCAGTTAAGCGATACTGTTAATGATGAAAATTTTAAATTTGAAGATTTGGATGATTGGCAGGTTCCTGCGGTTTATGAAGCGTGGAAAAGGGGAATAGTACAAGGGTACAGTGAAACTTCTTTTGCTCCTGCTCAAAATATTACCAGGGCTGAAGCTCTTAAGGTTGCTTTACTTGCTTTTGGTGCTGATATACCGCAAAATTCAGATGAATATGCTTTCGAAGATACTAAAGATCATTGGGCTTCTGATTATATAAATTATGCTTATTTGAATTTTATTGTTGCTGGCAGGTCTGATGGACTTTTTTATCCCGACGATCCGATTACGCGAGCTGAAGCAGCAAAAATTATCAGTAAATTAATAGAATTATAAAAGACAGAAAACCTTTAGAAATAGCGGTTTTTGCATTAGGAGCCTTTTTACTCTCAGTATTTTTTGTATTCGGATCATATGTTAAAGATTTAAAAGTAAATGCAATTGAATCAGGCATTATTATTGAACCTGACCGATATGTTGGAGCAATCGCGTATCAAGGTGACCTTGATAAAATACGCGAACTTAATGGTTCAATTACAATTGTTGAATCAAACGATAAACCTTTGGAAACCGCACGTTCATATGATGGTTTTGTTGTAGCTTTAATTAAAGATTCCCGAAACGACCATATTTTTGATGAAATCAACAAACAGACTTTTGAAAGAGTAATAAGGAATTTTGAATTTGAGAGAGTAAAGTATTTGGCGCTTACAAATCCTAATGAAATAAAAACAGCATTATATTATTTTGATTCGATTGGAGCACATAAAGTTGACTACAAAGATGGTGTTTATTATTTCAGTAAGGGCGAATCTGATTATAAAGGACCAATTACAATTGTTGCTTTTGGGGATGTCATGCTTGGCCGTTTTGTTAGAACATTAATGGATCAAAACGGAATGGATTATCCTTTTGCGAAAGCAGGAGACCTTAAAGGTGCTGACTTTGTACATGCCAATTTTGAAGGTCCGATTAAAGAAAATGAAGTTGCAACAAGTAAATCCATATCTTTCAGATTCAAACCCGATGTTATCTGGCCTTTAAAAGCTTCTGGTATAAATATTGTTAATATTGCGAATAATCATGCATTGGACCAGGGCTGGGGAGGCCGTGACGATACAAAAAGGTTTTTAAATGAAGCTGGAATAAGATTCTTTGGACAACCTAAAAATGAAAAAGAAGACAATGTCTATATAGGTGAAGTTAATGGCAAGAAAATAGCGTTTATTGGATATGACGACACTATTTTTAAAGTAGATGAAAACAGTGCCCGTGAATTGATCAGCGGATTGGAAGATCAGGTAGATTTCACAATTGTTTCAATTCATTGGGGAGTTGAATATAAACATCAGCCGATTCAGAGAAAGGTTTATTTGGCTCATTTGTTTGCTGATAGCGGCGCAGACCTTGTGATTGGACATCATCCGCACGTTGTCCAGACAATGGAAATTTATAATGGAGTGCCGATATTTTACAGCCTTGGAAATTTTGTTTTTGATCAGTATTGGTCTCTTGATACTCAGGAAGGGCTAGGAATAGGTGCAGAGCTTTTTGATAATAAAATTGTTCTATATCTTTATCCTTATAAATTGCCTCAAAGCCAGCCTCAGTTCATTGAAGGAGATGAAAAAGCAGCTTTTCTGGAAAAATTTATTAGTTGGGGAAACTATAGCGATGAACTGGCTGCACAAATAAGAGCCGCTAAAGTTGAGATTCCGATCAATTAATGGTATAATATACTAATGTATAAATTAAACCATTAATATATGAAACTTGAGTTTATTGGTGCTGCCAAGGAAGTTACGGGTTCAAAGCACCTTTTGCACGTGAATGGCAAGAAAATACTTTTAGATTGCGGAATGTTCCAGGGTAAACGTAAAGAAGCCTACGATAAGAACATGAATTTCCCTTTTAATCCTTCTGAAATTGACGCTGTTATACTTTCTCATGCGCATATAGACCATAGCGGACTTTTGCCATTATTATGTAAACAAGGATTTAAAGGACCTATTTATTCAACATTTGCCACACGCGATTTATGCCATTATATGCTTATGGACAGTGCTTATATACAAGAACGTGAAGCGGAATATCTAAATAAGAAAAAGGAAAAACACGGCGAAGAACCAATTGAACCAATATATACAACAGATGATGCTGAACAGGCATTAAGTCAGTTTATTGGTATGGGTTATGAGCGTACTTTCACTGTTGAAGACGCTTTGGCAGCTTGTTTTTATGATGCAGGTCATATCTTGGGTTCGTCAGTTGTACATATAATTGTTTATGAAAAAGATATAGATAAAAGAACTACATTAGGCTTTACAGGTGACCTTGGTCGTAAGAATATCCCACTTTTAAGAGATCCGCAGCCAATGCCGCCATCTGAATTTTTTATTACGGAAACAACATACGGAAATCGTTTACATGAAGCTTTTGATCAGTTGGATGCACAGCTTATTGATATAGTTAATAACACTTATAAAAAAGGCGGAAAGCTGATAATTCCCGCTTTCTCGGTTGGCAGAACACAGGAAGTTGTGTACAGACTTAATGTAGCAGTTAAAGACAAGCTTATTCCTGAATTCCCGATTTTTGTGGATAGTCCTTTGTCAGGTAATATTACAGAAGTTTTCTCGGCACATCCTGAATGTTTTGACCGTGAGGTATACCGTGAATTTATTGATAACCGCTTAAATCCGTTTGGATTTGGAAAAGTAAAGTATATTACAGATGTTGCTGAATCAAAAAAACTTAATACATATGACAAACCATGTATTATTATTTCAGCTTCAGGAATGTGTGAGTTCGGACGAATTCTTCATCATTTGAAAAATAATATAGAAGACCCGCGAAATACTGTATTGCTTGTTGGATATCAGGCTGAAAATACTTTGGGCCGAAAAATTCAGGATGGAATGAAAATTGTAAATATTTTTGGAGAACCTTATGATGTGAAATGTGATGTTCATAAAATAGATGCTTTCTCAGCGCATGCTGATCGAAGCGATTTGATTGACTACGTGAGTCATATTAAAGGAATTAAACAAATATTCCTTGTACATGGCGAAATCGATTCGCTTAATGCATTTCAAAATGTTCTTCACGAGAATGGCTATGACAACGCAATGATTCCTTCTCCAGGAGATATTGTCGATTTGACTGACAGTAAGCTTTAAAGCTTAGTTGTATGCAATTAATATTGATATTTATTCTAAGTTCGATATAATGCTTTTTGCACTTCCAGTATTGATATTTGAATGTGCGGGTATAGTATAATGGCTATTATGTTGGCCTTCCAAGCCGAAGATACGGGTTCGATCCCCGTTACCCGCTCCAAACAAAAATGACAAGCCTAGCGCTTGGCATTTTTCGTTTTGGTGTGGGGAAAGGTTGGAGCGCAGCCGTAGGGTTGCCTTAAGCATGCGTACGAACGAAGTGAGTCGGATGATTAAGGACAGCGAAGTGAACGAAGTGAGCGTAGATCGATCCCCGTTACCCGCTCCATTAGGTTCGAACCAAGAATAGCCCTTTCTGTAGAGGAAAAGGGTTGTTATGTGTGTGAGTGGGGTTTAAATAAAGTGAATAAGACATTGTGTATTTATTTCAAAATTTGATTGAACGGAAAATTAAGTTATAATTTAATAAATTAAATATTTATCATGGTAGAAATTAATGGAAATGAATTTGAACAATTATCTGATGAAGAGGTTAACGCTCTATGGGATGAAACTTTTCCAGTTACAGAGGTGCCAACTGATCTTACAAATGAGAATAAAAGGGCGGCTTTAGAAGATATTGGATTTAAAGGATTTGAAATAAGCCAGCTCTCTGATAAGCAGGTCGACTATGTATGGGAAAAGTATCATGCATCTAGAAAAGTACCAACTGACTTCACAATCGAAATGAAAAGGGCGGTTTTGGAAATTAGAAGGCATCAAATAGCTCAAATATCTGATGCAGATATTGATATTCTGTGGAAAAAGACTGTTTCAGATATAGAAGTAACAGCTTCAATAAAGGATATAAGAAGAATGATTTTAGAAAGAATTCAGAGTAATCCAAAACTACTAGTCAGTGCAAAGGGACTTGTTAAAAGTAGCGAAGCATTAAGAAAGCATCACGAAGATTTTCGTAGACGAGAATTGTTAATGAGAGAGTGGGGAACTTTGGATTAAAAAAGTTCTAACATCGTTGCAGGTGGAGCTCCATAAAAAACGACTGGCCTTAGGGTCAGACGGTTTTTTATTAGACGTTAGAAATGGTTCCCGTTGCTTGATAGCGCGGCGAATGAAATGAGCCGGACTAACAAGTACGCTTTAGTGTACCCGCTCCAAGCTTTTCACTTAATAACCCCTTGAAGAATATTGATTATATCTTTATAGTGATTTTTGGTATTATTTAACCTAATTTATCATGAGAAGTGTTATCAGAGCGGCACTGATTCTTGCGTGCTTGTTTGCTGTGGCACCATTGGTGTTTGCTGATATAGCAATACCTACCACTACTACTGTTTATTTCCAAATGAACGGACAGTCCTATGAAAAGCCTGTAGATTATACGGTGAATTGTTACGGTTATAATTATTCGCCTGACTCAATGGAAGCTCCTGCAGATTATGATCCAGCAAATCCGGATCTAGTTTATACATATCAGGCTTCTTGTCCTGAATATGGCTGCGAAATAGATGAAGGATATTATTTGAATTATCGTCACATTGACTCTTGTGATGTTGAAGGGGAAACCGACGGAATGGTTTTTAAAATTGAGAATTATGCAACCACTCCATTACCTGAAGATTGTGAAGGTGACGGACTTGGAAGAACCTGTACCCAAACTTTTGACATTCCTGAATTAACCGAGCCTGAACCTGTTTTTACTGATGTAGATTCTGGTAATAAATATGTTGAAGCCATCGGGTATGTGAAAGACGCAGGTATTGTTGAAGGATACGAAGACGGAAGTTATAAACCTGATAGTGATATAACAAGAGCTGAATTTACAAAGATTATTATTGAATCAGCATATTCTGATACTGAAATTCAAGACTGTGTCCCTACAAAGGTTTACCCTGATATCCCAACTGATGAATGGTATGAAAAATATGTATGTGTTGCCACCAACAATGGTATTATTGAAGGCTATCCGGACGGTGAATTTAAAGGTATAAATAAAATAAATTTTGTTGAAGCAGCTAAAATTATTTCTCTTGGATTTAATTTTGAAGTTGGGTCGGCTATGTCTGGAGAGCAGTGGTATGTGCCATACGTTGAACTTCTTCAGTCAAAAAATGCAATTCCTGCAGATATAGATGCTGTGGATCATGACGTAACAAGAGGAGAAATGGCTGAAATGATTTATCGCCTTAAAGAGGAGATAACTAATAAACCCTCATCTCAATTACTTTAAAAAAGCAATATGATTTATGAGACAAAGTTCTTAATATCACTTGCTCTTACTCTCATAATCGAAGTACCTCTCGTAGTCTTGATGGTTAAATATATAATCAAACTACGGGAGGTTTCTTTATGGAAAATAATTTTTGTAGCTTTTCTTGCTTCCGCGACCACGCTGCCATATTTATGGTTTGTTATCCCACCTTATGTAGATGCCAGATTTTATATTTTATATGGTGAAATATTTGTGGTTGTGACCGAGGCATTTATCTATAATCAGCTGCTAAAATTAAATATTATAAAAGCACTTCTTCTTTCAATAACCGTTAATTTAATTTCGTATTATTTAGGGAGACTAATTCTTGGATTATTTTAACTGGGATTATTATTAGCGAAAAAAGTTCTAACATTGTTGTTTAAGCATGCGGTGAATGCGCAGCATGAACCGGAGTAGCAATTTCCCCGCTCCATTTAAACATCTGGAAGCACTCCAAGCGAATCATTGAATCTGTTAATGAAGTTGAAAAGACCAATAACACTTGTTATTTCTACTATTTGTTCATCTGTAAAGTTTTCTTTCATGCCGTTAAAAACTTTCTTTTCAATATTGTAAGCATGGCAGGTTGATGCCTGAGTATATTTCATGGCGATTATTTCTTTTTCGTTATCAATTTTGCAAATTTTCTCGATTTCCTCATCGGTAAGCCCAAAATTCTTTAGTTGAATTTTAGCCACACTAACGCAAAATTCACATTTATTAAGTTCGGAAATTTGATAAGCGACTTTCCATTTCAATAGTCTTTCAACTTTGCCTTCTCCCATGGTTGCCTGGAATAAATCAAAAAATCCAAGCATGATTTCTTCACGATTTGCCATTACTCTTAACCATTTTGGAACATTTCCTGTAGATTTTTTAATTTGTTCAAATAAATCTTTTGCTTTGCCTTTTACTTCATCATCAGTAACAAGGTGTACTAGAGGATCATTGGTCATTTTTAGTTTGGTTAATAATAGAAGTTAATGCATCAGATACTTTACCGTTAAATTCATTGTACTTAAGCCCTCTTTCTTCAAGAGCGCCTGTCATTTTAGGTCCGAATTTACCTGCAATCACAATATTAACTTTTTTATCTGCAAGCATTTTGACAACGCTAAATCCTGCTCCTCCACTACCAAAGCTGAATGGATTTTTAATTGTTTCTAATAGTTCTTCAGATTCATTGAAAATAAGATAATAAGGAGATCTGCCTGCTTTTTCATCTACGGCATCAGCTTTTGTTTTTCCAGTTGAAGCAATTGCTACTTTCATTTTTTTTTGGTTAATAATAAATGTTCGATAATTAGACCGTTAATTATTGAAAAGAGAATCATATATATAGTTAAAATAATTACAAACGCTGATCCAAAATAATAAATCATCATTGGTAATAGGGGGATTTTAACAGCTCTGTTATAAAGAAAAATTACAATTAAAGAGTTTTTTACGCCTTTATCTTTTAAATCCGAAAGCAAGGGATACCACATATAAATTGGTCCTGATGATAATATTCCGAAGATAACAGAGAAGATATAACCTTTTACACCAGATTCGTGACCTAACATTTTAGTTATCCTTTTTGAGTTCAGGAATAGATTTGAGATAAACATAAGTAGAAACACGATCACCAAAATCGGCAGAATTGAAACAACAAGACTGACAAAAGTATTTAAAGAATCAAAAAACAGAGGAGTATTAAAAACTGCAGATATTAAATAAGTGACTGTTACTATTATGAATAACTTAAGGCCACCGTCTGTTTTTACTAAAAGATTCTTCATAAGAAAAATTGAAGAGTAATGGTTGTTAAAATCGCTATTAAAATTGCAGAAATGAAAGCAAGGATATTGCGATAAATTGTAAATTTTTTTCCAAGCATGAGAGATTCAGCAGGTAGCTGTACAACGCCCACAGTTACCCAGGTTAAAATGAATGCAGTAACCGCAACAAGGCTAATCCCCTGATTTATAAATTCTCCTCCTAAAATATAGCTATTTATTGGATTTCCTAGTGCAATACTTCCTAAAATAGCCCCAATTATTGGATCTAAAAGGTTGTTTCCGGTAAATATTTGTTTAAAAAAGTCTTTTGGAATTGCATTAATTAAAAAAGAAATCAGAAGCAGAATTGCAATAATTATTGGTATGCTTTTTTTTAGGGCATTGCAAGTTTGCTTTGCTGAATTTTTTATATTTATTAAATTCATACATTAATAAGCTATGCTTATTATTTTGAGAGTCAATATTAAATTACTTTAATTCTGTTATAATAAACTAGTAATAGTTAAATGTTTTTTTTGCTGTGGAAATGTTAGTCCCATGTCCTGCAAATCCATGTTCTTCATCAAAAAAATTTTCTATTTCAGCCTGTAATTTTTGGTATTATATTGGTTGAATATCATAATATTTGGGTTTGGGATTGGATTGTTCTTATTACAATAACTGGATGGGGTTTGCTTATTGGAGGTATTTTACTTACCATCTTTCCAAAGTTTATGTCTTTTCCTAAGATACTTTTTGATAATTCTAAACTATGGGGAGTACTTGCTTTAGTAGTTGGAATTATATTCGGATATTTTGGATTTATAATCTAAGCCTCAACATGAACTTCAGCTGTTTTATTTAAATCTATCTTAGAAATAAACAGTGCGAGAATTGCTCCTATAAATACAATTATTGCCGAGGTAGTATAAACAGTGTCATAGCCATTGATTTGAGCCTTTAATGAAATCAATCCAACAAACTGTTGATATTGATTTATGGTTGTTCCAAAAAAGCTGCTTAATGATGCGATATTAAGCGCATGGTTTCCAATTGATGAATTTAACAAACTTCCAAATATTGCTATTCCGAAAGCACCTGCGATGTTACGTGCAAGCGCAAGTATTGACGAAGCAATGCCTATTTCATGATTCGGAACTACTGCTGCAATAATATTTGTTCGTTGAGCCATTCCAAATCCCATTCCAAACGCCATTATGGTCAATGGAATTATTATATCCAGTGTTGTTGAGCGGGCATCCAGTCCGGTGAATAAGTACAGACCTAAAGCCGCAACCGCTGTGGAGGCGGCAATTACATATTTCGGCTGGATCTGTCCCGTGAGTTTCCCCCCTAGTGCTGCGGCGATCATCATGGCGGCAGCCATAGGCATAAAAAGATAACCGGTTTGTGTTGCGTCCAATCCAAGAAAGGTCTGGGCAAAAATCGGCACAAGAAACAGGCTGCCCATCATTCCCATAAATATAATGAAATTGTTTATTATTGTTTGAACGAAAATTTTATTTTTAAAGAATTTCAAATCAACAATAGGTTCTTTTTGATTTTTTTCAATATGAACAAATGTGAACAGACCGACAATAACAACAAAATAACTTATTAAACTGTTTATACCCAACCATCCCCAGTCTTGGCCTTTATCTAAAACAAGAACTAAAGCCGAAAGTGCAATACCTAAAATTATGGCACCCTTAAGGTCAAATCCCGCTATTTTTTTGTGTGATTTGGATTCTGCAATAAAAGCCATTGCCATAAAAAGTCCGATTATACCTATTGGAAGATTAATCAAGAATACAGATCGCCAACCAAAAGTATCAATTAAAGGTCCGCCTATTAAAGGCCCAAAAACAGCAGCAGCTGCAAATGATGCCGACCATATACCAAGTGCTTGTGAGCGTTCTTTATTGTCAGTGTAAGTAACCGCAAGAATTGCCATGGCAGTAGGATAATCAGCTGAACCCGCAATCGCCTGAATAATTCTGAAAACAATCATTGAAGATAAATTCCAGGCAAAACCAGCGAGAATTGATCCGACAATAAATATCGAAAAACCCAGAATATATATTTTTTTTCTTCCCAAAATATCACCGAGCTTTCCCCAAACAGGTACAAAAATAGCATTTGCTAAAATATAAGCTGTTGCAATCCAGCCTGCAGAGCTGACAGAAATATGAAAATCATTTATTATATGCGGTAAACCAAGGTTTACAATAGTTTGATCAAGCCTTCCCAAAAACGTACCAATAATAACGGTAAGAAGAATTAATCCTTTTGGTATACCTTTTTTCTCAGCCATATTTTATTGTTTATAAATCCAGACTTTTGCTGACATGCCATCTTTAAAATGAGGATAATTATTCTGGTTATATTTGATTTTTATATCAAAATTTTTAATTTCGCGTTTGTCAGAAATACTAAAAACAACATCGTCAGAATTACTTATTTCTTTTACTTCTTCAACAGTTCCTTCAAATTCCTCAGTACCGAATACATCAACTGTGAATTTAACTTTTTGCCCTTCATGGATATCTTTTAAACCCTTGTCTTCGGGGATGCTGGCTACAATACGCATTTCAGCAGGATCGTACATTGTTACAACAGCCTGTCCTGGATTATAGATCGCTCCAAAATCCTGTTTAACTGTTGCTATTATTCCTGGAATTTCAGCGGAAATAATGTCATAGCCAACTTTTGCGACTGATTCATGAGCCTGTACTTTTTGTCCTTCTTGTACATAAATTTCTTTAAAAACACCTTTCTCTTCAGGAGTAAGTTGAATTAATGGCACACTAACTACTGCTTTATCAGAATAAATATATTTTTGCGAATCCAGCCAATATAAAACTCCCACAACTGTACCTATAATAATAAATAAAAGTAATATAGGAATTGCTATTTTGCGAACATTTTGCTGGCTTGATTTTGGTTTATCTTCTTGTTCCATAACAGTATCTGTAACAGGATTTTTTTAGTAGCTAATATATAAGTTTTTTAAACATTTGTCAATAGTGAAAAAGCCCCTGTAATTTTACAGAGGCTTTTATTGATTTTAATTATTATTGATCCTCACTTTCAGTTTTTACCTCGGTTTTAGGCGGTTCTTCAAGTGTTACCTTTACATCTTCTTCCTTATCTTTATGCATTATTTTTAGTGTAACTGTGTCACCGACATTTTTTGATCCGACTATTTTAGCCAATGATTTGCCGTCATTAAGTTTTTCGCCGTCAACTTCAAGAATAATATCATTTTCAACAATACCAGCTTTATCTGCCGGAGAACCGGGGATTACAGCCAGTTCTTCAGCTGTTTGGCCTCTCTGGACAAGATCACCATAATCAACTGTTAGATTATTCTTTTCTTTAATTGAATCAGTTATCGGAATATATCTGATTCCCAAGTAAGGTCTTATTATTCTGCCGTTTTTGATTACAGAATCAACAGCTTCTTTTATTGTATTTGAAGGAATTGAAAAACTGATATTTTCTCCGTTTGCAATTGCCACATTCACACCTATAACCTTGCCCTGTAAATTTAGCAAAGGTCCGCCTGAATTACCCGGATTAATTGCTGTATCAGTTTGAATAACATCTTCAAGACGTTCTGTTTGACCCATGAATGAAGTTCCTGCGGTAATATCCCTTGATAAACCTGAAATCACACCTACTGAAACAGAATTATCAAATTCCAAAAGCGGGTTCCCTATTGCAATTGCTGTCTGGCCGACTTTAATATTATTTGAATCGTCAAATTCAAGATATGGGAAGTTGTCGCCTTCAATCTTTAGAATAGCCAGATCATTTATTGTATCTTTATCGATAATTTCGGCTTTGTATTCTGTGCCGTCTTTTGTAAATACTGAATATTCAGCTGTATCATCAGCAGCTACATGCTTATTTGTTACGATATAGCCATCTGAAGAAACTATAAATCCTGAACCTCCGCCAATTTGTTTTTTCTCTGTTTCACCGCTGTCCTGATACATAGGGATTTGAAAAGAAAATCCCTGGTTACCAAATAGTGAATTTCCAAAAGGATCATTAGCATCCTGGAAGTATTGTTTAAGTACTGGAACATCTTTGGAAATAATTATTGAAACAACGGCAGGTGAAGTTTTATCAACTGCATTGATTACGAGATCTTCCTGCGAAACATAGTCCTTGTTTTTTAAATAATCAGCGATTTGATTTGAAGAATTTGCTGAATCAGCAGTTTGGGTATTCGTTTGTGAAGGTAAACCGTTCGTTATTAATAAAGTGATTATTAAGGCTGTAAGTCCACCCGAAATAATTGGGATTAAAACATTATTGATCATTTGTTTATTACTCATGATAATTTGGTTAATAATTTTTGTTCATTATTAATACAAATATTAATTAAAAAAAATTTTATTTTTTATAAAAAAAACTTGCAAAATATATAAAATATTTTAAAACGAATATTAATTGTTTCATTAATTTCTGATACAATCATTTTAATGAAATTAAAAGGAATTGAAAAATTCAGGGAGAAAACCCAAATTTTTGGGGGTTGGAAAATATGGCTTATACCGTTGGTTGTTTTGTTATTGATGGCTACATATATCAAATTAATGACATTGGTATATTCACTGCCTGATTTATTTTTATCCAAAGGCATAAATTCAGAATGGCTCGCAATAATACCTTTAGCTGGAGAAGTAGTTTTTTGTACATTTGGATTAATCCTGATTTATCAGATGTGGGCACAAAAGGACAGACTTAAAAAGAAATATGGCCAGCTTTCTTATAAATATATCTTTTTTGTTGGATTTACAGGCGTTACGGCAATGATATCAGTAGGATTGGGTTTGTTCGTTCATTACTGGATTTTTTCGCCATCATTCTGGGCGGATTCCTCATTTAAATTTCTTGCAATTCCTTTGGACCAATATTTTATCACCTTTGCTCCGGTAATTTTTTGGGCAAAAATGATTATTTCAGTTTTGATTACTGCAACTGGCATTGCGCTTATTTTAAGGGCTCTTTTTACATTCGGATTCGACTATATGACTGTTGTTTATCTTTATTTTCCCGAAGAAAGCAAAATTCAGAATCATGAAATTTATTCTGTGCTAAGGCATCCAACTTATGCAGGGTTGTTGTTGGTTGCTTTGGGCGGAATGTATTCTACACTTACTTTGTATTCTGTTATTTTATATATTGTCTTTTTCTGTGCATTATTTATTCATATTCATTATGTTGAGGAAAAAGAGCTTATTCAAAGATTCGGACAATCTTATAAAGAATATATGAAAAATGTCCCGGCTGTTATTGTACGGCCAGCTAAAATTAGAACTTTTTTTAAATTTTTATTTTATGGAAATTGATATTAATAAATTTGATGAACTTGTAGATCAGGTCTGGAATGAACTTCCTCAGGATTTTAAGGAACAAATCAATAATACTGATATTGTTATTTTAGATGAGCCAACTAAAGAACAGCTTAGAAGAATGAAAATTAAAGGGCTTCTGCTTGGGCTTTTTGAAGGCGTTCCAAAAACCGCCTGGGGCCAGATTTATTCATCAATTTTGCCTGCCAAAATTACTATTTTCCGTAAGCCGATTTTGCTTGTATGTAAAGATTTAAAAGATCTCAAAATAACAATACATGTTGTTGTAATGCATGAGATCGCTCATTACTTTGGCTACAATGATAATGACATGTTCATTATGGACAAAAAGATGAAGGCGAGACTTTCAAAAGAAATTGAATAATTATGAAAATCAGCAAAGAACAAGGAATACTTATACGAGCCATAGCTATCATAATGATTGTGATTTACCACTTTCAGTATGATTATTTTGGCGGTACTTTGTTGGTTGAAAGGGGAGAAGGTGTTGTAAACTGGGTCTCTAATGCAGGATTTGGGATTTTTTTATCGATTTGTTTTATTGGAGTGAATATATTTTTCGTACTTTCAGGTTATGGGCTTGTGAAAAAATTTTTGGAAAGAAAAACCGTGAAGATGAAAGATATGTTCAAACAAAGTTTCAAAATTTTGGTCCCTTATTGGATTGCGCATCCCTTGATTCATATTATTGACTGGATGCTTAAAAATTTACAGTACAAATTCGGTTTAATTGAATATAAGACTTATTTCGCAGGTATGCATAGTTTTTCGCAGTATATAGAAAGTTTATTGGTAATACCGAGATGGTTTAGCGAGCAAGGTGCATTAATATTTGACGGAACATGGTGGTATGTGGGCATTATAATTCAATTTTACTTGTTATTCCCTTTGTTATTTTGGATATTCAAAAAACTAAAACCATTAAAAGCACTGTTATTATGTGTCGGGGTAAGTTTTATTTATAGATTTATTATTTCGCTTGCAACAGGCGCATCTCCGGTTGGTGTAAATGAAGCTGATATTTATTTGTTTATAATGTTTCCGGCACGGTTATCTGAATTTGCTTTGGGCATGTATCTTGCTTTTGAACTTAGGACAATTAAATTGCAAAGTAAAATTTCATTGGCTATTCCTTTATTAATATTGGGATTTGTATTTTTAAGTTATGTACAAACAATGTTTATAAGTGATTTCTTATTCGCCTTGGGTGGTATAATTTTTGCTTATTATATAACCAAACCTTTAAAAGGATTTGCGGAAAAAGTCTTTAGATATATAGGTCAAAAATCATACTTAATTTATCTTTACCACGAGCCGACTTTAAAATTACTACTCAAATTTGTTTTCCCAAATAATATATCCGGCTAAATAAAATTAAATAAATATCCAATAATAATAATTCCCACGGCAACCGAGCTAAAGAAAATAGCCAGTAATTTAACTGACATTACTCTTTTCAAAATAATAGCTTCAGGAAGCGAAAGTCCTGCAATCGACATCATAAATGCAAGTGAGGTTCCAAGCGGTACCCCATTGGCAGTTATTCCAAAAATTAGCGGTACTACAGTTGAACAACCCGCATAAATAGGAACTCCAACAAGTGTTGCTATCGGAACAGATAAAATGCTGTATTTTCCAATAAATTCCATAAAGAACTCCTGAGGAACAAAACCGTGAATTAATGCCCCAACAGCGACTCCTCCAAGAACATAAGGCAATAATTTTTTAAAGGTCTTAAAGCCTTCTTTTAAAGAAAATTTCACTTTTTTATCGAATTTTTTAGGCATTTCATTTATTTTTTTTGTCTGCAGATCGTCGTTTAGAATAATTTCCTTATCAAGCTTTAAAGATCCTAATAATAATCCACCGATCACTCCAAGCGTAATTCCTGAAAAAGCGTATAACAAGGCCAGATCCCATCCAAATAACCCACCCATAATTACAAATGCAACTTCATTTACCAGCGGAGAAGTAATTAAAAATGAGAATGCTATTCCAATTGGAATTCTTGCTTTTAAAAATCCGATAAATATTGGTATTGAAGAACATGAACAGAATGGTGTAACCGCTCCAAATAAAGCTGCAGCAAAATTACCTGATCCGAATTTTGCTTTCTGCATGAACTTTCTTAAAGATTCATCTTTAAAAAACGTTCTAATAAAAGTAATAACTGAAACAACTAGAAATATTAAAATCAGAATCTTCAAGCTGTCGTAAATAAAAAAATGTAAGGCAGAAGCAAGTCTGTCTTCTTGAGGCAGTTTTAGTATGTTATAAACAATGGTTTCGGCAATCCAGTTAAACATTTAATATTTCAGTTAAATTTGTAATAAGAGTGTTTATTGATTTGTTCTTTAAAGAATAACGCTTCCATAATCCTTCTTTTTTGGCTACAACGAGACCGCTGTCGCGCAATGTTTTTAAATGATGAGATATTAGATTTTGTTTTAAGTTAAGGCCTTTTTCGATTTCACAAACACATTTGGAACCTGACGAAAGTAAGCAAAGAATTTTTAACCTGTTTGGCTCAGCAATAATCTGTAGATTATTTGCCAATAAATTTAAATTTTTAGCTTTGCAGCTATTCTTTTTGCAACTGTTCATAAATCTATATCAATGACGGTTGATATAGTACATGAATAAAATTTATAAATCAATAGTAAAAATCTATTTACTTTAATAACAAAAAGAATAAGAATTTCATTATACTTTTACTTTTTTATAATTGGATAAAAAGAAATTTTTATTTGTTTCGCTATCCGGCTTAATCGGAGATATTGCCTGGCAGACTAAGAAAGAAGGGCATAGGGTTAAGTATTATATTGATGAAAAAGCAGAAAGACACATTGCGGACGGTTTTGTTACCAAAACCAATAACTGGGAAAATGAGGTCGAATGGGCTGATGTTATTGTTTTTGATGATGTCTTGGGAGAAGGCAGAAAAGCGAAAAGACTAAGGGAACAAGGTAAATTGGTTGTTGGCGGCACTCCTTATACCGATAAACTTGAAGACAATCGTGCTTTTGGACAGGAAGAAATGAAAAGTCATAAAATCTCGATTCTTCCTTACAAAGAATTTAATTATTTTGACGATGGAATAGAATATATTAAAGAAAATCCAGGAAAATATGTTTTAAAACCAAGCGGAGAAGCCCAGAACATTAAGAGGCTTCTTTTTGTTGGTAACGAAGACGACGGAAGTGATGTTATAAGAATTTTAACCGCTTACAGAAACACATGGAGTGAGGAAGTTAAAGAATTTCAGATTCAGAAAAAAGTAAATTCAGGTGTTGAAGTTGCTGTTGGAGCCTTTTTTAACGGTAATAAATTTATCTATCCTATTAATGTGAATTTCGAGCACAAAAAGTTGTTTCCCGGTAATTTGGGTGTGGCAACAGGAGAAATGGGAACAAGTATGTTTTGGTCGGGTCCAAATAAAATTTTTAATCAAACTCTTAAAAAAATGGAGCCAACTTTAAAAGAAGAGGGTTATGTTGGTTATATAGATATAAACTGTATAGTAAACGGAACCGGAATCTATCCCTTGGAATTCACTTCGCGATTCGGATATCCAACAATCAGTATACAACAGGACTCAATGACAACATCTATTGGCGAGTTTTTGTATAAGTTGGCAGCTGGTGAAGATTTTGAAATTAAAGTAAAGAAAGGTTTTCACATAGGTGCGCGAATTGTTGTTCCTCCTTTTCCTTATAAAGATAAAAAAACTTTTAATTCTTTTGCAAAAGATGCGGTAATAGTTTTTAAAAAATATTCCGAAGACGGCATTCACATAGAAGATGTTAAAAGACAAAAAGGTGAATGGCTTATAACAGGCAACGCTGGTATTGCATTGGTTGTTGTGGGGTCGGGTATTACAATGAAACAAGCTCAGCAGCAGCTAGCTCAGCGAATCTCGAATATCATCATTCCAAACATGTATTACCGAAAAGACATCGGTGACAGATGGTTTGAAGACAGCGACAAATTAAACACCTGGGGATATTTAAGAGAGCAGTAATGCTTATTTCTTTGAAATATTTTTAGATAAAAACACATGGCCTTCTTCTTCTTCAAAACCATTTCTTTTAAAGAAATTAAGTGCTCTGCTATTTTCAGTTGATGTATCAACCAGAATAATTTTTACTCCGGCTTCTTTAAATAAACTTGTCATTTTTTTCAAAAGCTTTTTACCAACACCCTGACCGGCAAATTTTGGACTTACTCCTGTCCAAGTTAGATAGCCATATCTCCATGCACTTCTTTTTTTTTCAACCAAGGCACCCAATGCAAAACCTATCACTTTTTTATTGTGTTTTGCAACAAGGCAGTGTTCTTTGTCTCCAATATATCTTTCGATGATTTCGTATTCATCCCAGCATCTGTAGATATTAATCCATTTATCAGATGTAAAAAGTTTGTTTCCGAGATTGTAGATTTCAACAATATCTTCAAACTGAATTTCGGAAATCGTTACATCATCATTTTTACTCATATAATTTGTTAATAAATATGCTAAATGTATTTATCCTCTATTTTGATAAACTTGTCAATAGTGATGTTTATTAATAAGCAGCGTTAATTTTTGTTTGTATTTTGGGCATTATCTCTATAGGAAATTTAAATTCAACAGGTGTCGAAGTATAGTTTTGATTTTTAATAAATGTTTCAAGTTCTTCGCGTTTATCTGCGGATAGTGCTGATTCAACATTTTCTTTTCTCCAAAGTCCCAAAGACATAGGGTGTTCTCCAAGAGCAGCTGAAAGACAGTGCATAAGGTAATAAGCAAGCACACTCGGATTCCAATGTTTCTTAATACGATGCAATTTATAAAAGTTTCTTAAAATATCTAAAAATTCCTTAACCTGCTGCTCGCTTGTAAGCCCGTTTTCAAATTCAACATTAGGATGCGAACTGTCAGCATTATTAAAATTCAAATCAACAATTTTCATACCTGCTTTTTTCCTGTTTTTAGCTGCTTGAGGCGAATTAACATAATCTTCATAATCAAATGAACCCGGCAACAGGGTGTAAATAAATGGGGTAACAATGTCTGCTCCGAGCTGTTTTGCATCTTCCGCAATCTGTTTGCCGCAACCGGGTTTGTCTCCTTCAAGCCCTACAATACAAGTGTAATTTACTGCAACGCCTCTTTTTTGCCACTCACCAATTACCATTTTTGTGTAGTCGAATACATCTTGCTTTGTTACTTCTTCAAAGGGTTTATTAAAATGTCTGGCAATATGAACAATGTTTTGTTTTTTATCCATTTCCTTTAAAACTTCCGGATCAAAGCTTTCCTGACCAAAGAAAATCATAAAAACACCGGCATTTTTGCACAAATCCATGAATTCGGTGTCAATTTCATCATTTTTAACAACTTTTAAGTCAGATTGGAACATTATATTAATTTCCGCACCTGTTTCTTGTCTTACCCTAGCCATCATCACGAGAATTTCTCTGCAATTTTTATTTCTTAAAAAATTATTATCAGTTATAAAAATAGTTTTAATACCTTCTTCAATTGCAGCCCTGTAAACAACTTCGGTTTCTTCAACGGTTTTATATCTCATCTTTCTGCCTTCAATGGTAACTGACGAACAAAATCTGCATTTATGCGGACAGCCTCTTGAAGCCTGGAAAGTTGCCATTGCAGATGCGTAGCCTTCAATTCTGGTTGGCTTTGGTAAGGGAATATCTGAAATATTTTCAACCAATGGATATTTGTATTTAGGCTTCAATTTACCATGCAATACATCAGCAAGAATATTTGCGAATCTGCCTTGTTCAATCTCACCCTGTACAGGAATTACCCCAATCTCGATCAATTTAGCAACCGAGGCTTCATGGGTTATTATATGGGGCCCGCCCATTAAAATTTCGATATTTAAGTTGAGTCTAAGTGCAATTGCTTTTAATTGAAGAGCTATATCGTAAGCTCGCATAAATTGATTTGTTTGTATGCTTGTTAAACAAACAGTAATTTTGCGATCCGGATTTTTTAAAGCGTGTTGAACAATTTCTTGTACCTGAATACCGTCTCCTGCTTTATCGTCATATTCGGCAACCTTAACAGGTACTCCATCGATTTGGCTTGGTGTTGCTGCTTCAATAATAGAATTTGCTCCCTGAGGCATGAAGGCAGCTGCAAATCTTTTAACTTTCTCCGAATTTCTATAGCGGGAAGGACTACATAAAAGAATATCCAATTGTGTAGGAAGATTATCAGTATTTTCATTGGAATGTTCAGATGTGAATTCCTCTTTAAATGTTATTTTTCCATTTGGATTTGCAATTCTTTGCGGAGTTCTTAGTTTTGGCTCATTTTCAGGTATTATGCCAAATCTTTTCCCTATATCTGAAACCCTTTCCCTTACTGCTTCAGAAGCTTCAAACAATGGAATTAACATATCTCTGCAGTTAGCCAGTCTTCCGTTTCCAACTATAAAATCACCAAATTTTTGAATCAATGGGTTATTGAATCCAGCTTTAAGGCAAAATTTTAAAATTTCTCTTTGATCAGGTATTTCAGGAAGTCTTAATATGTTTTGAATGTGTTCCATTATATGTTTGTGAGAGGCCGGAGATATTTTATAATTTTGTTTTTAAAATTTCAACAGTAGAATTTTTGATATTGCAGTATATTGACAAATTTATAAAAAAGTGGTATTATTTACAATGTAAGAATATACCAATAATAAAAAACAAAAATATGTATAAAAAACTCATGGCATTCTTATTTTTATGGATTTTGCCAATATCAATTTTTGCAAAGGGGTATGTTGTAACCGAGGGGTATATTGTCCCTGAAAAGTTAGCGATTCTTTCAAATCATGAAGTTTCAGCAAATATTAGTCTGGGACAGGATGTTACTTATGTACGAAGTGTAATATCTGAAGTTGTTATGGAAAAAGGCAGTTATATTGAAAAGGATGTAAATGAATTGATTTCTGAAAAAAACCTGAAACCTATAAATACGGATTATAATGTTGAAAAGTTAAATTCTGACGCAGTTCTTGATTTGCCTAAGCAACTTAAACAAATCGAAAAACTGGAAAAGGCAGAAAAAGTTCAAAAAACCGAGAACTTTGCCTTGAAAGCTTCTGTTAATAAAGTCGATAAGTCTGAAAAGGTTGAGAAAGTAGAGAAAGTTGAGAAAGTAGAGAAATTAGAGAAAGTAGAGAAATTAGAGAAGGCTGATAAAATTGAGAAAGTTGATAAAGTTGATAAAACTAACAAATCGAAAAAAACAAATAATTCCAAAAAACGGTCTAAAGGAACACATAAAAAATAAAAAATGAAAAAAATCATTGTGCACACAATGTTGATAGTTACGCTTGCATTATCTGTATTGCTTTTTATCCAGTATGAAAATATGCAAAATGAAGATTTGGAAGCGAATATATTATTGGAAAAGAATGATAATTATCAGGATGAGAATATTTCGAATTATTCTGAAGAACAATTTAATGTGATTGAAAAATATGGAAAACCCGATGAATTTATAATTAATTTAAATTATAACGATGAACCCCGATATGAGGTTTGGAAATATGTGAGTTTGGGTAAAATTTTTATTTTTGAAGGAGGTAAGTACATAAGCAGTACCGATTATGATTTCAATATACCTAAAGAAATATATTTACGGGCAAAGATTTCACCAAAAGATGTTTATAATTTAAAAACTATTAATGATTTGAATTCTTTATTGGAAGTAGAACCAACCGCAACAGATGAAATAGATCAGGAATTATTAAAAAATACAGTGTATTTTGATTACGGAAATGTAATATCAGCTGCAACTACAGATGATAATCTTATATTTATTAAGACTCAGACTTTTACAATTGGTGATTAATTCATCAAAAATTTAAGCCTTGAATCTTTTAACTCTAAGACTGTTTGTAATTACCGAAACCGAGCTCATAGACATTGCAAAACTGGCAATAACAGGACTTAATAATCCAAATCCGGCTATAGGTAAACCAATTACATTATAAACGAAGGCCCAGAAAAGATTTTGCTTTATAGCTTTAAAAGTACGCTGTGATAACTTTATTGCAGTATAAACTTTCTCAGGAGAACCTCGCATTATTACAATATTTCCGGTTTCAATAGCTACATCGGTTCCTGTACCAAGTGCAATTCCAAGGTCAGATTGAGCAAGGGCTGGAGCATCATTTATCCCGTCACCTACAAATGCAACTTTCATGCCTGTGTCCTGAAGATTTTTTATTTCTTTGGCTTTGTGTTCGGGCAACACTTCGGCAATTACATCATTAATGCCAAGTTGTTTTGCAATTGCTTCTGCGGTTTTTTTATTGTCGCCGGTTATCATCATTACATTGATTTTTATATTTTTAAGTTTATCAACCGCTTCTTTTGATTCTGATTTCAAGGTATCCATTAAACCAATTACACCGATCAAATGATTGCCGTGAGAAACATATACAGGTGTTTTTCCTTCGTTAGTTAATTTTTCTACTTGTTTTTTTGTTGTTGCCTCTATAGGAATATGGCTTTCTTCCATTAATTTTAAATTTCCAAGTCTAAGATCAGTTTTGTTTTCTTTACTTTTTGCTGTAACTCCTTTTCCTTTAATTTCCCTAAAATCTTCAAGCTTTGTTTCGTCTGAATTTTGTTTTTTACCAAATTCCGCGATTGATTGCGAAAGTGGATGGTTTGAAAGCATTGCCAGGCTATAAGAGATTTTAAGCAGTTTGTCTTTTGCAAAATCAAATGGAATAACATCAGTTACTTCGGGTTTCCCTTCGGTTAAAGTTCCGGTTTTATCAAATATAACAACATCAATCTTGTTTGATTTCTCAAGTGTTTCACCATTTTTTATAAGTATTCCATTTTTTGCTCCAACACCTGTTCCAACCATTATTGCTGTTGGGGTTGCAAGCCCAAGAGCGCAAGGGCATGCAATAACCAATACAGCAACCGCAGGAAGTATGCTTGTTTCAATATTTCCCGTAATTAAAAACCAAGCTGTAAATGTTATAATACCAATTATTATTACAATAGGTACAAAAATTGAAGAAATTTTATCAGCAAGTTTTTGGATGGGAGCTTTTGACATTTGAGCTTCTTCAACCATTTGAATTATTTGAGAAAGCACTGTGTCTCCCGCTGCTTTGGTTACGGTTATTTTAAGATTCCCATTTTGATTTAATGTTGCACCAAAAACCTCATCGCCTGCTTTTTTATCAACCGGAATACTTTCTCCTGTTAACATACTTTCATCCAAAGAAGCCTCTCCTTCAGTGATTTTTCCGTCTAATGGAATTTTTTCACCTGCTTTAATATGAAGAATATCTCCGACTTTAAGTTTTTCAACCGGAATTTCCACCTCTTTCCCATCTTTAATAACTCTGGCATTTTTAGCACCGAGTTCCAGCAATTTTTTTAGGGCATTACTTGCTTTGCCTTTGCTAATTGCTTCAAGCCATTTCCCCAGATTAATTAAAGTAATAATCGCAGCTGCAGCTTCAAAGTAGACATGATGTCCACTAAACATAGCCCAAACGCTGTATGTAAATGAGGAAAGCGTTCCAAGAGACACAAGGCTGTCCATATTTGAAGTGAAATGGATCAGCTTTTTTGCTGCATTTTTATGGAAGTGATATCCAAATACAAATACAACTATTGCAGTTAAAATCGCATAAGCCCACATTGGCAACAAATCAGGCAAAAACATCATACTAATTACAGGGACAGTAAATATTGCTGCACCTAAAAATCTGTAAAACGCTGTTTTTACTTCTTTTTTTGTTTCAGCTTCCATATTTGGTTCTTTGCCGGTTATTTCAAATGCACCATAACCAGCTTTTTCAATTGCTTTAATTACCTCATCAATACTGGTTTGCTTCTCATCATATTCAACCTGTGCTTTATTATTTGCGATATTAACCTGCGCATTTTTAACACCATTTACATCAAGTATTGCGTTTTCGCTGAGCTTTGCACAGCTACCGCAGGTCATGCCTGTAATTTTTAAATTTTTTATTATCATTATATATATATTGATCAATTAAACTCATATATGCAAGCGACAAATCTCACTTTATTATTTGAATAAGATTTGTTAATCTAATTTAAGAACCTAATCTAAATTATATGACTACAGTAAGATATTATCGAAATGAAATTGTGAGATCGGGAATCGGTATGGGAACAGCTCTTGCAATGATTCTTAGCTGGTCCGCTAACAGCTCAATTCTATGGGCAATTATTCATGGTTTTTTAAGCTGGTTTTATGTGATTTATTTTGCTCTGTTTAAAATGTGATTGATTCTTTGGAAAACGATTAATGTACAGGCAAAAACAATAATAGAAACATAATACCTGCTCCAATAAAAATACTTATCAATTGAAATATTGATATAGAAATTTTAGTTTCTTTATGAAGTTCCGGTATTAAATCTGTATTTGCAATATATAAAAATCCGCCAATTGTAATAGGAATAATAACACCTGTTACATCGATATTTGCTCCTATAATTAGAACCACTAATGCACCTGCAACAGCTGTTAATGCCGATAAGAAGTTAAACAACAAAGCTTTACTTGCTTTCATGCCGGAATGTAAAAGTACGCCGAAATCCCCCATTTCCTGAGGGATTTCATGTAAAATCACCGCGATTGTGGTAGCAATCCCTACAGGAATACTTAGCATAAAGCTACCTGCAATCAATACACCATCAATAAAATTATGAATCGCATCCCCAACAAGATTCATAAATGCCAAAGGGTGTATGTGATTTTTGCAAGCTGTTAAATGGCAGTGACGCCAATGTATAATTTTTTCCAAAACAAAGAAAATAATTATTCCCAGTAAAATAAAAAAAGATGATTTCAAATTTAAAGCTCCTTCTTCCGCTAATTCCGGAATCATGTGTATAAATACATCTCCGAGCATTGCACCAGCTGCAAAACTCACCATTATTATTAGAATCTTTTTAATAATTTGCTGTTTAATTACCATTACAATTGCACCGATCAGAGAAATCGAACTTACAATCATTACTGCGAATAACGAATAAATCCAAATATCAATCATTTTAATTTTTAGTTAAGAGCACTTTTTGCAAATGCCTGAAATAGTTAAATTATGAGAAATATGCGAAAAATTTTTTATATTTTCAAATATATGCTTGCATGGCAGACATTCTGAATATCCGCATTTTTTACAAATAATATGATGATGCTGTTTTTTATCCAAATAATAATATTCCTTATCGTTAAGCCTTTCTTCGAAGACTATTCCTATAGTTTTAAAGAGATTTAAAATTCTATAAACTGAAGCCAAATCAATTTTCTTTTTAAGTTTATTGTGTATTTGACTCGCATTTAAAGGCATATGATTTGTTTCAAGGAGTTCAAGAACCATTAGTCTTGGCTTTGTTAACTTATAACCTTTATTTTGAATAATTTCTTCAAACATATTTAGATGGTATTCTAATTGCAAACAATTTGCAATTAGAAATTTCATTTATATTACCAGCTAATAAAATCTGATATAATTCAATTATTGATAATTTGATTATTTGAAAGGAATTTTAAAACATAAAGAAATTCAGGGTGAAATATTTATATTTTTAGACAATTCGATTTGGGCGCTTTTTCCAATCTTTGTTATTTTAACGGTTTCAAAAATATCATCGATTTTTGCAGCAGCCATAAGCACTTTATTTGCTGCTTTATTTTTTGCAATCCTTGTAACTTATAAAAAACAATGGCACGAGATTAAAGTAAAAAAAGCCCTCAAAGATATTTTGATTATGACCGTACTAATTGGAATATTATTTTACATATTACTTTTTATTGCAGTTGAACAGACCACAGCAGGTAACGCATCAATCATCCTTTTAATGGAAGTGTTTTTTACAATGGTGATTTTGGGCTTATGGAAAAAGGAAAAGCAAACAATAAAAAGTGTCGGCGGCGGTTTTTTAATGGTGATTGGCGCTTTTTTTGTAATGTTTAAAGGTGGATTTGTGCTTAATCAGGGCGATATCTTAATTCTTTTAGCTACCATTCTTCCGCCTATTGGCAATTATTATTCTCAAAGAGCCCGTAAATTAGTTGGTTCAAATATAATTATGTTTGTTAGGAGTATGGTCGCGGGACTTTTTATGTTAGGTCTTGCATTTATTGTTGAACAAACACCGTCATTAATTGATATTAAGGATTCATTATTAAATTTATTTATAACCGGATTTGTAATTCTTGGTTTATCTAAGATTTTTTGGATTGAAGCAATTCACAGAATAAGTATTACAAAGGCAATCACATTAACTGCTTATGCTCCTGCTTTTACTTTGATATTTGCTTATTTTATTCTTGGAGATATTCCGACAATTTGGCAGATACTTGGCTTTATTCCAATGGTAGTTGGCATATACTTAATTACAGAAATCAAGAATTTTGCGAAGCAAAAGTAACCTGATATAATCGTTTTGCTATGGAAGATTTTCGTACGATATTAATATTAATGGTGGTTGTATGGGTAATGGGAAAGCTATTTAGAGCTATAAAATTACCTGTAATTTTTGGTGAACTTGCTGGAGGTATAATTGTGGGGCCTCTTGTTTTGGGTTTAATAAATCCCGATAGCCATACCATCAAGCTTCTTGCCGAACTTGGCGTTTTCTTTTTGATGCTTCATTCCGGGCTCGAAACTGATCCCAGCGAACTTTTACAATCATCTAAAAAATCAATACTTGTAGCAGCAATGGGTATATTATTACCGTTTTTTGGAGGTTATTTTGTATCAATGGCATTTGGCAGATCTTTTGATGAATCGATATTTATAGCTATGGGACTTTCTATTACAGCAATTGCAATTTCAGCAAGATTGTTCAAAGAATATAAACTGACAAAAACTAACACCGCACATATTACTCTTGGTGCAGCTTTAATTGATGACATTTTTGCGCTGATGATGTTTTCGATTGTTTTAAATATAGTTGAGACAGGAAATATTGAGTTAATGCCTATTCTAATATTAATTGCTAAAGTCTCATTGTTTTTTGGAGTTGTTATTATCGGCGGATTCAAACTTCAAAAATATATTGGAAAGTTTTTAAGCAGCAAGGGATTTACATTTACATTAATAATTGCGCTTGCGCTTGGCTTAATTGCAGAAAGCATTGGCTTACATATGATAATCGGTGCATTTCTTGCCGGCTTATTTATTAGAGAAGAAGTAGTTGATTCAAAAATATTTCATAAAATTGAGGATAGGATATATGGCTTAAGTTACAGCTTTTTGGGTCCAATATTTTTTGCGAGTCTTGCTTTCCATTTGGATTTCACGGCGTTTACAGAAGCTCCTTTGTTTTTGGCTGCAATTTTACTTGTGGCAATATTAGGTAAAGTTATTGGAGCGGGAGGTGCAGCATATTTGCAAAAAGTTAATTTGAAATCTTCGCTAATCATAGGTTTGGCAATGAACAACAGAGGTGCAGTAGAACTGATCATTGCTTCAATTGGTATTCAAATGGGGATTATTGGTGCAGATGTATTTTCAATTTTAGTACTTATGGCTTTTGTTACAACTTTATTTTCAATTCTCACAATTACTCCTTTAGCAAAAAAATTTAACAAACAATTATTATGAAAAAAACAATTGTATTAATTGCAGCTATAATGCTTTTTGCAGGCTGTACTACAACTCAAACAGATGATACAGCCACGAATGATAAAACATTAACCGAACAAAAAATGCAAACCAATCGTCATGCAATTATCGAAACAAACATGGGAACAATGGAACTTGAACTCTTTGAAGATAAAGCTCCAATTACAACAAAAAATTTTATTGATCTTGCTGAAAAAGGTTTTTATGACGGTGTAATTTTTCATAGGGTAATTGAAGGATTTATGATTCAGGGAGGTGATCCAACAGGAACCGGAATGGGTGGCCCAGGATATTCAATTGATGATGAATTCGGCCCTGGTTTAAAATTTGACAAAGAAGGAGTTTTGGCAATGGCAAACAGCGGCCCTAATACAGGCGGCAGCCAATTCTTTATTACTTTGGCGCCAACTGAATGGCTAGACGGACATCATGCTATTTTCGGACAGCTTGTTAAAGGAATGGATGTTCTTGAAAAAATTGGATCTGTTGAAACAGATGCGCATGATAAACCTTTGGAAGATGTGGTTATGGAGAAGGTGACTATTAAGTAATTTGTAAGAATAGAAGCTGTAAAAGTGCTACGGCAACATTTATTAATATCATAATTATTGCTTGGATGATCATTAGTCCAATTGTTTTTAGGACACCAATATTGAATAACCTCATAATGAAAATGAAAAGAACTATTAATAAAATAGTTCCTACTGAAACAAGTATTAAGGATAAACCAGCAAAATCAATTAATAACATCATTAAAAATCCTAAAACACCTACTGTAATGCATTTATAGAATGAACTTGAAATTCCTAAAATTAATGTCCCAAAATATAAGGCAACTACTGAATCTGTAAAATTACTAATAATTACCATAGTTTTTATATAGGAAGGAATTGGATATGGTTCATTGAAGATTGCATAAGTGCTGTTAATTATTACAGCAGTAATGCTGATTAGTAAAAATATCCAGAATATGGTTTTTTCTTTATTCTTCATTTTTTAGGATTAATAAAAAATCAAAATTGATACCTTTTTCTTCGCCTTCACCGAGTTTTGTTGTTTTTGAAAAATGCTCAGGTACTTTTGGATAAAAAGCATCGCAATCGAAAACTTCGTTAACTCGTGTAATGTAAAGGCCTGTTAAATCATCGCGGTGAATTGTGTGTTGATAAACTGAAGCGCCGCCGATTATATAAATTGTTTCAATTGAATCATCAGCGGATGCAATTGCATCTTCAATATTATTAAATACTTCTGCTCCGTTTAATTTTAGGTTTGGATCTGTACTTAAAACAACATTAACTCTGTCTTTTAGTGGCTTATGGTTTGTGGGAATCGAATGCCAGGTAGTTTTGCCCATTATAACCATATTTTTTTTATTTGGGTCTTTTGTCTCGGTTGTAATGTCCTGAAAAAATTTCATGTCCTGTTTAAGATGCCATGGAAGCTGGCCATTTTTTCCTATTCCATGCTGATCATCAGCAGCGACTACGTGGTAGATTTTATGTTTCATCATACTGCAATTTTAAATTTTATAAATGGTTCGTGCTTGTAATTTTCAAGAGTAAAATCTTCGAGAGTGATTTCATCAAAAGGTTTTTTTGCGAGTTTAAGTTGTGGAAGTTTATGTGAAGTTCGTTTTAGCTGCTCTTCCAATCCTTCAATATGATTTTTATAAATATGTGCATCTCCAAGTGTATGTGTAAAGATTCCAGGCTCAAGATCACACTCCTGCGCAACCATAATCATTAATGCGCTGTAGCTCGCAATGTTATATGGAACACCAAGCGCGATATCAGCACTGCGCTGATACAACTGACAATCTAATCGACCATTTACTACATAAAATTGAAAGAAAGCGTGGCAAGGTGGCAGAGCCATTCGCGGAAGATCAGCAGGATTCCATGCGCTTACGATAATTCTTCGGGATGTTGGATTGTTTTTTATTAGATCGAGTGCCTGTGCGATTTGGTCAACGTGGGTCATTTTGCATTTGCCTGTTTCAGGGTCCTTTTCATATCGTTCCCATTTTCTCCATTGATAGCCATAAATCGGCCCAAGCTCACCGTTTTCGTCAGCCCATTCATTCCAGATTTTTGTGTGAGGAAGCAGGCCGTCGTTAATATTTGTTGCTCCTTTTAAAAACCATAAAAGCTCACGAATAATATTTTCGATGCTAACTTTTTTTGTTGTAACAAGAGGAAATCCATCCCTAAGATCATATTTTGTCTGGGTTCCGAAAACCGAAAGAATACCGGTACCTGTTCGATCAGGCTTTTCTTCGCCGTTTTCTAAAACATGTTTTACAAGGTCCAGATATTGCTTCATGTTAAGTGGTTAGGCTGCTTTATATTAAAGGGTGGGATAGTGAAAGTAAAGTTTTGAAAGTGGTCCCGGTCCCACTTTTAGTTAAATAACCACAATATTGCTATCTGTGCAACCTCCTTTGTCTTGCCATCTTCACTTAACCTGATATATTGGAAGGTGAGTGCGCACTCACCATAAATAACTATTACAAAAATGCGGCGAGGAATAGCAACAATGACGCTTGATTACGGCAAATGTCCCAAATGGCTGTTCGAAAGAATGGTCAAACTTGGTCGTGAAATGATGCAGGTTTTAATTGCTGAATTTGGGCCGGATGAATTTATTCGCCGTATTTCTGACCCTGTGTGGTTCCAGTCACTTGGAACTGTTTTGGCTTTTGACTGGAATGCAAGCGGCCTCACAACAATTTTGACTGCTGCATTAAAAGAAGCGGTTCGTGGAATGGAACGTCAATTGGGGATTTTTATTTGCGGAGGCAAAGGCAAAACTTCGCTTAAAACTCCTGACCAAATTACTAATTGGGGAGCATGGCTAAGCCTGCCTGACCAGCATGTTAATAACCTTGTTTATAATTCAAAGATGAGCGCAAAGGTTGATACAGCCCTGATTCAGGATGGATTTGATATTTATCATCATGCTTTTTTCTTTTCGAAAAATGGTGCATGGGCTGTTATCCAGCAGGGAATGAATAAGGTTAAAAAGTCGGCACGTAGATATCATTGGTCATCTGACAGTGCAACTGATTTAATTGTTGAGCCTCATAAAGGGATTGTGTCGGACCCTTGGCAGCAAAAAACCCTGAATATGACTTCGCGTGATTCCGAAGGCAATAAACAGCTTACAGTCGACATAATTTCAACCGGAAAATATTACAATTTAATGAAAGATATACAGATTTTAAGAAGACACTCGTCACATTTGTCGCAAATGGTATCTATGAAGATTAATAAAGACCAGTTAACACTGCTTAATTTGGAGCATCGCGAATTCAAAACTCACCCTGTGATGACAGAAGATTTTTCACGCAGCAAATATCTTGATAAAATTTTATGGAAGGTTTGCGATGAACAGCCGAGATCTTATGAATCACTTCTTGCAATGCCCGGAGTAGGACCAAAAACAATAAGAGCTTTATCGCTTGTTTCCGAGGTTGTTTATGGAGCGCCAGCTTCTTATAAAGATCCTGCGCGTTACAGTTTTGCTCATGGCGGTAAAGATGCCACGCCTTATCCAGTTAACAGAAGGAGAATGGATAATTCAATTGAGTTTTTTAAAAAGGCTGTGGAAAAAACAGGATTTAGTTATACTGAAAAGAGAAATGCAATTAACCGTCTTAATAATCATGGACAAATACACTAAATTTGCTCTGCAAATAGCCAAAAAAGCCGCGACTCGCCTGATGAAGGATTTTAAAAAATTCGATCCATCAACGCGCGGAACTCCAAAAGAAATCAAAACCCGCTTTGACGAAATTATTGATAAAATGCTGATTCGCGAAATTTCAAAAGAGTTCCCAAAGCATTCTTTGTTAACCGAAGAGTCAGGGTGGATTCCAAGAAGCGCTGATTTTTTGTGGATCATCGACCCTTTGGACGGCACAGGAAATTTTATGAATGGCAACCCGTTTTTTGCGATTTCTATTGCTCTTTGGATTAATGGAAAACCTCACTGCGGTGTGATCGAGGCTCCTGCACTTAACGAAACCTTTGTGGCGCAAGCAGGGGATGGCGCTTACTTTTACAGAGCCGGCCAAAAATCAAAAGCAACCTTAAGCAAAACTGTGGATCTAAAAAAAGCATATTTAACTTTTTGCGAAGGCGGAACAAAAGAGAAAAAGCGTGTTCTAAACTATGTTACGCAATTTTACGATCAGGTTAAAGATATGAGAAAGCTCGGCTCAGCAGCACTTGAATGCGCATGGGTTGGAATAGGGCGCGCTGATGCTTACATAACTCCGTGCATTTCTTTATGGGATATTGCAGCAGGAATGATTTTTGTAAAAGAGGCTGGAGGCCGTAACCTTGATTTTAATTTAAAGCCTTACACGCCAAAACAGTTAATCGAAAACTGGGAATCCATTAACTTGGTCGCAGCTAATAAAGTGCTTAAATTAAACCAAATTAAATATTAAAATTACAGACGTTTATTTAGCATCTTCAAAAAAAGGCAAAAAAGTGCCTGTGTATGCTGGTGTGGTTGCGGGGTTTCCTTCACCGGCAGATGATTTTCTGGAAGAAAAATTGGATCTTAATGAAAAGCTTATTCGTCATCCTGCCGCAACTTTTTTTGTTCGCGTAGCAGGCAATTCAATGATAAAAGCAGGTATTCATTCAGGAGATATGTTGATTGTTGATCGCTCTCTTGAGCCAAAAACAGGCAGCGTGGTTGTTGCCGTAGTTAATGGTGAGTTTACTGTAAAACGAATCAGCAATCAGGGTGATAAGCTTTATCTGATGCCTGAGAATCCGCGTTTTCAGCCAATTCAAATAACTGATGATTCCAATTTTCAGGTTTGGGGAGTTGTCACTAATGTAATTCATACAGTATGACTTTTGCGCTTGTGGACTGTAATAATTTTTATGCTTCTTGTGAGCGGGTTTTTAATCCAAAACTCGAGGGCAAACCCGTGGTCGTGCTTTCAAATAATGATGGTGTGATTATTGCGCGTTCAAATGAGGCAAAGGCACTTGGAATTAAAATGGCCACACCGATTTTTAAAGTTCAGGATATTATCGACCGCTACCATGTAAATGTTTTTTCATCGAATTATGTTTTGTATGGTGATATGTCACATCGTGTGATTTCGATTTTGCGCGACAGCGCGTCTGAGGTTGAAGTTTATTCAGTTGATGAAGCGTTTTTAAAACTTGATGGTCTTCAGGAAGATCTATCAAAATTTGGCAGTGCAATACGCGATAAAGTTAAGAAGTGGACAGGTATTCCGATTTCAGTTGGTATAGCGGAGACAAAAACCCTAGCAAAAGTAGCCAACGAGTTAGCCAAAAAAAATCCTCAATATCAAGGAGTTCTTGATTTTTCAGACCTTCGCGAAGATATGATAGACAAATATTTGGTGCAACTCGACATAAGTGATGTCTGGGGAATTGGCCGCAAGCTTTCTCCTATGCTGCGAATTCATGGAATAAAGACAGCTCGGGATCTTAAGTATGCTTCTGACCAGTGGATTAGAAAATGCATTAATGTTCTGGGCTTAAAAACAGTTCATGAGCTTCGCGGCATACCATGCATTCAGCTGGAAGAAAATCCAGCTCCAAAAAAATCAATTGCAAGTACCCGTTCTTTTGGCAGGCCGGTTTTAAGTTTAACTGAACTCAAACAGGCGGTTGCCCTTTACTGCACAATAGCTTCGGAAAAGTTAAGAGAGGCTAGGCAGGTTGCATCCGCAATTCAGGTTTTTATCCATACAAATTTTCACAGACAAGATCAAGCTCAATATTCAAATTCAGCTGCAACAATGTTTCCTCGGCCAACTTCTCATACTCCAACAATGATTAAATCTGCACATAAATTGCTGGAGCAACTTTACAAACCCGGCTATAAATACAAAAAAGCAGGAATTATTCTTACTAAACTTATGCCAAAAGATCAAATCCAGCTGGATCTTTTTAATGAACACAAATCAAATCCACGCAACGATCGCATTATGCAGACTCTCGATAAAGTAAACGCAAAATACGGCCGCAACACGCTCAGCCTTGCCGCACTAGGAATAACAAAACCATGGAAAATGAGGCAGCTTAGAAAATCCAAAAGGTTCACAACAAGCTGGCAGGAAGTGATTACGATATAAAAAAAGGCAGTTTTAAGCCGTGCCCGGGGCAACAAAGTGAATCGATTAGCAGCATCCGCCTTTACAACATCCGCCACCTTTGCAACATCCTCCTTTAGAAATTAACATATTTAAGTTGGTTAATAATATATTTGTGTATGACAATATATCAAAATCCCATTAAATTTGCAATTGACTCTAAATTAAAACTACAGCGGACATGAAAATTAAAAACCCTATGGTAAAAGCGAGTAATTTGGCATTAATCAGTTTTTTTGATTCTCTTTTTTGAATATATAAAATATCAATTACAAAAAGAATATAAATTGCAGATAAAACACCGAGCCATATAAAATTATTTAAATAGAGTGAACCTGCAGCAAAAGTAACATTAAGTTGCGAAAGTATCAGACCTCCAATAATTAAACTGATTAAATGAACCATTTGATCCAATAAAAACGGCAAAACATACGCTTTGCTTTTTTTGGTTAAATTGATTTTAGAAATATCCGTAATAAAGTGCACAAGACTAACGCCACCAATTACAGCCCAAGTTTGCCAAAAATCCAAATATGGAACTAAAATAATGATTGAGATAAGTGCAAAAATCATTACATGTACCAAAGTTCCAAAAGGTGATGCGTATTTCATTTTTAGCAGTCTGTTTGGCTGGAAAGTGAAATCCGCAAGGAAGTGTGCAACAATTAAATAAGTTATCGGCATGAGCGTATTGGCTATTCATTAAAATCTTCATTGCGCATATTTTCTTTAATGCGACTTATGAACTCACTGCTTATTTGTTCGGCTAGATGTGGGTTTTCGTTAATAAGTGTATAGAAATCGTCTTTTTTTAGTATGAAAATTTCAGATTCGGTTAATGTTTTTGCGCTGGCTATTCTTTCTGCCTCGTTTACCAAAGCCATTTCTCCAAAAAATGAGCCATCTGAAAGAGTGGCAAGTACTATTTGATCATATGGTTTGTCATCGTCACCCTGATAAATTCTAACCTGGCCTTTTTTGATAATGTACATTGCCTCACCCTGTTCACCCTGTTTAAAAATTTGTCTGTTTGCAGGATAATACTCAAGTGTGATTTTTTGGCTTAGAAGTTCAATTGATTGAGGTGTGAGATCCCTAAATAAGGGGACCTGATTTATAATTGAAACAATTGGATTTATATCATTCATTATAAGTCGCGTTAAAGATAAAGAAATTCTTTGAAGTCGTTAATATTGAATAAATAGATTTCACTGTTTTCAGTGCATCTTGCGATTGTTTCACGAGGTATATCTTCTATAAGAGCCATTTCTCCAAAAAAATTATCAGGATAATGCTTTTCAGTCTGAATTAACTGACCATTTTGATCTTTTTTAAGCATTTCAACCATTCCTGATTTTATCACATAAAAGTGCGTACTTTCATCCCCAATTTGATATATTGAGCAATTTTTAGGATAACCCATAAGTACTGCCGTTTTTGTAGCGTCTTTAAGGTCATCTTCATCGATTTCGCTTAGGGCAGGAATATTTTTTAGGATTTTAAACAAAGGAGAATCCATTTATTTGTGATTTTTATTTATGTATATTATACCATAAATAAGCGAAAAATCAAGTTGTGTAGCTAATTAATCTTCAATTTTCTGGCCTCTGGCAGTAGTCAATTCCTCAGATGTAAAATCAAGAAAGGTATATGTCCAGACCGAAACTGAAAATACATGTACAACCGCGGCAAGATAAGATGCGAATAATAGCAATAAGAAGCTGAAAATCGCTAAAATTATAAGCCCGTATTCAGGCAGAGAAATAGAAGCGTAATAGGTGAGTCCGGTAATAATTGCAAGTGGAATAATAATAACCAGAATTATCTGAATTAGTATTCGAATGGCTATTATCAGCATCAATATTACCAGCATAAAAGTTTGCTGAATATTTAAAATAACCAATGTACAGCTCTTAATTATTGCGCTTGATACACTTATTTCATCAATAATTATGTAGTATTCGGCAAAAGTAAAAAGAATGTGAAGAATAAATGCTGCAACAGCAACAACTACAAATACGGGAATTAATCCCTGAAATACATTCAGCCCAAGGTTTCTTAAAACAAATGCGGCTTCTGCGCTAATGGAAATAAAGCTGAAAGTTCTGATTAATAATGAATATTCAAATAAAGGTAAAAATCGTAAAGCTCCGTAATTAACCCCTTCTCCCAAATTCACTTTTTGCCCGTGACGGCGTCTTGAAATTACTTGAATCATTGAAGCATCAAGCAAAACAGGTAAAAGTAAGAATAATATTAAAATAATGACGCCAATAATTATTAATGGGATACTTATATCAAAATTATCTTTAACAAAATTTAAAATAGTTGTTGCGAGTTGAAACAAAAAGCTTTCTCCGGAATCATTAAATAGAGGAGAGGATTTAAAAGCCAATATTTGGTAGCCAACATACAGAATCCCCACAAAAGTTGTTAAAAGTGCAGGTATAAATCCATACCAGACAATTAATTTTTTATTATTCTGTGTAAATTGCCACGCTTCGTAGATGCGCTCTTTATATTTCACTAAAGAGGTTTTAATACTTTCTTATCTATTTTAGAACCTTCACAATTAAAATCAAGTACGCGTTTTTTTAAGTTTTGGTTTTTCTTTGACACACCTATAAAAAGAACTTATAGTAACCAACGGGTAAATAAAGCTTTATTATGGCTATTAAAGAAGATATTACAAAATCAGTAACTCACGATGGGCTTTTATGGCAAAATATTATTAAGCCAACAGAAAAATCAACTCAAAATTTAAGTAAAAAATATAAATTTCATCATCTTGATCTGGAAGATTGTTTGTCGAAAATTCAGAGACCTAAAATTGATGATTATGACAAATATTTATTTATCGTTTTGCATTTTCCTTATTATGACAAAACCACGGACAGCATTATGCAGGATGAAATAGATATTTTTGTTGGGACGAATTATTTTATTACATTAAGTCCGGGCAATAAGATTTTACAGAAAATTTTCGATAAAGTTAAAAGAAGCAAAAAACTAAAAGAGGAATTTATGGGTGAAACATCCGGATATCTTTTATATAAAATTATAGATGAGATGTTTGCGGCTTGTTTTCCGCTTCTTGATAATATTACTGCTGAAATCGATGAACTTGAAAGCGGTGTTTTTGAGCTTGAGAAACCAAAAGACATGCTTAAAGAAATACTTTCTACCAAAAAAGATATAATTAATTATAGAAGAATAATTATTCCGCAAAGAACACTTATTGCGCAGCTGGAACATAAAAACAAGAAATTTCTACCTGAAAATTTGGATGTATATTTCGATGATGTTGTTGATAAAGTCGAAAAGCTTTATAGCAATTTGGAGAGTTTGTGGGATATTATTGCTTCGCTTCACGAAACAAATGAATCAATTCTTTCTCATAATACAAACAACGTAATTAAAATCCTTACGATTTTCAGTGTGATTATGCTTCCTTTAACGTTTGTTACTGGTCTTTATGGAATGAATATTACCGGGCTTCCGGTTGCCGAGCATCCAATGGCATTTTTTGTAATAAGCGGGTTTTTGGTTTTAATTGTGCTTGTGATGCTGGTGTTTTTCAGATTTAAAAAATGGATCTAGGAATTTTTTCTGTTAATTCTTTTGGCTTCTTTTTCAAGTAAATAAAGCCGTTTTTGTTGTAATTTTGAAACTGTTTTTTGCAGATCAGTTATTAAATCCGAAATTTCAGTTATTTTAAATTTACGTTCTTTTTTTACAAAATTAATAAGTTTTCCACTGACTTTTTGAAATAATCTGTATGAAATATTAGGATGTACAATATCGTTTTTTGAATTTGAAGTACCAATAAATTTCGCACTTATATGCGTTTTTTGTTTTGGATCTTTAGCCGGTTCTTCTTTAGGAATTGGCTTCCAGTTCATTATTTTACATTAAAAATTAATTTCATACTTTTTCCTTCAATCCATGCAATTTGTTCAATTACAGGTGCAAAATATTCTTCGTAAATACCCGGATGAGACGGAGCTTTAAGGTTAAATAGAAAGTGACCTACCTGACCCGGCTCAACAGATGATTCACTTAAATATCCCATTCTTGTTGATTTTGTGAATGTACTGATTCTGTCGCGCGGATTATCAGCGCCAAGTGAAATTCTGTTCTGACCAAAGTTTTTCCATGTAATGTTTCCGGTATTTTTTAACTGAACTGTAGCAACTACTTTCTCACCAACACTTAATAGAGTTTTTGGCGCGGAAATATCAATAAATTCAAAATCGAAATGTGGATTTTCTACGATTGTTGGAATATAGAAAGGATCTTCGGAAACATGGTTTCCGTTAAATACAGGTTTAAATGGAATATAATAAAAACCTCCTTTTAATTTACTGCTTATTTTAATACTAAATGTGCCGGTTTCACCTGGCTTCACCAGTTTTTCTGATAATTTTGCACTGGTAACATTAAACGCTTCTTTAATTAAATCATCTGCATCAACGTTTATTCTTGTGTTGTTATCCCATGTTTTTGTTCCTGTGTTTTTTAATTTGAATACATATTTAATATTTTTTTCAGGTTTAAGATTGATTTCATCTAAAGTGGCAAGATATTCAAAATCGAATTCTTTTGTTTCTTTGTTTTTTGAAGGGTTATTGTAATCAAAATTACCGTTTAACTGAGCAACTTGACGTCTGATTATCGGCAGGAACTTGATTATATTTGTTCCAGGACATGAAGTTGCCATTACTGAATTGTGTCCGATTATATTTGGTAATTTCTGACCTCTAAAATATGATTCACCCATTGGGTCAATTCCATATAATTTTGTTTTTTCTGAAATCAATAATTCCAAAGCAGTCAGGACATTTTTATTAAGTTCCTGATCATTATAGTTACCCAGAATTGCTATACCAATAGAACCCTTGTTTCCAGGACCGGCATGCGCTCCAACCACACCTTCACCACCATATCTTCCTTCATAAATATTTCCATTTTGGTCGATTATATAATTGTATCCAATGTCTCCCCATCCTTTCGCAATAGTATGATAATAATAAATGTCACGTATTGCTTTTACAGGGTCATCCAGATCCTTAACAGAACCTGTGTGATGAATGATTATTTTTTGCATTTTTTCCGGATACTCTAATGGCCAGGTAAGAGTTCTTCCCAGGCTATCTGTTTTTATTACTTTGTTCAATTTAAGTTCATTTGCGAATCTTGTATAAAAATCCGAAGGTAAATTTACCAATACAGGCTCAGGTTTATCATCTGTATAAAGTCTTAAATCTTCATTCGCTCCCCATTCTGCTCTTGTTATATATTTAATTCCCTTATTATTTAGTGAAGCTCCCGAAAGCTGGCTGCCGGGTTTATAAATTGCTGATGAGAGCACTTTTGGTACAAGCGGCTCATCATTCGCATTAATATAAGTAAATTTAATATTTTTAAATATAGGCGAAACGCTTTTATCTTTGGTAGTAAGTGTTACTTTATATTGAAATGATTCCGCAGTGTTTGCATTTATTATTGCATCCATATGTTCTCCTTCACCTTCATAAGCCACTTGATTCCATTCTCCCCAGGTAATCCCGTCAAAAAATCTTATTTCCATTTGTATATCCGTCCCTTTTGGAGTTGTTTGATCCCATTCCAATGCAAGTGAGCTAAACGGGAAATCAGCAACTTCGACATCTGAAGTATAAGTATAAGTTGAATCTTTATATAATGCTTTTGCGCCATTAACGTCAGCTGATAAATGATTTTCCAATGTTATATTCACATCGTTATTCACATAGCCAAATAGCTCGAAATCCTTTTGATTAAGCTCTGTTCCGGCCAATAAAAGCGATATTCCAAATAGAATGATAGCTAACCTTAAAGTATATTTTTTCATTTTATTTTTTTATTTTCCTTTAATTCTAGCATAAAAACCCAATTTTTTCAATCTCCGTAAGCATAAAAAAGTTGACACCTTATTCAATTATACGTACACTAATTTTGTTAATTTCTAGCAAGGGCTTTCCCTTTAATACCCACGAAAGGCTTTTTATAAAGCGGCCATGATTTACAATCTAAAATACAAAAAGCAAAACCAGCTTGGTAAGCTTATCCTTGAGAAAGAAGGTGAGATTATAATTAATAATGATAATTTTCAGCTTAAAGGAAAAGGTGCTACCGATATTGGCGAAACAATAAACTTTTCCGACATGAAAGATTGGCGTGTTCGTGAAGAGCACGTTACTTTTACGACTATTTCAAAAGATAAATATACTATGATAAATTTGGGAAATCTTTATAAAGATTTCTTGCATGATTTTGTTAAAGCCAGAAATACATTCTTAATGAAGGCTTTATTTATGACCGATGGCGAATTGGTTGCTGAATTTGACGGGGATTATGAGATTTTTAGTAAATATGAAAAAAGTCTTAGCAAAGGTCATGCTAAACTTGTGTTGTACGATAGAAGCATAGTTATTGTGCCATTTGAACGCGATGCATTCAGTATTTCACTTAATTTTTTAAAGAGATTTGATATTGATGATGAATTTTATGAAATTAACCTGATATTAGATCAAGGTTTTATTATTCACTTTAAAAATTTGGGAACCGCATTTGAAGAATTTAAATCAAAGGTTGAAGAAGTTCAACAGCGGATGTATCAAGATACTATCGATAAACTTAAGGATATTTTATTGGAATTTGATTCAGCTACTTTAATTAAGCTTGGTTACGAAATGAAACGCGGTAAAGCCGTGAATATTAAAAAAATTAAAAAAATAAACGATAAACTTGTTGATAGCATGAAGGAAATTATTCTTCATGATGATCTTGCGAAAAAACATTATGAATATTTTGAAAAAATGGCTGACCCTGAACATATTTATCTTGGAATTAGCCCTGAACCACCAAAACATCAACCAAAAGGCAACGACACGCAGTTTTCTACCTGGTTTTTTATGGGAATGCCTGATAAAAATCTGGTTGTTGCTGTAATTACAAATGGAGGATATAGGGGGATTTATTTCTTTAAAATAATTATGGAGAAAGGTAATGCGAAAGAAAAAGTAGAGGAAAAATTACTCGAAGTTAATCAGGCATTATTGAAAATGAAATTTGTAACAACAGCATTTTATAAAGATAAAAGGGAACTTAGAAGGTCAGTTTACAGATTTGCACTCCGAAAATTGCCTTATTTGCGTTTATTACGGCGTTCATATGTTGGTCGTCTTACCCCATTTAATGAGGTGGATTGGGATAAGAGAATTAAAGATATTTTTGATAAGGCTGAACTTAAATAAATTTTTTACTTTCCAATATTTCTGGTGTACAATAACGTACTGATTTATCCTTTAACATAACTTTTTATGGCTGAAGTTACTTTTACAGATGATAACTTTGAAGCAGAAGTAAAGAATGCTCAGGGTGTTGTTTTGGTTGATTTCTTTGCTACATGGTGCGGTCCTTGTAAAATGATGGCCCCTGTAATCGATGAACTTTCCGGAGAATTCGAAGGAAAAGCTAAAATCGGAAAACTTGATGTTGATGAAAACAATAAATCTGCTTCTGAATTCGGAGTACAAAGTATTCCAACTTTAATTCTGTTTAAAGACGGAAAGGAAGTAGACAGAATGATCGGATTCCAATCAAAAGAAGTACTAAAAGAAAAGCTTGAAGGAGCTGTCGGCTAATTGTTAACCCCTCTAATTATGGCTGATGTTGTTGAAATTAAACAGCGATTTTTAAATGCTAATAAATATAAACTGATCGCACCTGCAGTTATCGCTCTAATCATTATATTTATTATTATGGACGGGTTGGTTAGTGTTCCTGCGGGTCATGTGGGTGTAATTTTTGATCAGGGAAGGGGAGTTCTGGAGCAGGAGATTGGTGAAGGGCTTCACTTAAAGATACCGTTTTGGCAGCAGGCAACTATTATGGATGCGAGAACTCAGGAATATACTATGAGTATTGCTGAAGGAGAAGGCAGTAAATTCAACGACGATAGTATCGAAAGCAGATCTAAGGACGGCCAGGTTATTTGGGTTGATGCAACAATTCTTTATCATATCGATAAAAATGAAGCTGATAATATTAAAAGAACTTTAGGTACAAAAGAAGAATATAATACTAAAATTGTAAGACCGCGTGCTCGCGAAGTGATTCGTGAAGTTGTTGCGCAGTACAATGCTTTGGATTTAGTTTCGGAAAAACGTGCTGAAATTGTTGAAGTTATGAATAATGATTTAAAAGAAGCATACGCAAAACATGATATTGTTCTTGAAGAGGTTGTATTAAGAAACGTAACCTATTCTGCTGATTTTGCTGATGCTATTGAGCAAAAAGAGGTAGCAAGACAACTCATTAAAACTTCTGAATATCAAAAAGAACAGGCAACAGAACTTAAAGCAAAAAAAATCATTGAAGCAGAAGGTGAAGCAGAGGCTATTAAATTGAAAGGTGATGCTCTTCGCGATAATCCAGAAGTTATTCAGCTTGAGTTTATTAATAAACTTGGACCAAATGTTCAGTGGGGAATTTTACCAAATTCAGCTACTCCGTTGTTTAATGTTCCGGGTTTTTAAACTTTAGCATTACTACAAAATAAAGAATCGTTGAAACCACAGTTAGTGATGCGCTGTAAGTGAATGCTATTTGCGGATTTAATATGTCCCAAAGAAATCCAACAATGATACTCGCGGGTAAAGCGCAAATTCCGAGTGTAAAATTGTAAATTCCCACTGCTGTAGCACTATAACTTTTTGGTACTGATTCTGTTATAAATGCTTTTGCGGATCCAACATTAAATGCAAAAAATAGTCCGTACATAATAAACGCCACCCATATAAATACTTCTGGTACTTTGAATGTAAATAATAAAACTGCGGCTAAGAAAAATACATTTCCCATTATTAATGTAGGAATTTTTCCTATTTTGTCAGATAAATTCCCTGCATAAAGAGCAAATGCAGCATAAGTGATTGTATATACCAAATAAACAATTGGAATCAGCGCTAAAGATAAGCCAAGGTCGCTGGCTCTTAAAATAAAGAATGCATAACTCATATTGCCGATTCCAAAAATAAAAGTCGGAATCAAAAAGAATTTATAAATTTTTGGTAAATGCACTATTTCTTTTACTTTAATTTTTTTTGTTTCTTTAGCGAGATATTTATCTTCTTTGACTTTAAATACCGAAATTATAAATGAAATAATACCCGGAATAAAAGCTATTAAGAACAACGGCTTAAGTGTATCAGGTACAAAGTGCAGAATTATTGTAAGAGTTAATACACCTGAAACAGCACCTAAAGTATCCATGGTCCTTTGCCATCCAAAAGCCCCTCCAATATGGTTTTCTTTTGCTGATGCATATAATAGAGCATCCCGCGGAGGATCTCTGAAACCTTTGCCACTTCTTTCGAGTATTCTTACTATTAATATATAAACCCAGCCTGTAGCGAATATGTAAAAAGGCTTTAAAAAAGCAGGCAATCCATAGCCTAAAATTATAAAAATTTTACGTTTTTTCAGTTTGTCCGATAAATAACCTGAAACAACTTTAAGAAAACTAGAAAAACTTTCAGCAACACCTTCAATTATACCTATAAAAGCCTTATTTATGCCTAAAGACTCATAAAACACCGGAAGTATAGGCATAAGCATTTCACTTGAAAAATCAGTGAAAAAACTTATCACTCCAAACCAAAATACATTTTTTTGATTTTTATCTTTCCGAAGATTCATACACTAATTATAGCTCAAAACAGACAAAATGTCTTGCCAAATTATCAAGATTCTGGTAAATTTATGTAGCAAAAATTATGCCTATCTTTTTTTGAGCCAATGGCGACTCTCAAGAGGATAGGACCTTACTTTTCTAACGTAAAAAGCATTATGAAACGCGCTGATAAAAAGAAGATAATAACTAAGCATTCGCAGCACCAAAAAGATACTGGTTCTCCGCATGTACAAGTTGCTATATTAACTGAAAGAATCAAAGAAGTTCAGGATCATTTATCAACTCACCCTAAAGATAATCATTCACGAAGAGGATTACTTGGTATGGTTGGTAAAAGACGAAAGCTGCTTAATTATTTGAGATTAAACAACAAAGACGATTACGAAGCTTTGATCACTAAATTGAAATTAAGAAAATAATCTTATATCTCTAATGGATTATAAGGGCTTAAGTTACAGGTTCCAGGGTTATAAATATTATAATTTTGAGACTTGTTCCTTAGGCCGAGCATATTCCATAGAGGCTTAAAAATTAACCATTTTTACTATGGAATCAACAGAATTCTCGATGGATCTTGCCGGAAGAAAGTTCAGCATTGAAACCGGTGAATTAGCTTTACAAGCTAGTGGATCAACAATGGTGTCATTAGGAGACACTAAAATTTTAACAGCTGCTACAATGGGCGAAGCCCGCGAAGGAACAGACTTTTTTCCTTTGCAATGTGAATATGTAGAAAAGTTTTATGCTGCAGGTAAGATTAGTGGCAGCAGATTTATTAAAAGAGGAGGACGTCCAAGTGAAAACGCTGTACTTAACAGTCGTTTGATCGACAGGCCTATTCGTCCGTTATTCCCAAAAGGTACAATTAATGAAACTCAGGTTATTTGTACTGTAATGTCAGCTGATATGGAAGTCAGCCCTGGCCCGCTTGCAATTACAGCTGCTTCAACAGCATTAATTATTAGTGGAATGCCATTTGAAGGGCCGGTTGCAGGTGTTCATGTTGGGCTTGTAGATGGTGAGCTGATTCTGAATCCTACTTACGACCAAGTTGAAAAAGGAGATTTGGATTTAACTGTAGCAGGTACTGATGATGCAATTACAATGGTTGAAGCAGGCGCAAAAGAAGTTGATAACGAAATGATGCTTAAAGCATTGGAATTTGCTCACAAACACATTAAAGAACTTTGTCAGTTACAGATTAAATTTGCTGAAAAGTATAAAAAAGAACCAATTGAAGTAACTATCAATAAACCTTCTGATGAAGCAGTAGAAGCTGTTTCAAGTTTTGTTACTGAAGATATGCTTAATACAATTAAAGGTGTTACTAAAAAAGAAATTAAAGATACTATCCATGCTATTGAAGATCAGGTTAAAGAAAAATTTGCGCAAGAATTAGAAGATGAAAAATTTACAAAAATAGATTTAATGGAAGCATTAAATAAAATGATTGAAAAGAATATGCGTAAAAATATTCTTGAAAAAGAAGCAAGAATTGATGGCCGAAAAATTGATGAAATCAGAAAATTAAAATGTGAACTTGACCTTCTTCCACGTGCTCATGGATCAGCATTATTCCAAAGAGGTGAAACTCAGGCATTAACAGTTACAACACTGGGTGGTCCCGGAGACGCAATGATAGTAGATACAATGGAGGAAGATAAAGAAAAACGATATATGCATTTTTATAACTTCCCTGCTTATTCAGTTGGAGAAGTTAGACCAATGCGAGGACCAGGAAGACGTGAAATCGGACACGGTGCATTGGCTGAAAGGGCATTAGTTCCTGTTTTACCTGAAGAAAAAGACTTTCCGTATACTATGGTTTTGGAAAGTGAAGTTCTAACTTGCAATGGTTCGAGTTCAATGGCTTCTGTTTGCGGATCTTCATTGTCGTTAATGGCATGCGGAGTTCCAATTAAAAGTCATGTATCTGCGATTGCAATGGGTCTTGTAACTGATGGTGAAGGTAAATATAAGATATTAAGTGATATTCAGGGAATGGAAGATTTTGCAGGAGATATGGACTTTAAAGTTGCCGGTACTGCAAAAGGTATTACAGCGCTTCAAATGGATATTAAAATTAAGGGTCTTTCATTGGATATAATGCGGGAAGCATTATCAAGAGCGCATGATTCAAGAATGGAAGTTATGAAAGCTATGACTGAAACTATTCCAACTCCAAGAACTGAAATGTCACAATACGCTCCATTGATTATGAATATTAAAATTAATCCTGATCAAATTCGTGAAGTTATTGGTAAAGGCGGCGAGACAATTCAAAGAATTACAAAAGAATGGGGTGTTCAGATTGATATTGATGATGATGGAAATGTTGTTATTACAGCGCCTGATCAGGAAAAAGGCAACGGTGCTTTAGATGAAATTAAGAAAATAACATACATACCAAAAGTTGGTGATGTATTCGAAGGAGAAGTTGTAAGAATTATGGATTTTGGTGCATTTGTTCAGATTGCTCCTGGCAAAGACGGACTTGTTCACATTTCTCAAATAGCAAATGAAAGAGTTAATAAGGTTGAAGATAAGCTTAAACTGGGTGATAAAGTTAAAGTTAAATTAATGGAAATCGATGATCAGGGAAGATACAATCTTTCAATGAAAGCATTATTGGACAAACCGAAAGAAGACAAACCGAAGCACGATGATAAGAAATAATTAAAACTTCCCCTCATACCACTCATAATTATCAACAATCACATCTCCCACAAATACAGTGAAGTGGAGATGTGAACCTGTTGCTATACCGGTTGAACCCATTAATGCAATTAGGTCGCCTTTGTTAACATGGTCACCTTTTTGAACTTTGAGCTCAGAGCAATGCAGGTACATGGTGAATACATTCTGGCCGTGATCTATAACAACAGTATTGCCATATGACATTGTTTCTTCAGCTAGGGTCACAATTCCATCATTTGAGGCGTAGATTGGGGTGCCTTCAATATTTGCGTAGTCTAAGCCGAAATGTGAGCCCGAGAAATTACCGTTTATGTAAAGTTTGTCGCCAAAACCAAGTGTGATAGTGCCATCTGTCGGCACAATAAATGAGCCTTTCCATAATTGTTCGGGCACGGGATTTGCCTTGGCTCCATTTATTAAATCCCATGTTGTGTCGATTTTTGTTGATTCAAATAGCTCGGTTTTTGTTTCCGGAAGAGTAAAAGATTCAACAGGGACTTCGCGTTTTGTGACTGTAATAGGGTAATCGTGATTGCTGTCAGTAATGATTTTTAGTGTTTTTGTGCCGGTTTCAGTTAGACGATAAACTCCCACATAACCTCTGAAGTATTGTTTAATTTCAGGTTCGATAAATTCTTTTGGCACAGCTGCGCGTTTAATAACAATTTCAGCTTCATCAAAATTAATAGGGCGATCCGGCTTCATTGTGCCATCAGGATAGCCCTGAAAATAGCGTGCTCCTGCTGCCTGATTTATATAATTATAATGCCAGTCATCAGGCGAGACATCGGAAAATTCAGGGGTATTTGTAATTATTTGTTTAGGTTCAAATGCTTCAACAAGAATTTTTGCTATTTGGGCTCTTGTTATTGTGTCGTAAGGTCCGAAATTGCCGTCTTCGTAACCGCTTATAATACCAAGTACACTTGATTTATCGATGTATGCTTTATAAGGGTTTTGGTCTGTTACATCAGGAAAATCCAATGCCTTTGAAGTGTTGACAGCGCCAAAATCATAATTATCAAATAGTAATTTGAGGAATTCAGCACGAGTGATTGGTTCGTCCCAGTTTGGTTTTTTTGAAATTTCGTAAAATTTGATGTCACGGCCGTCAAACGAACCGTTTATTTCAGTTGTTTCAAATTTAGGAATATCAATAATAAATGTGCTGCCCTGCAGAATTTCATCAGGCAAATATACAGGCCCTGAAGCAAGTACAATATTTGAATGAATGACAATTAATGCAAATGTAATAAAAAGCTTTTTCATACATTGATTTAACAAATACTCAAATAAATTATATACTTTTAGTTAGTAAAATTAAAATTTCACAATGAAAATAATAATAGTAGGAGGAACTCCAACAGCACTCACTCTCGCAAATTTAATGGGTGAACAAAATGAATTAACAATTATTGAGCAGGATACTGAAAAAGCAAAAGAAATTGCAAACACCACTGCAGCGCTTGTTGTTGAAGGGGACGGAAGTGATATGGCTGTTCTAAATGATGCAGGACTTACCGAATGTGATGCGATTGTTGCAACCAGTGACGATAAAACCAATTTAATGGTTTGCGAAATTGCAAAAAGCGAGAAAGTTAAAAAAATTATCGCACTTGTAAACGAACCTAAAAACGAGGAACTTTTTGAAAAGTTAGGTATTAGTAAAATGGTTTCTGCTGTTGGAACAAATGTGACAGCAATAAAACAGGTGCTTGCAGAGTATGGTGACGAAAGAACTATTTGCCAGATTGGAGATGGTAAAATTCAGATTTTTGAACAAACAGTAAAAGAAGGCAGTGATTTAATAGGTAAACCATTGGCTCTTGCAAATTGCAGTGTAGCAGGTCTTTATCGAAATGGTGAAATTATAATGGCTAAAGATATTGATATTGTTAATGCTGGCGATGTACTTATTATTGTAGCAAAAACCGAAGATATTCCAAATATTAAAAAAATCATAAACGGCGAATGAAAACAGTTTACAGGTATTTAGGCTATCTATTGATAATTTCCATTTTTTTTAGAATAATTCCCATTATTACAGGTTTGCTTTACGGGGAAACAATTTGGAATTTTTTATTAAGTGCGGGTATTTCGCTTGTACTGGGATTGATTTTAATTTTGGCGTTTAGAGACAAAGACAAAAGAAAAACAATTTCGATAAAAGACGGGTTTGTTCTTGCTGGGATTTCATTTATTGTAATACCCCTTATTGGCTCAATTTCTTTTTTACCTTTCTTCAATTATCATTTTATTGATGCTTTTTTTGAATCGGTTTCAGGTTTTACAACAACCGGACTTTCACTTTTCTCAGGCCTTGAAGAATTACCAAAAAGCCTGTTGATATGGAGAGCTGAGACACAGTGGCTTGGCGGAATAGGAATAGTGATGTTCTTTTTATTTTTAGTTTCTTATTTTGGAAGAATTGGTCAGTTTAAAGTTGAAGACAGTGAAAAAATTCAGAATAAAACACGCAATACAATGGCCTTATATCAGACGCAGGGTTTTGACGAAAAGTTAGAAGGCGGTTTTAGAAAAACACTTGTAAGCGTTATGATTATTTATTTTGGTTATACATTAATCGGTATTCTTCTGCTGTTTCTTTCAGGTATGAGTTTATTTGAATCAACTGCATTAACTTTTGCATCTCTTTCAACGGGCGGATTTACTGTTTCAGATAATTTAGTATTGAATAATACACAATTGATAATTCTTTGTATTTTAATGATACTTGGAGCTATATCGTTTATTGCACATCATAAATTATTAAAACTTAAATTAAAAGAATTCTTTTTATCTTACGAAAAAAATGTATTACTTATATTTATTTTAGTTTCAGTAATAATAGCACTTTTATTCGTTCAGGATTTTAAAATAGCGTTTTTCCAGACAATTTCCGCAATAACAACAACGGGTTTTTTCAATAACTGAAATTAAACTACTGCCTCAAATTTTCATATTATTGATATTTATCGGGATGATAATTGGTGGATCAACTTCTAGTACTTCGGGCGGAGTTAAGATAAATCGTGTTTATATATTATTCAGAGCTATTCCATGGTATATAAAAAAGAAAACCTCACCGCAAAGAGCAGTTATTCCATTTAGAATACACGGTCAAAATATTGACGAAGAACATTTAACAGGAATCGGGATTTATTTATTTGTATACGTAATGTTTTTAATTATTGGCACAATTATTTTTATGTTTCACGGTTATGGGTTTTTGGATTCTTCTTTCCAAATTACTTCAGCTCTTGGTACTGTTGGTTTGAGCACAATGCCGCTTTATTTATTACCGGGACTTTTAAAAATATTACTTATATTTGCAATGATATTCGGACGTCTTGAAATATTCCCGTTATTAATAGTATTGAGGCAAATTTTTGGGCGCAGCAAGAAATAATTGAAATTTTTTGATTGTTCGCTATAATTCTAAGGCGTTCAATTACAAAATCAAAAATAGGCGGGTATAGTATAGTGGTGCTAGATCAAGCTGTGAAGAGGGAACGAAGTGACTGACTGAACAGGTTGAGCGAGTACGCATCGCGCATATTACGACTGATGTTTAAAAAATAGGCGGGTATAGTATAGTGGCTATTACGACTGGTTGCCAATCAGTAGACACGGGTTCAATTCCCGTTACCCGCTCCAAAGCTTCCGAAGAGGGAGTTTTTTAAACGACCGATTGAGGAGGTTTGGGCGGAGTATCTCGAACGAAGTGAGAGGCACCCGCTCCATTATTTCGAAAAATCGCTTGTTTAAGCTTACTTACGTCCTTTAATTAATCTTATCACAAGTACAACAACAGCGATGATAAGCAGAATATGGATGTATCCGCCCAACGTATACGAGCTTACAAGTCCAAGCACCCATAAAATCAATAGGATTATAAAGATTGTCCAAAGCATATATTTAAATTAAAAAATAAATTATTTACGTTTCCACCAATTCAAAAATGTTACGATAGATAACCAGATTATTACAACCAGCATTAATATTATGCCAAACACGGAATAACCCGGGAATGAACCCGTATTAGAATTTGAATTTAGACTTAGATATATAATAACCCCTCCAATTATAAATATTCCGATTGAGATTATTAAATGTAATTTTAAAGGTTTGCTTTTTTGAACGGGCTGTTTGTTATTTTTTTGTGCAATTGAATTTCCACATTTCGGGCATAATTCAGCATTATCTGATACTTCTGTATTGCACTCAGGGCAATGAATAAGATTCATAATAATAAACAATAATTATTATGACGATTATACCATAAGAATAATAATAAATCAGTCCATTGTTTGCTTCTTGAATAAATAGCTTTTCAAGCTTTTTTATATTTATAGGTGGGAGGGCGACCTTGCGATCGCCCTTGAAAAGAGAAGTTGGTCTACATGTAGCAGTTGTCACCGCAGCCCGGGCCAGTGTTTGGATCGTTGTTCGGGATGCCGTCACCGTTGGAGTCCAGTTCCCCGTCACATGGCCCTGTTGGGTATGTGCAGGGATTGCAGGGATCCAGTTCGAGAGGGATCTCGGCGCGGTCCAGGACACCATCTCCATCTGAGTCTTTCTGAGAGGTCCACAGATCATCCAGTTCGAGCTCGGCCCAGCACTCATTGTTGGTCTTGATGTTCTCGAGACAGATGATGAAGGAATCCTCTCTCTGTTGTACACAGTTGATGCTGCATGCAGCACTGCTCGGATCCACTTCGCATTCCAGATCATTGACCTGGCATTGCAGTCCTGCAGTGTAGTAGTCCTGGAAGCAGTCACTGATGGACCGCGCGACCCACATGGTGTGAGGCGGACGATCTTCACCAGCAGTCTCTCCGCAAGCGGAAAAGACAGCGATGAACAGCACGAGCGAAATCAAACAGCGTTTCATATCGAAACCTCCTTCAGGTGAAATGTTTGCAGACGAAAAGCCAACTTCTTAAAGATCAACTTGAATAGCACAGTAAGACTGGCTATTTAAGAAGTGCATTTTAGATAGATTCTCACATTCTGTCAATAGGGGTAGTTCGGAAGTTGTTAATTTTTAAAAAAGTGGTATAATTTAAGCAGATATTATTCTTCTAATTATGCCAAAGAATTTTAGATTTAAGGAAAAATTAATGAATGGTGTATCTGAGTTTTCTCCAGTAGATAAAGCTTTAAGGAAACGAGCTGACTGGATTATTTCTGCAACAGGTGTTGAAGATGACATGACTGAAGGAGGGCATTATTTAGATGTTGGTACGGGAAAAGGACATATTACTCAACAAATTTTAACAGATATGGAGCAAAAAGAAGCTCCTCTTGGTAGTTATTCGAGTATTGATATAGCTGATAAACCTCTTAAAAAAGTTCAAAAAAGAGAAAGGAAAAGATTACAACAGGTTGGAGTTGTTGAGAACACTAAAAATCCAATGGGATTTGCCTGGGCTTCAGCTGAAGCTTTACCTTATAAATCAGATAGTTTGGATGGGGTTAGTTTCTTTTTTTCTATGCATCATGTAGATAAAGATGAGTTGGATGAGATAATTAATGAAGCAAAACGTTTAATTAAAAAAGAAGGAGGTCGCATTTATATTGCTGAAGATTTGGTTGAAACAGAAGAACAAAGACAAATAACTGAAGATGTAGATCGAAAAGTTAATTGGGAAGATAAAGATGCCGAGCATAGTTATAAAAACAATAAAGAATGGGAGGAGTATTTTAATCAAATGGGATTGGAAGTTGTTAGGAGTACATTCTTTGAGACTGAGGAGAAAAAGGGGACCATCCAACATGGTTTTTATGTATTGAAACTAAAATAAGATGTAATATAGACATATGCAAAATTACTATGTTTATTTGGCGCGATGCAGCGATGATAGTTTGTATGCGGGTTATACAACTGATTTGAAGAATCGCGAAACAGCACATAATGAAGGTAAAGGCGCACGCTATACCCGTATGCGCAGGCCAATAAAGATTGTTTATTTTGAGGAATTCAAAACAAAATCAGAGGCAATGAAGCGTGAATATGAATTAAAACACTGCAAGAAAGCTGAAAAAGAAAATCTGATAATATCAGCTTGACAAATATATTAAAACAATGATAAGCTTCGTTTGTCAAATCATTAGCTGTCCAAAAGGAGCATAGTCGAGTTTCAATTTAGGCAATCAAAGTTTGATACTAAATTATTTTTTTACACATTGTAAAATGCAAGAAGGAACTATTGCTCGTCTTGTTACGGACAGAGGGTTCGGATTCATCTCTCGAGAGGGAGAAGAAAAAGATCTGTTTTTCCATTCAAATGAGCTTGTAGACGTAGATTACAAAGACCTTAAAGAAGGGGATAAAGTAACTTTTGAAGTTGCTGATGGTCCTAAAGGTCCTAATGCTACCAAGGTTACCCTAGTTAAATAGGTTAATACTACAAAATTTAAAACCGGAGAGCTCTTAAAGAGTTTCTCCGGTTTTTTTTATTTCGTTTATGATAATATACTGCCATGAATATTCAACTTTTAGAAAAACTCCTTGCTGACCAGCCCAGTTATCGCTTAACACAGGTGAAAAAGGCAATCTTTGGTAATCTTGTTTCGGATTGGGATCAGGTCACAACGCTTCCAAAAGAATTACGTGAGAAATTACAGGTGGAATGTCCTTTGACCATTGATTCGAACCTCTCAAAATCGATCAATGAAAATACTGTTAAAGCGCTTATAAATCTTGAAGACGGGCTTTCGATCGAAGCGGTTTTAATGAAGCATAAAAACCGCAATACAGTTTGTGTTTCCAGTCAGGTCGGATGCTCTTTAAACTGCAGTTTCTGCGCCACAGGTAAAATGGGCTTTAAAAGAAATCTTGAGATGTCTGAGATTATTGAACAGATATTATTTTTTTCCAGAATACTGAAAAATGAAGGGCAAAAAGTAACAAATGTTGTCTTTATGGGCATGGGAGAGCCTTTTTTGAATTATGATAACGTTGTCAGTGCAATAAGATATCTGAATGATAAATCCACTTTGAATTTGGGAATGCGGCATTTTTCTGTTTCAACTTCGGGCATTCCGGAGAAAATAAAAGCGTTCGCAGATGAAAATTTTGAAGTGAATCTGGCTCTTTCTTTGCATGCTGCCGATGATGCGCTGCGTACAAAACTTATGCCTGTAAATAAAACTTATCCTCTTAAAAATCTCTTGGATGCATTGGATTATTATCAAAATAAAACAAATCGCAAAATAATGTTTGAATATATTATGATAGATAAATTGAACGACAATGAATCCGATGCAAAAAAACTTATTCAAATTGCTCAAAATTATATTTGTATGGTTAATCTCATACCTTATAATCCTTCAAAAAACGCAATTTATAAGCCGTCAAACACACAACGAATAAAAAAGTTTAAAGCCATTCTCGAAAAAGCTAAAGTTAATGTTGTTCAAAGGTTTACGTTCGGCCAGGAGATTGATGCTGCGTGTGGTCAGCTGGCAAAGAGATCTCAATAACAGTAACAAGATCTAAAGAAAAGGTTCGGTGAGATTTTACGTTGTAGAATTTTTCAATAATTGAATGGTCAAAACTATCCGCATAAAATAAATGTTTTGCAACAGGTTTAAACCAAAAATTTAAGTACCATTTTGGACGGGTGTAAAAAACAAGAAAGAATTTACCGCCGGGATTAAGGTGTTTTTGAGCGTTATTAACAAATTCAACAGGATTTTCAAGATGTGAAACAACCCATGTACAAATTAAAATATCAAATTTTTTATCCAAATTTTCAAGATTGGTGACATCTCCGATCATGAATTCTACATTTTGTTTTTTTTTAAATTTATTTTTTGCGATTTGCAGCATTGAATCTGTGAAATCCATACCAAGATATTTTTTGAATTTCAGTTTTAATTTGAAAATTTTATATAAATTAAGAGCTGTACCACAGCCGAGTTCCAAAATACTTTTACTTTCATCAATGTTTTGTTTTAAAAATTTTGTCAGAGTTTTTTCTGCCTGGCGTGCAATAATGAAATTCCACACAACCTTAAAGGGGTCGTACCATATTGCATTTAAACGCGAATACATTTTTTGAATTTGATTTTTCATGTATTCATGATAACACAATTATATTTTGCATATAAAAGGAAAATATTGTATATTATTAGTTAGTTTATTATTTCTAACCCTTTCTTTATGAAAGCTGTTGGTTTAATTGCAATGATCCTGGTTGTAATTGGAGCTATTAATTGGGGCCTTATTGGTCTTGGTATGCTCATAGGATCAGATTTAAATGTTGTGAAATTGATTTTAGGATCAGTTCCAACTGTTGAAGCAATTGTATACCTATTGGTTGGAGTGTCTGGACTTCTTGTTGGATGGGTTCATGTGACAGGAAAATGTGCTATGAAATAGTTAATGAAATTGAAAAAAAACCTGGTATAAAATATTTTGTGCCAGGTTTTTTTGTATATGGAAAAGGCCGGCGCACAGGATGTGCGCCGGCAGAGGCAGGCTTGGAGTCGGGGACTAGAGGACGGTACGATCCGCTCCGCGGGTCGTCGGCGTTCCGGGGTTCGTGATGGCCTCGTAGATCACCTCGATGGTCGGCTTCTTGTCCGTCGTGAGCTTGAGCACGCCCGTGTGAGACCGGTTCATCTCGTCGATGGCCTCGATGGTGTTGGTGTGCCCGCTCGTGGTGACGAAGCGGAAGTCGCGGATGTTCTCGACGCCTTCTGGCAGAGGGGTGACCGTCGTGGTCCCGCAGGAGTAGAGGTAGTATGCCTCGGTGACGAGCTCAGAGTGCTCGTACTCGAGCACCGGCACGTTCCGCAGGTCGTCCGTGGTGAGACTGAAGAAGTTCCGAAGGGTGTTCAGCTCGGTCTTGCCGAGGAACTTGGTGGTGCCGATCCGGCTCACCGTGACACCCTCGATCTCGGGGACATCTGCGTTCTCGTAGGTCCCGAGCATGAACTTGGTGACCCAGATGATGCCGGCTGCGTCGTTGATGTACGCCTTCTTCTGGCCGGCATAGATGGCGATCAGACCCATGTCGGTGATACCGATGTAGGCCTTGATCTCCTTCAGCTGGATCACGCGCTCGAGGTGAGTGGTCCGGCTGGTGATGTTCGCCGCGAGGATCTCGGCCCACTGCTCGGTCGTGAACAGGTATGGGGTCTCCTTAGTCCTCTCGATGAACACGTTCCAGTCGGCCTTCATCATCTCGATGTCACGCTCGGTCAAAACAGGGATCTTCATTTGTTGTCCTCCCCATCTCCTTCTAGGAGATGTGTTGTTTCGCCGCATCTAGCGGCTCTTCACCGGTACGCCACGGAATTGTGACGTACGGAAAGAAAATGAAAAACTCATCTATAAATTAAGCCTGATTATCAATATTGCAGTGCATCATTATTTGGACACACGCGATCAGTAATTTACGCAAATGAGGGCATAAAATCAAGGGAATTTTAATCGATTAACTAGACAAAATTACTCATAATTTAGGTAAATAATTTATAAGTAAATAAGTAAAACAACTCAATTTATAAAATAAATATATATAATTCTTATTTAACCGAGAATAAGATATTTTTTGCGGCATGCCTTCTTGGTTTTTATTTTGATTTAATACTATTATCATACAATAATCTAGCCCTTAGGTCAAGTAATGCGGTTGACAAAATTGATAATTTATATTAAAATTGCTGCCAACTTTGGTGATTGTTGGTTTGGCTTATTTGTGCACAAACTCAGCATTCTTCAATAGAATTTTCATCAAAGTGATACTTGAAACATCGGCTAGCAACAAAAACATCCCAAATTCTGGGATTTAAAGATAACAAAACTGAAAAAGGAAGGAGAAATCGTATGAGTCGCTGGAAAGAAAGGCTTGACCCCGCATGCGGGGCTGCAACACAACAATTGATGGAGAAAACGGGCTTCTCACAAGCTCAACTTGGAAAGATCCTCAACTGTGATCCCTCCGAGGTATCACGTGCGGCAAAGGGCTATCGACCTTTTGCAACAGTGCTGGCGCGTTTGTACATCATGACTGATGATAAGGCATTCGCGCCCAAGAACCCGCTTGAAAAAGAGCGGTTCGACAAGGAACGAGCTTCGCTTGTTCCAAGTCTTAAAAAGTATCTCGAAAAAGGGGTACCTGAATCGAAGGTCGCCAAGGACGATCCTAGCGACCTTACTGCGAAGTTTATTATTATCCTTCAGACTCTGGGAGACATCCTTGGGGTTGATTGGAGGGATATTCGAGAGCTTGCGCAGGGTATTCTCGGTGAAAAACAAAGCAGACCAAGCGAGGTCATCGAATCTCCGTGGTTCGACCGGCTGATGTCCGGCGTCTCGGAAGTCAGTGGCCAACAGCTTGGTGGAGTTCGTTTTGTCCTTACAGAAGGGTCTTTTAGGCCTTTGAAGGGGCAATTCACACCTGCGGAAGTGCAGGATACTCGCCTTCTGCTTCAGGAGCTTCGGCGTAGGATTAACCTCGTGACCCAGCTGCAAAATAAAGCAGCCAGAGCACAGATTCTTAAGAAACTTGCACCGGAAATAAGGGAGCTCTACCTTGCTATTGAGCGATCTAAGGATGCCGATCCGTCAAGAACTGCTGAACGAATCAGCCAACTCCGAAAACTAACCGCCCTCAAGGGGGCGGGAGAAAGGTAAAAAGCCATGTCAGATAAGGCAGTGTATACCGTAACCGGAACAATCAACTACAGTCGCATGATGTCCGCTTTTATCGAGAGCGGACAGGCCGGCCGGCCCGCGTTTTTTGCCGGCATGAAGCAAGGTGTAGAGAACAGCGTCGACGCGGGCGCTTCGCGCATCAACATCGTGGTGAACCGCAGGGCGGACGCCTTGCGCATCGAAGATGATGGCTCCGGCTTCGGGGAGACCGAACTCCAGGGCTTTTTCAGCCTAATGGAGAGCCCCAAGCTTTTCGACCCCAAGAAGATCGGCCGCAACGACACGGGCCGCATCTTTCTCCTCCTTTTCGCAAAAACTCTACTTGTGTACACTGTCTCCAAAAAGTTTCCGGAGATGGTGCACTTCGAACTTGCCCGCGAATCTCTCGATGAGCTCGCAAAAAAGGGCAAGCTGGAGGCTAATATCCAGCGGGCTCTTAAACCCAGCTGGTGGGAGATCTGTGGAACGGGCAGCGCAATCTGCCTCACGAATGTGGACTGGTCTCGTGTCCCGTCCCCGTCCGTGATCCGCAAGGAATTTCCGCTCTATCTCAAGCCGTCAATCGCCCGAATGGTGTTCGTCAACGGCGAGCCGCTCGAGCCCCGTGCAGTGGTGGGTGAGGTCATCCAGGATGAGATCCTGGTCGACTATTTGCCCGGCATGCAGGAGATCGAGCTGTATATCCCGGAAAGCCGGAAGCAGCACGACGAGGTGCGCGTAGGCGGGTTTAACCCGATCTGCAGTCTCAAGGACATGGTTAGGCAGGGTGGCGCAACCTTTGGGATGCTAATTCCTGACAGCCTTCGTTACGGCGAAGTCTGCGGCGACATCTTCCTCCCCATGCTCAACGAGTTTCGGGGGCATGACGGACACTCCATCGATTCCGGATTTTTCAGTTCGGAGTGGGTGGAGCCTTTCATCCGCTTCCTTAGGGAAGAGGTGGAGCCGCGCATCAAGAAGGTGATGGAGGACCGCGAAGAGGATGCACGGACCAAGGAGAACATCGCTCTGCTCAACGATGTTTGCGATGCGATTAACACTGCATATGAAAATGCTGTGCCGCCGCGCAAACTCGATGAGGAAGAGGACGACGATGATACGGATGATGACAAAGGCTCAAAGCCTGAGGAGTCTCCGATTCGGCTCAACTGCGGAATGCTTGTTACCCTCCCGGGTGAGCAGCATCGCATTCGGATAACGCGGTCCCTCGGGACCAGCGGTCAGTTCAATTGGCTCCACAGGGAGTCGGGTGGCCGCATCAGCCAGCGGAAAGGCAAGAGCGTTCTCTATACAGCGGGTACCGAAACCGGAAAGTTCCGGCTCATCGTGGAGGATTCCACCGACTCCGACAAAAAGGCACGTGTCTCGATCCGCATCGTGGACGAGAAGCCTTTGGTGCTTTCGCCGGTGCACGTGCAGATCACAGCCGGCGATCGACAACGGTTCCGCGTGCGGAATCTCGGCGATACGTCGGGCCGCATCTGCTGGAAGCTCTCTAATGCTGCCGGCCTTCGGCTGAGTAGCGAAGAAGGTAGTCAGGTGGAGGTAATCACTTCACCGGATACACCTTCTGGTGAATATCAGATCACGGCTTCTGATTTTAAGAAGCCGGATTTGGCCTCGACCAGTAGTTTTGAGGTACTTCCTCGGGAAGACCACCTCATGCTCTGCATCGAAGGCAAATGGTACCTACTGGACATCGCGACCACGAGCATTCCGAACGTGGTCCATCGCGACCGGGCGGCCGCGCTCAACTTGGTGAAGGCCGATGGCAGCGCCATCGACGTGATGCAAATCGACCTCATGCATCCTGTCCTGCAGGGTGCCAAAGCGCTAAGTCGCTCCAACGAAGTGGTGATGCAGGCACTTCTGCCGCATCTCATCACCGCCCACCTCCAGGGCCTGGTGGAAGACGGAGAGGAAGAGTCCATGGACGAAAATTCCATGAGACAACGCCTTGCCGAAATCCACCGACAGATCATGTTGGCTCGCACTGGCCTCAGTTTCGGGGTCGATGACGAGTAGAAAATTTGCTAGCCGAAAAGCCCGCTACCTAATAAGTAGCGGGCTTTTTCTTATATAATTTATTTAGATTTTGAAAACTTTTCGGTCCACTTTTTATTTGATCGCATTCTATCTTCTTTTTCTTTTTCTTTTGCAGCATTAATTTTTTCTCTTGCTTCTATACTCAATTTTATATCTTCAGGCAAAGCTTCCGCTAAATCGTAGGCAAGATAAGTAGGCAAACACCAAAGACTTTGAGCTGAATCAGATCTTGCATGTTTATGTACAAATTTCCAAACTATAAATAATTGATCGCTTGATTCACGTAAATTTTTTTTTGGTGGTAGAGATCTGATTTCATTTACTGTCTGAGATATAGGTGATAATTCCTGCGCGAGTGCATTTAAATCTTCCATTTCACCGCCAAAAATATCAGCAATATGCTTATTTAAATGATCTTTATCGATTCTAAGTCCCCATACTTTATGCCTTAATCCCCATGCAGTAGTTAAAAGTATCGCATTTAACTGGGTTGGTGTTAATTCCATAATTTCATTTCTGAATTCAATTTTGATTGTTTCACTTTGGTTTGATGATTCCAGAACTTTAACTATTTCTTTTTCTGGTTCTTCTTCTGGTTCAAGTTGTGATTTTGTAGTTTTTTCAATAGCAATTTTAATAAGATCAAAAGCTTCTTTAATTTTATTTTTTGCATCAATTTTCAAATTAGATTTTTTTTCATCAATAATAATTAATATCTGCCTGTAAAAATGTATGCTGGCGTTAAAACCTCTCATAAAGGCATCCAGTTCGGGATTTTTTTCGAATAACTCTTTATTTGATTCTCCGATTATTTTTTCGGGATCGGCACCTAGCGCAATATCGTAAATTTTCTTTTCAAAAAATTTATCACCTATTTGAATTTCGTTTATTATTTTTATAATAAAATTATCAATTTTTTTAATTTCATCAACTAATTGCTGAACTTGGTCAAAAAGGGAAGTCAGTTTTTCCCATATCTCAAGATATCTTTTAATCTTATCCCAATTTTCATTGAATTTAGCATCACAAAGGTCAATGTCTTCGGGATTAGATTGTCTTATTTTCATTGAAGCTAAAAGTGCCGATGATTCAATTGCCCTTAAAGCGCTGACTTCAGCGGTTATTTCATCTTTTAATTCTCTCAGCTTTGGTAAATATTCATCAAGTTTACTTTTATTTTCATTGATTTCATTTAAATCCGGATTCCTTAATTCGTAGTGTTTTCTAACCAGATCAACAAAACCTGATCTCATATTTAACAATTCAGCAAAAAGCGAAAGTTGATTCAGGTTTTCTTCAACGATAGTAATAGTACGTTGAAGTTTTTCTTGTACTTCGTAGCATACCGTATCAACGTCGAGTGCTATTGGGTTTTTTTCTTCATTGTTTACCGGTTCTGGTTCAGCTTCAGCTTCGGTTTCAGTATGTGGCTCCCCAAAAAACATTTCTTGATCATTTGGTTCAACTTGCTCAGCCTCAGGTTCTTCATCAGCCTGAGAAGCCGTTTGACTAATGATCTCAGCAACTTCTTCATCGGTGACATCGCAAACTTTAGTTGGATTATTATAGCTGTTTATTAAATTTTCAATTTCAGAAGAAGTTCTGAAATCAAGTCCGCAATGAAATTGATGATTTACTTTATCTGCTATTGTTTCAAATATATTGCCATTATTATCGTTAGTTTCTGATGTATAAATGTCTAGAATATATGCGATTTCATCATCTGTAATCGGATACATTTCGGTTTTTTGTTCTTCGGTACATTCATTAAGACATTTTATCCTGTCATTTAAAAGAATTTTTTTTACTTTATCCGGATTTAGCATTAAATCGTTATTTTCAGAGGATTCAATTAAAGCAGTTAAATTATCGATATCTCTTAAAATTGTTATAACATTAGTTAGAACAGAATTTTTAAATAATTCTGCTGTATCTTGAGTTAAATATCTAAATTCGAATTTAAAATTTAAAATTGCGTCAATAGTTGCATCTCGGAGTTTTATAAAAGTAAGGTCTCTCTTGTTAATTAATTTAAGGAATTCTTCATAAATTTTTTCAGAAAGCATTTCGAATAAACAAATAATTTCATTAATATGTTCAATTGAAATTTCTTCTTCAAAATCCACATCATCCAATTCATTCAAACTCGCAATAAAATCTTCAGCGAAAACCAGTACAATGCCATAAATTTTTTCTAAAATAAATTTAATTTCAAAAGATTCTGTTGCACCTTGTTCTCTGCAATCATTGAATAATTGTTCACGATTGGATAGTTCGGGAATTATGTCCTCCTTTTCTTCATCAATAAAGGTATATTGATCCAATTGAGAACAAACAGTGTCGATGGCTTCAATTAAAGGATATCTTTCGTTTGAATGAGGTGTACTTAAATTTGGTAAAGTAAATATTCTTTTCTTTTTAGTTAAATACCTTAATGCACGTCTTCTGATTTCATTTCTTTGCTGCATACTATCAAGGCTTCCATTGCTGCAAACATTTTTTACCTCTTTGAGGATCGCTGTGGTTGCATCATCAATTACTCTTTTAATTGATTTTTTTGAGCCAGCACTGCTTATTCTATCCACTTGCTCTTTAAGTGAAATTGTTTGCGCTTTAATCAAATTATCTATAATTTGTCGAGAAACACCCATTTAACAATATATTTAAAAAATAAGACAACATTAAACATTGAAATAGATAATTTGTCAATGATTTTATCTTAATCATTAATTGATGTTTCCACTTTTTTTCGTGTTTCTTTTATTTCACTTCTTTTATGTTTTATTTTTAGTATTTTTTCTTTTGCCCTTTTACTTCTTTTTTGTTTTTGTTTTTTTAATTTAAAGATTTTTTTGGCTTTTTCAGATTCCTTACCTTTAATTAATTCTTCTATTTTATTTATTAAAAGCTTATAAGCTGACATTCTGTTTTTTTCGCGTTCGCGGTGCCTTTGAACTTTAACTTCAACTCCGGTAGGAATATGTTTCAGCCACACAGCATTAGAAGTTTTATTGATTTTTTGACCGCCATGTCCCGAACCTCTAACAAACTTTTCTTCAATATCAAATGCTTTAATTTCAAGCTCTTCGGCTTTTTTTATGCTGTCTGGTTTTAATTCAATTGGGAATTCATTTTTCATACAAATATAATACTGTATAATCGCTATAGTTTAAAAGGAATTATGATTATTTTAGGATTAAATACAGCAACAAACCTCTCGCAAATCGCAATTGTTAAAAATCACGAAGTTTTGGCGGAAAATTCATGGAAATCCGAGCAAAACGAAGCGGAAACACTTCTTCCAAATATTAAAAAATTGCTAAAAAAAGCACAATTAGATTGGAAAGATATAGATAAAATTGCAGTAATCAAAGGCCCTGGCCCATTTACTGCACTTCGAGTATCAATAGCAGTTGCAAATGGCATAGCTTATGCATTAAACATACCGATTTGGGGGATTCCAATTCAGGATTACTGGCAAAACGCTTATGAAGGCGACTTCGTGCTTCAGTCAGGCTTAAATCGCGTATATTACAAAGGTAAATTAATTGATTTTGAAGAATTTTTGCACAAAGCAGAGGGCAAGCTTTGCGGCCATCTCAAAGAATCCCAAATTGCGCAGCTTAAAGCCAAAAATGTGGAATTTGTCGACGAGAAATCACTTAGTGATTTGGGATCACTCGGTGATTTGGGATCACTCGGTGATCGCACATTACTCGGTAATTTATTAAAAATCGCAAACTACAAAGATGAGAAAATGATCAAACCCGAGTATTTTGCGCCTCCAACTATCACCAAAAGCACTAAATCTTATAAATAATGGCACTTTACATTGTTTCAACACCCATAGGAAATCTTGACGATATTACTTTACGTGCGATTGATACGCTTAAAAAGGTCGATATCATTGCTTGTGAAGATACGCGTCACAGCCAAATTCTGCTAAACAAATACGAAATAAAAAAACCGTTATTAAGCTATCATTCACATAGCGGTCAAACCAAACTCGACAAATTAATAGCCGCACTTGAAGAGGGAAGCGAAATAGCTCTGATAAGTGATGCAGGAACACCAGGGATTTCTGACCCTGCTTATGGATTAATCAAAGCCGCTCTTGAGCAAAATATTGAGATTATTCCAATGCCCGGAGCATGTGCTTTTTTAGCTGCGCTTGTTGCTAGCGGTCTTCCAATGAATCAATTTATGTATTTGGGCTTTCTCCCTATTAAAAAAGGCCGTCAAACATTACTTAAATCATTGGCAGAAGAAGAAAAAACAGTAGTTTTTTATGAATCCCCACACAGAATTCAAAAAACATTAAGCCAGCTCGAGGAGTTTTTGGGACCGGAACGAAAAATCGTAATTGGCCGTGAACTAACAAAAATGCATGAAGAATTTGTACGGGGAACCATTAATGAAGTTAAAGAAATATTTGCCAAGCGTGCGCCAAAAGGGGAGTTTACCGTTGTACTCGGCGGCAAAGGCGTGTTATAAATACATTATGAAACTAAAATTTCAAAAAGGCGTAACCCTTATAGAGTTAATTCTCGTTATTGCAATTATCTCAATTATAACAGTATTTGCGGTATTTTCAGGAACAACTTTAGGTGAGCAGGTAAGATTCGCTTCTGCTTATCGGAGTGTGGAAGGTATGCTTTCAGAAGCCAGAAACAGGTCGCTTTCAGGTGAATCTTACCCTGATTATAGTGATTATGATGGAGATGGGCTTTCTGAAGCACAGGGCGATTTGATTTTGCCTTATGGATATATTGTTAATTTTCATACTGATGCAGATGGTATAATAACTGTTTCTTTATATGCTGATTTATTGAGAATTGAGTCGATCGCCGGTCAGCTTGAAACTGATGCTGATGATTTAATTAAAACAATCACTTTGCCTGATGATATTGAATTTGATTTAACTGCTCAGGATAAATTTGGTGTAGCAGAAACTATATCAGATCCAAATGATTTTTCAGTTCTTTATAAAACTCCTGATGCTGCTTTTGAATTGATAGATTACAATCCAACCACACTTCAAATTGAAATAAAACAGGTTAACGATAGCGGTGAATTAAAAAGGAGTAAATATTTATTTTTACATTATTTGTATGGGATTCCTGAAGTGTTAAGCGATCCCTTTATTTAAAAAAACCGGCCACATAATTTAAATGCAGCCGGCTTTTTAAAAGAATAAATTTTTTACATACTGCTTGCCAAATCAACTATTTTAGCAAGTTCCGCTCTTGTAATCTCTTTTCCTGGTCCGAACATCCCGTCAGCGTAACCCTGTACCCATCCGAGTTTGCTTGCTTTGTATACGTATCCGGCAAACCATTCACCATATGGAACATCCGGGAATGGATTTTCTGTTAATGCAGGCGATTCATAACCTTTTACCTTCATTATTATTTTTATTGCTTCAGCTCTGTTGATTGTTCTAACACCGTACAAATTTCCGTTTTCACCTTCAACAACGCCTTTGTTATAAGCTTTAGTTGCAATTCCGCAGTACCAGTCATCTTCACCCATATCAGGGAAGATTGAAGGATTACAAGTAACTGGTTCAAATCCCAATCCAACCATAATCATTTTAATTGCTTCACCACGAAGAACTGGTTCGTTTGGTTCAAAGTAACCGTTACGACCTTCAACAACACCTTTAGCAGCTAGATCTTCCACATAAGGTTTACCCCAATGTCCTTCCATATCAGAAAAATTAGGGTAAGTTGTTAACTCACTTTCTCCATGTTGGAGAGTAACAGTATTTGAACATCCTCTTCTGTCGTCATTTGTAATTACACAAACTCTGTAGTAGTTAGTTCCTTCAGCAACATCTGCATGTGTATAATTGGTTTGAGTTACATCACTGTAAACTTCAACGTATCCATCAGCAGGATAATAAGGCTCAGCATTTGTTTGTGAATGAACAACTTTATACCATTTTAAATCATCACCTTCATATTGAGTCCAGTTTAATTCAGCTTTCCCAAGATCATTCAAAGCTCCTGTTAAAGTAATTTGAATACTATCATCGTTTGTATAAGGGTCATTTACTTCTGGCGTTGGTTCAATAGCAGCAACATCAGATTCAAGAGTTACAGTATTGCTGCATGCTCTTAAATTAGCCTCAGTAATAACGCAAACTCTGTAATAATTTGTGCCTTCTTTTACACCTGTGTGAGTATAAGTTGTATCTGCAGGGTCGCTAATTACGCCTACATACCCATCCATAGGATATTTCGCATCAGCATTTGTTTGAGAATGTACAACTTTGTACCACATTAAATCACCTCCTGTGTATTCGTTCCATGAGAGATCCGCATAGCCGTCAGCATTTAAAGAACCTTCAAGAACAACTGAAATATTTTCAGTGTCTGTGTATGGATCTTCAGTTACGCCAGTGGTGTTTGCAGAAACACTGCTAACAAAAACAAGCATTGTTAGTGCTGTTACTGCAATCCCTCTGGTGATGAATTTTTTCATACGTCATTGGTTAAAGGGTATATCAATATTTTAAACGTGGCTGTAAAAGTCACGTTACATTATGTTCTTTGCTTATTTGCGATTTCTGGTTTAGCAATTTTTCAATAATTTTAATATGATCAGCTTTCGAGAGTTCGAATTCCGGTTTTTTTGCTTTTATTTTTTCTTTTAAATAAGGAAAAATATCTAAATAATTAACTTCTCTTTCCTGTTCGCAAAAAGTATGTGCGATTGAAAGATGATTTTTTGGGTCCGCTTTTATAAGCTGTTCCGCGCTAATTATTAATAACCTTTTCCACATTGATTTAACAATAAAATTCAAATCATCGCTTATATCACCAAAATATCCCTCAAAAAATCCTCTTAAGATATTATGTTGTTCAAAGTTCATGTTTTGATCCTGAAAAAGATGAACTCCTTCAATATAACCGCTAAGCATCAAATTACTCATTATTGCAACCAACCCTATTTCAAAATCTTTCAATGCATAATAAAAATATTTTTGAGCGCTTAACTCATCAATGTGCTTAACATGATCCAAATCAAAAATCATAACATGTCCGTTTTCATTATCTACTGCCGCATTAAACAAGTGACTGTCATGATCAACAAAATATTCGTGCAGTTTTGATAAACTTTTACCGAATTCACGAGCCAATTGCTGCAAAGTAAGTAAAATATCAAAATAAGTAGGCTCTTTTTTGCCAAGTGGAGCCATGTTTTTTTGCCAGTATTCAAGTATCTGGGGGCTGATTCTAAGTCCTTGTTCCTCAAATTGACCTGCAAAATAATTCCCAAGTGCTTTTTCAGTTTCGGTTCCAATGCCAAAAACAGCAACTCCAAGTGCTTTATCGCCATAATTCATATCTTTGTATTTGGCATATCCAATCGGGAAATAAAAAGGAAAATCCTTTAAATCTCCATCCCATGCCTCCAATAATACTTTATAAGCCTCAAATTCTTTAACAGCCTGATCAAAAATTTGCGCACCAAAAGGTCTTTTTTTTGGCTTACTATAATAGATTTCATCTTTATCGTTAACTTCAATTTGATAATGAATTTCAGTGATTCCATCAGGAGCCTGCTGAATATGTGCTTCGTATCCTTCATCAACCGAAGGCTGCATAACAGCATTTGAATAAGGATCAAAATATCCACACCCTTTAATTTTGATTCCCTTAAAAGGTAATTCAGGTTCCTGAATTATTAAAAAAGTACTTCTTCCTGTTTTAACAAGCGGTGGCTGGGTTTTCCACGAAATCACATCTTCAATTATGCTTTTTTGCCCCTGATTTAAAGGGAATTTATCATAAAATTCAATTTTCTCTATTTCTAGAACACTTTCGTCCTGACTCATTAAAAGAGGGTGTAAATGAATGGAGCAAGTGCGCTTCCTTCAGTAAAAACAATTAAAGCTCCAAGTAAAATCAGTATAATTATTAATGGGGCTAGCCACCATTTTTTTCCTTTACCTATATAAGAGAATATATCTTTTATTGTGCTTAGTTTACTCATAACTTAATATTATTAGCTATTATCTCTGCGGCCAATTCATGACCTTCGTTTGTCCAGTGAGGATCTTCTTTTTCGTAATAATACCATACATTTGAATCAGCTTCTCTGAAAAATGGAAGTAAATCAATATATTCAATTCCCATCGTATCTGTTAACTGTTTCATTTTGGCTTGAGGACGCGATAATTCGTATGCTTCTTCATCAAAATACATTTCAGAATATTTTTTCCAGAATTTTTTATCAGTCTGAACATCCATCGGGATAGCAACAACAATCATTTTAATGCCTTTTTCATCAAGAATCCTTTTCATCTCGGTTAAAGTATATTCAACCTTAGCCCAGTATTCAGGAAGATTAGGATCACCATGTTCATCATCTGGTTCCAAAAATGCAGGCCAGGTTAAAGTTGGGCCTTCTTCTTTATTAAAGCCAAGTTTTTTCATTAGAATCTGCCATCTTGTATATATGAAATTTGCAAAGTATGAAACAGGCTCTTCTTCACCTTTGTATCGTAACCTGTTTTCGTCATCAACATAATGCTTAGTATCAATAACCTTTACCAAATTTTCATTATCATCCAACACCCATTCGTGCCTTCTGAATTCAGTTACATCGTTACCTGCAAAAAAATTAACAATAACTGCATCCGGTTGAAGTGAAAGTCCTTTTTCTTTTAATAAAAGCAATTCTTGATCGAGTGTATAACCAATTGCACCCATGTTCACAACTTCATAATTATTCTCCTGATCTTTCTGTCCCAAAAAATTTTGTAGTTTTTCAGTGAAAATATTTTCATGTCTTACGCCCATTCCAAAAGTAAATGAATCTCCAAGCGCAAGAATTCGTTTTGTGTTTTCCGGTTTAGTTTGAGACATTTTGTCGTCCCTAAAACCAAATTGGTTAATTCTAATTTCAGGTGTTGGATTTTCATAACCATGATAATCTACAGCACCTGGCAAATGTCCCCAAACATACGAATCATTTGCTTCGAATATCTGTAGATTTACGGCTGTGGGTCCTTCTTTTGTATATTTAAATGCGATTCTCGAAATACCTTCAGCAACAACAAATAGTATGAGCAGCATTACCAAAAAGGTACCGATATTTATAAGTATTTTGTTTCGCAGCTTAATCATTTTCAAATTTCTGTTCGTAGTTAAGAGTTTTACTTATACTATCTTTATCGATATTTTCTTTATTTACAAGGTAATTTTCCATGACAAGAATGTCCATATCTGTTCTTAAAAAACATTTAAGAGCATCTTCGGGAGTACATACAATCGGCTCACCCCTTACATTAAATGAAGTATTAATAATTACTCCTGTACCGGTTTTTTCTTTAAATTTACTAATTAATTTATGGTATTTTGGATTTTCGCTCTCAGAAACACTCTGAATTCTTGCTGAATTATCTACATGTGTTATTGCAGGCAGATTGTCTTTTTTAACCTGTGCAACCAAAAGCATATATGGTGTTGAAGTTTGCAGATCAAAGTTTTCGTTAAGGTCCTCTTCAATTACACTTGGGGCAAAAGGCCTAAAACTTTCACGGAATTTTATTTTTAAATTAACTCTTTGCCAGTTTTCTTTGTTACGGGCATCAGCAACAATTGAACGATTTCCCAGTGCGCGAGGCCCATATTCCATTCTTCCCTGATACCATCCGATTACATTTTGTTTATTTATATAATCAGCAACTTTATCGTATAAATCCTGATCTTCAAGTTTTTCATATTTAACTTGATGTTTATTTAAAAGTTCCTCGATTTGTTCATTACTGAATGAAGGACCTAAATATACATTCTTCATTTGATACGACCTTTTGTTTCCAAGAATTGAATGCCAGGCAAAAAGTGCTGCGCCAAGCGCTCCTCCTGCATCTCCGGAAGCAGGCTGAATAAATATTTTTTTAAATTTTGATTCTCTTAAAAGTTTTCCGTTCGCCACGCAGTTAAGCGCTACGCCGCCGGCTAAACAAAGATTTTCTTCTCCTGTCTCATTATGAATATGATTTGCAATTTTAAGCATAATATCTTCCAAAACAACCTGTAAACTTTTAGCTATGTCGAATTCTCTTTGAGTTATTTTAGTTTCTGGTTTTCGCGGAGGCGCTCCAAATAACTTATTAAAATGGCGATTTGTCATTCTAAGTCCGTAATGATAAGCAAAATATTTCATATTTAATTCAAAACTGCCGTCATCTTTAACATCGATTAATTTACGTACTTCATCGCAATATTTGGCTTCGCCATAAGGAGCGAGACCCATAACTTTATACTCACCACTATTAACTTTGAATCCCAAATAATAAGTAAATGCCGAGTATAATAATCCCAAAGAATGTGGGAATCGGATTTCTTTTAAAATTTCAATTTTAGAGTTTGCGGCTTTGCCATAAGTTAAAGTGGACCATTCTCCAACTCCGTCAGCAGTTAAAAAGGCACACTTTTCAAAAGGAGATGCAAAAACCGAACTTGCTGCATGGGATTCATGATGATCCATATAAAAAATGTCTCCTTTAAATCCGAGTTCTTTTCTAATGATTGTTGGAATCCACAGTTTTTGTTTGAGCCATACCTTCATTGCTTTTAGAAAAGACAGATAACTTCTTGGCCATGTATTGATATATGTTGTTAAAAGTCTTTCGAATTTAACAAATGGTTTTTCGTAATAAGCAACGTGTGAAATGTTCGATTTCTCAATGCCGGCTTCTTTTAAACAATATTCAATTGCGTTTTCAGGAAAATCCTCATCATGTTTTTTTCGCGTAAACCTTTCTTCCTGAGCTGCAGCTATAACTTCACCGTTTTTTATGAGTGCAGCTGCGCTGTCATGGTAAAAGCAAGAAATTCCCAGTATGTAAGTATCATTATTCATTAAAACGGATATTTATAATCTTTGGATTGAGTATGATCAAAATAATATGATTTGGGAGGTTTTTTAAAATGTTCGATTATTCTTTTAGGTAAACCAATTATTATTGCGTAAATACCAATAAAAACAATGTAAAACACTGTTAAAAGTATTGTTGTATTTACCACGCCAATCACGTGAGCAAATTTAAGCCACCCAGTCTTTATGCTTTTTAGGATTTTTTTCATAAACAAGAAAAAATGATATTATCCACATCACTAAAGCAAAAACACCTGTCTGAACAGGATCAAAATCAACTCCTTTAAATATTTCTGCCCCAAGCGGATCATTTGTTAAATATAAAATTACTGTAAAGAGACTAATTACTCCAACGGAAAATAGAATAAGCCCAAATCCCGCTTTAATATAATTCCACGCATTCCATTTTATTGGTTCCAACGCACCTCCGATTCTATCTAGAAAGTGAAGTTGTTTTATTTTGTGCCGTACATGTATATATAAGCCTAAAATCATTGGTATAACCAGTAACGCGAATATAGATTCTGACATAAGGAGCAAATCATATACTCCATGGAAGAAAACAGCAAGCAATAAACCTTTTGCCAGTAATTTTTTTTCAATTTGTTTATCTTTCTGGAATTTTGCTTTTCCAAAATAGTACCCCATGATTGCTCCGAACATTGCATGAGCCGGTACAGCTAAAATAGCTCTTATTACAGCAACATAAATTCCGCCTTCCATTACATAAAAAATATTTTCCAATGCAGCGAATCCAAGAGAGGCAACAACACCGTAAATTACACCATCGTAGTATTCATCAAATTCAATGTTGTGATAAGCTTTCTTTTTAACAACCCAGTATTTGGCGAATTCTTCAATAAGTGCAGTATAAACAAACGCCAGAATAATTAAATTAATAAAAGAAGATGAAAAAAGATCACCAAGATAACTTGCCAACCCATATTCAATCAGGCCTGCAATAAATGCTGCCAACATCCCCCACATAAAAATTTTCCACAAAAATTTTCTTGATTCTTTACGCTTATCCAGGTGGTCAAAATACCAAAGCAGTAATGCAACCGGAGCCAGTGATAATATTATTAAACCTATTGTCCACATATAATCTATGATACCATTATTGATGACCTTACGATTTTACCAGAACACTTTAAAAATATGAAAAAGATTATTATTTATACAGATGGCAGTTGTTTGGGAAATCCAGGACCTGGTGGTTATGGTGTTTTAATTCAGCCAAACGGAGATGAGATTATTTTAAGTGGTGGTGAAGCTTCAACAACAAATAATAGAATGGAAATGATGGCTGTTTTAGAAGCTTTAAAATGGGTTGCGAACAATGCTGAAAAAAGTACTGAAGTTGATATTTATAGTGATTCAAGCCTGGTTGTGAACTCTATGAAACAGGGATGGAAAAGAAAAGCTAATTTGGATATTTGGGGAGAAATTGATAATACAATGATTAAACTTGGAGATATCAAAATAAATTGGCATTGGGTAAAAGGTCATGCTGATAACGAATTCAATGAAAGAGTTGATGAAATTGCAGTTGAAGAATCAAAAAAGTTTGAAAAATCCGATCAAATAAAGCTTCCAACAGAACTTGCCGATGGTTATTTTTGCCAAAAATGTAATAAAAAGGTTGATGGAAGGTTAAGTTATAATAGTGAAGCAGACATGATTCGGGTTGATTGTGAAAATTGCGGATCTTACATTATGTTTGCGGAAAAAAATCCAAAGAATCTAAAAGAAGCAAAAAAACGAATACTCGCAAGCAAAGCTCAACTTGAAAAAATTAAGCAAATTAAAGAAGATCAGGGTGAAACAGTAGGGGACAAGGAAATGAAAAAACTTAAAACATTAACCCGCGAACAAGCGGATAAACTAATAAATAGCGCTCAAACATTATGGAACTAAGAAAACAATCAGAAGTTTCGGAAGACTTGGTTAATTGCCCGGAAACAACCATAGTACTGCCTACAGATGAAGTCAGAGATAAATTGGTAAAATTATATTTTATTGCCAAATCCAATTTGGAAACTTTAGCGGCAATTTTTGAAGCAGTACAGGATAGAACTTTTGGCAGGGCGATTGTGAGAAAGAATTATATTATTATGAATCCAGATTATATTATGACCATACCTGATAAATTGCCTTATATGACAGCAGAAATCGAAAAAGTATATATGGAAATTATTGATGCAAATCAACTAGCTTCAGTATTTCAATCATTTGCAAGATCATCTGTAACAGGGCAGGCACCTCATCTTTAATGATTTTTTTCTTGATATAAACTTTGGCGCAAAGTATACTCTTTTTTGTTGAAAAAGTTATTTTGCCGCGGTAGCTCAGTGGTAGAGCAGAAGACTGAAAATCTTCGTGTCGGTGGTTCAATTCCGCCCCGCGGCACCAGGACCGAAGCGCAAAGCGCGGAGGTCTATGGAGTGAGCACAAGCGAGCAAAGCGAAAGATTTGACTTTATTAAATTATTATTTCATACTATCGAATTCCCGTCCTAGGACGGATTTTTAGTAGTAAAACATAATTTATAAAAAATGCAAATTTTTACTGATATGGCATGAGAAAAATTTTTATGATAATCTTGCAATTGTCCTATTCATAATCTTAAAAAAATTATGGCACAACAAACCTTTGGTAATAAACTGGTTGGCTCGATAGGCTGGCTCTTATTGGGCATATTGGTTTTTATAGGGTCATTTGTACTGCTTTATTATTCTGAAGGCAGAACAAATTACACTGACATTGCTGAAACTGCAGTTAATGTAGATGAAGCAAAAGATGCAAAAGATTTTGTTTATATTACCCGTGAACTTGATACCTCTGAGTTTCTTGGTGATGGATTATTCTTATACGAAGGTGATTATTTGGTTGTTGATAGAAGTGTTGATATGTATAGCTGGGTTGAAGAGGTTGAATCTGAAAATGACGAGAAAGTTTATACATACGATACAAAATGGGTTGAGGACGTTCCTGACAGCGAAGAATTTAAAGAACCTAAAGGCCACGAAAATCCACCAAAACCTGTTAAAAGTGAAAGATATAAAGTAAGCGAAGCAACTGTTGGAATTTATAATGTTGATATGGATGAAATAAATCTGCCTTCTACATCACCATTAAAACTTACTGAAGATAATGTTACGTTAGATGGATATCAGGAAATAGTTTCAGATGATGATTATGATTATATTTTTGATGGATACGGAACTTATGATAAACCTGAGATAGGTGATATAAGAGTGCGATATTCTGTTTTAAAGCCAATGGATGAAGTTACTGTATTTGGAAGGGTAGCTGATGAAAAAATCGGTCCACATCACGGAGAAGCAGAAAATAAACTTTACAGGATTTTCAAAGGAACAAAAGAGGATGCAATGGCTGCGTTGCAGGGTGAATATCGAGCTGCTGGTTGGTTTGGCAGAATCGGTGTATTTATTATGATGTGGATTGGCCTATTGATGATATTAAGTCCGCTATCTACATCAATGGAATTAATTCCATTTTTAAGTGATGTAGGGAAAGGTGCATTAACATTTATAACATTTGTTATTGCTTTGATTTTAACTATTGTTGGAACTTTTGTATTTTCAATATTGCATAATACAGTTGGTTTACTAATTGTGATAGTTATTGCCGGAGCAATTGGTTTTTATATATATACAAAACCTCCTTCAGCAAAGAAAACATAATTAATTAAAAAGACCCCCAATGCATAATTGCAGAAGGGGTCTTTTTTTAATGTAAAAAATTATTTATGCAGCCATTTCAAGTAGCATAATCACAACTGTAAGTTTTGCAATTTCAGCTCTTAAAATATCGTTTCCGCCTTTGAATGTTCCATCAGCATATCCTTCAATTAAATCGTTATCAACTGCGTACGCTACATAAGCAGCATACCAAATTGATTCTGATACATCGCTAAAGCTTGTTGCTGAAGTAGTGTCGTATCCTTCAATATCCACACCTTTCGCAAGTAATAAAATCTTTAATGCTTCAGCTCTGTTTACATTATTTCCAGGTCTGAAATTGCCGTCATCATAACCTTCAACAATTCCAAGATCAGCTGCTGTTTTAACATATGGAGTATACCATTCAGTTATAGGAGTATCATCGAATGGCGCAACATCTACACTTGCAGGAACATCAATTCCATTTGCAAGTAAAGCGACTTTAACCATTTCCGCTCTTGTTGTTGGCATTGCAACACCAAACATATTGCTGTCACCATAACCAGTCATAATATTTGCAAGATATAGTTTTGCAATATATTCAGCTGCCCAGTGAGTTTCATCATAGTCGCTGAAATTGTCTGCAACACCGGCAATATCATCAGCAGAAAGAGTTTCACCTGTAACTGTTTCAGGAGTTGCAACAGTAGTAGTAGTGTCTTCAGTTGTAGTAGTTTCTGATTGAGCAGCAGCTTCTTCTGTAGTGATAACTGTTTTAGTAGAAGCATCCCAAACATAACCATCTTCTAATCCACAATATACATTACAACCGTCTCCAGCTGTTCTGTTACCATCATCACAAGTTTCATTTGAATCTAGTATCCCATCGCCACAAGTGCTAACGCCACCGCCGCCGCCGCCACCACCACCGCCGCCACCGACAGCGATAGTTAACGTATTATTAGCAGGTATAGCAGGAGCTGCATCAGCATCAGTTGGTCCATCGTTTACAGATGATACAGTTACTCCGTTTTGTGGTATTGCTAAAATGAATGTATTTGCACCAAGCGGTGGACTAGTTATATCTAATCCAACAAATAATTTAATTCCACCTGCAGTAATAGCAGTGGTAAGTCCTGTTAAATCCCAGCTGTCAACAGTATCCCAAGTTGCTGTACCTAAACTGGTATCACCGGTTCCTGGTTCAAATGTATTGTCACCATCATCTAACCAAACTTTTACAGCTGTTGTTTCGGTATTAATAGCAGTACCATTATTTTTAATTTCTATTCCGGTAAGTTGATCATTTGCTTCGTCTACAACTCCGTTTGGAGCAGCACCCTGATCAGTACCTTCATCAATTAAAATACTTTCAGATGAATCAATAGGTGTTGTACCAGTATGTAAACAAGCTTGTGTACCTGCACCTGCACCATCACAATCAGCAGCAAAACCAATTAAACCATCCAGGTTTGTTAAGCCACCAGTTGAATAAACATCATCGTCAGCACTTGTAGAATATGTTCCAAAACCACCTGCATCAACACCCATCCAGTCATTCACTCCGTCCCAAGCACCTCCATTTGCATTATCATAAAATCCAAAATTCCAGCTTGCTGGTACTGTAGGAAAACTTAGAGCATCATTAAATGCTGTTCCTGCTATTAAAGTTTCAATTCCATTGTCAAAAAAGATATTTCCGTCATCACTGAAAATCATATCAGCAGCAACATTCCATGCTGCTCCAGCAACGGCATCGTAAAAGTAAAGTGAAGTCCAGTCAGAATCTTTAGTGGTTGTAATAGTAGTTCCTGCCACAGGTGGTACTCCGTCAATTGTTGTATCTGCAGCAGCAGAATAAGTGTATTCACCTGGTACATTTTCTTCAAACCAATCAGTTGTTGCGTCTAATGTGCCTTTATTTGTAACCCACATGTTAGCAACTGTAATTAAGGTATCAGTACCTGCAGTGCAGGCTCCTCCTATAAAATAAGTTCCTGTTCCAACAGCACCGTCACAAGCGGTTCCGTCAGTATCAGTATAAACGCAAGTTGCTGATGAAAGAGTTGTGTTATCAGAACAAACATTATCTCCAGCCACAATCGTATATAAAGCAGCTCCGGCTGAAGGTAAAGCATCTGATCCGTCAACAATAAGTGCATCAGCAGCGCTTGTATAAACACCATCAGCATCATCATCAACACCAATCCAGTCAGCAGCACCATTATAAGCGTCACCATTTGCTGCATCGTAGTACCATAAATCCCAGTTTGCCGGTTCAGTTAAAGTACCGGCTCCGGTAGTAACTGAAGCTCCAGCCTCTAGAACATCAGAAGATGCTACTCCGGTATCATAATAAATATTCCCATCATCTAAAAAGACTAAATCATTTGCAGAATTCCATGGAGTTCCTGGAGCAAAATAATGAAAATACATATCAGTCCAGTCTGCGTCTACAGCAGAAGCAATTGTTGTACCTGCAGCTAGTGCAACAGTACCTGCTACATCAGTATCAGCACTTGCAGTATAAACTCCGTCCGCATCCAAATCTCGTACAACCGGTTCAGTTCCCTGGAATCCATCAGGTGCTGCTTCATAGTATCCAACACCAGTAGTTGTACCCAAAGCTGGGATAGCAACTAATGTATCTCCTGTATAAAATGGAGTTCCTCCGTCAACCAGTAATATATCTTCAGTTCCGCCATTTACTCCGTCAGGAATTACTACTTCAAGAGCTTTATTGTTAACTGATCCAGCAGAAACAGAATGACTGCCAACATCAGTGAACCCGAAATCTCCTGTTGTTGAAGCTGAAGCTACACTGGCTGTGAGCAGCAACAACATGGCACAAAGAGATATCTTTGCACCAACAAGAATAGTTTTCTTGTTTTTCATGCATCTAAGGTTAATAATTAAATCCACATAATTATATGCGCCTGCTTGACAAATGTAAATTGACATATACTGAACCCTTATTCTTATTTAAATGTAAGGATTTTCTTAACTTTTTCGTGTGTATTCTATATACTTATAATTTGTTGGATAACTAACAATTAAAATATGAAAAAAACATTGGCAGCAACCAGCATAATGGCTTTTATGCTATTTAGTTTGAACGGTTGTGCACCTGATACGAAAACTGAAGATACTCAAGAACCCAATCAAACTGAAGAAACTCAAACTACTGAAATCCCTACTGCACAGGCAGCAACTTTTGCAGAATGGCAAGATAATACTGTTGGATTTACACCAAGTATTCCTGATTATGAAATTAAACCTGACCTTAGCAATGTTGATTACACTGATATTTTGCAGGGTCCTACTGACAGCAATAAACTTTTAGCTGAAAATGGTTTCTATGTAAGTGAAGGATGGAGTGAGGAATTTTTTAGTTTATATGAAGACAACCGTTATGAATTGATTCCAAACTTTGTTACGACCGATTCTGTTTTGCATACATACCATCTTTATTTTAACTTTTTATTGAAATCTTTGGAGGAAAATGAGCTTTACGATATTTCTGAAACTATAACTGAAGATATGCTTCAGGCTTCCCTTGATCAATATGAAAAATTAAAAGGTACGGAATGGGAAGCTGCGGCAAAAGTAAATGTTGGATATTTCAGTGTTGCATTAAAACAACTTAAACCTGATGCACCAATTAACGATTTAGTTAAAGAAGCCGTTGAAGCTGACAATGCAGCAATGACTAGCCATGAAGGTATCGGAACTCCGGCTGTTTATGGTGAAGGTTCTGATTACATGGAAGATTTTTCTCAATATGTTCCAAGAGGCCACTATACAAAATCTGAAAAATTGAGCAGATATTTTAATGCTTTAATGTGGTATGGAAGAATGACTTTCAGGCTTCAGAATAATGAAGAAACAAAATCAGCACTTTTGATTATGGCTGCTTTAGATAATAATGAAGAAATGCTTGCTAACTGGAAGCGTTTATATGAACCTATTGGATTTTTTGTAGGCGATCCTGATGATCTTGTTTATTTGGACTTCCAGCCTGTTGCGCGGGATATTTATGGAGATCTAACTTTAGAAAACCTTCAAAATGGTGATTTGGCTGCATTTATTGCTAAAGCAAAACAACTTAGAGATCCTGGTGTTAATTCAATGCCGGTATTGGGCCCTGCTTTGAATCCTGAAAGAGCCTCAGTTGAAGATAGAACTGAAGATACAAAAGGATTTAGGTTTTTAGGTCAAAGATTTACTATTGATGCATCAATTTTCCAAAGACTTATTTATAGAGAAACTGATAAGAATAAAGATACAGGTGACGTCAGAATGCTTCCTAATGGATTGGATATCCCTGCTGCTTTTGGTTCAGATCTAGCATATAAAATTTTGGAAGATAAAGGAGAAACAAAGTATGCAAATTATCCTGAAAATATGAATAAGCTTGTGCTTGCAATAAATCAATTACCAAAGTCAAAGTGGACTGAAAATTTATATTGGGGATGGATGTACACTTTAAAAACTCTACTACCCACTGACTACTCAACAGGCTATCCAGTGTTTATGCAAAACGATGCTTGGAAAAGAAAAGAATTAACAACTTTCTTGGGCAGCTGGGCTGAACTTAAGCACGATACAATACTTTATGCTAAGCAGGTTTACGCTGAACTTGGAGGTGGTCCAATGATCGAAGAAAGAGATGATCGCGGATATGTTGAGCCGAATCCTGATCTTTATGCAAGACTTGCTTCACTCACACAATTAACAAGTGACGGTTTGGAACAGAGAGGTATTTTAAGCACGTCAAACAAAGATTCATTAAGCAAACTTAATGATTTGTTGATTCAGCTTCGCGATATTTCAGTTAAAGAACTTCAAAATGAAGCACTTACTGATGACGAATATGAATTAATTAGAACTTACGGTGGTTCACTTGAGCATTTCTGGAATGAAACATTCAGCGATGAAGAAAAGAATCAGGGCAATTTATTAAATGATAATCCTGCGCCGATTATTGCAGATGTTGCAACCGATCCTAACTGCTGTGTACTTGAAGTTGGAACCGGCTATGTTGAACCGATATTTGTTGTGTTCCCGATTGATGGAAAACTGCGTGTTGGTAAGGGAGGAGTTTATTCTTATTATGAATTCTCATGGCCAATGTCTGATCGTTTAACTGATGAAAAATGGCGTGATGAAGTATTGACTGATTGGGAAAATCCACCTGCGAGACTTGACTGGCAAACTTATTTATCTGATTTTGATGAATAATAAAATCGTAATTAATTTAATTATTGGAGGGGGACTTATAGTCCTCCTCTTTGTTCTTGTTTCAGTTAAAACAGTTGCATTAATCAGCTTTGAAAATAATGATTACTGCATCACAAAAAAATATTATTTTGAGTTTAATAAACCGAATAAAAGCCCTGAATTGCCGGATTTTAAACTTGATGAGAATTGGGATATAGAAGATGTGATTAAAGGTGATTTTGATAATGACGGAGATCCGGATGTTGGAATTTATTTATGGAAGGTCGGCAATTACGGCGATTCGCTGCCTTTTTGGGAGAAGTCGAATGATACTTCCTATAAACAGCATTTGTTTCTTTTTGAGGAAGATGGTTCAGCGATTTGGCAATCATCAAATCTTCCATATCATAATATAAAAACAATACTCACGGATATTAATAATGATGGTGAAAACGAATTAGTTGTACTAGAAAAACCTTATGATAAAGCCAAAACTACTGTTGCGGTTTGGAAATGGGATGAATGGGGATTTACAAATTTATGGCGAAGCGAACCTGGCAATTATACCGATTTACAATTAAAATTGGACTATGCTATTAGAGTTACGTAAAAAATTACAGCGTAAAATGAAGGTTCTTAACACAATTGAACTTTCTGAGAAAGCGCTAAAAGCTAATTACAAATATTATAAAAAGCTTCATTCTGAATCTGAAGTTTGCCCTGTGCTTAAATCAAATGCCTATGGGCACGGGCTTGTTGAAATAGCTAAGATGTGCGAAAAATTTAATCCGCCTTATTTAATTGTTGATAGTTTTTATGAAGCTTTTGAGCTTAAAAAAGCCGGTATAAAAACTCCAAGTTTAATCATCGGATATACTTTGCCGGAAAATTACAAACACATGTCATTTAAAAACGTGGCAATAACTGTTTTGGATATTGATACAATTAAAGCACTTGGTAAGCTGCGTAAAAAAATTAAAATTCATTTAAAAGTTGATACCGGAATGCACAGGCAGGGTGTTCCAATGGATAAAGTTGATAAAGCATTGCGCTTGATTCGTTCATTTAAAAAACTCGAACTTGAAGGTCTTTGTACTCATTTGGCAGACGCAGATAACGATAATGGAAATTTTACAAAAACACAGGTTAAGAAATTTTTGGATGTATGTAAAAAGGTTGATGTTAAATGGAGGCATATTTCTGCCACTGCCGGAGCCGGTATTATTTTTAATAAAAAATTTAATTTGATCAGGCTCGGACTTGGGCTTTATGGCGACAGTCCTATTGAAAAATATGCCAAAAATCTAAAGCCTGTGATGCAATTTTCTTCAACAATTATTGATATAAAAGAGCTTAAAAAAGGTGAATGTGTAAGTTACGGCTGCACTTTTACTGCAAAGGGCGACATGAAAATCGGAATTATACCCGCAGGTTATTATGAAGGTGTGGATCGCAGATTAAGCAATAAAGGGTATATGTTTTATGGCAAACATAAATGCAGAATTCTTGGCACAGTTTGTATGAATCTTACAATTATTGATATAACCCGAATTAAAGGTGCTAATAAAGGTGATAAAGTTGATTTTATTAGGGACAATATTTGTGAAATAGCTGACACATGCAAAACAATTACTTATGTAATCTGGACGCATATTGCGCCGACAATAAGAAGAGTTGTCAGATAATTATTCTTTGGTTAACCTTGGTTTATTAGTGAAACCTTCAGCTTGGCTTCTTTTTTTAGCATTAAAATCTGCTTGTTTTTTAACAAGTTGTTCAATTGCACTAAAAACAGCATTTTTAAGTTCAGAACATGCTTGTTTTAAATCAGGATTTTTGAAATTAGGGATTTTTAAAGCTCTGAAATTAATATTACCTTTTTCATTGATTATAAGTTCTAAAAACCAGCCTCTTGAATGAGCAGCTTCTACAATTTCGTTAAGCTTGTCCCATCTTTTGCAATTTTTGAGTTCATTAACGAGACCGTTTATATGTACAATTTGCACTCCCGGATCTCTTAAGAGATTAGCTTTTTCTTTTTCTCTTTCTTTTCTTGGCTCTTCAAGCGCAGCTTCAATTGCTGCTCTGTCTTCAGGTTTAGCCTTACTAACTAATTCTACTGCTTCCGCTATTTCAGTATTGATTGCCTGAATGTTTTGTAATAGATCCTGCACTCTTTCCTGTTCAGCTTGCTTTGCTGCTTCACGTTCCTGTTCTTTTGCCTGTGCAGCTTGCCTTGCAATATCAGCAAGACTAGGGCGTCCTCCCTGGATAACTTGTAATTCAGTTGTTTTTGATTGTTCCGGCTTCATAATTAAATGTATTAATAATAAAAGGAGTATATGGTAATATATTTAAAAAGATATGTCAAGTGCTAAATAAATATATCAAAACTACCATTAATTTAAAGCCGAAAACAACTTTTTCATTACGGAGTTAATCTTGAAATCATCCTTGGGAATGGAATTGTTTCGCGAATATGCTGAGTTCCGCAAAGCCATCCGGTAATTCTTTCAAGTCCATATCCAAATCCACTATGTGGAACTGAGCCGTATTTTCGTAAATCCAAATACCAGTCGAAAGCTTCAACGGGTAGATTGTGTTCTTTAATGCGTCTTAATAAAGTTGCATAGTCGTCTTCACGCTGCGAGCCGCCGATAATTTCTCCATAACCCTCAGGTGCAAGTAAGTCGCTGCATAAAGCCACAGAATCGTTTTCTGGGTCGCGTTTCATATAAAAAGCTTTTACTTCCGCCGGGTATTTTTCAACAAAAATCGGATTATCGTATTTTTCTGTAAGCATTGTTTCATCATCAGCACCCAAATCATCATTTGATTTTATATCAGAGCCCATTTCCTGAAGTTCTTTTACAACTTCAGCATGTGTTTTGCGAATAAATGGTGCTTTAATTTTCTCCAAAGGCGCTGTGTCTCTTTCCAAAATTTTTAATTCTTTGCGATTTTTCTCCAAAACACGTTTAATTATATGAAGAATCAAGCCTTCCTGAATTTTCATATTTTCTTCATGTTCAACAAATGCAGCTTCAGCATCCATCATCCAGAATTCAGTTAAATGGCGACGTGTTTTTGATTTCTCTGCTCTGAAAACAGGTCCAAAATCAAAACATCTGCCCACAGAATATATCGCAGCTTCAATATAAAGCTGGCCTGACTGGCTTAAATATGCGCTTCCTTCATCAAAATAATTTATTTCAAAAAGCTCTGTTGTTCCTTCGCAGGCATTAGGAGTAAGAATCGGCGAATCTATTTTAATGAATCCTTCATTATTCAGATATTCGTAAGTTGCATTAATTATTGTATTTCTTACTTTTTGAATTGCCCACTGTTTGCTTGATCTAAGCCATAAATGACGGTTATTTAACAAAAAGTCAGGGCCGTGTTCTTTTTTTGAAATTGGATATTCCTCTGTATTTAAGTGAAGAATATCAATATCTTTAACCTGGAGTTCAAAAACATCATCAAATTTTGGATGTTTTGTTACTTCACCGGTTATGCTTAAAGCTGATTCCATGGTTAGTTCTTCGCCTTTTTTAAATACATCGTCACTTACATTATCCTGAAAAACAATTCCCTGAATCATTCCACTGCCGTCACGTAATTCAAGAAAGTGAATTTTACCGCTTGAGCGTTTATTAAACATCCATCCGCGAACAGTTACTTCTTTGCCAACATGTTCACTAATTTTTTCGATTGAAACTATCATAATTTTTTAATTATTAACCTTGGTAACTTTAATAGAGCCTTAAATTTAATGCAAGCCCTTTAAGAAAAGCTAAAATTATGGTATAATTTGTATAGTTAAAAACAAAAATGCAAAAACTAAAAACATTCACATTTAGCGTAACTTTAAATATAATCCTGATAATTATTATTTTATTGGGACTTGCTTATATATTTGTTCAACCTGATTTAAGCAATTTTCAGGGTTCCAGTTTTACTATTGATGGTGAATTAAAACCAGCTGCAGATGAAAAAGTAGGAGCAATAACTGTTGAGTACAATTATGAAAATCCTAAAATTAATGATCAGGAATTTATAATCGGTTCAATAAATATAACAAATGAATATGAGCCAGTATTTATTTACGGAATAAATTTTGAAATTGAGGGTGATTTAACCAAAGAAAATATTGAGAATTTAAAGGTGATGGTAGACAAAGAAGAGTACAAGGGAGTCGAAATAGCCTGGAAGGGTGAATCTTCATTAATTGTAAATTTTATTGATAAACCAATTGAAGTTAATGGATTAACTAAAATAGAATTGGATGCCAAGGTCAGAGGATTAAAAACCGGTACATCAGCAAAAGCGCATTTCATCAATCTTAATGCTGAAGGTGAAAATACTCAGCAGCATATTTCAAATATTGGACTACTGGGTGGCGCTGAGCCAATTCCACAATCAATTAATTTTTAATTTTAAATATGAAAAAATCAAATTTCAGTTGCGACATAGAACCTCCAAAACAAAAAAAATCAAAAGTGTTACCGGTTGCTTTGATATCACTTGCTATACTTTTTGTTGGCGGTATCACAGGTGCTTATTTCTATCTTGGACAACCTGATTTTGTATCAGATGTTCCTCCTACTCTGGATTTAATCGGAAGTAAATTTCAGGGCCAATCAATAGGTGACCAACTTGGCAGTTTGGTCTTTGATCAAACCGATGTTGATACTTTTAGCGCTCCTGCAAACGCGAATTTTAAAACCGCTACAAAAGGGGTGCAGTATTATTATTCTGAACAGGAAATAACGGTTGATGAATTGATAAAAAATATTAAACCTGAGGCTGGCTTACAGATATTAATTGCTTTTTATAGTCCTGGCGAAACAGAATTGGGAACTAATAAATGTTATTATATTTATCCTACAGGCCCATATAGCGAAACCTGCGAAATACAGAATTTAATGAATTTCAAAATACCAAAAGGCAGAGGATATGCAGTTATAGGCAGCAAAGATTTTGAGTACAATTCTAATCTTATAAAGAATGCAAAAACTACTCCTTCTGTTGATTATCTTGAAAACTTCAAATCAAATGAAGGTTGGGTTTTATTACCGGTTAAAGATCAAAATACACTTAAAACAAGCCTTTCAAATAATGTTTGGGTGCTTTCTGCTGATAATCAGTTTGTTAAAGCGGATGCAACAAATCTTACTTTGAAAAACAATTATACAATGGCGTGGTTCAAAATTGCGCCTAAGGATGTTTATCAGACTAGATAGGGGCTTTTTCTATTAAAGCTTTTAGTTTGTCTATGCCCAAACCTGTCCTTGCAGACACTTTAACTGATTTGGCTTTTTTGATTTTAAAGTAAGGGTTTTGATCAAGTTTATTGTAAACATAGATTTTAGGCTTTCCTGCACAGCCCAATTCATTCAAAATGCTTTCAACCACTTTGATTTTATCAGTCATATTAGGGTCGCTTGCATCAATAACATGCAGTAAAAGATCGGCTTCTCTAACTTCATCAAGTGTTGCCATAAAAGATTTAATCAAAAAAGGAGGAAGGTCTTTAATAAAACCGATTGTATCTGCAACAAGCACTTTTTCCTGAATATTTGGCAGCCAAAGGTCACCGATTTTTGTGTCCAAAGTGGCAAAAAGCTCATCAGCTATATATACCTTTTCTTTGTGTGTAAGTGTTTTTAATAAGGTTGATTTGCCGCTGTTTGTATAACCTACAAGTGCGATGGTTTTTAAGCCTTTTCTTTTGCGGACATTTCGCTGACCTTCATGAACTTGCCTAATTCTAGATAATTTCTTTTCAACATCTTTTATTCTAACTCTTAAGTAGCGCTTTTTTGTTTCAAGATATTTTTCACCAGGACCTCTTGTGGCGATTCCACCTCCCAAACGAGATAAACGGGTGCCATGGCCGTATAATTTTGGGAATTCATGATTCAAAGTCGCAAGTTCAATCTGCAATCTTGCTTCTTCGGTTTTCGCATGTTTATCAAAAATTTTTAAAATCAAATCAACGCGATCCCAAACAGGAATTTTAAATAAGGTAAATAAATACTGCACCTGATTCGGCTTGAGAATGCCGTTAACTACAATCATATCGATTTCTTCATCTTTTGTAATTTCAAGAACCTCCAGGGTTTTGCCTGTTCCCAAGTAAGTTTTCATTGAAGGTCTTCCTCTTTTTTGAATAATTTTAACAACAACAATTCCTCCGTAAGTATCAACAAGACGCGAAAGTTCTTCAAGATCCTGCTGCGTCTTTTTTAAAGACGCATCTTTTGGAATTACATCAATAAGTACAGCTCTTTTCATTTATGGTAAAAGTTGCATTACAATTTGATTCACTAGTTTGCCATCAGCTTTTCCTTTTAATTTGGGCATGATTGCTCCCATTACTTTACCCATATCAGCTTTGCTGGTCGCACCTGTATCTGCGATGCCTTCTTCAATGATTTTGCGAACTTCATCTTCACTCATTTGTTCCGGAAGATATGTTTGAAGAATTTTGGCTTCGTTGGCTTCTGTATCAGCCATTTCCGCTCTGCCTCCGTCACGAAATTGCTGTTCTGAATCTTTGCGTTGTTTAACCTGCTTTTGGATGATAGAAATTACATCTTCATCAGTTGCATCTTTTTTTGGACCGCCTGAAACTTCAAATTTCATGATTTCCGCTTTAAGCATTCTGAGTGTGCTTACTTCAGCTTCTTTTTTTGCTTTTATAGCTTCGATTAAATCAGAATATATTTTTTCTTTTAATGTCATAATAAAAAGTTTAATTAATGTAATTACTTTAACAGATCATTAATATAAGTGAAATGTTGACATCTTTGCAAAAAGCTTTATACTCACAACCTGTTTTTAACGCGCTTATTGATGGCAGAAAAATTAGATCAAAATTTAGAGATTGATGAAATTAAAGAACAACTGGAATCCAATGGCATTGTTTCTGAATTATCAGAACAAACAAATACTGAAACTCTTGCGCAGAATGTAGAGATGGATATTTTAACAGAACAAGTTCAGGCAATTTACAGTGATGCCCAGGCAGCTCAAATATTACGGCCGCTTGATGATGATGAAGAAGTGCGTTTTTCTTTACAATATCCTGAAAGGATTTTTACTGAAAGTTATTGCAGGCCAAGCCATGTTTTTGTACCGCAAAATGGAAAAGCAGCAAATCTTCAGGAATTGGCTGTTTTTTATCATAAAGTCCCTTTATCACCGTTGCTTTTTCAGGATAGTTTATTGGAAAACGCTTTTGGAGTTGAATTTCAACATAAACAACATACCGAAGAAGGTTTAAGGGAACGCCAATCTTATTTCGCACTTTTACGCATGCTGTTTGCAAAAATGACTTCACTTCCGCATCAAAATAAATATAAGCGAGATAGAAATAGAATAAGAAGAATTTTTGTATTACCTGTTAAGCAGGCTAAAGGTAAGATTTTAGTCACAAGGATGGCTCCGGACAGACGCATAAACAGTGTGTATTCTGATATTTACAGTGCATATCGAGCTCAATCACATATATTAAATAATTATGACGGAACAATTTCTGAAAATGATGCTGTAGAAGTAGGGGAGTTTAGATCATTACTTAATTTAACCGATAAATTACATCTTTTAATTTCATTTATTCAAAGATGGAAAAGTTCTTCTTCAGAAGAGAGACAATCAATGGTAAAAATTTTAGAAGAAACAAAAGATCTTCTTGCAAATTCACAAAACAGGCTTAAAGAAAGTGCTTTGGGCAGGGCAGAATCTTCAGTTAATTTTACTGATTCAAGAGGACAAATTAATCCTTGTGCAACAGCTCCGAAAATTTTAGCCATGGCAAAGGATCTTTTTGCAAGACTCGATCAGGTTCTTTCAATTAGAAGTAAAATCACACATGATAAACAAATTTTAGATACTGTTTTAAGTCCTATCCATTCGACTTTTTATTCAGGTACACTTGAATTGGGAAGTGTGCTTGAGGGTGATTATTTTAATGAAATTGATACGGAAGACCCGCATAGTTATGGAAACGTTAAATATAAATGTGCATTGGTTAACAGAGAATTATTTAAGAGCAGTGGTGTTTTAAGACAATTGGATGAAATGGTTAGCGATAAGCATATGCCTGCACCTTTTTTCCAATATGCCGCAGCTGTATTGTCTAATTATGATGTTGTCAGAAGGCTTAATGAATACATTGATCAACAAAAGAACGAAATGACCCCATACAGATTAAAGGAACTTCATGATGAATTATGTAAACATGCGATTGTTGGATATATTGTAATGAAATACCAATTTATACATCGTACTTACCATGAAATTCTCACACATATTTTGGAAGACCCGGAAAAAGTTGATTATAATGAGGAAAGAAAACGATTAAACGCATTGAATGTCAGGTTGCGACCTCATGAATATCAAAAAGACTTTGATTTAAGGGAAGATTTGAAAATTGATTTGCCCGGATTAATAGGACTTTATGAGCATATTCAATTTGTTATTGCAAAAATTACTGAATATAATAAACGTAAACTTGAATTGCAGTATGAACTTACACCATTGGAATTAAAAGCAGATGAAGAAATCGCTACCGAAGAACAAGCAGAAAGAATTGTTGAATTAAAATCGCAGTTCACACAGTTAACAATAGATTTTAGAGAAGAGATAAGATCTATTATGAAAGATTTTGATTTCAATGAATTGATAAAAGAAGCAACTGTTGATGAGCCTGAAACCAAAGTAGATGTATTTATTTCGCAGCTTTCCTAAAAACAACATCTTTCACGTCTTCAAGGCTTTTTGCATAAACGAATTTAATTCCTTTTATTAAATGTTCAGGAATTTCTTTTAAATCTTTTTTATTTTCAGCTGGAATAATTATTGTTGAAATACCGTTTCTGCGTGCTGCTAGGACTTTTTCTTTAAGTCCTCCAATAGGCAGAATTCGTCCCTGTAAAGTTATTTCACCTGTCATTGCTACATCTCTTCTTATTTTTTGATCTGTAAACAGAGATAAAAGAGAGGTGCCAATTGTTATACCTGCCGAAGGTCCGTCTTTTGGGGTTGCTCCTTCAGGCACATGAATATGAATGTCGATATCTTTGAATGCGTTTTTTTTAATATTAAATTTTGCAGCATTTGATCGTATGTAAGAAAGCGCTGCTTTTGCTGATTCCTGCATGATTTCTCCCAGATGGCCTGTTAAAATTAATTGATTTTGCCCTGGCATTTTAGTTGCTTCAATAAATATCATTTCACCACCTGCCTGAGTCCATGCCAGACCTGTAGCAACACCAATCATATCTTTCTCCTGTTTTATATCTTCATAGAATTGTTCAACGCCAAGTAATTCAGGAATATCTTTTTTAGTAACAAGCTTGGTTTTTTTATTTTTTTCAAGCAGACTTTTAGCTACTTTTCGGCATATTTTAGCTATTTCACGTTCTAATTCACGCAGCCCTGCTTCACGTGTATATCTTCTTATAATATAAGAAATTGCTTCATCTTCAATTTTAAATGGATATTTTGAAAGTCCGTTAAAATTAATTTGCTTTGGTAACAGATATCTTTGAGCTATTTGAATTTTTTCTTCTTCGATATAACCAGGTAATTCAATAATCTCCATTCGATCAAGTAACGCTGGCGGAATAGGATCAAGAATATTTGCAGTTGTTATAAATAAAACTTTTGAAAGATCAAAAGGCACATCCAAATAATGGTCATTAAAAGCAAAATTGAGCTCAGGATCCAGCACTTCAATTAATGCAGAGGCAGGATCACCCTGAAACTGACCCATCCCAAGTTTGTCTATTTCATCAAGCATGACAACAGGATTATTTTCACCAGCTCTTTTAAGATGTTGAATAATTGATCCTGGCATTGCACCTACATAAGTTCTTCTGTGGCCGCGAATTTCAGCTTCATCATGCATGCCTCCAAGTGACATCTGAACGAATTTTCTGCCAAGTGAACGCGCAATACTTCTTCCCAAACTTGATTTACCAACTCCGGGAGGACCAACAAAACACATTATTGTTGCACCAGGTTTATCCTGCATTTGGCAAATAGCAAGATATTCAAGAATTCTTTCTTTGATTTGTTCCAAACCATAGTGATCCTCATCTAAAATTTTTCTGGCTTTTTTAATGTCAATTTTTGTTTTACTGCCTTTGTTCCAAGGCATTTCATAAAGCCATTCAATATAATTATGTACAACATTATATTCTGGTGAAATCGGATAAATCCTTTTTAATCTTTTAAGTTCATCCATTGCTATTTTTTCAATTTCCTCAGGCATTTTTGCTTTTTTGATTTCATTTTCAAGATGTTTGATTTCTTTTTCTTCAGCTGCTTTTTCAGGATCTTCTTCTCCAAGTTCTTTTTGTATCGCTTTAAGTTCCTGTTTTAAAAGAAAATCTTTTTCTGTTTTACCCATTTCTTTCTCTACTTCACTGTGGATTTTTCCGCGGACTTCAAGCATTCTTAATTCACGTGTCATCTGTTTAACAATTTCACGCATTCTTGTTTTAGTATCGCGAATTTCAAGCAAAAATTGTTTTTCCGGTATAGGTAAAGTTAAATATGAACATGCCAAATTACATATTTCTTCATAATTTGTAATATTTTGAAGATTGATAATCACTTCATCAGGCAATGGCTTGCCAAGCGAAGAAGTTGATTCAAGCAATTGTTTTATTTCAACAGAAAGTGCATCACCTTCCTCGGATTTTTCTAAAGTTGGATGAACAGTCTGGACGTTTGCCATTAAATAAGGCGTTTCCTGAGTGAATTCTTTAACTTCAAAGCGATCAATGCCATCAACTAAAATCATTGCGTCATTTTGCTGACCTTTAATAACCTGAATGATTCTGCATGCGGTACCTATTTTATAAAGATTGTCCACGGGCGGAACTGTTTTATCAGGATTTTCATAAGTAACTAAACCTATCAATTCATTTTTATTAAAAGTTTCGTTTATTTGCTTTATATAATCGGCATTTTTTACATAAACAGAAACCACCATCGTAGGAAAAACCACTATCTCTTTTAAAGGAAGAATGAAAAGTTTTTCAGGTATTTCAGGATTTCCTTCTTTTTTGGGTTGTATAAGCATTTGTATTGTTTATTTTCTTGATATTATTATACCTTAATTTCCAAAGATTGTCTACCTTTAGAGTATTGAGGATTTGGCTTAAATATGGTATTATAATACGATAAATTATAAAAACATAAACAATGGATACAAAAACAAAAATTCAAACAGTTATATCGCTTGTGCTGGTAGTATTGATTACAGCGCTTGCATACTGGGCTCAGGTTCCATCAAAAGACCTGAAAGCTCAACTTATTCAGGATGTTGATACTGTACTTGTAAGAATACAGGACTTTGCATTTGACCCTGATGTTGTTCGTATTGATACCGGAACAGCAGTAAGCTGGCTCCATGACGAATCAGAGGGTAATGCAGATGTTCAGCATACAGTAACTTCATATGATCCTGAAGATGCCAGTAAAGCAGGCCAACAATTTGAAAGCGATTTAATGAATTTGGGTGATATTTTCACACATCAATTCGATGAGCCAGGAGTTTATTACTATAATTGTTCACTTTATCCGTTTATGACTGGTAAAGTTTGTGTTGGTGATGAATCTGAAGCATTGGATGAGGATTGTGCAATTGATTTAACTGCACTTGAATCAGCAGGTACCACAACCGGAACAACAACAACTACTACTACTACAACTGAAGAAACCCAACCTCAGGATACAGTAACTACTTCAACCACAGAGACAACTACACAAGTAGAGCAACCAGTAACAACCGAAGAAACTACTACTAATACTGATAATGAAATTTTATTTAAAGCAGCAGATGAAGAATTTGCCTCTGATGCTGACAAAATACAAGGTGACGCAAAAGTATATTTTGAATCTGATAATGCATTGTCTGGAAATATTATGGCTGCTGATGCTACAACTGAAACTGATGGTAAATTATCAAAATCCGGACCTGAAGATTTAATTTATTTGATCCCATTATTATTTGCTTTTATTGTTGCAAGAAAACTAACTGCAAAAGCTTGATTTTTCCATGATTTACTTTAAACTAAGCCCTGCAATTATGTAGGGCTTTTTTATGGACTTGATAAATAAAACAGTCGCGGATTTTTTACTTTTCATTACCAGAGAAGCAGGTGCTTTTTGGGAAAACATCACCCTTTTGAAGTTTTCAGCACCACAGGTAATAATCGATATAATAATTGTATCGATTGTGTTTTATTACATTTTCATTCTGATAAAAGGTAGCCGGGCTATTCATATTTTGATAGGTCTGGCGATTTTGGCATTTATATTTATTATAAGCAAAGCCCTGCAATTATTCGCTACTGGTTGGCTTTTGGATAGGTTCTTAACAGTTATCCTGGTTGCAATCCCGGTAATTTTTCAGCAGGAATTGCGAAGAGGTCTTGAAAAGCTCGGCCAGACAAGGATTTTCTCAAATCATGATATTAAAGCTACTGATATTCAGATAAGTAATATTGTTGAGGCAACAGTGCAAATGGCTAAAAATCGAATCGGAGCGTTAATTGTGCTTAAGAAAGATGTTAATTTAAATGAATATGCTGAAACAGGTGTGCCTATAAATGGAAAAGTCAGCAAAGAACTTTTATTGAATATATTTTTTCCTAAATCACCGCTTCATGATGGAGCTGTGATTATGGAAGGGGATACCATACAAGCTGCAGCCTGTGTGCTGCCTCATTCTTATAAGCATGTGGATAGATCACTTGGGACCAGGCATAAAGCAGCGATCGGACTTTCTGAAAATACTGATGCGCATATTGTTGTTGTTTCAGAAGAAAGAGGAACAATTTCATATGCGGTTAATGGAAGACTTGAAAGAAACATTACTCCAGAGAGGCTTCAGGAATTACTTGAAAGATTTTATGCACCCAAAAAGCCAAAAAAGTCTTTATTTAAAAAGAAAAAATTATGAAAAAACTGCTAGGAAACTGGGAAATAAAAGTACTTGCTGTACTCGCGGCAATAATTTTCTGGTTTTTAGTAGTTGCAACTGAAAATACTTTTTATACTTATCCTGATGAAATCCCTGTTAAGGCGTTTAATTTACCAGAAAATTTAGTAGTTGCCCAGGATCTCGGGACAGTTAAATTAAGGCTTAAAATAGACAATCGTGATACAATTAAAAATTTAACTATTGATGATTTCAGTGCATATGTTGACCTTGAAGGTGCAACTGTAGGTGAAAGACAAGCTGACATTGAAGTAAGTTCAAAAAAATCCGAAATTAATGTTGTTAAAGTTGATCCATCATCAATTAAGGTTAATATTGAAGAGAAAGCGGAAAAAGAAGTGCCAATTGAATATGAAATTACCAATGGCCCAAAGGAAGGTTATGTTGTTAAAGATGTTTCAATTTCAAGCGATAACATAGTTATTAAAGGTTCTCAGGAAATCTTGAATGATATTGAAGGTGCTTCTTTATTATTGGATTTAAATGGTTTAAATGATGATATAACAGCAAATTTTAAAGTTGCTATTCTGGATAAACAAGGTGAAAAAATTCAGGGTGTAACACCTGCAAAAGAGGAACTTGAAGCTACCGTTAAAATAAGCGCGGTAACAGATCAGAAAATTGCTGGTGTACAGCCAACAATAATTGGTACACCTCAAGATAATATTTGGATTAAATCAATTACAGTAGATCCTAATTATGTAGTTTTAAATGGAGAAAGCGACAAATTAGATACATTGGAATTTGTTAAAACAGCAGATATTGATGTAAGTAATATATCCAATGATTCGAGCTTTGATGTTCAGATTACCGGTCTACCTGAAGGTGTGAGTGTTGAAGGAAGCAATAGTGTCAAAGTAAACATTAAAGTTGAAGTTACTGAGGCTTCAAATATTTCAGGATTAAGAAAAACATTTACTTTACCGGTATTAGTTCGAAAATTCAGTTCAGATCAAAAAAGCATATCAATCGACCCTATGACAGTAACATTGGTTGTTGAGGGTGATGAGGAAATTATTAATAAAATTTCTTCGAAATTGAATGTTGAACTTGATATTTCTCAATATGAAGGCAATGAGGCCGACGTTGATGTAACAGAAAATAATATTGATCTTCCTTCAGGAGTAAAGATAGTAAGTATTACACCTTCTAAAGTAAAAATAACCTGGCAGTAAATTTAATCTTCCAGTTTTTTTAGTAAATTATCAGCTTCTTCCTCTTCAGTACTTCGTGCTGCACCTTCTTTTTCTTTTATAATTGCTCTGTTTACTTGTTTTTCAAGTTGATCGGCTTCGGATAAGAGGTTGTTTATTTCGTCTGTTTGGCCAGCATAATCCTGATTAATTTTATTCATTTCTTTAGCTTCTTGCTCAAAAATATCAATAAAATTTTTCATCACTTCTTCGTTAGCGCTAAGCATTGCTTTAGCTCTAATCTTCTGGTCTTCAGGTGAAAGACTTTGAAAAGTAGGGGAATTCTTCATTAATTGCTGTAATTTTGCTTTTAGATCCATGTTGTAAATTAGTTATTATTTATTTACTCACTGTTTCTCCGGCCTCACGATGTACATAAACGGTTTGAGTAGGAAATGCCATTTCCAATTTCGCATTATCAAATTTCTCTTTGATATTTCTGTTAATTCTGTCTTTTGTAGCTAAAAAGAAATTGAAGTCAGTTGGATTTTTTACATAGTAAGTATATTCAAGTCTTAAAGAAGAAGGGTCGTATTCTGTAAAGAAAGCCCTGAATTCATCTGTGATATTTTTTTCTTTTTTCAAAATTCCTTTAATTATTTCTACTGCATTTTGAAGTTCCTTAGGAGACGTACTATAAACAAGCCCAATTGTTCCATCAGCCCTTCTTGATGCTCTTTTTGACATGTTTTCCACAATTGCTTTTGCCAGATTACTGTTTGGAACTGAAATAATTGTTCCGAAAAAAGTTTCAATTCTTGTTGTTCTCATTCCGATATCCTTAATCACACCTTCATATTGATCGAATTTAATCACATCCCCGATTTTAAAAGGTTTATCAGCAACAATCGAAAGCGAACTAAAGAAGTTTCCAAGTGGGTCCTGAGCAGCCAAAGCAATAGCTAAACCTCCAATTCCCAGCCCTGCAACAAGTGCCCCAATATCATATCCGAATAAATTTAAAATCATACTTGCAGCAATAACCCAAATTGCAATATTTATAATTCTGGTTAATAAACGTGAAAGCTGAAAATCGACTCCTTTTTTTAAATGAAGCAATTTTGCAATATAATTGGAAATAATAAAATCCACCAATATCGTAATTCCCTGGAAAATTTTAATTATAAAAATAACCTGAACCGCTTTTTCAACAATCGAAAGAATGCTTTCAGGTAAAACAAGCGATCTTATCCCAAAATAGAAACCCGCAAGTATTAAAACAAATACTACAACCGTATTAATAATTGAAACAATTGTATCATCAAGCTTGGTTTTGGTTTTTTTTGCGAATTTTTCAAATATTTTTTTAATAGAAATTCTTAAAACAGATGCTGCAAAAAGAAAAATCACAAATATAATTACCGCAGTTAAGTAGTTCTGTATTGTGTTTCCAAAATAAGAGTATTGAAGGAATTGTATTGAAGGCATAAAATTGATATGTTAATTACATCTTTAATAACATAAATTATTTTTTAACAAATATAAAGATGATCTGCGCCTCTATAAAAGCTAACACAATGGCTGAGGTGATTGAAAAGCTTGCAATGGTGCCAAATGAGTACGATTTGGTAGAGATTTGGATTAATGAAATTCAGGATATAGATATCGATGCATTAAAAGCACAAACCAAAAAATTAATGATTATTAAGATTACAGATGTTACTGATAAAGAATTGATGAAAAAGATTGAAGATGCTGAATTTAGCTATCTTGATGTAGATGTTAAAGACCTGGAAATGTTTAAAAATTTAAAGGACGGAAGCAAAATTATCGGGTCATATCATGATTATGAAGGAACTCCAACTTTGGATGAAGCTCGCGAAATTGCTAAAAAGATTTACAATTTGGGAGCTGATATTGCTAAAATTGTATTTTACGCAAAAAATTGCGAGGATAGTTTTGTACCTATTAATCTGTTAAAAGAAACTAAAATGCCATTAATAGCTTTTTGTATGGGTCAAAAAGGAAGAATTAGTAGATTTTTAGGTGTACAATGCGGCTCATTAATTAATTATATTGCTCCGGATGAATCATGGCAAACAGCTGAGGGTCAATTTACTTTCGATGACTGGAATAAAATTCAGACGATACTTTACAGATAACCTTTATTGCTCATGTCGCTAAAGATAGGAATTGTTGGACTGCCTAATGTAGGTAAATCTACTTTGTTTAATGCTTTAACTAAATCAAGTACAGCTGAATCTGCAAATTATCCTTTTTGTACAATTGACCCAAATGTGGGAATTGTTGAGGTTCCTGATGAAAGACTGGATGAACTTGCTAAGATTTGTAAACCTGAACAGATTATCCCGACAGTTATTGAATTTGTTGATATAGCTGGTTTAGTAAAGGGAGCCAGTGAAGGGGAGGGTCTTGGAAATCAATTTCTTTCACATATTCGTGAATGTAATGCAATTGCACAGGTTGTTCGTGTTTTTGAGGATTCTGATGTAATTCATGTTCATGGAGAAGTGCATCCTCAAAAAGATCGTGAAATTATAGAAGCGGAATTGATTTTCGCTGATTTACAGACACTTGAAAAACGGCTTCATAAAGCCGAAGGCGAAGCTAAATCAGGAGACAAAAAGAAAATGGAATACAGAGATATTTTAAAGAGTGTTGAAACTAATTTTCATCAGGGAAAACTTTTGGCGGATATGGAGTTAACCGAGGAAGAAAAAGAACAATTAAAAGATTTACATTTATTGACATCAAAACCCCTTCTTTATATTTGTAATGTTCATGAAAAAGAAGTTGGTTCAATAAATATTGATGAACTCAGAAAAAAACTTGATATTGGTGAGGATAAGGTTTTAATTCCAATTTCAGCAAAAGTTGAAGAAGAACTTTCCGGATTCTCAGATGAAGAAGCAAAAGAATTTTTAAATGATCTGGGGTTAAAAGAAACAGGCTTAAATCAGCTTATTAAAGCAGCATATAAGATGCTTGATTTAATTACTTATTTTACTGCCGGACCAAAAGAAGTAAGAGCATGGACAGTCAGGAACGGATCAAAAGCACCAAAAGCTGCCGGAGTGATTCATACTGATTTTGAAAAAGGTTTTATTAAGGCTGAAGTTATTTTCTGGAAAGATTTTGTTGAAAGCGGCAGTGAAGCACAGGCTAAAGAAAAAGGCCGGATGAGACTTGAAGGCAAGGAATATATAGTGCATGATGGAGATGTGATGCACTTCAAATTTAATAATTAACATGGAAATAATTCCTGTAATTTATATTCTGGAAGGCAAAGCCGTTGCTTTATACAAGGGGCAGATTGAACAAAAACAAATCTATTCGAGGTCACCTTTGAATTATGCAAAGCAATTTGTCGATGAAGGTGCAAATAAAATTTATTTAGTGGATTTGGATGCTTCTGAATTTTTCAGGGACACAAATTTAGAATTATTACAAATTATCAGAAATGAAATAGATATTGATTTAATGTTTGCCGGAGGCATAAGAACAATGGAAAAAGTTAAACGATCAGTTGATATGGGGATGAACTATATTGTACTTGGAGTTTCCGCTGAAAGTATTTATAAAGAAGCAATCGACACATATGATTCTGATAAAATTATTGTAGGTATCAAAGCAAAAGGAGATGAAGTAATAACCGATGAAAAAAGAGATTTTCCTTTAAGGGTTATTGATCTTGCTGAAACTCTGCCTTCTTATGGCGTAAAACAGGTCCTTTTTAAAGATTTATGGAAAGAAAGCACAATGATAGGTCCAAACTATGATGAACCTGATAGAATTTTACGGATGACCGGGCTTGAAGTTTTTTATTCGGGTGGAATAGGAAAAGAGAAAAATCTTAAAACATTAAAAGAAATAGGGGTTAAAGGTGCGATACTTGGTAAAGCCTTATATGAAAAAGTTCTTTATTTGGAAGATATAAAAGGGAATTATTAGTTTTGTTTTTTGTAAGAAAAATATTCAGAAATTATATAAGCGTAAATAAAAATAACCAAACCGGTAATTAGCAGCCAGTTTGCCTGTATTTTGTAAAAATAAATTTCAGCAAGAATCATTAATAATGCTAAATTTCCAATACAAAAAGTAATTACCCATAGTTTTTTACTTCCTGCCTCACGCAGTTCGGGAAAGCTCCTTCTGGTGATCTTTTTAATCATAATAACAAGGAATATAAGCATGACCAAACCACCGTAAAGTATGAATTTTTGAGGTAAATTGGAAATTTTATTAATCGCCAGTAAATAAGTTACTATTGGATGCGAAATCCAAATGGCAGTTGTTAAAACAGCAAGTGTCCAGAATATTTTTTTATTTTTATTCATACCTCTGCCCACTTCAACTATTTCTTCAACTTGTTCCAGCTGTTGGCATAAATAACTGAATTTTTCAAATGACTCCATTTCGAGATTAAGTATCATTGTGAAAACATTTTGAAATTTTCTTGGGGCTATTTTAAGGCTTATTACATTTATTTCATTGTCACTTAAAATAGCCAGTAAATCGCGGCCCGCTCCAATTCTGTCCATTGCTTTAATCTTAAGGCTTACTTGTTTCTTTTTAACCGGAGTTTTATTAAAAACTCTTTCAAATATACTTAATTTTTTTTCTTTAATAATGGTTTCACTCGGATAAATTCTGGTTAAAACATCAACAGGACTTATTGAACCTTCTCCGATTCTTATGAAAATATCATCAAAAGTTCGTGTTTTAAATTCATTCTCATAATGTTTAATTAAATCTCTGACTTTTCTTTTTGGTGCATCTTCAAGTATACCAACCCCTGCACGATCAAAATCTTTTTGTAAAAGCCTTCTTCCTATACTTAATTTTTTTCTTCGACTATTTGTTCGTAGTGATTCACGTATTTTGTTTTTTGCCAGATTAGTTTTTGTGAAAATAAGCCATTCCCGACTTGGCCCTGTAGGTTGATCAGCGGTTATTATATTTACAATATCTCCGGTTTTTAAAGTTGTTGTTAATGGTGCAATTTGGCCGTTAACTTCAGCTTTTTGAGCATTGTCGCCAACTTCGGTATGAATAGAATATGCAAAGTCTACAGCAGTCGCTCCTCTGGGCAAATCTATTGTGTCGCCCTTAGGAGTAAAAGTGAAAATCCTGTCCTGAAAAATATCTATTTTAAGTGCTTCTAAAAAGTTTTCACTATCATAATTTGCCTTTTGATATTCAAGAATTTTTTGCGCCCATTTGGAATGTTTTTCATTGAAATCACCATTTAAATGGCTATCTTTGTAGAAGTAATGTGCGGCAATACCATATTGGGCGTCCAAATGCATTTGCTGAGTTCTTATTTGGAATTCCGTTATTTGTCCTCTGACACCGAAAACTACCGTATGAAGACTTTGATAACCATTTGATTTCGGCACTGCTATATAATCTTTAAACCGTCCTGGTTTTGGTTTGAATAATGAGTGAATTATTCCGAGCACCAAATAGCATTCCTTAATGTCATTTACAACAACTCTAATCGCTAAAAGGTCTTCTAATTCTTCGGGGGGTTTATCTTTTCTTAAACTCTTTTTAAATGCACTGTATCTGCTTTTTTCTCTGCCATAAATTTCATAATTCAGAAGTGATTCTTTTGAAAGTTCTCTTTTAATTATTTTAATTGTTTCATTCAGGATATTTTCCTGTCTTATTTTTGTTTCTGAAAGAATTTTTTCAATTCTTTCATATTCTTTTTGAAATAAATATTTAAAACATTCGTCTTCAAGTTGTTTTTTTATTTCTTCGATTCCAAGTAAATTAGCTATGGGAACATAAATTTCGAGTGTTTCTTTTGCTATTCTTATTCTTTTTTCAGGTTGGACATTATTTAAAGTACTCATGTTATGAAGTCTGTCTGCCAGTTTAATTAAAATAACTCTTGGATCTTTAGCACTATGAATTAATAATTTTTTTAAAGATTCTATCTGGCGTTCAGCCATATCGTGCCTATAATAAACTTTTGATAATTTTGTAATCCCATTTACTAAAAAAGCAATATTTTTACCAAATTGCTTTTCAATATCCCTAAGGGTTTTTTCAGTATCTTCAGGGACATCATGCAAAATTGCGGCTATCAAAGTATCTTCATCAACATGAAGTTTTGTCAATATTTGAGTAGCTTTAAGAGGATGTAAAATATAAGGAGTTCTGTTGTCTTTTCTGAACTGACCTTTGTGAGCTTTTAAAGCAAATTCATATGCTTCTAAAAATTTTGATTTGTTAAAATCCGGAAGGTATTTCTTCACGTTTTTCATAATAGCCTCAAGAGCCTTTTCTATATTTACATTTTGCACGTTTGTCATAATACTGTGTATGCTAAAATTAAACTCTTAAAGGTAGGCATAAAAATGCCATAAAACTAACGAAAAGTCAATGAAAAAGCCCAAAAAGGTGCTTATTGCAATGTCAGGAGGCGTTGATTCCTCTGTTTCAGCAGCAATACTTAAAAATAAAGGGTACGATCTTATAGGTATATATATGAACTTTTGGAGTGATCCAACGGTTTTTGAAGATGAAGATTTGGTGAAATTTCCTCAAAATAAATGCTGTTCAATTGAATCCTTGAATAATGCACGAAAAATCGCGATGCAGCTTGATATCCCGTTTTATGTATTGAATGTAAAAGATCGATTTAAAAAACAAATTGTTGATTATTTTATTGATACATACAGAATGTGTCGAACTCCGAATCCTTGTGTTGAATGTAACAGGAATATTAAATTCGGGTTTTTACTTGAACGAATGAAACAATTAAATTGCGACTATGTTGCTACAGGTCATTTTGCCCAAATAAAAAAGAAATCAGATATTTATAGCTTATATATGGGTAAAGATAAAATTAAAGATCAGACTTATTTTCTATACACTTTAAATCAGGAAAAGTTAAAACACATTTTATTTCCGGTTGGTGGTTTTACTAAGGAAAAAGTAAAAAAACTCGCAAGAAAATTTGAATTTAAAAAAACAGCGGAGAAAAAAGAAAGTCAGGGTGTATGTTTTTTTCCTGATAAAAAATATGAAGATTTTCTTAAACGTCATTTTGAAGAAAATGTTTTACAAACCGGTCCGATATTAACTACAAAGGGCGAAAAAATCGGCGAACATAAAGGTTTGCAATTATTTACGGTTGGCCAACGTAAAGGCATTGAAATAGGAGGAGAAGAAAAACCATGGTATGTAGTGAGTCTGGATTATAAACGAAACGCATTAATTGTTGGTAAAAATAATGAACTTTTTCAGAAAAAATTTACAGTTAGTAATTTAACATTCACAGAAAATGAATTAAAAGATGGTGAACATAAAATTAATGCCAGAATCAGATATAGATTTCCTCCTCAGAAAGCTGTTTTAACAAAAAACAACAACACCGCTGAAATAGTTTTCGAAGAGCCCCAAAGAGCAATAACACCCGGTCAGTCAGTTGTATTTTATAGACGAAACAGAGTGCTTGGGGGTGGAATAATAGAAGAAGTTATGGTATAATATAACACAATTATTACATATTTATGCCGCCGAAAAAGACAAAAAAAATACAAGCAACTGATGATAAACATTTCACAATTCATATTGGGCATGAAGAAGCGCAGCCTGCTAAACCAATTCAAAAATTCCACAAAACTTTAAAAGATGAAAAAATGGAAATTCAGCCTGAAAGTTTTACTGATAAAATATGGGGATTCTTAAGGTTTATTTCAAGCGCTGCAATAATTTTTATTATTTTATTTTTTGTTATGAATTGGAATGCATACAGCACTTTAATCATGAATAAACTTGGCTTTTTCAAGGCTGATCAGCAGGAACAGGAATACACTTTGCCAATACGCGGAAGCAATGATTTGATGGAATTAAGCAAAGATCCCGAAGTTCAAAAATCTCAGATACCGGATTTAAATTTGGAGGTTACTCCTCCTGATACGCGCATTGTTATTCCGAGAATAGGAAAGAATGTTCCGGTTGTTACAATAAGTTCCGAAGCACTTATAAATCATGATTGGGATAAACTTGAGCAGCAAATACAGGAAGCTTTGCGTGACGGAGTGGTGCATTATCCTGAAACAGCGTTCCCGGGTGAAAACGGGAATATGGTTGTAACAGGTCACAGTTCGTATTTCGCTTGGGATCCAGGCCGATTTAAAGATGTTTTTGCACTTCTCCACGATGTGCAGATTGGAGATAAAATTTATGTATATTACGATCAGAAAAAATATGAATATGAAGTTTACGATACAAGAGTTGTTTTACCAACACAGGTTGATGTTTTAACACAAGAGGGCGGAGACAGGCTAACATTAATAACCTGCACACCTGTCGGGACAAATTTAAAAAGGCTGGTTGTTCTTGCAAAGCCTGTATAGAATTTAAAGCTGACTTAATTTCTTAAGAAGATCTTCTTCTGTAGCTGATTCTTTTTGTTCGTATGCTACTTCTTTTTTAGCTAGTTCTTCACGTTGTTGTTTGTTTTCAAATTCCTGCCATTCAGATAAATGTTTGTCATTAATCTTTGCAAGTTCTGTTTCATATTCAGCGTCCAGTTTTGACAATTGCTGTTTTTCATTTAACAAAATATCTCGCAATTTTTGAATCTGGTCTTCAGTCATGATAGGTAAAATCTGAAACCAGTATTCACGCTCTTCATCATCCATTGATTCAGTATTCAGAATCAAAGTGATAAGTTCAGGATAATTCTGTTTAACTATTTGAGGAATATGAAATTTAGTAGCCTGAGCTTTAGGTGCTGGTTCAGCAGGAGATGTATTTTTTAAGCCAAGAAGTTCTTCTTCCTCCGACAAAATATTACTGTCTTTGGCTGATTCTTTTTCCATTTGTTGAACCTGAGATAAATTAATTACCTTTGCGTTGTCGTCTCCTTGAGCGCTGCCACTTGTTCCTTGATTATTTTGTGTATTTGAATCTGCCATTTTTATTGTTTGATTACTTATATATTATACATACAAATTAGGGTATACGTCAACTATTGCTTTTTATCTTTATCTTTATCCGCTCCAGGATATTCCGGTGCTTTACCGTTATTAGCATTACCAGGTATTTGAAATGCCACGAATAACTGTGCACATGGATATTTTTTTGGCTCTTCACTTTCATTGTTTCTTATATAAACATTTGTTTCGTTAATTGCTACAACAAAACCAGCATTGAATTCTTTGCCTTTACCAGCGAGTTTATCCCTGAGGACAACCATATCGCCCTTATTGAATATTCGTTTCTTTTTATTAGTGAATTTTTCTGTGATTGATTTTCTTCCAGCAGCCCAACCCAGTGATTTTTTTAGCTGCATTATTAAATGTGGAATTTTAACTTCTGTGGTTGGTGGCTTTATTTCTTTTACATCAGGTTTTGGTAAACCAATTGATCTATAAAGATAATCAACCAGTTTTTCATTTTCATTCGGTTTTTCCAGTTTGGTTTTTAATGCATCTTTATTTTTAATGTCCGGCACTTTAATTCTTTTTTCAATATCACTTAAAATTTTTTGTCTTTTAACCGGATCCTGTTCATATTTCATATTATCCAATTCATCTCCTAAATTTAAAATCAATTTCCAGAGATTTGCCCATGATTCCATAACACCTTTAATACTACCAACTAAATCCATTCCATCCATCATTTCTTTTAATTGTTTTTTGGTTTCTGCACCTATTGTTTCCTCTTTTTTTTCTTTAGTTTGTTCAGCTTTTTGGGCGGGAGTTTGAGCAGGCTTTTGCTGCGGCGTAGTTGGTGCTTTTGGTTGTGTTTCGTTTGGTTTTGGACCTTGCGATCCTGAGCCTCCTGGCATAATTATTAGATTATAAAACAATCGCCAATTTCTTTTTCAATTATTTGTTTTGTATGGCGCATTCTGTAAATTAAATTTTGGATCTGAAAACTATCTCTGTCTCCGGCATCCCACAATGTTTTAATTTGTCTTATTTCTGAAAGCAGATTAACTGCATTCAAATCAACTCTTCCTTGTGTTTGTTCGTCCAGTTTTTTGTAAACCGGTTCATTTATTAAACTTGAAGGAACATAAAGATGGATTATTTCGCTTTCAACCATCTTTATTACTTTTTCCATAAATTCCATATCAGTATCGTCGATTCCTGTTGGATCGATTTGCGGCTTATTAATCATTTGCTGAACATATTGGTCAACTCCCTGATTCATAAGAGTTTCATCAACAAGCTTTTTACTTTCTTCATCCATTTGATATAATGATTTAGGTTTATTTTTCTCTATATTATACCAAATTTTGATGGATAAAGCAAAAGCAAAACAGAGGATTGAGAAGCTTAGGGACGAGATAAAAAAGCGAAATTATGAATATTTTGTTCTTGATAAATCAAATGTTTCCGAAGCTGTCCGCGATTCTTTAAAAAAAGAATTAATTGAGCTTGAAAATCATTATCCTGACTTAATAACCCCGGATTCTCCTACTCAGCGTGTAGGGTCGGCTTTATCAGGCAAATTTGCGAAAGTTAAACATTTAACTCCAAAAAAGAGTCTTCAGGACGCTTTTTCAGCAGAAGAAGTGCGTGAATGGGCTGAAAGAATCACTAAACTTGTTCCAGGTGAAAAAATTTCATTTGTTTGCGAGCTTAAAATCGATGGTTTAAACATCACAATCCACTATAAAAAAGGTAAATATGTGCGCGCATTAACGCGTGGCAACGGTGTTGAAGGAGAAGATGTTACACACACTGTAAAAACAATCGAATCAATTCCTCTTGAATTGAATGAACCTGTTGATATTGAGGCTTCCGGTGAAGTTTATCTTCCAAAAAAGAGTTTTGATAAAATTAATAAAGAACAGACCGCAATGGGCGAAGAGCCTTTTGCGAATCCGCGCAATGCAGCAGCTGGAACCATTCGTCAACTTGATCCTCAGGTAGCTGCAAGCCGTAATTTGGAAGCATTTTTTTATGAAATTGGCCAGTATTCCAAAAATGGAGATATTAAATTTCAGGAAGAAATTTTAAATGAATTCGTGAAGTTGGGTTTAAAAGTTAATCCGGAATGGAAAAAGTTTGAAACAATTGATCAGGTAATTAAATTTTGCGAAAGCTGGCATAACAAACGAGAGCACATGCCTTACGAAGTTGATGGAATTGTTATTAAGGTTAACAGCAGAGCACAGCATGAAAAAATGGGATTCACAGCCAAATTTCCGCGCTTTATGCTGGCTTATAAATTCCCTGCGGAACAAGCAACCAGCATTGTAGAAGACATTCAGGTTCAGGTCGGCCGTACCGGTGCGCTTACTCCTGTGGCTCATTTAAAGCCCACTTTGGTTGCCGGATCAACCATAAGCAGAGCAACACTCCATAATGAAGACGAAATTGCCAAAAAGGATGTTAGAATAGGTGATACCGTTGTTATTCAGAAGGCCGGAGATGTTATTCCTGAAGTTGTTGAAGTATTAACTGATCTTCGCGATGGCAGCGAAAAGAAATTTAAATTTCCAAAAGAGTGTCCGATTTGCGGAGGAGAAGTTGAGCGCAAAGAAGGAGAGGCAGCATATCGTTGTACTAATCCAAAATGCAGCGCAAAACAGCGCCAGAATTTTTACCATTTTGTTTGCAAAGGCGCGCTTGATATCGATGGTCTTGGCGAAAAAGTCGTTGATCAGCTTCTTGATTATGATTTGGTGAAAGATCAGGCTGATATATTTAAACTTGAAGTTGCCGACCTCATGAATTTGCCTTTATTTAAAGAAAAACGGGCTAACAATGTTTACAATGCAATTCAGGAATCCAAGCATATTGCTTTGGATAAGTTTTTATTCGGACTCGGAATCCGCTACATGGGCGAAAAAGCCAGTCATGATCTGGCAAAATTTATCATTCAGCATCTTGTACGAAAAGGTCCTGCTCCAAAAGTTAAGGCTTCAAAAAAAGCAGCTGTTCAGGCGAGTTTGTTTGGAGAAGAAGAGAAAAAAATTGATGTGAGCGACCAGATTATTTTAACTCCAGAAGATGCTATTGCGACTTTGGACAGCGTTACTTTGGAGGATCTGGAAAATATTGAAGGCATTGGTGAGAAAGTTGCGGGTGAAGTTCATGAATGGTTTAAGGATAAGCACAATCATGCATTATTGATGAAGTTTTTTAAAGTCGGCGTTACTCTATTCATGCTCAAAGTTAAAGAGAAAAAGGGAGTAACAGGCAAATCTTTTGTACTTACCGGAACATTAGAGGGAGTAACCCGTTCACAGGCAAAACAAATGATTCTTGAAGCAGGCGGTCACGTTCAGAGCTCGGTAAGTTCCAAAACCGACTATTTGGTTGTAGGCGAAAGTCCGGGCAGTAAATTGAAAAAGGCCCGGGAATTGGGAGTTAAGGTTCTTGAAGAGAAGGAGTTTTTAAATATTTTTTAAGCTATACAGACAGTGGTTTCTTTATTCAATTATTCTATTTTCTGTTTTTTCCAGAAGTGCTTTTATTGCAGCTATCATTTCTTCTCTGTCAGGTGAACCTTTTTGGATTATTTCACCTTCAGGCGTGAACATAACTTCATTATGAAGCTTTGGACAACGAGATTGTGCTGGAAAATTTACTATTTTATATACACCCTTGCTTTCTTTTATCTCTATTACATCACCATTTACATTCCTAAATCCATTTTCAGTTTGAGTAAATGTTGTACGGGCTAATTCAACAGCTTGTTTTAACTGCTCAAAAGTTAATTCACTTGCATCAAATTCCGGATTCTCTTCTGTATATGGTATTTCTGACATATTTAAAGGTTTAATTTTAAACAAATTGGGTTATCTGCAACAACTAGTCCTTCCGGCACAAACTCGTTTTCTTTGAAGCCGTGATTTTTATAAAACTTTATTGCTTCTGTATTTTCCGTAACAGTTCCTACATAAATAGTATTAATTTTATGCTTTTTTGCAAATTCGAGTACGGTTTGAAAGAGTTTTTCTCCTGTTCCCTGCTTACGAAATTCTTTTTTAACCGCCATTCTTTTTAAATGTGCCGAACCATCAGATTTTTTAATGATCCCGACACATCCAACAAACTCGTTATCTGACAGCGCCACCCAAAAATTGCTGTTTTTATCTTTTTGATAAAATCCGGGGATATCGTAAATATCAGGTCTTTCAACTCCTTTATAATCAAATTCCTTTTCCCAGATGGCAACTATTAGATTTATTACATCATCTTTATACCTTTCTGTGTATTTAGTAATTTTAATCATACATGTAAGGAGGAATAACGCGCTGATTTATCATCTGATCGGTTTTATGTTGCACTGTCTGAAATAACTTTGTACCTCTAAAGTGCTCTATTAAATCTTTTATGTTTTCATCGATAGTGTCAAGTAAACCGTGTTCATATCTTTTACCATTACATCTTATCTCTTTAGCGACTTGAATGTCAGCTATTGTTTCCAGAACCATTCCTCTAATTAATATTCTGTTTAGATTTGCAGATGTAGTTCTATGGCTCCCATTCAATAAAAAAAATCTTACATCCGGATTTTGACTTAAGAATTCAAGAAGAAGACTGTATTCCGGCTCATCAAAGTGCGTTAAATAACGATTTACATCAATAAGTGGCACAGGAGGAAGCACTTTGTCACGCCCATTTTTATATAAATCAAAATATTTTTCTAAAACCTCAGGACTATAAACCGGAAAATCCCTTGTAGTAATAACTTCATCTGGTTGTACATCTACGAATTTCATAAATAAAATTATTGGTGGTGGTTATTTTGCAATAATAATTTAGATATGTCAAATATTAAATTGTATTAGATTTGAAAATGTTGCGGTTTGATAAAAAGTGGTCCTGGTCCCACTTTTGTTAACCTTTGACTTTTTAGTTAACATATGTTAACCTATTTATATATAGTTAACATAATCAAAATGTCTGAATATGTATCTGCAAGCGAAGCAGCAAAATTGCTTGGAATAAGCCGAATAGCAGTCTTCAAAAAAATTCAAAACGGACAAATCAAAGCTGAAAAAGTAGGCAGAAATTACATCATCAAACTTGATGATCTTGGCCAGATTTTTAAAGAAAAAATATCTAACGAGAAAAAGCAAACAATAGATAAAGCCATCAAAAAAACCATCAAAGAATATGGTGAGGCTTTAAAAAAACTTAAAGAAACTTAAAATTTCGCTTAATGACAAGAATTTTAACAATAAAAGAAGTTGAATACATAGCGCATAAGCTCGCAAAAGAGTGGATGACGTGGGATGAACCAATTCCTGAATTTGAAACAAGATATCCAGGTATTCTTGAAAGCTGCCTTGCAGCGCCGTTTCAGACATTCGGCAAGCGCCATCTTTATAAAGGTTTGCTTGGCCAGGCTTCAATTTTGTTTTATCTTCTTATCAAAAATCACCCTTTTCAAAACGGCAACAAGCGAATCGCAGTAACAACACTTCTGGTTTTTTTATATGAAAATGAAAAATGGCTTAAAGTGGACAACCAGGAGCTATATAATTTCGCGGTTTGGGTGGCTCAAAGTCCGCCTGACCTTAAAAATCCCACAGTTGAAGCGATAAATCTGTTTATTAAAAAGCACTTGGTGGAGAGATAGCTAGTCCTCTATTAACTCTCCCCCAAAAATATCCAAAGCAGCATGAGTAGTGTCTGGTTTTTGCTCTTCCTGAGGGGCAAACTCGCTATCAGGCTCTTCAGCTTCCTCTTCCGGCTCAGGTGCAGCTGCTGAAAGCTGGACTTCTGAGACCGTATAATTAACTTTTGCGGGTTCTTCAAAAACCTGTGCTATTGCTGTTTCTATTTCAATTTTATTTTCAGCTGTATCAACTTTTTCAGCGTGGAATTTAGAACTGAATTCAATTAAAATTTCGCCATTTTCAACCTGAATAGGTTTGCCTGCTTTAAAGCTCATTCTTACAAAAGGCGTTTTGATAAGTTCAAGTACACGTGGCCAGTTTTCTTTAACATAACTTATTGTAAGCGGGATTTTTTCAGTTGGCTTTTCTGGTTCCTGTTCTGAGATATTTGGCTTTATTGCTGAATGTTCACGAACAGCAGGTTGTGGGATTACCGCTTCGCTCGCTGCTGGCGCAGCTCGCTCCATCGAGCTCCCTTCGGTCGCTCCGGAATGCATTGTAGTTTTGATTGTTGCCATCTCTAAAGGCAATTGCGGTATTGTTGTGATTTTAAGTTTATTGTAAGCATCCTGAAAGATATCGGCTGTATTAAGAGCATAATTGACTTCAGCTTTATTGCCGTTTTCAACGGATTTAAGCATTTCAAGCCGAAGATGTTCAAGGAAATCTTTAGCAAATTGAACAAGATCAGAACCTTGTGCATATAAATCCTGAATTACAGCCAATGCTGCGTTAGTATCGTTATTTTTTAAGTGTTTGTAAAAAGTTTCAAGTACGGTTATGCCACTTATTCCAAGCACATCGCGCACCCTGTCGAATTCAAGTTTGCCATCAGTTGTTAGTTGCTCGAGTAGACCGATTGCATCGCGAAGTCCGCCTTCGGCAGTATGAGCAATTGATTCAACCGCTGATTCTTCGGCTTCAATTCCTTCCATCTGGGCAATATACATTAAACGCGTAGCAATTGTTTTTTTAGTAATTCTTTTAAAATCAAATCTCTGACATCTCGAAATAATTGTTTCAGGAACCTTGTGGCTTTCGGTTGTTGCAAGCACAAAAAATACATGCGACGGAGGTTCTTCCAATGTTTTCAATAAAGCGTTAAAAGCCTCTTTTGTTAACATGTGGACTTCGTCGATAATATAAATTTTGTTTTTTGCACGGGTTGGCGCAAAGTTGATTTTGTCTTTAAGATCGCGAATTTCATCGATACCGCGGTTTGATGCAGCATCAATTTCAATTAAATCAATTAAGTTTCCGGCTTTAATTGTCTCGCACATTTCACATTTGTCACATGGTTCGCCTTCTTCACTTAAATTAGTGCAGTTGATTGCCTTTGCAAGTAAGCGCGCTGTCGAAGTTTTTCCGGTTCCCCGGGGTCCGCAAAAAAGATAAGCGTGAGCAGGATGCCCCTCTTTAAGTGCATTGAGAAGAGTAGTTTTGATATGATCCTGACCTACAAGGTTATTGAAGTTTTGTGGCCTGTATTTGCGATAAAAAGAAACTTCGGACATGCCTAAAAAATTTACTTGGTTGGGACGTTAAAATAGCAAACTAAATGGTAATCTTCAAGACGAAAATTTAGCTTTTTCTATCAAATCATCATAAGAATCATCACCATATACCCGCACCCAATTTGAAACACCTTTTATGAATAATTTATCATTGTTTTTAAATTTTTTAAGGACAATCTCTCTGTTAATAACAATATAATCTACCTCAACATCATTAATATTGATTCTGATTTGTTCAGTTTTCGTTATTTTAGGGTCAATAATATCAAAATCAAGATCAGAGTCTTTATGTAATTTGCCTTTTATAAAAGAGCCATGCACAAAAATTTGGGTAATGTTTGGATTTTTGCACATTTGTTCAATAAAAATATTTAAAGCCTCGAGATACCTTTGGTATTTTTTATCGTATGAAAATTTTTCTAAATTTAAATCTTTTAGGGTAAACATATTAATTTTTTTATCTTACTTTTGAACTTTGACTGGTCAAACTTTTCTGCATGTTTTCTTATCAGCATTGGTTTGTATTTTTTTTCATTTAGAAGGAGTCTTGCAAGTCCGGCTTCCATTGATTCCACGGTTGGTTTTGTGAAAAACTCACCGGTTTCACCTTCAATAACTGTTTCGGTAACTCCGCCGCGACCATAGGCAAGAACCGGCTTGCCGCAGGCCATTGCTTCAACAGGTGTTATCCCAAAATCTTCTTCACCAGGGAAAACAAATGCTCTGCAGTTCATAAAGTATTCCGCTGTTTCACGGTCTGATTTGAATCCCAAAAACTGAATATTAGGGCCGGCAATAGACTGTAAATATTCGCGCTGGGGTCCGTCACCAATAATAACAAGTTCCTTATTTATCTTATTAAAAAGCTTTATTGCCAGATCGATTTTTTTATAAGGCGTCAGAGTTGAAACAATCAAAAAATAATTTTGATGTTTTCGTCCGGCTTTAAATCTTGAAATATCAACAGGCGGATAAATAATCGGTGCTTCCATGCGGTAATATTTTCGAATTCTTCCCTGAACTGTACGCGAATTAGCAATATATTCATCAACGCGATCTGCCGCTATCTGATCCCATAATCTCACTTTGCTCAACAAATAACTCGCGAGTCCCCGCTTTATGCGCCCGAGATTTTGCTCTTTCATGTATTCATCTTTCCAGTCCCAGGCATAGCGCATAGGGGAGTGGCAGTAGCAAATGTGCTTTGTGTCGGTGTTGGTGATGATGCCGTGCGCGTAAGCTGAATTTGAACTTAAAACAATGTCATAACCGCTTAAATCAAACTTTTCAATTGCTTTGGGCATTTTAGAAAACAAATATTTCTGGCGGCTCCTTAAAAATTTTGGAAGTTTTTGTAAGTCTGAAGTTCGCACTCTTTCCTTAGGAAATACCGAGCCAACCGCTTTTTCGTCATATAACAAAGTGTAAATCGGCGCATCAGGAAACATATCCGCCAAAACTTTCAAAACGCGTTCTGCGCCTCCGAGCTTCAATAAAAAATCATGTACTAATGCTATTTTTTTGGCCATTTTACTTCCAATAATCAAATAATTGTTTAAGTGTGCGGGTATTAAGGACATCCTTTTTCTCGAGCCAACCGCGGCGTGCTATGTAAATTCCGTACTGCATATATACTCTTTGCGAAGTGTGATGCGAATCGGTTCCTATTACAATTTTAACGCCTTTTTCTTTTGCTCTTCTCAAATATATATCATTTAAATCTAGCCTTAATGGCTGAGCATTAAGCTCAAGTGCGACTTTGTATTCTTTTGCAGCATCAATAATTGCGTCCATATCAACATCAAACGGGTCACGGCGATTTATAAGCCTGCCTGTTGGATGCCCGATTATTTTAACATAAGGATTACTCATTGCCTTAATAATTCTGTCTGTCATTTTTGCTTTTGGAAGAGTGAAGCCAGAATGGATTGAAGCAGGAAAAATATCCATTTGAGCCAAAATCTCGTTGCTAAAATCAAGATTTCCGTCCTTTAAAATATCAACTTCGCTTCCTTTTAAAATTTTAAAATCTTTATCTTCGTATTGTTTATTTAGTTTATCAATTTGTTTGTATTGCTTTAGTAAACGTTTTGAGTCGAGTCCGTTTGCAATTACAGAAGTTTTAGAGTGATCTGTGATAGCAATGTATTTATATCCGGCTTTATAGCAATTTTCCACAACTGTTTCCAAATCCTGTGTGCCATCGGATTCATTTGTATGCATGTGAAGATCACCTTTAATATCTTTGAGTTCAATTGAAACAGGCAATTTGCCTTTTAATGCGGCTTCTATTTCACCATCATTTTTTCGAAGTTCAGGGATAATATATGGCAGACCAACTGCTTTAAACACTTCTTCTTCGGTTTTGCCGGCGATTCGTTTATTGCCTTTAAATACACCATATTCGCTTACTTTCAGCCCCTTCTTTTTTGCACGGTCTCTGATAGCAATATTGTGAGCTTTTGATCCTGTAAAATAATGCAGGGCAGCACCATAAGTACTTGGCTCAACCACGCGCAAATCAACTTGAATTCCGGTAATAAGAACAATGCTGGACTTTGTTGCTCCGTGAGCAAGTACTTCTTCAACTTCAGAATATTTAATAAAGTGATTCATGATTTCAGCAGCATCTTTTTTTGAACTTGAAACCAGAATATCAATATCACCGACTGTTTCTTTGCGCCTTCTTAAACTTCCGCCATATTGAATATTTTTTACTGATTTTTTCTTTTTCAAATATTCAATAATCAGATTGGCTTCTTCAAGTGCAAACGGCATTAATGTACGCTGCGAAAATCTTTGCATATCATCAATTGCTTTTAAAATTCCCAGTTCTGTTTTTTCTCCCATACCTGGCAGTACGTGGATTTTTCCGCTTCTGCAGGCCTTTTCTAATTCTTTGAGTGATTTTAGGCCAAGTGTTATATAGAACATTTTTACTTTTTTGGGACCAACTCCGCGAAGCCGAAGCATATCCAAAACCCCGTTTGGAATTTCTTCAAGTAGGCGCTGATGCATATCGCATTTGCCGGTTTCAATAATCTCAACAATTTTAAGATATAGATCTTTGCCGATACCTTTGATTTCAAGGATTTTTTTTGGATCTTTTTTATATACTTTGCCTAAATCAGTAGCTAGATTTCTTATTATTTGAGCTGCTCTTTGGTATGCAAGTATCTTAAAACGATTCTCATCTTTTATTTCGAGAATATCTCCGATTTCTTGAAAAATTTCAGAGATTTGCTGATTAATCATGTATTTAGGATATCTTAAAATTAAAAACTTGTGAATACCGTTTGATATAAAGCAAAAATATGTTATAATAAATAAATGAATAATAAACAAAATAAAACAAAAACTGCGCCTGAAAATGCTGAAAAGCAACCTGTTACAAAAGAAGAATTAACAGTTTTTTTTAAGAAAATAAAATTTTCAAAATTTTTAGATGCTGAAGCCCTGCTTCTAGCTGCTAAAAAGGAAAAAACCAGAATACAATTTGAAGATCCGAATGTGATTAAAATTTTGGCAAAGAGTAATGTGCCAAATTTAAAAATAATTGCTGCAAAACTGGCTGTTATAACAAAGAATCAGGAACTCGAAGCCTTGTTTGTAGAGGAAACAGATCCTAAAATTTTTGCGGAATTAATTAAAACTGAGAATCCAAAAACAGCACTTTTATTAAGTGAAAAAAAAGATATGACAAGCGAAATGCTGAATGATTTAAAAGATAATGCACTTAATATTTTAAAATTTATTGCGCCGGTAGTTGCAAGCAGAATATTGATTTCAATTGTCAGAAATCCAAATGTATTAAGAAGCACTTTGTATTCTATTATCTACAACACGAGAGATAACATGGTTTTGAAGAATATTTTATGGTCGTCAAAATTAACTTCAAGAATGCTTACCGTCATCATTTCTCTAAATATACAAAATACTACTTTGATTCTTTATGCGCTTAAATCACCTCTTGCAAATATTAATCATTTTAAATATGTACTTAACAAATCAGATAACCGAAGAATAATTGAATTTTGCGCCAAGCAAAAAGACGCGGAAATCATTGAGTTTATGGCTTCATTAAATAAAGGCATAGATTTATTACTAAAAAATCCATTTATTACTTTAAGTGCTTTGCTGATCATAGTAAGGCAGAATATTGCTAATGTTGAAGTCATTCAAAAAGTTTTACTTCACAGAAAAGTGAAAAATTATACGGCCTTGTGGGACTTTGTTTTGGAAAATTCTAATAATCAAAAGATTCTCGATTTGTGTGCTGCTTCTGGAAACGCTTTATTCCGACTTAAAATTGCTCAATCATTTTCTCAAAAACTATCGGATGAAGTATTTAAAAAATTATTAAAAGATGAAAATAAAAAAGTTTCTGATGCATTAAAAAATCATAAGGACGAGAGCGTCAGAATTAGGGTTTCCAAATTAATTGATGACAAAGACTACTTGCTTGATAAGGCTGTAACAAGCCAAAGTACAAAAGTTAAGGTGGCTATTGCCCAAAGAGAAAAATTGGATGCGGAAGTAGAACTTGGGTTATTAAAAAATAGAAACAAAGAGGTCTATTTGGCTCTTGCAAGGAGAACAGGAGACATAACAACAGCTACAGAAGAAAAACTTGCTTTAACAAAAGATCCGCAAATTCTAATTGCTTTAAGTCAGCGTGAAATTATTAAATCCAAAACAGTTTTAAGTTTACTTGCGGGTTCGGCAATTGAAGAAATTGAAATGAATTTAATTAAAAACGCAAACAATAAAAGCATTCATAAAATGCTTATTAAAGAAACAAACAGTATAAAAGTGGCCAATTATATTTTGGGAAATTCAAACGTGGAAGAAAGAATCGCATTGGCACAAAAAGATTTTGAAAGAAATAATCCATTATTAAAAACACTAACATTAGAAATTCTAAAAGATCCCGAAGTGCGGGTTAGAGCGGCCTTTTTATCAAACAGAACTTTACTTGAGCAAATATGGAATGTGATTCATCGTAAAAATGAACAAACAAAATCCAATCCTTTTTTTAAAGCATTTTTAATATTTCAGGCTGATCAAAACCCTTTAATAAGAAGCAAATTTAATAAATTAACAGAAAGACTTTCAACAGCTGAAAAAGAAGAAGTTAAAAGAATGTTTATTAAGAAACAAGCAGTTTAATTGTTTTTTCAATCGCACTGTCCCATTTGAATTTAGCTAATTGCGCTCTTTGAATGTCGTATTTTTCTTTTTTCAAATCCGGATTTTTTACCAGTTTAACAAGACCTTCTTCAATTGATTCAATTTTATACGGGTCAACATAAATAGCTCCTTCACCGGCAACTTCCGGCAATGATGCTGTATTCGAGGTCAAAACCGGCTTCCCGTATGTGTAAGCTTCCAAAACAGGAAATCCAAATCCTTCGTATAAAGTTGGGAAAACAAATGCATCACAATATTTTAAAAGAACATGTTTTTCGCGGTCAGTAATATATCCGGGCATTAAAACACCGCTAAAAATATCTGATTTTAATGATTTTTTAAGTAATTTAGTGAAACCATGGCCGCGGGAACCAGCCAGAATAAGCTTATAATTTGCAAAATTCTCTTTGAATTTATTAAACGCTTTCATTAATCTGTAGATATTTTTCTTTTCTTCAAGCCTGCCAATAAACAAAAAGAAATGATCGCTTCTTTTTATTCCAAGTTTTTCAAATAATTCTCTTTCAAATTCAGCAGGGAAATTTATAGGTTTGAATTCATGGCCATGATGAATCACTTTAATTTTTTCATCAGGACATTTAAAGAAATGCCTCAGGTCTTTTGCTGTTGCTTCACTTGGCACAATAATTGTTGAGGCTTTTTTCACTGCCCGTTTTGTTTCGCGTTTAAGATACCAAAACTGAAATCGCGAATATGCCTCGCGCATGTGCATAAAAGCAACATCGTGCACTGTAATAATGCAGCGTTTTGGGCTGAAATAAGGCAAAACATGTGAAGGTACAAATAATACATCTGGCTTATGAAAAAGCATTTCCAAAGAGAGCCTCACCTTTGTCCAAAGCCTTTTAAATGGAATTAATCTGTGTTTAATATTTCGTGCCTTAAAAAGCATTAATTTTCGCGGAGTATAAAGTATGAGCTCGTGTTCGGGATTATGTTTAAAATGCTCGATTAAACCCTGAATAATTTTTACAGAATAAAGCTCAACGCCTGTGCCGTTTTTAACATTGTACCTTGATGCATCAACTCCTATTTTCATTTGTGTGATTTAAGTTCTGCGTGGGCTAGTGTCATTCCATAGATTAGCTTAAATCCTGCTTTTTTTAAAGTAATTGCAGCTTCATTCATTGTTGAAAATGTTGTGCAGATGTCATCAAGAATTATCAAAGGAGTGCTTTTAGATAAAGTAATTTGCTTATTTATTTCAAAAGAATTTTTAATGTTTTCAGTTCTGTCATGTTTGTTTAAAGTTGCCTGCGAATTTGTATTTTTGATTCTTATTAATAATTTTGATATTGGTTGTTTTAAATTTTGCGCAAGAATTTCGGATTGATTAAAACCTCTATATTTAAGGCGTTTTTTGTGAAGGGGGATTGGCACAATATGGGAATTTTCAGGATATCTGAAATGTGAAAAGAGTTCCGTCAGTTCCAAAGAGATTTCTTTATAAAAAGAATATTTAAGTTTATGCACGGCTTTGCGTAAAACAGGATTTTGATGAAGATAACAGGGGATAAATAGTTCAATAAAATTTAAATTATTTATTTTAGGATTTGTTATTTTTATTTGAGAAAAACATGCGTCACATAAGAATTTGCCTTCTTTATGGCAATTAATGCATGATTTTGGAAATAATAATTCAATGAATTTATTTAACATGCAAAAATCTTAACAATAAATTATTAAGAAAACTTAAAATTTTTATAAAAAATGTTATAATCTTATAGATAAAAATTAACTTTAGTTAAATGAAAAAATATATAAGTATGCTGATGATTGTTTCTTTTCTTTTTGCACACACAGCCCTTGCTGAAGCACAGTATGTTGAAGCTGATGATGTTGTTCCTATTGAAATTAGTGCTGCCTTTGTTTCCGATGGGATTTTGGATATAACCTGGGATGAACCTCAGGAAACTGATTTGGAAACTTTTAAACTTTATAAATCAACAACAAACAGTGTTCCTGACGAAGACTATGTTTTAAATAGTAAAGTCTCAACAGAATATGAAGAAGAAGCATCTGATGGCGTTTCTTATTACAGAATGTGTGTTTATACAATTTTGAAAACTAAAAAATGCGGAAATGTTGTTGCTGTAAGAGGTGCGTGGAATACGGTTTTAGATCCGATTGTTGAAGGTTTTGATGATATTGACGGACATTGGGCAAAACAATATATTGAAAAATTACGGGTGATGAATGTGGTTCAGGGTGATGGTAATGGAAATTTTGAACCTAATCGCAATATAGTCAGAGCTGAGGCAATAAAAATTTTAATGCTTGCTTTTGGAATTGGAGGTACAAGCTGTCATTTGGGTATATTTCCTGATATGAGTGTGAATGACTGGTTTTGTGATGTGGTAAGTAAGGCTAATCAAAACGGTTATGTTGAGGGTGATGATGGGTATTTATTTCCGGGCCGTGAAATCACACGAGCCGAAGCAGTTAAAGTTGTTTTGGAAATTAAAGGTGCCGATGTACCTGAAATAACTGAAAAGCCGTTTGATGATGTTGATTTGGACCGGTGGTATGCTAAATATGTTGCCAAAGCAAAGGAACTTAACATTGTTCAGGGAGTAGGTGGAGGCTTATTTGAACCAAATCGTTCAATCACACGAGCTGAATTATCTAAAGTCGCAGTTGAAGCTGCTCAGCTTTAATTAACAATATAAATATGAAAGATTCCCGATTAACACAAAGTTTGAGCATTTCACTATTAGGAATGTTAATAAGCGTAGTAGCTTTTATAATTTTAGGTTATGCAGAAGGCTTGTATCATAATTTAAATCAAATAAGATGGCTTCCTTTAATTGAAGATACACAAGTACTAGACCTCGCGGATGGTATGGTTAAAATTGAGGGACAACCCGAGGCATTGTCATCACTCAGAGCAGAAGGCAGCGATGATGATCTTTTGTATTATAAAAAAGTTTATGAAGAAAAAATTGATAATGAATGGACTGAAGTAAGAACGGATGAAACGATTTTGGATTTTAAAATCAATGGTTATTTGGTAAGTCCTAAACCCGCTTTGAAATTATTTGATCTGCAGCAAATTTCAGTTAATGAAACAGACACAACAAGACAAACAGTTTATGGTGTATCAACAAAAGATAAACTTATTGTTGTAGGTGCACTTAAAGATAATAAAATACAGGGAGGTGAAATTTTTGCAATTTCAAATAATACAAATGAGGTTCTTGAAAAAGAGTTAAAAAATTTGATACACGATGATTGGTGGATTCTAAGATTATTAGCCTGGGGATTGTTAACATTCGGCATTATTGCTTTCTTCCTTCCGGTAATGCAATTGCTTGAAATATTGCCTGAACTTGGACCAATAGTTATTTTAATGTTTATTGGAGGCGCTATTGCCTTAGGATTTTTAATAGTAGCTATTGAAACTATGATTTTTGCTTATTGGTATCTGATTTTTATAATTTTAATATTTATAATTTATTTATTATTCAGAATTTTGTGTTGCAAAAAAAAGGGCACGAAAGAACTTAAATTTATTCCTTAAATTTTGTAATTATGGTTTTACTTGAATCTTTAAATTTACCTCCAGGCTCAAAAGCTCACGATTTTAATTTACCAGGTATTGACGGCGCTGATCATTCTCTTGAAAGTTACAATGATGCCAAAATTTTAGTGATTATATTTATGTGTAATCATTGTCCTTATGTTCAGGCTGTAATTTCCCGGCTGATTCAGCTTCAGGAAGTTTTTAAAGATAAAAGTGTGCAATTTGTTGGAATAAATGCCAATGAAAGCGATAATTATCCTGAAGACAGTTTTGAGAAAATGCCTGAATTTGCGCAAGATTGGAAAATGAATTTTCCTTATTTAAGAGATGAATCACAGGAAGTTGCAAAGTTATATAAAGCACAATGCACACCTGATATTTTTGTTTACGACAAAGAGCGTAAATTGGTTTATCATGGAAGAATCGATGACGATTGGCAGCATGAAGATCAGGTTACTAAAGAAGAGTTAAGGGAAGCATTAGATGCACTTGTGAAAGATGAAAAAGTAGCTGAAAAACAAAATCCATCGATGGGTTGCTCTATTAAATGGAAATAGTTATAATAAACTCCGCTAATTTCCTAATTATGAATCAAGACAATACACAACAACCACAACCACCAAAAGACCAAGGGCAAGGTCAGCAGAGCCAGGGCCAGAGTCAGCCGACTGCTCCAACGCCTCCGACTCCGCCAACGCCACCACCAACTGGAATGCCCCTTATGCCTGGCATGGGCACTCCTCCGCCAGCTGAACCGGAAGATAATACACCGGCGAATTTTCAGTTAGGTCAAATGTTTACTGATGGAATCAAACTTAAATTACCTGCGCATGCTGAAACAACATTTGATGATGACAAGTTTATAAATCTTCTTGCATCTTCAATTTCTCTTTCAAAAGTTGAAAAAAAGCGCATTGTTGATGCTATTCCAAAGTTGAAACAATGGCAGGTAGATGAGCTGATGAATATCTTTACCGAAGAAAAGCAGAAATTTGCACAGCTTTCAAAAAAACATGTTCCACAGCTTGAAAAACTGGCAAAACAGCACTACGAAGAATGGCGTGATCTTGAAATGGGTCAGGAACAGGCTGGTAAAAGCGAAGAAGATAAAGCAAAAGCTGAAGAAATCAGAAAAAGTCTTGGATTATAAAACTCCAATGATTTCAATATCTTCGGTAATCTTTTGAAGTTTAACCGGAACTATTTGGTTAGTTTTTAAATTTGAGTGAATGCGTGTTTTTAAGTAATTTGAAGTGAAGCCGATTGCAAAACCTTTTTTATCAATTGATTCAATTAAAACTTCTTCTGTTTTGTTTAAATTCTTTTCATAAAAATCATGGCGAAGCTGTTTTTCAATTTCACTTAAATAAATGCATCGTTCTTTTTTTACGTTTTCAGGAATTTGATTTGGGAATGTAGCTGCAGCAGTGCCGGTTCGCTTAGAATAGGGGAATATATGGATTTTACTGAATCCTACTTTTTTAATAAAATTAATGGTTTCAATAAAATGCCCTTCGGTTTCACCAGGAAAGCCAACAATAATATCGGTTGTTATGCTTATATTTGGCGCAGCTTTGCGCAAACTTTTAATCATTTCAAAATACATATTAGTATCGTATCTTCTTCTCATTAGTTTTAGAGTTTCATCGCAACCTGATTGAAGCGAAATATGTAAATGTTGGCAAAAGCGTTTATCTTTGAGTAATTCAAGGAATTTGTAATTGAAATTTTGAGGTTCGATCGAACTTAATCTTAATCTTTCAATTTTTGTATCACGCAGTATAAGTTCAATCAAATCAGCCAGATCAAGATTGTTATTTTTATAAGCACCTATATTAATTCCTGTTAAAACAGCTTCTTTGTATCCTTTATCAACTTTGTCATTAATTTCTTCAATTATCTCATAGAATGGCGTGCTTTTTTCACGTCCGCGGGCAAAAGGAACAATACAATATGCGCAAAAATTATTGCATCCGTCCTGAATTTTAATCAGCGCACGTGTGCGATTTTTTTGTAAATGTGAATGATCTTCTTTTGATTTAACTGTTTTTGATATTTCCTCGATTAATTTGATGAGTTCATCGGTTTCTTTAACTGCGTAATCAACAATCGGAAGATCGGAATATCCCTTTGTATCAACATTAACACCGCATCCAAAAATAATAATTTTAGCGTCCGGATAAAGCTTTTTTAAAGGCAGGATTGCCTGCCGTGACTTGCGATCAGCTGCATGTGTAACAGTGCAGGTATTTATAATTACAATATCCGCGTGTTTTAAAGTTGCTACCGCAGCATCAACAACCAAATGCTTATCTTCAAAATAACTTTGAATTTTATCAGATTCATACCTGTTAGCCTTGCATCCGAGAGTTTTGATGACAATATTCATCTAATTAGTTATAATTGTTCTTGGTTTTATAACTTAACTAAAAAAACATGCGAAAACAAGTATTATTCATTGCAATATTTGCAATTCTTTTAAGTGGCTGCAATGCTCAGCAAGCAGCTGATGATTCTAATACGATGGAAAATGAAAATGTGACACCAGTAGTTGAAGATACTTTGAATGTTTCTGATACAAATACGAATGAAGCAGTAGATCAAGATTTAATTAATAGAAGAAAAGAAGAAGATGACTTAAACAACAAAACACAAAAAGATCTTGATGAATTTTATAATAATCTGGAAGGTCCGTTAAAAATGGAGGATTGTGAAAAATTAACTAATCCTGCATTAAAAGATGGATGTATTGAATCAGTTAATCTATCAAACTAATAAAATCATATTTTATTGAACAGTTGTTGTTCTATTTGAACTTCCTTGAGGATCAAAACATATTGAGTATGAAGTCAATGTTGCTACACCATTGCTATAAGCATAACAATAGTCTATTCCATCTACGCCATAATATGGAACGGCACCCCTAAATCCGCCAGTGTTATAACCTGAACAACCTACTAGTCTATCTCCAGCAAAACAATGCGAAATTGCCGTATTTGTTGGGGCATTAACTTGCTTATATGCTCGATAATAGCTTCCTACCTGGTCATCAGTAGTTATTCTCCCTTTTACATTAATACTTGTTGCATTACCTGTGCCTCCGAAATTAATAATCCCATTTGCAAGTTCAGATAATAAGTGGCCAGCTAAATAAAAATTACCTTCTCCTCTAATTTCACCATTAGTAGAGAAAGAGCCACTATGAAGATTTGCATTTATATTTAATGGCGTTGGTGTACATGGAGGCATCATTGGATTATTGTTAGGCACACAATAAGTATTAATAGTCGGAGTTGATCCTGACAAAGTTAAATCTCCTGCCACACTTGCATTGCTTTGTAATGTTGCATCTCCAACTATATTAACAACATCAAAAGTTGAAGTTCCAGTTGCATTTAAATTATCTATTACTCTTAATCCACTAAAAGTCGGCACAAGGCCATCATTGTCAGGTGGGTTTGCAGTAGGGCCTACCGCACCCGTATACATTGGTGCAACCAAAGTTACCAAAACCGCAATCATTATTGCGCCGGTTAAAACAGAAAGATGAAATTTGTAATTCATTTGAGAATAATTAAGGTTACCTTAACTATTCTCTAACATTTAGCTTAAAATATCAACAAAAATTCGCATAACCTTTGATGCGATCGCTTCGTCCTGATCTTTTACTATTAATTTAACAAGGTATTCTCCTGGCTTTTTATAAAGAAAAGTTGCAATTGGTGAATTAAACCAGCCAGTATCTATTTGGATATCGTTTTTACCATTATAGTCAAAATCCCATCTGTATTTTAATGGGCTTTTATCTTTATCAAAAGAATCTCCGGCATCAACCATTATCTGGCCGTCTTTATTTTTAGTTACATCAAATTCAGCTTCAGGCGGTGTGTTTTCTTTTATATAAATTGTGTATCTAAAATAATCACTTAAACCCTCGGGATCACGAACTTCCAAAATAACATTTTTTAAGCCAGGTGTATCAAAATAGTGAGTTCTTGTTTTAATTTTTGAAAATTTAGTATCCCAATTTCCATCTCCATTAAAATCATAACGATATTCCAATAAATTATTGCTATATTGATCATCTTTAGAAGCGCTTGAATTAAAAGTAAATTCCGTCCCAGGTGTTCCAATGCTGGGTTTTACTGTGAAATAAGCTTCAGGCTTTGTATTTTCAACAACAAGAACCTGCTTGTAAGCTGAAGATACGTTCCCGCCTAAATCCAGGACATCCATTCTAACTGTTTTTATACCCGGAGTATTGTATTTGTGTGTACTTTGCTTGGTTTTTGAGTAATAAGTATCAAGTTTGCCGTCATTTTCAAAATCAAAACGAACTTCAAGCAAATAACCCGGAGTTTCATCATCAATTGAGCTATTTCCGTCAAAAGTGAAAACAGTTGAAGTAGTGCCTGAATACATATCTATATTTCCCGAATCATTACGTATTTTAAGCTTTGCTGTTGGCGGAATATCTTCTTCCCCCTTATTGCTTTTATCAAACGTGAAATTCTCTGGATTTTCACCCAAAGGCATCATGCTTTGCGCACTGGCTGTGCTTGCCATTATCCCAAAGATAAGCAGCAAAAACCCGATTTTATACAAATATTTTTTCATAAAAATTTTACAAAGGAGTTAATTATGCTAAAAATAGGTCGATCTGTCAAGGTTATTGTGTTATAATTAGAATAGAAATAAAAATTAAAAATGAAAGAAAGATTTAAAAAACCTATTAAAGAAGAAGATTTAAAATCAAAGCAAATCGATTTTGTTGATCTTCATTCAATGGAATGGAAAAATCTGGAGAATTTTGAAAAACATTTGGAAAAAATGCAGAAAAAATATGAAGGTATGTTAAAAAGATCAAATGTTTTTATTGTACCTCCTGAAATTGTAGATCTTGTTAAAACTCTTAAAAATCAACTTAAAGAAAATGAAGATAATTTAAAAAGAATAAAATGGTATCATCGCGATAAAACAAAAGCCAGAAATTATTTTCGCGCCCGAATTAAAAAATTAAAATATGGGTTAAATTATATAAATTATGCAGTGGCAAAAAGAAAAAAAATTTTTTATAAACGCATAAAAACAAATCCGAATTATTATAAAGAGAAATATGAATATGCCATATCTACTATTAAAGAACACATTAAAAAAGTGCAGAGCCTTAAAGAGAGAGTCATTAAATCATCAAGACGCGAACAGGAAATTATTATTCAAATGTATAAAAAACTGCTTGATGATCTTCGATCTGGCCGTTTAAAACAAAATTAGATATCCTGAACTATCTCAATTTTAATATTGTCAGGAACCGAAGGAATATTAGGAGACCACGCAGGCCAGCTGCTTATTTCAACTTTATTAATAGAAGGAAGCTGCTGAATATAATTTTTGGCTTCTTCTATGCTTTTACCAATAATATGATTTTTAATATTATCAATAAGTCTTCGTCCGTTTTCTTTGTCAGGGCTTATTTCGTATTGCTCAATACCTTTGATTGTAACTGTGATTTTTTGTCGTGATGGATCGCCACCTTCTTCAACAGGAATAATTCTATAAGAAAGACTCTCTGAATCTATTTTAACAATTCGTTTTTCAGGGCTTTTAGAAAGCTTTAATTTAGCTCTTAGAATATTTTCAAGTTCGTTGTAGTTATATGCAATTCCTTTGGTATAAACTTCTCCTGAAACTTCAAATGATTCAATCATCTGGCCTTCGAGGCTTTCATCGACATATATTTTAGGTTCTCCGATTTCGATTGCAAGATCACCTGTTAAAAGCGTAAGTTCAATATTTCGGTCCTGATTCATTTTTAGAACAGCAATTTTAAGCTCTTCTTCAGCTGTATTTCGAAGTTCAGCATCCATTTTGCCTTTTGCAGCTTCTAAGTCATCAGCTGAAACCATTTTGTACGTGATTGTTTCTCCTCCGCTAAATGTATCATAGCTTTCTGCATATAGTTTTTGTTGATTTGCATCGGATAATCCTGGCAGGAAGAATTTTGTAGGTTCAATATTACCGCGTTCACCAATAATAATGCCATTCGCATCAAGTTCATCAGCAACAACAAAAGTCTGAAGTTTACCTGGTTCGCTTAGAGTTGCAGCGGGTACAGTAACGCTTTGCTGAATTCTATAAACCAAGCCATCCGCATTTTGGAATCTGGTTTGCTCAATTAAAGGCCATTCACGGTTACTTGTATTAATAATAGTGATATTACCGGTTGCGTTTTTACCCTGGAATTTATTACCGGTAGTTTGGTAAGTAATTGTTTTTTTAACTGTTGTTTCAACAGGGAAGCTGGCAATTACATTTTGCGGATGTGTATCGAGGTAGCTTTGATTACGCGCAGCATCTGCCAAAGTAACATTAGCTGATGTAGAAATAGTATTTGATTTTGGAGTTAGCTTAACTGTTGCACCCGGAATCGCGATATACACAATCAAGATAAGAATTAATATGCTAACTGTAATTAAGATTGTAAGCGCCTGCCTGTTAGGTGAAACAAGTACGTATCTGTTTTTTTCTTTTTTCTTTTTTTGTTTTTCTCTCGCAGCAGGAGTGATTTTTTTAACATTACCTGAAGCAATTTTTTTTGATCTTCTTATTAATTCAGCTATTGATATTTTTTTAGATGCCAGTCTTGTAGGAGCTTCATCTTCATATGTGTTGATACTTGCTTCTAAAGGTGTGATTTTCAATTGATCATCCTGTAATTTACCTGAAACAAGAGATGGATGCTCGCTACCTTCAAGTTTATCAAAAACCTGGAATCCGGCACGTTGCGCAAGCTGCATACCATTACTGTCATTTGTGATTATATAAACATTTTTCTTTAAATCTTCGGCTTTTCTTTTGAGGATTCTTAAATTTACAATGCTTTGAAAAAGCACAGCACGTTTTGGCACAACAATATAAATATTCCTCATTTTATATTTTTTGAGTTTATCGTAAATACCTGTTATTTCGTCATCCAATTCAGTAAAAAGCACCTTTTTCTTTGAGATTATTTTTTCTTTTAAAGCTGCTTCTTTAACAGGATCAGCATCTTCATCTTTTACAATGCTTCGTTTCTGTAGCTCCATTTTTTTTGATGGTCTTGCGTGCATTAAATTTGCATTAAGCGAACTATCTTTTTAAGAATTTTTGACAGTACTTTTTCTTCGCCAACATATTCTAACCCTAAATTGGCAATGGCAACAGGAGTTACATCCTGCTGATCTTTTAATTTTTTAGTTTCATCAACCATGTTTGTAATCATTTTTGGCTTAATAAAATTGATAACCGGTTTTTGAGTGAACGGTAGTTTTTTAAACCATTCACGCGTTTCAAGAACTTCCTTGATTTCAGGTAAATGAGACCCTCCACCACAAAGCAACACTTTATGCGGAAGAACATCAACTTCTTCAAATTCAGCCAAAGTTAAGGCAACACCCGAAAGCCAGACTTCACAATCACTTTTCATGGCTTCACGCACAATTTTATGAGATTGCTTTTCTAATTTATCGCTACTGTAAGCCAGTTTAATATTTTCAGCTTCTTCAAAAGAAACATTAAGTGCCTGAGCCAAACGTTTAGTAAAAGTGCGACCACCCAAAGTAAACATTCTTGTTCCTTCTACTGCACCACTTCTTACTACCGCAATATCTGTAGTGCCGCCTCCGATATCAATAAAAATTGCTGAAAAATTATTTGAATTTTCTTCTCCGACACACCTTGCAACAGCATAAGGCTCGGCTGTAATAGCCATTAATTCTTTGTTTAGTTCTGCCGCAATTGTCTGTAATGCACCAAAATGTACCAATGGCGCAAATGCATTAAAAATACTTACATCCACATCCTTACCCTGGAATCCGATTGGATTAGAAACTTTATATCCATCAATCTGAACATCAACAATCGCTGCGTTTACAAGCTTAACGTCAATTTCATTGTAACCGGTTTCAAAAGCCAAATCTCCGCGCACTTTATCAAATGCTTTCCATTGAATTTTATGAACGATATTTTTAAGTTCGCTGAGGTCGATTTTTGTATTTGGCTCACGACGCGTGTAGCTAAGTGTAGTTGTTGCGCCTTTAACAAGCTCACCAGCAATTCCAAGAATCATTTGATCCGTTGAAACTCCGGCCATTCTTTCAGCCTCTTTAATTGCTTTTTGGCAGTTCATAATTACGCCACCGATATCTGTTACAGCACCGCTTTGCATATCGCCAAGCCTTTGTTTTTGTCTGCCAACACCGATTACCCGGCCTTTAGTACCTTCAGAAAGGCAAACAAGAGCCTTTACAAACTCAGTACCGATATCAACAGCGAGGTAAACATTTTTACCACTACTAGATTTTCGCCCAAAAAGTGCCATAGAAAAGCTAAATATAAAGCCCAAACATTCTAAAGAAATGAGGCTGTTTGGTCAATGAATAATTTTTGACAAATTATTTAAACCAATCTCCGGCTTCATCAAAACTAACCTTTTTGGTTTGTTTTTGATTATACTTTTCAAACCCGAGTTCAATGATTTTTTCAACCAGTTCAGAGTAAGGAATTCCGCTTGATTCCCACATTTTAGGATACATTGAAATTGAAGTAAAACCTGGCAAAGTATTAATTTCATTTAAATAAACTTCTTTTGTATGTTTATCAACAAAGCAATCAATACGAGATAATCCTGCTCCATCAACCAACTTAAATGCTTTAATACAAATTGTCTGAACTTCTTTTTCCATTTGCGGTTTTATATCAGCGGGTACCTGAGTTTTTGAAACTCCGTTAACATATTTATCATTGTAATCATAGAATTCTCCTCCAACCAAAACTTCACCTACACGAGCCGCTTTTGGCTTATCATTTCCTAAAATCGCACATTCCAATTCACGAATTTCAAGTGCTTTTTCAACTAATATTCTGTGGTCGAATTCCAAAGCAAACTCGATTGCTTTTTTAAGTTCATCAAGTTTTTTTACTTTTGAAATTCCCACGCTCGAACCCATATTTGAAGGTTTTATAAAAACCGGAAGCTCAAGCTCTTTAAGGATTTTTTCAATAACTTCTTCCGACGAATCTTCCCATGCTGATTTATTAAATCCGATATATGGAATTACCGGTATTCCTGCTTGTTCAAATAATGCTTTAGCTGTGAGTTTATCCATACAAACAGATGATGAAAGCACACCGCAGCCAGTATAAGGAACATTCGCCATCTCAAATAATCCCTGAATAGTGCCGTCTTCGCCGTATGGCCCATGAAGAGCAGGGAAGAAAATATCAACTTCAATTTGTTCATATGTTCCGTCTTCTTTTAAATTTAAAAGTTCTTTTGAGCCGCTTTTGCTGTTAAGTGTAACTTCCTGTAATCCGCTATAATCGTTATTTTGGAATTGTTTGATTGCATTTTCACCTGTAAGCCACTTGCCGTCTTTTGTTATTCCTATGGGCAAAACTTCAAATTTATTACGGTCAAGAGCATCAATTATATTTTTTGCAGAAACAATAGAAACTTCATGTTCACCGCTTCGTCCGCCAAAAACCACTGCAACGCGTGTTTTAGACATATTATTTGGATTAATATCATCTGGAATATATCATAAAAATTTTCTCTTGACGATTTTTTGAGTATTTTTGGATTGGGGCTTTATTTGCATTGAGATTTGCGGAGTTGTAATTTGATGAAATCAGGTTTGGTTTTGTTTGGATTTTTGTGTGTGACAGCGATTTTGCGTGCCTTTGGATAGAATCTGATGGCGAGTCTGGTTCGGGAGTCGACAAAATGTTGTATAATCGCTTATTTAAGCCATTTTTGGATTGTTTGGGATTGATGTTTTTGATAAGATTATTGTACTTAACCAATAAATATATGAATGATAAAGAATTCTATTTCCTATTTCAAAAAAGAGGCAAAAATGCCAGGCTGGCAGTTAATGAATTTGTTGCGATGATCCCGGAAGCTTTTCATAGAAAAATTTATAAGAAAAAGGGATTCGGATCAATTTATGAACTTGCTGCGAAAGTAGGCGGGATAAGCAAAAATGTTGTGGATGAAGTTTTAAGGATTGATGAAAAATTAAAAAACATGCCGAAACTCAAAAGCAAAATTGCAGTTGTTGGATTAAGCAAAGTAAAGACAGTTGCAAATACAGCAACAGCTGAAACTGATAATGAGTGGGCCGAGAAAGTTACAAAATTGACAAGAGCCGCATTAGAAACACAAGTTCGGGATATTCGAAATTCCATCCCCGGGGAGGGATTACCTAATACAACACAAGAAGTGATTTTTGACAATGACTATGGGAATTTCACGGTTAAACTTGATCCAAAAATTATTTTACGTCTTAGGCAGCTTAAGAACAAGATGCCCAAAGGAACCACATGGAATGAAGTTTTCGAAAATCTCCTTCCAAAAGGACCAAAACCACAAAAAAATCCAAAACCTTCAAATCCAGAATCACGTGCAGCATCCACAAAACAAAAACGTGAGGCCTTGGCTGAAACCGGTGGGCTGTGCTCTGTTCCCGGCTGCAATAAGCCGGCCGAAGAAATCCACCATCCAAAACCATGGGCAATCTTCCACAAACACGATGAGCTCGAGCCGATTTGCAAAGCCCATCATGAGCTTGAACATCAGGGAGACAATGTGATCGATAAAAAATTTCGGGCTTACAAAATGCAAACTGCGCTGTTTTGGGGCTAAGATCTCTTTATTTATAAGCAATTTTTTGCTATAATAATATGATAAATATATAACAAAAAATAAAATGCCTTTAAGACAAACACCAAATCAGAGTCCGGAACAAAAGGACTCTAAAGAAACACAGTTAGGAAGAACCAAGGAAAGAATTGGTATGCTTCTTAAAAATCCAAATTTAAGTCAGCAAAAAAAAGAAAGACTTGTAAGCCTTTTGCAAAGAATGGATGCAAGAAAAACTGAAATTAAAAAGGAGACTTTATCACGAATAAACAGAAAAATTGAATCAATTACAGGAAGAGATAGAATTACAATGATGAAAGAGGTTATAAGTAGTAATTATGATCAAATCAAAAACGGAAATCTTTCTTCATTCCCAAAATTATTTTCACTTTTAAGATCTGATAGAGTTCCGCTTAAGTTTAAAGATCTAGCTCTTTACCGTTTAAAGAATAAACTTTTCATGAAAGATGAAACAGGAAGTTACACTTTTGATTTAAAAGCAAATGCAAATAAAAACTGGGAAGTTTGGTACAAAGGCAGAAAACTTGCATCAAATCCTCAAAATACAAAAAGACTGGCTCTTGAAGGGCTTAATGAAGGAAGTATGGCTGAAAGAGAAAGGAATTTTCGATTCAATGAACAGCCAGTTTCTGAAATTAAATCAGCAGTTGTAGCTAAAGCTGTAAAAGAGAGAATGCAACAAATTACACAAAAGCCAGAAAAAAAGATAATCGAAGATATCCATAAATTCAGTGAAACAACAGCAACAAGTGCAGGACCTCTTCCTGAGTCTTTAATTAATTATGCAAAGGGACTTAATAAAGAAACAGCTATATTAAGAGGCAATTATAAGCGTGAAAACGGACAGCCAATTGAATACGCTGTTTATATCAGATCAAAAGTTGCGGGCGGGAAAAAGGTTTATGAATTTGATATTCAGAGTTTTGATAAGTACGCAGTAAAAAAAGTAAGAACAAGAGTTCAAAGATATTGGCCTTCAGCTAACGAAGCTCAGGTTGCATCTTATTTTAAAAAGGAAACCGGAAGTCAGGTTGCAATGAAAGAAGATCTTAAAAGTAGAGTTTCACCTACTGCAACAGCAACAACTACACCACCTGAAAGAGTTGCAGCTAAATCTAAAAATGATGAGAACCTAAGATTACTAAAGCAAATCCCTAAGAGCAAAGAAGAAGTTAAAAACCAACCTTTAACTGCTGACAAATATCGCGAAGGTTTACAAAAAGAAGTTTCAAAAGTGCTTAATGGTCTTAAAAATCCACGAAATCTTTACAATAGACTTATTGAAGAGCGTGGTGATGAATTAAATTCAATGACAAGAGAACAAAAAAGCAGGGTTTATCAGGAAATTTCAAATACTGTTACAAAATTTATTACAACAATGCGAAATTTTGCTAAAGAATTAGATAAAGGTCAGTTAAAAACAATCGCTGATATGAATCAAAGATATAAAAATGCATTAAGTATTTTGCCATCAAACAGCAGACAAAGAGAAGTTTACGCAAACAGGTTAGATAGAGTGAAAGGTTCAGCATCTCAGGCTTAATAAATCCTGACAATAAAGTTAATTTGTGCTAAATTGTGCTAGCTAATTTATTTAGTTAACACAATTTTATATGCAACAACAATCAGATATATTCACAGGTAGCAAGGCTGAAATTAAACCTACATTTTTTGGAAAAGTAATGTTTGCATTTGCTCTGGCAATTTTAGTTTCTACTCTTGGAGTATGGGCTGGATTTACATATTTAATAGAATTTTTTGTGAGTTCACCATGGCTCATTTGGGTATTTTTTGCAGGGGAATTGATATTAATATTTACATCAGTTGCATGGAGCAGAAAAAAGCCTTTGAACTATGTTTTATTTAGTTTATTCGCTTTTTTAACCGGGTTAACAGTAACACCTTTGCTTCTTGTAGCTTCTGCTACTGCTGGTTCAGGAGTTGTTGTTAAAGCTTTGCTGGCAACAGTTTTTATGTTTACCGCAGCGGGTTTAATCGGATGGACTACAAAAAAATCATTGGCTGGCATGGGCGGATTTTTAATTATCTCATTAATTGGAATGATTATTGTTGGAATAATTGGAATATTTATCCCATGGAGTTCGACTTTTGAAATGATATATTCCGGAATTGGAGTTTTATTGTTTAGTGGATTTGCAATGTATGATTTTCAAAGAATTAAAAGTTTTCCTGAAGACAGATATATTGATGCTGCAATGCATTTATATTTAGATATATTTAATTTATTTATATTTATTTTACGACTTATTCTTAGTCAAAAATCATGAAGCAAAAAGATTTTACATTTCAGATCGGGGATTTGGTTAGGGGCCCTCAGGGCACCAAATTTACATTTGAATTAGATGAAGAAAATTCATTGATTGAACCTGAAGAGGATTTTAAGCCAAAAGGTAATATTACTGGTAAGATTTCTTTTATGAAATTGGATGACGGGATATTAGCTGAAATCCATGATTTGGGGCTTGATGTGGAGTTTAATTGCAATAAATGCAGGACAGATTTTATTAAGAAAATTAAAGTTCAGAATGCTGACAGAGTTTATTTTTTTGAGAAGCAGCGTGGGATTCAGGATTTAATGGATATTTTTTATGTTGATTTAAAGAATATGGAGATTGATGCGAGTGATTTTATAAGACAAGAAATTATCTTGCATTTTCCTATGATTCCAGTATGCTCTAATAGCTGTAAAGGGCTTTGCCCTAAGTGCGGGACCAATTTAAACAAGAAAAGTTGCAACTGCAAAACAGACAGCGATCTAAAAGATCATGAAAAACCATTAGCAATACTTAAACAGTTATACAATGCCAAAACATCCAGTTCCGAAGAAAAAGACAGCTAAGTCGACAAGTAAAACCAGATACAGCACTTTTGAAAGGCTTACTCGAAAAAAGCTTGAGAATAGTGTAAATTTAACCAAATGTCCTGATTGCGGTGCTACAAAACTTATTCATCATGTTTGCGAAGAATGCGGCAAATATAAAGGACGTCAGGTTAAAAATCTTCAAAAGAAGATTGAAAAAATCACGAAAGTAAAAGCGTAATTTGAAAAAATGGCAAGTTATCGGCATCTCGCGAGAATTGCAGTGATGCAAACAATATTCGAATATGAATTCCTCCAGAATTTAGAAGAAAAGAAAGAACTGGACGTTAAAAGCATGCTTGCCTATAATATTCGTCAATTATCCGGAAAAATCCAGGATAAGTCTTTTTCAAACGAAACTTTGGATGGTGTGATTAAAAATTTAAAGAAAATCCATAAAATTATTACTGAAAACGCACCTGAATGGCCAGTTGATAAAATCGCGCCTGTTGATCGTGCGATTCTTGAAATTGGTGTTTATGAAGTGGTTTTTTCAAAAGAGGTGCCACCGGTTGTTGCGATTAACGAAGCAATCGAAATTGCTAAAGTTTATGGTGATACAAACTCCCCAAAATTTATAAATGGAGTTTTAAGCGCTGTAATGACAAAACATAACAAAAAAAATAATGGTAAAAAAAGTAAATAGATATGCTGAATTGGAAAAACAGCTCGCAATAACCTTTATTGATAAAGATTTGTTGGATCATGCTTTTATTCATAAATCTTTTATGAATGAATATAAAGGTGATGATAAATCAGATAATGAACGTCTCGAATTTTTAGGTGATGCTGTTTTGGAATTGGCGGTTACTGAATATTTATTTAAAACCTATTCAAAAAGTCCGGAAGGCGAACTTACTAATTGGCGCAGCGCCCTTGTGAAAGGTAAAAATCTGGCTAAAGTTGCTAATGAATTAAATCTTGGGAATTATTTATATTTAAGTAAAGGTGAAGAAAAATCAGGAGGCCGAAAGAAAAATTATATTCTTGCAAATACATTGGAAGCCCTTATCGGAGCTTTATATTTAGATAAGGGTTACAAAATTGCACATGAATTTATTAATAAATATATTCTGATTAAATTAGAGGAGATTTTAGAAGAAGGGCTTCATATTGATGCAAAATCACACTTTCAGGAACTTTCTCAGGAAGAATTTGATATTACACCTGAATATCGTTTAATCAGCGAATCAGGACCGGACCATGCAAAACGATTTGTTATGGGTGCTTTTTTGGGAGATAAAAATGTAGGAGAAGGCGAGGGCAGCAGTAAGCAAAAAGCTGAAGAAGCAGCGGCTAGAAATGCTCTTCTAAAAGTGGATTGGAAGAAAAACGTATAATTTCCTTGTATATGTAGTTATAGTTTTTGTATATTGAATACAATAACTATTTCTTAAATTTATATATAAAAATGAAAATTTCTTATTCTGCTGCGGCAAATTCAAAGGTTGATATAATATTGCAACCATTTTTTGAAGGAAAATCACCAAAAAAAGAATTAAAATTATTTAAAGGAAAAGCAGGTGAATTACTTTTATTACCAAATGAAAAAGCTTTATATATAGGACTCGGCAAAAAAGAAAAACTGGAATCTGCTGATAATCGCGCTACTTTCGCAAAGGCGGCAAAGTGCTTAATGAACGATAAATATAACAATGTTGGATTAAAATGGGATACTTCTTTAAATAATTTTATGACAGAAATTTTAGAGGGAATTTTATTGGTAAATCATTTTGTTGGAAAATATAAAACCGGCAAAGAATTTAAAAAAGAACAGGATAAATTAATTAAAGAATTAACAATCATAGGCAAAACACTTCCTAAAAATTTCAAAAAAACAGCGGATGATATTTTGAAAATTGCTGAAGTTGTTCATTATGTTCGTGATTTGGTAACCGGACCTCCAAATACTGTGAGTGTTGATTTTGTTGCAAATGAAGCAAAAAAAGCAGCAAAAGCAGGAGGTTTTACAGTGAAAGTTTATGATAAAGCATGGATAAAAAAGAATAAAATGGGTGGTATTTTGGGAGTAAATGCAGGTTCGGGCAGCAAAGGAGCGAAATTATTGGTAATGGAATATAAACCTAACAGTGCTGCAGCAAAAAAAGCGCCTATTATGCTTGTTGGTAAAGGTCTTATTTTCGACAGCGGAGGTTACAACTTAAAACCCACCAAACATATTGAAGATATGCAGCAGGATATGGCTGGCGGTGCTACTGTTTTGGGAGTGTTTAAAGTTTTAAAACAATTAGGAATAAAACATAAAGTAGTAGGAATCGTACCTTTAACTGAAAATCTGATTGATGCAGACGCAATGAAACCTTCTGATATCCTTACTGCATACAATGGTAAAACAATTGAAGTACGGAATACTGATGCAGAGGGTCGTTTAATTTTGGCAGACGCACTTGCATATGGAGTTAAAACTTTTAAGCCGGAATATACAATTGATTTGGCAACTCTGACTGGTGCCTGCATTGTGGCCCTTGGAGACAGATATGCCGCGGTAATGGGTAATGATAAAACTCTTATTCAGAAATTAATTAAATCAGGTGAAACAACCGATGAACTTTTATGGGAACTGCCTTTACATAAAGACTTTAGCGAATCAATGAAGGGAATTATCGGAGATTTACGAAATGCTGACAACGGAACAAGTTATATGGCAGGCTCATCAAAAGCCGGTGCATTCTTAGAGTATTTTGTAGATGAGTCAAAATGGGCACATCTTGATATTGCCGGAACAGCTTATGTACAAAAACCTAAAGCTCACGAAAGCCAGTTTGGAACAGGCTTTGGGGTTAGGCTTCTTGCAAACTTTCTACAAGCTTTGTAACTTTTTCTCGTACAAGTGCAAGTAACCTATCTGATTCTTTTGAATCTTCGGGTCTGTCTTTACCAAATCCAAGATCTATTGGCTGTCTCAAGCATGATTGTGAACCCCACTCAATTTTATTTTTAGATAATATAATTATACCTGCTCCTTTAAATTCACCATGATTATTAATTATCCAATTTTCTGCTGTTAGTGCGTGATTATTATCACAATTAAATAATAATAATATTTGTTCACGACTGTTACCTTGTATGCTTTCAATTACAGCAAATTTTACACCAAATCCAACCATTAAATCATCTTGAATATCTTCAACACTCTTATAAAATTCAACTCGCATAATAAATAATTATTATAGGCAAATTGTAGATTTTTAATAGAATTTGTCAAACTCTATTAGACTGCCCATTTTTTAAGTTCCTCAGGTGCGTCTTCTGGGTATTTAATATTTGGACCCTGTTCAACAATAATGCCTCTGGATTTTAAAATATCCCAATTCGGCAGAGCTTCAGGGTAACCTTCCTGAAAAACAACCCTTTTAATACCTGATTCAGCAATTAAACTTGAGCAAACACGGCAGGGATGTTTTGTACAGTAGATTGTTGCGCCATCAACGCTAATGCCTTTTTTAGCACAGAGTGCAAGACACCATTGCTCAGCGCAAATCCCATAACAAACTTCGCGTTCATGACCTGATTTACAGCCTCTAATATTTCTTATACATCCGATTTCAGTACAAGGTGTTTCAGGATGCCAATCATTGCAATGTAATATTAGAATTTCGCCGTCTTTAACTATTGCAGCTGCGATTTTAGCGCGAAGGCAGTGAGCTTTTGGTTCATTGTCATCTATTTGTTCAAGGATTTTTTTGTCTTCTTCTGTAATTGCCATATTAAATTTTGTTAACCAATTAAGGTGTCCTCAAGTGATTTGCCGCTTGGGACCATAGGAAATACGTTTTCTTCAGCTTCAGTAATGCATTCGCAAAGCACCGAACCTTTATCCTTTTTAGCTTGTTTCATTATTTTTTTAGCTTCGCCTATAGTTTCAGCTCTGTAAAATTTCATTCCGTAAGCTTTGGCAATAAATTCCAAATTTGGAACTGTCATGTGAGTACCTATATATTTTTTGTCATAGAACAAATCCTGCCATTGCCTTACCATTCCCAAAAAGCTGTTGTTACTAACTACTATTTTAATATCAATTTTATCCTGTTGGAGTGTCATTAATTCCTGCATGTTCATTTGAAATCCTCCATCTCCGCAAAGAGCCCATACTTCTTTATTTGGTTTTGCCATTTTCACTCCCATTGCTGTTGGAATTGCGAATCCCATGCAGCCAAGTCCGCCAGAAGTGATTGAAGTTTTTGGATGAGTATAACCCCAGCTTTGCGCAGCGAACATCTGGTTTTGGCCTACATCAGTTACAAAATACGCGTCTTCGTCAGCTGCAGCGCGAATTGCTTTTACTACATCAGCTGCTTTTAATTTATCAGAATCTTTTCTTAAATTAGTTTTCATTTTGCGATCCTGAAACTTTGCAATTTTGGTTCGGTAATTATTAAGTTCTTCATTCCACTCAGGATAAGGCTTTGGACCTGCCTTGGGAACAGCTTTGATTAAATCTTTTAAAACTGACTTCGCATCACCTACAATAGGCACTGTTACATGCGTATTCTTGCCAATTTCAGCCGGATCAATATCAATATGGATTATGTCAGCACCTTTAGCAAATGTTTTTAAATCTCCTGTGATTCTGTCATCAAAACGTTCTCCAATTCCTATTATCAAATCAGAATTATGAGTAGCATAATTACAAACAGCATGGCCGTGCATTCCAAGCATTCCAAGTGAAAGGGGATGATGCTCAGGAATCGAGCCTAGTCCGTGAATTGTATTTATTACTGGAATTTGAGTTTTTTCAGCAAATTCAACAAGTTCTTTTTCTGCGTTACTTAGAATTATTCCATGACCTGCCAGAATAATCGGCTTTTTAGCTTTTTTAATTGTTGCGATTGCCAGTTCAATTTGCTTTGGGCTGCCTTTTATTTGAGGATTATAACCCGGCAAATTAACTTTTTCAGGATATTCGAATTCGCATTCATGAACCTGAACATCCTTTGGAAGATCAATTAAAACAGGTCCGGGCCTTCCTGTTCCTGCTATATAAAAAGCTTCTTTTATTATACGTGCCAGATCTTTTACATCATCAACAAGATAATTATGTTTTGTGATCGGGATTGTTATACCCGCAATATCAACTTCCTGAAAGGCATCTGTACCAATAACACTTAATGGAACCTGACCCGTAAAATAAACAACAGGAATGGAATCCATAAATGCGTTGGCAATTCCAGTAACGAGATTTGTTGCTCCAGGGCCTGATGTGCCGAATGCAACTCCCGGTCTGTTATTAACTCTTGCCCAGCCTTCTGCTGCAAATGCAGCTCCTTGTTCATGACGAACTAAAATATGGCGAATTTGCGGGTACTGCGGCATTGTGTCGTAAATTGGCAGAAGTGCACCACCGGGATATCCAAAAATGGTATCAACTCCTTCTTTTATAAGGCATTCAAATAAAATCTGAGATCCATTTAATTTCTTTCTTGTCATAATGAAATTATAACAATTAATCTTCTATTCTCCAAACTTCATCGGTCACTATTTTACCTGGTATTGTAAAGCCGGCAGCCTTTTTGTGACCGCCACCTCCAAGCTTGCAACTAAGCGCTGAAACATCTACATCTTCGTTGCCTGACCGCATCGAGCCCTGAACATTTCCTTTCATATCTTCTGATAAAAGAACGCTCATTTTGCAGTTTGGAACTGAATTAAGATAATTAATAACTCCTGACAGGTCTTTTGGACTGGCATTTGTTTCCTCGAATTCGTCAGATGTAATTTTTGAAACTATGGTTCCTTGTTTATTTACTTTTATATTCGACAGGACTCTGCCCCAAAGTCTAAGTTGTTCAACTGTTTTTGTTTTAAACATATTTTTAACAATTAAATTTGCACTTGCTCCTGCTTCCATTAATTCAGAAGCAATTTTGTAAATTTCAGAATTGGTATTCGTATGCATAAAACTACCGGTATCACAATAAATACCCGACAATAAGCATGTTGCCATTGCAGGAAGAACAGGTGTTTTAAGAAATTTTAAAAACTTATAAATAATTATTGTTGTTGATGCTGCATTTGTATCAATAATATTAATATCTCCAAACTTTGTGTTTGAAGCATGGTGATCAATATTTATTAAAGGGATTTTTTTTTGGAAAAATTCAGATTTTGTTTCGGGATATTTCATCTGATCAAAACTGCTGCAATCAACACTTATAATCAAATCTACATCATCTGAATTAAATTTTTTATGAACATCTGCGCTTTCCGGCAAGAAATTCAATGAAAAGGGAAGAGGATCTGCGCACGCTGAAGAAACAGTTATTCCGAAATATAAAGATAATGCTTTTTTTAATGCTAAATTTGATCCGATTGTGTCTCCGTCGGGTTGTCTGTGCGAAATAATTAGAACATGGCTGCTGTCTTTTAAGTATGACGCGGCTTTTTCAAATTCGATTTGCATAAAATATTCATTGGTTTATGAGCGCGCCAAAGGTTATTAATATAAAAAACAAACAGATTATTTTCAACTAACTGGCCTTGCAATAACCATTGAGACATTGCAATCTAAGCTTTTGCAAATCTTTCTCTTTCTTCAAATTGATTTCCTGTAATGATTATATAAATCACTGCAAAATAAGGTAATACTATTTGAATAAAATTGAATCCACCTATGAAAATGCTGATCAATAACCCAATTCCAATAATTATTGATACTATTCGTTCCAATAATCCCAAAGCCATTAATGAACCGAGTAATATACTGAAAATTCCCGTATGAACAACAAACCAATAATTGCTATAACTTTCTATTCCAAATATGCTTTGCATAAAATTAAGTGTTGGCATTGCATCAACAAAGGCGATAGCACCTGAATTATCCAAAATATTATGATGAAGCGCAGCATAAGCTAAAGTCATTCCTCCAAGAAATCTCAACACAGGTAAAGCGAATTTTCTAAAATGGTCAAAAAGCTCTTTTTTATCAACAGGATGAAAAAAGAAACTGAATGAAAGAGCATCGCGATGCACAAGAAATAAAAATACAGCTATGCCTGCAAATATTGTGTAGTCAAGCATATCCATATAAGGGAAAATAAAAAAACCAGCAATAAAACACGCGAGTAAACCCAAATTTACAAATCTTATAAAGATTCCCAAGGTAAGGCCTAATCCGATTACAATTTGAGCTATCCTTAATGCAAGTCCCAAAACAGAATTATCCAAAGGCATTCCCGGAGCAAATAAATAATTATCAAAACCTCCGATTATTAAAAGGACTCCGGTAATAATCGAAAGAAAGGTAGGCGACAAAAATGAACCTCTTTTTAATATATCAATAAGTTTGTTAATAGAAGCGTTTTTACGTGCGATAAATTCAAGAATTGCTGCAAAAATGAAAACTGAAAATGCAACTACTATAGGTACTATGTACCATGTTAAATATTCGTTCATATCAATTTAGTTATTATTCGACATCAGTCCAGCTGATTGCCTGAACAGGACATGCATCAATTGCAGCCTGAATATTTGCATCTTCGTCACCTGTTGGATTTATTGCTTTTGATTTACCATTATCCTGCATCGCAAACACTTTTGGACATAATTGAGTACAAAGTCCGCATCCAATACATGTATCTTCATTTACAACAGCACCTTTTGGCATTTTTAATTGGTTAATTATTAATGGAGTTCGCCCGCCAAAGGCGGGCTCACGCTTACGCTCGCGATAAGTTTTCGCTCGCGAGAGATTCGCATGGCTCATCTCTTATAGTATTTTTTTTATTCACATTTGGCAAGATTTTCATTAAACTCAAGTTATGAAATATAGATATTCAGCACAAAGAGATAAAATTTTTAAAAAATTAAAGGCTTCTGGCAAGCATTTAACAGCTGAACAAATACATAAACTGGTTCCCGACATGGGGCTTGGTACTGTTTATAGAAATTTGGGTATTTTAGCGGACATGGGAAAAATAATGAAATTCACTTTTGGTGATCGTTCTGTTTTTGAGGTCGATGAACAGCCGCATCATCATTTAGTGTGTAAAAAATGCGGGAAAATTACAAACGTTTATAAACCTGCAAATTTTAAATGTGTTAATTGCTTGAGCTTTGTAAAGGATTTTAATGTAGATGAAGCTTATATTAACGCTTTTGGGTATTGCGCTAAATGTTCAAAAAAGAAGTAAGTTCATGTACTCTCTTCTGAGTCAGCAGTTTATCAGATGATTTTATTAAATCTCCGTCAAAACTTATTCCAAGATATTCATGAATATTAAATAGATCATCTTCATCAAGGCCCTGAAGCATGAGTCTTTGTTTTAATTCATTTATTATATCCGATAAATGATAAGCATTAAAAGCTGCCAATTGCACTGCATATTCATGCAATTCGTATTTGTTGTCGAGTTTAGCAATTGTTTCTTTTAAACTGGGGGATGGAGGTTCCGAGGACGGAGGCTGGTCATCAGTTGTATGCATATATTTTTTTAGAAAAATTATTGCTATTAAAAATTATCATAGTTATTTTAATATGTAAATATCTTTTGTCAAACAATTTATATTACTATATTAAGATAGCATTCCTCACAGAAGACTCTCTCTGGCAGTTCAGGTGAATAAGATGCCTTTATTTCCTTTCCGCAATTATCACATTTCCTGTCCCACAACTTCCTCGGATTTCTAAGAATCATTCTCTCCAAATGTCTGCAGTCAGGGCATTTTCGTGGTACAGGAAGATCTAATTTCTTATAGAATGCAAGTTCTTTATCTATAATTTTGAAATTCTTTCCGCAATCATTACAGGCTAAAATTTCTCCAAGAATATCTTCTTTTACATCTTTAATATCTAAAGGAATTTTATATGTTTGTTTTTGATAATCTTTCATGTCTTTTTCTTTCCATATATATCCATTTTTTAAACACGCGCTTTTATCCAATCTAAAATATTCCTGAGCAACTGTTTCATTATATGCAAATGGCGAATATTTTATTGGAAAAAATTCTCCCCATTCTCCTGTTTTTTTCATATACTCAATTAGATTTGTGCGTAATTTTTCATATTCTTCTTTGGAATATTGTTTGTTTAATATGCAATATTTCTTCTTATTGAGAGAAATACAACCGAATAAATTGCTGGAATTGTTAAAACATAAATTGCAGTAATTTATATCATTATCATGCCAGCATGAATCACAGGCAATACAATTATTAATACCAGAACATCCGATTGTCTGATAACAAACTTCACTTTTATCATATCCCATACAATTCATATCCATTGAATCGTATGTTTCATCCATTTGATATCCGTAAGCTGAGTCTTCGCAGCCGGTACAATCAAAACAGGTGCGTAAATTTTTACAATTATTTAAATTATTTCCTTCACAATTTTCACAATTAACTTTATAAACCGCTCTTACAGGAAATTTTTTTCTGAATTCGGTTTTGAAAATTTCAACTGCCTCTGAAAAATTCTTATAATTTCCAAAATTATATGATTCAAGTTGCTTAAAATAATCCTCTTTTGAATATTGTTTGTTAAAAATATAGTATTCTTTATGGCGGAGGTTAGAACAAAACAAACAATGCTTGCATCCCTTTAAATCAACAGAAAAATAGCATTCCTGACATCCTTCGCAGTGATCCAAATATACGCTTCTATATGAATTTCCTGAAAAAATGCATCCATAAGAAAGCTCACTTTCATAAAGCCATAAATAATCCATACAGTCTTTATTTTTTGTTGAATAATGACCGTACATGCAATCTTCTTCGTAGTGATTTCCAAAGGTTAAATAGCAATTTTTATTTGCAAAAGAATAATTACAATACTCACTGTTTTGAGATTGCTTATTAATAATTGCGAGCCTTGGAACTTTTTGTAATAACTTATAAAACTGATCAAAAAAAGGTTCTTCAAAATTTACTTCATCGTTAAAATCGGTCGCATCCCAATCATCCTCCCAAAAGCACTCCTGACAATAAACAGGAAACGGCTTATCTTTCGAAAAAATTGAAATAATATTTTTTTTGCATTTATCACACTGCCTTTTATAAAGAACCCTTTCATTTCTGTAAGCGAGCCGTTTTTGCTGACGACAATCAGGGCATTCAAAAGGCTCCGGCAAATCGAGCTTTTGATAAAACTTCAGATCTTCATCTGTGAACTTGAATTGAGAATTACAGCTTATACAAGCTTTTATTTGCATTTAAATTTTAGATTTATTTAATAAATTTTTAATAATTAATTGGTGAAATCCAGCTGCTAGCCTCTCTTCGTGGGGGCAGTTGGACACTACGGGTCTTATCAAACTCAGTAGTAGGGGTTCGATTCCCCTTGCCTCCACCAGATGCTAGCATGTATAATTTAGTTGATAAGACTCGTAGACCATCTGCAAAAGCTCTCAAATATTTGGGAGCTTTTCTTAAACTACTTCCTTTAAATAGCACTGTTCGCAATATACCTTTTCAGGCCGCTCTGGTAAATATGTTGTTTGAATTTCCGTTCCGCACTTATCACATTTTCTATCCCAGAGTTTTCGTGGATTTTTCCATGATTGCATTTCGAGTTGTCGGCAATCCGGGCATTTTTTTGATAATGGTGCATTAATTTTGCGATGCAGATTTAATTCCTGAGCCATTATTTTATAATTTTTACCGCAATCGGAACATGCTAATAGTTCATTAACAATTGAGTCCGGAACTTCTTTAATTGTTACAGGAATTTTAAAGCTGGCCGGTTTGTATTCATGTGGATTTTTATCCTGCCATTTATAGCCTTTTGCCACTGCCTGCTCTTTAGTTAATGGATAGTAATCCTGTGCAGCCGAGTGATTGTAAGGGTAAAGTGATAATGACGTTGGGAAAAATTCGCCCCATTCTCCTGTTTTTTTCATGTGATCGATGATTTTGTCGCGCAGTTTTAAATATTCTTCCTTTGAATATTTTTTATTTAAAATGCAATATTTTTCTTTATTATGCAGACCATCGCAACCAAAACAATCAGAAATACCCATTGAGATATAAATATAAGTACAATCAGGGCTAACAACAGGGCAAAAACTAAATTTTGTATTAACTGTTCTATCTCCACCTGTACTAATTTCATATGCAAGCTCAACTTTTTCATCATGATTGGTCAAATCCATTGAATCCGTTACGTTTACACAACCAACCATATATTTTGAATCTTCAACACTGATACAATCGTAGCTTTCATGAACGTTATTACAGTTTTTAAGATAATTGCCTGATGAATTCTCGCAATTTATCAAATTTTGATATCTTTTTGGAGTTGTTTGATTAAACTTTTTGAAATTTTTAGAAATAACTTCTTCATCGTAACTCATAATCTCTTCAACAATTTTTTCATATTCTTCTTTTGAATATTTTTGATTTTTATAATGATATTCCTTATTCGTTAGGCCGCTGCACATAAAACAATTTTTACACCCTATACAGTTCTCAAGATATGCTGAATCACTACAGCCCTTACAATTTATTAAATGATAAGAATTGTAACAATTTTGAGAATTTACACTGTAGTAAACAAGCTCACAGTCATCAAGAATAATTCCATCGCTGCAGTCCTTACATTTTTGGCTTTTAGTCAGATAATAAATATCTTCACTATAATAAGACCCTGCGCACATATACGCATTCTTACAATAAGCGAGTAATGTATTATATTCTGAATTTTCTGAATCATATACAAGAAGACATGCCTTAGGAACCTTCATCATAAGTTCATGGAATTGATCAAAAAATGGTCTGTTAAAATCAAAATCCTGACCATATTTCAAAGGATCCCAGCCATCTCTCCACCAACATTCATGGCAATATACGGGGAATTTTTCTTTTTCATTGAAAAATGAAATTATATCTTTATTGCATTTGTCACATTTTCTTTTTGAAATATATCGTTCATTTCTAAAACTCAGTCTTCTCTGAAGCCTGCAGTCAGAACAAAAAGTGGGTTCCGGTACATTAATTTTAGTATAAAAAGCGCGATCTGAATCGGTTATTTCAAATTGTAATCCGCAGTTTTTACAAATTTTATTCATTATGAAGTTTGTTATTCATGACAAGACTTTATTAATGAAAGATTTTAGTGTCAAATTTGAATGTTTCACAAAGAATTTTATCTAAATAAAGCCAAATAAACAAATATTAATTCTCAATCAATTGAGAAAATATATTAAATTGAGATCTTTGTATGTCAGCTATAATTTTGGATTTAACTAATACTGAACTAACATCATTTTCTTTAAAATGATTGAATAAAATATAGTTTTCAGTATCCGAAAAAATGATAAAAGTGCCTTTAAAATTCAGGTTTAACTGATCAACCTGAGTTTTAAATTTTTTCTTAAAATCATTGGTACAAAAGTAATCAGTATGTTTGCCGTGAGTTGTACAAATAGCATGATGTTTTGATTTTTTAATACGTAATTTTCTAAATTCGCGACCTACATCAAGTCCTCCAATTTTTGGGATGAAATTTTCAAAATCACCAAAATCCAGATTAGTTTCACCGCACCGTTGTGCAATAAAAAGGTATGGCTCAACAATTTGATCAGGAGTATAAAAAGTTTCAATTTCCTCAACTGAATCAGCCGGACAATGTAAAAAAGGTGCGACATCCTTAATTCTACGTGCCAGTTTGCCTTTTTTCCTGCTGCTGTTTTGAAGCTGACTAACTAAAACTTTTAAAGACAATGCTTTGAAGCCTTCTTTAGCTGATTCAACCATCTTTAAATCCTCCAAACCTTCAAAAGCCCTGTAAACCGCATTCCTATCAAGGCCTGTTCTTTCAACAACTTCCCACTTTGTTTGTGCAGGATTTTTAAGAAGCTCAATATATACAAGAATTTCAGCTTCTTTTAAACCGGCTTGATTAAGTAAACTATTTAATTTTTTATATAAATTCATTTAAAAATTAGACAGCAGGTGTATATCTAACCAGATTTTGCAAATATTGTCAACAATTTAAGCAACCTCATTTAAATAGCACTGTTCGCAGTATACCTTTTCAGGCCTATCTGGTGAATATGTAGTTTTAACTTCAACTCCGCACTTATCACATTTTCTGTCCCAAAGCCTAACCGGGTTGCGCAAATCGAGCCGCACTCTATGCCTGCATTCGCTGCATGTTGAAGGAGCCGGAATTCCCTGGCGCACATAAAAATTAAATTCAGGTCTGTTAATTTTGTAATTTCTGCCACAATCTTCGCATGCCAAAACTTTATCAATAATGCCTTCTTTCAAATCTTTAACATTGTCAGGCACAACCAAGTCTGATTTTTTATATTCTTTTGGATCTTTTTCTCTCCATCTGTAACCGTAAGTTAAGGCCTGCTCTTTTGTTAAAGGAAAATATTGATGTGCTGTGCCCTCGTTATATGCAAAACAAGTTAATTCAGGCGGAAAGAACTTACCCCATTCTCCTGTTTTTTTCATGTGTTCAATGATTCGGCTGCGTAAAGCACGATATTCGTCTTGTTTATATTGCTTGTTTAAAATACAAAACTGTTTGTGTTTTAGTCCGTTGCATCCGAACACATCATTGCAACTTATAATTTGTTCGCTATATTCTATATCATTACTGTCAAAAGCAAAGTATGTGAATTTTGATTTAACACATGTAAAAGTTGCAACCATGTTATAACAAACCTCACTTTTATGGCCAAGATACGTTGAATTAAATAAATCGGTTGAATCAACTGAAAATAAAGTCTTTACAACATCCTCGCAATCATAAATGTCATAAGAATTTTTTACATTATTCGAATTATAAATATAATCTCCGGTCACATTTTCGTTGTTTACCCCATGATAATATTTCACCACACGCTTTTTTCTTAGCTCAACAAACATTTTAAAAATCTCATTTATTCTTGCGCGGCTTCCATTTAGCATCTCCTTCTTTTGCGCAAAGTAGTCCTCTTTTGTAAGCTGTTTATTGCCGATGCAAAATTCCTTTTTCGTAAGTCCCGTACATAAAATACATTCATTGCATCCGATACAATCACTTATAAAATAGCAGTTGGAACAGTTTTTGGAATCAAATGCATACTGGCATCCATAACTGTCATGTGAATATCCCATAAAATAACAAAGTTCGTTTTTATTGCTTATATCAATATCGAGTGAATCTTTATTGTGCATACATAAAGTACTGTACTGAACATCTTCATTCATATCGCCTCCAAAAACCAAATAACAATTTTTATTTCCAACCGTCATATTACAATATTCGCTATTCTCTTGTTTTAGGTTTATTAAGGCCAGACGCGGAACCTCAAGCTGCAATTCTTTAAACTGTTCAAAAAATGGCCTGTTGAAGTCAAAATCGCGGCCGAATTCCATTGCATCCCATTTGTCCGAATACCATGCTTTTGCGGAATAAACTTTATAAGGTGAATCCGGAGCGTAAATTGAAACAATGGGATCTCCGCTCGAATCACATTTGCGGTTATATAAAACGCGTTCATTTCTAAATGCAAGACGCCCCATATGTGAACATTTAAAGCAAAGCTTTTCAGACGGAACCTGAAATTTTTCATATAATTTCAGTTCGTCTTCTTCGATAACTATATCCGCGCCGCATTGTAAGCATTTTGAATTCATACCCAAATCTTATAATACTAAAAGTATTTTGCAAATTGCAAGTCACGGCAAATAAAAAATGGCTTTAAATAGTCAAAAAGCCAAATTAAATATTAACAAGCCCGCGTTAATATATTAACTGTTCCAGTAGTGATTGAATTGATCCCGTTGAATTTTAAGTAATTCCGGCTGTCTTGTTATAACAACTTTTGGATCATCTTCATCGCAAATAAATAAGGTTGAACTGTCTTCGGTTATAACCATGAAATTATCAGCAATAGGCTGTTTTGTGGTAAGTTTCATTGTTCTTTTCTCGAACGAATCACGTGATTTTAAAATATCGCCTAATTCATTGTACGGATTCATCATTCTTACATAAATTCCACGTCGAAGTCTTTGTTGAATAAAATTACGTTCTTCGGGGCAATCAACACTCAAACCGCTTAAATTAAGAAAATTAATTACATTCCCCATTGGAAGCATTTCTTCTTTGCTCAGATTTGTTAGATTTAGATAAGCCTGTTTCATTGCATCAACACCGCATTTCACTTCAATCGGATCTTCCCGTTCTTTATCCGGATTTATAAATGATAAAAACGGATCCAGGTTTTTTAAGCCATTTTCAAGTTTTCTTAATTCTTTTTTATCATTTTGGATTTTTTTGACCAATGATTTTAATGAAAGGGGTTTGAAAACAGATTCCTTGTTATTAATTGGAGCCGACTCAATGAGTCCTTTTTCTTTAAGATTTTTAAGAATTCTGTAAATATTTACAAAATGATATCCGCTAATTTCAGCTAACTTGTTAGCTGATGCCTGGCTTAATTTAAGCAGAATAAGATAGATTTTTATTTCTTCTTCTTTAAGTTCGGCCTTTTTTAATAGAGAAGTGAGTTTTTTTATCATGCAAATCGATTATCAGGATGCACAATACGACGGAAGCTTGTATTTGTCAAGAGTGGTCGTTGGTTAATCTTATGTTAAGATATTAACCGCTTGAATAAGATATTAAATGGTTGACAAGATATTATAAAAATGTTATAAATAAAGCATGAAATTAAGATATTTACATATCATTGTGCCGCAGGGTGAAGAAGCTAATCCAAAAAAAGAACAGCTTTTTCAGCAATTTTTGAATAACCTCTACAGATCAACACAAAACAGACCTATAGGTCTTGAAATATTTGGATATAAACAATATGCATATTTTTATATGGTTGTTCCAAATGATTTATATGCGCTTGTTGAAGGACTTGTTTACAGTTCTTATCCGGGCTGCGAAATTAAAGAGAGTAAAGATTATTGCTCCTTTGCAATTAATAAAGGTTTAAAATTTGTAGGAACCAAGATTAAACTTAAACGAAGTGATATTTATCCTATTTTAAATTTTGATGATTTTGAAGGGGATAGTTTATCTGGACTTTTTTCCGTTATTTCTAAAATTCAGCAGGATGAGCAGATTTGGATTCAGATACTTACCTCTCCTAAACCTGACAATTGGACATATCACATGGCTCGCAGATTCAGGATGTTTACGAACAAAATTAATCGTGTTTTTAGATTAAAAAATTATATGCGCTTAAAAGGAAGAAAAGAATTTTTTACTGAAGAAAAAAACGCATTTATCCATAAAACCGAATCACATCCTTTTAAATTTGAAATTAGAATTGCATGTTTTGCAGAAGACCGTAATAAAGCAGCTGGGAGGCTTGAAGCTGTTGCAAAGGCTTTCTATCAATTTAATAAAATTGATTTTAATGAGTTTACAACAACTAGAAATACCAGTAGCAAGATTTTTTTAGAAAATTATATTAAGAGAAATTTAACCGATTCCCAGCTTATTAGTGCCAAGGAACTATCTACGCTATATCATTTCCCAAATGCTGATCATGTGCCGCATGTTGTACATGTTCTTTCAAAAAAAGCTGAAGCACCGCAGGATGTTCCTAAAAAAAGAGGCAAGGATGTAAGCTTTTTTGGTGTAACCAATTATCATAATAATTTTGATGAATTTGGTATAAGCCGTGAAGATCGCCGAAGACATTTGTATGTGGTAGGGAAGAGTGGTACAGGAAAAAGTAAACTTCTTGAGTTATTTATTAGTGAAGATATTAAAAATGGTGAAGGTGTAGCGGTTTTGGATCCGCATGGTGATCTTGTTGATAATGTTGTAAGAATGATCCCAGAGCATCGAAAGAATGATGTTATTTATTTTGATCCGGGTGATACTGAATTCCCGGTTGCGTTTAACCCCCTTGTTAAAGTTGATGAGACTCAAAAAATGCAAATGACTGTTGGTTTTATAAATATTTTTAAAAAATTATTCGGAAGCAACTGGAGCGACAGGCTTGAACATGTTTTACGTTACACAACTTTGGCGCTTTTGGATTCTCCAAATACAACAGTGCTTTCGATTCTAAAAATGCTTTCGGATAAAAATTATCGTCAAACAATCACAGCACGAATTAAAGACTCGGTTGTTAAAAATTTTTGGGTTAATGAATTTGCGGGTTGGAGCGAAAAATTTGATGCTGAAGCAATTACACCTTTATTAAATAAAGTAGGGCAGTTTGTTGCAACAAATATGATTCGAAATATTATTGGTCAGCCGGATAACAAGTTTGATATCAGAAAAGTAATGGATGAGAAAAAAATTCTGCTTATGAAAGTGTCTAAAGGGCTTTTAGGTGAGGAAAATTCAAATTTACTCGGGGCAATGATTGTAACCAAGATTTATCAGGCAGCAATGAGTAGAGCTGATACCCCTGAAGAACAACGTGAAGATTTCTATTTGTATGTTGATGAGTTCCAGAATTTTGCAACAGACACTTTTGAAGAAATTCTTTCCGAAGCACGAAAATACAAATTAAATTTAACCATTGCACACCAATTTGTTGGTCAACTTTCACCTACAATGATCAAAACCGTATTTGGTAATGTTGGCTCAATGCTCAGCTTTAGGGTAGGTGCAGAAGACGCACAGGTTCTTGAAAATGAATACACTCCTGTATTCAAAGTTCGGGATATTATTAATCTCGCGGTTCGTGATTTTTATATAAAGATGTCAGTTAACGGTGAAGTCCGCAAGCCATTCAGCGGTCGAACTCTAGATGTAGTTAAACCGCCCGAAGATTTCACCGAAGAAATTATTGCGAATTCACGCTCTAATTACGCAACGCCTGTTAGCCGAGTTGAATCAATGCTTGAAAAATGGGATGAATCAGGCGAATTCGACCTTAAACCAGGGGAGGCAAATGAAGAGTTTGAGGAACCTTTAATTTAATAAGGTGTAATCCCGGCCCGGGCCAGGAAAGCCTAAATTGTGTATGAATATCTTTTTTTGTCAAATCCCTCCCCGGGGAGAGTATACCTAACAGACAACAAGTTAAAGTGTTGAGCAAATTCCCTCCCGGGAGGAATTTTGCTATAATCGCGACATGAAAAAAATCATATATCTTGTCGGCAACCTATTAGTTGAAGAAGACTCCCTTCCAATCAAGCTCAAACCCGAACTCGAAAAGCAATTTCCACAGTTCATCTTTCGTGAATATGACCCAACCGAAGATCTGCCGCAGGATACCGAAGATCTTATTATTATCGATACGGTTGAAGGTCTGAAAGAACCGCACATTTTCACCGACATCGATGCATTTGCATCGCAAAAAGCTTATTCAATGCATGATTTTGATCTTGGATGGAGCCTTAAGCTATACAAAAAACTAAGAATGTTTAAGACCCTCAAAATAATAGGGATGCCATCAAACAGAGAGATTAATGAAATTTTCAATAAACTTAAAGATTTGCTAAAAACAAATATTTAAAGCTCTAATAAATTTTTTAAATAATTATAACCTCTCTTTACAATACTTTTTTCTTTTCTAAATAATGCCTTACTCGATTCCTGAATTTTTTTCACGGTTCCTTTCATTACACCTCGTGCTTTCTCTGATATTTCGTTAATTTGTTTGACTTGAAAGTCAAACAAATCACTTTCAAGTTCTATTCCTTTTTTAATATTTTCTTTCATATGATTTAAAGTTATTTTTGCAGCTTTACCTGCCTGCTCTGCAGTGATTATGCCTGCTTTCACCAGTGCCTTATTAAGTTTTGTTATTATCGGAGGCGTGATGTTTTTAAGAAGTTCATTTTCAGTTACATTTTCTTTGAAATCTTTAGTTAAATAAAACAATAATGGACTTGTTGTCCTATATGTATTGCTAGCGAGTTGTTTTGCTCTAACTGATCTTGGCGCATGGAATAATGGACCACATATATCTTTTACTAAAGCCATATAAACCAGAGGACTTCCTTCTTTTAATATTGTACAACTATATGCTGCAATACGTCTTTGTTCTTTTGGTTTTGCTTTTAAAGGATCCTTGCTTTTAATTTTTTTCTGTAACGAAGGGTACATACTGCTATCTTTAGTCCCTAATTTAACAGCAACATCATAGGGGGTAAATTCATTAGCAATAATAGCTTTTTTATCAGCAGCATCTGTTGCTTTTTTTGCAAGTTGTGTGAGAATGGATTCATCAATGCAATTTTTGATTTTCTGCAATCTTTTTGCTTTGTCTTTAATTGCAAGAATTGCATTTGGGCCTTCTTGGCTTTGTGTGGGTTGTATTTCTGTATTCATTTTTATTTTATTAATTTTAATTAATTATATATAAATTATACAATAAAAATCAAATTTGCACAAGTGTGGTATATTTAAATATATAAATAATTTTAAATTTTACCCTCAAGGATAGAAGTATAATCTTTAAAACCGTGGCGCTTGTAGAAGCGTAGAGCGTGCTTGTTATTTGTGAAAAGTTCAACCTTCATTCGTTTAGCGCCGCGCTCTTTTAGCCATTTTTTGAATTCTTTGATTAGTTTTGTACCGATTTTAAGATTTCGATATCCATCAATAACAAACATATCGCCGAGCTGGCCAAGTTTATCAAGGGTTCTAAAGGCAGGGCTTTTAAAAAACCCGCCGCTTAAATATCCAACTGGTTCGCCGTCAACTTCCGCAATAATTGCAAAATTACTGCGTTCACTTACACGCATTTTAAAATAATCAGCGCATTTTTTACTTTTTGCCCATGTGATTTTATTTGTTGGATCAAAATTTTCATATTCCTCTTTCATCAAAAGATACATAAACTTTTGCATCAACTTAATATCCTCTTGTTTTGCTTTACGAATTTTTACTTCCATTAAAGTGCCAGTTTAGTTTCAAAAAGTGAGTTGCGCAGCTCATACATGGGTCGTATGCGCGAATTAGTTTTTCAATTTCGAATCTAACATGATCTTTATCTAAATTCTCACCGTCTTTATCCAAATATGATTGAACGAGATGTCTGATATCATTTGAAATATTGATTTGATTTTGCGCTGTTGGCACAACAACTTCAGCACCCTGGACAATTCCTGCATCATCCAATTTAACATAATGATATAAAGTACCGCGCGGAGCTTCAACTACACCAACTCCTTCACCTGCTTTAAGCGGAAGTTTTTCTTTTGCAGGCTGATCAAGTTTAAGATTTTCAAGAATTTCAATAGAATGGTCTATTGAATGTAAAATTTCAATGGCCTGAGCCAGATTATTATGATAAACATCATTTGAAGGAAAGCGTGCTAAATATTTTGCTGCGTCTTTTTTTGTTTTTTCATGAAGAGCATCGCGATTAACATTCATTCTTGCTAATGCGCCAACCATATATTCATTGCCCTGCAAAGTGTAACCGAGGGCAGTTGAATATGGGATTACAACTTCTTTTAACTGGTTTCTGAAATGTTCTTCGGGCACACAAAAACCGCCTTCGCTGCATAAAGCAGGTCCTTCCAAAAAACTGAAATCATCAGTTTTTAAGCCAACAAATCGCGTTTCGCGTTTTAAACTGAATTCACAATTATCAAATATTTCCATTGCCAAGAATATTTTATCGCGAACTCCTTTTAATTCTTCAATAACTTTGGCAATTTCTTCTGTTGTTGGCAGTTTTACAAAACCGCCCGGCATTGGAAATGGTGCATGAACAGCACGTCCTCCAATCATTGTAGATAAATTGTTACCGGCTCTTTTTAAATCAAACATATCATGTAAAAGCTGGCTTTCTTTTTCATCATGTTCATCAAAATCCAATATAGAATCTTTACCTATTACATCAGGTAAAGCGAAAACATATAAATGAAGTGCATGATCACGAATCATTAAACCGTATGTAAGAAGCTTTCTAAGAGTTGTAGTTTGTTCTGATGGTTTGAACCCCAGAGCATCTTCAACAGCTTCAATAGCAGCTAGCAAATGTGCGATACTGCATGTTCCGCAAATTCGCGAAAGTAGCTGTGGCACTTGCAAAAAAGGTTTACCTAAAATTGCTTTTTCAAAAAATCTCTTATTTTCCATTATCATAAATTTCACGTCCTGAATTTTGCCGTCTTCAATTACAACATCCATATCAAGATGACCTTCGATTTTTGATAAACCGTCGATGTTTATATTAATTTGATGCATTTTTGTGGTTAACTATTGAGTCGTCTTCAGGAATCACTCCGAATTCATGAAGATATTTATCCATGGCTTTTACAAATTCGGTTTCAATCATCGGGCATCCCGGTACTTTATCATCAACCTGTACAATTTCGTGCAATGCCAATACTTTTTTGCTTTGATGAAATTGTAAAAGATAAGGAGCGATTTCTTCTTTCATTTCTTCACTGAAATTGTTTCGGTGGCCTGTTGGAAGCCCTGTAACAGCACATGATCCTATTGCAACAATATATTTAGAATTCTCGCGGATTTTTTTAAGTTTTTCAGTATCGCGGTCTGAACAAATTGCGCCTTCAACAAATGCAACGTCAATATCGCTAAGCTCATTTTTGCTTTTTAAAACATTGCAATGTCTGAATTCCAGAATTTTCTTCCATGCCAACAGATGATCATTGAGCATCTCAGTGAACATAATTGTTGAATCTTCACAGCAAGTGAATGAAAACCAGCCGATTTTGAGTTTTTTTTGTTCAGACATCAAATCATATTTTACATAAAAATATTTAAAAGTACAGATCACGCTGGCCCTCTTCTATAAATTTAAGACGTTCGATTGTTTTTTTGCGAACACTTTCAGAAGGTATTTGATCTACATATTTTTCAATGATTTTTAATCCTTTTGTCTTGGTGCGATCTTCCGCATAATCTTCCAAATATTCTTTTAAAGTTAAAATCGCATTTGGCCTGCAAAAATTATGTATTTCACCTGGCTTAGCAATATCCATAAAATCCTGACCGGTTCTTCCCAATCTATAACAAGCAGTACAAAAACTTGGGAGCAAGCCTTTATCCATAATATCTTCAATGACTTCATCGACTGTGCGCTCATCTGAAGTTGTAAACTGATTGAGTTCAGGGTTTTTTCCATATCCCCCTGGAGAAGTACGCGAAGCAGCTGAACTTTGAGAAATGCCTATTTCAAAAGCTTTCTGCCTTATTTCGGGCCTTTCTCTTGTTGAAATAATCATGCCGGTATATGGAACCGCCATTCTTAAAATAGCTATAATTTTCAGAAGTTCTTCTTCACTTACAGCATGCGGCCATTTGTCTTTAACTGTTGGCGCAGGCTGAAGCCGCGGAACAGAAAAAGTATGAGGTCCAACGCCATAAGTTTTATCCAAATAAAAAGCATGAGAAAGCAAAGCGAGTGTGTCATATTTCCAGTCATACAAGCCATAAAGAACACCTAAGCCAATATCATCAATTCCGCCTTTAAATGCTTCGTCGTGAGCATTGAGTTGTCTTTCGTAATCACCCTTAAGGCCTTTGTGAAGTTTTTTGTAAGTCGGTCTGTGATAAGTTTCCTGAAATAATTGATAAGTTCCGATTCCAATTTCTTTTAATTTTGCGTAATTTTCAGCTGTTGTTGCAGCAATATTTACATTTACCCTTCGTATTTCGCCTTTGCCCTCCTTAACTGAATAAATTGTTTTGATTGTATCAACAACATAATCAATAGGGTTATTGATGGGATCTTCACCAAATTCAAGGAGCAAACGTTTATGTCCCATTCTAATTAGCAATCTTGTTTGTTCTTCAACTTCTTCGAGTGTAAGTTTTTTTCTTTTACACTTATTCCTTGCATGAAATCCGCAATATTCACAGTCATTTACACAAAAATTTGAAATATAAAGTGGGGCAAAAAGCACCAGTCGCTCGCCATAAATCTCTTTTTTGATATACCAAGCTGTTTCAAACATTCTCGCTTCGTGTTTTTTATCTGCATTCATTAACATCGCGGCTTCTTTAAGCCCGATTCCCTTCATTTTTTTTGCTTTATTTAGAATGATTTCAACCTGTTCATCAGTTGGATTTTGCGTTTCTTCGAGTATTTTTTCTATGATTTCGTGATCGAATTGTTTCATTTATGAGATTTTTAATTTGTCCTCAAGCATCTTATAACTCTCAGCAGTATTGTAAAGCCCGTATTTTTCCCACATTTCACGGTCCAAAGGTTGTTTTCTTTGATAGATTTCATAATGCGGCCGGTATTTTTCAGGAGTAATATCAAACATCATCGCATTTGCACCTGCTTTTATTGCTTTTTTTCTGCCTTCTTCAGGGTCCAGAGTTTCGTGAGCTGTAACAACCGGGATTCTTGTGTCCTTCATTTCAAGCCTTAAAATAGCGATCATTTTTAGCATTAAATCGGTTGATCCGGCTTTTTCATTTTCATAAGGTGTATTTGCGCTTGGAACAAAAGGCCCCATTGAAACCATATCAAAATCATGGTCACGGATTGTAATAATATCTTCAGCTAAATCTTCAAGAGTCTGCCCCGGCAGCCCCACTATTGAGCCTGATGCAATAAAATATTTAAGCTCTTTCATGAATTTCAAGTGCTCAAAGCGCGCCTTAATAGATTTGCCCGGCAAAATACGATTGCCGTGAATCTTCGCAAACAGCTGCGGATTTGAGGTTTCGAATCTGAATAAAACTCCGTCTGCGCGTGCTTCTTTTAAGGCTTTATATGTTTCAAAATCGCGTTCGCCAATGCTTATAAAAATAAATACTTTGTGCTTTTCTTTAATTTTCCTAAGTAATTCCACAAGTTTTTCTTTTGTGTAATAAGGATCATCACCTGACTGTAATACAAAAAGTTTGTATCCTATATCTGCGCCTTGCCCAACCGCATCAACTATTTCTTCATCTGTCATTCTGTAGCGTTTGACTGCCTTGTTTTGGCATCGAAGTCCGCAATAATTACAGTTATTCACACAATAATTTGAGAATTCAATGATACCGTGAATACAAAAAAAATCTTTTATTAAAGTTTTGCGCATCATGTCCGCTTCGCTAAAAAGCGCTTCAAGTTCAGGACCTTCGAGTTTTAATAAATATTTAATTTCATCTTTTAGAAGTTTGCGCTGTTTTGATGCTTTGACCACATCAACAAATCTTTCGCTTAAGTTTTTTGGATCGGTTTTTTGAACATGCTCCAACAATTCAAGAATTTCCTCGGCATCTTGAGGTGAAACTTTTTGAACGGCAATATCCGACATATATAAAATCCAATCTCCAACTTTAAGGTCATCAATGCTTCGAATATCTATTTCAAAATGCCTGCCATCTTTATTGATTTTGGCTTTCTTGTTATGAATTTCCTCTACTTTTGCGGGAATAGTTAGGCACATAGTATTTGAATTTTACAGATAAATTCTTTTTTTGACAAAATCTTTATAAAAAGTTATATTTTGCACCTTTAAAAAATTACAAGATGATAGAACAAATAGATGGAAATGATGAATTGACCCAATTAGCAGCGGAAATTTCTGAACTTCAGGAAAAAAGAAGAGAACTTCGCAGAGATAAAGAAAAAACTCAGGAAAACGAGGCTTTAATAGATAAGCTTAAAACAAGATTAATTTATTTGCTTACTTTTGCTTTAATTCAAGATCCTCAAGATGCTCGGGAAATTGTGGAACAAGCAGACAATTCGTTTACTGACAAACCACGATATGGAGAAGGTGAATATAGAACAACGGTTTTTGGACTTTTATTGAAAAAACGTTTAAAAGAAGGCTTATACTTGCCTCAATTGGATGAAAAACCGGTACATGCTGATTATATAAATGCATTGAAATTTATTGAAAGAAGAATGGCAATGATTGAGAAACTTGTTAAAAAGGGATTTAAAAAATATGAGCCTTATTTGGCTTATTTAAGGGATGCGAGATCTAAATTAAAAGTTCGTGAAACAACATTCTGGATAAGTACTGATTATGAGGAAAGTTCAATAAGAACTTATGGCGGCAATGACCATCCGGATAAATTCTGGAATGATCTGCTTGTATATACTGCACAAAAATCAGCCGGAGAAATTGGCGGGATTGATAAAATTGATGGTGAAAACAGAATAATGGACAGGTCTCCGGAAAATCCTGATAAAACTTATATAAATATTCGTTCCGGCCATCAAATTGTTGATGAAGTAGTTGCAGAAGCCTTTAAATATGATTTATACACTGCTTCTTTTTTAGCTGTTTTGGAGCGTGATTTGGAAATCGGAACCGGACAGGTATTGCACTTTCAGAGAATGGGTCAATGGTCGCGCCGAAGGTATACTGATGCAATGTGCAGAGAAGCTCAGGCAATGTACAGACCGACTATTGAACGTCATAATGCAGAAGTTGCAGAAAAAATTAGGGAAATAATCGATACAAAAGGAGAAAAAATGATACCTGAAGCAGACGAGCAATTTGCTGAAAGGTTGGAAGCTATAATGGAGCTTTTTCCTCAATTTAAATTTCAGGATATTGCATCAAAATTACCTAAAGAAGCCCAGATTGAAGATGAAAATTATAAATTAACAGGAATCAATGATTTTGATAGAGTCCCGGAATATAAAGACAGTGAATATGAAGAGTGCTATTTAGGAGGTGATTCAAGCGATTTTACAGCTTTTGAAGATAGCAGAATGCAATGGGACAAAACTGAAAATTAAGATTTTTTAACACCAAGAATTTGTTTTTCGAATTGTTTGTATTCTGCTGTAGAGGTAATTACTTCGCGGATAGCTTCGATAATTTCTAATACAAGATCACGGTCATCAGATTCAAGCAAGCCGAGCCATGCTCCTATTTGAGCTGCAATATGGTCATCATCCGATTCAATTGCAAGGTCTTCTGCCAGGTTCAATATATCGTAACCAACTTGTCTTGCTCCTTTTTTTAGAACATCTTGAGCTTGCAGACATAAATAATTCACTAATGTCCGTGCATCATTGATATTTGAATCAATACACCATTTTTGAAGACTTTGAGGTATTTTTTTGAATTTAGAATTGGCTTGCAGCCTTTCTGAAAGTGAGCTTATAGGAATTTCTGAATCCATATTTAAAAAAGGTTATAGTGTATTTATAACTGAAAAATTGAAGAAATATTACAAAAATATAGGTTTTGGTGGGCCTGGCTGGACTTGAACCAGCGACCAATCGGTTATGAGCCGACTGCTCTGACCACTGAGCTACAGGCCCTGATTTTTAATGATCAAACACAAGGTATTATACTTAAATTTCCTTTAAGGTAAAATTAAAATTTAAAGACTTGACAAAATTATTACAACCTTTTATAATCAACCCCTATATAATTATTTAATATAATGAATTATGCCTAAGCTGGAATCAAATAACGAACCGGTTTCGGTACACAGAATTGAATTTATTGATACAGAGGTGATTCCTGCTTTGGTGATTCCTGAAGAATTGCATCGTCTTACAATCAATAAACTTCAGGAAGAATGTAGGACGAAGGTAAATATAATAGCTTGGACATATACAGTTATTAGTTTAGTATCTGCTGCAGTTGCAACATGGACTGCGGTTCCAAATCTTATTGATAGGCAAAAACACAAAGATAACGCTGCGGCCGTGTATAGATTAAATCAAGAACTGAAAGCAGAAAAATCAAAATCAGCAAGATTACAAAAAGAACTTAGAACGCAACGACAAGCGCACGATAGTGCTAAATTTATTCAGAAAATGACAGCACAAGCTTATGATGAACTGTTTAGAGAAGTTTTGAATTGTGAAACTTCTTCAAAAAATCCAAAAAAGTGTTATGGAAAAATATTAACTGTAAACAATAAAGAAAGCGCAACCAGGAATCCGAAAAGGAAAAAAATGGCGAGATATTAAGATTTTTCTTCAGCCTTTTCTTCTTTCTTTACTTTTGTTTCAGCTTTTTTTGGAGCTGCTTTGGCTTTTGGAGATTTTTTCGCTCCACTCGCTGACGCTCGTTCCATAGTGCTCGCATTGCTCGCACTTCCTTCTTTAATATTTGCTATTGCTCTTGCTAATCTTGATTTCTTGTTTGAAGCATTCTTTTTGTGAATGATATTCTTTTTTGCAGCTGTATCAATAATTTTATATGTAACTGAAAGTTCTTTTTCTGCTTCTTGTTTCTTGCCTTCTTTCACGAGAAGTAACACCTTTTTAATATGTGTCTTCATAGAAGACCTGACAGGGAAGTTTCTTTGTCTTCGAATTTCGGCTTGTTTAACACGCTTTTTAGCTGATTTGATGATTGGCATATTCGTATAATTATATTGCTTCTAATAAATTTGCCCATAAAATATAGGTGAAACATACTTTAAAGTCAAATAATTATGCATAACAAGAAAATCATCCTTGCATCACAAAGTCCGAGACGAATTGAAATCCTAAAAGATTTAAAAATTAAATTTGAAACAAAACCCAGCAAATGTAGGGAACACAGTTTTAAAGACAGCAATATGACTCCAACGGAATTCGCTGTTGCCAATGCAGAGAGAAAGGCTCTCGATATAGCTAAAAACGAGAAAAACGCACTTATAATAGGTATGGATACTGTTGGTGAATTTAATGGCCAGGTTTTTGAAAAACCCAGTGATCGCAAACATGCTGAAACAATGATTAAAACTTTGAACAATACTACGCACAATGTAATTACAGGTATTTGCATTATTGATGCCGACTCTGAAAATAAAGTAACAGCAGCTGAAATTACCAAAGTTACTTTTACAAATATGTCGGATAATGAAATAAAGGCATATCTTGATACAGGTGATTGGGACGGACTTGCCTGTGGTTATGGAATCCAGGGACTCGGAGCTTTATTTATAGAAAGGATAGAAGGTGATTATTTTAATGTTGTTGGTTTTCCGGTGTTTAGATTTCATCATTTAATGAAGCAAATTGGAATTAATATTTTGGAGCTAAGGCAAGGTTAATTAGCCCTTTATATACTAAGTAACCCCCCACATACTAAGTATATAGAAATGCCTCTTGACAAATTTTTGCAACATAGTTATAATCGCGTCTAAAATTTGCGATTTGATTTTTGTAACGAATATAAGCAGGTCGCATTATAAAGAATGAATAAGCATTTAATCTTACTTAATATGTATACAACAAAAGCACTTTCGTTAAAACGCGTTGGAGCAATAGCTGCTCTAATGGTTCTTGGACTATCACTTTTGCTTACACAAGCTATTTCTGCAAATGCATCAGTAGCTGCAATAAGTAATTACAGTGTTGCTCCGCTTACTTTTAATCCCGGTTTACAGCCCCTTATTATCAATTTTGATATTAATCAGGCAGGTAAAGTCGGGTTAGAAGTCAGTAAAGATACAGAAGTAATTAAATCTATTGCGCACATGAAAGATGTGGTTCCGGGAACTCAAACTTTTGAGTGGGATGGAACTGACAGATATGGTGCTCAGGTCGAAGAAGGTGCTTACTGGGTAAGACTTATTTATTATAATACTGACTTTACTTTATTTAAAAATACCAAAGTTATTGTTGATTATAATGCACCTTATGTTGATCCCAATGGTGGTAACAATGGCGGTAATAACGGAGGTACAACCGATGTGATTACTTCTGATTATGTAAATCCTAATCCTTTTAATCCAACTCAGGAAACAGCAAGAATTTATTTTACATTAAATGAATCAGTAGATTATTTGGATGTGAAAATTAAAGATGGAAGCAATACAATTGCTACTTTAATAAATCATCAAAGTAAAAATGCAGGTACATATTATGTTGCATGGAACGGTAAAGACACCTTTGGAGATTATGTGGATGAAGGTCCCTATTCTTATGAAATAAAAGCGAATGGTTCTTTTGGAACAGAAACCGAACTTGGGAATGTTGATGTTGATTACGAAGGAAATCCTCCAAATAACGGAGGTAATAACGGTGGTGATACTATTGTTGAACCAAACATTACAAACGCCTATGCAATGCCTGAAGTCATTGATCCTTCTGAAGGAGACACAATGAGAATTTATTACACTCTTGATACATGCGCTTACGTAAAAGTAAATGTAACTGACCCTTCAAACAGCAATGCGCATGTAGCTGAGCTTCAGGACTGGACATATCAGTGTGATGGTGAACATTATGTTGTTTGGGAAGGCAAAAACGACAACAACCAAATTATGCATAATGGTGATTATAAAATTACAATTGATGCAAATAACAGCAAAGGATCAGATGAAGAAGTGGAATTTGTTGAAGTTACAGATAATAACGGAGGCGGAAACAACAATGGAAATCTTCCTGATGTTTATGACTTAAGTTTAAACAGAGATGTGTTTGATCCTTATGATCAGACAGTTACATTAACTTATAAACTGGACGAATGTTCGGATGTAACAATCAAGATTTACGATGAAAATGATAATTATGTTGATACTTTAACTAATGCTGAAAATAAGTGTTCAGGTACTTTTACAGAAACCTGGAATGGTGAAGATTCATCAAATAATGAAGTTGATGATGGAAATTATTACTTCAAAGTCTATGCTTTAAATGATTACGGAAGCGATTCTGAAAAAAAATATGTTGAAGCTGATTCAAGCAGCAATAATTCAGGCAATGACAAACCGCAAATTACAAATGTAGATGTAAATCCAGATGTATTTAATCCTTATGATGAAGATACTGAATTGAAATTTAAATTAAATACTTGTGCAGATGTAAGCATTGATGTTCGTGATCAGGATAATGATGTTGTTTATGAGGTTATTCATAATAAAAATTTATGTAGCGGTACACATTCTTACAAATGGGACGGTGAAGATGATAATAATCATTATGTAAGAGAAGATAATTATGAATTTTACATCAGAGCTGAAAATGATGAAGGAACTGATACAGCACGAGCTGATGTTGATGTTGATTACAACGGCTACACTTACAATTCAGGAGAAAGATGTTCAAATTACCTTGATGTAAGCACAAGCAGTGAATATTGCGATGCTATTGAATATGTAACTGGAAGAGGAATTTTCGACGGATATCCTGACGGAACATTTAAACCTTATCAGGCAATTAACCGCGCTGAAACTTCAAAAGTTATTATTAAAGGATTTGATTATCCTATACTTTCACCTGACGGAACAAACCTTGGATTCTGGGATTTATTACCTGAAGCTTGGTATATTCCTTATATAAAAACAGGTAAGGCTTACGGAATTTTACAGGGATATCCTGATGGTTCATTCCAGCCTGCAAGAACAGTAAACCGCGTGGAATTACTTAAGATTTTCCTTGAGTCAGCAAATGTAGCATTGCCTACTTGCAATACAGCTCCTTATGTTGACACTCCAAAACAAGCGGATACAGAATGGTATATTCCATATGTTTGCTATGCGAAAATGAACAATTTAATGGATACAGACTATTATGGTCACTTTAATCCTGATAAACCAATGACTCGCGGCGATGTAGCTGAGTTATTCTACAGATTTTCAAACCGCGATTATAATACCAATTACACTTATAACGACCCATATTATTACGACGATTACTACTACACCAACACAACTACCGGAACAGTAGCAAAATTAAGCAATGTTGAACTTTCTGATGATAAGGTTGAACGAGGCGATGCATTCACTATTTATTATAATTTGAATGTACGATCTGATGTAACTATTGAAATCCTTGATGAAGATGGTGATGTTGTAAGAGAAATTATTGATGACTTCAGCCAGTCAGCAGGAAGATTATCAGCTCGCTTTAACGGAGAAAATGACGATGGTGACGATTTAAGATTGGGTGATTACACTGTAAGAATAGTTGCACGTAACTATTATGGATCAGACAAAGAAGAAATTGATTTTGAAGTTGCTGAAAACGGAGGAAGCAGTAGCGACGACTACAGAGATACCAATAAATTAGTTGATGTTTACGATCTTAATCTGGATCCAGACGAGTTCGATCCTGATACTGAAGACACGACTTTTTCATTCAGATTGAGCAGAACAGCAAATGTTACAGTTAAAGTTTACGATGATAACAATCACCTTGTATTAAGATTGATTGATGAAGAAGATTTAAGAGGAGGATATCAGTCAGTGAACTGGGATGGTGATGATAAAGACGGATATCAGGTTGATGACGGTGATTATAAAATTGTAATTCAGGCAGATAGTTCGCTTGGAAATGATGAAGAAGAAATTTATGTAACAGTAAACAGCTAGGATTAAACGACAATTCGATTGTTAAAGGCCCTTATCAGGTTGCTCACCCTATAGGGCCTTTTTTTATATTGCCGGGCAAACCCACTTTAGTACAATAACTTGCTCCAGTGAAAATTTAGGTTTATAATATATATACACTATTAACATAAAAATATGGGTAAAAAATCTAGTTTAATATTAGGACTACTTGCCGGAACTGCTCTTGGCATACTTTTTGCACCAAAAACCGGAAAAACTTTAAGAAAACAAATTAAAGAAGAACGCGATAGCGGAGGTTATGGCCTTTCAGCAATAAAAGAAGGTTTTGTTGGAATGGGAAAAGAAGTTGTTGATACAGCTAAAGAGGCTTATGAATCTGAAGATGTTCAGGAACAGATTTCAATGGCTAGAGAAAAAGCTGAAGAATTGGCTGAAGAAGGGAAAGAACAAGTAAGAAGAGTTGCTAGAAGAGCTGGCAGAAAAGCAAAAATGACTGCTACCAAAGTAGGACGAAAAGCAGGCAGAAAAGCTAAAAAAACTGCTGCAAAAGTAGGACGAAAAGCTAAGGCATTTACAAAAAAGAAAATTGGAAAGTAATGATAAGATAGGGGTTTTAGGTCCAAAATATACTTTCAGCGATCAGGCAGCTGATCAATATATTAAACATGAGAAAAAGGTTTATTTTTCAGGTATCTGGGATGTTTTTGAAGCTTTAAAAAAAGGCAAAATTCAAAAGGGGATTGTTCCGATTGAAAATACAATTCACGGTACAGTCCGCGAAACTTTTGATTCTTTATTCTTATCAGATTTAAAAATAATTTATCAGTTTGCGCTGCCCATTCATCATTGCGTGGCTGTTTTGGCAGGCACAAAAAAAAGTGAAATTAAAAAGGTGATTTCTCATCAACAAGCTTTAAGCCAGTGTCAAAAATATATCAGAAAAAATTTTCCAAAAGCCCAACAGATAGCCTTTTCTTCAACTGCAGAAGCAATAAGCAGTATGAAAAAAATGCAATCAGGAGTAGCTGCAGTTATTTGTTCTGAGCAGGCAGCAAAAGAAAACGGGCTTAGAATTATTGCTAAAAATATTGCGGATCAAAAGGGTAATAAAACTTATTTTTCGGTTTTAGCCCCGGAATTCGCAAAGCCGAAAGGCAAAAATATACGTACTTCAATAGCATTTCACTTTCAAAAAGACCATCCAGGTACTTTATTCAGTGTATTCAAGGCTTTTAATGATGCAAAAGTGAATATGACAAAAATCGAATCACGGCCAACATTGGAAAAATGGGGAAATTACATATTTTTTCTGGATTTTGAAGGTGATATGAATGATCCAAAAATTGAGAAGTTGCTTAAGTTAATTGAGAAGAAAGTCGCTTTATTAAAAATATTTGGTAGTTATTTAGTGAAATAATATGCATAGTTTTAAATTAACAAAGATTAATAAAAATTCATGGTATTTTCCGCTTATTATTGTAGTAATATTTTTTTTATTAAGTTATTTTTTTAGAAATCAATATACTCCGATTATCTTTGTTGTAATTTTTTTCTCTTTTACGATAATTTCCGGCATGCTAACAAAGAAAGTAATTTTGGAGGTTCAAAATAACAATATAATGATTAGAACAAAAAGCAGCGAAGTAATATTTATGACATCAATAAAACCAGATCAAATTAAAAAAGCATTATGGAAAGATGAAGGAAAGGGGATAGGCCCGGCAGTTATTTTAAAAATGCCTGATGGTACTGACATTTCTATTGGTACCATGAATATAAGTTTTAATTGGGCTCAACCCGTAGAAGAAATTATTAAACCAAATTATTCGTTAGAAGATAAACAATGGAATGATTTTATTCAGGCAATCGGTTTACATAGCGAAGTTTTAAACTCCGATGAAATTTTAGCAAATATAGAAAAAACAAAAAAAGTAGTAACTAGAATAAGCATGGGAATTATTATATTTACAGTTGCCTTGGTTTTAATTTCCGTGGGGCTTCTTTTATGGCTCGATATTTCTTGATTTGTTTTCCGTTTGAATAAGCCGTATGAATCGCGGTAGAGCAAGGGAATTTAAAATCTTTAAGAATTTTGGAAGTTATTCGGTAAGATAAATTTCTATTTAAAAATACCGTTTGAGCGAAGATAATGATGTTTAGGTAGTCCCATAAAACGGCATTTCTTTAATATTTCCTTGGCTTGCTTTTTTGATTTATAAGTAAGCTTTCCTGTAAGAAATTTAGTTACAATATTGAAAAATCTATTGGATAGATATTGAACTTGTTTTGTATCAGTAACAAATTGATATGCTCTGGCATATTGTGAGAAATATTGATTTTGTTTCTTTTTATCCAGCCATAAAAATTCTTTAAGTCTTGCAATTCTTTTTGTTTCTGTTGTATGTGGATTATATTTGAATCGTTTTTTCCATTCTTTTGATATTCTGGTAATGCTTTTTTGAGGAAATTGAACTTTCCCGTCTTTATATTGTAAACCGTGAAAATCAAAAGTTAAGTCATTAATGTTGCCGAATTGGCATTTATCCAGATTAAATTCGAGTTTCAATTTTTTAATTTCTGTTTCAAGGTATAGTTTTATTTTTCTAAGTTTAACCGGGTCTTTATCCATTATTATAAAATCATCTCCTACTCTTCTGTACAGTGCAACCTGTTTTCCAATTATGTTATCAAGGTGATTTACATTCAAATTAAGGAAATGAGGACAAAAAGTCATACCCTGCAAAATACCTGTTCTATATGACATTAATGTTCCTTTATTAATGAATGGCTGTTTGATTATATTTCTTATGATTTCAAGAACGCGATCTTCAAAATCCATATTTTTTAGAATCTTCAAAATTATTTCATGATCTATAAAATCAGCATATTTTTTAATATCCATTCTTAATACATATAATTCTTTACCGTAATTTCTAAGATAGAATCGCCTAACGCTTCTTGATGCGTAATAACTGGCTTTATCACTTCTGAATGAATATACATAATCTGAATATGCAGCTGCAATAACCGGTTCGATTTGTCTTAATACGGCCTGACATTTAATTCTGTCTTTTAAAGTTAAAGAAAATGTGCCTCTGATTCCACCGTCTTTTTTAGGAACTTCGATATATTTTGCAGGTAATAAATTAACACCTGTTTTTAATTCTTTTTGGACTGTTGCAAGCAGTTTATCGATATTTATTTCTGCCTTGGAAAGTGTTTGTCCATCAATACCTTTATAGCTATAAGTTTTGCATTTTTCAGTAAATTTTTTATATAAATCCAAATATGCCTGGCTTATGTTGTCCCAGGACACAATTGCATCATACATCGAAATTGGTTCTTTTGTTTTGAATAAATTCAGCATTTTTTTTGTATTCTCTGAAACGCCATTACAATACAGTTACGCCATAAAAATAATATAAATGACTAACTGTTAGTGATATGCATACAACTTACTGATCAATCCATAGGTGATCTGAAAGTGGGTTATGAAGAGAATATGAATATATTCTTAGAATAACTCACTAAGAGGATCATTAGTGGATAGTGAAGAAAGTATGTATGCTTTACAATTCCCACTGTTATTCCCGGCATCTGTCAGGGAAATAATTATAATTTCTTAAATAACAGCCGCAATGTTTTAGATGCATCCCTTCTCAAAGATAAAATTGTAATGGCATTTCAAAGAACAAATCGTATTATTATACCACAAAATTAACAAAAAGCTAAATATTGTATATGTATAGGTTAAGTTTTGCCTTTATTCTGGTAAAAAAGGCAATTTTGTAGTATAATAATCAGAAATAAAAAATAAAAATAAATGCAATACGAGCTCACAAAAAAACAAATAATCTCGGAATCAAATAAAATTCGCAGCGAATTTAGGCGAATAAACTTGGAAAAAAGCCAAAAAAAATATATTGGAAATTTTCTAAAAAAACACAAAAAGACTTTTTACATGCTTATTATTCTTACTGCAACTGAAACGCTTATAAGCATAGCTTTGCCGATAATAAGTCATCTTTATCTGGAAAAAAGTTTTGATTTGATGAGTTACAGTACTTTTCTGATTGTTGGAATTAGTCTGTTTGTTTTAATTATTTTGTTTTTAATTAATAGTTTTTACAGGATTTTTGCCACACAGAAGTTCACAATGGAGGCTATTAATAACGTACGTGAAGCATGGTACATTTATTATTTAAAGCACTCAGCTGCTTTTAAAGCAAACTTTGACGGGAAAAAATTGATGACCAAGTTCTTATATCATATTCAGTTATTAAGGCTTGGAGTAAGTAATGTTCTTGCAACAGGGCTTCAGGCTCTTTTGATGTATATTGCGATTTTGTTGTTTTCAATATTTTTCAATCCAAAGTTGTTTTTGGTTTTATGGCTTTCTGTGCCGCTTTTTATAATAATATTTCTTATCACAGATTATATAGGACGACATTATATTACCCGCGAACAAACATTTAACAGCAGAATAGTCGAACATTTAGCTGATACATTATTGAATTTTTCTCTGTTTAAATCACAGGGCAGGGAACGGGCAAAACTTAAAGACTTTGATAATTTGATTGAAGTAGATACTTATTTTAGAATTAGAAGACAATTATGGCTTCAATTCAGTAATAGATTTTTGTATGGAATTATTCTTCTTGTTGGAGTGATTTTCTATTTTGTTCAGATTTACTGGCCATTTGTAGAATTTGATTCTCTTACAAATGTGGCAGCGACAGGTATTATAATGGCATATTTTGTGAAAGTTTTATATTCCACAGCAAGAGTAGGAATGTTTTATGAGGCATTTAGATTAGGTTTGAGATTAGTAGTGCCAAAATTTCCATATAATATAAATAAATCCATCCTTAAACTTCCAAGTTGGAAAAAATTGAGATTCCATAGCAAAAAAACAAAGCTCGCAAAATATGGAAATTACATAAAAGATTTTAATTTTGAAATTGAAAAAGGGAAAAAATATCTTGTCTATTCGAATGGATCATATGGAAAATCAACACTGGCAAAATATTTAACCGGTACAAAATCCAATTCGAGTATAATTGTAAATCTCGATAAAAGGCGATTCACTTCCGATATTTTCACTTCTTACAAAAATAACAGCTTCTTTATTTCCGAGGAAATCCGTTTTGATATTACTCTGGCTGAGTACATTTTTGCTAAAGGTCTTGATGATATTTCAAGAGCTGATATTGATGAGTTAATAGATAAGCTGAAAAAATACGAAATATTTGATTTTTTATTTGATCATAAGAGTTTTATTGGAAGAGAGGTTGTATCAGGGGATCTTTCAACACAGGAAAATGCACTTTTGCAAATTGCACATTGTATTATGAATCCTAAAAAACTTATTTCTATTGATCACAGCTGTTTTGATGAATCTTATTCACAGATTATAAGAGGGTTGGAAATTTTGTTAGAAGAATGTCCTAAAACCACATATGTTTTCTTTTCAAATAAACCAAATAATTTATTTAAGTATGACAAAACGTTCGAGCTTAATAAGGCCGAGTTTAAAGAGATATAAAAAGCATTTCTTTATGCTTGTGGGATTTCTACTGGTGACTGCTTACCCTGTTTATTTGTTGTCTTCTGATCTTTCAGCTCATTTTATTATTGAACATCAATATAGTCCTAATTTTGAGGTTAATGTTGATTATGATTTGGATTTAAATGTTTATGAAAATATTAACAATCAAATAAGTTTTACTGAGAAAGTATTGGACTCTATCAATAATGCACAAGAAGAAATATATATAGCAATGTATTCATTTAATATAGAAGAAATTAGAGATGCATTGGTTAAGGCTGAAGAAAGAGGTGTTAAGGTAGTTCTTTATTATCATAATTCCAAGAGTTTGAAGATGGATGAATTTTTGGGAGATGTTAAAGACAAATTAGATGTCAGATATGTAGCAAAAATTGAAGGTGGAGAAAGTTATTATAATCTTCATCATAAATTTATGATTGTTGATCCGAATCTTGAGACCAGGATTTTATTAACCGGCCCATGGAACTGGTCACATTTTCAGGAGGATTTAGATCCTAATATTATAATCGAAACTCATGATAAAGAAATTATAAGTAGCTATATGCAGGAAATCGGAAGAATTGACAGAGGTTATTCTGGATATTTTAAATTCAGGGATTTAACTTATCTTCCTTGGGATAAATTGATTAATTATCCGAATGGTGAAAGTGTTGAAATTTGGTGGTCACCTGGAAGAAATGCCAATTCAATCGAAGGAAGGGTTATTGCATTAATTAAAGAAGCAAAAAATAAAATTGATGTAAGTATGACTCAATTTGATTCGTATCAAATTGCTACATGGCTTATAAGAAGGGCTAAAGACGGAGTTAAGGTAAGAATGATAGTAAGTGCCAATACTGTTGAAGACGAACAATCAATTGTTCCATGGTTTAAAAATAAAATTAAAGAATTGAATTTAAATATTGAAGTGTATGAAGGAGGCACTTTAGCTACAGAAGAGAATCCTGAGTATTCGATTTTTCATCATCACAATATGATTATTGACGATAAAGTAACATTTACAAGCACGGCAAACTGGACGTTTGGAGGATTTTTTGCGAATGATGAAAACAGTATGGTAATTACAAGTGAAAAAATTACAAAAGATTTTCAAAATATATTTGATAACTATTTAAATTACCTAAATAATAAATAATATGGATTATGCATTTATCGGACAAGCAGCGATTGTTGTCATTCTGGCATTAATTCCAGCCTTAATTTGGTTGCGTATTTGGAGAGGGAAAAGAAGTTCCAAAACAGGAAAACGATATATGCTTTTAGCTTTTGCTTTGGGAGCTTTGTCTGTTTTTCCTGTATTCTTTGTACATTGGATTTGGGCTACATTTCCCCAAACAGATGTTATTAATTTAATTACTCAGGTAGAGGTTACACCCAAACAAAAAGTTATTATCCTGTTTACTATAGTTGCGATTGTTGAAGAAGTAGCTAAATTTTTGGTTGTACTATCTATTGATAAATCTTCAAAACTTGTAAGATCCATTCATGACGCGATTAAATTTGGAGTAACAGCTGGGCTTGGATTTGCTTTTGCGGAAAATATTTATTATTTTTATACAGTTGGTGTAAATATGCAGTTAGTGCAGTTTATTGCTTTATTTACTTTTAGATCATTAATCACTGTTTGCGGACATTTAATCTTTTCAGGTGTATTCGGTAATTATTATGGTATATCTAAATTTTCCAAATCATATGCTACTCAGGCTTACTGGGGAAATACAAGAAAACTTGATAAACGATCGCTAACTGATCAGCAATTGGACAGAAAAGCATTTATTTTCAGAAAAATGATGATCGCTAAAGGACTTACATATGCTGTTGTTTTGCATGCCATGTTTAATTACTTTTTGGAAAATCAAATGGTAAGTTATGTTTTATGGCTAATTGGAATAAGTCTTATTTATCTGGTTTATTTATACAAAAGGAGAAGCGGATATATTAATGTTTTATATAGAGAATCCAAATTTTCACATATGAGAGATAGAGATAAAGATGTTGTGCTTGAATTACTTGGCATGTGGTACAAAGAAGGCAAATATATGCAGGTAATAGATACCTCAAAAAGATTATTAAAAAAAGATCCAAACAACCCATTAATACGTTTATTTTTAAATAAAGCTGTTGATAACCAGAAATTTATTGATGCATATAGTGCAATCAGGAATCTTTTCTTTCCAAAAAATTATCTAGAAGGATTGGATGAAGAAGAATTTGATGAAGAAGAAAAAAATGAAAAATCGACTTAATTGACAGGTAAGCGATAATAACGTATAATATAGGAGGTAAAAATAATTAATATTCTTTAAATAAAAACAAAAATGGAAGAAAACAAAAAACCAGTTCCACCAATGATGGAACAAAAATTAGTAAAATTTGAGATCGGAAAATTGCTTGCATTAGTCATTACTGTAGTTGTAGTTGCAGGTGTTGCAGGTATATTCCTTACTTCAAATTATTTTAAGGGTGATCTTGGTGATGCTCAAAACGGAGCATTAAGTCAAGATGAAGAATTTGCTTTACAGCAGAATTGTAATACTTTTACAATTCCACAAATTCAGGAGAGATTATCAAGTTCTTATGTAACTGCTGAAGAAAAAAGTATTCTTCATGCATGTATGAATGAATTATATGAAGATAGATCAACAGTACCTCAGATAGTTCCAAAAGATGATGACACTGTAAATACAACAGTACCTCAGATAGTTCCAAGAGATGATGATACTGTAAATACAACAGTACCTCAGATAGTTCCAAAAGATGATGACACTGTAAATACAACAGTACCTGCGATAGTTCCAAAAGATGATGACACTGTAAATACAACAGTACCTCAGATAGTTCCAAGAGATGATGATACTGTAAATACAACAGTACCTGCGATAAAAAAATAAAAGTATTTTAATAATTTAAAATTTTAAAGGGTTCCATTGCATATGCTTGGTACCCTTTTTTTATTGCATTCATTTTCTATTTTAAGTAAGCTAAAATCATCATACTTCATAACAAATTTGATTATGGAAGCTTTAGTTGTTTTTTATCCGATTTTTATAATTGTCGGTATTATTGTTTTAGTGAGCATTCGGCAGATTAATGAGTATCAACGCGGTGTTATGTTCACTTTGGGTAAATATACAGGCACTAAAATGCCGGGATGGCGCTTGGTTATACCGATATTTCAAAGTATGCGAAAAGTTGATATTCGTACAAAAGCAGTTGATGTACCAGATCAGGAAGCAATTACAAAAGATAATGTTTCTATTCATATTAATGCGGTAATTTATTACAAAATTTCAGCAGCTGATAAGTCAATTATTGCAGTTGAGAATTTTTATTGGGCTATCAGCCAGCTTGCGCAAACTACAATGCGTAATGCGGTTGGTGAAGTAAGCTTAGATGATTTATTGAAAAATAGAGATCAAATCGCACACAGAATTCAGCAAATTGTTGATAAAGCTTCTGACCCTTGGGGTATTAAAGTTGAATCAGTTGAGTTAAAAGATATTGTACTTCCGGCAGATTTAAAAAGAACAATGGCAAAAGAAGCAGAAGCTGAACGTGAAAAACGTGCTGTTATCATTAGAGCTGCAGGTGAAGTTGAGGCAGCTGATAATATGGCAATAGCTGCAAAAATGTTAAATTCAGCTCCTGGGGCACTTCACTTAAGAACTCTTCAGACAATTAATGATCTATCATCAGATCAATCAAACACAACTATCTGGATGGTTCCTATTGAAGCGCTTAAAGCACTTGATACCATTTCAAAGAAAGGTATTCGGGAATAGCGTGAATACACACTAAGTTCAAAAAGATAATTGAATTTTTACGCAAAATAGGTGTTATTCATAGTTATTTTTCAACTTGGGAATATAATGAAACAGAGGATTGTATGATTCAAACATCTTGACAAAAATAATAAATTTGCTATAATTACAATCCTATCATTAATAATTTTCAAAATGAGTGAAATGGATACAAATGAAACTTCACCACTTTCTAAAGAATTCGTTGATCTGATGGATGAATTTATGGGGGAACAAATTATCAGTTTCACTGCTTGGCAAGAAATAATAGCATGTGAAACCGAAGAAGCTGCCCGAAAAATATTTGAGGCACAGTTCGATTCACCTGAGCACGCTAAAGAAGCTGAAGCTTATCTGACTAATTACATACGGGGATGTAATGCTGTATTAGCTGATGAAAATGCACTTAAAATGAAAAAATTACATCCATCAATGACTGATTTATTAGTAAAAATGACTGAACTTGGATCTAAAAGAATGATTCAATATCTTGCTGAACTTAGAGAAAGCCCGTCAATGACAATTAAACAAGTTAGAGAAAGGTGCAAGGAAGATCTTGCTAGATTTGAAGCAGCTAATATAACTGAAGTTGCAGTTCAGGTTTATAGAACAGCAGTTTATGAAGCTATGTCTAAATATAAGGGTGAATTGACTCAAGAACAGAAAGCTGCATTTAGAGCTGAATTAGAAGCATTAGAAGTTAAATTTCATGAAACTTTAAATGGAAGCCTTGAAATAGCTTAAGAACGTAATTTTTTCATGTGATCCACTCGTTTCTGAATAAGTGCATCTGTTCCTATATCATCTCTATAAAATACTTTGCCGCTAACGCTTGAAAGAGCTGAGGCGGCTATTTTTTCAGCTTCGCTGATTGTGTCTGCTATTCCGACAAATGCAAGTGCGCGCGAGCCGCTCATATAAATGCCGTCTTCTTTTTCATCAACAGAAGCATAATATAATTTTACTCCTTCCGGCACCTCGCCAATTTCAATTTTTTCGCCTTTTACAGGGTTTTCAGGATAACCTTTCGGCACAACATATTTGCAGACTGTAGCTTTCATATCAAATCTTGCATCATACATATGTAAAGTTCCTTCGATAATATGTTCGCATAATGTCACAAAATCGCTTTTTAAAATCGGCAGCACGTTCATGGCTTCAGGATCACCAAAACGAGCGTTGTATTCGATTAAACCAAGCCCTTTCGCAGTTGCAATAAACCCGCCGTACATAATTCCTTTGAATTCGCAGCCGGTTTCATCAAATAAAGCTTTTGCTGTTCTTTGAGTAATTTCAATTGCTTTTGCAACATCTTCAGGCTTGATAAAAGGCAATAAGTGATTCGCATCACTATATGTCCCCATTCCACCTGTATTAGGACCTGTATCGCCGTTAAAAGCGCGTTTGTGGTCTTGCACAGCAGGCATTGGGATAACTGTTTTACCATCACAAAAACACATTAAGCTGAATTCTTCTCCCACAAATTTTTCTTCAATTACAACGCGGCCGAATTTTTCTATGCATTTTGATGCCCATTCAATTCCTTCTTCTTTATTTTCAATATGTTCACCACTTACTTTTACACCTTTCCCGCCCATTAATCCGTCTGCTTTAACCACATATTCGCCGCCCAATTCATCAATGAATTCAGCCATTCCTTCTGGTTTTGTGAAAACTTTGAATTTAGGATTACCAGGTACATCGTGTTTAGCCAGTAAATCGCGAGTAAATGATTTTGATGATTCAAGTCTTGCAACTGTTTTTAGTGGTGCCATTGATCTAACTTCGACTTCCAGCAAAGCATCAACACATCCGTCAGCAATAGGATCATCAGGGCCTACAATTGCAAAATCCACACCTTCTTCTGTTGCCAATTTTTTAAGTTCATCAAATTTATCCAACGGACCGATTTCATAACGGTCAGCAAGTTTTGCTATACCCGGATTTTTAGCTTTGCCATAGGCAATAAGCGAAATATCCTGCGGGCTTCTTTTAAGTGCTTCTGCTATTACATGTTCTCGTGCACCATTACCCACTAATAATACTTTTTTCATGATTAAATATAGTTAAAGTAGAGTCATTGGTTCTCCCTGGTCTTCTTTCAAAGGATGAGCTTTTCGACGTATTTCTTCAGCTTCTTTTAATGTTTTTTCAGTAACTTCAGGTGTTGGATATTTGCCCGTGAAACACGCTCCGCAGAAGGTTTTAATGTCTTTATTTCCCATATGAGCCGCTTTTATAAGATCTTTAAGATCCTGATAAATAACTTTATCAGCGCCAATCACTTTTGCGATTGTTTCATTTTTAATATTATATGCCACAAAATCTTTTCTTGTAGGCATATCAACCCCGTAAACACATGGAGATATTAATGGGGGAGCACAAGAGGCGATATAAACCTTTTTAGCGCCTGCGTTTCTGCACATCTCGATTATTTTTTTGGATGTATTTCCGCGAACTATACTATCGTCAACCAATAAAATATCTTTGTCTTTTAATTCAAGCGGAATCGGATTTAATTTGAATTTAATTGATTTTCTGCGAATTGCCTGACCCGGCATAATAAAAGTACGTCCGATATATCTGTTTTTAACTAAACCTTCTCTGTATTTAACGCCAAGTTTGTGAGCAAGAGGAATTGCCGAGCTTCGTGAACTGTCAGGAACCGGTATAACAACATCAATTTTGAGTTTTTCTTTTTTAATTTTTTCAGCAAGGTATTCCCCAAGTCTTAATCGTGTTTTATAAACATTAATTTTATCAATTGTTGAGTCAGGACGCGCTATATAAACCCATTCAAATAAGCAATGTGCTCTTGGTTTATTTGGAGCGCAAATTTTTCTGTGAATATTATTCTCTTTATCAATAAATACAACTTCTCCCGGCTCAATATCACCGATTAATTCATATTCCAAAGTATCAACAGCAACACTTTCAGAAGCGATTATGTAATTTGTTTTTAAAGTGGATTTTTTTTGGCCCATACAAAGAGGTCTGATTCCATATGGATCTCTAAATGCAACCATCCCATGTCCGCCAATCAAAGTTATTACACTGTAACTGCCTTTAACCCTTTTAAATACTCTTTTCATTGCTTCAAATATATTTTCAGGGTTCATTTTTTTAACTTTCTCGGCTCTGAATTCGTGGGCAACAACATTTAATAAAACTTCGGAATCACTGCTTGTATTTAAAAATCTTTTATCATGATCAATAACTTCTTTTTTAAGCTGATCATAATTTGTTAAATTTCCGTTATGTACAAGCGCAATACCATAAGGAGAATTTACATAAAAAGGCTGTGATTCTGTTGCTTTATAACTTCCTGCGGTTGGATATCGGACATGCGCAATTCCCATTGAGCCTGTAAGCCTCATCATGTTTTTTGTTCTGAATACATCACGCGCAAGACCATTGCCCTTTTTTAAATGAAAATGATCATCAAAAGTAACTATTCCAGCGGAATCCTGGCCACGATGCTGTAATGTGATCAGGCCGTCGTACAATTCAGGTGCCACATTTTCTGATCCCATAATACCTAAGATTCCACACATGAGCGCTTTGGTTATTATATATTATTAAGCCGTTTAGCGGCTTTAACTGTATTTTCCATTAAGCACGCCACTGTCATTGGTCCTGCGCCTCCTGGTACTGGAGTAATATAAGACGCTTTTGGTTCAATTTTTTCAAAATCGCAGTCACCGCGAAGTTTGCCGTCTTCCATTCTGTTTGTTCCTATATCAATAACAACGGCTCCTTCTTTAACCATATCCTCGGTAATCAAATTAGGTTTTCCAACAGCAACACAAAGCAAATCAGCATTTAAAGTATGTTTTTTTAGATCTTTGGTTTTGATATGACATGTTGTCGGAGTTGCACCGCGATTGAGAAGCATTGTTGATAATGGTTTACCAACAATATTACTTGCGCCAACAATTGTGGCATCCATTCCTTCTACGTTAATATCATAATATTCAAGCATTTTAATCACACCTGCAGGAGTGCATGGCGGTAAATCTTCAAATTCAGTACCTAAAAACATTTTCCCTAGGTTGTAAGCAGTAAATCCATCAACGTCTTTATGCGGGTCAATTGCCCGGATAACCTTTGGAACTTCAAAGTGCTCAGGCAAAGGAAGCTGTACCAAAATTCCATGAATAGAATAATCCTGATTTAACTCCTCGATTTTATCTAAAAGTTCAGCCTGGCTTAAGTTTGTATCATAATCAAATTGTACCCATTCAATGCCGGTTTTTTCACAGGCTTTTCTTTTTTGTTTGATATAAGAAAGGCTGGCTGGATTGTCTCCAACCAAAATAACAGCCAGTTTTGGCTGCAGGGTGTGTTCCTTTTTCAATTTATCTACCTCTTTAGCAAGATTTTCGTATATCTCATTAGCTATTTTTTTGCCATCTATAAGCGCCATATTTGAAAAACCTTAGGACGGGCTTAATATTAACATTTAAGCTGAAAAAGTGGAAGGGGATTTTGGAATTACACTTATTTCACCACAATATTCACCAAACGTCCCGGTACATAAATTTCTTTGATAATTTGTTTTCCTTCAAGGTATTTACTTACATTATCCAGATCTTTGGCAGCTTTAATGGCATCTTTTTCTTCAACATCAGAAGGAACTATCGTTTTTGCACGTACTTTACCGTTAACCTGAACAACAAGTTCGATTGTATCTTCAACCAAATATGCATCATCAAATTCCGGCCATTTTGCATCAAATACGCTTTTTTTGTTGCCCAGCCATTCCCACAATTCTTCTGCCAAATGCGGTGCAAGCGGAGCAATAAGTCTTACTGCAATGTTTTTTGAGACTTTATCAATGCGTGTTTTTGTTGCTGTATTTGTGAACTCCATTAATGCAGAAACGCAAGTATTAAAATGAAAATCCTGAATATCTTCAGTTATTTTTTTAATTGTTTTATTAAGTGATACTTTTAATGTTTTTTCATCTTCAACTGTTGCTTCCGTGTAAATAAGGTCAAAGAATTTATCAACAAATCTTGCAATTCCCTTTATTCCTGTGTCATTCCAATCTCCGCCTTCACTAAAAGGTCCCATGAACATAAGATACATCCTGAAAATATCGCTTCCATATTTTTCAACAAATTCATCAGGTGAAACAACATTACCTTTTGATTTAGACATTTTTGCGCCATCCTTAGTGATTAATCCCTGATGTACAAGTTTTTTAAATGGTTCTTCAAAGTCTATAAATCCAAGATCTTTCAATACTTTATTAATAAAACGTGCATATAAAAGGTGCATACACGCATGTTCAGGCCCACCAATATACATATCAACCGGCAACCATTTATTTGTACGTTTTTTTTCAAAAGCCTGTTTATCGTTGTTGGCACTTGGATATCTTAAATAATACCAGCTTGAACAAACAAAAGTATCCATTGTATCGGCTTCTCTCTCGGCTTTTTTACCGCAATTTGGACATTTTGTATTAATAAAGCTCTTAACTGTTGCAAGTGGGGCTTTTCCTTTTGGTTTATAATCAATGCCTTTTGTCATTGGTAATGTTACCGGCAAATCTTTTTCAGGAACAGGCAATGCACCGCACTTTTCACAATTAATAATCGGAATAGGCGCTCCCCAGAACCTTTGACGTGAGATTAGCCAATCCCTTAATTTATATTGAATTTTAAAATCACCTTTTTGATCTTTTTGAAGCAATTTGGTTATTTCTTTTCTTGCTTCTTTGGATGTTTTTCCAATGAATTTACCTGAATTGACTAGTTTACCATCTTGGGTAAATGCTTCTTTTTTAATGTCAGACTTACCTTTTGTTGGTTTAATAACCTCTTTTATCGGAAGTTTGTATTTTTTTGCGAATTCATAGTCTCTTTCATCGTGTGCAGGAACAGCCATTACTGCTCCGGTTCCGTAAGAGGCAAGTACGTAATCTGCAATCCATACAGGTACAATTTTGCCATTTACAGGATTAATTGTGTAAGAACCTGTTTCAACTCCTGATTTTTCCCTTCCTTCAGCTGTTCTTTCAATGTCCGCAACTTTTTTGGTCTTTTTTATGTAATCATTAACATTTTCTTTATGTTGATGCGTAGTGATTTGTTTAACAAGTTCATGCTCAGGTGCCAAAACCATGTAAGTACAGCCAAATAATGTATCTATACGTGTTGTAAATACTTTTACTGATTTTCCTGTTTTTTCTTTGGTTTCAGGATCAACAAATTCAAAAGTAATTTCAGATCCGATGCTTTTGCCAATCCAGTTTTCCTGCATTAATTTGGTTTTTTCAGGCCAATCCAAACCATCAAAATTCAATAATCTTTCAGCATATTTCCTGATATTAAAAAACCATTGGTTTAAGTCTTTTTTTGTAACTTCTGCATTGCACCTTTCACATTTACCTTCGTGAACTTGCTCATTTGCAAGTACGGTTTTACAGTTAGGACACCAGTTAACAGGTGATTTCTTTTTATAAGCCAAATCGTTTTTATATAGCTGCAAAAATAACCATTGAGTCCATTTATAATAGGCGGGTGAACTTGTCTGAACTTCAGTGCTCCAATCATACATAGTGCCCATTTTGCTAAGCTGCATCCGCATGTAATCAATGTTTTTCTCAGTACTTTTAGCTGGGTGCACACCGTGTTTTATCGCATAATTCTCAGCTGGAAGCCCAAAACTGTCAAACCCCATTGGTTCAAATACATTAAAACCTTTCATTCTTTGATATCTTCCCCAGCTATCAGCTGGTGCATAGCTGTACCAATGCCCAACATGCAGCTTATCACCTGAAGGGTAGGGAAACATTACAAGATTGTAATATTTTGGGCGATTTGAATCGTTAAAATTCGTTTTATAGATCCCGTCTTTTGCCCATTTAGCTTGCCATTTTTTTTCTGCTTTTCGCGGGTCGTATAATGACATTTTATTTTATTTAAAAACACTTAGTCAATTATACCGAAAAAGCAATTTGACCGCCATAGATTATTGCTCATCCAAAGGACTGGAAGCCATTGCTGAAGGGATCATGGCCTCACCACCCACAGGCATTGAAACATCTTTTAAAATTAGACCAATACCCGCAATTTCATCTTCTTTATTGGTCAGGGGTATACCACTGGCCATATACAGTTTATACTTTCCATTAATATCCTTAATTCTAAAAGGACCTATATTTTGTTTTTCCATATGTTCATTTACCAGCTCTACCATCTCATTCGCGAAAAATGGCAAATCTTTTGGATGTATAAATGTAAAGAAGTTTACACCATCGACTTCTTCTTTTGAATATCCGAATGAATTTCTCCATTTTTCCGTTGAAAACTGAATAGTTGTATCCTTTTTTAAAACAAATATAGCATCTTCCTGATTATGTAACAGATCTCTATAAAATTCTTCGGATTGAGTAATCTCAACAGCTTCATCTGTTAATACGAATGCCTTTAATTCGTTTTGATTGAAAGCAAGATTACCTTCTCCGATAACAAAAAGTACTGTCGACATTGTCACAAGGAACATACATGTGGCAATAATGAACATTTTTCGTTTCGTGAGGATTGATGTCATATTGATTTTTGTTTTAAGTAAGCCATTATTGTTTCACCTCTCATCTGTTATTTTCTGTTTTATTGTCTTTTTAACACATTAAACCATCTATATTATGCCATAAAATTAGCAAAAAGTCAATATAGTAAAGCAATAATTTTACTTATTTTATAAATTGTTGTATAATAAAAATAGCTCAAAATAAAAACATAAATGAAAATAAATTATAAATCCAAAATCGGACTTAGAGTTATCGATTATATTAATAATCAATACTGGTTAAGCGCGGCAATATCAATTACTTTATCTGGCTTGGCGCTTTTGTGGGCTATTGGATTGTTGTTCGCCCTTAATATCCAAAATACTCTTTAACGCCTTCCCACACTAATCTTGCTGTATCTTCCTTTTTTTCCTGTAATTTAATAATGTACCAAGCGTATTTTTGGGCTACCTCAAGATGAGATTGCCTGGCTTTTCGCATTAAATTATCATTTGTTTCGTGTATATGGCCCTTTTCAATTGCCTGTTTTGTTCTTTCGCCGTCAATCAAAATCGCCATATCCGACCGAAGTAAATATTTATTGATTTGTTCAAGCCATTCTTCGTTTGCTCCTTTTGCAGCTCCCCATGCCAAAGCAGTACCAATGTAATCTTCTGCAATGATTGTTTTGCCTTCCATTAATAATTTTTTCAATTCAGGTTCATACTGATGTCTGTTGATAGTAAACCAAAGCTGGAGTTCTTCTTCTGAAATATTTTGCTGACCATCTCTTAAAATTTTATTCAAATAGGGACCCGACGGTTCTAAATCATAAATCGGATATTTAAGATAAACCGGATCAAAGCCTTCTTTTTTAAGTCTGTCAGCCAAAATTCTCGCATGAGTAGACTTGCCAATGTTATTGATTCCATAAAATGTGATGAATTTTCCTCTGAACATATTTTATTTGTTATCTGTTGAACCGAATCCACCCCTAGAGTCTTTCGTCATTTCGTCCACTTCTTCCCATTCAAGCTTATCAATTCTAATAAATACTCCCTGTGCAATTTTTTCTCCTCTTTCAACTATAACAGACTCATCAGTAAAATTGTAGACCTGAATTTTTATTTCATCTTCATTTCCGCAATAATCATGATCAATAATTCCCAGCCCATGTGGCGGAGTTAAGCCTTTTTTCTTTGGAGTAGAACTTCTTGAAGCAACCATCAGCATATAACCCTTCGGAACTTCAACGATAATATTCCCAGGTATAAGTTTTATTTCTTTTGAAGGGATTTCAATACTTTCTCTGGCTATAATATCAAATCCAACACTGCCGTTTGTTTCATAGACAGGCAAAGGTAATGTTTTGTCGATGCGTTTAATTTTGGCTTTATAATTCATAATTGAGTTGACTTTACTTTTCATGTATAATTTAATGAAAGACCGTAAATAGTCAATTAATAAATTAAAATGCAAATTAAAGATAATAAAAAAATAGATTTTGCAGTAGGCGGACAAGCTGTAATTGAAGGCGTTATGATGCGCTCAAACGAATTTATAACCGTTGCTGTACGTAAAGAAAGCGGAGGCATTGAACTTAAAGAAGACCCTTTTAAATCAATCACAAAAAAAATTAAATTTCTTGGCTGGCCTTTTATAAGGGGAGTGGTTGGACTTGTAGAGATGATGCTGGTAGGAATGAAGGCTCTCAATTATTCTGCAAGTGTTATGATTGGTGATACTGAAGGCAAAAAGCGAGAAGATATGACAGCAAAAGAAAAGTTTATTGAAAAACTCATGATGGCATTTTCTTTTATTTTTGCTATTGGAATGAGTATATTTTTATTTAAGTTTTTACCTTTATGGATAACTGAATGGATAAGCGGTATATATGAACCATTAAGACAATCAATTTTATATAATATTATTGACGGTGTACTTAAAACTTCATTTTTCGTTTTATATATATGGCTTTTAACATTAATGCCAAGTATTAAACGTGTTTTTGAGTATCACGGAGCAGAACATAAATCAATTTTTACCTATGAAAAAGGGCTTCCTTTAACAGTTGAAAACGCAAAAAATCAATCAAGGTATCATCCCAGATGCGGTACAAGTTTTATATTAATTGTATTTATGATTAGTGTGTTGGTTTATACTTTGTTACCGCGTGATCCTGATTTTGCCATGCAATTTTTACGCAGACTTGCATTTTTACCTTTAATTGCAGGTATTTCTTATGAATTCTTGAAATGGAGTGCAAAGCATACGGATAACAAATATATGAGAATGGCTGTTGCTCCCGGACTTTGGTTTCAGAGATTAACTACAAAAGAACCTGACGATAAACAGCTTGAAGTTGCTCTAAAAGCCCTAGATAAAGCTCTAGAGCTTGAAGATAAAAAGACTGCTGAAGTTGTTATTTAGCCAGTGAAGTAGTATCGAGTTTAATTCCAGGCCCCATTGTTGTACTTAATGTAATTGACTTAATAAAAGTACCTTTTACTCCTGATGGTTTTTCATCAACTATTTTTTTGATGTAACTTTCAAGATTTTCTTTTAGTTTAGCTTCTCCAAAAGAAATTTTACCGAATATATTATGAAGATTTCCTAGTTTATCATTTCTGTATTCGATTTTACCTTTCATTAATTCTTTAATAACTTTAGATGGTTCAGGTGTAACAGTTCCTGATTTAGGATTTGGCATTAATCCTTTTTGGCCAAGAAGTTTAGCTACTTTACCAATATGTTTCATCATGTCAGGAGTGGCAACAGCAATATCAAAATCAAGCCATCCGTCACTGACTTTTTCGATTAGTTCTTCAGCCCCTGCTTCAATAGCGCCGGCATCTTTACATTCTTTAACTTTGTCTTCAGGTACAAATGCTGCAACTTTAAGTTTTTTACCTGTACCGTGCGGTAAATTCATAGTACCTCGAAGTGCCTGGTCAGCCTGTTTCGGATCGATTCCAAGGTTCATGTGAATTTCACAAGATCCGTCGAATTTTGTTTTTGATGTTTGTAAAAGCAATGAAACAGCCTCATCAAGACTGTAAAATTCCTTTCCTTTTAGCAGATCTTTTGCTGCTTTGTAGTTTTTGCTACGTTTCATGGTAGTTTGGGTTAAGTGGTAAAGCGGGGAATTGCAGTTAAGGGCTTTAATTCCAGCTGCATAGGCACCTTCGGTGCCCCCTCCCACTAAATAAAAATGATTTGTTTAAGCTTTCATTGTTTTTCTTTCTTTTCTGTCGCGTTCAATTATTCCCCAATGGAAAATCCAAAGAGGGAATCCTACGACAACTTGTGCAATACCTATTGATAAAGTTCTTTTTGCTTCATTTGTAAATACAGATTTTTCTTCAACCTCACTATTTACCATTGCTTGTTTTTGTCTCATTAAACAATTGTCATAATCAGTATTTGAATAGCCTTCACAATTTTCAATAGTCGCAACTGCAACTGGTCTGTCATAATAATCATATTCTTCAACACCGAAAACAAATGATTTAAAGGCCTGATTAACTATATTTACAGCACCGATTATAAAAACAATAAACGTAATTGCAGTAATCAAATACAGATAAATAAATCTGATAATTGACATCTTGCTTCTTTTTTGGCTTTTTGGAGGCATTTTTTAATTATTAAATTAAGTTTATCCTTCTTCAACTGTCACACCCATACTCCTTGCAGTACCCGCGATAATTTTTGTTGCTGCTTCAATATCATTTGCGTTTAAATCCTGCATTTTTTCTTCAGCAATCTTCGCTAATTGTGATTTTTTAATGCTTGCAACCTTATTTTTATTAGGTTCACCAGAACCTTTTTGAAGGTTAATCGCTTTTTTAATTAAAACTGCCGCAGGAGCGGTTTTCATGATAAACGTAAAAGATCTGTCTTCAAATACTGTTATTTCAACCGGAACAATGGTTTCACCCATTTGACCTGTTTGATTGTTGAATTGAGTACAGAAATTTTGGATATCAAGACCGTGCTGACCCAACGCTGGACCAACCGGTGGAGCAGGATTAGCTTTACCTGCTGGAATTTGTAGTTTTATAACTGTTAATATTTTTTTTGCCATTTTATAGTAAGTTAATTAAATTTTTCATCTTGTTATGATTTTTGGCCGGGTAGTAGAGAGTATACAAGCGCTCTTTAATCTTTACAACTAAAAATACAGAATTTTTTTCTTCGTTATGATTTGCAAAAAAAGAGTGATCACCGTATTGATTAGTTTCATTTATTATAAATTCACCCGTATCTGTTATTTTTGTCTTAATAGAGTTGTAAACTTCAAGTGCTATATCTGAATTCGGAAAGATTAGTTCGTCTATGGTTCCTGCGTATTCTTCTGATTCAGTGATTATAAATTGCTTGTGGTTGTCATCATTATATTCACTGATATCAATATTTTTAAATATAGTTCCTTTAAAATCTTCAGATACCAGATCAGCAACTTTAAAACCTGCATTCACAACTTTTGTGATATCGATTTTTGGGTAAACTGGTTCTGCTGTTGTTGTTTCAGTTTCAACAGTATCAACAGTATCAAATGGAGAAACTATCGCAGGAAAATCAGCTACCGGCGGTTCTTCGTCTGTTTTTTCATCAGTGATTTGTTCTTCACTAATCACCCCTTTAATTTGGTTATCTGATTCGGCTTGATTAGGACTGAAATGGCGTATACCAAGTAGAGTCCCAACAACAAGGACAACTACAATTGTAATTACGATAAAAGCGATTGTGAGCTTATTCATTATTTCTTCTTAACTTGTGTAAAGTCTAGTTCTACAGGTGTTTCACGTTCGAATATTGTGATCATAACTGTAACTTTACCTTTTTCTTCATCAATTTTATTAATAACACCTTCATAATTTGCAAAAGGACCATCAAGAACAGTAACGGTATCGCTGATATTAAAGTCAATTTTAAATCTTGGCTCTTCTTTACCCATATGTTTTTCAATAACTTTCCATTCATCTTCACTTACTGGTACAGGAGTTGTGCCTGATCCAACAAATCCCGTTACATTAGGTGTGTTTCTAACAACATACCAAGATTCATCGGTTACTATCATATCAACAAGAACATAACCAGGGAAAATACGTTTTTCTTCAGTGGTTGGCTCACCTTTTTTAATAACGATTTGGGTTTCTTTAGGAACAACAACATCAAAAATATAATCCTGCATGTTCATTGTTTCAATACGCTGTAAAAGTGCTTCACGCACAGCATCTTCGTACCCAGAGTAAGTATGAACCACATACCAGTGCCGACCTGTTCCAGCAGCTTGTTTAGCCATTATTTTAAGTTAAAGTAAGTAAATATTTGTATCCGAAATTGAATAATCCATCAATTAATCCAAGGACAATTGCCATAAAAAGACAAAATCCAAGAACAATTGCTGTTAATTTTATTGCCTGATTTTTTGTTGGCCATGTCACCTTACGTAATTCCTGAAAACTGGTAACAAAGTAATCTGTAAATGCATTTTTTGCCATAATAGTGTTGATTAGCGAGGTAACTTTAAAAAGCCCCCCTTGTTCGAAACGAATTATATTATCATTTTACCACTATTGCAAGCTGAAATTTGGATTAATTAGCTAAGCGGCCTTGCAGGGTGAGTATTCGTACACCATTTATATCGAAAAGTCCAGTTGAAATACTGGAAATAGCCTGCTTGTTTTGATAGAATCTTGATATAAATTAAATCAAAATATAATGAACGATAACGAATTATACAAACTCTGCCAGGAGTATGGAGTAAAGGCTCGCAAATGGAAAAATAAATTTATTTCTTTGCTCCCTGAAGTTGCAAAAAGAGAACTTTATAAAAAGAAAGGTTTTGAATCCATTTATGAATTTGCAGCAAAAGTGGGAGGAGTTGGAAGAAAAACAGTTGAAGCGGTTTTTCAGGTTCAAAAATATATTGAAGATAAACCGGCACTTAAAGCTGTTTTGCCAAAAGTTGGAATAAATAAGATTAGAACAATTGCAACACTGGCAACCCAGGAAAATCAAATTGAACTTGCTGATAAAGTTATTAAAATGTCTAAACCTGCACTTGAACTTTATGCTAAAGAACAAAGAGCGCCAAAAATTGAAACTCCTCCCGGGAGGAAAATGAGAATTTTAAGTTTTCATGTAGATGAAGCGGTTGAATTGGAATTAAGAAAATTAAAAAATGAAGGAGAAACATTTAATGATGTAATGAGAAAACTTCTTGCACTTGTTCCGAAAGAGAAAGTGGTTAAGCCGCGCAAGACAAAAAAGTCGAAATCGAGGCCGGTTCCTGCCCAACAACGACGCGAAGTTTCAGCTGAAACAAATGGTAAATGTTCAATCCCGGGCTGCAACAAGCCGGCTGAAGAAATCCATCACAAAAAACCATGGGCAATATTTAAAAAACACGATGAGCTACAAGCCCTTTGCAAAGGCCATCATGAGCTCAAACATCAAGGTGACACGCTGATCGATAAAAAATTTAGAATGTATAAAATGCAGGCAGCATTAAATTCGGGTTAAAAGACTTTATTTAAAGCGGAATTTGTGGTAAAATAATATGAAGAAATTAAAACAAAAAACACACAATGGATTTCAACATATTCTTTGAGGGAAAATTTGTTTATCACGGGGGCGCGGAAAAGCCACGTGGTCAAGAAGCTGCTTCACAAAAAACAGGAAAAGACTCATTTAATGAAAGAATGGATTATATTGAACAAAAAATGAAAGCCCTGGAAGACAGAATAGCGGAAAAATTGGCAGAATTAAAAGGTAAAAGAACAAGATTAAGCACAAGGAGAAAAATTAAAAGATTGGAAAAAACAGTCAAAGACATAAGAGAAAAAATAAAGAAATTAAAAGAAATGAGGGAAAAAGACAGGGAAAAGGCTATTGTTATAGTTAATAAAAAACTTGATGACGTGATGAAGAGAGAAGGTGTTAAGCTACCGGAAAATCCTGCAAAAGCACCGAATACGCCTTCAAAGTATGGACCAAGTGAATCCAAAATAGGTCCGCGGGAATACACGAAATTAACTAAAAAACAGGAAATTGCTATTAAGCAGCTTGGTAGATACATCGCAATGGATCTTAATAAACTTAATGAAGTAGGTTATTTAAGATCTGATATTAGAAATGTTTTAAATGTAAGAGTTAGACAACTTGTTTTTATTTTGGGATATGATCCGGATAAACCGCATTTAAGTTTAAAACATCATGAATATTTTAAATTACCAAACGGTTATTCTCTTGCTCTTTACAAGTGGAAAAAAGATCCCCAATCAAAACCTAATGTAATGTTTTATAAAGGTTCTGAACTGGTACTTTATCAGCAAGACGGCGGATTCCAGGCACCGGAAGGTGACACACATATTGATAAAGGAAGGCAATATGCGGAGATGGTAAAATGTTTTCATTTATTTCCGCAAACTTTTTATGTTGAAAAAGGGAAATTGGTAATTAAAAACGGAAAAGAGGATGAATTTCATAAACTCTTAGGGGATATCATGAAATTCAGCGGAAAATTTAAATGGGATGTCAGAATTCACGGTTGTGCATTAGGCTATAGTCCGGATCAAAAAGGGCTGATAATTACACCTTACAATACTGATTTTAAATTTCTAATTAAACCTCCTTCACCAAGAATGGTTTTTGAAAGAGGTGTGGAGCCTGATCATATTGTTTACGAGACGCCTGAGAAAAAAGCTGAAAGGGCAAATAAATTTAGAGAACAGGAGAAGGCTAAAAAAGATGCTGAAAAATTGAAAGCGCTTCAAAATCGTGAGATTGAAAGAGGAAAGGCAAAACTGGAAAACAGGATTGACGACAAAAAATACAAAAGTATTGTTCAAAAGGATATAAATCCAAAAAACCCTTATGAATTCAGAATAATTGCCAAAGATAAAAAAGCTGAGAAGCTTATAAGTAAAACAAGAATCAATGAACTTCTTAAATTAAAAAATTGCAAAAGTGTTTTGTTTGTAACAATTACAGGACCAAACGGGAAGAAAAGAGAAGGTATGTTTTATCCTGGTCAGGATACATGTTATGAGATGGTGAACGATAAACAAACTGATCAAAGGCTTAGATTCGTTAAAGGAGATCATTTTAAAATTGCATTTGCAGAGCCGAGTAAAGAGAATTACAGAAAATTAAATCCAAAATTAAAAAGAAATATTAAAGAACCGGTTAAAGAAAAGTCCGAATTGGATGATTTTAAAAAATTGCCGACTCTTAAGGATTATGAACAAAGAGATTTAGCAAAAAAAGCGCGGCTTTCTCAATCAAAAGAGCAGCAAGAAAAAAACAAAGCAAACTATGAAAAAATGAAAAAGCTTTTGGGAACAACATTCAGTAAATTTAAACCTAATCAAAATAATCCAACTGAATTTAAAATAACTTCAAACTCATTGGCAAAACTTAAGATGAAAGAATTATTTGCTGGATTAAAAAACTTTAAAGATGAATCTGTACGTGTTTCAATTACCGATAAATCAGGGAAAAAACGCTTTGGGGTATGTCTTCCGGGGCAAAACCCTCCTGCGATTTACAGAATAGAAAACGGAAAACAAACAAATAATGAAATGAAATTTTTTAGAAACGAATTAATCAGGGTAGAATTTTCTAAATCAAAACCAAAACAAAAACCTAATGGAAAAAAATAGTAAAAAAATTAGAAAATTTTTTGCACAATTGGCACTGGTGCTTGTATTAAGCGCAATGCTTATCTCGTTTTCAAATTCAGTATTGGCAGCTGCTGGAGATGCTGTGGGCCAGAATAATGCAACAAGTGGTTCAACCCCGGTTGATAATCCGAATGCATCAACTGCTCCATCAACACCTACAACTTCAACATCTGGTACGCAGCCAATAACTGCTCCCGGTGCAGGTAAGGAGAATTTAATTTTTGTGCCACTTGATACAAGTGCATATCAGGATTTACCTCACCTTACACAGGTAACTCCTACTGGTATGTTAAACGAATTTGTAAGCGGAATAATCAAAAACGGTAAATGGATTTTGGGAGCTTTTGCAGTGCTTTATATCGTTGTTGCAGCTATAAAATTAATAATAGCAGGTGATAACGAAGATACTGTTACAAAACAAAAAAATGCAATTATGTATGGAATCATAGGTTTGGTTGTAATTGGATTTGCAAATGATATAACCAGAGTTTTGTCTGTGGCATGCGCTCCGGGCCAGATTGATTGTGCAAAAGGCGGATTTTTAAAAGATCCGGCCAATATGGTTCAGCAGGCAGCCTTATTTACTCAAACAACAAGAATACTCATAACATTTATTAAATATGCTATCGGAGGCATTGCAGTTTTGATGCTTGTAAGGAATGGTTTGAGACTTGTTGCTTTGGCAGGAAATGAAGAAAGTGTGACAATTGATAAAAAGAATCTTATTTATACATCAATTGGTTTGGTTTTAATTATTCTTGCAAGCAGTTTTGTCGATAAAATTTTATTCATTGTTGATCCTTTAAAATACTCAACAATTACAGGAGTTGAGCCGGCTATCAATCCAACAAGGGCTGCTCAGGAAGTTGTGGGTATAACAAACTGGGCGGTTTTATTTACGGCTCCCCTGGGGATTTTAATGTTGATTGCGGGTGCTTTAATGTATGCGGCATCTGCCGGAAACGAGGAGCAAATGACGAAAGCAAAGCGTTTAATTATGTTCGCAATTATTGGTATGGCAGTAATTTACGGTGCTTTTGCCATTGTTAGTACCGTTATATCAGGTCAATTTATTCCGTAATTAATTTATGAAAACAAAAAACTTTCTTAAATCATTGGTTCTGGTTCTTACATTGGCTACTTTATGCCTTACAATTAAGCATGTTTTTGAAACAAGCATTGTGAATGCGGCCCTTGATACTACTTATTTGGACAAAATTCAAAATGTTACGGATTTACCAACATTTGACAGTTCTCATGGGCAGGCAATTCAAAGACCTGGAGTTTCGAATATAACCAGCGCAGTATTTTTTGTGTTGGATATGCTTAAATTTTTAATAGGAGGTGTTGCGGTAATAATACTTATTCTCATCGGAGTTCGTTTAATAATTGCCCGCAAAAAAATCGATGAAGTATGGCCTAAACAAAAAGAACATCTGATAATGATTGCTACTGGATTTGTATTAATAATGCTCGCTGATTATTTGGTTAAAAGGGTGTTATTTGGTGCTGAAGGCGAAGTATATCAATCAGAGGCATCTGTTCAGTTAGCAGCAGGAGCCGCCACAGAACAGATTAAAGGTATTTATAATTTAGCCATGATTCTAGTAGGACTGTTAGCTGTTTTGATGACAATTATTGCCGGATTCAGATTATTAATAAGTGCAGGTAATGAGGAAGCTCAAACCAAAGTAAAAAAACAGATGACATGGCTTATAATTGGTTTATTTGTTATTGGTGTCGCAGAATTTGTTGTTCAGGATTTTATATTTCCAAACAAAGGAGCACAGATTCCCGCAGCAGATCAAGGTATAAAACTAATTGTAAGCTTTACAAATTTTGCTGCAGCCTTTATTTCAATCATTGCATTTATTGTGTCATTGTATGGAGGTTATTTATATGTAATTGCTGCAGGAAATGAAGAACAGACCACGAAGGCTAAAAAGGTACTTATGGGTGCGATTATAGCCCTTATTCTAGGGCTTGGAGCATTTGCTGTAGTTAATAGTGTGATTCAGCTTAAGCCAGGAGCTTAAATATTGTAAAAAACTTAATTTTCTGCTATAATAAAAAGAAAAATAAACATAAAAAAATGAAAAAATTATCAAAATATATCGGAATAATATTTGTAGCTACATTGTTTGCTACTTTTCTTATGAATATTCAAGTCGCATCTGCTGACCTATGCAGTGAACTTGCACAGTCAACAGGAGGCTTTTTTAGCTGCGGAAGTAAAGAAGTTACAACATTCACTCAGTTCCAGGGCGGTTTACAGCCACCTTCGGCTGAAGGATATGATCCTACTCTTACACAGCAAACTGATCTAAGAGATTTCATTGTTAATGCAGTGAATTTTGTACTTGGATTTTTAGGCCTTGTTGCAGTTGTAATGGTAATCTACGGAGGATTCATGTATGTTACGGCCGCGGGACAGGAAGAGCAAACAACCAAAGGAAAGAAAAGCGTAATGTACGCGATGATTGGTATAGTTATTATTCTTATATCTTATGCATTAGTTAATACAGTTATTAAAGGAGTCGGAAAAGGAACAGATGCTGGAATTAATTCCGGGACTCAGCAACTTGCAGGAGCAGCTCCTGAAAATTTAACGGGTGATCAGACTCAGGCAATTCAAAGATTATTTTATGCTGCGGCATTGCAGGTTCAAAGAGCAGCTGAAGATTTGGCTACTAATTATTCTCATTATGTTGATGTTGACGATGCATTGGCTCAGCTTGAAGCAGTACCGTATGTTGATCGCGCAGACCAATTACATGTATTTTTAGGAGATATTAAACGTGCATTAAGTAATATTATTTCAGCTTCAGGTGAGTTGAGCAGAACTTCTGAAGCAGCTAAGTTTGCAGAAGATTATGTTGATACATTTTTAAATCAATCTCAGCAGCAATTGACTGCTGATTGGACTACTTGGTGGTCGGACAACAGTGCTGATCTTCAATATGAAATAGATGCAATACTTACAGAGTCAGGAGCAGAAGGTGAAAGTATATGGAAAGCAAATCTGCTTGATTTTGCTGATGCAGTTGAAAAAATCATTAGTAATTTAAATGATTTAAAAAAACAGATTGAAAGCTCAGGATTAGTTACAACTTCTGAAACTGATTTTGGTGTAGCTTTTGATAGAGCTGTAAATAGTTTGGAAAATCTAATACCAATCGGTTTTGAAGTTCCGACAAATCAAAAAGTGATTGACGCACTTGAAGCATTAAGTGATTTACACACCGTGGTTCAGAACATCAAGTTTGTAGCAGCAATTATTAATGCGGATGTTACTAAAGGCAATGCTCCGTTAATAGTAAATGTTGACGCACTTAATTCAGTAAGACCGGATTATGAAAGTATTAATCAGGATGATATTGAATGGGATTTTGGTGACGGAACCATTGTTGAAGGTAAATTCGCTACTTCTCACATTTATAGGGAAACAGGAAGTTTTGTAATTAAACTTACAATTAAAGGTGATTCTGCTAAAGGAATTGCTTCTGGTGTTGCTTATCAGGATGTTAAAATCGGTCCGCCTGCATCTCAGATTAATTTAAATGTAACTGTAGGAGACAGATTCCTTGGTTATTTGAGTTTCTACAAAGACGGATTCCTGGTTATAGATAAAAATAGATTAAACGTAACTTTAACAGAAGCCCGTGATATTGGTATTACATTTGATGCTTCTGAAACAAGAGGCGGTTCGCAGTCAGAACAGGAACAGGAAGCAGGAGGAACATATATTCAAACTGTTTCATGGGATTTTGGTGATGGAAGCGATACAATATTTGGAGAAATGGTTGCGAATGATGTACAAACACATTATTACGGTGAAGAGGGGACATATCCTGTTATAATTGAAGTTGTTGATTCAAGAGGAATTAGAGACAGAAAAGTATTTGAGGTAGTTGTTGATTCACCGGCAGCAAGAATTGATTTGAAGCCTGGAACAACAGCGAGAATTAATGAGGATGTAACATTTGATGGTGGTCAGTCTTCAACTGATGGCGGCCAGATTTCAGGTTACAAATGGAGTGTTTCAAATCCTCAATTAAAATATTCAGCGGAAGAAACCGATGAAAGTTTTACTAGTTCATTTGAAAGCCCGGGAGTTTATGATGTTTCACTAGTTGTTAGTGACAACCTGGGAAATACAGCAACTGATAATACGAAACTTAAAATTGAATCAGAGCCTCCAAAGGCACAATTTACTTATTCAATTCAGAACCCGAGTAAACCGCACATTTATATGTTTGACGGAACTCAGAGTTTTGATCCGGACGGAAATATACAAACAGGAACTTATAATTATAAATGGACAATAAATGCCGTGGATGATGATTATGATTTCATTAATCCTGAAACAGGCGAGTATGACCCTGATGGTGATAGTAAACCAAGAATGTATGTGAAATTTTATAGAACAGGCAATTACAAAGTTACTTTGGAAGTAGATGATGTTAATGAACCTGATAATCCTGGTATACCGCAAGAACAAACAGTTAATGTTAATAGTATTTTGGATGTTGAATTTATGAATGTTGATTCTGGTGCAGCTGCTATTTTGAATGAGGACAGCGAAGCAAAAGTAAATCTATTGGGCTTTTCTGAAAACGCGGTTGCTTATGAATGGGATTTTGGTGATGGAAGCAGTCCGGTGTCTGGCGACATGATTTCAAATCAGGCTGCAATCACTCATACATATACTCAAGCTGGAAATTATGATGTAAGACTTTCGGTTTTTGATCGCGAAGATAATGAAAACAGTATTACACGAAGAATTGTTATCGGCGAAGCTGATTCACCAATAGCCGTTATATCGGTTAAATCAGGTGATGTTGAGATTTATGATTTAAGTGAACCTATTGAAGTTAACAGAAAAACAGTTCTTTCATTTAGCGCTGAAAGATCTCTTAACCGTGATGGCACAGGAAGAAGACTTGCATATCAGTGGGATTTTGGGGATACAGACAGATCTACAAATAAAGATGCTACTCATAAATATAGTGATTTAAGCCCTAAAGATCCTGGTTATTATACAGTTACACTGAAAGTTCTCGATCAGAATGATCTAACAAAAACTTCAATAGCAACAATGAGAGTTAATGTAATTGGAGAAACTCCAAAGTTACAGGCATTTACTGCTGTTCCCCAACAAGCAGATCTTACAACTCCGGTTAGAGTTAAGCTTGAGGCAATTGGTGCAGAAGATCCTGACGGTCAAATAGTAAAATATTTATGGTGGTATTATGATGAAAATGAACCGGATTTAACTTTTGGACATACAATCACTCAAACTCCTCAGGCTTATATAACTATTGGAACCCGAGGTAAAGAAGGAGATGAAGTAACTTATAAATTTGGAGTTCAGTTAACGGATCAGGAAAACTTCACAGGAACTGCAAGCGATCTGTTACCTGAAAATCTTATCCCTAGTTTAACTGTTATTAATGGCCCTAACGATGTGCCTATATCAACATTCTCAGTTGATAGGACTTCTGTGTTGGTTGGTGAGGCAGTTAACTTTACCAGTGGTTCTTATGATCCGGATGGTAAAATTGTAAGTTATATTTGGGATGTTGAAGGAGATGGGTTCGGAAATAATGAACCAACAAATAATTCAACAATTGCTTATACTTATGACAAACCTTACCCGGACGGTGTAAATGTTAAATTAAAAGTTATTGATAATAATTATGCTGAATCTATTTCAAAACCAGTTAAATTATTCGTGGATGTTGTTTCACAAGATCCTGTTGCTGCATTTAGATATGAACTGGTTGGAGATAATAAAATTAAATTTATTAATAATTCTACTGCAGATGAAGAAGCCGGAGCCAAGATTGATTCTTATCAATGGGATTTTGATATAAGCAGCGAAAATGAAAGCGCTGACAGTAATGGTGATGGAATTTTGGATAATGATAATGATTCTGAAGCGAAAGATCCGGTTTGGACCTATGAAAAACCAGGAATATATAGAGTAAAATTAAATGTATTTGATTCTTATGGAAAATCTGATGAAGTAATTAATTTTGTAAATGTTAGACCTCAAACAACTACAAGCACAGCAATTACCTCAACAGGTGATTTGGTGGCTGACTTTACAACTACACCTGCACCAGATCCTGACGGAGTGATTTATTTGTCAGGTGATTATGGTGATGTAAGTTTTGATTTCACAAATTCCAAAGGAACAATAACTAAATATGTTTTTGATGATAATATATATGTTGATTCGGATAATGACGGAAGAAAAGCTGATGATCAAGATTACACAACAACAAAAAAAGGTATTTATACAACAACCTTTAATTCAGAAGATGATAAAATAAAAGTCAGACTTACTGTTTATGGTCCAAATGATTCATTTGATGTAAAAGAGGTGGAAATAAGTTTTAATAAAGGTTTAAACGAAACACAAGCGAATATATTAGGCAATACAAATATTCCATTGATACTTTTGAACCTGGCTATATTTGGTATAGTTAGTTTAAGTCTTTATCAATTGTCGTTAAAAGAAGTTAAAATTAAAAAATAACTATATAATTATGGATATTAATAATCCTCAAAATAATCAGTCTGCAGAGAGTTTTGGAACCGAATCGGTTTCTCAGCCAGCTGCGCCGACTTCACAAACACCGGCACAAGCACCAACACCGGCACAAGCACCAACACCGGCAACGCCACATGCGAATAATATGCCACCGGCAACGCCACCTGCACCTAAACCGGCTCCGGCAGCACCGGTTGCAAAACCTGCAACAGTAACCCCGGGTCAAAGACCCGCTCCTGGAAGACCAGTTGTTTCACAGGAAGCATTAATACAAAGAGAAAGAGGCAGAAATAAAAAACTTTTAATTGGTTGCGGAGGAGCATTCGGATGCGGAACATTATTGTTAATGATTTTAATTTTTGTATTTGTGGGAGCAGCAGGAACAGGAACAAGCGCATTGGCTCAGGCACTTAATATTGATCAGGGGCAACTTGTTAATTCACTTATTCTAATAGTTAATTTGTTTTTTGGAGTAAGTGCATTAATAGCATTTATCTTGTCAATCGGAGGAATTTTCAGAGCTGTTATGGCGCGCCGAGATGATAAAATCACAAAAAGAAAGGGTTATATTATGTCAGGAAGTTCATTTGGAATTTTGATATTAATTATAGTTATGTGGGTTGGAGCATGGTTTTATCTTACTTCACAACAGATTCCTCAAACGGAAATTAAACCCACAGGGCTTATAACTGTGCCTGTAGATACAACTAATTTAACTGCACCAATTGAAATAACTTTTGATGCATCAAATTTACCTTATGATAAAGCGACATACGATATTATCTCTTATAATTGGGATTTTGGAGATGGCACACAGGGTCCGGGAAGCGATGTTGAAACACATCTTTATGAAACAAAAGGTGATGGAAGATACGATGTAACTTTGACTTTGACGTTTGTAAATAAAAAGACAAGTGAAGAGAGCACACAATCACTTACTCATACTGTTACTATTGCCGACGAACAAATTGTTGCAATAATTTCAGCAGATAAAACAGAAGGGGATATACCATTGACTGTAAACTTTGATGGTAGTAAATCTTCTGATCCTGACGGCACTATAAAGAGCTATGCATGGGAAGTTGATGGTAAGGGATTTGAAGAAGGTGATCAAACTTTCTCTTATACTTTTGATAAAGTTGGAGAATATACCGTAAGATTGCGAGTAACAAATGTTGATGGAGACACAAATATTGATGAAGTAAAAATAACTGCAAAGCTTGGCAATATGCCTTCACCAGTTATTAATATTTTAAATTCTGAAACTGACGGTAAATTATTTACTGGAAAATCTTATACTTTTGATGCTACCGGAACTGCCAGTCCTGGTGGAACAATCAGAAGTTATGATTGGGATTTCGGTGATGGAACTGCAAGTGTAAAAACAAGAACAGCACAGCACACATTTACATCAGCAGGCACATATAATGTTATCTTAACGGCAACTGATGAAGCAGGGGTTTCCGCTTCAAAAGAAATGAATGTTCAGGTAATAGTTGCACCTTCAGTACCTGTAGCAGTGATTGTTACCAATCCAGCTAAAGCAAAACCGGATGATAACTTTATAGAAGGCGTCGCACCGTTTGAAGTTAATTTTGATGCAACCAGCAGTAATGATCCTGATGATGATATTATTGATTATCAGTGGGATTTTGACGGTGATGGTGTATACGATGCTGCTGGAGAAACAGTTAATCATACATTTAATACAGTTGGTAATTATAATGCAACACTTGTAGTTATAGATTCAGCCGGATTTGAAGGCAAAAAGGTAATATTGGTGAAAGCAATTTCTCCGGGTCTTCAGACTTCGTTAACAGCTGACCCAGTATCAGGAGTTGTACCTTTAACAGTTATTTTTGATGCAACTGGTTCAAAGTACGCTGACGGACAGATTGTAAGTTATGAATGGGATTTCGGAGACGGAACACCAAGAAGAAGCGACATAGGTCAGGTTACTTATAAATATACAAAAATCGGTAACTTTACTGCAAAAGTTAAAGTTAGAACAAATGACAATAAAGAAAAAGAAGCTGAAATTTTAATTACAGTAAGGCAGGTTCCATTGGAATCATGTTTTGAACCTTCTAAAACAACCGGTGATGCACCACTGACATTAACTTTGAATCCTTCTTGCGCTACTGGTACAATAGCAACATACAAATGGGATTTTGGAGATGGTCAGACCTCAACAGAACGAAGACCTTCACATACCTTTGAAAATCCAGGAAGTTATGAGATTATATTGGAGGTTGCGGACGCACAGAATGTTGTTGATACCTCATCTCAATTTGTAACCGTAACAGGTGAATTAACCCAGTAATTATGGCAATTAATAAAAGACAAAAGAAAGTTGTACAAATAGTCGGACTTTTGGCTATAACAGCGATAGTTATTACAAGCTTTGCTCCAGCTATAGCAATTTTATTCTCACAGAAATAATTTAGAGCATAAATTTGACCACGCAACTATAAAATGGTATAATATATTAATGGTATTGTACCATTTTTTAAATATTTAATTAAAAATAAATAACAAAAATAAACATGGAAAATCCTTTAGCCTCTATGCCACCTGAAGAAAATAAACCTGTTGAACCGGCGGTTCAACCAGCGCTTCAACCTGAAGCTATGCCTGCGAAAGAAGGTGTAAAAGCAAAAAAGCCTTTCTTCACTAAAGGTAAAATCATTGCAATTTTTATAGGACTTGTGGTAATTGCCGCAATAGTTGGAGCAGTGATTTATTACCAGAGTGCTGAACAATTTAAAGGAGCAAGTTTTACAACTGCACCAGTAACAACTACTGTTCAGTCCGTTACAACAACTGTACAAAAGCCTGTTGTAACAACAACACAACCAGTTGAAAAATGTGTATCTGATAAAGGTTTGGGAGAAGGCGGTCATAACGTTTATGGCTGTGTTTGTAGTTTGGATGAAAGAACAGAAAATCCTGAAATCTGGGATCCAATTGATAGAGTATGGACTCAAGACCCTAATCCTTATCCAAATCCTTGTGTATGTCCTGATGATAAACCTATTTGGGACAGCACAAATAAAGTTTGTACAACAATTACATTAGCTCCGCTAGGAGTAACTACAGTTCAAATTCCACCGGAAGAAACAACTGAACCTGGAATTTCAACTCTTAGACCTCAAATTACAGATAGACCTCAGATAACCATTCCTAAAGAAGAAACATGTGAGAATACATCAGCTACTGCGGATTTAATTACAGCTTACAACCAAAGAAACTGGGATGCTTACCAAGGAGCTTTGCAAAAACTTGATGATCTTGCTTGTATTGACCCATGTAAATTAAATATTTATTGGACAATCTTTTATTTAAATACAAATAATTTAGACCAGGCAAAAGTTCAATTCGCTACATTTAAAAAGAATTGCGGAACCAATTGTAATTTATATTTTGGATATGTTGGAATTGTTGCTGAAATTTTGAGTGAAATTGATCAAAGGGCTCAAACATTTACAGCTGCCAAACTGCCTGGATTAACAGATGATCAGCTTGATTTCTTGCGTCTTGTTGCTGAAGGTTATATAAATAGCTGTCAGTGTGTTGAATTGAATCAATTATTAACAAATCCGGTTCAGACATTGGATTCGTATTTTCCGGCCAATGTAACCAGCGCGATAGATCTTAATGCAGCGAAAGAATTGGCTCCAAGTACATTGTCTACTAATCGATTAAATTCAGGTTTAACAGTTGCTTACGCACAAAGTTATTCACCTTCAGTTCAATCGGTTTTACAAAGTGTTTTGGACACAAAATGTCCTCCTGAGATAAAAAAAGAACCTAAAAATTGTGAAGCTTTGAATATAAAAGCACCTTACGATGTTGAAACATATGTTATGCCTGATTTGTTTAATCCTTCTGCAAATACACTCTCAATTGAAATAGTGGGTGGAGAAGACAATATTCAGGATTATAAGTACACATCAAATAATTCAACTGTTAAATTTGACGGAACAAGCAGCTCATACAATACTTCAAATAAATCCGTAACTTTAAGTGGCGGTCCAAATGAAGGTGAATCAGATAAAATCACTGTTACTGCTGTTGATAAAAGTGGTCTTCCTTTAAAAGAATGTACAGATACAGTTACAATTACAAGACCGAAAGCTGATCAACCAATTTGTAGATCACTTACAATAGTTGAACCTAGCGATGCTAATCAGGCTGGTACTCCAACAGTTGAAATAGATTCACCATATAATAATGAAGTATTAAAAGTTAAGTTAGATGCTGACGCAGGAACATATGATGATTTAAGATTTACTTCAGATAACGGAAATATAACATTTGATGGTCAGGGCGTACTTGATACAACTTCATTAGAAGTGAAAATGAACGGTGCACCACCTGAAGATACAGAAGAATTAGTTACTGTATGGGCAAGAGCAAAATCCAGAGACGGAAGCTATACTGGGATTAAAACATGTACTGATGCATTTATTGTAAAACTAGCAGGAGCACCTCCAACACTTACTTATGTACCCCCTACAAAAGATGAAGAGCCACCTCCAACATTAACTTATGTTCCACCTACTACAAAAGATGAGGAACCACCTCCGGTGATAACTTATGTCCCGCCTACAACAACTACAACGACAACAACAGAACCAACACCTACAACAACTACAACAGTTACTACTTCAACTCCAACTGAACCTACACCGATTTATGTTACTCAAACTCAGCCACAGCCAACAATAGTTACAACAACTACACCGGCAATACATACGGCTGCACCTACTACGCCTTCAACAGGGCCGGAATTGTTTATTCCATTATTGGCTACAGCAATTGGAGGAGCCTGGATTAGAAGAAAAAAGAAAAAATAATTAAATAAACTTTGAGAGCGGTCCGTGAGATATCGGGCCGCTTTTTAATTCTATTCCAAGTGCCACGCACAAAACTTCGCTCATATGCATAACCGGCATGTTGAATCCTTTTTGATAAAAATCAAACTGCATGTGGCAAAAAGGGCAGTTGGTAATAATTAAATCAGCTTCGCCTTCAGCTGCATCACGCAAATATTTATCGCTCATATGGGTTGATGCCTTTTTGTTATACATTCCAATGTGGAATCCGCAGCAATCAAGCTTTGAAGGTAAATCAACCGGAGTTGCACCCAGAGCTTCAACAAATTCTTCAAAATTAAATGGATTTGCAGTGTTTTGGTGATCTTTTACGTATTTTGAAGGCCTTAAAATATGACAGCCGTAGTATGTTGCAATTTTTAAGCCTTTTAGAGGCTTTTTAACTGCCTTTTTAAGCTTTTCTATGCCTAAATCCTCTGTAAGTACCCAAAGCCAGTGTTTAACGTTAAAATCAGTGAATTTGCCTTTTTCTCGCTGCTTAAATAAGTCTTTTCTCAAATTTATTACACAAGTCGAACAAATGGTCATAATATCTAGCCCCTTTGCCTTACTATATTTAAAATTCCGTTCATTCATATCTTCATTAAATTTAGCATCAACTTCTTTAACTACTCCAGCTCCGCAGCAGCTAAACTCAGGAATATCAACCAGTTCGATTCCAAGTTTTTTGCATGCGAGTCTTGTAGCTTTATCATATTCAGATGTAAGCTGTTTGCTCGCGCATCCGGGAAAATACGCATACCTTATTTTTTCTTCATTTCGTCCCATTTTTTAACTTTTTTAATAAATAGGGGAGGGAATTTGCCTTTTAAAAGCATTTTTATAGCAAGCGGAAGCATTTTTACTGCTCTAAATGGACCCCAGGTTCCAAGCGGCAGTTTAAATTCTTCAATTTCTCCTTTTCGCATAACTGATTTATAGATTGTTTTTGCATGTCTTGCTCCGTCATTATTTGTAATACCTTCTTTTATTGAACTTTCACGTAAATGAGAAATAACATCTTGCGGCTCAATATCCTGAGGGCAGTTTTCACTGGCTTTTTCACAATGAGCACACATCCAGATTTGCTTTTCTACAAGCTGTTTTAAGCGTTCACGTTTTGCCCCGTCACGTACATCATCAATGTAGCGTTGGGCCAGAACTGAAGCAGCCGGCCCCAAGTATTTTCCTGAAGCATCACGTGAAGGACAATCAGAAAAACAAGCAGCGCACCAAATACATTCAGAGGATTTTTCAATTTTTTTCACATCTTCAGGCATTACCTTAACATCACGCATTTCATCAAACCATGGTTTTACCGCTTCCATTTCAGCATAAAAAGGTTTCATGTCCACAATCAAATCTTTAATAATTCTTAAATTTCCAATAGGTTTAATGCGCACTTCTCCAAACTCCGCAATTTCATTTTTCAAAAAAGTTTTGCATGTTAGCCTGGCGCGGCCATTAACAACCATTGAACAAGAACCGCAAATACCTGCTTTACACGCATGTCTGAATCCGAGTTCAGCGTCATGTTTTTCTTTAATTAAAATTAGTGCATCCAAAACAGTTAAATTTTCATCATACTCAATTTCATACTCTTTAAAGTAAGGTTTTTCGTCTGTTTCCGGATTAAATCTTTGAATTTTAATCTTTATCATAATAAATAAAAGAATGTTTTTTAAAGTTTTGGTCGTCCCTCTCAGGATAATCCGTTCTATAATGAGCTCCGCGGCTTTCTTTGCGTTCTATTGCGGCTTTTAAAATCGCCTCTGCTATATCGAGCATGTTTTTAAGTTCAAGAGTGTTATAAAAACTAAAGTAATAAGGCGAACTGTTATTAATCTGAATATTTTTATATCTTTCTTTTAATTCTTTTATGGATTTCAAGCCCTTAAACAATGAATCTTCATGCCTGAAAATGCCTGCGCTAAGCAGCATTTCGGTTTTTAATTCATTTTTGATTTCATATGGATTTTCATTACCTTTTTCATTTAAATATTCCGGTTTTTCATGATTTTGTAATATGTTTGCTGGTGTGTTTTTTACGTATTTCGTGGCATTTTGTCCTGCTTTTTTGCCAAAAACAACTGTTTCCATTAATGAATTGCCTCCGAGTCTGTTTGCTCCGTGGATTCCTGCGCAAGCGCATTCTCCGGCTGCAAATAAACCTTTAATTTCTGTTTCGCATTCTTCATTTGTTGAAATTCCTCCCATAAAATAGTGAACTCCCGGTTTTACCGGAATTGGCTGTTTTGTACAGTCTATGTCTGCGAATTCTTTTGCTATTTTATGGATTTGGCTTAATCTTCCCAAAACAACATCATCATCAAGATGCCTTAAATCCAGGTGAACTGCTCCATCAATTCCACGGCCTTCTTCGATTTCTTTTTGGATTGCTCTGGCAACAATATCTCGTTCAGCAAGTTCATCAACAAACCGCTCACCATCTTTATTAATAAGATGAGCGCCTTCACCTCGTGTACCTTCTGAAATTAGCAAAGGCCTGTGATGAAGTGTTGTTGGATGAAACTGAACGAATTCGATATCTTTAAGTGCGCAGCCGGCACGATAGGCGAGTGCCATGCCGTCACCAGTTGAAATAGTTGCGTTAACTGTATTTTTAAATATCTGACCAGCGCCTCCGGTAGCCAAAATTACAGCTTTGGCCTGAATGGCATAATGCTCCCCGGTTGAAATATCATAGGCAGAAAGGCCAATAATTTTTCTGTCTTCAACAATCAATGAATCAACAAACCACTCATCTAAAAATTCAACATTATTTTTTAAACATTGTGTATATAAAGTGGTAATTAAATTATGACCTGTATAATCGCGTGAATAACAGGTTCTAACTTCGCTGTTACCGCCAAAAGGTCTTTGAGCAATTTTGCCATCTTTAGTTCTGCTGAAAATCATTCCCATTTTCTCTAAATCTTCGATAGCTTCAGGTGCTTTTTCACAAAAATGCTGAACTGCTAAATTATCGCTTAAATCATCGCCGCCTTTTATTGTGTCTTCAATATGCGCTTTAACTGAACCATTTACAGCTGCGTTCATACCGCCCTGAGCCATACAGGTTTGGCTGCGTAAAGGGTGAACTTTTGAAATAATGCAAACTTTAAGGTCTTTTTCGCAGTTTAAAGCCGCTGTTAAACCTGTTCCGCCTCCGCCAACTATTACAATGTCATATTTTAATTTATTCATAGCCTGCATATATTAGAAAAAAGCCGCCCTTAATGCAAGGACGGCTTCTTTTTTAATCAACTATTTATTAATAGAAATGTTGACTTCATTTGATTATTTACTTAAAGTTATTTCTGTTTGAATTCATTGGGGCGTGGCCAAGTGGTAAGGCACCGGGTTTTGGTCCCGGCATTCGGGGGTTCGAATCCCTCCGCCCCAGCCAATTTAAGATTTTTATATGAGAGATAAAAGATTTATTGCGAAGCATCGTGGAGGGCTTTTGGCGATGGACCAACATAAGCTTTTGATTAAATGGTCTTATCTATGTGTGGAACACGTTTTGTCGCTTTTAGGTCAGCTAATTGATTCAAGAATATTGAATGCGATTTCCGTGGCAAAAGAGTGGGAAAAGGGTAATGTTAAAACTGGCGTGGCGATGAAAGCTGCAGTTGAAGCACACTCGTTAGCAAGAGAATCTTCCAACCCTGTTGAAATTGCTATTGCTCGTGCGGCTGGCCATGCAGTAGCTACCGCACATATGGCAGACCATTCATTGGGTGGTGCTCTTTATGCTTTGAAAGCTGTTAAATACGCAGGTCGTCCTATTGACATAGAAAAGGATTGGCAAAATCGAAAGGTCCCGTTAGAACTAAAAGATCTTGTATTGGAAACATTGATGGTTAAAGGAAAAAGCTTTAAACTGTAAAAGGGTACTAGACCCAGTAGCCAGCCATAATTTCCTACTATGATATCCATTTCCTCTCACAAAAAAATTCGGATTATAGTTTTGCTGATAATCATCGCACTTTTATTACTCGCATTTGGCACTTATAAAATCAGCAAGTCCAGGACTTTTCAGTTTTTTGGAGATATTGTGAATCGTCTTGATACCGATGCGAAGCTTGTTGCGCTTACATTTGATGACGGTCCGAATGCGCAGGTGCAGGAAGTTTTGGATATATTGGATTCCAAAGGTATTAATGCCACTTTTTATGTAATCGGAAAAGAAGCCGAGAATAATCCGGATGTGCTTAAGTCAATTGTTGATGAAGGCAATGAGATTGGAAATCATTCTTATTCACATGAGCCTTTTTTGTTAAAATCACAGGATTATATTCGGCATGAAATTGAAGCCACAGGTAGTATTATTCGCGATGCGGGATATAACGATGAAATTACTTTTCGTCCGCCGTTCGGCAAAAAACTTTTTGGACTTCCATGGTTTCTTGCACAGCATAATATAAAAACAATTACTTGGGATGTTGAACCGGATACTTATTTCCCAGGTGATGCTGATGCCATAACAAATTTCACTGTTGAGAATGTGAAACCGGGATCAATTATTCTTATGCATCCGTTTTGTGAGATCAATTGTGCTGCGGATCGCCAGGCATTGCCCGAAATAATTGATTTAATAAAAGCAAAAGGATATTCTTTTGTCACTGTTTCTGAATTATTACAATATAAATAAACCACTACAACTATGAAAATCTGTATTTCATGTGGCATGCCATTAGATAACACGGAAAATATCGGTGCGGAACTTGATGATGGTATGGTTTGCATACATTGTTCAACTCATGATGGGCAGGTTAAAAGCTGCGAGGAGATTTTTGAAGGCGGGGTTAAATTTTTTATGCAGATTATTCCTGATGCAAGACGAGATTTGGCTGAAAGGCTAACACGTAAAAATATGAACAGACTTCCTTATTGGCAGCATAATAAAGCTGATTGCCTTAATGGCGATGAAGCAAGTGACGAAGAATTTGCTGAAATGATGGCCAAATTACAGTAAGAATCCTTTAAAAGGACCATCATTTGCCATATTATAATTAGCGTATTACATAAATTTACTTCCATGAAATCATTTCATACAAGACGTGCTTCAGGTGGAGAGGTTTTTATCGTTGCGGTTGTTATTGCAGGCTTTTTTTGGCTGATGTCGCAGGGGATAATGCAAATTCAGGACATCTGGTCTTATGTAGGATTCCTTTTAATTATAGTTGTCTTCTATTTCGCACTTTTGCTATGTCGTATGATATTTTTCCATATGGTTGGAGGCAATGCATACCCGTGGTGGGAACATGTACAGCATCATGAGGAATATTTAAAGGGAGAACATAAGAAAACTTCAAAGGGAAATAGACATAACTAGCCAGCCAATTTATCTCGCTTTCTTCCTGTCGTTTAAATTCAGGATTTTTTTGCGTAACCTGACTCGTGTAGGTGTTATTTCAGCGTATTCGTCTTCTTTAATATATTCAATTGCACTTTCAAGTGTCATTGGAACAATAGGAGTTAAAGTCAAAGCTTCATCTGCACTTGAAGACCGCACATTACTTAATTTTTTATTTTTAATCGGATTAACAACAAGATCGGTTCCCTGATTGTGTTCGCCGATAATCATTCCTTCGTAAACTTCAGTGCCCGGACCAATAAAAAGCGGGCCTCTCTCCTGTAATTTCCATAATGAATAAGCCATTGTTGAACCATTTTCTCCCGATATCAACGAGCCAACAGTACGTTTTTCGATTTTACCGACATGCGGCGCAAAATGATCAAACGAATGATAAAGCGTGCCTTCGCCTCGCGTAATAAGCAAGAATGCTGAACGAAATCCAAGCAGACCTCTTGTCGGAACTTCAAATTCCAGCATTGTGTTGCCGTTTTCTGCCTTCATGTTTTTCATGATTCCTTTTCTGCGGCCCAAAGCTTCAATAACCTGGCCGGCCATTGAGTCAGGCACATTAATAACCGCGTTTTCAATCGGTTCATTTTTTACTCCGTCAATCTCACGCATTATTACCTCGGGCTGAGAAATTTGTAATTCAAAACTTTCACGCCTCATGGTTTCGATTAGCACGGCAATATGCATTTCACCGCGACCGAAAACCTTAAGTGCATCGCTTCCTTCAATTGGTTTGAGTTGCAAACCAACGTTTGTTTCAAGTTCTTTTTCAAGACGGTCTCTTAAGTGACGGCCTGTTACGTATTTGCCTTCACGTCCGGCAAAAGGGGAGTCATTAACCATAAATTCAATTGCAAGTGCGGGAGGATCAACTTTAATAGCAGGCAATACTTCGGCATTTTCGTCAGTTGTAATTGTTTCGCCAACATAAATTTCCGGTAATCCGGCCAAAGCAATTATATCTCCGGCCTGAGCCTGTTTGATTTCATATTTTTCCATTCCTTCAAATGCGAAAATTTTACTTATTTTACCATGATATTTTTTGCCATTTGATTTGATTACTGTAACGGATTGCAGGGGTTTTACAGTGCCTTCATATACTCTTCCAATTGCTATTCTTCCCAAAAAATTATCGTACTGTAAAGTTGCGGGCTGCATTCTAAAAGGCGCATCAGCATTATTTTGAGCGGGTTTTACATTTTCAAAAATAAAATCAATCAAAGGTAAAATATTCTTTTGCTCATCAGTTAATTGTCTTATTGCCACACCCTTTTTTGCGTCCGCATAAATATAAGGAAAATCCAGTTGTTCTTCGGTTGCACCAAGACTCGCGAAAAGATCAAAAGTTAAATTTACAACTTCATCCGGTCTTGCCATTGGCTTATCTATTTTATTAATAACAACAAGCACTTTAAGGCCAAGTTCCAAAGATTTTCTTAACACAAATTTAGTTTGCGGCATTGGGCCTTCGTAAGCGTCAACAACAAGAATAACCGCATCAACTGTTCTTAGTACGCGTTCAACTTCAGATCCGAAATCAGCATGACCCGGAGTATCAACAATATTAATTTTCTTTCCATGATATGTAATTGCCGCATTTTTGGCATAAATTGTGATTCCTCGCTCTTTTTCCTGATCATTGCTGTCCATTGCGCGTTCAGCAAGACCTTTATGCACGTCAAAATTATCACTGGATTTTAAAAGCGAATCAACTAAAGTTGTTTTTCCGTGATCCACATGCGCTACAATCGCTATATTATATATGTCCATTTTAGTTCTTAAATCAATAACCAGCTGATTCTAACAGTTAATTACATTAACTGCAAAGCGGAATTTTGATATAATATTATTATGACAAAACCCACACTAAAACGCGAACTCGGATTATTCCAGGCCACTACAATAGGCGTGGGGCTTATTTTAGGCGCTGGAATTTACGTTTTAATTGGTGAAGCAAGCGCTACTTCAGGCAATGCTGTATGGCTGGCTTTTCTAATTTCAGCAGTTGTTTCTTTATTAACCGGTCTTTCTTATGCTGAGCTTTCATCTATGTATCCGAAAGATGCAGCTGAATATACTTACACCGATAAAGCTTTTGGCAGGGGACTTGCTTTTTTTATAGGTTATTTTGTTTTACTTTCAGCAGTTATTTCAGCAGCGGTTGTGGCAATTGGTTTTGCTGGTTATTTTAATTCTTTACTTAATTTAAACAATATAATTCTTACATCAATTGTAATAATCATACTTTTTTCAATTTTAAATTATCGCAGCATTAAAGAATCCGCTTGGGCGAATGTTATTTTTACAGCGCTAGAAACGTTTGGTCTGCTTGTAATTATCTTTTTGGGAATATTTCATATTGGTTCGGTTGATTATTTTGAGATGCCGATCGGAATGGCTGGTGTTTTTAAGTCTGCTGCATTGGTATTTTTTGCTTTTTTGGGATTTGAGAGTGTTGTTAAGCTTTCTGAAGAATGCAGAAATCCGCGTAAAACAATACCGCTCGCGCTTCTTCTTTCAATTGGAATAACCACTGTATTATATATTTTGGTTGCCATAGCTGCTGTTAGCATTTTAGATTGGCAGACATTGGCTGCTTCAAAGGCTCCACTTGCTGATGTTGCAGCTACTGTACTCGGAAATAACGCTTTTATCGCAATATCAATAATCGCGCTTTTTTCAACCGGCAACACTGTTTTAATAAGCCTAATAGCAGGCTCGCGCACACTTTACGGAATAGGGGAGGAGTACAAACTTTTAAAGCCTTTTCACAAAGTTCACAAAACAAGGCACACACCTCATGTTGCAATTTGGACTGTAATGATTTTTTCTATAATTTTCACTTTTATTAATGATATCGGTTTAATAGCTGAGCTTACAAACTTCACTTTATTTGTTACTTTCGCAGTAATTAATCTCGCTGTAATCGCTTTAAGGTACAAATATCCAAACGAACCCCGAAAATTCAAAGTGCCTTTAAATATAGGTAAAGTGCCTATACTCGCTTTTGCCGGGTTTTTATCGTGCCTTTTCTTTATTTCACAATTAAATAAAGAAATAATTATTGGCGGACTCGGGCTTGTTGCGCTTGGAGCGATATTTTATTTACTTGTTATCCGTTTCGAGTACCGAAATAAAGAGCAGTAAAGTTGTTGAAAGTAGGTATAATTCCATCTTCCCAAATTATATCAATTGCTTCTTCTAATTTATCGCAATATTCATTTGCCTGTTTGTTTGCTTTGCCTTTCCCGCTTATTGCTCTGCCCAAAGCAATGAATGGCCTAGCTGCCCAGTTTCCTTTAATTCTTTTAATTTCTTTTTTAAGTCCTAAAACAGTTTTTTTCAAAATTTTATAATAATCCTTTAGCCTATTAGCTTCGTAAGGCTGCCCCTTTAATTCTGTCTGCATGTCTCTGTGAATTTGTAATTGCTGAATATTTTCATTTAAAATTGCTTTTAATCGATTTTCGATGTTAACAAAATATTGATAATCACCTTTATCTCTTAAAAGTTCAACAAGCTCAGGGTAACCATCAGCATTGGGTATTTTATCAATTACAATATCAATGAATGCCTGGTCCGGTATAAATAAATCCGCATCAAAACCAGATCTAATTATGAGTCTGTTAAGTATTTCTCTTATTAAATCCTCAAAATCTTTAAAAATATGTGCATTAATTAATTGTTCTTTTTCGAATTTTGCTCTGCTTGCAGACAATTTTTCAAGAAGTATCAGCATGAATTCTTTTTTTAATTCAGCTGTTTCAAGCGCCGGCAAAATTTCAGCTTCAAGTTTTTGCTTTAATTCTTCAACTGCCATTGGTGAATAAAAGTTTCGTATTTCACCCATTAGACAACTGGCTTTGATTCGTAACTCAGCTCTACTACTTACTTTTAATTCTGAATAATCGGTTTTTGGTTCTGCTCCAATATTTTCTAATGGTTCACTGCCCGGCTTAGTTTGATAAAAAGCCGCAGCTTCTTCTGTTAATGCTTCCATGCCAGCTGTGCTGTTTATATCAACTTGTAAATTTTCCCATAAAATTCGAGGCTCTTTCTGAGAAGCTTCACGAACCTTATCAGCGGTTAATACTGCAAGTTGCGCTGCTTCTCGAGCTTGTGTCTCTGTTGCTTTTGCAGCGATTTTTTCTCCTTCAGGACCTCTAACCACTTCAAGCATAGCTTGATCTATTTCATTTGTAAGTCTTGGCATAAATGCCAATGTCTTACCCAATTCTTTATTATTGACTGCTGGATCATCAAAAGCATCTGCCTGAATGGTTTCATCAAGTGCAACGTCCTGTTGCTTTGGCAATGAAAATGCATCTATTCGCCAAAGAGTACCGCTTTTCTGCGAACCTATTAATGCTTCTATTTCTTCCCATAATACTTCCCATTTTGCAAGAACCAATTCAATTGGAGCAACTTTAAAGTCATCGGTTAAATAGCTGTTAGCTATAAGTATAGGTTCAAGCATCATATCAGCCGGAACCTGATTTATTTGATTACCAGCAGTTTGATTTTGTTCTGCCAGATCTTTGCAATATTGTTTTAATGGACCTAAATAACTATCGATTACTTCTTTCAAAAAAGGAATAAATTTTGTACTTTTTTCATTGCCTTTGAAAGTTAATTTATTTAAAATTTCTTCAATTTTTTTTCTTATAACAATATCAAAAAAATAATCAATTTGAGGTCTCCATGTTGCTGAATAGTAGATCATATCAGCATCATTTTGCAGGTAAACATAGATTTTTCTTAATACTTTTAGATCATTGCTTGTAATACCCGGGTGATTTGATACCCCTGGTACTGGTTTTTCAATTAACCTTTGTCCATGTGCTGATCTTTTTGTTAATTCTCTGAGAAAATTTTGAAATGTTTGACTCAACTGTATTCTTTTTTTACTTCTCCTTTTTTCAGCAGCTAATGCCGGATCCGGCTCTGTGGTGTAAAAAATCTCATCACCTTTAAAATTATCTTTTGCAATTTCCAGTTCTCCTTTTAAAATAGCATGTACAAGCCTCCAATTGATTGTAATTCCGATAGTGTTTTCATTGAATAAACCTTCCAAATTGGTTGTTAATTCAATATTGCCATCCGGGTCATTGTCTTGTTCATTTATTTCTTCCTGAAATGCATACAAAAGCCTCCAGACATTCTCGATTACTTCAGGGTGATCAATGATATAACGGAAAAAATACATATACCCTCCTCTTACCATCAAATCTCTTTCTTCATCTGTTTTTGCATTATCAACACTATATTTGCGAACTCTTTGTTTAAGTTCAGCATAACTTAATTGTTGTTCATTACATTCAAGTACAAAATCTTTTAGTCCTGATACAAACTCTTCATTTGATTGATTATTTTCAGGTGAGCGCATTTTACAAAATTAGGGTTTAACTGGAATATTAGAACCCTTTATAACAGATTTCTTTACAAATTTAAATACCATTTACGTTTTCACCATAAAAAATCTTGGCATATAGAATAAAAGCCGGCATAACGGCATTTTCCCAGGCATTTATTAAGTGAATTTCAAGTAATTTTAAATATTCAGCTATATTTTCATTTTTTAATTTTGCTTTATCTGCAATTTTTTGGATTTTAGCAGCATTTAAGTATATTTCATGAAGTTTTTCTTTGAATTTACTGCAATATTCAAAAAACTCTTTTAAGTTTAGATCCTGAACTTCCAATAGAGCTTTAAATGTAGTGATTTTACTTATTAACTCAATCAATTCTTCTCTAGCATCAGCAATAATATTCAAAGCGTCCTGATTGTCGGTATCTAATCTAGGAAATTCATAGCACCAATGACAACTATCATCTCCATTTATGGATGGCATGCCTATTTTTAATTCTTCATTAGGAGACTGAATTGAAACTTTTTTTGCATTTTCACTAATGTCATCAGTCATATTTAAACTTGTAGCAACAGTATAAACCGAAGTCGTAAGTGGGTCGTGAATTTTTGATAATTGATTAGCCGGAACTTTTTTACTTTCAACAATACGTCTATAAAATTTTGCGCATTCAATAGCAAAAACGCGTTTTGTTCTTTGTGTTACAGCATATAATCTTCTTATCCTTATATTAAAAAATGCATATAAATCAACTTGTACTTCCTTTTCATTAAGATCCAATTCTTGTCTTTCAAATCTATCTGCAAGATTCATCATCTTATTCTTCATAGAATCAATAAGATGATTTTCTGCAAAAATTTTCATTTCTTTTGGACATTCATTTTGGAAGAAATCAATTAAAGCTGCTTCTTTTTTAATAATATCCATATTAGCTGCCAGAATAACATCAACTTTATTCAATATAACAGCATATGGCAAAGCCTCTTGTTCGCTAAATGTTAGTGAGGATATATCCTCTTCAGATTTGTGCAATAAGTGTGCTCTATATTGTTCATCAATTTGAACAAGTAATAAATCTCCCTGAATCGCTTCAATTAAGTCACCGATTGCCTCAGCGTCGGTTTCTGTTGTTTCAAAAGGAAATTCATTGCCAGTTGTTTTTACTTCCTGAATTTCTGGTGATTGTGCCTGCATTTTAAATTGAGTAGATAGTCATTATATATAACTACTTATTTTAAAATTATTACAAGTATTTTTTTGAACTTGGACAAATATTGTTTAATTTACAGTCCGCGCATTTTGGAGTAGGAGCTTTACAAAGTGCTCTGCCGTGATCGACAAAATAATAAGATAGCATTCCCCAGTCTTTTTGTTTATAAAGCTTCATTAAATCACGTTCGATTTTTACAGGATCTTGATGTTTCGTCAGTCCAAGTCTGTTTGAGATTCTTATCACGTGCGTATCAACAATCACTCCTTCGTTTTTGCCATACCAAACAAACAAAATTACATTTGCAGATTTTCGTGCAATTCCTGGAATTTTAATCAAATCTTCCATATTATCCGGAACTTCACCATTGTATTTTTCTAAAATAGTTTGTGCAGCTCCTTTTATGTTTTTCGCCTTATTTCTAAAGAAACCAGTTGATCTAATTTTTTGTTCAAGTTCATCTAAAGAAACTTTAGCAAAGTCATCAATTGTAGGAAGTTCTTTAAAAAGTGGGGGAGTTACCAAATTAACTCTTTTATCAGTACATTGAGCAGATAAAATTGTTGCAACCAAAAGCTCCCAAGCACTTGTAAAATGCAATGCACATTTTGCATTCGGATACATTTTGCTCAGTCTGTTGAAATATTCGTATGCGTATTTTTTCATCTTTCTCCCATTACTTTAACAATTACACGTTTTTTTCGGCGACCATCAAATTCAGCATAAAAAATCCTTTCCCATTGGCCCAAATCTAATTTACCTTCGGTTATAGGAATTATTGCCTGATGACCAATCAGAATTCGTTTTAAATGGGCATCAGCATTATCTTCACCCGTTTGATGATGTCTATAATTTTCACCATATGGAGCCAGTTTTTCAAGCCATTCATGGATATCTTCGATTAAACCGTTTTCCAAATCATTAACATAAACTCCTGCAGTTATATGCATCGCCGAAATCAGACACATTCCTTCCTTAACTCCGCTTTCAGCAACAATATCCGCAACTTCATCAGTAATGTGTACTGTGTCATAACGGTTTTTTGTATTGAACATTAAATATTCGGTGTGCACTTGCATGCAACAATTTTAACTTATTCAGCTGGTTTATCCAAGCTTAATAAATCTAGATCTTTCAAATAATCCGGTATATATTCATCTGCAAGTTTATCCAAATCCAAGAGATAAAGCGGATCAACATGTTTACCATTTTTAATGGTTTCAAAGTGAAGATGAGCACCTGTGGTGAAATAACCGGCACCTTTGCTTCCAGGGATACCTCCGGAAAGTCCGATAACTTCGCCAGGAAGAACAACATCCCTTTCTTCAACCATAACCTGATAAACATGTCCATAAACTGTTAATAAACCTCCTTTATGAGCAATAATTATATATGAATAGCTTGTATCACCATTATCTTTCACTTTATAAACAACACCTGCTGCAGGTGCTCGAATTGGTGTGCCCTGAGGAGTTGGAATATCGATTGCCTGATGCGGAACTCCAAAGGCTGCTAAATAAGATGGGTCATGGAAATATGCACTAATTCCTCTGCTAGGTTCAACTGGCCAGTTTAATTTTTCGCCTGTTGCAAATTCCCCTAGCATTTCAAAATCATAAACCGCTCTTACATTCGGATTAATAAGGTTTTGATAATTATCAGGGTTAAAGTTTTCACCGTCTTCATTTATTTTTTGTTCAATAAAAGCAAGATTTTCTTTAAGTTGATTGATTTCTGCCACTACTTCCAGCTGTTCTCGTTTTGACTGAGCAATCAACTCACGATAAATTTGTTCTTCACCCTTTGTTTGAACAAGCAGTTGATTTTTAGCGTTTTTTTGAATTTTTAATGTTGTTTTATCTTCTTCAAGTTCTCCATTAAGTTTTGTTAATTTTTGTCTGGTTTGCTGCAGATATGTTCGCGCACTTTTATACTCGCCCTGAATTGTTTCCAGTTTATTAAAGATATTTCTGCCTGTTTGTTCAAGGATTGCGTAATATTCGATTTCTTTAAAAGTGTCACCGATTGCAGCATCACCCAAAAGTAATTTTGACGCACTTAAATCAGCATCGTTATCCTTGTTCATAAAAGAATTTTCCTGTAGATAAAGTGCTTTTAGATAGTCTCTTAATACTAATTTTTGATTTTCAAGTTCAATTTGTTTAATTTTTATTTCATCTCTATAAGAATCAATTAAATTTTGCTTTTGAGATACCTGTTTTTTAACATTTTCTATTTTTGCCTGAGTATTTGAAATTAAGTAATTAAAATTATCAACTTGTCCCTGTAATGTATTTATTACATCACTACTTGTTACCAGTCTGTCTTTAGCTTCATCAATGCTTTTAGTTACCTGAAAGTATTCATTTCTCGCATTTTGCAAAGAATTTTTTAACTGAAGTAAAAATTGTTGATTTTTTAAAGTCTGAGATTCAGTAACAGGCACTTTTTCAGTTGTGTCTTCTGTGTTTTCTTCAGCATATACCGAAGTAAGACTTGCCATTTGTAAGCCTAAAATAAGCCCTATCGCGATAATTTTTTTCAATTTTGTGCCTTTCATCTTTTGTTTTTTATCCTTATATTATACCTTAAAAAAGCCTTTATTTAAAGCCTAAATCTAATTAAATTAGACCAGGTCTGCCCGCCAGACCAGGTCTGCCCGCCAGACCTGGTTTAAAATTTAATTTTTCCTTGCAATAAAGCCTGCAATCAATTAAAATCTTCATGCTTTACAAATTAAGTATTAAATTATGTCTAAGACTAAAGCAGGTGGATCAACCAAGAACGGCCGAGATTCGGTCGCAAAGCGATTGGGAGTTAAAGTATGGGGAGGCCAGGTAATACCGGCAGGAAGCATCATTGTTAGACAAAGAGGAACAAAATTTCACGCAGGTGAAAATGTTGGAGTTGGCAAAGATCACACACTTTTTGCACTAAAATCAGGTGAAGTTAAATTTACTGAAAAGCGAATAAAAAAATTCGATGGCAGAAAATTTAAGGATATTTTTGTTAATATCCTTGAAGGTACTGCAAAATAAGTATACTTTAACCTTTAAATCATGAAACTTTCAGCAAAAGCTCTAGGATTATCTTTGGGCATTATGTTCGGACTTTGTGTTTTTATCACCACAATATTAGCTGTCTATACTGGCTATCTTAAGAATTGGGCAGACTTGTTGGTTGGAGTGTATCCTTATTATGAATTAAGTTTACTAGGTTCTTTTGTAGGACTTGTTTGTGGATTTTTAGACGGATTTATTGGCGGAGTAGTTTTTGCTTGGATTTATAATGTATTTGCACCTGGACGTGCATCTTAATTTTGTTAATTTATGGCAGATTTTGAAGTTTTTGGAGGTGTCGAAGATTCAGGACAAATTGACGAAGCATCTTTTGAAAAATTTAAAGAAAGGGTAAAAGCAGCTCAGGCTCAGATTAAAGCTATTCAAAAAGGTGAACAGAAGGTTCGTCAAAAAGAAGAAAAATTAATAAAGATACTTTTAAAATTTGTAAAAAATCATCATAAAAAGGATGTAATGCTTCTGATCGCACGTCTGCTTGAGCAAAATATACCGCCTATTTTTATTTTAAGCGTTGTTTTGTTGGGAAATGAGGAAGTTTTGGAAGATGAAGAGAGTAAAAAGCTTTTGGCGGGAAAAGTTGAAATACCTGAAGCTGATGCTGTTTCTTTGGCGAAACTAGATAAAGATCAACTACTTCCAATTAAATTAAAAGCCAGAATAGATGAGTGGTTAAAGAATATTCTTAAATCAGCTTTGGAAAATCCGCACAGATTAATAAAAACAGTTTATGATCAGGATGAAGAGATTAAGTTGCCATTGATCCAGCTTTGCGCATTTATTCAAAGAGATTATTTGGAAGCTAACAACGAAGAAGCTGATTATGAAAAGCTAAAAGAGTTCAGTATGTTTTTTATGGCTGGTATTTTAAAGCAGGTTGAAGATTCTATTGAGAAAACAAAAGAATTAAAAGACATTGAGGATCAATCTAAATAACCCACAATTAAGCAGCTGATAAACTTCTAAGGTTCTCAACAGCTACTTCACGGTATTCAGCTTGGGAATCAGAACAATCATTTAATACCTGACCGCCTTGATTCTTCATATCAATCAGTTGATTTTCAAGCTTTTCAAGATCTTCATAAGTTTTTCCGGTCTTTTCAAAACTGTTAAATGATTGAAGTTTTCCGTAAATAGCTGTTAATGCTCCTGGTATTGCACCTAATGGACCGAAAAAGATCCCGCCAACAACTGATGCGGTAATTCCGCCAGCTTGTTTACCTTGTCCAAGTGCTGGTGAAATAACGTCTGCTTTAAGTGTAGGTGGTAAATTAAGTTCACCATTATTTATTTTCTCAGCTAATTTTTCGATTTTCTTTAAATTCGTTTTAAATCTTGAACTTTTTATAAGTCCATAAATAGAACCAATAAAAGGGAATAAAGTAACACCAAATCGATGTGATTCCCTTGAATTTTCAGCTTGTTCCTTTGCTGTTTGTACGAGTTTTAATAATTCATCAATTAATTCCTGACTCTCACTTATAGCTTCTTCTGCACGATTAACAAATCTCATAGTTGGGTTATGTTCAACCCCATATTCATCTACTTGTTTATATAAATTATTTTTTTCCGCTTCTTCAAATTCAGCAGGATTTAATGGCATTTTTTTTGCTTTTTGATCAGGCAAAGCAGCCATATCAACATTTTTACTGAAATCTTCATATTGTGCATCTGAAAAATTGGTTTTTTGGCAATATTCATAAGCACTTCCAAATTCTCCTCGTTGAATCTGTCCTTTTAAAGCATCAGCAGAGGCAGGAGTTGGAGCTTGAATTTTCTCTGGATTTTCTCTGGATTCAGCCATTTATTTGTTTTTTTATTTTTGAAATTTCTGCCTGGTCTTTTTGATTTAATTTAAATTCCCCAACTTTATCATTTTCTTTTGCTAAAGTTGAATGCAGCTTTTTATAATCAGCTGCAATTTGGAGTTTTTTTAATAAATCCTGTTTTGCTTTACTATCACTCATTTTTTGTTTTTATTTCGATAATATTATATCACAATTCTATGCTTCCGTAAATAGCCTCGGATTTACCTCTGGTTTTTGCCCATTCCTGATCCCCATAACTATAGTGCCACCATTCTTCAAAATAATTTGCAAAGCTGACAGATTCCATTATCTCTTTGAACATCATGCGATTTTTATGGAATTTATTTGTTGAATCTTTCTGAAAATGATTGGTAAATGACTTTTCAGTAAATTCATCAAACGGTGTGCCCATAGGTAATTCTGCGCCTGTTTCATCAACAATTGTCAGATCAATTGCAGCACCTGTATTATGCGGTGCAGGGAATTCAGAATTATGTGAAGGGGGGGATACAAATATCTCAACCATCTGGCAAAGTTTTTCATGAGGGAAATCAGGATGTTCTTTTTTAAGCCGATTATAATAATCGTCGTAAAGTATTTTTTGTACTTTTAATGTTCTGAATGCATCCCAAACTTTAAAATTGTAACCTTTTGGAAGATTTTTTTTGGCTTCTCTCAGCTTATAGAGGGTTCCTGTTCTCAACTCTATTTTAGGTGTTTCAGAAAAACCCCAATTAAAATACATTGGTTCCAAAACAAACTCATCCTTGTTTAAATCAACAAGGGATTCTCCACATTCATTTATATGAATCTTAATTTTATGATCATGTATATGATTTTCTAAATTGTCCATTGGTCATGAATTATTCCTACTAACATCCAACCGTCATTATATTTTTCAAATACTAATCTTAAAGATTCCCAGTCCATTCCTTCATATTCGGGATTGAATCCGGGAAAATGGAATTCAACAAATTCAGCATTAGGATAAACTTCCTCAATATTAACTAAAGTGTTTCCGATACCTAAAACTTTATTTAAAGAATATTCTTCAGAATTTGCGAAATCTTTGTCATAAATAAATTTGTCATAATATTCACTGAAAGTCATCTCAATTGGTTCACCTGAACCATCATATGAACCCCATTTATAAACAGTTTGATCATTAAACTTATCTTTTAAATCACTTGGTTTTAAAACAATATCATTTTGCACGTTTATAAATGAATATGGTGAAAATCTTACTCCTTTAATTGGATGAACAAATTCAGCCAATTGTTCCAGATCTTTATTTTTTAGAATTTCGATAACTTGTTTTGCTGTATTATCCAGATCGCTGACTTGTTTTGTTTGTGTTTTTACTAAATTACATCCCGACAGCAGTAAAACGCTTAATAAAGCGAAAATTGCCATTTTTTTCATAAAGTTTTGATTAAGAGGCATCCAAATCATAACTTAATTTGAAGTAAATAATCAAATCCGGAATAAAAAAGAGAGCCGCCATTTTGGTAGCAGCTCTCTTTGTAGAATTTTTGTGATTTCTAATTTGTCAGAATTCTATAAAGCATATCCATTGCATATCTTCTGTTTAACTGCATAGGTCCAACTTCTGTTGGGTCACTGAAAGAGAAAGGTACCCATCCATTACCGTCAGCATCGTCCACCATTGAACAATACCAGCAATCACCAGAATCAATATTGTAAACTAAATCCAAAGCTCCTAAGAACATTTTTAGTCCTTCACCAAGTAAAACAATATTTCCTGGTTTTGCATCACCGTCAGGATAACCCTGAACAAATCCTGCATCTTTTGCAGTACAGAAGTATTTAGCATACCAATCATTTGTTACATCAGGGAAGCATGCAGCAGCATTTTGATCTACAACACCCAGACCTTTATATTCACGGGCTCTAAACGCCATTGCCAATAATTCAGCTCTAGTTAAGTAATCGTCGATTCTCAAATTTCCATAACCGTCACCCTGTACTATTCCTCCATGATTACATAAGTAAACCGCAATATTATAATGACTGTCGGTTGAATCAATATCCAACCATCCTCCGCAGGCTACCTGAACCTCAGTTAAACAAACAGCACTACAACCGTCTCCATTTACTAAGTTGCCATCATCACATTGTTCTCCGGTATCAACTGTTCCATCACCGCAAACTCCGCCTGTGCTTTCTATTGTACAAGAAGAGCTGCAACCGTCACCATTCACTAAATTGCCGTCATCGCACTGTTCTCCTGATTCAAGATAACTGTTTCCGCAAGCTTGTGGAATTTCAAATTCATGAAATCCTGGATCATATTCTGCACCCTGAGGTCTTGAAGTCCCAAAGTAGTCATCGCTGACTAGCAGGATACCTCTTCCCTTATCAATACAAGTTGAACTTGCACCTAATTTGTAAGCTGCTGCACCGGTTCCACCCGCAAAAGCAGGGTCACAATCTCCTTCACCAAAGTTGTTTTCAGCAACTGCATTTGGTGATAAAACATAATCATCACCAGAAACATTGTTAACAAGATTGTTATAAAGTGTGTGTCCGGTTCCGCTTGAAGCAATAGCTCCGCTTGAAGCAGTACCTCCAACAACTGTGTTGTTATAAACCTGCGCTTCATTTGAAATTCTTATTGCAACTCTGTTATTGACTCCGGAATTAGCAATTAAATTGTTTCGTACGATAGCTCCGTCAGTTGCTCTGATAATTCCATAAGAACCATTTAAAGACGATGTTGAGTTGAAGTAATTTTTATCTATTAATGAATCTCCTGCACCTATTGCATCAACAATTGATTGATCAGATGTTGCTAATGTGAAATAGTTATTGATAATTTCTCCAACGCTTCCTGCACCTGAATTGATTCTTACAAAATAATTAACAACCGTAGAAAGCCCAAAGTAGTTGTCTGAAACAGCAAATTGCAGACCAGAGCCAGCATTGTTAACCGAAATCAGATAATTAACTCCAAGTTGGCCTCCAAATGTCATTCCTGAAATTTCACCGCTTGTGTTTGTAACATCAATTTTTCCATTTAACATTGTACTGTGTGCCTGGGTATCCCGATCAGTAAATGGATTTAGATCTCCGGGACCGCCATTGTAACCACCCATAATTCGTACTTCATCAGATCCTGTAATGTTTAGATCTTCTGTATAATTCCCTTCGGCAACATGAATCGTCCCGCCATCACTATCCAAATCATTCAAAGCTTCAGTAATTGTCAGATAAGGTGAATCAATTGGTCCATGGACATAAGTCCCATAATCCACCCATGTCAGTTCTCCGTCTACGTAAAGTTCTTGATACGCAGCAGAAACAGATTGAGATGCCACAATAAATAGCCCCGTCATAACAAGGAAGGGGATTAGCATCTTCGAGATTCTTTGTAACATATATAAAAGGTTAATAAAAACTCCGATTTCCATAATACATCTATTATAACGATATTCAAACAATGACCGTTACAAGTTTAAGACCATGTTGCTATTAAGAATCTGATGTAATACAATCAAAAACAGTATTATTAACTTTAATTAACATGAAAAAAATAATTACTATTCTTGCTTTTCTTTTGTTTGTGTTTACAGGTTGCATGCAGGCAGCACCACAGGAAGATGCTGTTATGAACAATGAAAATGCTTTAACTAATGAAGAAAAAACGAACATTACCGAAAGTATGCCTGAAGATTATCAGGGAGCATGGTTTAGAACAGGTGTTTATATGGATGGAGAATTGCAAAATCAATCTCCTGCGATTTTAACATTAAATAAAACTGATTACACCTCTGTTGGTACATGCAGTAATGCTGGTCAACTAATTGATAATGGTGATAATAGTATAACTTTAACGCTAGATAGTACTGATTGTCCTGGTGTAACTGCTGGCGGTCAAGTTACATATACTTATACTATCCAATATGATCAGGATCGTGATGTTGAAACAATGACAACTTATACCGGACCTGTAACTGAAACTTACGACAGGCAAAGCTAATTAAAATCTATTATCTTGATTGTTTTCTGTGTGGAAGTACTTTATTTAGTACGCAATTTTGTAAATCTTTTTCGCAATTTCTCACCTTAACAACACTATCCCTTACTTCGCCAGTTAAGTGAAAAGGAAACATCTTACTCATAAAGCTATTTTTTGGAGCAGGAATTTTACCCTGAGCAACACTTGCACATTCATGCCGTGTTTCTTCACATATAGAAAGTGCGGTTTGCGCATCAGGATTATTAAGTATTCGTGGTAAAGGAGCGCTAACATATTCAACAAGAGTGGGTATTTTATTTTGTTTTGGTTTTTCAACAGTATTAAAGTTGCTCTTTATTATGCCACCGGTATTTTGTCTTGTTTCAGCTATTTTGTGTTCAACTTCAGCAATTAAACGCCCTCTATTTGAATATGCTGTGCTTGCTGTCATTAAGCCCAAAGCTGTTAAAGCTGATATTACAACAGCCGGTCCTATTGCTTTTTCTTTTAGATCAGATAATTTATCTTTGAAATTTTCCATAATTAATAAGTTACGAGATTATATTATAAGCATTAATCGTATCTTTGTCAACAAATGCAGGTAGTAGCATTGCCAAGCATGCATATTCATGGTATAATTTAAACATATTCATAAAACAAAAATATGCACAAAACAAAAACATTGCAATTCAATTATAAAGTATTATTGATTGCAGCAAGTATCCTTATTTTACTTGCACTTGCTTTTTGGGGATATGCCCAAAACAGGGACCAATTGCATAATGCCCCTTTGAGTCAATTATCAAAATTAGAAAACATTAAAGATGGTCCTAGATTTGTACCACCAAATGAACCAGTTGAAAATATTAATAATAAAGTTAGAACTCTAGAACCAATAAAAATTGATGAAAAGGTGCAGTATAGTATCAAATCAAGGTAATTATGCTGAATAAATTGAAAAGGCTTCTATTTTTGAGCCTTATCATAATAACACCGTTCTTATTCAATCCATTTAACGGCGATATTGAGCTAATAAAGGTAATATTTTTATGTTCAATGATATTTGTTTTGCTTCTTTATGCAATATTTTTCATACAAAAGAGACTGAAATTTAATAAAAAAGGGAAAATAATTGTATTTTCAATTCTGGGATTTATTTTATTTGCTTTAATATCAACATTTTCAAATGATTTTCTTACTTCAATTTATGGTCAATACGGACGTTATTTTGGGTTCTTGCCATGGTTTAGTTGTATTATGCTGGCATTTGTTGCACCTTTTTATATAGAAGGCAAGAATTTTCTTGAAAAGCTTATAAAAGTGCTAATCTGGGTTGGTTTTGTTAGTGCTTTAAGTGCAATATTGCTTTCTTTTTTGGATATAGGAGCTGTTTTCGAAGGAAGATTGTCAGGATTTACCGGGAATCCAAATGTATTGGGTAAATTGTTGCTGATTACGATTATTTTGAATTTTATATATCTCGCCCATTTAAAAAAAGACACTAAATGGCTATATATAATAACTTTGATAATTCAATTGGGCGTATTTATAATGACTGGAAATAGGGGAGCATGGCTTGCACTAGGTATTATTTTATTGATTCTATTACTTCGAAATCCTAAAAAATATATTAGATATGCCACAATCGGGTTAATTAGCGCAGTTCCATTTGTTTTAGTAATTTTTACCCGAATAATTGATACGATATCTATTTCCACAAGACTCGAAATCTACGAAAAAGCCATATCAAAGCTTTTTGAAGGGGGGTTGTTCGGATATGGATTTGATTTTGACCCTAATATGTTGATTCCAAATGAAACGTATACTTATAGTGTTGATAGGGCCCATCAGTTATTTTTGGATGTTGGTTTGAATGTTGGAATTCCCGGATTAATATTTTTTATAATTTTTAGTGTTTACGCGATTTATATTTTATTAAAGGGAAAAAACCAATACTATAATGCATTTGGATTTGCCCTGTTAGCTTTATTTATATCCCTTCAATTCAGTTATTTTACTTCAATATCACTTCTGCTGTATTTTTTATGTATCGGTATTGCCCTTAAAACTGGTGTGAGTGATTAGCCTTTATTCAACCAATTATGACATTTTTAAAAAAGCCCTAATATTTTTATTCGAATCGAAAACTATTACCCATATCTTCATCAAAAGTATTTGTCCCATCAAAGAATGTTACATCTTGTCCAACATCCCAATGTACTGCTTTTTCTTTTGAGGGGGAATAATAGGTATATGCCACCCAATTTATAAAACAGCCTACCCCGGCATCACCATAATTTAATACAGGAATGAAGACCCCGTCCTCTTCAGCAGGTTGAAGGCTTACCACAGTGCATTCTGGAAGATAAACGTCTTTGATAAACTGGTCAAGTTCAGAATTGTTTTGAATTTGGCTAAATACAATTTTCCATGCAGGACTTCGATTTTCATCTAACTGTAACAAAGAAAGCGAATTTGTAACTTCTTCGCATTGAGTATTATACGTTTCTTCAGTTGAGATATAGACGGCATTATTCGCGCTATCTGTGAATACTTTGACAGGTGAAGTAGTGGTGTTATTCTGATCCGCAAAACATCCTGCTGAATTTGTAACAACTTTTGGGATTTTAATTGAAAAACCAAAGTCGTTGTTTGTATATAAGTTCCAAGTAGAATCGACTGATGTCATTGTTTCATTAGAAACATTAGGAACTCTAAAAGTCAATAACATCCTATTAATTAAAAACATAGCTTCGGTTGAAGGTTCTCCTGCTCCAAGTGTATAACCTTCGGCAAGTTCATAACATTGGCCAGCAAGTGGGCCTTCGCATTGCATCATTGGTAAATTTATTGCCAATATTTCATCATTTGGTCCTTTCATTTGAATTGTTGGATAGTCTGAAACAGCGCCTCCCGGAGTTTCATAATACATATCGCTGGTTACTTCCCATCCGTCAGTCATCATGAATGAAACACCTGAAGTAGGACTAACATAAAAATTAAGTGGTTCTGGAGTATCGCCTTCTTCATATACAGTTAACGAATTATCTTTAATTGTTTTCATTCTATAAAGCATTTCTGCAACTTCTTTTCGGGTCATAGATCCTGCTGGATCATAATATCTATCTACTCCTGCAGAACTGTCAGGATTTGCATTTTCAACAACATGACCTGTTCCAACTAAGTTACGAAGCCATACATATGTAAAGTAATCTCCGTACCACTGATTATAATCAATATCAAGCACACTATTTAATTTTATTGTTGCACCTGCATACATACCATCATTTGGAAGTGTTCCGTTATTAAATTCAAGTGAGGCCATTTTAATTGCTTCAACCCTATTAACACATTGACTAGGTTTAAATGTTCCGTCCGGATAACCTACTACTGTCCCATCCTGAAGCGCTTTATTTACATAAGGCCAATACCACTCAGAAGTTGAAGTGTCACTGAAATAATTGTCATAATAATTAGAACCAGCAGCGGAATCAGTTGTTATGATGTCTTTTTTTGAAGTAAGATACATCATTTTAAGAAATTCAGCCCTGTTTACACACTGATCAGGCTTAAAAGTCCCATCAGGATATCCCTGAATCACACCATTATCCGACATCCATGTTATTGCCGTTTCATAATCTGTTGTTTGGTCAACATCAGAAAATGCTGCATTTGCTACCTGGCTCATTAATAATGTTAATATTAAGCCAGGAATCAGAATGAGTTTTTTCATATTTTAAGGTTAGTTATTAAAACCAAGGTATACAATAACACATTTTGTAATAAAAGTTGCGGTTTAATTGTAAAAAGTTCGAACAACGAACCATCAGTATATTTCAAAAATTTTTGCTCGAACCGATTTAAGCCCTTCAAATAAACCAAAACAGCGCCCAAAATTTCTGGGGTGCGTTACTTAACGCGTTCCGAACTCAGCATTTTGAAGCTGTAATGAGTTTTAATAAACAGATATCACAGCTGAAAGAGGTATTAGCTCAACATTGTTTTTAATTTATCGTTAATTTTACATTATGAAAACACCAAAAAGTAAAGTATTCAGAACTATCGAAGAATTAGATATGTATTTGCAAAATAATGAAAGGGCGAATGGATATTTGTCTTTAGAAGTTACATCGCAAGTATTAGGTGGAAGAATGCTTTGTAGCTTATTAAATTCCAAAAGAATACATCCAGTTGAAGTAGTAAACGAATATGGTAGAAAAGAAGCTGTTTTCAGGAATAGCGAAGTAAAAAATATTGCTTTAAAAATGTTTTAATTTTTCGTCGAGCGCTTGCGCGAGACAAGTTTGCAGGAAGCTGATTTTAGTTTGAAGTTGGGGCTTTTGTTGGGATTAAGTAATTATATTGTAGATTAAGTTCTTTTCACATATACTTAATTTGCGCAACATAGGCTATAGACACGAAGTTTTCGCCGTTCATCCATCCACAATTGTGGTAGAGATGGGCGGCCAGAACTTCACAATTGGGAACTTCGTGTTCTCGGTCTGTGTTGCGCACTGGCCGTCCTTTTTTATTTTGTAACCAATGTAATTATGAAAAGACTGCTTACAATGTTAATTTTGCTTGTATTAGTACTATTTACTGGCTGCGGCAACGAGATATCTGAAACAGCCGATAATACTAGTGAATTACCAAAAGCTCAAAAAGAAACAAAAAAAGACGATTTTACTTTCACTAATAAAATTCCGGCAGAGGGATTAACTGAAAAACTGGATACTTTGGATACCAAAGAAATACACACTGGTACCAGCTTTGCGATTATGGTGTACCCTTTTGACATTGTTTCTGCTTTTATGTCTAATCTACCAGATTATTATAATAAACGTTATTCAGACGCGAAGATCGCACAAAAATATAAAAGTCTGAAACAAGAGCCATATATTCGTAATAAAATTTCTTTTGTAGTAGGATTGGCGCATATAGGAGGTTATAACGATTCGAGCAGTATTTCTATTGATAATAACTTTTATGAGTATTTTTTCTTAGAAAATGAAAATGGCGAATACGTTCAGGCATATTCTCAGGAATTTGTAGAGTTTAACAGCATGATGCCTGAAATAGACTGGCTAAACCCGAATTTAGTGGTATATGTTTCATTTCCAGAAGACGAAGTAGAACAACTAATGCAAGAAGCATCTAAGCTCTATATAACTTTCGACGGTTTGGATATTTTGCCAGAAAACCGCATTGAATTGAGGTATCCTTTTATTAATTACTATTTAGAGGCTTTTCCAGAGTTGGAAAGCATGGTTGAAGAAATGGAAGCCTATAAGCCTTAATTGTTAACTTGGAAAAAAAGATTGAATCCAGCTCCAGATACTCGTTAGATTCGTCCATGCTAGTGAGTAATCTATTGCTAACAGTGATATTATAACTATTATTCCAGCTATAATTTTATGTTTCCATGCAGATTTAAGTATTTTGAAAATTAGTAATATAAGCTGCCAGAGCCACCAAAATGGATTGATCCAATTCCATGTGTTTTGAGGAATACGGAATGGTTGGGTCTTTTTTATTTCAAGTTGCCTAGTGAATTTATCTATTAGTTTTATAAAACGTTTGATTGAATCACACGTGTCAATGACACTTTGTCCTACTCCTAAATAATAAATGTGAGCTGGGGTACAACTCCCTTGCATTAATGCTTCTTGGTCACGGCTAACTAATGTGGTAGGAATCATGTTTTCTATAAAATGATCTCTTCCTTTTCCGAATTTAAATTCTTCTATATTTGAGCGTAATTCTTTTTCAGCACCCATGCCATCTAAATTTAATGATGAAAGCATGATACTTATTTCATGCAATGATTCTTCAGCTTTTTCTCTAATTGCAGCTTCTTCTTTTTCTAAGTTATCTATGGAAAAATTAGTTGAAATATTACTTTCGATTTTGCTTTTAACTTCTTCAGCATCCTTTTCCTCCCAACCATCTGGAATTCCATTGATTCCTCCCCATTGACCACTGAATTTTTCTTCATGTTTTGGGATGTCGAAATTTTTGAAATAGAGTAGTCCATGATATCCAACGAATGATTGGCTCCAAGATTTACCAACTTTATTACAGGATTCAATGAGTTCATTGCTCTTCTCTTTTAGTACTGTACATGATTGAGAACAATCTTTTTTCAGTTCTTCTGCGACTTTTTTGATTTGTTCTAATTTTTTTTTCATATGTTTAGTTGTAGATGTGTATACTAACTACCGCAATTATGCATAGACCGACTCCCTTTTAAAACTGTAAGCTCTGCCCGTAATATATCGTAATATCAGAAATGGAAAAACAATATGATTATTTTCTAAAAATCGTCTTACCATTATAAACAACTCTGGATCAGACATTTCAAGCTCCAGCCAGCCACTAGGTGTATATCTTGCAATTGAACCAAGAAGAAAAACTAAATAAAACCTAATTTCAACATCTCTTTGTTTTGGCACATTTGTTGCACCAAAGCCAAGTGCATATTGTGTGCCATAAATATCCTCAGTAGTGCTAATTATTTCATCACAAAGTGGTTTGTCTTCTGCAGAAAAGTCTGTAAATTTATTATTGCAGGCGGCAACAGTATAAAAATTATTTTTTTCAGGAAAAATTTCATCCATACGCTTATAAATGTCTTCAAATCCTGGGATTGTAGATACATCTTTTATTGGATTACAATAATGATAATGTCCTGATTTTGTATGTGCTCCAGTGGATGAAAAGCCTGTTATACATCTAAATACATGTGGTGCTTTTTTGAGTATGCTGTAGCATTCTTTTCTTAATTCTGGCAGAAAGCGCAAGTATTCTTTTAATGGAGGTAGCTCATCTGGAAGAGCTGTTGAGTAAAAAAGGCTATGCAAATCTTGAGATATCCCCCCTTTTCCATTTTTGCAATAAAAGTTTCTTAATTCCTCTGATTCTTGTTTCTTATAACCATGATAATTTGTTGGAGTTATACCAAAAAATAACAGCATCGCTTTTATTAGTAGTTCACACACATACATGTGCGTAATAATCGTATTTTGTGGTGAAGTATCAATACAGGTATAGTCGTAATTTCGTGCAGTTTTTATAATATTGATTATTTCTTGAGTGACTGATGCATTTCTGTTTTCTTTTTTAGAATAGTATTCTATATGGTCATATATCCAGCTTCTTAAATCTGGGACTGGATGTAACAGAACATTCCAGTTAGAATGACCTCCCGTGCCTTCAGGGCAATAACTGGGTTGTATTACATATGGTGGTCTGTCTTCAGTTTTAAATTGTTGCAACTTATTTAAATTATTTATCAAGAACTTTAAAAGTCTCGTCAAGCAACTCAAACAGCTTATTAATGTTATCCATTGATTCTTGAGACAATTTGATGTTATCAGTTTCTACCGATTGTAAGAATAACCTCGCAAGCAGAACTTTATCCATCTTCTTTTGTTTCACATATTCACTGTTTGAACCCGAATACTCTTTTTCTTCTTTTATAACAAATTTTTTAAAGTCTTCTGCAGAGAAAATATCCTCTATTGTTCCTTCTTTTTCTAATACAGACAGTATTAATTTTTTAGAAACCAGCCAAGTTTTTGTAAGGTTTTTCACTCCATCCTTTTTACCTTGGTCTTTATCATATAAATATACAACTTTACAGCCCCATCCATGAAGAACTGTGCCTACAAATGGCATATTCCCAGCACCACCGCCAAATATGAAATTTATGTCATTGTTGTTAACTAATTTTTTAAATGCCTGTAAGTAAAAAATGTCAGATTGCCCTTCAACAACAACATTATTAAGCTTATCCAAATTAGTAATTCCAGAACTTAATTCTAGCCCTATAGCAGTCAGTATAGGTGTTAAAGTTTCTTTATCAGCTAAGGCATGTATTTTATTTATTATTTCTGTGCCTTTCTTTTTATGCCTTGTTATTAGCCTTATGCGATTAAGTTTGTCAGCTTCAAGAAGATATGGCGAATGTGTGGAAAATATAAGTTGTGCTTCTTTTGATGAATCTTCAAGCTTTTCCAATATATCTTTCTGTGCTTTAGCATGTAAAAATAAACCAGGTTCATCGATCAGGATAATATTTGGAAGCGATTCCTTTGCACGTGCCGTTATTTTTATATAAAACGCTAAATGCCATTGCCGACCTTTACTTCTTAAGCTTGGTTCATAAGGATAATTGTCTTCTTCAATCCAAAAAAGTAGGGAATCTGAATCCCAGTCAACACTAAGATTGGATACATCTTGAGTCCAGAATTTTTTATAATCGTCATTTAAATTGATATTTATATCAGTTTTATGTTTATGCTTAGTCCTGTCCTCGCTGCTTTTAATAGTTTCGATGTTCAGATCACTAATTACTGAAAGGTCTTGAACCCATTCATTATCCTCAAGTTCAGCAAACGGTACCTTATTTGGGAAAATGTCATCAAATGAATTAAAAAATATAAAATACGGAATGTATTTTTCTTTTAGAACTTCAATAAACTTGTCTTCAATATCTTTGAGATTGTTAAGTTTTTCAGCTTTATTTATCAAATTTTGTAAATAAGTCGAAAACTGAGTTCTTTCCTTCTCAACTTCAATTTGTTCAAGATTTGGATTGGTTGTATCCCTAAATGTTTCTAATTCGCTTTTAAAAGTATCAATTTTATCTGAAGCAGTAGGTAAATCACCGCCGAGCTGAGCATATTTTTGATGTATCTTGTGCAAATAATCAAGTAACTTCTTCATTTCTTTTTCAATTTCATCTTTATTAGTTAAATCCAGTCTTTTTCGTGATTCTTCAGCAATTTTATATTTGTCAGGATACTCCTTAATAATTTCGATTTCCATCGAATCTAAGCTCTTATTTAATTCTATTTTGTTCAAAATATCAGTAAGAGTAGATTTGCTGATTTCAAATGTTACTGAAATTGAAGGTTTATTATTAGTGTTTTTTATTGGGATTGCCTCTTTTCGTATTGTTTTATCAGCATCAAAATCTTCCAAGGCTTCAAGTACTGATGTTTTTCCAGATTCATTTTTTCCAGCAAGAATTGTTATGTTATCTGTCAGGTAGCAGTCGCCACTATCTATAATGGATCTGAAGTTTTTAATTCTAAATTTAATTAACTTCATTACGTTTTTTGTTATTTACAATTTTAGCTTGTGTATTATGCCTTTTTTTGTCTTTTTATTCAATAAATTGTATATTTGTAACGTTAAAAATGTAATGAATCCTGTATGCGACTGAAAATTTCACCCATTGAAGCCTTAAAAAAAATAGATAAGTTAGTTAAGAGCGGAGCCCAAATCCTTAATTATATTCGTGGTGATGCTTGGGATTTTCATAAAAATCATATACTGACACAGGGTGTATATTTAGATGAGGAAGACCATAATTTAAAGCCTAAGCCCTTAAATACAGAAGAAACAGAGCTATATGCTAGTAAGTATGACAAATGGGTTAAAAGCTGCAAAGAAGAGCTAGAATTAATATTTTTAGACTATACTCCTATTTATAAGTTTATTAATGCTTTTGATGATTCGGAAATTCAGGTTGGTCAGCAAGATAGACCGTATTTACTTTGGGAACGAAATATAGAAGCTAAATTAGAGGTTTTAAGCTCATTTTTCGACGGTTTAAACAGTTTTGTGCGTTCACCACTTTCTTACCTCTCAGACAGGGCACAGATTTGTTTTTATGACTTAATTTGCCAGTTAACTCCAGATACAAACGAATCAATGTTATGCAATTACATGTTTAAAGAGTTATCAGTTGGTGAGAGTGTTGATTTTGTTAAAATTTATGCGGAAATCAAAGGTGAAGATGTTGAATTGCAACCTGAATGGCCTAATACCTGGAAGAAGACAGTTGATACCGCTTATAATGAAATTAACCGTAAAACTAACAAATCTTTTGGATTTTCAATATTCGAGAAGAAAAAAAACATGCTTTTTATTAAATTACCTTCCAGATTAATTTCCAGCTTTAAGTAAATTCATTTTAAATTAGACCAAAAACCTTCCCAGTCAGCGCAGGTGCTTGTTCGCTTATATTTTAGGCGCACTTGAAAAAACTTTATTTATGAATGCGAACAAGCCATACGAAAATTTGATTGGGAAAAATATCTCTGACACCGAAAAGGAAGAGATAGCTTGTTCGCTTACAGATTTTTTTCAAGTCTTGATCGAAATTGACCAGGATAACAAGAAGAATAATGAAGCATAAGATAACCGAAGTTCAGATTCAAATTGTAAAGCCAAAAGATGGTCTTATTGGTTTTGCCAGCATTGTGCTGGATGAAGAATTGTACATAGGTTCTATTGGCATTCATAAGAAATTGAATACTGACGGATTTAGGCTCACTTATCCAACAAAAGCGTTATCAAACGGTCAGCAAATTCATATTGTTCATCCAGTAAATAAGCGGCTTTCAAAACTTATTGAAAAAGCTGTTTTTACTAAATTAAAAGAAGTAATGCGAAGTGTTTATGATAGACACAGTAGTTTTAACAATACCGATTATTAAAGGAATGATTACGCAAGGTGAATTGTTTTATCCACATTTAGAGGTCTTTAAAGATCATAACGTCATAAAGCAGAAAAGTTATATGAAATCTGTACAAAATCCTAGTAAAAGAGATGTAAAAGAAGGTAATTATAAGCCACGGTTGACCGTATTTTGTAGACCTGTGTATCCGCGTGGCAGAGAATTTAATTTAAGAATTGAATTTTCAGCTCCTAAATTACTATTTGGTAATAATTTTGATGAACTTGAAGAGGCTGATTTTCAGGAAGTCTTACGAAAATTACAGACTAAATTACATGAGATGGGCGTGAGTATTTCGTTAAGACGACTTTCTTCAGCGCCGGTAAGCGCTATTCATTATTCTAAAAATATTGTTTTAGATGATTATACTTCTGTATCTATGATTACTAACCAGCTCAAGAAAGTGGATGTGAAGACTATAATAGATACAGAACAGAGGGAATATAGGAATGAAGGGCATTTGTTAAGGTTTCATGCAAACTCTTATGAATTAGTCTTTTACGATAAAATAAAAGATTTACAGCAGGCAAAAATAAGCGATAAAAGAGCAGTTGAAAAAGATAGTATTTATCAAATGTGTTTATTTGATGAGCTTAAGTCTATTAAACCTTTCGAAGTTTTAAGAATGGAAGCGAGGTTAAATAAACGGCAGAAAATAAGGTCTGTTTTTAAAAATATTGGTTTATCTTACCATATGGATATTACTTTTAAAGAAGTCTTTAAAAAGAAAATTGCACAGGACGTTTTACTATATTTTTGGGAACAAATGGATAAAGGTATAAAGTTTTTTTCTGTAGATATGAGTAGCATTGCGGATATTTTTTCAGAAATTAAACGTTTACGTCCTTCATTTTCAACAAACAAGATTCTTCAACTTATAGGAGCTTTACTATACATACAAGAAAGTGGCGTAAGGCAATTTAGGGCGGATTTAGGGCTAGTAGGTACTAAAGCTTCTGTTTGGTATCGCTTACAAAATGATTTAAAAGTCACAAATAGCATGAGAACAGATTCTCACTATAAAAGACTTCTTAAAATACCTGAAGCATTGAAATTGTTTCTTCCTTTAAAATTGGCTTCATATTCAGTAAAATAACAATATAACCCATTTAATTATGAAAGCTATTACATTAGCCAGGGTCTCAGATAAGGAACAAGAAGACAGAGATTCCTTACCTGCACAAGCTGATAACTTTATTAAGTATTGTGATAGGCACGAATTAGTCATCATTAAACAATTTGAGCTTGTAGAGTCATCAACCCGTGGGAACAGAACAAAATTTAATGAAGTTATAGAATTCATTAAAAAACAACCAGAAACAGTGGCGCTCGTGGTCGATAGGGTCGACAGGCTCCAAAGAGGATTCAAAGAGACTGTAATATTTGATGAATTGATGCAAAAAGGTAAAGTCGTACTCCATTTTATCAGGGAAAATTTAATAATTAGTGAAAATTCCAAAGGTCCTGATATTATAAGATGGGATTATGCTGTAATGGCAGCTAAAACATACATTCTTCAATTGCGTGATAATGTTAACTCTACAAAACAATTCAAATTATCGAGAGGGGAGTGTGTAACTCAAGCTCCAACGGGGTATTTAAATGTTACTGACCCTGCTACAGAAAGAAACACTGTTGTTATAGATAAAGATCGTGCGCCATTTGTTAAAAAGACATTTGAACTTTATTCAACAGGATTGTATTCATATGAAAGCCTTGCTGTAAAACTTGCTGAAGAAGGTTTTACTAATAAGAGAGGTAATTCAATATCAAAAAACTCTATTGGTTTGATTCTTCAAAATAAGTTTTATTATGGAATTATCGTACATAAGGCAGGTAATAATACCGAATATCCCCATAATTACCCCAAAATTATTACTAAAGGACTTTATGATGATTGTATGGAAGTTGCAAAAGCACGACAAAAAACACCGACTAAATACATATTAAAACCTTATGCTTTTAGAGGCTTAATAAGATGTGCTCATTGTGGTTGTACGATTTCATTTGAAACACATAAAGGTAAATATGTTTATAGTCGTTGTAACAAATCAAAAGGGAATTGCCCTGCAGGATATGTACGTGAAGAAATTTTGTTGTCACAAGTATCAGAACTGCTAAAAAAGTTAGCAATTCCTAATGATGTGCTAGTAGATTTAAAGCTTAGATTGCAGAAGTCTAGTGAAGCTGAAATTCAATATCATAAACACTCTATCGCAACTTTAAGACGTGAATATGATCAAATTCAACAGAAGTTGCATAACTTACTTGATTTATGTATTGCTGGGAGTATTACTAAGAGTCAATATGACGAAAAAGCTAGTGAACTGAAACAAATACAATACAACATTGATATGAAATTAAAAGAACACACAAAGGCAGATGAAGAGTTTGGAATTACGGTTTCTTATCTTATGGAACTCGCATCTAAAGCATATAAGTTGTTTGAAAGTTCGAAAGTAGAACAAAAACATAGAATTTTAAAATTATTACTTTCGAAAATTACTTTAGAGGGTGAAAAGCTTTATTTTAAAGTAAAAAGTCCCTTCGAGGCTATAATAAATGCTAAAGAACGTTGTTTTTGGGGTGAGTGATGGGGCTCGAACCCACGACCCTCGGGACCACAACCCGATGCTCTAACCAACTGAGCTACACTCACCATACTATTGGCGCAATTTACGCAAAGGTTATTTTATATATAACCGCACTTAAAGGCAAGATTTAAAATTCCCCCCGGGGGGAAGGGTAGTCCAAAGTGGGACCGGTCCCATGCCCGGGCATAGTATACCTATTACATATCAATATTTACTGTTCGTCAAGTGCGCGATGCGTACTGACTCATCCGATTCGCGTTTCGCAAGCTCGCGCTCGTATCAGCTAGTTTAAACACGCATAGCGTACTGACTCAACCTGTTCAATCAGTCGCTTACGCTTCTTCTTACTTCGTCGTACTTAACCATCCGATTCGTGCTTCGCACTCATACGCATGTTTAAGCATCACAGCTTGATTCAGCACAAAAAAAACACCCCCCGCTTGGGGGAGTGTTTCTTTTTAGCATTAGGAGTACCAACGCCCTAGAAAAGCCTCGATATCCTAAACTAATTTATGTCTTAAACGGTTAAGACCGTTTAAAGTGTAGCTATTTTCCTGCCTTCAGAGCGCAGGAACGTCTCGTAATCGTAATTAAGGAGAGTTGAATCGTAGTTTCTAACTTGTTTATCACCTTCGGTATAATGATCGTAATTGAACTCCTGACCGTTAAACACAAAATATTTCATGTAAATGTATTTTCTCCTTAAAGTTTTATCGTACTGGGCCATATCTTTGAACTGCTGACCATGTAAAACATAATAGTTGTACGTTTCAGCAAAGTCTTCAAATGGATCTGTCATTGCATAACCTGTCACAAAATTCGTTTTATCCGAACCTTCTTTTAAAGTTGATTCGTTCTGCCAGCTTATCCTGTAAAATCTTAATGATCGGTCATTTTCATAAACAGGAATGTTGCCGTCCATAAATTCACTTTTACCGGTCAGTATATCGCCGGTTTCCAAACCCGTATCAACTATATGTCCCATTTCGTGGACAAGTACTGAAACAAGTTCTCTATCGGTTACATCTGAACAACGTAATATAATGGTAGATCCTCCGCCAAGCCCTCGGCGTCCTTCAGCAAAATATAAAGTAAGGTGCTGAAGATGCTCTCGGTGTTCTTCTGGTAACGATGTTAACGTCTGATACACGAGAGCCTTGCAATGATTCAAAGAACTGGTTGTACTTCGATCTTCTGAACTGTATGAAGATCCGGGATAAAGCCTTAAACCGAGCGAATCCAACTGACTCGCATATTGATCCTCAATCGAAGCAGCATGACTAGTATACTCATTTGCATTATTTCCATCAACACTTTCTTTAAAATCATATTGATTAAATGCTGATATATTTTGAAAATTGATGGCAAAGAACAAGAATAGTGCGCAAATCCGTATGTAATAAGATATTTTTCGTCCCATAAAAACAAAAGTTTAACAAAAGGACGAAATCATATCAAGATATTGACATAATGTCAAGCTTTATATATCGTTTTGGTTTTATTTTGCCTGGTAAGAAGCGATTTCTTTGTTTGTGGAATTCGTTTTAGAAGGGTCGGTAAGGTAATCTAAAAGTACTTTTTCATATTGAATTAAAACATTTGAGTCAAATTGTGAAGAATTTGCATTAAAATTCCCAATAGCTCCTGTAGTTTTATTTATTTTAAATAAGACAATAACTTTATCATATAATACGCTATCAATATTTTTGATTGTTTTTAAAGCCTCCAAATCACCATAACAGGCCTGAATCAATGCTGTGCCAACATCTGATGTTAATTGTTTTTGTAAATAATCTTTGTTTTTAAAATTGCTAATTGCATTTTGAGCATCAACTACAGCATAAGTTCGTAATCTAACCTTATCAGCAATATCGAATTTATATTTTATTATTGGCAATGAACCTGAACTCTGTTTTAATGCATCGCGCATTTCAGATGTTGTAAATTTATGAGAAGCCAGATATCTAACAAGACCTGCCTTGCTCATGCCTGAATTAATGAATTTCAAACTATAAAATTCCAGTATTTTATCTATCAAATCTGTTTGAGATTTTTTAAGTCCGAAATTATTCAAGAAGCTTTCATAAGCGCCTGAATAAGGTTTTTCTTGAACGCCAACTTTAGTTCTTCCTACTTTAATTTCTCTTTGACCTTTTTTAGTTGTAACAAGCGAAATAAAATCTGATTTAGTTAATCTGTCACCGGATTTCATTGGTTTTTCACTCATTTGCTCAATCATATCGCCTTCCGGCCATTCTTTGCCTGATCTTAATTTATATTCGACTGAACCCGGTAGAGCCATTCTCAAAAACATCACATAATGTAATGGTTTATTTTTACCAGTAACAAATCGCTGGCTTCCAAAATTAAAAGTATTTGAAGGAGCCATAAACGTTCCGTGAACCGGCTGAATAAATTCATGAAGCCTGTCTTTAATTGAAGCATATTTCGGATCTTTTCTGAGTTCTCTTAAAGCCTGTTCATAAGAATTTTGGATAGCTGCTATTTTTGCCTGTTCAGAACCAGTGAAAGTTGATGCATCAACAGTTACTCTTGAACTCATAAACATTATATTTGTTGAAGTATTTGTCCATTGATGAGTTGCTTTTCTTGGATTTTTAGAATATCTGTGTTCATAAAGTTTCATATAGTCCCCGGTGTATGCTCCAAATCTATTTTCGTTTATAAAATTTGATAAAGGTTTTGTTTCAGGCATTATGCTTGATGATATTCTTTTAATATGATTATCTTTGATCTTTTCTTCAGGGTATTTACCTGGATTATTAGCTTGTTCTTTCCAGTCATAAGGATGACCAGTTAGCATCCACCACTTCTTTGTTTGTTTTTTATCGTGATCTTCCCATTTAGTTTCAATTTCTCTTGCGAATATCAGTTCAACTTTACCGTCTTTACCAAATTTCCATGCAAGTTCCTGATTCATTAGGATTGCGGTAATAATCATTCCATAACTAGGCTCAACAAATTTCTTTCCTTTATTTTTCGCTTCCATTTTCGCTTCATTAATAGAACGCATGACATCAGCCATGCTGCTGTTTGAAGCTTTAAGTTTTCTATCAACCAATCTTAACGAAACGTACATATCGTGTTTGCTCATTTCATTTTCAGCAACTCCGCCAACAGGTAATTCCTTCATGTTATCCGGTATCGGATGGGTGTCGTATCGTTCTTTTTGCTGCAAATAAAGCTTTGCAAGATATGCAAATTTGTAATCTCCCATATAACCGATTGAACTTGAAAGTAGTTCAGCTTCATGTTTATTGCAATTGAAAGATTCTTTTAATAAATCTCTCTTCCCTGATCTGTCTTCTACATGAGAATTAAACCAGTCTGAAGCTTTTTTGCCTGTAAATGCTTTTGTTGTTGTATTAATAGCTAAATATCCGATACCAACCATTCCCGCTTTTTTAAGGATGTCACGTAGTTTTGTAACTTCTTCATTATTTGAATTCAAAAACCATGCAGCGCCTATTAAAGTAGTTGCGATTGCAATTGCACGTTCTTTACCATCCATTCCGGCAAAATTTTCTCTTATACCCTGGATTTTTGTTGCGATCCATTTTTCAGCGCTTTTTGCGTATTCAACGGGTTGTGAGAATATTGTTTCTTTATTTTTTTGTACCAATTCAACTGTTCTGACACGTTTTTCCATTGTAGTTCTATATAAATGGTACTCCTTATAACCTTTATCAATTTTTGAACGAAGTAGGGGAGTAAGCGCAGTTTCTTTAATTATTGTTGATCTTTTAATTTTTTCATCAAGTGTAGATTCACTCGCGCTGAAAATATCATTTAGATAATCATCTATGATTTTTTGTTCAAGTTTAGCTTTGTTTGTTTTTCTGTAATCACTTATATATTGGAATACTTTTTGCGCCCTTGCTTTAAAATCCGGATCATTTGCAATACTTTGATGAACAATATCAGGATTTTTTAAATTTTGTTCAAATTCAGCCTGAGTTAGAGCTGAAAAAAGCGTTTCATATTTCGGCGCTCCAACATTAAGTGCTAATTGAAGGTCACCTGCTTTTCTTTCCAACTGAGTAAATAAAAGTTTGTTCTGCTGATTGCTCTGAACATCGGTTTTAGCTTGTTCATATGAATATTGCGATATTGCAGATGTTTTAAGATCAGCTTCAAGTTTCTGCATACTCTCAAGAAATTTCTTTGCATTTGCCGGGATTTTATCCGGACTTTTTCTTAATGGTTGAATAAGATCAACGTATTTCTTATCCTTGAAATCTTCAACAGTTTTAATATCAGGATAAGTTTCACGAAAAGTCTGCGTAGATCTAACAATATCCCTGCTTTCCACAGATGCTCTTGGACTGGTTGTTGGTGAGGTTCTTCCTCCTGCCATGTTAGTTTTTGTTTAATTTATCTTTATATTATACCCTAAAATTAGTATTTTTTGAAGGGCTAATCAGTTAAAGTGTCTTCTTCAATCTCCTGAAGTGCATTAATTAAAATACCAAAGCATTCACTCTCTTCTTTTTGAATTTGCTCTTCTAGCTCTTTTCGCTTAGCAATAAGCTTGTCGAGCTCATTCATGGTTGATTTGATTTGTGTAATTATTTCTTCTTTTTTTGACATTTAAGGCAGGTCGTTAATAGCAGATTGTAGTTCGATCATTATTTTATTCAGATCAGTATAATGTTTGTTGAATTCTTTTTCGTATCCATTTTTTACTGCATATTGATAATTTTGCTGGCTGAATATAATTAAAATGATATTTTTATAGGCATCTAAATCTTGCTGTAATAAATCTTTTGAAGCTCTATATTTTTTTATATCAATTTTTAAAGCTTTTAATAATTTTTTTAGTTTTTTAACCTTTTCATTAAGACTCCTTAATGTAGTAACAACTTGTTCACGTTGATCTCTAAAAAGTAATTTTTTTACCCTATCACGTTCAGTAATGGCTCTTTCAGGTGCAACTGCTCCAGCAAATCCTTCTGCCGGAGGAGGAGTCGGAGGTTCATCACCGCCGCCCGGAGGAGCGGGAGGAGTAGGAGGAGGAGTCGGAGGTTCATCACCGCCACCCGGAGGGGTGGGAGTAGTAGGAGGAGGAGTCGGAGGTTCATCACCGCCACCCGGAGGGGTGGGAGGAGTAGGAGGAGGAGTCGGAGGTTCATCACCGCCGCCCGGAGGAGTAGGAGGAGGAGTCGGAGGTTCATCACCGCCACCCGGAGGGGTGGGAGGAGTAGGAGGAGGAGTCGGAGGTTCATCACCGCCCTTGTTTGCACCTAATACATATATTTCTGCATTTCCACCCTCAGAAGTTGTTTCACTTGTATTCCCTTGTGAGGAACTTGTAATTTTTCCTGTTTCAGCAGTGCCGCCAGCACCGCCTTCAGTTGTGATAGCGCCGGTTTCAGCAGTACCGCCTTCGCCTCCTGCACCACCTTTAATATCACTAATATTTATACCTTCTGTTTTGCCACCTTCAGCAGTACCACCTGCACCACCTTTAACATCACTTATATTTACTCCTTCTGTTTTCCCACCTTCGCCCGTAGAAGTAATAGCGCCGGTCTCAGCAGTTCCGCCTTCACCACCTGCACCACCTTTAACATCACTTATATTTACTCCTTCTGTTTTCCCACCTTCGCCCGTAGAAGTAATAGCGCCTGTCTCAGCTGTACCACCTTCACCACCGGCACCACCTTGTCCACCTGCAGATGTATTTGAGATCTGACCCGTTTCAGCAGCGCCACCTTTAATATCGCTAATATTTACGCCTTCTGTTTTGCCACCCATACCACCTTTTATGTCACTAACACTAATCGTTGAACCTTCACTTTTACCGCCCATCCCGCCTTTTACATCACTAACACTAATTGTTGAACCTTCACTTTTACCGCCCATACCGCCTTTTACATCGGTAACAGTAGCGCCTTCACTTTTACCACCCATACCGCCTTTTACATCACTTACTGTTGCACCTTCGGATCTTGAACTTACGGTTCCGGTTTCAGCTTTACCGCCGGCTCCGCCTTCTGAAGTAGATTTAACATCGCCTGTTTGAGCACTTGAATCTGCATTTATTGTACCTGTTTCAGCAGCACCACCTTTACCCCCTTCAGCTTTTACATCACCGGTTTTTTGAGTTATATCACTAACTGATGCCCCACGGCTATCACCACCTTCTGCTTTAGCAGATCCACCATAAGCATTTACATTTACTGTTGTTGATCCTTTTACTTGTCCCATTAAATTCATCAAATTTTCATCTACGATAACAGCTTTGCGGGGACTCCCACCTTCTTCTTTCTTATCTTTCTTTTTAGATTTTTCTACTTTTTTCTCAGGCTTTTTTTCTTTTTTTCCACCAATAATAGGAATATCTCCACTTTCTTCACCTTCTTCTTTTCCACCTCTTTTATCTGTGATTTTGATTGGTTTAGGTACTTCAACAGGTTTCTCCTCTTTTATTTCAGGCATATTAACAGCTCTGTTATCTGATGCACCTCCATATTTTCCTGATTCATAAGTACCTTTAAAATTTTTACCAATATCTCTACCTTTTCCAGCTCTTTCAACTTTTATATTTTCTTCAGCTTGTCGTTCTCTATCAGGATTAAATTCAGGTTCTCCTGCAATTTGTTCTGTTCTTGCTTGTTCATCTCTTTTTTGAGGTTCTTCAGTTGGTTCTGCATATCTGATTTCATCAGTTCTTTCTCTATTTATTTCATCAGTTCTAAATCTTCGTTTATCAGTTGTTTTATCAACTTTTTCTTTAACCTCCTTTTTTATTTCTTCAGCTTCAGGAAGCATAGCGGCTCTTTTCTCAGTTTTTTTAAAGCCTTTTTCTGCAGCAGCTTTTTCCTTTTCTTCCTCTTCTTTGGGATCAACTGCAAAATTTATGAATTTTGAATATTTCCAGGATAAATTTTGGAAATGTTTAAATAATTTTTTCATTTTTATATGTGTTATTTATATTAGGTAGTATGATATGGCACAGGAGTAACCTCTTTTCTTTCATTTAGGAGTCCTGGTACACTTTCGTGGCCAAGATATTTTTCAAATAAAAATATCCATCTTTTTGATTTATATTTGATAATTTTTTCTTTTATTTTCTGAAGTTTAAGTTCACAATCATTTATCCTTTCTGTAATTTTACTTCTTTCTTCCGAATGTTCCGGTGCGGTTTTATTAAAATCATTTAATCTTTTTATCTCAGCCTGTTTTGATTGTAATAATGCGCTTACCCGTCCGCCCCATTTTTGCTCGATTTTTCTTCTTTCTATTTGAAGTAATCTTCTTATTTCTGTAACTGTGTCATTATAAAATTTATTGTCTTTATTCATTTCTGTTAAAAGACCTGTTCTATCTTTTACCATTTCAGAAATATCGCGTCTGGTTCGGCTGATTTCGCCTCTAAGCCTTTGCTCTTCAGCTTGATCTTCTTCTCCATGATATTCCATTTCAAGTTCCTCCAATCTTGCCCTGAATGCTTCTATCTCGCGGTTGATGGAATCCAATTCGCTATACATATCCAACAAGCGATTTAATCTGTCTTCAAATTTTTTGTATCTTTTTCTGTAATTTGTTCTTAAAGTTAGTGCAAGGACAATATCACTAAACAATATTGGTCTATTTCTTCTGTCATATAAACTTGGATCAATCTCTGCCTCTATTTCCGTATAAAAATTACGCTCTCCATCATCAATCGCACTATCTGCTTCTTCAGCTATTTTAGCTTTAACAGCTTGATAAAACTCACCTGCGGTTTTGCCCTGCTTCGCTGCTCTATCCAAAAATGTTTTAAAAGTAGCAAAGAATTGTCGTTCTTCAGGATTTGTTAATGGGCCTCTATCAGGTTCAGAAAAATATCCAAGGATATCTTCCTGCCACCTTGCCATTGCTGCAGCATCGGTGACTTTTTCGTCCCACTCAATTTGGAATAGCTCTTTGTCTTCTGAATTTTCAGCCATAATTATTTGTTATTTTGTTTTTGTTTTTTCTTTTCAAGAACCTCATCAAGTCTTTCCGCGTCATAAGTAAGTTCATCAACAAGGTCATTTATATTTTTCAACATAACTTCATTAAGTGCGGGAATTTCATCAACAATTGCATAAATGATCTCGTAATCACTCATGTCAGGATTCGCAGTTCTGATCATTTCAAAAGTTTTGATATCATCGTCAGTCATAGCATGCATGATTGATAAAAGAATCCTGTTACCTAATGTTCTTAGAAGTTCTTTTTCAATTTTAGCTTTTATATCAGGCTCGGAGTCGTTTAGTTTAAGCTTTTCCATGACATGATCTATAAAAGCCTGATAAGTGAAGTTTTCTGATGTAAACATATTTATTTTTGTTAATTTTTATTTTAAGCGGCGCGTTTGGCATAAGATTTTTCGATACTACTCTGAACCTTAGTATCTATTTCTCTGGCCGGCCATGTTAGAATGCTTCTTGCCAGACCCCAAACCGAACCAACAACATTACCCGGTAGTTTTGCAAATGCTTTCCAATCCATTTTTTCAGCTTCTTTTGCCTTATCGTATGTTTCACCTTTAAATAATTTCATGTAAGTTTTAAATGCCTTATATCCTCCGTAACCAACACCTGCCATTGCCCAGAATGGCCATGTATGTGGTCCATATTTCAAAAAGCCTTTACCACCTGTTTTGGCTGCTCTTAACATACGAATTGATAAAGATCTGCGTCTTGCGTTTGCTCCAAGTCTTTCCAGTTCTTCTCTTTTTTCAAGTTTGGATAAATTACCTGGTAGTTGATCAACAGCTTCATTAAATGTTTTATTTTGTTCAGAAAATAACAACTGTCTTTTGTACAATGCATGATGAGCTTGCACGCCATTTTTAATTGCATTATCCATCTGAACACTTGATTCAGTGTCAGTTTCGAGTTTTTTCAACACGAGTTTTGCTCTGTCTGTATCAGGATTAATTGTTTCATCATCCTCAACTTCTTTTAAGAAATTTTCAGTTTGAATTTGGGATTCCAAAAGAGACAGTATGTGAATCATATTTTCAATCATAGGTGCTTCTTCGGCCCTAACAGTATAAGTTTTGCCCGGAACAATACGTTTTCCCATCGGAGCAATAAGATTTTCAAGTTTTGTTAAATCAATTGTTTTTCTACCTACTTTTCGTAATTTGTTAATTAATCCTTTATCTGTTGGAACTTCTATTCCCTTAATAAATTCAGCAAGTTTCATCTGCATTTCTCTTAGTTTTTGCGGTGAAACCTTGCCCATTCTTTGCATTGCTTTAATAAAATCAGATCTGGTTGAAAAAACAGTAATATCATGGAACAAAGCCAAATCCGGATCCGTATCAACAACATGCTCCAATACATCTTTTGCAGATAAAATCGGCAACCAGTCACTCGGTAAAATTGTGCCGGCTATATTTCGCATTCTTTGAACAAGAGGGCTTGATTGATCCACAATTCTTTTATTTGTAGCTCCATAAATTTCCAAATGTCTCGTTTTTGTAATAATCATATTTGTCGCATATAAAGCCTTTTGAGGTAATCCGGTTTCTTCTGTTACACCTTTAAGCTTTAAATCACGTTCAATAAGTTTGTATAAAAGACCCCGCGAATCCATTTTCTCGGTCTTGCCCTGAGACTGTTGTGCTGCTTTTAATTCATTGTCTACATCTGCTTTTGTTGATTGAGCCATTTTTCGAAGTTCATCTAATGCGTTTTGTACGTTGAAATCTGAGTAATAATTATTAAATTCATCTAAAAATAAATTTATTTCAGTTGGTTGAGAAGGTTTATTTGTTAACATTGGATTAGTTAGTATATTTAACCCTCCAGTCCCTGTTACTGCTAAAATATTAGCTATTTGTGCATTATACGGAGTTGTACCTTGATATTTTCTTATAAATTCTTTTAAATTCCACACATTATTAATAATTTCCCTTTGTATTTCTCCTGCTTTTTGTTGAGCTTTTTGTATATCAACATTATATTTTTCAATTCTTGCCGAAATTTCAGGTGTTGGCGGTCTTCCCGAAATAGCAGTTAATGCTGCAGTAATACGTGTTATAGTTTCATTTTCGGATATAAGCTCATTGTATTTAGTGCCGAATGAAGTAAGTACATCACTAATTGCAGTAAGATTATTTTTCCATTCTGCTTCCCTTTCTTTTAATTGATCTAATCTGTTTCCTCGCCCTGATATACTCCTTACAAATTCTCTTAAAGCAGGGCCTTCTTCTGCGTCATCAATTCCAGCTTCCAAATACGCAAGCATCGCTTTCGCTTCAAGAGAAGTATGAACATTTTCAAGTTGTTTTGGAGTTAGTATATCCTGGAGCATTTGTTCCATTGTATTGTTACGCACTCTTTCCTTTGCTTGTTTTTGTTGTTCAAGTAATTGTTGATACATGTTTGGATTTCCAGTACTTAAAGCCTCAATACTACCAAAACCCAAAGGAATAATATTTGCATTTACCCAATTTGTGAAAGCCTCATCCCGCAATGCCAAAGTCATCGCCTCATTATCAAGCCATGTTTTTAATCTTTGGGGATTGAATCTGTCGGCACTTACTTTTGCTTCTTCTTCATGAATTACACGTTTTAATTCTGAATGTCTGAATTTTAGATGTATTAATTCGCGTGCTCCTGCTTGTCTTGAGAAATTAGCCCAAACATTAGCTCTTTCAAGTTTTTTCTTGATTGTAATAAAATCATCAGTATTCCATCTAACCACTACGGTTTCGTGGGTTGGAACACCATTTGGTCCAACCGCAACATCAAATTCATTAACTGGATTTGCAGCACCCATATTAATTGCATTTCCTCTTGAATCAACAAATGCACCGCCACCAATTGCACCGATTGCTTGTATTTGCCAATTAAGATCTCTGAGCATCCCTAGGTAATTTCTACCGCGTACGTGTTCATAGGTAAAAAAATCACGCGCTACCTCGCGCTCAGCCCATTCCCGTCTGAATAAACCAAATCCCAAATAATTCGCTATTCGATATCTCCATGTTTGCGGACCGCCGCCTCTTCTTCTTACTTCTTCATCAACTATGTGTTTGTAGTATTGAGGCGCATAATGCCTAATGTAATCCAGTCTGCTGCGAACTCTTCTATCAATAATTTCTGTTCTATTCAAAGGCCCGTTCATCATCTGATTTCTAACGCCGTAAATAACTTCTTCCGGATTATTGCCCGCGTAAGGTATTTGATCCGGATTGTATCTTTGATCAAATCTGTTAATTATACTTTCAGCCTCAAGCTGGCCTGTTTCTGTTGGAGTAGGCTGTACCCAATCATCTTCAGGCTCAGTAGTTATATAAACAAATTTTGACTCAAAAAGATTTGAATCAAAAAATTTGTTAAATTTGTTTTGTTTTAAATATTTTTTATTTATTTTTGTTTTTCTTAAATTTATCCTTATATTTTACCAAAATTTGCGTAAAATTACAAGTTAAGGTAGCATAATGCGCGTTAGTTTTTTAATCTTATATTCATGGATGTTAATGTAAAAAAATTACCAAAGGCAGAAGTTGAGTTAGTTGTTGAGCTAAATCAAGCGGAATTTCAAAAAGATATTGATGATGCTGCCAAAGAATTATCAAAAGAAGTTAAAATTTCAGGTTTTAGACCGGGAAATGTTCCATTCGATGTGCTTTCTCAGCATGTAGGCAAAGAAATGATTATCAATCATGCGCTTGATCACGCTATTCCGAGAATTCTTACTGAAGTTATAAAAAATGAAAAACTTGAGATTATTGCAAGGCCAAAAGTTGAAGTTTTAAGTACTGATCCTGTTAAAATTAAAGCAATAGCTCCAGTTTATCCTGAGGTTAATATTGATGGTTACGATAAAGTTAAGATTAAAGCAAAAGAAGTAAAATTGGGCGATAAAGAAGTTAATGAGGCAATTGAAAGAGTAAAAAAGCAATTTGTTGAATGGAAGGAAGTTTTAAGAGCAATTGAAAAAGGGGATAAAGTGGAAATTGATTTTGAAGGTTTTGATGAAGGCGGAGCACCACTTGAAGGAACCGAAAGTAAAAATCACCCTTTGATCATTGGTGAAAAAATGATGGTTGCTGGTTTTGAAGATAATTTAATCGGCATGAAAACAGGTGAAGAAAAAGATTTTGAGCTGACTTTTCCAAAGGATTATCACAAAAAGAGTTTTCAGAATAAGAAAGTTAAGTTTCATGTAAAAGTTAATAAAGTTGAAAAAGCCGAGTATCCTGAATTAAATGAAGAATTTATTGAAAAAATTACAGGAACTAAAAAACCAGTTGATGAATTCAAAAAAGACGTTGAAAGAGATTTAAAAGAATACAAAGAGCAGGAAGCAAGAAAGGATCAGGAAGAAGAACTTCTGAAAAAGTTTCTCGAAGTTTCTAAAGTTGAATTTTCAGATATTCTAGTGGATGAAGAAGTTGATTATATGCTTAGAGACATGCGGCAAAGTATGCAGCAAAGGGGAGTGAAGTTTGAAGATTATTTAACTCACATGAAAAAAACTGAAGATGATTTAAGAGCAGAAATGAAGAAAGAAGCAGAAAAAAGAATTACATTAAGATTTGCTCTGCACGAAATTATGAATAAGGAAAAAATCGAAGTACCTGAAGAAAAGATAAAAGAGCAAATGGAGAAAATTCCTAATCTGCCAAAAGAGCATGAATCTCAGGCTAGAGGCCAAATTACGAATTCTCTCAAAATAGAACAGTTATTTGACAGATTTATTGTCAAATAATATAATCATTAAAGAACTTTATCAAAAATCATGAGAAATTTACGCACATTCTTTTTATCAGGTTCAATAGTACTTTTAATAATAGTACTCATTGTTGCCTTTCAGAATATTCAGGCACAGTGTAATTTTATTACAATCTTTTTCTTTTCGATTGAAGCTAATACATCTCCCACTATAATGATTCTGGTTGTATCTTTGATTGGAATAATCACAGGAGGATTCTTAATGGGATTGATTATGAGCTTCCTTGTTAAAGATGAAGAAGAAGACTCATTTTAGATTTCTGAATACAAATTTTATTCATGCATATTTATTTGTTGTATATTCTTATTTATACAACATTTTTTAAATATGCCAACTGTAAATTGATAAAAAAACTTGTACATAAAATACAGTAGTGTATAAATAATGTGTACAAATTTTCTAGGCTTTTTATTAAATTTAGGGCAAAATGTTAAAACATTTATTTACTTCGAACACTCGAATTAAATTACTTACGCTATTCTTACTTAACCCCGAGGAAGAGTACTTCATCAGGGAATTAACGCGTAAGCTCAACGAGCAAATTAATTCGGTAAGACGCGAGTTGGATAACTTAAAAAAACTCGGGCTTTTAAAAAGCAAAGTTAAAAATAGAAAAAAGTATTATATAGTGAATAAAAATTTTGTAGCTTTTCATGATTTAAGAAATATCATTATAAAAGCAATGAGCGGCAAGGATGATCTTGTTAAAAAAATTACAAAATTAGGTGAGGTTGAATTTTTGGCACTTCTTGGAATCTTTGTTGATAAAGCTTCTCCTGTAGATTTATTAATTGTAGGAAATATTGATAAACAAAAAGTTCAGGATTTATTAAACAGCGAAATCGAAACCGAAAAACCTATAAGATTTAGTATTTTAAGCCGTGATGATTTCCTTTATAGAATAAAGTGTAAAGATCAATTCATTCAGGGTATTTTGTATGATCCGGATAATATTATTGCCGTGAATAAATTAGAGAAGAATATGTAAAGAATTCTCTTGATTTATAGCATATGTCAAAGTATAATCCATGCGCTATCTTAATAAATTTTAGACATGAATATGCAAATAATTCAATCAGTTCAGAAGAAATTTCAAAAACAGGTTCCTATATTTAAAGCAGGAGCTACAGTTCGTGTTCACCAGAAAATCAAAGAAGGTGGAAAAGAACGTGTTCAGATTTTTGAAGGTCTTGTAATTGCTGTTAATTCAGGAAGCGGACCTGATAAAACCTTCACTGTTCGTAAAATGGTTGGGAACTTTGGTGTTGAAAAGATATTCCCGCTTTATTCTAAAAACATTACTAAAATCCAGGTTACAAAATCATCTAATGTAAGACGTTCAAAATTATATTACATGAGAAAACGTTCAGGTAAATCTGCGAGATTAAAAGAAACTCAATTAACAGAAAAAGATGTATTGATGGAACAGGTCGAAGCGCCAGCAGAGACCTCTGGCAACAACGAAGCGAGTGAAGCAGCAAGTGAAGCTGTAGCTGAAGAAACTGCAGTTGAAGAGGCTGCACCGGAAGCAGTAGAAGAAGTAGCCGAAGCTGAAGAGCCAAAAGAGAAATCTGCCGAATAACATAATGTTTTAATTATGAGATCCCATCCTTTGGAATTAAAGTTTGCAAAGGAGGGGATTTTTGATATAGCTGGATTAGATGAGGCAGGCAGAGGACCTTGGGCCGGGCCTTTAGTGGCTTCGGCTGTTATTTTCCCAAATAAATTCAGGATTGCGGGTATTAATGATTCAAAACAATTAACTGGGCTTCGACGTATTGTTTTGTTTGCTCAAATTATAAAAAAATGTGATGTTGGAGTCGGAATTGTGTCATCAAAATATATAGACAAACATGGATTGACAAAAGCTTTAAATATGGCATACCAAAAAGCGATCAAGAGGTTGTCTAGACAGCCAAAATATGTTCTTGTAGATGGTATTGGTAAGTATGATTTTGATATTGATTATGAAACAATAAAAAAGGGAGATACAAAAGTTCGTGTTATTGCTGCAGCTTCGATTGTTGCAAAAGTTGTGCGAGACACAATTATGGATTCATATTCATTAAAATATCCCAAATATGGATTTGATAAACATAAAGGTTATGGAACAAGACAACATCATCAAAATTTGCTAAAGTACGGTGTGTGCGAATTGCACAGGCAAAGTTTTGCACCAATAAAAGCTATTCAAAATGAATCAAAATAGTCAAAATATAGTTGTTTGCGGCCATTATGGCTCAACAAATATTGGTGATGAGGCAATTGGTCTTTCAATTATCCAAAGCTTAAAAAAGACCAATCCCAGTTCAAATATAATTTTTTTAAGCTATAATCCTGCAAATACTAAGCAATATTTAGGTGTAAAAAGCGAATATTTGCTTCCGCTTGGCTTTAGATCCTTATTAAAAGGCAGGTTATTTAAAACACTTAAAGTAATTAAAAACTGCGATAAGTTTATCTTAGGTGGAGGCGGGCTCTTTACTGATGAAAAATTATTTGCTGTTTTTTTATGGGGATTGCATGCTTTTTGCGCTTACAAATACAAAAAACCTGTAATTATGCTTGGCCAGAGTGTTGGTCCTTTAAATACCGGAGTAGGGAAGTGGATTATAAAGAAATGTTTTAAAAAAGCCACTGAAATTAATGTCCGGGATACTGAATCAAAGCAACTCTTAATAAATTTAGGGATAAAAAAAGAAATTAAAGTATCTCCTGATCTTGTTTTTAATTTAGAAATTACAGAAAAATCTAATGTTGAGAATTTGAATAAAAAAGTTGAACAAATGGGGTTGAAAGGTTATTTTATCGTGTCTTTGCGTCCTTGGCCAAAAAATACAAAAATTTTGTATAAAAAAATTAATCACCTTCTGAATTCAATTGTTGAAAAATATAAGTTGCTACCTGTATTTATACCGTTCCAATCACTGCATCAAAATGACGAAGGATTGATGCACAAAATTGTTGAACAAAGCAAGGTGAAATACCCTATTTTGATACAAAAGTTTGATCAAGATATTTTTAGGGTATTATCTCTAATAAAAAATGCTGAATTTACATTGGGTATGAGATTACATTCTTTGATTTTTTCAATTATCCAAAATGTACCAATCATTGCTTTATCATATTCTCCAAAAATAAAAAATATGCTTAAAGATCAGGGTTTATCTGAATTTATTGTTGAACTTGATGACCCAGATAAAATATTAAGTTTGGTTGATAAAATTATGATTAAAAATAAAAATAATTAAATTCAAACTTTTTTTGTAATGAAAGCCAATTTTTAAGATTTTCTTTAATAGCTGGCTTGTTATATCTATATATGTATATTAACAAAAGATGTTGACAAGTTAGCAAGTATATTATATACTTCTCCCTAATTATTCTTGGTATGATGTATAGTTTTACGCTTTTAAAAGCGCCAATTCAATACTAATGGCGTCCCGGTTATCCGGGTCTCTTTGGTGAATTGGTGACTTAAAAGCTTTGCTCGTACGCGAGGATAATTATGTACTTTGACAATTAGTTGCGGATAATAACTAATAAAACAAATCTAAAAATATTTTCAAAACAACCAAGAATAACCCGGTTTTTCCGGTATATATAAACCAACCTGCCCTAAGATACTGTGAGCCTGCAAAAGAGGAAATGAAAGCGCAGTCAAAAGAAGTCAAATGGGCACAACCTTCAACCCTCAACGTCAGAAATCACAACGACAGAAGCTACAGGCTTCTTGCCACACAGCAGCCGGACTTTAAGGCCGGCAGGAGGAATCGAGATGGACAGACTCAATCGTTTGGTGCTCTGTATGGGCGCCGCCTTCATGGTCTTCGTGATGGCCATTCCCATGGCCAACGCGCAGGCCGATCCCGACAACGATCCGGTCGCGGTGTGTGACATCGCGGCGGGACCCGGTGGGCTCAGGGTATTCCCCTGGGCGCCCGGCGATAAGGAGCTGGCAGTGCGCCTCGAGTACGCGGAATTGCGTACGCTCTTTATCTACAAGGAGTGTGGGGGGAAGGACGACATCCCCGTGGTCAAGATCGAGGGGACCAATTACATCACGACCAAAACCAGATGGGAGGACGAGAACGACCCCAAGGTCGTCTACAGCGGTCATCGGATCTTTATGCTCGCGCAGCGAAAGCGCGACATCAACAATGGCCGCGGGTTCCCGATGACGATCACGACGAGTCAGAAGACCTTCCACCTGCGGATCTTCGTCATCCCGAGCGTTTCCATGGCCGGTCAGGCCGATCGCAATGCTCGGGTCATCAACGAATGGAACAAGAGCCAGGCTTTGCTGGCCAAGCGTGTGGTCGCAAACGAGAAGCGAAGCATCAATGCCCGAAGGGCTGATGTGGAGCTCTCGCTTTACGGCTTCTTCGCCGGCGAGACTCCGGGACATCCGGGTGGTGGTATGGGCATCTCGTCCAACATCATCCTTGGCAAGTTCGCGAAGGACGTGGTGCAGCTCGGCTTGAGCCCGCACATCTCTTTCATGCGCTACCAGCTCCAGATCGAGGGGCTTCCCCCTGACGGAGCGCTGAACCGCGACATGAACTCGACTGAATGGGACTTTGGTCTCAGTTTTCTCCTTCGTATCCAGCCCTTCAAGTACTTGTACTTCGATGGGAAACTGGGCTTCTCCCTGCGTGTCGTTGACAACAGCGACGCCATGACCTGGCAGGAGGACTACCCCACCTACCAGATCTACGGGATCAACGGCAGCACCGCCAAGATGGCGGTGCTCAACTGGAGCATCGGTATCTACTTCCCGGTAGCACGGAACTTCGCTTTCGGAGTGTCCTACATGGGCACCGTATCCCTGACGAAGCAGGCCTGTGTGCTCAGTGCAACCACTGACCACAACATGTGCAATTCCTTCAACCACAGCGGCGCGGTCGAAATCCGCGCACGCTTCTAGAACACGAACGAGAGGAGAAGAGACCATGAAACGTAACTGTATCATGGCCCTGGCCACGGCATTGATCGTGGCCACGGGCTGCAACCCAAGCGGTCTGGAGCATCAGTGCTTCGAGGGGAGCTGCGGACAGGACAGCGGCGTCGTGGTTCAACCCGACGCCAACGTCAACAACAACAACGACGGCTCGACGGTGCACCCCGACACCGGAGTGATCGTGCCCCACTGCGGGGACAATCACTGCGATCCGGGGGAGACCGCCAACGACTGCCCTCAGGACTGCGAATCAGTCTGTGGGAACGGCGTGATCGAACCCAACGAGCAGTGCGACGACGGCAACTCCGATCCCGGCGATGGCTGCAGCCCGTCCTGCGAGGACGAGTATTGTGGCGACGGGATCATCCAGGTGGAACTGGATGAGGAGTGCGACGACGGCAACACGGCCTCCGGCGACGGCTGCGACACCAACTGTATCCTCGAGTACTGCGGCGACGGCGTGATTCAGATCACGCTGGGCGAGCAGTGCGACGACGGCAACGTCGTCTCCAACGACGGGTGCAGCGCTACCTGCCAGGTGGAGCAGCCGCTTTGCGGCAATCACACCCTGAATCCCGGCGAGGAATGCGACGACGGCAACACGGCCTCCGGCGACGGATGCAGCGCAAGCTGTATCCGTGAGTTCTGCGGCGACGGTGTGCTACAAGTCAGCCTCGGCGAGGAGTGCGATGATGGCAACATCATCAACGGAGACACCTGCAACGCCAGCTGCCAGGTCGAATTCTGCGGCGATAACATCGCTCAGGTCGGCCTCGGTGAGGAATGCGACGACGGCAACAACGTCGACGGAGACGGGTGCGATTCCAACTGCTTGCTCGAGACGCCGACCCTTTGCGGGGACGGCAATCTCGACCTCGGTGAGCAGTGTGACGACGGCAACACGACCCCCGGCGACGGCTGCACTGCCTTCTGTCAGCTCGAGTTCTGCGGTGACGGTGTCACCCAGATCGGCCTGGGAGAGCAGTGCGACGACGCCAACATCGTGTCCGGCGACGGCTGCAGCGCCACCTGCCAGGTGGAGAGCTGCGGCGACGGCATCATCCAGGTCGGCCTGGGAGAGCAGTGCGACGATGGGAATCTGATTCCCGGCGACGGCTGTTCTCCGTCCTGCCGCATCGAGAGCTGCGGCGACGGCATCATTCAGGTTGGCATGGGTGAGCAGTGTGACGATGGCAACGCCGTCAACGGAGACGGCTGCAACACCAGCTGCCAGCTGGAGTACTGCGGCGACGGCGTCCAACAGCTGCTCCTCGGAGAGCAGTGCGATGACGGCAACAACCTCTCCAACGATGGGTGCAGCGCCACCTGCCAGATCGAGGTCCCGCCGCTTTGCGGCGACGGGACCCTCGACATCGGAGAACAGTGCGACGACGGCAACAACGTATCCGGCGACGGGTGCAACGCTGCCTGTGTTCGCGAGTTCTGCGGTGACGGAGTCGTGCAGGTTTCCCTCGGGGAACAGTGCGACGACGGCAACAATTCAAACGGTGACGGTTGTACCGCGTACTGCCGAACCGAGTTCTGCGGTGATCACATCACCCAGATCGGCCTCGGGGAACAGTGCGACGACGGCAACAACGTCGACGGCGACGGGTGCGATTCCAGCTGTATGCTGGAAGATCCCGCTCTCTGTGGCAACGGCACCGTGGATCCGGGTGAGGGGTGCGATGACGGTAATACCGTATCGGGCGATGGCTGCAGCGCAGGCTGTGTCATCGAACGGTGCAGCGATGGCGTGCTGCAGCCCACCCTGGGCGAGCAGTGCGACGACGGCAACCTCACCAACGGTGACGGGTGCAGCAGCACCTGTCAGATCGAACGCTGCGGCGACGGCATCATTCAGGTCTTCCTCGGGGAGCAGTGTGATGACGGTAACCTTGTGAACGGTGATGGCTGCAGCGCCTTCTGCGCTCTGGAGAACCCTCCTCTGTGCGGAAATCACGTTTTGGAAGCCGGAGAGCAGTGCGACGACGGCAACAACGTGAACGGCGACGGCTGTACCGCCACCTGCCAGAAAGAGTACTGCGGCGACGGGAGCGTACAGACGCTTCTGGGCGAGCAGTGCGACGACGGCAATCTCAACAACGGAGACGGCTGCAGCGCCGCCTGCCGCATGGAATACTGCGGCGACAACAAGATCCAGCTGCTCCTCGGTGAGCAGTGTGACGACGGTAACAACGTCGATGGAGATGGGTGTGACTCCAACTGTATGTTGGAGGAGCCCTACCTCTGCGGCAACGGGACCGTGGATCCGGGTGAGGAGTGCGACGACGGCAACACCGTATCGGGCGATGGCTGCAGCGCAGGCTGCGTGCTCGAGCGGTGCAGCGACGGCGTGCTCCAGCCCACCCTTGGTGAGGAGTGCGACGACGGCAACCTGTCCGACGGAGACGGGTGCTCCTCCACCTGCCACAGGGAATACTGTGGCGACGGCGTCTATCAGCTCCTCCTTGGGGAGCAGTGCGACGACGGCAACAACATTTCAGGTGACGGTTGCAGCGCCAGCTGCCTGTTGGAAGACCCGCCGGTCTGCGGCGACGGGGTTTTGAACCCCGGCGAGACGTGTGACGACGGCAACACCATCAGCGGCGACGGCTGCTCCTCCACCTGCCAGCTCGAGTTCTGCGGTGACGGCATCGTGAATTCGGGCCTTACCGAGCAGTGCGACGATGGCAATCACACTTCCGGCGACGGCTGTAGCGCTGCTTGCCGCATTGAGATGTGCGGCGACAACATCACGCAGGCCTCCCTCGGGGAGACATGCGACGATGGCAACGTAGCGGACGGCGACGGCTGCAGCGCGATCTGCCAGCTCGAGAACCCCGCGGCGTGCGGTAACGGCCAGATGGATCCGGGCGAGAAGTGCGACGATGGCAACACCATCAGCGGCGACGGCTGCTCCGCTTCCTGCCAGAACGAGTTCTGTGGTGACGGCGTCACCCAGACCCAACTGGGCGAGCAGTGCGACGATGGGAACGCCTCGAGCGGTGACGGCTGCTCCGCAGCATGTCAGAACGAGCGCTGCGGTGACGGCGTCGTACAGCCCAATATGGGCGAGGAGTGCGACGACGGCAACGTGGTCGACGGTGATGGCTGCAGTGCATTCTGCAGTCTCGAGAATCCCGCGGTGTGCGGCGATGGGGTCATCAACCCCGGCGAGCAGTGCGACGACGGGAACAACGTGAGCGGCGACGGCTGCAACGGCAGTTGCCAGGTGGAGTACTGCGGCGACGGATCCGTGCAAGCGGGACTGGGCGAGCAGTGCGACGATGGCAACGTGGCCAACGGCGACGGTTGCAGCGCCTCCTGCCGCATCGAGAGATGCGGCGATCACATCATCCAGCCTTCCCTCGGGGAGGAGTGTGATGACGGGAACGTGGCCAACGGCGACGGGTGTGATTCCAGCTGCCAGCTGGAAGCGCCCGCTTTCTGTGGCAACGGGACCCTGGATTCGGGAGAGGGTTGTGACGATGGAAATACCGTATCCGGTGACGGGTGCAGCTCCGGCTGTGTCCCTGAGGGCTGCGGTGACCATGTGCTTCAGCCGTCCCTCGGCGAGGAGTGCGACGACGGCAACCTTTCCAATGGCGATGGCTGCAACGCAGCCTGCCAGCGCGAGTACTGCGGCGACGGCGTGATCCAGCATCTGCTGGGCGAGGAGTGCGATGACGGTAACAACATCAACGGTGATGGCTGTGACAACAGCTGCCATCTCAGCACTCCTGCTGTGTGCGGCAACGGGGTTTTGAACCCCGGTGAGCAGTGCGACGACGGAAACAACGTGGCCGGCGACGGCTGCAACGCCTTCTGTCAGCGCGAAATCTGCGGTGACGGCATCGTACAACCCGCTCTCGGTGAGCAGTGCGATGACGGCAACGTGGGCAACGGTGACGGCTGTAGTGCTTCGTGCAAGATCGAGTACTGCGGCGACACGGCGCACCCCCTGCTCGGTGAACAGTGCGACGACGGCAACGTGATCAACGGCGACGGCTGCGATTCCAACTGCATGTTGGAGGCACCGGCCGCCTGCGGTAACGGCACCGTGGATCCGGGTGAGGAGTGCGATGACAACAACACCGTATCCGGCGACGGGTGCAGCTCGGGCTGTACCCTGGAGGGATGCGGAGACCATATCACTCAGGCCTCCTTGGCGAGGAGTGCGACGACGGCAACGCGGTCAGTGGCGACGGGTGCAGCAGCACCTGCCAACGCGAGTACTGCGGCGACGGCGTGACGCAACTCACCCTTGGTGAACAGTGCGACGACGGTAACAGCGTGAACGGCGATGGCTGCAACGCCTTCTGCAAGATCGAAATCCCGCCCATGTGCGGCGACGGCATCCTGCAGACTGGTGAGCAGTGCGACGACGGTAACAACGTTTCCGGAGACGGCTGCAACGCGGGTTGCGTGAAGGAGTTCTGCGGCGACGGCGTGCAGCAACCCGGCTTGGGTGAGCAGTGTGATGACGGTAACGCGACCAGCGGCGACGGGTGTTCCGCCGCCTGCAGGCGCGAAATCGTGGCGATAACGTCGTTCAGCTCGGCCTCGGCGAGCAGTGCGACGACGGCAACAACGTTTCGGGTGACGGCTGCGACGCCACCTGCCAGTTCGAGGTCCAGCCCACGTGCGGAAACGGCGTGACTGACCCCAACGAGCAGTGCGACGACAGCAACAACCTGAACGGTGATGGCTGCAGCGCCGGTTGTCTCTTGGAGTACTGTGGCGACGGCGTTCTCCAGCCCCTCATGGGCGAAGAGTGCGACGACAGCAACACCTCCTCGGGCGACGGATGCTCAGCGACCTGCCGTATCGAACGCTGCGGAGACGGCGTCGTGCAGGCTTCCCTCGGGGAGCAGTGCGACGACGGCAACGTGGTGAATGGTGATGGTTGCAGCGCAGGCTGCAACCTCGAGAATCCGGCAGTTTGCGGCGATGGCGCCGTGGATGCCGGGGAGCAGTGCGACGATGGGAACAACATTCCCGGAGACGGCTGCAATGCAACCTGCCAGAAGGAGTACTGCGGCGATGGTTCCGTGCAAGCGGGCCTGGGCGAGCAGTGCGACGATGGCAACAACTTTAGCGGTGATGGCTGCTCCGCAGCCTGCCGAATCGAATACTGCGGAGACGGTATCAGTCAGGTGCCCATGGGAGAGGAGTGCGACGATGGCAACATCGTCTCCGGAGACGGCTGCTCCTCTTCCTGCCACTTGGAGATTCCGGCACTCTGCGGCGACGGCAACGTGGACCCCGGTGAGCAGTGCGACGACGGGGACAGCGTTTCCGGCGACGGCTGTAGCGCCGGTTGCCTCCTGGAGTATTGCGGTGACGGCGTCATGCAGGCTTCCCTTGGGGAGCAGTGCGACGACGGCAACGCATCCAGCAACGACGGGTGCAGCGCTACCTGCCAGATCGAACGGTGTGGTGACGGCACTGTCCAGGTTTTCCTGGGCGAACAGTGCGATGACGGGAATCTCGTCAACGGCGACGGGTGCAATGCCAGCTGCCAGTTGGAGGCTCCGTCGATGTGCGGCAACCACACCATCGACCCCGGTGAGCAGTGCGACGACGGAAACAACGTTTCCGGTGACGGCTGCAACGCCACCTGTCAGCGCGAATTCTGTGGGGACGGGCTCACGCAGCCCGGACTCATGGAGGAGTGCGATGACGGCAATGTCTCCAATGGAGACGGCTGTTCCGCCAGTTGCCGCCTCGAGTATTGCGGGGATGGCGTCATTCAGGTGCTGCTCGGTGAGCAGTGCGACGACGCCAACTTCGTGAACAACGACGGCTGCAACAACAACTGTCGGCTCAGCGCTCCGCACATCTGCGGAAACGGGGTCATCAACCCCGGCGAGCAGTGCGACGATGGCAACATCATTTCCGGAGACCTCTGTAGCTCTTCCTGTATGGTGGAGTACTGCGGCGACCATATCACCCAGGTTGGTCTGGGTGAGGAGTGTGACGATGGCAACATCGTCAACGGTGACGGCTGCAGCAGCAACTGCCTGCGGGAGTACTGCGGTGACGGTGTCATTCAAGTGCTGCTCGGTGAGCAGTGCGATGATGGCAACATCGTCTCCGGGGACGGATGTTCATCCATCTGTCGTGTAGAAAACCCTTAGAAGGCCCCACTGGACCAAGCTGCTCCGACGGCGTCGACAACGACGGCGACGGACTGGTGGACTGCAACGACCCAGGCTGCGCAGGCGATCCCGCCTGCGCAGTCCCGGGGGTTGAGGTCTGCTCCGGTGGGGTAGACGAGGATGGCGACGGTCTTGTGGACTGTGCCGACCCCGACTGCTCGAATTCCCCCTTATGTCCCGAGAACTGCACCAACGGTATCGACGATGATGCCGATGGTCTCGTGGATTGCAACGATACAGAGTGCGCGGCTCATCCCGCGTGCGTTGGTCCCACCACAGAAATCTGCAACGACGGGCTCGACAACGACGGTGACGGTCTTGCAGATTGCCTCGATCCGGACTGCGTGGCTCATCCCGCGTGTGCTCCGGGCGTTGAGATCTGCAATAACCTCACCGACGACGATGGTGATGGCAGGGTCGATTGCCAGGATCCAAATTGCTGGGCTACCGCCTTCTGCATCGGTGTTACGGAGAACTGCTCCGATGGCATCGACAACGACGGCGACGGCAAAACCGACTGCGAGGATGATAAGTGCAGCGGCCGTCTCGGCGGCAACGGCACCATCTGTGCATATGGTCGGCGGCAGGAACTCCTGTGCAACGACGGCATCGATAACGATGGCGACGGCCTGATCGATTGCCTCGATCCCGACTGCTCTCTTGATCCCGTTTGTGGTTTTACCACAACGGAGAACTGCGAGGGTGGTGGTGACGAGGACGGCGACGGCCAAGCCGATTGTGTCGATAGCGATTGCCGGAACCATCCACGGTGTATGGTCTGGAACACTGCAAGAACCGGAACTACAGGAACTTTGTGTCCCACAGACACTTCCGGAACCTGCGCTACTGGTATTCTAAGTGCTCCAGATTACGACAACGTAAAGTGGTGTCGACCCATCAACCCGGTCTGCTATACGGACTACGTGAAGTAGCCGGTCCATCCGCAACTAATTGTTCAACCTTATAAAGGCGGGCTCACATATGTGAACCCGCCTTTTCCCCATATAAAAAATTTGCTTTTATGTAATTAATTTGGTATCAATGCGTTCTATATATTGGAAATGATTTTGTGCTTGACAAGTTTGTCGAATAATGTAAAATAACATCTAAAATTCTTAATACCTTATAATATGTCAAAATTAGATAGAAATACGGAAAATTTAGAAAAGCGCTTTCAAAAGCCTAAATTTTATTTAAATCCCAATTCAATTTGGGGTAAAATTGCACGTCCGATTACATTAGCTGTTGGTTTAGTTCTTGCTGGAGGAGTAGCTGCTTGTAAATTTGACGTAGGTGGATTCGCTCCACCTGATCGTCCGGATTCAAGACCATTAGACGACGGAAGTTTTGATGCAGGAACAGATGCTGGTGATGCTGGTCCAACTGATGAAATTTGTAATGATGGAATCGATAATGATCAGGATGGGAAAATAGACTGCGCTGATGAAGATTGTTTAGGGAATCCTTCTTGTCCTGAAATTTGTGATGATGAAGTTGATAATGACGGAGACGGGAAAATTGATTGTGCTGATAGTGATTGTGTTGGTCATCAGGGAAGTGGAGGTTTATGCGAACAAGCTGAAACCAATTGTGCAGATGGATTTGATAATGATGCAAATGGATTAATAGATTGTGCAGATACTGCTCACTGCGGCGGAAGTCCTGATTGTGGTGAAACTGTATGTAATGATGGCATCGATAATGATAATGACGGTAAAACTGACTGCGCTGATAGTGAATGCGTTGGCCAAACCGGTCAAAATGGAGAAATTTGCGAAGCAACTGAAGTAACTTGTGATGATGGTTTTGATAATGATGGTGACGGCCAATCAGACTGTGATGATCCTGATTGTTTAAATACAGCAGCTTGCGGAGAATCTACATGCAATGACGGTATAGATAATGATAATGACGGTAAAACTGACTGCGCAGATAGTGAATGTGTGGGGCAACTTGGACCAAATGGAGAAACATGTGAATTAACTGAAGTTTCTTGTGCTGATGGTCAAGATAATGATGGTGATGGACTTATAGATTGTGAAGACCCAGATTGTTTTAGCGCTTCATGTTCTGAAGTATGTGATGACGGACAGGATCATGATAATGATGGTTTAGTTGGATGTGCAGACCCTGATTGTACGGGCTTCACCGATGGTTTAACAATGTGTGCATACGGGCAAGAATGGGAAACCGATTGTACAGATGGTGTAGATAACGATGGCAATGGATACACAGACTGTGATGATATTGCATGTTCAATAACTGCCGCATGTGGTGCGGTTGTTGAAGATTGTACAAGTTTTACTGCTGATGTTAATGGAGATGGTTTACAAAAATGTGAAGATGTAACATGTTTATTCGATCTGGATTGTATAGATTGGCCTCGTTCATGTTCAGGTTCTGCTGGATCTATATGTCCTACACAGCAATCCGGTACTTGTGCAACTGGAACATGTTCTGAAGGAGCCACTTATAATGGTCAGACTCTGCCAAAAGTTTGTAGCCCTATAGATCAATCTTGTTACTAAAAAGAATACGAATAATTTAATATATCCTAGTTTTTGGTCTGATTTAATATAATCGGACATATCATTAATTGATATTGTTATCGATTGTTATCGGATCAAATGTCCATTGAAAACCTGCTTAAAGCTTATGATGAGCCTTGTTTTGCTAAAAAAAATTTTTGGCAGGACAGGGTTCATCAACTTTTAGAAAAACACACCGAAAACACGGAGGAAAGTCTCATGCAGAAGATCGCGATGATGATGTGTGTCGTTGCCCTGACGTTCGTTGCCTGCAACGAGCACCCCGGGGAGTACAGCGATGCGAACAACAACAACGAGCCCGCTGTGAATAACAACAACAGCGGCACCAACGACAACAACTGCTGCGATGTGCAGCCCACCTTCACGGCCTGGTCGACAGACATGCTCGCGACCTGGGTCCAGAAGCAGGACGGATCCGTGGAATTGGGGGCTGTGCTCACGCCTGAGTCGTGCGATGGGGAACGAGCAAGGTACGATTACTACGTGACTTCGCGTCCCATGGTCTTCCTGTTCTCGGCTTCGACTGATTTGACGATTCAGTCGACAATCCCCCTGGAGGCCTACATCGTCAACCAGAACCCCGATGACCCCTGGTCGTTCTGGGTCATGGAGTTCGAGATCAAGGAGTTTTATGGGCTGGATCCGTTCTGGCACATCAAGCGTTTTCCCACATCCATGAGCCAAGCCGAGGGCTTCAAGTACTCGGCGAGCGCGTTCATCTGCGGTAAGCAGATCGATGCCATCAACTTGGGATGCTGGAACGTGTTCGAGGATGCGTTCTTCGAGCCGGCCGGCAATCAGCGCAACTATTACTTCGAGGAGGACGAGTTCGGAGAAATCTTCGTACTCATCGTAGTTCGGTAGGGATTGGGGTCTCTCTGAAGCATCTTCCCTCCCTCCCAGTCCATACATGCTTCTTTGAGACCCTTTGTTTTCCAGGGTTTGAGAGTCGGCTGGCAGCGTAAAAAACTGCCGGCCGCTCTCAAGCCCGACTTGTTTTTCTAAAAATACAAAGCTTTAAGTAGGTTTTTCTTTTTTATAGAGGTTCACCAAAGTTTTTTTCGAATCTTTTTGCGAATTCTTTCATTTTGAAATTATGGCTTTGCGTACCGCTGTTTTCAATTACAAAAGCGCTAACTAAAGCACCAACCTTACATGATTTAACATGGTCATAACCTTTAATTATTCCTGAAAGCAGGCCGGCCCTGAATGCGTCTCCGCAACCTGTGGGGTCAGCTATTTGTGTTGGTTTAGCGATAGGAATGTGATGTTCTTCGCTGCCTTCTCTTAAAATTGAACCCTTTTCGCCCTTTGTTTCAATAAAAAAGTGAACATTATTAACAATATCATCAATATTGTAATTTAATCTTTTACATAAAAGTTCGGTTTCGTAGTGATTGGCAATATAACCAAATGCATTTTTAAGCAAAAACCTTAGATCATCCAGATCAAAAGCAGGTGTCATCTGTCCTGGATCAAAAATATAAGGAATTTCCGCTTCTTTAAGTCTATGTGCAAGTTTTACAGTTCTCTTACAAATATCCGGTGATAAAATAGCTATTTCAATATCCAATAAATCAACTTCTGTAAGTTCTACTTCATCTTCAATACTTTCCATAGCACCCGGAGCAAAAAAAGTGATTTGGTTTTCTTTATCATCAGTCAAAAGATAAGCAGTAGCAGTAAACTGATCTCTTGCTTTGCCTATATGTTTTATTGAAATTTTGTTCTTTTTAAGCCATTTTTCGTAATCTATAAAATCCATTCCAGATACTCCGTATAAAAGTGGATTAACATCCAGCATTTTTAGGCTGTAAGCGATATTTCCGCCACAACCACCAAAATGCACAACTTTATCACGTGCAGTAAATGCTATATTTAAATGATCAAGATGTTCTTTAAGCAAAGCATCACTAAAAACACCTTTGTAGCGCATAATATAATCGTATGCAATAGAGCCACTAACAAAGATTTTACTTCTCATATTAGAATTATTTAGTTGGAATTGGGGTATCTGAATATTTAGGCATTTTTTCTTTTAAATCCTGCTGTTTGCGGCCTTCATAATTTTGTTCAATATGAATATCGCGCGCAATAACACCTGCTCTGAATAAACTTTCAAAAGTTCCGGCATCAGTCCATCTCTTTTTTAAAACAGTTGCTGTTAACTGTGCTTTTTGAATGTAGGCGTTATTTACATCAGTAATTTCATATTCACCTCTGTTTGAAGGTGACAGTCCCGAAATTATATCAAAAACCTGATTGTCATATAAATATAAACCTGTTACAGCATAGTTTGATTTTGGTTGTTTAGGTTTTTCTTCAATTCCAACTACTTTTTTGCCTTTTAATTCAGCAACTCCAAATCTAAATGAATCTTCAAGTTCTTTAATAAAAATATGGGCACCTTTTTGATTTTCGAATTCTTTAATATGTTTACTTAAGTTTTCTTCAAAGACATTGTCACCTAAAATAACTGCGAAATTGTCTTCTCCTACAAAGTTTTTAACAAGACCTACTGCATGCGCAATGCCTTCAGCTTTTTCTTGTACTCTAAATTGCAAATTGCATCCATATTGTTTGCCGTCTCCGAGTAATTGTAAAAATGAACCTGCGTGTTTAGGGCCTGACACAATTAAAATATCTCTTATCCCTGCCTGGGTTAGTGTTTGCAGAGGATGAAAAATCATTGGTTTGTTGTAGATAGGAAGTAAATGTTTGTTTGTTACTTCGGTAAGTGGTTTTAAACGATTTCCCTGTCCTCCTGCGAGAATTACACCTTTCATTTTTATATTTTATTAAGATAATCTTTTAGAGCTTCTTCATGTGATCTTAAGTGGGGCAGTTTTGTATTGTGCAGAATTGAAATCTGCGGTCTTTTTGCCGGCCGGTTGAGCTCTCCTGAATTAATGCTCACTAAGTCTACCCCAGTTAAATTTTTTAAATCAAATATTTTTTTTGCAAATTCATACCACGAAGTGCTATTTTCGTTTACCAGATGGTAAATTCCGCTTGAATAGCCCGTTTTCACAAAATCCAAAATTCCATTTGCAAGATCAACAGTATATGTTGGTTTACCAAATTGGTCGTTCACAACCTGAATTTGACGACCTTCATCAGCGAGTTTTAGCATTGTTTTTACAAAGTTCTGTCCATGCATTCCAAATAGCCATGAAGTTCTGATAATAAAAAAATTATCTGTATTTTCCTGAATCATTTTTTCTCCCAGAAGCTTTGATTCACCGTATGTATTAATAGGGGAGGTAACATCATCTTCTTTGTATCCTTCCTTTTTGGTACCGTCAAAAACATAATCTGTACTAAAATACATTAAATTGGCATCAATTTCTTTGCATTTTTCAGCTAAAAATTTGTTTGCGTAGCCATTTACCTGCATAACGAAATTCTGCTTTGCTTCACATTCATCAACATAAGTAAATCCGGCAGCGTTTATAACCAAATTTGGCCTAAAATCATTTAAAATCTGCCATACAGATTCTTCATTTGTTATATCTAGTTCATCTCGGCTCGTTGAATAGAAATCAAATTCTTTGGATTCTTTAAATACAGAATTAATTTCAGTGCCCAGTAGCCCGTTTTTACCTATTAAAAGGATTTTCATCAGACACGAGTTAATTGTTGGCAAATTTTTTAATTTCGTTAATTAATTTATCTATTTTAACATTTTTAGCTTCTTTTTCAGTTCGCTCTTTCCATTCAACACTGTTTTCAGCAATTGTTCTTTTGCTGATTACAATTCTAAGTGGCAATCCAATCAAATCAGCATCATTTAATTTAAGTCCAGGACTGGCATCACGATCATCAAAAAGAACTTCAATATTCTCATTATTCATATTTTCATAAAGTTTCTGCGCAATAGTCTGCACCTCGTCATCTTCGCCAATTGTAATCAAATACACCAAGTAAGGAGCAATGGTTTTTGGCCAGATTATTCCTTTATCATCATGTGATGCTTCTACGATTGTTCCTAAAAGCCTTGTTGAACCGATTCCATAACAACCCATAATAACGGGCTTTTTCTTGCCATCCTGATCAGTGAAGCTAAGATCAAAATCATCACTGTATCGTGTGCCGAGTTTAAAAATATTACCTGCTTCAACAGCTTTTTCTTCTTCAAGCTGAGTATCACATTTAGGACACATAAATCCGCCTTTAACCTCAACGAAATCAGCAAAATCTTTAACTTCAAAATCACGGCCTATATTTATATTTTTCCAGTCTTTATTTAATTCATTTGCGCCAGATTCGAAATTTTTCATTTCTTTAATAGAAAAATCACCAATAAATGAGATTTTGTTATTTGGCTTGCCATCAGCCAAAACAGGGGATATAAATCCTTCGACAAGCCCTAATTGTTTAAGCTCTTCAGATGTAGCTATTCTGACATGTTTTTTAAAATATCTTTCTAATTTTTCAAGATTCACATTAAAGTCTCCACGTATTAAAATAGCGACAGGACCTTCATCTTCAACCATATAAACTACTGATTTTAAAATTCGAAATTCATCGATTTCAAGTTTTTTAGCTGCATCTTTGATTGTTTTATCCCGTTCAATATCTATCAATTCGCGTTTTTTCTCTTTTTCATCTGATGTAGGATTATCGTATTTGCCTTCTGCAATTTCCAGATTTTGTGCAAATTTACATTTAGGACAGTAAATCATTGTATCTTCACCTGCATCGGTTTTTATTGAGAATTCATGTGAAATTTTATCTGTAAAAGCTCCACCCGAAGCTTCAATAATATAAGCATCCAATCCACATCTCGAATAAACATTTAAGTATGCTTCAATAACTTTATTGTAATATTCATCTAAGTCTTCTTCTGAAGTGTGAAAACTGTACATGTCTTTCATCCCAAATTCGCGTCCTCTTAATAATCCTGATTTTGCGCGTGGTTCGTTGCGAAATTTGGTTTGTAACTGATAAACGCATAAAGGCAGATCTTTATAACTTTGAATTTGTTTTTTTGCCAAAGGTGTTACTGTTTCTTCATGACTTGGCCCTAAAACAAAGTCTTTTTCACCTGATTTTAATCTATATAAAACATCAAATGTATTTATTCTGCCTGTTGTTTCCCATAATTCAACTGGTTGAAGTGCAGGCATTAATATTTCCTGCGCGCCAACAGCATTCATTTCTTCACGAATAATTGTGTTGATTTTATGCATCGATCGCATTCCAAGCGGAAGATAGTTGTAAATTCCAGCTGCAACTTTATCTATAAATCCTGCTTTAGTTAAAAGCTCAGCATTTATACTGTTAGAATCATGTGGAGTTTCATGTTTAGTACGCCCGAAAAATTTAGAATATCGCATCTTTTAGGTTAAATTAAGGTCTTGAAGTGGGTAAAGGTTTATCACTTGTTTTTTCATGTTTGCGTTCCTGTGCTTTATCAATAAGTTTCTCCCACCACTCTTTATGTGTTTCATACCAATCAAAGGTTTTCGCTATTCCTTCTTCAAAGGTAACCTCGGGTTCCCAGCCGATTTCTTTTTTCATTTTACTTGCATCAATCGCATAACGTCTGTCATGAGCCTTACGGTCATCAACAAACATAATCTTATTTTCGTCTTTTTCTAAAAATTTAAGTATTAATTTTGTGATTTCCAGGTTAGATTTTTCAAAATTACCACCGATATTATATACTTCACCAGGTTTACCTTTTTCCAAAATCATATCAATGGCACGACAATGATCGGTTACATAAAGCCAATCCCGAACATTTTTACCGTCTCCATAAACAGGTAGTTTTTGATCTTCGGATGCCAGTCTGAAAAAATAAGGAATTAGTTTTTCAGGAAATTGATATGGTCCGTAATTATTTGAACATCTGCTAATTGTTAATGGCATTTTAAATGTTTCATAATATGATCTCACCAGAAGGTCAGCTGCTGCTTTGCTTGCAGCATAAGGACAATTAGGTGAAATTGGTGTTTTTTCAGTAAATTTATTGTCATTATCAAGCCCTAAATCACCATAAACTTCATCAGTTGAAACCTGATGGTATCTTGAGACTTCATTTGCACGGCATGCATCAAGCAAAGTTTGAGTTCCAACAATATTTGTCATTGTAAAAGCACTTGGCGTTTCAATACTTCTATCTACATGTGTTTCAGCTGCAAAATTTACAACAGTGTCGAATTTTTCTCTTTCAAAAAGTTTATTTACCATTGGAACATCAGCAATATCACCAAGCATAAACCAAAACCTTTCATTATTATCCAGGTCTTTTAAATTATCCATGTTCCCTGCGTAAGTAAGGCGATCCAAAACAATCACCATATCTTTAGGGTGTTTTTTAAGATAATAATGCGTGAAATTTGAACCTATAAATCCGGCACCGCCGGTAACTAATACTTTTTTCATAAGATACGAACGTTAGTGAGTATCTGGCGAGCAAAAACTTATTGCGAGCCATAGCGTGAGCCCCGCTTAGCGGGGTGAACTCAGTTTCAAGAATTTATCGAAATCTCTTACATAATCAGATGGGTCGTAATTAGTTGACGACACTGCCAGTAGAATAGCATCTTCTGAAAAATCTGTGAACTCATGCCATATCATATTATCTACATAAATTGCATTATCAGGACCTTTTAGCTTATGTTCCTGCCAATCTTTGCCATCATGCACTCTCGCGGTAATTTCACCGCGCGGACAAATAAAAAGTTCTTTTTCAGTTCTGTGCGCATGACCTCCTCTTGTTTCTTTGTTATTAAATGCATAATAAACACGCTTTGGTTCCCAATCTATATAATCCTTAAGTTCAATAGGAACCAGTTGACCGCGTTCATCAGTAAATAGAGGAAGATTGTAAGTTTGAATTTTGTTCATGATTTAAAGTGTGCGTATTGTCTTTTCTAATTTATATACTTCCAAAATATCACCTTCCTGAACATCATGTTTACCTTTTAATTTAATTCCGCATTCATTATCAGCTTTAATTTCATCAACCGCTTCTTTTACCCTTTTTAATGAATCTATTTCAACTTCTTCAACCTTTTCACCATCACGTATTAATCTTGCTTTTGCCCCTTTTTGAATTTTTCCGTTAGTAACCTTACAACCAATGATCATCTCTTTTTTACCACTAAAGAACACTTGTTTAACTTCAGCTTTACCAAGGTCAACTTCAACAATCTCAGGTTCAATAAGACCTGCTAAAAGTTTAGTAATATCTTCAATTAATTTGTAAATAATTGTGTATTTAAGAATATCAACATTTTCACGTTCAGCTGTTTTATCAACTTGTGCAGGAACATCCACATGGAAGCCAATAACAATTCCGGTGCTTGCACTAGCCATAATTACGTCGCCTTCAGTCACGTTGCCAACTCCTGAGTGGATAACTTTAATCGCTACTTCTTCATCTTTTATTTTTTCTAAAGCTTGCAGAATTGCTTCGAGTGAACCTTTTGTATCAGCTTTAATAACTAACTTTAATGTTTTTAATTTACCGCTTACGATTTGGGCAAGAATATCTTTTGGTCCAAATCCCGCATGAAGTTCATTCTTTTTTAATAATGCTATTTTTTGAGCCTGAGTTCTTGCGGTTTTTTCATCTTTAACAACCTGTAAAATATCTCCACTGTGAGGTGAAGCTGAAAGTCCGGCTACCAATACAGGAGTGGAAGGTTCGGCTTTTTTCATGTTCTTGCCATTGTGGTCTTTCATCACTTTTATTCGTCCGTAAGTTTCACCGATTACAACATTATCCATTATTTTTAAAGTACCTGTATTTATTAAGACAGTTGCAACCGGTCCTAAATTTTTATCCAAATGTGATTCGATAACAGTACCAACCGCAGCTCTGTTCGGATTCGCTTTTAGATCTTCCATTTCAGCAACTATAAGAATCATATCCAACAGATTCTCCATTCCTTCACCGGTAATTGCAGAAACAGGTGCCATAATTGTTTTTCCGCCCCAATCTTCTGGCTGCAAATCGTGTTCTGCCAGTTCAGCTTTTACTCTTTCAGGATTAGCATTTTCTTTATCGATTTTATTTATAGCAACAATTATAGGAATACCAGCAGCTCTTGCATGATTGATTGCCTCTATTGTCTGGGGTTTAACTCCTTCATCAGCAGCAACCACTAAAATTGCAATATCAGTGGCTTTTGCACCTCTTGCACGCATGGCAGTGAAGGCTTCATGTCCTGGAGTATCTAGAAATGTAATTTTTTTCCCATTTCTTTCAACCTGATATGCACCGATATGCTGCGTAATACCACCTGATTCAGTTGCTACTACATTTGATTTCCGAATATAATCAAGAATTTTTGTTTTACCATGATCAACATGCCCCATAATGCTAATTACAGGTGGCCTTTCAACTAAATCCGATTTTTCATCTTCTTTTAATAATTGGTTTAAATTTCCTGACATTAAATCTTCAATTGATGCTTCGTCCCTGATTTTTTTGATTTTTAATCCCAAATCTGCGGCAATAATAGAAGCAGTATCAAAATCAATTTGTTGGTTAATGTTTGCGAGAATCCCGTTTTTCATAAGTTCACCGATTACTTTTGCAGCGTTTAGACCGGTTTTTTCAGCAAATTCTTTAACTGAAATTACAGCAGGAATTTCAATTGCCTTGCCTTTTTCAACTTTTTCTTCAGGTTGTTTCTTTTCTTCTTCTTTCCTTTTTTCCTTGCCTGAATCTTTTCCAGCTGTTTTTTTTCTTTGTTTTTTAATTATTTCACGATCCAGTTCTTTATCATAAATTTCTTCATAAACTTTTGCGGCACTTTTATCTGTATCTTCATCTTTATTTCCCTGTAATTCATCCGTTACGAGTTCTGCAATGTCATCTTCAATTGTTCTTGCATTTGTTTTTACTTCAAATCCAAGCTCATTTATCTTTTCTTTGAGCTCCTTGGGGCTAATGCCCAACTTTTCTGCAACATCTTTAATTTTTTGTGACATACGAAAAAAGCTTTAGTTAGCTTAAATGCGAGTGTTAGTTTACGTGCAAAAGCTTTAAAAGTAAAGGTTTAATTCAGTAATTTCTCTTGTTGTGCAGGCGAAGACAAAGATTCAACCTGACTTAGCTTATCAGCAAATCTTGTGAGTTTTTTCTCTGAATTTTCAAAGCTTCCTCTTGCATGAGTTATATGTTTTCCAACAAGAGTAAAATCATCACCGAATTTTTCAAAATCACCCCTTAACCTTGATAGAGAAGTGAGAATTTCGCCTGCCTTTTTTTCAATTTGGAAACCTTTAAGACCGATTAAAATTGTTTGAAGGTAAACATAAAAGGTGTTTGGAGAAACAGGTATAACTTTTTTAGAGAAAGCATAATTAGTTAAATCAGTATTATCATCACTGTTTTTGATTATAATCTCATAATAAACGTTTTCAGCAGGTACATACATTAAAGCAAAATCAAATGTTCCTTCATCAGGTAAAATATATTTTGAACTAATCTCATCAATTCGTTTTTTTACATCGCTGATGAATGTTTTTCTGATTGCTGCTCGTTGTTTCTCATCGGTTTCTTCATACATTTTCCTGAAATTTTCCAATGGAAATTTTGAGTCAACCGGAATTAAATGATTATCACGTACATGAATTACAGCATCAACTGTATCACCGGTTTTAAAAGAATATTGCATTGAATAGTTTTCTCTCGGGAAAATTTGAGCAAGCAAATCACTTAAAAACAATTCTCCAAGACCGCCACGAAGTTTTGGCGCTTTTAATAATTCCTGCAATGAAGATATATCTTTACCAACTTCAAATATTTTTTTATTGCCTTCTTCAATTTTTGATAACCTCGCTGTTACTGTATTTACTGCTTTTGCAGCTGTATCAAGCCTTTCTCCGACTGTTTGATGCTGTCTTTGTAAAACTGTAGTGTTTTCTTTTAATCTTTCATTCACCTGCTTTGTAACTTCCGTTAATTGCTGAAGAACATTTTGAGTAACATTATTCAAATTGGTTGTCATGTTCTGATTCAAATCATCAAGTCTTTTATGGTAACCTGAATCATTGCCGCCATTTAATTTATTTTGAAAATAAAAAAATAAGCCGATTAATGCGCCGACCAAAAGCAAGATTATAACTATTAGCACTGTTTCCATAATATTTAACTTAATTAGAAATCTATAATAATGGAAAAATCATTAAAAAAGTACTTGATTTATTTTTTGGAATGTGGCATAATATAGGTACAAAAGAAAAATAAATATAGAAGATCATTAAAATACAGCATTTAGAACACATACTTCTGGGAGGAACGGATCCTTAAGGGAGGAGCTTTGTTGGCCTTTATTTAAGATCAACGGCCACGGTACCTTGAGGATCCCTTTCTCCCCGAAGATGCAGATAGCCTTATTCATTTTTTCACTTCGGTGATTTAATGATTTGCGTCTCTCTCTTACCTCTTTGATACTTCTTGTTTTTCTTTCCTCGGAAAGATTAACTTTTTGCTCCTTTCATTCTTCGGAATGCAATTAGCATCTTGTATCACTCTGGTAAGAGATGGAAACTTTTTGATACCTTTATGCCTTATCCTTCGGGAAATTGCATTTTGGTACCATGGAGTTTCTTATGACTTCGGTCATACGAGGTGCTTTTTAGGCCCTCTAACTCTTTGGGGAGTTTTTTTATGCTTAAACATGCGTATTTGACCTACGGCCCCCGGACTAGCAAGTACGCTTTAGCGTGCTTGTGCTTATGCAGCCTTATTACAAATCAACCTGTATTCGCAGAACTTACAAGAAAATCCAGGCGTAGCTTCAAAATCTGATTTCATTAATTTATCTGCTTTTTCTTCAATTTCTTTTTCTGCTTTCTCAAGCTGTTCGCTATCTCGCGTAGTAGAGTGTCTTGTATTGTCTTCCAAAAAGTACAAACTTAGCTTTGAAGCATTAATACCATAAACATCGCGGCAGGCTAATGCGTAAATGGAAAGCTGTAAATCTTTATTTAATTTTTGATCTTTTTTGGATTGTCCTGTTTTATAATCTATTACTTCATATGTTGCGTCTTCGAGCTTATCTATTCTATCAATACGGCCATTAAATGAGTAATTTCCGATCTTTAAATTAAACGCGCGTTCCAGCATTTCCGGAATAATCCAATTCTTTTCATTTGTTTTGTAAAAATCTTCAAGAATTTCCAGTCCCTGTTTTTTTCGCGCATTATGATGCGCTCGGCTTTCATAGCCTTGCGGCCTCCAATTTTTCTCGTATAAATCTTTTAAATCAGTTAATCTTGGCTCTTTTCCATTTTTTAATCCTTCATAAAACTGGTTAAGGGTTTCGTGTATTGAAGTTCCAAAATTTGAAGCAGCAGTTGAAGGGGATGGAATATTATATAAATATCTAAATTTGTATTTTAACGGACAAGATTCAAAAGTAGTTAATTGACTATAGCTGAATTTGCTTGGAATAGGGGATAGTCCAGCTTCTTTTTTAATAACTTTTGGCTTCTGTTCTTCCACTTCTACATCTTCATGTTCCATAAACTCTACATCGTCAAGTCCGCTTAATTCATTTATAAATACTGAGGGTTTCCACTTTTTATTGCCTTCGTACTTCTCGCTGTAACTTAAAAATAATTTTTCTTTTGCTCTTGTACAAGCCACATACATCAAACGGCGCTCTTCATACAAATGCATGTCTTTATCAGGAACTTCCTCAATAATTAATGCATCTGGAATTTGAATCGGATCACTTTTATTTGTTCCGGGAAATCTTTGCTGTACAAGTGATGGGATAAATACAACTGGGAATTGCAGCCCTTTTGCTGCGTGAATTGTAAGTATTTGAACTGCATCGTGATCTGTTTCGGAAATACTTGAATCAAAGCGCGCTCCGGCATCTTCAAGTAAGTTAAGATAATCTATGAAATTATAAATATTATTGTCGTTATGCTGAAAATCATATTGCTGAATAAGCTTTAAAAATTCAGCGATATTGAGTATTTTTTCATCATTTTCATACGAATGTTCTGATTGGAGCTTTTGTATATATTGAAATTTTGTTAAAAATTCGCTGATTATCTGCGGAATAGTATGATCTTTTGAAAATTCAACCAATTCACCAAACAACTTAACTGTTTCTTTTAAATAATCTTCATCACGAATAACTTCAAGCAAAGAAATTTGATTGTCTTTTGTTTTATTTATAAGCGAAACAAGTGAGGCCATGGGAAAGTTATAAACAGGCATTTGCAGTATCCTGAAAAGCGAAAGATCATCATCAGGATTGCTTATAAACTTTAGCACAGCCATCAAATCTTTAATTTCAGGTAAACTTGTTATTGTTTCTGATGATTTAACCTGAAAAGGCACTTCGTTTACCTTTAAAGCATCTATAATCGGCTGCGCAATTCCATGGGTTCGTACAAGAATAGCGATATCTTTATATTTATATTCTTTTACTAGTTCGTTGATCTCTTGAACAAAAAATTTATACTCATTTATGTAGTTATTAAAGCGGTTAATCTGTACTTTGTCGCTATCATCGAATTGACTGTTTAGCTTTTTATTTATTTCATGACTTGCTTCTAATCTATATGGATTATTATTTTGTATAAGCTCGTATGAGGCATTTAGAATTTGAGGAACTGACCTGTAGTTTTCTTTAAGTACTATTTTTTTAGCTTCGGGATATTTTCGGCTAAATTCATTTATATTGCTCATTGAAGCACCTCTCCAACGATAAATACTCTGATCATCATCACCAACAACAGTAAGGTTTTTATGAGCATCAGCAAGTAAATGTACAATCTTGCTTTGGCTGAAGTTGGTATCCTGGAATTCATCAACCATTATTTGTTTATATTTTTGCTGATATTTTTTTAGGATTTGAGGCCTGCTTTCAAAAAGTCTTAAAACATAAGACTGCAGACCATTAAAATCCAGTACGTTGTCTTTAATTAATAATTCTTCGTATTTCAGATAAGCATTTGCAAGCTCCAAAAATCTTTCTTTATCTTCATCTGTATTTTCAGCAAATTCAAGATATGCTTTTGGAGAAATATCTTCATCTTTTAGGCGGGAAAAATGCGTGCCCAAAGCAGAAATAAACTTACCGGGATTGCCTAGCGGCCTGTAATAATTCAAATCAAAATCAAATAAATGTTTTTTTATAAACATCCATTGATCAATTTGGTTAAGAATTTTATATGATGTATCAAGACCTATCTCAAGCCCGCTTTCTTTTAAAATTTTGTCGCAAAAACCATGAAATGTATAAATCGGAATTTCTTCATATGAATATGGAAGTGCGATATCAACCCTTTCTATCATTTCATCAGTTGCTTTTTCAGTAAAAGTAAGCGCCAAAACACTTGTTGGATTGTATTTTTTTTCCTGAATTAAATATAGAATTCTTGAAGTAATTACATGTGTTTTTCCTGTTCCCGCACCCGCAATAATCAAAAGAGGTCCGTTTTCATGTTGAACTGCTTCTAATTGTTCTTTATTTAATTTATTTAAATCCATAGTAATAATTTAACCTAAATCCTTTAAAATAAAAACTGAAAATTGGAGTTTTTGTTGTTAAATAAAGGTTTTTCTGATATAATATAGAGAAATAATTGTTATTTATGTGTTCTGTGTTTTTATCAAAATCAGAATTTGAAAAATCTAAACACGATGAAGAAGCTTTAAAAAAGAAAGCAACTCCACCTGTTTTAAGTAAAAATCCTAAAACTCCTGATTCTAATTCAAAAGCAAAAGCAGTTGCTGCAGATAAAACCGAAGAAGCTAAAAAAGCTGGTAAAAGACGTTTGGAAAAATTAAAAACAGGAAAAGAAAAAAAAGAATCAAAAGATTTTAAAATTAAACTATTTGGAACTGAAGTAATTAGAAAAAGTGAAAATGGTGTAGTTTATTATTTGGATTTAAGCGGTAAAAAAATAACTGATCTTGCAAAATGGGCTTCAGATAGATTAAAAGATTCAACTGTTACAGCAAAATTAGAGAGAGATTTAAAACCATATTCAGGCAAATTAGAAGCTGTTACGCCTGAACAAAGAGCAAAATCCTTAAAAGATTTAAACAGCAAATTAATTCTCGATTTACAAAATGGAGCTGACAATAAAGGACAAATAAAAGGAGATAAAATTGAATTGGCTGCCTTAAGAGCACAAGCTGTTTTGGAAAAAAAATCAGGTTTAACTTTTTCAGTCACAGAAAATTTATCTAAAGTTAAAAACAGTAAGTATTTGGACTATCAACATGTCTTACCACCTAATGCCACAACTATTATAGTGGAGAGGGCAGGTAAAAAATTTGTATGCGTAAGAATGATTGATAGAAGTGAAGGAGAAAGAATAGGGTATTTTAATTTACAAGCAGGAAAAAGAGTGTCAATGCAAAAAGGCGATACTGTGTCTATCGTTGGTACAATCGATACAAAAAGCGCACAATATACACAAGTAGTTGAACAGGAAAATTCAGCAATATCTAAGCGTGCAAAAACAGGTTTTGCCTATAGCAAAGATAAAGAAAAACCTGACAAAGTAACAGCAAGTCGCAGTGGAAGAGCTTCTTATATTCCAAAAACTTCGTCATATGCATCAGTAGGAGCACAAGACTCGCCAAGCTCACCGGCTTCAACTGCACCTGCCACATGGGATCCTTCTAAGAATGAAAGTAAAGAAGTTGCAGGTGAATACAATATAAAAACTGTTAAAAATCCGGAAATAAACGGAGGCAGAAATATACATTTATTTATACCGGAGAAGCTTGACCCTAAAAAACCTACTCATCTTATTTATTATTTTCATGGATTTACCAATCCTGCAAGTGCAGCCAAAGAACTTTTAACAAATCCGCGTGAATGGAGCAAAAAAAATATGCTCAGTGGCTTAAAGGACCTTGCAAAAACTCATAATATTGTCTTTGCAATGCCAGAAGGGGAGAGCGGCAGGTCAAAATGGTGGTCATTACATAAAAAAGAGAATTTTGAAAAATTTGATGAATTTGTAAGAAAAGAATCAGGCGCAGATAAGACCAAAGATGTAAAAAGATATATTATGGGGCATAGCGGCGCATATATTGCTTTAAATGGTATTTTAAAAAGTATGCCAGCAAATTATTTTGCCGGGCTTGGCCTTTTTGATACTATTTATGGAAAGGGATTTTATGCTCAGGAAATTTTCAAGCGTTTAAGTAAGCACGATAAAATGAAGGTATGGTCATTATTTAGGGCAGGATCAAGTGCTCCTAACAGAAATAATAATGAACTTCAAAAAATGCTACAAAATAACCCTGGCTCAAGAAAAGCAGAAAAAGATATGAAGTTTAGTACAACTAGTTTAAAACACATAGATATAAAAGCTCCGGGAATTCGTGATTCAATGAAGTTTTTCATAGATAATGAGAAGAAAGCTTAATTATGCAGCGATCTCTTCTTCAGCAGGTTTTTCTTCTTCCGCATTACTCGCTTTGCTCGTTCCAGAAGCCTTTGCTTTCGTTTCGCCCTGTTTATCGCTCAATGCTTTTATACTTAAGCCGATTCTGTGCTCTTCAGGATCTACAGAAATAATTTTAGCTTCAACTTTATCACCAACTTTAAGTACTTTTGTCGCATCTTCTAGAGGTTCTTCCTGAATTTCAGTTAAGTGGATAAGTCCGTTAATATCTTCACCCAATTTAACAAATGCACCGAATTGAGTTACTTTATTAACTTCGCCCTCAACTGTTTTTCCAATTTTAAAGTTTTTAGCAGCTTCAAGCCAAGGATCAGGTGTTAATCTTTTCATGCTTAATGAGATTTTTTCACCTTCAATTCCAATAACTAGAATTTCTACTTCATCGCCGATTTTACCGTATTCAGCAGGATCTTTAACATGGCCCCATGCGATTTCAGAGATATGAACAAGCCCTTCGAGTCCGTCGAATGCAACGAATATACCAAATTTAACAATACCGCTGATTTCACCTTTAACTTTTTGTCCTATTTTAAGTTTTTTAAGCGATGCATTACGTTGTTCGCTCATTGCAGCCTTTTCAGAAAGAATCAATTTACCGTTATCGTGATCAATATTAATAACTTTTACATCAAAGTCTTTGCTTACCAGGTCATTAAGTCTTTTTAAAATTTCATTTGAATCAGCTCCGTTTACACGTGGATAATGCATTGGGGCAAGCTGAGAAACAGGTATGAAGCCTTTAATTCCGTCAACTTCCAATAATAATCCACCTTTATTTGCTTCATTTGCTTTTACTTTAATAATGTCACCGTTTTCATAAGCTTCAACAAAATATTGCCAGCTTTTCTCCTGACTTGCTTTTCTAAGTGAAAGAACAACAAGCCCATCAGGATTTTCAGGGTCTATTACATAAGTTGAAATAGTATCACCAATTTGGAGTTCTTTTATTGTACCCATGCTGTCATGAGCTTCTTTACCAGCAATAATTCCGGTGCTAATCCCACCGAGATCAACTAAAATCTTATTTTTATAAATGTCAGTAACTGTTCCGTCAATTAAGGAACCCGGAGTAGGGAATACAATTTCAGGTGAATCTTTAAGAAGTTTTTCCATAACTTCACTCTCGTCACCAAAAACTTTGGTCATTTGGGTATTCATGATGCCTGTGCAATAGAGCCTTTTAAAGTTTAGTAGCTCACATTTTTGTAACAACGGCTCTACTACTTAAAGGTTGTTAAAACACATGAGCACAAAAAGATTACACTATGTTTTTTAAATTTGCAAATTAAAAATTCACCAAAACAAAATAGCTTTGCCCGGCAAAGTGGGATTACTTCTTTTTAGCTTCTTTTAAAAGTTTAATTTCATCACCTTTCTTTGTAATAATAATTTTATCACCTTCTTTGAATTCTCCTTCAAGGAATTTATTTGTAAGAGGATCTTCAACATAATCCTGAATAGCTCTTCTGACAGGTCTAGCTCCATATTTTGGATCAAATCCTTTTTCAGCGAGAAGATCGATTGCGGTTTTAGTTGCTTCAATAGTGATTTTCTTAGATTTAAGTCTTTCCTGAAGCATTGCCAAATGAAGTTTTACAATTTCTTTAATGTTATCTCGTGTTAAGGCTCTGAATACAATAGTTTTATCGATACGATTTAAAAATTCCGGTTTAAAATTCTCTTTAAGATCCTGTAATATCGCATTTTTTGTATTCTGATATTCATCTTCGGCAGCTTTTAGATCATCACCTTTTTGAGTAAATCCAATTGGAGCGGCTTTTTCAGTTAATTTATCAGCTCCAATATTTGATGTAAGTACAATTATTGTATTTTTAAAGTCTACTTTTCTGCCTTTACTGTCAGTTAATACACCGTCTTCAAGGATTTGAAGAAGTAAATTAAATACTTCCGGATGAGCTTTTTCAATTTCATCAAATAAAACTATTGAATAAGGCTTCCTTCTAACCAGTTCAGTTAATTGACCTCCGTCGTCATAACCAACGTAACCGGCTGTAGTACCTATTAATCTTGAAGTGGTGTGGCGTTCCATAAATTCACTCATATCAATCTTAATAAGTGCGTCTTTATCATCATAAACTTCTTGTGCCAGTGCACGTACAAGTTCAGTTTTACCAACACCGGTTGGTCCCATAAATATGAATGAACCTATAGGTCTGTTTTCATCAGCAAATCCTGCTCTTGAACGTCTGATTGCTTTTGAAATAGCTTCAACAGCTTCATCTTGTCCAATAATTCTTTTCTTTAATTTATCGTCCAAATTAATTAGATTCTGCATTTCTGATTTAATAAGTTTTGTAACCGGAATTCCAGTCATGCTTGCTATAACTTTAGCAATATCCTCTTCGGTTACTTTTTTTCGTTTACCTTTAGGTGTTTTAATTGATTTTGAGTTTTCAATCTGTTTAGCGAGCTCAAGTTCCTGATTTCTGAGTTCAGCTGCACGTTCATAATCCTGCATTGAAACAGCTTCTTCTTTTTTTCTGATAACTTTACCCAATTCTTTTTGAAGTTTTTTAGACGTATCATTAGTACTTTTTGAATCAACACGTTTTAATGATGCTGCTTCATCAATCAAATCGATAGCTTTATCAGGCAGAAATCTATCGTTTATATATCTTGCTGAAAGTGTGATTGAAGAATCGATTGCTTCATCTGTAATATTCATATCATGGTGATCTTCAAAACTTTCACGAAGTCCTTCAAGCATTGCTTTTGATTCTTCAATACTTGGTTCTTCAACCATAATTGGCTGAAATCTTCTTTCAAGAGCTGCATCGCTTTCAATATGTTTGCGATATTCATTTGTTGTAGTTGCACCGATTACCTGAATTGCACCTCTTGATAAAGCCGGTTTTAATATATTTGCTGCATCAAGACTTCCTTCAGCTGATCCGGCACCAACAACAGTATGTACTTCATCAATAAATAAAATTGCATTGTTAACCTGTTTAAGTTCATCAAGAATTTGTTTTACCCTTTCTTCAAATTCACCGCGATATTTTGTACCTGCAATAACAGATGTCATTGATAAAGAAAGTATACGTTTGTTTAAAAGCTGGTCAGGCACATTATCTTTTGATATAGCGAAAGCAAGGCCCTCAGCAATAGCTGTTTTACCAACACCAGGCTCACCAATAATCACAGGGTTATTCTTTGTTTTTCTGCATAAAATACTAACCATTCTTTTAATTTCTTTTTCACGTCCGATTACAGGATCTAATTTTCCTTTAACTGCTTCATTTACAAGATCAACTGTAAAGTAGTCCAGAGCAGGAGTTTTTGTTTTCTGCCCGTCTTTTTTCTTCTTTTTCTTATATTCCTCTTTTTCAACCTGTCCTACTAAAACACCCTGTAGTCCATTCAAAAAGAATTCCATAGGATTCATTGGCTGACCATTTTGCTGCATTGGCATTGGATTATTGCCAGTTTGACCTTGTGCCTGCATTTCTTTGCCTTTTTCAAAAGTTTGAAGAATTTGATCTTTTACATCCAAAGGATTGATTTTCATGTTTTCCAATATTACAGTTGCAGCTGTATTTTCTTGTGAAACAAGCGCATATAATAAGTGCTCTGTTCCAATATATGAATGGTTATATTCTTCTCCTGATTTAACTGCTTCTTCAATAACTTTTTTAGCAAATCCGCTTAGGCCTGTTTTGCCATTTTGATTGATAGGCTTATTAGGTCTATTTAATCTTCCTACTGTTTTAAGTACCAACTCAACATTTTCGCTTGAAACGCCAAAATTGTGGAGTATATGTGCTCCTAAAGAATTTGTCTGGGTTAAAATGCCCATTAATATATGTTCAGTACCAACGTAATCGAGGCCTGCAAATTTAGCTTTTTCCTGCGCTACAATAAGCGCCTGCTTTGCTTCTTTAGTGAATTTTTCGAATCTGTGTGAATTATTTTCCATTTCTAGTAGTTAAATATATTAATATAAAGTCTTTATATTCTAGCATAAATAGGACAATTTTTGAATTCCTTATGCTTATTTTCAACTTTACTTACAAGTAAATTTATGTTGTATAAATTTATTGAACAAAACATATTAAATTAGCACTCTTTATTTTAGAGTGCTAATTGTTTGAAGTCAATAAGAAATTTTTAGAGATCCTGAATACTTGCGGCCATATCTATAATATACTGTTCGTTTTCAGCTCCTCCATGAACTTTATACAATAGCCCATCATCTCTTTTTATATAGATTGCCATTTCGCCGCCATCATAAACTTTTACTCCTGTATGGCTTCCAACTGAAATGCTGCTTCCGGAAGGTAAGCTTCCTGAAACAATATCAATACTTACCATCTCGTTTCCATTTTCTACAGGTTCGTTGCTGAATCCGTAATGGTGAGATACATCACCACCGCCGTTTGTGCCGCTAAAATACCAATTTGAAGGGTATTGAGCATTAAAATCATATGGAGAACTTTCAAAATATCTGTAACCTTCTTTTACAGTAGCTGCTTCTTCAGCACCTGTGTCAGTTAGATTCACTATGGTTTTTTCAGCTGATTCAACGGGATTTTCTCCCTCAACTCTTTGCCATGAAGTTGTTTCACCTGGTTTGAAATACCCAACTACATCTGTATTTAATCCGCCATTTTGATTATAAGTGAGAAGTACTCTTCTATAAGCGCTTCCGTCAGTATATTCAACATAAACATAATTTGGATCTACAAATTCAAAATTTGTTGCTTTCCATGTGCCTGATTCTGATTCCTCTGGTGCAATAGTATCAATAGTTTCATTTATATATTGAGCAATTACACCGTAAGAACTGCTTGTAGCAACAGGTTGTGATGCTGGCTCCGGCTCAGCTACTGGTTCAGCTTTTGGCACATCCTCCACAACTGGTATGTCCTCTTTGACATCTTCTTTTGTTGTTTGATCTTCAGGTACTTCTACTACAGGCAAATCTGTTTCTTGCTCATTCATTCCTATAAATTGAAATGTTGATAGCATACTGAAGAAAGTATTCCTGTTATTTAAAGTATTTGTATTGTCAGCACCCTTAAAGCTGAATACGTATAGATATTCATTTCGTGTAAGCCAAACATTTACTTCCAATTTATCTGAACTTTCTTTTTTAAGTCCTTCAAGTTTGTCGATTCCAATTAAGCTTTGAGTATAACCTAAATTACTGAGTTCATCAGCGTCTGATGGAAGTTCAAGAAATGTTTCCACTTGTTCTTTATCAGGATTTGGAAGTCTTTTAATTATGATTAAATCAGGTTTTGTTTGATCCATTGTTGTCTCTTCAGCTGCTGTAACTTCAGGTTTAACAACCGGTGCGGTAAAAGTCACTTCGTCTGTGCCTTCTTCAACTTTCCAGCTATCCAAATAAGTTAAACTAAAACCAAGATCTGCATTTTTATATTCCTGTTGAGTTCCTGTTTCAGTTGTATCTTCTACTAAATCGATACTTCTAACATCCATAATATCTTTCCCGTCTTCTGCATTACCTAAAACACCTCTTACTTCAACTTTTTTATTTAGATATTTTTCCTGATCTAAATCGATATTATTACTTTTAAGTCTTATTGTGTGGCCTCCGCTTACTTCAAGTAGATGAGTGCCTTCTCCCACACTCATTCCGCCCAAAGATTTTAGTGTTCCAATTCTTTTTTGCTGAACCTGTTCTTCAGCAAGTGTATTATTGTTCTGTTCTCCGTCAAAAGGCCAGCATCCGCTAGCAATCATAGAAAAACTTAGTAGCATAATAATAAGAAGACCCTTCGAAAGGAATGATCTGGTTTTCATAATTAATAGATTAAAGTGTACATATAATTGGCTTTGATAAAAAGCAATCAGAATTATATCATCACTTTATAATATTTGTAAATTCATATCCAAGATGTTCAAATGCAACTTTGGTCGCTATTCTTCCGCGATGAGTTCTTTCCAACATCCCGATTTTTAAAAGGTAAGGTTCGTATACTTCTTCAATTGTATTTTGTTCTTCGGATGTGGCTGCGGATATTGCACTTAAGCCAACTGGTCCGCCACTAAATTTACTGATTATCAATTCTAAAATATCTCTGTCTGCCTGGTCTAAACCTATGTTATCAATACCAAGTGAAGAAAGACCTTCTTTAGCGGCTTCCAGGTTGATTGTGTCTAGATTCTTTACTTCAGCAAAATCCCTGATTCGTTTTAATAATCGATTTGCTATTCTTGGTGTCTGTCTTGAACTTTTTGAGATTTCCTTCGCTGCATTATCCTCAATTTTAAAATTCAATAAATTTGATGTTCTTTTAATTATTTCAAAAATATCCGCATTTGAATAAAAAGTAAGTTTAAATATGTTTCCGAAACGATCACGAAGCGGTGAAGATAGAAGGCTTACTTTTGTTGTTGCACCAATCAATGTGAATTTTGGAAGGTTGAGTCTTACTGATTTTGCGGAAGGACCCTGACCAATTATTATATCAATTCCAAAATCTTCCATGGCAGTATATAGAATTTCTTCGATTGCAGGTCTTAATCGGTGTATTTCATCAATAAATAAAATATCGTTTTCTTTTAAATTTGTTAGTATTGCAGCCAAATCTCCCTGTTTTTCCAATGCAGGTCCTGAAGTCATTTTAATGCTGACATTCATTTCTTTGGCAATAATATGAGCAAGGGTTGTTTTACCAAGTCCTGCCGGACCATGTAATAAGATATGATCAAGAGGCTCTTTACGTTTTTTTGTGGCCTGAATTGCAATAGCTAAATTATTTTTTATTTCCTGCTGACCAATATATTCATCAAAATTTTGAGGTCTTAAAGTGAAATCCGGAATTATCTCCGTATTATCAACTATTCTTTCCGGTTTTTTTTTAGGTAAATTTGATATGCCTTCTTCAATCATATTTATTATTCAGTAACAGGAACAGTAGTAGCGTTAATTTCGCAAGTATTTGGTTTACAGCCTTCAATATGCTGTGATAAGAACTTTTTAATACCCTCAGGATCTGGAGCTTCTGTAAATATTATTGTTGCCTTAGAAGCTGATGTTTCAATTCTTAGAAGTCCGTAATCAAATAAATAAATTGCAGAAAAAATTCCCTTTTCTTTAGTGTGGATATCCTGTACATCACTTAACAATGCTTCACCTTCATCTCTTTTTGATAATACTTTCCAGTCAATATGTACTATTCTTTTGTTTGTTATTACAACTTTATCAAGCCAGTAAATTAAGGCCAGATAAATTATTACACCAGTAAATAATGCAATAATTACTAAAATTCCGATAATTGTTACTTCATATGATATTGAATTTGAGAACAAATATAGTAAGAAGAAAAATGGCAAACTAGCTCCTGTTGTCTTAATTACTTGCATAATAAAAGGGAAGGGATGGTGATGATAAATTCTTATTATTTTTTCTCCATTTTGCAGTTGCATGATTTTGGATTAAAATAGTATTTAGGTAGGCATACAACTATAACAGAACTCGCAAAAAAGTCAACTAATTCTATTCCTACCTGAATAATACATAAATTATATCAATATTACAATGAATACAAACCTGATCCCAAATAAGTTCAAATGGCAAATAAAAGATGTTTTTAATGTCTTTGTATTAACATTTATTATTGAATTTGTTTTTTATTTATTACTTAATTTAATTGATATCGGAGGCATAGTAAAAAGTGTTGATAATATCTCTGTTTTGCGCGGGTTAATCCTTTTTATTATATATTTAATGCAGGTTTTCGGGATGATTTTTCCATTATGGTATTTTGTGGTTAGAAAATATGATTCGAGTTTTGAAGATTTTACTTTTAAGTGGATTGGAACAAAAAAAACTATATTTTGGGTAATATTCGCTTATCTTTTTTATCTTGGTTTAAGCATTTTTTTAATTATGCTTTTCTTTTCACTGGGAATAGGTTTATTTGGATTTGAAGAACAAAAATCCCTTTTTGAAATATTTGGATATGATGTTGCTGGTACAGTTTTTGCTTTTTTGATTGCAGTAATAATTGCACCATTAGTTGAAGAACTTTTTTTCAGAGGTTTTGTTTTGCAAACTTTGGCTAAAAAAATAAGTCCGTTTTGGGGTGTAGTAATTACAGCTTTAATATTTGCTTCGGTTCATTTTGAATTCCAATCTATAATGCCGCTGCTTATTTTATCGCTAGTGTTAAATATTCTATATATCAAAACAAATTCAATCTGGCCTGGGATAATCTTTCATATTTTTAATAATTCCATAGCTTTTTTCATCATTCTCTTGATTGAAAACGGGTATTTATTATAAACTACGCTTTGACTAATATGCGCCCGTAGCTCAGCTGGATAGAGCAGTGCCCTTCTAAGGCAAAGGTCGCAGGTTCGAATCCTGCCGGGCGTACCACGGAGACACGCGAATGCGTGGCTCTATGGAGCGAGACGCGTTTAGCGGCGAGCGAAGCGATAATAATTTCTATGAATTTAAAAACTTTAGTTTTAATTAGTGATTTACATATAGGAGGCGATAAAATAATTGAAGATTTTAATTGTGAAAAAGAACTAATTAATTTTTTGGATCATCTTGAAACATTAAAAGAACCATTGGAGCTAATTATACTTGGTGATTTTTTTGATTTATGGAAAGTAGAAAATACTCTTGAAAATCAGGTTGATTTTGTTATCAATCAAAGACCTGCCTTATTTGAAAGATTAAAAAAGTTCGGAGCTCATCATACTATTACAGTTATTCCGGGCAACCATGATCATGCACTTTTTTATAACGATAAATATAAAGCTGATTTAAAAAAATATAATATTAATGTTGTTTCTGAAAGATTTTTCAAAAGGGAGTTCAAAAATAAAGAAAAAGTTATTCGTATAATAGGGGAGCATGGTAATCAGGTTGAACCCGGATCAGCTTTTCCTGATTTTAATATGCCAACCGAAAGTTCTTTGGCATATCATTTGAATAAAATTCTGGTTTACAGGATAATGCGCTTAGGAAACGAGAAAAAACGCCCTGACTGGGTAAAAGGGCTTGATAATGTTGAAAACGAATTAGTCCCTTATTGGTTTTTATGTAAATATTTTTATCATGAAGTCGGACCTGTTTTAAAAGCGATATTGATACCAATGCTGGCTTTATTTGGTTTGGCTCTGCCTTATTTCATTTTTGATGTTATTACCGACTTTTATCAACCTACCTTTTTGCAACCGCTTTTAATCCTTTTGGATACAAAAATCTACTTCAAGGTTCTTATATTTATTTTGTATTTTGATATGGTTGTTGTAGTTTTATTATTTGTTTTCTCTTTATTACGAAAAGGTTTTCAAAAGCGTTTACATGAATACGGGCTTCAAAGTTTAACTGATATTTTAGTTTCCAAAAAACATGCATACGAAACACATGCAAAAGAAGTAATCAATCAAAACAATCCTTATAATCAAAAGGCTGATTTATATGTAAACGGACACACACATGAAGCAACACTTGATGAGAATTTTGAGGGCGCTGTTTATGCGGATACCGGAAGCTGGAAACAGTTAATGAAAAGAATGACTACAAGATTACGAATGCCTTCTGTTTTTTACCCATATTATTCTCTTACTTATTTGCAATGTACGCAGCTTGATGATGGACTGAAAGTAGAATTAAGAGAATGTCCAAAAGAATATAAACCTGATCTTACAATACTTGAAAAATTAGCCCTTAAAAAAACAAAAGACCTTCCAAAACCTGTGAATGTGGATACCCTGATAAACGAAACTTTTATCAAATTTCATTAATAAAGAAATTATACTTGCCAAAGTCTGATAATTATACTAAAATTCTTTCTAATTTTTTTATCATATTAAATTTAAATGCAGGCAGAATTTCAAAGAACAAAAAGGGCAATTGAAAAAGCAGAAAAAATACTGCTTATTGCTCATAGAAAACCGGATGGAGACACATTGGGGTCATGTATTGCATTAAAATATGCTATTTCAGATTTGAATAAAGAAGTTACAATGGCTTGTATAGATGAGATACCGGAAAGATATTCTTACATGCCTGATATTCGTGATTTTATTATGGAATTTGATTTCAGGGAATTTGATTTGATAATAGTTTGTGATGCAGGAGCGTCTTATATGACTAATTATCATGAACTTTATCCTGATATTTTTAAAGGTGATGTACCTGTAATAAATGTCGACCATCATGCTTCAAATGATAATTTCGGAACTATAAATCTTGTTGATCCACAATCCGCATCAACAACAATGATACTTTATAAATTTATAAAATTTAGCGGTTATAAAATAACTCCTCAATCTGCAACAGCTTTATTAACAGGAATTTATAATGATACAGGAAGCTTTATGCATCAAAATACAACTCCTGAAACAATGAAAATCGCGAGTGAATTAATGAATGTTGGCGGAAGAATCGTAGATGTTTCAAGAAATCTGTTTAAAACAACACCTGTTTCAACTTTAAAACTTTGGGGCAGAGTCTTGGAAAATTTGAAAATTAATAAAGACGGAGTCGCAATGTCTGTGGTTACAAAACAGGATTTTGAAGAATGCGGCGCTGAACTTGATGAACTTTCAGGCGCTGTGGATTTTATTAATTGCGTTCCAGAAACCAAATTTACTGTTTTATTGCATGAAGATGAAAATGGAAACGTTAAAGGTTCGTTCAGAACCAGAAATGAAAATGTGGATTTGGAAGAAATTGCATCAAAATTTGGCGGTGGCGGACATAAAAAAGCAGCTGGATTTACATTGCCTGGTAAATTACAAAAAGAAACTGTCTGGAAGATAATTCCGGCTCATGATAAGCGTCAGCACAGATCACTTCGTGATTTTAATATCGAATAAAAATCTTGTTTAAGTGTGGCATTCCTGATAATCTTTAAATCACTATTTATCAATTGAATTAATTAAAGATTATGAAGATAAGAATTGCCGTTGCTGTTTTACTTGTGCTTATTTTTGCCCTATTAACAGTTCCTACTTTTTTTGTTCGGAGTTTTGTTAAGACTTATTTTAATCCAAGTTTTTATGACGGACCTGTTCTAGAAGAATCTCATGAATATTTTATTTCGTTTTTTAAAAAACAAGTTCAAAAAGATGAATTTGTTGCAGAAAATTTTTCAGATGAAGAAATTGAAACATTAACTCGTAGATATTTTGCATTTGATTCATTCCAGGAAATAATCAAAGACTTCGTTACACAAATGAACAATCTGTCTGAAGATCGCCAAAAAGGTGAACTGAATGTTTCATTAATGCCCTTAAAACAAAATATTCCTGAAATGGCTGCTGATATATCAGTAATGATAATAGATAAAATTCCTTTATGTGATACTGAGGCTGATACAACTGATACAGAATTTGAATTTAACGGATCTCTACCATCTTGTATTCCTACAGAGATAGGTAAAAGTCAGGTTGAAAAGCCTTTGGCGCGTGAAATCGAAAAGAATTTGAATGATTCGATCCCTGGTGAATTTAAATTGGATTTTGAAAATAATGCTGCTACCCAAGGAACTTCAGATTTTAAGCAATTGTTGTTTGTTTTCAGCTATACTCAAATGATTATGCCATTATTTATGCTTATTATTATACTTTTAATGGCACTTATAATTTATAAACCTTATACAAGAATAATGAAGTTCATTGGTGCTTCATTTGTTTTGGGCGGTGCATTCGCATTAATTGCCGGGCAATTGTTTTTGAGAGTTCCTGAAGCTTTCATAACACCATCCAGTTTTCCTGAACTAATAGCAGCGGATTTGAATGAAATGATTACTTTTTATTCATTTTTAATTCAGTTTATTGTTGATAAGATTAATATATATTCTGTATATTTTATTGGAATAGGTTCGCTTATTGTTCTTATTGGTATGTATTTAAGCCACTTTTATAAACATGACACACAATAGATATTTAGCTTTTGTAGGAATAGCGGGTTTTGTAAGTTGGATCGCATGGTTCATAGTTCTTAATAAATTGGATCCTTTCGAATCTACTGGTTTGGCATTGGGATTGTTTTTTGTGAGTTTGTTTTTTGCTTTGGCATGCACTTTTACCGTAGTTGGATTTTATTTCAGGATGTGGCTTAATAAAAACGAAATTTATTCAAATCATATCGCAATCGCATTCAGACAGGGGATTGAATTAACAGTTATAGCGCTCGGTTGTATTTTCTTTCTTATTTTAGGTGTATTAAATTGGTGGTCAGGCTTTTTACTTATTTTATCTGTTTCTTTAGTCGAGTTATATTTTGTGGCCCGACAGGAACAATAATTTTTATACAACAAATAACCGTATTTGTATAAATGACGGTTTTTTAGTAAAGGGTTTTGGGTGGCGGTCGCAGACTTGCTGCGACCGCCACCCGTGGATGGTGTCTGTAGGTGGGTTAGGTGTCGTTGGGGGTCGTGGGACTCTTCAAGGGCTGGAGACCCCGACGGACCCTGATGTCGTTCCGGAGGGCCTTGTGGATGAACTCGCGATTGTCGTTGTCCCCCTTGATGCGCGCCTTGCGCTCATGGTCGTCCGCTGCGATGCGCTGGCTGCGCTCCTGGTCGACCTGCTGGTCGACGTAGGACTTGGTGGCGTACCTGCTGCTGTTGCCGGAGTCCGAGCCCGAGCCCGAGCCCGAGCCGTTGCTCGCCTTGTAGTGGCGCCGGGTGGGTCTGCGATAGGCATAGTTGCGGCCGTTGCCCAGCACGCTCTTGGGGACCTTGAAGCAGACCATGCCCTTGTTGGACACATACCGCGAGAAGAGGTTCACGTACGGATCGTCCTTGCTGTCCAGTTTCACGGATTCGTAGTCCGCCAGTTCTCCGAGGAACCGGACTCGAACGGGCGAACGCTGCTGGTCGCGCTTGGCGCAGACGTCCACGACCTCGAGGGAGCCGATCATCTTGCACATGATGGTCATGCGCGTCCGGGGGTCGAGTGCCCGACAGTCCTCCACGGCGCTATCGCTCACTCCGGCGACCTTCGAGTTACTGGCCTTGATGGCCACCACCGCACTTGAAGCCTCGTCCGCAGACGATTTGGAGGCGGCCGCGGACTTGGACGCGTTGCTGTCGTGCTTGGCCGCGGACTTGTCGTGCTTGGCCGCGGACTTGTCCGACTTGTGGGAGGCGATTGCCGCGTTCTCCGCGACCCGCCGATGCTCCTCGGCCTTGTTCACGTCGGCCCTGGTCGCCACGTTCTTGTTGTGGACCATGGGCTTCTTCTTGCTGGACCACGGGGCCCAGATCAGGAGGCCAATCAACAGTAGCAACAACAGGCCACCGCCGATGCTCGCTCCGATCCAGAACTTCTTCTTCTCGGGATCCATTTTCTCTCTTTTCTTTTCGGGTTCCATCCTTACCTCCTGGGGCCGTGCCCCTCATGTTGTGGGGGACACGAGTTCCCCGGCTTCGATCATTGCGCTCATCAATGCATTATTGCAGTGACGAGCAGTTTTCTCACCTTATAAACTCTGCAACACATTATTGTATTGCAGTTAAAATAATTTATATTACAGACACCGAGAGTAGTACTACCTGTTAAATTCCACAGAATGTTACTGAAAATTTAATCAAGCAATACGCTCCCGATGTTTAAACTTCTGATTTTCAAAGAACAATAACTCTTGCAAAGACACAATAGTGCCCTATTTAAGAGAATTGATTAAATCCTTTTGTATTAATACATTTGACTTTTCATAATAAAGTATTATTGCACAATATAAACAAAGGATGTAAATATAAACCAAAAACAACCTTATGTCAAGCATAAATACTTTTTATTGCATTTAAAAAAAAAGCTTTTAATTGAAGTAATCTGCTCTTCCAATAAGCCTAATTCTATTGAATGGCCATAAAACAACCCATGCACGGCCCTCAATATTTTTACGAGGTAGGAAATAAGCCTCTTCTCCGCGGCAGCCACCCTGAAAAGCATCTCTGAAGCAGCTTCTGGAATCTGTACTGGCAACTCTGTTATCACCCATTACAAAGTATTCATCATCCGGTACTGTAAATGTAGTTACTCGGTTTGTACTTGGAAGTGTGTTTCCGGAATTGGTATCATTTAAATATGGTTCGGGTAATTCATAACCGGTTTCATATTCATCATTAAATAGAAAAACCTTTCCATCAATAAGTTTGATTGTATCACCGGCGACGCCAATTATTCTTTTAATATAAAATTCACCTTCATTACCAGGAGGATGAAAAACAATAATATCTCCACGATCGGGATCACTTATGCTCCATCCAAAAAAATCTTTATAAACAAGCTTATTAACGATTATATATTCACCATAGCCCTGATGGCATTCACCATCCAAATTATTTAAAGTGTCACACATTGAAGGTCCGAATACTTTAAATGGTGAAGCAATAAATGTCTGAATTAAAAATACCAATCCAAAAACAATAACAAGATTTAATGCCAAATCAAGAATAAAAGAAATCAACTTACTTTGTTTTTCTTCTGGTTGCGAAGTCTCTATAGCAGCATTAATCCCTGTTGTTTCAGGAGTAACAGGTTTCGCAGGTTTATTAAAGATTTCCGCTACATCCTGTTGGTCTTTGTTTTCAGTATCATTCATAAGCTTTCTTGAAAATTCTTATAGAGATTACATTAAAAACCAGCATCGGATCAATAGAATTTATCCAAGATTTGCCTCAAATTCATTGGCAACTTCAGCAGTAAACTTTGAAGCACCTGTTTCTGTAAGAATTTTTACGCGATATATAGCTTCAGCAACCTGTTCACGTGTCATTGGTTCATTTGGTTTGAATTGTCTTCCTTCATATTCAATCAAATTTTTATCAATTGCGAATCTTACATAAGGCGCATACCACTGATTTTCATCAAGATCGGTGAATGTAAACTTTTTAACATTCGGATTAACATCGATATTCATTGCTTCAATAAGCATTTTTAAGAATTCGACTTTATTTACAGAATTTGTAGGTTTAAATGTTCCATCAGGATATCCTTCAATTATTCCTTTTTTCATAGCTGTATAAATATATGAGGCATACCACTGATTTGAGTCAATATCCTTAAATGAAAGTGTTTTAGCATCAAGCAAGTCGGTACCCAATCCTTCTAAAATAAATTTTGTTACTTCAACTCTTGAAACAGAGTTATTTGGTTTAAATGTACCATCAGGATATCCTTCAATTACCCCCTCGTTTTTTAAGAATTTAATTGCCTGATAATGTGGATCTATTTCAGCGATATCGGCAAATAATGTGTTTTTAGAAAATGTTATACTTTCTTTAATTACTGTATCTGATTTTATTCTAAGTTGTAATTCCGCAGTACTTCTTGGAGTAACCTCAATTTCCGCAACCCCATTAATAAAGTCCTTTGCTGATAAGCTATTTGGTTCAATTATTGCAACCCCTGTTTTTGCATCTATTCTGATTTTTTCTTCTGGTGCGAAATCTGTAATAACATCACCGTTTGCATCTAAAGCTTTAATTAAAACTTTGGTTTTTTTTCTATATTCAAATGCTTGAGAAGCTACTATTTCAAAATCAGCCAACAGAGTTGGTTCTGCATTATTTGTATCTACATTTAAAGGTTCGGCAGTAATAGGTTCAGCTGAAACTGGTGCCGGAAGATTTACAACTTCTTCTATTATTGGTTTTGTTGCCGGTTCTGTTGCTGGCTCTTCATAATCATAAACTGTTCCGTTTAAATACTTTTGCACATAAACCATTGGATTTATAGTGTTTGCTATAGCAATATTTTGATTCAAACCCTTGTTTATCGCATCAGTAAAACTCATACCGGCATTTGCAGCTTCTTGTGAAGTAAATGGCCAAAATGGATGCCAGTCAACAGTATCTCTGTCTATTTGAAAGTGTAGATGAGGTGTTGTTGAAAGTCCTGAACTTCCACTGTAGCCTATTAGATCTCCTTTCTTTACTATTTGCCCTTCACTTACGTTAATTGAACTTAAATGCGCATAATTTGAATAAATTGTTTCTTTTATGTTTGGATTATTCAAAGTTGGAGCATCTGGATGTTTAATAACAATATGATTGCCAAATCCAGTGCTTAATTGTGCTACTTTACTTACTTCACCATTTGCAATTGCATAAACTGGTGTACCCATTGGCGTTTTTATATCTACAGCTAAATGACTACCGCTATACTCTGTACCATCTAATTCGTAATTACCCATATATGGTACTGAAAATGTGATTTTTGCATTTCTTACTGCATCATCTGCTGGGTTTCCCCAGGTTAAGTTATTTACACTTATTTTAAGTTTATTTGGATCATAAACAGGTAGATTTGTTAATTTATTTGAAGGTAACTGGTTGTATGTTTCACTATATTCAGCCGTAGTAAGTGCAACCCAATTTGGTGCTTTGCGAATAGGCAAAACAGTACCGTCAAAAGCAGGTACACTTTTAGTTGGAATTATACTTGTTTTAAAATCAGTATAATTCAAATCAACCATGTATACTGCCAAACTCATAAATGCAAACATAGCAAGCCATGCAACAGCTTTTTTAATAAAATGCATTTTATGATCGGGATGTTTTTTGTATTTAAATTGTTTCATTTTTATTTTGATTTATTTTTGTTTTTCTAATATAGTATTATACCAAATTTTCAGGTAAAATTCAACCATGTCCGAATTTAAAAAACCCTTCGAAATAAAGTCAAATTCAGAAGAGAAAACGCAGGAAATTGCTAAAAATTTTGCTGAACAAATTAAAAATTCCAGAATAATCTTATTAAATGGTCTGCTTGGAGCTGGAAAAACCACATTTGTTAAAGGTTTTGCTATCGCTCTTGGTGTTGATCTTAACCAAATAAAAAGTCCCACTTATACATATTTCAGAACATATCAAGGATTGAATAAAAAAATTGTTCATTTGGATTTATATCGAATGGATAATTTGAATGTTGAATTTCTTGAAGAATTGCAGGAATACTTGGAAAATTCTGAAAATGTGATTATTATAGAATGGCCTGAAAAAATTCAGGATTATTTGCCTCCTGACAGACATGAAATTATGTTTGAACATGGTGAGCAATCAAATGATCGATTATTAAAAATTTATTATGCTGATACCAGAAGCTAAATCAATAGTAATGGAACATCATTTGCCTGATCACATTATTCGTCATTGTGAAAAGGTACGCAAAATAGTCCAATTAATAGGGGAAAAGTATGCTGAAAAAGGTGTGAAAATAGACTTGGAAAATTTAATATCCGCAGCTTTATTGCATGACCTTTTTAGAATTGCTGATATTCCTGATGAAAGTTATCAAAATCTTCATGCTGCTGCGGTAAAATACGACCAGGTAACTTGGGATTCAATTAGGAATAGATATAAAGGAAAGACCCATGCACAGGCAGCATATGATTTTTTTATGCTTAAAGGAGAAGAAAAACTGGCTTTAATGATAAAAAAACATTATTTTTTCGCCATTTTAGATCCAATTGATAAACCAACCACATTAGAAGAAAAAATTCTTTCATACGCTGATAAAAGAGTTATGCACGATAAAATTGTATCTTTAAAAGAAAGATTTGAAGAAGGCAGTCAAAGACATAATCCGAATCATGAAAATATGGATGGAATTCAGAAAATTTATGATGCTTATTATTCTTTGGAAAAAGAACTTTTAGAGCCAATAAATCTAAAACCTGAAGACATTAAAGAATAGTATTTAATTGATCCCTTGTCTGAGGACCTACTTTTCCTGCACCGGGATCATTTTGCGAAGTAATTATGCCTTTCTCAAGCTGAAATGCGATAACTGCATCTTTGGTTACATCTCCAAAATAATCAGTGATTATAGTTCCATCAAAATAACCTAATTCTTTTAATTTTTTTTGAAGTGTTTCTACATCGTTTCCTTTGCTTCCATAAACTAAATCATTTATAAAATCCTGTGCTTGTTCAGCTATATATACTTTTTCTTCATTTTTATTATATTCTGCGGTTTTTGATGCGATCAGCTGTTTGGTATTAGCTCTGTATCCTAAAATTCCATTTAATGCATTTCTTGTTGAAGGACCGAAGACTCCTGCACCTGCATCTGATCGTGCAGTTATAATTCCTTTTCTCTGCTGGAATTTATAAACAGCGTTTTCAGTTACTTCTCCAAAAAAACCAGTTGGTTCAATTCTAAGCAAATTTATTTTTTTTAATTCTTCCTGAAGAATTTTCACTTCATTCCCTGAATCACCTTTTTGAAGAGTTGTTTCGAATGGATCGTAATCAGCCTGAGCTATGATATCAGTTTGAATCGATTCATTTTCCGGCTCTGACAAGGCAATTACTTTATTTGATAACACTTCATATGTCTGAGGGCCAAAATATCCGGCACCTAAATCATTTTCATCATCAACTATTTCATTGTCCTGTTGAAATTGAAATACAGCCTGAACAGTTTTTTCATCATAAATACCATTAACTTCTACCTCATAGCCCATTTTTTTCAATGCTTCCTGTAATTTTCTTACTTCATCTCCTTCGTCATCTTTTCCTAAATTATAATTTGGAACTATATTTTTTCTTTTTTTAAGGATTGCTGCTTCAATTTCTCTTCTGGTTCTTACTCCAAAATATCCGGCACCGAATTCTGTTTCATTATCTACTATTCCTTCATTGATCTGGAATTGAATTACTGCTTTATAAACTGCATCCCCATAATATCCATCTATTTTTCCTTTATAATATTCTAAATCAGTTAAATATTGTTGTAATTCTTTTACCTTATCACCTGACTCTCCATACCAAAGATCTTCTTTAAATATTTTTTGTTCATCAATTATTTTTTCAATAAATTTTTCAGCTTCTGTAAATCCTTCCAAATATACATTTTCTTTTATTCCCGGATCAATACCGTAAACAGTTACCTGAACTGATCTTTTACCCCAACCAAGTGCTCGTGATAATCCTTGATCACCATAACCCATCCAAACATCCAACCTATCAAAAGATTGGCCTCTCTCACCTGCATGAACAATTGCTCCTCCGCGGTCGTGTACCGCAACTATACCTATTCCCGGAATATTCATTTTAGTTCCAAAAGGATAGGCTGATGGGGCTGCAATCATCCCAGGGTAAACCGGAGTGCCGTCAGCACTATTAACACCGCTACCATTTAATCTTATATCTCCTTCATAACTGCCTGTAACATATCGTTCCTGGCCCGGTATCGGGGAATAATATGCACTTATGGTAAACATGTCCTGGTAAGCTGCACGTGCAATTTGATGCATTACTAAATAGGCAATTAAACCTATGATCGCAAGAACTACATATTTAAATTTAAAATTATAACCGTGGTAGTTGTTTATATTCATTTTTGTTTTGATAATTTTTTATTTTTTATCTTAATATTATGCCACAAAATCAAAGTTTTTTCCTCTACTAAGTGTAGACATAACAAAAAACATGTTGCATAAGTATTTTCGGCTTTTGAAAGGGATTTTTACATTATCGCTCCGATTCTTCGAAGGATTTCTCTATCAACAAAAGATTTGTCGCGACCATAAGTTAATCTTGAAAGCTGTTTTACGCCTTCTGCAATTGCAGAATCGCCTTTTTCAGTGTGCGGATTTATCGGAATAATACTAAAAGGTTTTGAAGGCTGTGTATCAATCGAAAGTTTCATCACAGCTTTAAATTTATCAATATTTACCAAGTCCTGCTCTGAAAAAACAGGTCCAAATTCTTTTGCCAAATATTCTGCATCCTGTGCACCAACCTTATAAGCCATCATTGACCCGACGTTACCGAAAACTGCATCTTTAACTTTTGATTTACCATCATCACCTTCAAGCTGCTTAATATACTGATGCGCCATAATCAAACCTAAACGGTATTTTCTGGCTTCAGATAGTATAGTTTCAATACTTTCCGTAATGTAGTTTTGGAACTCATCAATATATAAAAAGAAATCTTTTCTGCCTTCTTTTCCAACATTCTGCCTGCGAAGCGCAGCCATTTGAATTTTTTGTACAATTATAAGACCAAGCAGTTTTGAGTTAATTTCACCTGTTGTGCCTTTAGAAAGATTCATTAAAAGAATTTTGTTTGTATTCATGGCATCGGCAAAATCAAAACTTGATCTACTTTGTCCGATGATATTCCTCATCATTGTGTTTGTAACAAATTGTCCGAATTTTGAAGCGAAGTAGGGGATCATCTCTTGCTTTTCTCTTGCACCGGTTTTAGCCATCTGATGTTCCCAGAATGATTTAACAATAGGGTTTTTAACATTCTGGATTTTTAGTTTTTGATATTCATCATCTGTAAATAACCTGACTATATCGGTTAATGCGCCACCTTCCGGATCATCCATTAAAGTCAAACAGCCGTTTCTGAAATAATCCTGAATACGAGGTCCGAATATTTCTTCATTAAACAGTTTGATCATAATATTCATGGCATCCAAAGCAACAAGTTCCTTTTCTTCATCAGTTTCACCTTCAAGCAAATTAATACCAATCGGTCTTTCCAAATCAGAAGGATTAAAGTAAATAACGTCATCAGCACGCTCACGTGGAATAAAAGGCAAAATATCTTCAATAAGAGAGCCGTGCGGGTCAATAATACATAATCCTTTGCCATTTTTAAGGTCCTGGCGGATCATAACCTGCATAATCGAAGATTTACCTGTACCTGTCTGCCCAATAACATAAAAGTGCCTAAAGCGGTCTTCATTTTTAATATAAATGGGTTTTTTATCACCACGATAATAATTGTAACCCAGTAATACCCCTTCGGTTGGCGTGTTGGTAGGTGCAGGCGCTATTTTAAATCTTTGCCACGCAATAACAGGTGATCTGTTATATTTAGTATTTGGAATATGAAATAAACTCGCCAATTCCTCGCAGCTTAATACCGCCATTGGCTGCTTAAAAGAACTTACTAACGTTCTTTTAAAACTTCGAAAAATAAAATCTTTTATAAGTTTATTATCAGAGTGCCAATATGTACTTATAAATCCATTTCCTTCAGTGCTTGAGTATTGTCCAAAAGCACTTCTTATATTAACTAAATGATTTTTTAGTTCATTTTTTGTTTGAGCTGAAGCCACAACTCTAATTATTGTTTCCCAGCCTGGTTGCGAATTTTTTTCTTCAATGGCTTTTACTTCTTCTTCAATGGCAGGAGTTGTCCTTCCTGTATCAGGTGCGCTAGGGGTAGCAGCTTGATCTCCTTTCATAAACATATCAAACAGCGCACTTATCCATGAAAGCGGATTAAGAGGCGAACGTAATTTTGGTTTTTTATTATACATACTTTCAGCAGCCTGCTTACCTTTTTTCTGCCAACCATCTTTTTTTGGCCTTATCATAATCTGAATAGCAGCACCTTCTTCAAGTTTAAATTTCGATAATGCATTAACAATATTGTTTAGCGGATCTGAATTTAATCTTGTATAAGATTTGAAAGGTATAATGTAAGGTTTTGCCAATCTCAAATAATTACCTGCTGATTTATAGTTTTTATTGAAAATATTATAATCTCCCACTTTTTCAATAAAGCAATCAGGGTAAAAACTGGTAAGTTGTTTTTCAATCAGGTTTTCAAGATTTCCAGGACAAACAATATAAAAATTTATTTCTCCTTCAATTACTGCATATTCAAGAGATAAAAAGTCTTGTCCATGCGCTTTGTATCTGAATCTGCTTTCGTAAATGCTGTATAAAGAAGTGAAAAAATGGGTCATTACGCCCAATACTTCTTTGAAATCTTTTCCTGTTGAAAAGGCTTCACTTTCTCTTTCTCTGTCTTCTTTGGATTCATTTTGAGGTACAAGTATCTTAAGGAACACCATATCAAGTGTTCTTCTGAAGTTTTTGTATTTTCTAAATAGAAGCAGAGCAGTAATAGCTACTGCTGCAATCACTAAAACTCCAATTAGTATGCTTAAAAAAAGTTCCATATTTATTTTTACTCTTATATATATTATACCCTAAAATATGGTCTTTTGGAAGCTATAAACACTTAATTTTTAGGCTTTCTGATATCTATGTGCATTTCAGCAACCTGTTCGATTGGCATTTCAGACGGTGCATCGAGCATTAAGTCCCGGGCTCTTTGATCTTTTGGAAAAGCCATAACTTCCCTGATATTAGGTTCTTTTTCTAAAATCATAACAACCCTGTCCATGCCAAGTGCTATGCCTCCATGAGGTGGGGCTCCGTATTCAAATGCTCTTAATAAATGTCCGAAACGTTTATCAGCATCTTCATCTGAAATATTTAATAATTTAAATATTTTGGCCTGAAGATCCGGTTCGTGAATTCTTATACTTCCTCCTCCAAGTTCAACCCCGTTAAGAACAAGATCGTAGGCGTATGCTCGTACTTCTTCTGGATTCGAATCCAATTTATCCAAATCTTCTTCCAATGGATGCGTAAATGGATGATGCTCGGCAGATAATTGATTTTCTTCCTGATTCCAGTGAAACATAGGGAAATTTGTAACCCAAAGATAACAAAGAGCATTTTCATCAATTAAACCTAGTTTGTTGCCACAAGCCAATCTAACCTGGCCGAGTGATTCGCAGGCAACCTGAAATTTGTCAGCGGCAAAGAAAACAATGTCTCCTTCTTTTGCTTTTGTGTGTTCTTTAATTTTGCTAAGTTCATCTTCTTTAAAGAATTTTGTGATTCCTCCGTCAGGTCCGTCTTTGGTGAATTTGATGTAAGCCAATCCTTTTGCTCCATATGTTTTTGCGGTCTCTTCAAGTTCGTCAATTTCTTTTCTTGTGAATTCCGCTCCTTTTTCAACTTTTAAAGCTTTTACGAATCCACCTTGTTGAATAGTATCTGAAAACACTTTGAATTCGCATGTTGAGGCTACTTCACTAATATCAGCAAATTTCATTTCAAATCTTAAATCGGGCTTATCACTGCCATAATTATTCATTGCATCATGCCAGCTTATTCTTTCAAAAGGTTCATATTGAAGTTTTCTTTCAGGGTACAATTCTTTTGAGAGACCGATCATTAAATCCTCCGTAACTTTCATAACATCATCCTCATGAACAAAAGACATTTCAAGGTCTAATTGAGTAAATTCAGGTTGTCTGTCACCACGTTGATCTTCATCTCTGAAACATCTGGCCATTTGATAATATCTATCAAACGAAGATATCATCAAAAGCTGTTTAAGTTGCTGAGGAGATTGAGGGAGTACATAAAAATGACCAGGAAATAAACGAGAAGGAACAATATATTCCCGGCTTCCTTCAGGCGTTCCTTTGATCATCATCGGTGTTTCGATATCCAAAAACTTTAAGTCATCCAAATATCTTCTGATATAAGAATAAATTTTATGGCGGTTAACAATATTTTTGTGAAGACGTTCACGTCTTAGGTCGATATATCTGTATTTAAGCCTTATTTCTTCACTTACTTCTTTATCCTGATCAACTTCAAACGGGGGAGTTTTAGCTTCATTTAATATAGCTGCTTTTTCAACTAAAATTTCGATTTCTCCTGTATCCAGATTTTTATTTGTCTGACCTTCCGGTCTTTTACGTACTGTTCCTTCAATTTCAAGAACATATTCGGATCTGCATCTGTCACCTATAGTAAAAGTATCTTCTTGTTCAGGGTCAAAAACTATTTGAGTAAGGCCATATCCATCTCTAAGATCAATAAAAATTAATCCGCCGTGATCTCTTCTTCTATGAACCCAACCAGCTAATTTAACTTTTTCACCTTCATTTTTGGTCGAAAGTTCGTTGCAGGTATGTGTACGATACATATTATTTTAATTACTGATTACTTTTTACTATTATCATAATTCACCACTATTTAACAGTTAAAAATCATCACTTGACATTTGTAATAAATTTGTTATAATAAAATTCAAATTTAATTTTTCTACTTTTTTAAAAAACAATATTATGGGTTATATGATTATCGATATTTCCGGTGGTGAAGTAGTTGAGAAATCTGATAGTCCAGCAGATAAACCAAATACACTTGATGAAAATGAAATTACCGAAGAAACGGGTGTACAAATAATACCTTTAGTACCGGACGGGCATCTTATTCAACAAGAAATACAAAGAAGAGCTGTGATTATCAGACAAATAAACAATAATTAACCGGGTATAAGTTCTTTCAATTTATTTTCTAAAGTGTCATTTGTGTTAATTCCAAATGGCACTTTTATTTTTTTAATTGAACCATTGTCGCGAATATGAATCTCGCATGGAGTTTCGCCTTTATTATCAAGTAATAGTTGTTTGATTTTGTTCAGAATTTGAGCATCTGCATAAGCCGGTATATTCACGATGAAGGCTTCGATTTTTGGTTTGGGTGGTTCAGGTTCATTATCATTAATTTCTTCAGCAGGCTCATCAAAATTAGGTGTCAAAAGCACAACTTTTTCTTTTGGATCATACATATTATCTTCTTTTGCTTTTTTAATCATATTTTCTAATGAAACACCCTTGGCATCATCACAAACAAACTGCAGCTGACCTCTTCGGTCATCCAATTTACCTCCCATTACTACTACTTCATCTTCGTTAAATAAATGGCCGTATTTTTGGTATGCTTTAGGGAAAACAATAACATCCAGTTTTCCGGTAGGATCTTCAATTACAAAAGAAGCCATATAAGCACCGTTTTTTGTAAAGATTTTTCTGTATTGAGTGATTAAACCACAAATAACAATTTTCTTACCGAAATCCTTTTTCTTTAAATTGTTTATAAGATGGGCTTTTTTGCTTATGTATTTTTTTAAACCCTGAAGCGGATGACTCGAAACATAAAGTCCCAAATAAGTTTTTTCCCATTTAAGTTTCTCCATATTTGTTGCCGGCTCTGTTTTTTTAAGTTCCAGTTTTGCTGTAATTGATTCTTCGTCAGTATCAAGCATTCCAAAAATATCAGTCTGGCCGTCTACGCGTGTTTTCTGGCTATACTTAGCGAAATTAGTGATTTCTTCAACACTTTCGGCAAGCTGTTTTCTTTCACCGAATTCATCCATTGCGCCGCTATATGCAAGTGCTTCAATGGTTTTTTTATTTATAACTTTTTGAGGTACCCTTGCAATAAAATCTTCGAGATTTTTGTATGGCTGATCACCACGGGCATTAATGATTTCATCAGCCGGAGCATCACCAATTCCTTTGATTGCAGCAAGTCCGAATCTTATTATTTTTGAATCAACATAAGTGAAGTTTTTATAAGATTCATTTACTGAAGGCGGTAAAACCTGAATCCCCATTGAGTCACATTCAAGAATCTCCAAAACGATCTTATCTGTATTCCCATAATCACAGCACATAAGCGCAGTCATAAATTCGGTAGGGAAGTGGGCTTTCATATAAGCTGTAAGATACGAAATCATTCCATACGATGTAGCGTGAGCTTTATTAAAGCCATACCCCGCAAAAGGCAAAATAACTTTTTCAAATACTTCGTCTGCAAATTTTCTGTCATGGCCCTGTGCTTCGCTGCTTTCAACAAACTTTTTATGTTGTTCAGCAAGAAGTTCCGGGATTTTTTTACCTACTGCTTTTCTTAAAATATCCGCTTCTCCAAGGCTGAATCCTGCAAAATCACGGGCAATCTGTAAAATCTGTTCCTGATAAATCGCTACACCATATGTTTCCTGCAGAATTGGTTCAAATATAGGGTGCAAATATTTAACTTTTTTTGGATTATGAGCACCTTTTATATAACTAGGAATCCATTCCATAGGACCAGGTCTGTATAGCGAAATCATTGCAATAATATCCTCAAATTTATCTGGTTTAAGCTGTTTTAAATATCTTTTCATGCCGGGTGATTCAAGCTGGAATACACCTGAAGTTTCACCTTTTTGAAATAGCTCAAATGTTTTTTTGTCATTTAAAGGAATTGTATCTAATGATAGTTCTATGTTTTTTGTTCTTTGAACAATTTTTATAACTTTCTCTAATAAAGTAAGATTTTTTAAACCTAAGAAGTCCATTTTAAGAAGCCCGATATCTTCAATGGGCTTCATTGAATATTGCGTAATAACAGCGTTTTCATCAGCAGGAGAGCGTTGCAGGGCAGTATAGTTAACCAAAGGTTTATCTGAGATCACAACCGCGCATGCATGTGTTCCTGCGTGCCTTACTGTACCATCTAGTTTCGCAGCTATATCAAGAAGTTTTTTTGCGCTTTCATCACTTTCGTAAACAGCACTTAAATCAGGATCATGATGAATTGATTCTATTAAAGGTGCGTGTTTGCCAAGAATTGTTGGCGGCACAAGTTTTGCCAATCGATCAACTTCCGCATAAGGATAACCCATTCCACGCCCCACATCACGGACAACTGCTTTTGCGGTCATTGTTCCGAAGGTAATAATTTGAGCAACATTTTCTCGTCCATATTTTTTTACAACATAATCCAAAACTTCATCTCTACGGGAATCAGCAAAATCTATATCAATATCAGGCATCGAAACACGTGCCGGATTCAAAAATCTCTCAAATAAGAGACCATATTTCAAAGGATCGATTGTGGTAATATCCAAAGAATAAGCAATGATTGAACCAGCTGCTGAACCGCGACCGGGACCAACTAAAATATCATTATCTTTTGCGAATTTAACAAAGTCATGAACTATCAAAAAGTAAGTATTAAAGCCCATTTCATCAACAACCTTTAGCTCGTATTCCAGCCTTTCAAAAGCTTTTTCCTGCATGTCTTCGCTATATTTTTCTTTTATTCCCTGTTCGCATAACTTCTTTAAGTAATCTTTAGGATTTTCATTTTGCGGTGTTGGAAAAGCAGGAAGTAAGTGTTTTCCGAATTCCAATTCCAAATTACATTGTTCCGCTATTTTTATTGTGTTTTCGATTGCTTCAGGAGTATTTTTAAAGGTTTCTTTCATTTCATCCGGAGATCTCAGAGAATAATCACCAATATATTTCATTCTGTCGCCATCCTGCACACTTTTACCTGTTTGAATGCACAAAAGTACATCATGTACTTCAGCGTCTTCTTTATTAACATAATGAGCGTCATTGGTAGCAATTAATGGAGCATTTGCGATTTTGGCGAGTTCGATCATTTTTTTATTAACAATCATCTGCTGTTCAAGCTCAGGATGATATTGCATTTCAAGAAAGAAATTTTCTTTGCCAAAAATATCCTGATACTTTTTGATTGCTTCTATTGCTTTATCTTCACTGTTTTCAAGAATTATTCTTGGGATTTCACCTGCCAGACAGGCAGTTGATGCGATTAAACCTTCAGAATGCGCTTTCAACAGTCCAAAATCCATGCGAGGCTTATAGTAAAATCCTTCTAATTGAGCTTTAGAACAAAGTTCCAATAGATTGTGATAACCTTCTTTATTTTTAGCCAATAAAACTAAATGGAATGGTTTATTGTCAGGACCTGGTTTCTTTTCGAATCTGGATTCCGGAGCAATATAGGCTTCGACACCCAAAATTGGCTTTATATCGGCGCTTTTACAAGCTTTATAAAACTCGATTGCACCATACATTACGCCGTGATCAGTTAAAGCTATAGCAGGGGAGCCTTGTTCTTTGGCTTTATTTGCTATATCTTTTGGCTTTCCCAAGCCATCTAAAAGACTGTAGTGACTATGTACATGCAAGTGCACAAAAGACATAATTTTTCTAAAGGTTAGGCCTTGATACTTTACAGTGAAGGTATGCTTTTTACAATGTTTAGTTACTAAGTAAGGGGGGCCTTACTTAGTATGTAGGTACTTGCTAAGCAAGGGTTTACAAAAAGGTTAAAAAAATGTATAATAGAGTATAGGAATATTAATATATTTCCAAAAATAAATAACAAAAATAAACATGGAAGAAATGCAAACTCCTCAGGAGAATGCGCCAAATCAAACGCCAGCTGCAAATCCTGCGCCGGCTCCAATGGCAGCTCCTGAAAAAACACCTGCTCCTAAAAAGAAAGGTGGATTATTAAAAATTCTTCTTGTAGTACTTATTCTGGCTATTGCCGGCGGTGCTGCTACCTGGTATTTCTTGGGAATGCCCGGTTTAGAGGAACAACCTCCTTCTCTTGAACTTGGAGGAAGCAAATTCCAAGGTCAATCAATTGGTGAAAAAGTTGGTTCTTTAAAGTTCGACCAGAAAGATGTCGATGATTATTCGGCTCCTGCTGGTGCTAGCCTTAAACTTTCAAAAACTGGTGTAAATTATTTTTATTCTGAACAAGAGCTAACTATTAGCGATGTTATTGATAATATTAAGCCTCAAGAAGGACTTGAAATATTAGTAGCATTCTATAGCCCTGAGGAAACAGAATTAGGTACTAAGAAATGTTATTATATTTATCCAAAAGGCCCATATGGCAATACATGTGAAATTACAAATCCAGATACATTTAAAATACCAGCAGGAAGAGCAATGGCAATTATCGCAGGAACCGATGTGACTAAATACGAAATTGATTCATTCGAATATAATGAAACTGTATTAAAAGGAGCTAATAAATTAGCTAGTAAGAATTACATTGATGATTACGTAGGTAAAGTTGAGGGATGGCTTATGGTTCCTGTTAGAGGTGCTGGTGACATTAATGTGGCCGCAGAAGGCTCTGTTTGGAAAATGACCGGTGATAATAAGTTTGATAAAGTTTCTGATAAAGCTAATCCGGGATTATCTGGCAATTTTTCATTAGCTTGGTTTAAATTGGGTGCTCCAGCTACTGCAGAACCTGATACTGAAACTACAACAACAACTACTACTACAACTACAACTGAAACAACCAGTACAACTCCAGCACCGGTTTGTGGCAATGGTGATATTGAAGAAGGCGAAACTTGTGATGATGGAAATACAGTAAATGGCGATGGTTGTGATTCTTCTTGTAAAATAGAAGAAGTGGCTTCTACTACACCAGTTTGTGGGAACGGTATAGTTGAAGAAGGTGAAACTTGTGATGATGGAAATACAGTAAATGGCGATGGTTGTGACTCTTCTTGTAAAATAGAAGAAGTGGCTTCTACTACACCAGTTTGTGGGAACGGTATAGTTGAAGAAGGTGAAAAATGTGATGATGGTGACGATATCAATACAAATGCATGCAGTAATGATTGCCAGATCATAAAAAGTATGGTGGATATGACTGATAGATTTCCTGTTAAACAAACGTCTATTGTTACTAAAGATATTATATCTACAGATAAAAGGACTACCACAGATTCAACTACCACTAAGTCAACTAGTACTGGGTCAACTACTCCTACTACTTCTAATGTAAAAATTGAAAGTATTGAATACATAGATAATATTAAAAACCAATTTCCAAATGCTACTTTAAATGCTCCATTTAATGAAACTTTATTTTCTCCTAATGCTGCCGCAGATCCTTTGAATCCACCTGTTCAATTGCGCAGAGATGATGGTATCGGTGATAAAGCCATTACTGCCGTTAAAGTAAAAGTTGCAAGTACTAGTGGAGGTCCGGCATATTTAAATCATTTGAATTTTGGTACAGATGGTTATAAACGAACTTCAGCTACAACAGAAGAGTATGCAAATTCTGCAATTGACGGATTTTGTACTGGTTCAGGTGCTTGGGAAATATGGAAATTAGCTCCTAATGCCACTGGTTACAGTTCTCAGCTTGTTCTTCGTGATGATGATAAAGATTATCAATTTGAAGGTGATAATGGAGAATTCTATGATAAAGCTAAGGTAAAAATTAATCCTGGAGAATGGGCAATATTTGTTTTGGTGGAAAAAAATATTGAGAATTGTGCACCAAACGATATAAGTAAAGCAACTCAACTTTCTGATGTTTTAACTTCAAGATCAACAACAAAATACAGTTTAATGAAATTTGTTGATGATAATAATTTACCTGTATTAAATAATAGCGGAGTTGTAACTGAACGATTTATGCACACAGATATTGATTTCCATGAATATGGAAGATGGACATATTGGTATTAATATTTAATCTATTTTGATTTTAAAAGGCCCTATTCATTTATTGGATGGGGTCTTTTTTAAAATTTGGCTTCCGCTCCGTGCGCTTCGCGCACTCCAAAAGACCTTCGGGCTTCGCCCTGCGGTCTGTGGTGCCGGGAAGAGGACTCGAACCTCCACGGGTTGCCCCACTAGCTCCTAAGGCTAGCGTGTCTACCAATTCCACCATCCCGGCATGTTGTTTTTAGAGCTTTGTAAATTTATCAAATACATATTTTTAAGTCAATAAATTTAATCCTGTTTTTGTATTAATTAAAAAACAAAAAAAAGATTTGACAAACCTGTCGAAGTTGACTATTATAGTTCTCCAAAATACTTTTTAAAACAATATTGCATCATAATCAATTTTCTTGCTTGACATACCAATGCAATAATAATAATCTACAAGCACCTTAGCTCCAACCAATATATTTATGAATAACTCAAAGTCCCGAAATATCGCAATAAACAACCTGAATCTTACAGAGATTCTTGAGGACATGTTTCTGGTTCTAAGCCAGAAAGAAAAAGACGTTATCGTTAAACGTTTTAGTCTAAACAATCAGCCGAAAATGACTCTGGAAAGAATCGGCAAACAATTCTCAGTAACAAGAGAAAGAATTAGACAAATTGAAAAGATTGCTTTAGGAAAACTTAAAAGAACAGTACAAAGCACAAAACTTAATGAAATAAGCATTCTTGCTGTTGAATTAATAAACAATAAAGGCGGAGTAAGTACTGAAACATCTTTAATAAGTGAAATTTTAAATGTACTTGGAAGCTCGCAGGATATGGATGCGAATATTATCAGACTTTCTTTAAATATTACTCCTGATTTGGAAAAAACAGAGAAAAGTAACCTTTATTATCCATTCTGGAGAATAGCTGAATTACCTGAATCTTCAGTGAAAGCAATAGTTGAATCAGGCGTTTCAATAATGAATAAAACAAGTGAAGTTGTTCCTTTTGATACATTGGCTACCGATATACAAAAAGCTCTAAAGACAAAGGGATTGAATGCTGAAAAAACAACAATTCTTTCTTCTTTGGAAGTAGACCAGAGAATTAAAAAGCTTTCTGAAGGATTCGGTTTAATGAGCTGGAGACATATAAATCCAAGAAGTATCAGAGATAAAGCTTACATTGTATTAAAGCAAAAAAATCAGCCATTACACTTTATTGAAATAGCAAACAAGATTTCAGAATCAGGTTTTGATAGAAAAGTGGTTACTACTCAGGCTGTTCACAACGAACTTATCAGATACGATCAATTCGTACTTGTAGGCCGAGGCCTTTATGCACTTAAAGAATGGGGATTCAAAAAAGGAACTGTTGCAGATGTTATCGAAGGATTATTGGAGAAGAAGAGTCCTTTAAGCAAACAGGACATCATTAAAGGAGTAATGAAACAAAGACAGGTTAAAAAAGGAACAATCTCCCTTAATTTACAGAAAAATCCACATTTTGTAAGAGTTGGACGTGCAATGTACGCACTTGATAAAAGCAAAAAATAATTCTATGATAAAGTCATGGATGATTGTATTTTTTGTAAAATCATAAATAAGGAAATTAACTCTGAAATAGTCCACGAAGATGATATCTGCGTGGCTTTTAAGGATATTCATCCTAAATCACGTGTGCATTTGCTTATTGTACCCCGAAAACATATTCCAAAAATTTCAGATTTGGAGGAAGGCGATGAAAAAATAATCGGTCATCTTATAAAAGTTGCAAAAGATCTTGCTGAAAAGAATCATTGCGAGTCATATAAACTTTTATTTAATGTTGGAGAAGCAGCAGGACAGGTTGTTTTCCATGTTCACCTTCATATGATGGGGAATTAAATTTTGATTTCCAAAGATAGGTCGATTGGTTTTATATTTTGCGTAAGCGCTCCCATTGAAATAATATCAACGCCTGTTCTTGCATATTGTGCGAGATTCTTTTTATTTATTCCGCCCGAAGCTTCAAACAAGATATCATCATATAGATTTTCGCGTTTTAGCAGTGCTAGTAATTCTTCTATATCTTTTGGTTTCATATTGTCGAACATAATAACCGGTGGTTTGGGAATATCCATTTGCAAAAGTGTGCGTGCGGTTTCAAGAACTTCACCTTTTTCATCAATTTCGATTTCAAAAAATTCATATGGAACATTTGGTTTATTAAAATTTGCCAGTAATTCTTTTATGCTTCCTTTTAGAGCTATATGATTATCCTTTATAAGAATTGCATTCTCCAGATTCAGCCTGTGTGTTCCTCCTCCGGCAATTGTTACAGCCTTTTTATCCAATAGTCCCCATGTTGTTTTGCGTGTTGGCACAATTAATACATTCGGGTTTGCTTGTTTTGCTATATCAATTAGTTCTTTTGAATAAGTTGCAATTCCGCACATATGCTGAAGAAAATTCAATATTATTCGTTCGGTTTTAAGTATATTTTTTATATCTCCATAGATTTCCAATAAAACATCATCTTTTTCAAAGCGTTTTCCATCCTGAAAACTCTGGATAACCTTTATTGCATCCATTCTTGGCCTGAAAACAGGGTCGCTAGTCATAAGATAATAAACTATTTCAGCGCTACCAGCCATAATACCGGGTTCATTTGCGTAAATTCTGGCTGTGGCTTGCTGATTATCCTGAAAAAAACTGTCAGAAGTGATATCACCATTTTCTCCCAAATCTTTTTCAAGTTCCAAAAAGGTATATCTAAATACCCATTGTTTATATACAAGATTATCCAAAACAAGTTTGTCTTTTTGATTGAAAAGTTGTTTGGCTATTTGAGCGCGATCTTTTTTCATGGTAATATTTGATACCTCTTACTAGCAATTTTATATCATGCTTCCTGAAAAGTATAAAGCCCTTTCTGATGAGCAAACAATACCTTTAATCGAAAAAGCCAAGAAACAACTTGGTAATAAAGTATTAATTTTGGGGCATCATTATCAGCGAGATGAAGTCATTCAGTTTGCGGATGAAGTGGGGGATTCTCTTAATTTGTCGCAGAAGGCAGCTAAATCAAACAGCCCGTATATTGTTTTTTGCGGAGTGAGATTCATGGCAGAAACAGCTGATATAGTAACTGATGATAGCAAAACAGTAATTTTGCCTGATTTATCTGCAGGATGCCCAATGGCTGATATGGCACCTGTTGATCAGATTGAAAAAGCATGGAAAGAATTATCAAAAATTATCGATGTTAGAAATGTTATTCCAATAACTTATATAAACAGTTCCGCTGAAACTAAAGCATTTTGCGGCGATCATAATGGTCTTGTCTGCACTTCGGCAAATGCTGAAAAAATTATAAAATGGGCATTCGATCAAAATAAACAGATTTTCTTCTTTCCTGATAGATATTTAAGTACGAATATTGCTCACAAAATTGGCCTTACAGAAAACGAAATTGCTCTTTGGGACAGGTACAAAGAAAACGGAAATTTAACTAATGACAAAATTCAGAACGCCCGAATTCTTGTCTGGAACGGGTATTGTCCTGTTCATGCCAGATTTAAAGGGGAAGATATTGATGTTTTACGAGAACAAAATCCAAATATAAAAATTATTGTTCACCCTGAAGTGCCTGAGCAGGTAGCGTTAAAGGCAGATTACATGGGTTCAACTAATTTTATAGTTAAAACCATTCAAGAATCAGAACCCGGAAGTGAATGGGGGATAGGAACTGAAATTCATTTGGTTTCACGGCTTGCAAAACAAAATCCTGATAAAAAAATTCATTTAATTGGTACGCCAATTTGTATGTGTTCTATGATGGACAGGATTTCTCCTCAATATTTAATTTGGGTTTTGGAAAGCCTTGTTGATGGCACTGTAGTAAATAAAGTAACAGTTCCGGAAAATATTAAAAAAAGCGCATTGGTTGCGCTTAACAGAATGTTTGAGCTGTCTTAATTATTAGTTATTTTTATCTTTTACGTAAGCTATCCAAAAGTCTTTTATTATATCAGCGGTAGCATTTGCCAATTTAGATAAAATTCTCTGAAGTTCACGGAGTCTTGCAACTAAAGAATTTAAACTATTTGCGTCTCTTTGTTTTATAATTTGTTTTATTTTTTTATTAAGGGACTTCATTTCTTTTTTAAGTTCTTTTTCAACCTGATTGCTCATTTTATCAACAGAAGGATATTTTAATTTTCTTACACCCTGAACATATTTTCCGGCTCCTGTACCGGTACCGCCCGCATATCCTTCTTTTGTTGTTTTTTCAGATTCTGAAATTTCACCTGTGCCTGTTTCAGCGCCTTCTATAACTTCACCTGCTTCAATTCCAACCGAAATTGTGGCTTCTTTTATTTCTTTGCCTTCGGGTTTGTGTTCCGGAGCTACTTTTGGCGCTTCGGGTTTAACTTCTGGTCCGGTTTGTTTATTATAATTATTATCAGCCATTTTAATTATTAATCCTTCTTAACATTATACGTGATTTTACGGTTTAAATAAACTGTAATTTGTGATATATCTTATAAAGAGTTCGATCGCAAGGCGATCTCACGCTCATGCTCGCGATATGATTTCGCTCGCAAGAGACTCGTGTTCACTCGTCTCTGATTATAACCTATATGAATGTGAAAGAAATAGAAAAGGCCTATATTCCAAAATCCTACGAAGATAAAATCTACAAGAAATGGGAAACTAGCGGAGTTTTTACACCAAAAGTTGATCCTAAAAAAAAGCCATTTACAATTTCAATGCCTCCTCCTAATGCAACCGGGACTTTGCATTTGGGGCATGCAACAATGCTGGCTATTGAAGATATTATGATTAGATATAAAAGAATGCAGGGTTTTTCTGCATTATGGCTTCCGGGAACGGATCACGCGTCCATAGCAACTCAAAATCGTGTTGAAAAAAATCTAGCTGAAAATGGCCAAAACAGACATGAACTCGGTCGTGCAAAATTTTTAAAAGAAGTTGATAAATTTGTTGAGCAATCAAGAGACACAATCAAAAATCAAATCAGAAAAATGGGTTCAAGCTGTGATTGGACTAGAGAAAGATTTACCTTAGACAAAGGCCTTTCTCTTGCTGTTAGAACTATGTTTAAAAAAATGTTTGATGACGGTTTGATTTATAGAGGTGATAGAATTGTGAATTGGTGCCCAAGATGTGAATCAACACTCGCTGATGATGAAGTTGATTATAAAGAAGCAAAAGAAAAGCTTTACTGGATTAAATATGGTCCTTTTAAAGTAGCAACAACAAGGCCTGAAACAATGCTTGGCGATACTGCGATAGCAGTTAATCCAAAAGATAAGAGATATAAAAAAGATATTGGAAAAAAATTTAAAATCCCTTATCCATTGGGCGAATTTGAAGTAACAATGGTTGCAGATAATGAAGTTGATATGGATTTTGGAACCGGTGCAGTAAAAGTTACTCCGGCTCACAGTTTTGCGGATTTTGAAATAGCAGGAAGAAATGGAATTGAATCAAAATCTGTTATAAATGAGCAAGGCAAAATGATGAAAAATTGCGGTAAATATGCTGGAATGTCCGCTAAAGACTGCAGAAAAGAATATGTAAAAGATTTGGAAAAAATGGGTCTTTTGGAAAAAGAAGAAGATTTCGACCATAATCTATCAATTTGTTATCGTTGTAAAACTCCGATTGAACCGTTAATTAGTAAACAATGGTTTGTTGCCGTTGATAAGCCGGTAATTAAACATGAAGGTAAAAAGAAATCAATTAAAGAAAGATCAATTGAAGTTGTTCGCAATGGAGAAATCGAAATAATCCCTGAAAGATTCGATAAAACTTATTATAACTGGATGGAAAACCTGCACGACTGGTGCATTTCTCGTCAGATTTGGTATGGGCATCAAGTTCCGGTTTGGTATTGCCAGGATTGTGATGAAGAGATCGTTGAAGTTGATACCCCTAAAAAATGTACTAAATGTAAAGGTTCTAACCTAAAGCAAGATCCCGATACTTTAGATACATGGTTTTCTTCAGGTTTATGGACTTTTTCAACACTTGGATGGCCTGATCAAACTGAAGATTTAAAATATTTCCACCCGACGAGTGTTTTGGAAACAGGTTATGATATTTTGTTTTTCTGGATTGCCAGAATGATAATAATGACAACTTACGGATTAGGAGAAGTTCCATTTAAACAGGTTTATCTGCATGGATTAATTCGAACTCGTGATGGTCAGAAAATGTCTAAGTCAAAGCCTGAAACATGTATTAATCCGTTGGACATGATTGATCAGTACGGAACGGATGCTCTTCGTTTAAGCATGGTGATCGGTTCTACTCCTGGTAATGATTTGAGGCTTTATGAAGAGAAAATTGCAGGTTACAGAAATTTTGTTAATAAAATCTGGAATGCAGTTAGATTTTCATTGTTAAATGTTGATGAAAAAGCATTAAAAGAAGAATTTATTCCTAAAAAACACATCCAGTCGCCCGCTGATAAATGGATTCTTACAAAACTTCAGTATCTGATTAAAGATATCACTGATGATATGGATAAATATCACTTTAGTGAAGCCGGAAACAAAATTTATAATTTCACCTGGAGCGAACTTTGCGACTGGTATGTTGAATTTAGCAAAGGTGAACATTTGAATCCTAATGTTTTAGCTTTTGTAATTAAAAATTTATTAAAATTACTTCATCCTTTTATTCCTTTTGTTACAGAGGTTTTGTGGGAAAATCTGCATGGCGATAAAATGCTTATTTCAGAAGATTGGCCTGTTTTTGATAAAAGTATGATTTTTGCTAAAGAAGTTGAAAACATGGAACTTTTGCATCAGGTTATTTCAGACATAAGAAGTGCCAGAGCAGAGCATTCTGTTGATCCTGCAAAAGAAATTCATGCAGTTATTTATGCAGGTAAATACACTGAGTTTTTAGAGCTTAAACGCGCACCTTTAATGAGAATGGCCAGAATAGGGGAGTTGGAAATATTTGAAAAAGGAGAAAAACTGGACCATGCGATTGCTCTATTAACAGGTAATCTTGAAATTTATCTGCCATTACATGAAATGATTGATATTGATAAAGAAAATAATCGATTAAACAAAGAACTTGATAATTTAAAGAAATTTGAAAAAACCCTTAAATCAAAGCTTAACAATCAGGGATTTGTAAAAAATGCTCCTCCTGAAGTAATAGAGAAAGAACAAAAACGTTTAAGTGAAACATCAAGCGCAATTAAAAAAATTCAAGACAAACTGGTCGAAATTTAATATTTGTGGTATAATATATTGAAAATAAAAACAAAAATATGAATGAAAAAGCCCAGGGGCTTAAGGAAATTGAAAGTTTAATTGCTGCTGATAAGCTAAAGGAAGCTTATGATCTTTGTAATAAATTATTATTGAATTTTCCTGAAAGTTACAGGATAAGAAGACAAAAAGCAAAAATCGAAAAACTTGTATTTAAAAAGAATCTAAAATTGGTAAAAGGTGACATGGATAAGCTCAAACCTTTGTGGAAAGAGAAAAAATATCTCGAAATAATAACAAAATTAAAAGAATTACAAAGATTTGTTCCGGGATATGCTGAACTTGAAAAGGAACTTGAAAAAGCCCAAAACTTACAGCTAAAAGAAAAATCCAAAGAGCAAAAAGACACACTGGCTCAATATTTGGATGCTGCAAAAAAATATATGGATGAAGCTAAATATCAGGACGCCATAACAACTTTGAAGCGGGTCTTACTTAAAATTCCTGACCACGAACAAGCTAAAATAATGCTTGCGAATGCTCGTGAAGCATATATTGATCAGCAAATTAAAGATCGTGACTTTTTATTGAAGAGTGACAAGTTTGATGAAATAGCTGATTTTATTAAACATTTAAAAGCTGTTTATCCTGAATCGTCAAAGATTGATGCTTTGATAAAAAAGCTTTCAAAACGTGAAGAAATGGCAAGAAAATTTGATAAAATGGATTTTACCTATAAATCTTATGAAGAACTTTTGACTTTATTTCAAATAAAAAAATATCAAACATGTATAAAAGGACTCGAAGAATTAATTGAAATTGAAAAAGATAATTTTAAAGCATTGGAATTGTTGAAATTAGCACGAAATGAATTCGATAAACAGCTTACCAAAGAAATTATTACAAAAATAAGAGAACTGCAAAAAAAATTCAGAAAACAAAAGAAAGAAATGCCGAATGAATTTATCAGACTTTAAATTACTTCTTTTTTGCCAGTTTATATTGTTCACGACCAACACGCTCAAACTGCTTTTTATTCTTCAAATTAAGAATGATTGTAATTTTCTTAACCTGTCTTTGTTTAAGAACGTCGGTAATAATAGCTTCCTGAGATTTTGCTTTACCGTCTTTTAGAATATCTTCGATAATATCTGCTACTGTACCTTCTTTAAAGCCCCACTCTTTAAGTGCATAAATTCCTCTGCCGATTAATACAAACTGGTCGTGTCTGATTAATTCGTTATGAACAGCCTGAAGATTAATTCTTTTATTATCAAATTTAAGTTCAGTGATTTTATTAACGATATCAATAAAATGCATTGGTTTTTTGTTCCTGTTTAGAACAAAATAAATTTTATCTCTTAAGGTTTTTGGATTGATATGTCTCCAGCTTGCAAGACCAATACCGTTTTCAACCGGCTTCAAACGTTTATCCAAAGTGAAAATAGAAATTACCTGTTGAAGTCTTGTTGCATCAAGTTCTTTAAAATGCTTTTTAAGTTCATCAAAAATTTTGCTATTAGATAGAATGTCAGTCTTTTTCTTTAATATATCTATTGTTTTGCTTGTAACTTGTTTGACATTAGTGTCGTTAATATCAGCAAATTTAATATATGGATGATAATTAATTGTATTTGGAATTCTGATTAAATCTTTATCTAAAGAAAGAGAAAGATTTATTGCATTCCTGTTAATTTCAACATCGCTTTTACTTAAAAGGTTTATTAATGATGAAAATAGGTTCTCATCAGTCATAATTCCGCCGTTTTCCTGTAAAAGATTTTTAATAAATTCATTCACTTGTTGGAGTTCAGTATTGCCTACGTTTCTTTGCAATTTTGTGAGCGCATTCTTTTCAATTTGTCTAATTCGTTCTCTTGTTACGTTGAAGTGTTTTCCAATTTCTTCGAGGGTTGCACGGTATGTATTATCTAAATTGAACCGTCTTTTAATAACGTGTTTTTCCTTTTGTGAAAGCAGTATAAGTAGGTCTTGAACAATTTTCTGAGCGTTTTGAAAAGTTTTAACTGGAGTTTGAGACGTGTCCATATTGCATATGAATTAAATAATAAATTGCAAATATATCAAGTTTGCATTTACTTTGCTATTATAGTTTAATCGAAATCTAAGGTGAAGAATTTGGGGTTTACTTATAATCCAAAGATTGTTTAGTTATTTACAATTGGTAATGAATGTAAAATATATCCGCTACAATATATAGTTTCAATTAGCTGATTGGTTTTTTTATAATCAATTTTCTTTCTTAGACAATTAATATGTACATCAACAGTATTTGTCATAAAATAAGCATTTCTATCCCATACGTTTTCTAAAATAATTTGTCTTGATAGTAGTATATCTGTATTTCTCATTAAAAATTCCAATAATTGAAATTCTTTATTTCTAAGAAATTGTTTTTTCCCAAATCGTTCAACCTCACGTCTGTTAATATTTAAAATAAGATCATGCACTTTTATTATATAATCGTGCTTTAATTTATTGTTTTTATTAATTATTTTTTTAATTTCATTTGCAAGGTATCTTGTTGGAATATCATAAGGATATATATATTTGGTATTTAATTTAATATTTTCTAATTCATTAATTTGTTTTTTGTTAATAAGTAAAAATAATGGTTTATTATAATCTATTTCTTTAATGGCTTTAAGAATCGTATTATTATTTGACTCAGAAGAAGTTAATTTAAAAATTATACAATCATAATTATTATATAATAAACTGTCTTTATAATTCTCATGTAAGGATTTGTATTCACTTAGAATATTTTCGCAATTCAAATTTCTGCAAAGCAGTTCCGACAACATTCTATTTTCCGTGATAACAAGAGCATACATAGGCATTTAGTCAACAGCGAGTGAAATGATATATAATATTTTCAACTCAATAAAGGGCCTATTTTTAGATTAGGCTTTGTATAAAGAAAATTTTATTGAATTTTGTGTTGTAAATATTTCAACAACAGCTTTAAATTTTATAAAAAATTCATTACACTAGGGTAAATATTATTAACCTAATAACATGGATGAAGAGAATAAGAAAAAACTTCAAATAAAATTTGATTCAGCATTGGAAGCAGGCGTTTATAGTAATGCTGTTTCAGTTAGCGCGACCAATAATGAAATGATTTTAGATTTTGGTTATATTCTGCCAAATGTTACTCCTTCAACAATTAAAATTGTAAGTCGTGTGAATTTAACTCAAAAAACCGCAGAAAGTCTTTTGAAAATTTTATCTAATGCGGTTTTGGATATGAAAAATAAGCAAAAAGAATAATGAAAGCCTTAATTCAAAGAGTTTCCAAAGCGAAAGTAACAGTAGATAACACCATCACAGGCAAAATTGATAAAGGTATTTTGATTTTTTTGGGTATAACGCACAATGATTCATCTGAAGATATTAATTATCTGGTTGATAAAATAATTAACTTAAGAATTTTTGAAAATGATGATAAACAAATGGACAAATCTGTTTTAGATATTAATGGCGGGTTACTTGTTATATCTCAATTTACTTTATATGGAAGTGTTAAAAAGGGCAGAAGACCTGATTTTACAAATGCTGCAAAACCAGATTCTGCTAAAGAATTATATGAAAAATTTATTGAAGAATGCCGAAAATCACAATTAAAAGTTGAAACAGGTATTTTTGCTGCAATGATGGATATAGAACTTGTTAATGACGGGCCCGTAACTTTTATGATTGACAGTCATGCGAACTTTTGATTTCAGTACATATTTTTTTTTGCTATTATAGATTTTGATTTTTAACATATATAAATAATGAATGCTCAAAATGATTTAATGGAAAAGGTGGTTTCTTTATGTAAAAGGAGGGGATTCGTATTTCAGGGATCAGAAATATATGGCGGACTTGCAAATACATGGGATTTAGGACCTTTGGGAGCTGAACTTAAAAATAATATTCTTCAGGCCTGGTGGAAATTTTTTATTCATAGCAGAAGAGATATTGTTGGTATTGATGCAGCTATTTTCATGAATCCTAAGGTTTGGCAGGCTTCCGGTCATGTTGAAAATTTTAATGATGCGCAGGTTGATTGCAAAGAATGTAAAAAAAGACACAGAGCAGACCATTTAATAGAAGACGCACTTGAAAATGTAAAAGTAGAAGGATTAAGTCCTGAAGATTTAAATACCTTAATAATTGAGAATAATATTAAATGTCCAAATTGCGGATCTAAAAATTTTACTGATGTAAGAACTTTTAATCTCTTGTTTCAAACTTATATCGGTCCTGTAGCAAGTAATTCAGAGCCTGTTTATCTAAGAGGCGAAATTGCTCAGGGTATGTTCACAAATTTTAAAAATGTATTGGATACAACTCGTAAAAAGCTTCCTTTTGGAATTGCTTCAGCCGGTAAAGCATTCAGAAATGAAATAACTCCTGGTAATTTTATATTCAGAACACTTGAATTCGATTTAATGGAGTTTGAATATTTTATTAGAGAAGAAGACTGGAAAGAAAAATTTGAATATTGGCTTTCAGAAATGAAAAAATGGCTTGATATTGTTGGTATTTCTAAAGAAAACACAAGAGTACGAGAACATACTAAAGATGAACTTTCTCACTATTCAAAACGAACAGTTGATATTGAATATAATACTCCTTTTGGATGGAAAGAATTATATGGTCTTGCATACAGAACTGATTTTGATTTGAAAAATCATATGGAAGCAAGCGGTAAAGATATGACTTATTTTGATCAGGAGACAGGTGAAAAATTTATACCTCATGTTATTGAACCTACGTTTGGTTTAAGCAGAACAATTTTAATGGTACTTCTTGATTCTTATTCTGAAGAAGAAGTTGAAGGAGAAGCTCGCGTAGTACTTAAACTAAAACCGCAAATTGCACCTTATAAAGCAGCAATTTTACCATTAATGAAAAAACCTGAATTAGTAGAGATGGCTGATAAAGTTTTTGATATTCTTAAAGATAAATATGCACTGGATTATGATTTAACCGGAAGTATCGGTAAAAGATACCGTAGACAGGATGAAATAGGTACGCCATTTGCAATTACAATCGACTATGATACTTTGGAAGATAATTCTGTAACTGTCCGGGACCGCGACACATTGAATCAGGACAGAATTAAAATTGAAGAACTTCAAGAATATCTAGATAAAAAACTACAATAGTTTTTTAAGTTTTAGAAAGGGTAAGGAAATTGATATTTTCGCTTATTTGTGCTAAAATATAAAGAAATATAAATAAAAACATGACACAATTTATTTTACAACATCCTATTTGGAGCATAGCACTGCTACTTGTATTGATATTTGCCATTAAACACGGCATTTGGGTTTTTAGATACATATTTGCTTTAAAATGGTCAAAAGACTTAGTTTACATGCGAATTACCCTACCTCGCGCTGATACTGCCAAAGACAAAGATAAGCAGGTTGAGAAAGATTTTAGGGAACTTATTGGTGTGATGGAACAATTTTATAGAAATATCCATGAAATACGTGAACTGAATATCTCTAATAAAATAAGAAATTTTATTTTTAATATGGATGTAGTATCGTTTGAACTTGTTGCTCAAAATAAACAAGTTGAATTTTATGTAGTTACATACAAATATTATTATGATTTAGTTGAAAAACAAATTACTTCATATTACAGCGATGCTGATATTCAAATAACAAAACCTTATGAAATTAATACAAAAGGTTCTATTTTGAGATGTTTTTATGCTTATTTGGCTAAGGAATTCTATTATCCTATTAGAACTTATAAAAAAATTGAAAATGATCCATTAAATGATCTTACTAATGTTTTGTCCAAATTAGGTGATGAAGATAAAGCGGTATTTCAATTCGTAATAAGTCCAAGATCAGACAGGTGGAGCAAAAAAGCTGAGAAAGCCGGCACTAAATTATTTCTTGGGAAAAAAGTTAAAGGCGGATTTTTAAGAATTCCCATTTTGGGTTGGATCTTATCTTTATTTCAAGGATTGTTGTTTGGTTATGACAAAATGAAACAAAATATGAATACCGGCGCGCCGGAAGGAAGCCAATATGTTCGTATGCTTCAAACAAAAGAAGAAACCGCAAAAATGATCGGTGAAAAAGCTGAAAATGTTGGATTCGACACTTCAATAAGAATTTTAACTTCAAGTAAAACTTATGCACAGTCAACAGAAATAATGAATAACATGATATTGTCTCTGAATTTATTTAAATCAGTTGCAATGAACTATTTCCAGACCAGAAGAATGATATTTATTGATAAATGGAATACAAAATTAATATTTCATGCTTTTAAAAACAGACTTCAAAAATTCATATTAATACCTGGAATAATATCTGAACGGCAAAGTATATTAACACCCGAGGAACTTGCTGGAATGTATCATTTCCCTAATTCAAGATATAATTACACACCAGTAATTAGATGGCTTGCTTATAAAGTATTGCCTGCACCAGTTGATTTACCTACTGAAGGTGTTTATCTGGGTAATAATGTATACAGAGGCGAAGTGCGAAAGGTTCATATATTAAGAGAAGACCGAACAAGACATCATTATGTAATTGGTAAATCCGGTTCAGGTAAATCTGCATTTATTAGTTTCATGGCACGTCAGGATATGTGGAATGGTGACGGTGTTTGTGTTATTGATCCACATGGAGACCTTGTTGAAGATATATTAACTTTTGTTCCAAAAGAAAGAGCAAAAGATGTTATTGTATTTAATCCTTCTGATCAGGAGAGACCAATGGGTCTTAATATTCTTGAAACAAAGACTCCTGAAGAGCAGGATTTGGCTTCTTCACAGGCAACTGAAATTTTCATTAAACTGTTTGGTGATGAAATTTTCGGACCACGTATTCAGCATTATTTTAGAAATGCTTGTCTTACACTAATGGAAGACAAAGAAGAAGGTGCAACATTAATTGATGTGCCAAGAATGTTCGTTGATGATGACTTTATGAAATATAAAGTTAAAAAAGTGCGCAATCCGGTTGTACGATCTTTCTGGGAGCATGAATATGCGCATACTGGTGAACGTGAAAGACAAGAAATGATTCCTTATTTCTCATCTAAATTCGGACCTTTTATTACAAATTCGATAATGCGTAATACAATCGGCCAAACAAAATCAGCGTTTAATTTCAGAGAAGTTATGGATAATCAGAAGATTTTGTTAATTAATCTTTCAAAAGGTAAAATTGGCGATTTAAACACTCAATTATTGGGATTGGTTGTTGTTGCAAGAATCCAGATGGCTGCAATGAGCCGTGCGGATATGCCCGAAGACCAGCGTAAAGATTTCTATTTATATGTGGATGAGTTCCAAAATTTTGCAACAGACAGTTTCTGTTCGATTCTTTCAGAAGCCAGAAAATACCATTTGTGTCTGATTATGGCGCATCAATATATTAAACAGCTGGTTAAAAAAGATAATGCTCAAATCCGTGACGCAGTATTTGGTAACGTTGGTACAATGATGTCCTTTAAAGTCGGTGCTGATGACGCTGAATACATGTCGAAAGAGTACGCTCCTGTATTAACTGAAGCTGATGTACTTGGTATTGCGAATTATAAAGCTTACATAAAATTAAATATTAATAATACAACCTCGCGGCCTTTTTCTTTGGAAACTATATGGGATCAAAGTAAAGCTAATAAAAAAATCGCTGAAATAGTTAAAGAATATTCCCGCATGAAATATGGCAGAAAGCGTGAATTTGTCGATCAGGAAATTGCAGCGAGAATTGGAATTGATTTAAGCCAAGAATGATAAAAAAGCCAATTAACATTTTCGATAATTTAAGAGGTACAAGAATAATGCTTTATGGTGTTATTTTTTCTTTAATAATAGCTACATTAAGTTTTGGAATTATAGCTAAATCAACCAAAGAATCACTATTGGTAAAAGATGATCAGATTAATCTGCTTGCACAGGAAGTAGGTGAGTTAAAAGAAGAGAATCTGTATTTATATGATTATTTGAAGATTAATCGAGACATTGTGAGTGAGGGTTTTGATTTATTACATAAGTCTTTTGAAGACTATGTTAATTCAGGAGAAACAGAGAAAAAAGAAGCTGAAAATCAATTTGAAAAAGTGAAAACTGATTTAATTACTGCAATTGGAGAAAAAGAAAAAGTAATTGAAAATCTAAAAGTAAAAAATGAAAAATTAAATGATGAAGTTTCGTTTCAGGCATACGAGAGTGATATAACCAATATTTTAATTTTAGGCACACACGATAAACTTACTGATACTATAATACTTGTATCAATCAATCCATCTAAAAACACCATTTCTCTAATAAGTATTCCAAGAGATTTATATTTAAACGGCAGAAAAATTAATTCAATATATTCAGTATTTGGCATAGATCAGGTAAAGGAAGAAATATACAAAGTAACTGGTGTTTATCCAAATAAATATGCAATTATTGATTTCGACAGTTTTATTAAAACGATTGATATTATTGGGGGGATTGATTTGTATGTTAAGAAAGATATTTATGATCCTTACTTCCCTGATTCAGCAAATGGTTATGAAGTTTATGAAATTAAAGCAGGGTCTCATCATTTTACAGGTGAACAGGCATTAATGTATTCCAGAAGCAGAAAATCAACTTCTGATTTTGACCGGAGCGAAAGACAGCATCAGGTAATTCAGGCTATTAGAGTTAAGCTGAAAAAATTAAATCTTCTTAGTGATTTGGATAAAGCCATAAGTATTTTTAAAGAGATTTCAAGCAGCTTTAAAACTGATATTGATGTTTTTGAAGCGCTTTATTACTTAAATCATTATCAGAATTATGCTATAGAAAGCGGAAATGTCTTAAGTACTGCAAATTTACTTTATTCAACAAAATCAATAGACGGAGAATATATCCTTTTGCCAAAAAGTGGTGATTATTATGAAATCAAAAAGCAAATAAGTGAGTTGATTAAAAATTAATTTTAATGCATAATAACAATGTTTTATAAAATTAAAACAATGAAAAAAATACTAATGTTGTTTTGCTCAATAACAACTTTATTATTAATCACTGCATGTAATAACGACCAGCTTGATAATCAGAATGAAATTTATGTTGATCCGGCTATCGATATAACTTATTCAAAGGGAAATGCAAATGCCAAAGTAGTTGTGACTCAATTTGGTGAATATGAATGTAGTTTTTGTTCTAGATTTGCTTTGGAAATTCTCCCAAAAATTCAAAAAGATTACATTGAAACCGGAAAAATACTTTTTATATTTAAAGATTTCCCAATTGCAAACAAAGAAAATTCACAAAAGGCAAGTGAAGCAACCTATTGTGCCGGCGATCAAGGAGAAGAAAAGTATTGGGATATGCATATAAAACTAAGTGAAAATTACGATAAACTAAAATTAGAAGATCTATATGGGTATGCTGACGAATTGGGATTAGAACCTAATGCATTTAAAAATTGTCTTGAAAGCGATAAATATAGAAATCTTGTATTAAGAAACAAACAACAGGGGTTAAAATTAAATGTAAATAACAATCCAACATTAATTATTAATAATGAGAAATTAGTTGGACTTCAGCCTTATGAAAATATTACTAAAGTTATTGATACAAAATTAAAAGAATAGCTTTACCACCACACTTTTTTTATTTTCAATTTATAAGCGATTACATTTGCTCCAAGCGCAAAAAGGGGCGAAATAATTAAAAGTATAATGATAAGTTCTAAGGTAGGCACAACAATAAGTGAGCCGATTAATAAACCACCTACCACATAATCAATCTGGTCGAATATAATCCATGGTTCACCGCTTTTTTTACCTATTCGTCTTTTAAAATAACTTTTAATAAGATCACCGGTTAAGGCTCCAAGTCCAAGATAAAAGCTTAGAAGAAGTGTAAACATTAAATTATTTTGCCAAATTGAAAAACTATATAAACCAAAACCAAATTGAATTAATCCAACAATTAAAGCTCCTAGAATACCAACAAAAAATCCTCTGTAAGTTTTGCTTTCACCAAACACTTTTTTGTTAATTGGTTTTGCAAGTGAGGGTAATAATTTCAATCCATTAGCAATAACCGGCATAGCATTGGCTATATAGGCGGGTAGAAAAAAAATTATTGAAGCCAGAATTGCATTTAAAATTTGCATTGGAGATGTTTATTAACGCCGTTCGTTCCATGGAGTCGCGCATGTGCGCGTTTTTGGTAGCAGGGGAGGGGATCGAACCCACGACCTCGGGCTTATGAGTCCCGCGCTCTAACCAACTGAGCTACCCTGCCATATTAAAATATGCGAATAGTATTTTAAAGTGAGCAACGATTTGTTGCAAGTAATTATTATTTAGAAATTTTTTGCGTTTATGCTAAACCTTACTACTCCGGCTATAATTAGATTTGGATCGGTTTTTCTTAGTCTTTCAATTTGTGGATTGCTATGCATTGGTTCAAAATAATACTCATTTCCGTCTTTATATACACGCTTTACTCCGATTTCATTTTTATAAAAAATTGTAAATAACTTCCCGCTGTTATCCTCCCCGATTTCATTATTGTGCACCATTTCACCTATTAAAACATCACCTATATTTAATCCAAATTCAGGATAATCTCTTATAAATACCTGAACTGCAACAAGTTTATCTAAAGGTTTAAAATATTTAATCGTGTTTTTTATATATGATTTAGATAAATATATAAATCTGTTAGTTTTGTTTTTAAATTCAATTAAATCAGACAATTGTTTGTTATGCACCTTTGTTACGTCTATATAAGGGATAGCCACAATATCCTCATTAAAATCAGTTTTAATATCCCTTTCTATTAAAGAAACAATCTTATCCCACTTTTTTGCTTTTTCAATATAGTGCATTACTCCACTATTATCTTCACCAAAAAAATAACCTATGGGCTTTTTCAAGAATTCCGCAATTCTTAACAATTCCCAAACTTTTGGAGTATACCTTCCCTGCGTTATGTTTGTTACATAAGCTCTGGATTTATTAATCATATTTGCCAGTTGGGTTTGAGTTATATTTGATTCTTTTAATCCTTGTTTTATACGCCTGGCAATTAAATCTTTTGTATTTTGGTTCATTTCCCTTAATTTGTTAACAGGTACTAAACATATTATTTACCCTGATGTAATTTTTGTAAAGTAAAAAAAACACCTTTACATTATGTAAATATTTTCCTACATTATATCTGGTTTTAGAGAAATCTTTTTCAAAAGAAAAGAGAGAGGCTTAAAACAAAGGGCACCAATTGGGTGCTTTTTGTTTTATTTAATTTGCTTTATAATAAAAACAACTAACAAAATAAAATGACATTACCAAATATTATTTCTATATTTCGCATTTTACTGATTCCTGTAATAATTGCTTTTTTATTTATTGATTTTAATAATCATTATTATTTTGCTTTAGGTTTATACCTAATTGGGATGTTATCTGACTTACTGGATGGTTATATAGCCCGTAAATATAAATTAGAAAGTAAACTTGGTCGTTTTCTAGATCCTCTTGCAGATAAAATAATGAATATTTTGATGATGGTTACGTTAACTTATCTTCAGATTTTTCCTTTATGGATAGTTTTATTACAAATTGCCCGTGATTTGTTTGTTGATGCTGCAATTAATCTTCAGGCTTCATTAAAAATGTTTAATAGTGCGGCAATAGGCGCTAAGCTTAGAACTTTGTTTCTTGTTTTAGCTGTTTCAATTGGAATAATATCTTTAATTAATCTTGATCAAAATTTGATAAATATTGCTTATTATTTATTAATAGCATCTTTTGTAGTTGGATTTTTTGGTATACAAAAGCCAAGTGTAATAATAGCTAAAACGATTTTGAAAAAATGGGGAAGAAAATAAATTTGGTTGCGGGGACAGGATTCGAACCTGCGACCTCCGGGTTATGAGCCCGACGAGCTGCCACTGCTCTACCCCGCGATATTTGCATTGGTATTATAAAGGCCGAAAACTTAAAGTCAAGTTTAAGCTTCGTGTTATCTAAAAGGATTATCTTCGAAAATAAATACTCTCCATTTTTCAGTATTAGATAATACTTCAAGATCTCTTTTTGAAATTGTATCTAGATTTAAATTATCTTCTTCACCTACTTGGTTATCATTTGAAGCTATGATTATTACTTCTTCCCCGGGATTAACTAGCCCTTTATTTTGTTTAAGAATTTTATCTATATAGCTTTCTGAAGTTACATAATCAAATTCAGAGATAAGATTGTTGTTTTCCTCTTCTATTTTTTGATTTTCTGTTTCGAAATCTTCAATATATATGTCTATTTGATGACTCTTGTAAAAAGCCAAAGTTAATGAATATAATAGATAGGCACTTAATATTATTAAGCCAATTATTACAAAGTTTGTGAAATTTGATGGTTGATCATTATTCTGTTGCATGACAATAAATTATCATAAATGAATAAAAAAATACATTTAATCGGTATAGGTGGAATAGGTTTAAGCGGGCTTGCACAAATACTCTACGAACAGGGATATAAAGTTTCAGGTTCTGATAAGGAGGATTCGGATATTATCGAAAGAATGAAAGAAAAAGGCATAAAAATTCAAATCGGTCATAATGAACAATTTTTACCTGAAGATTCAATCAAAGTAATATATTCTTCAGCTATTCCTGATGATAATCCGGAACTTTTAAAAGCAAAGAAATTAAAAATTCCAATATTTACTTATGCCCAGGCAATTAAAGAATTTACTGAAAATTTATATACAATTGCTGTATGCGGAACTCACGGAAAAACAACTGTTACAGCCTTTTCTTCACTTGCTTTAATTGCAGGAGAAAAAGATCCCACTGTTATAATTGGGTCTGAATTAAAAGAATTTGGTGGTCAAAATTACAGATTGGGCACTGAAGATTATTTTATTGTTGAAGCTTGTGAATATAAACGAAATTTTCTTAATTATTCTCCAAATATAATAATTCTAACAAACCTTGAAGCCGAGCATCTTGATTATTTTAAAGATTTGGATGATTACAAAGAAGCTTTTAAAGAATTTATAGCTAAATTGCCTGAAGATGGATTTTTAATTGCCAACGGCGATGATGAAAATGTTTTGGATGTTATCACTGATGCTAAAGCTCAGGTTATTTTATTTCATAGTGATGACCCGAGGATAAAAGAATTAAATTTACAGATTCCAGGTGATTTTAATAAATTAAATGCACTGTGTGGCATTATTTTAGGTCAGATATTAAATATAGACCGCGAAAAAATTCTCAATATTTATTCAAAATTTAAAGGTGCGTGGAGACGATTTGAAATTCTTGGAAAATTTTACAATATGACCGTTATAAGTGATTATGCTCATCATCCAACAGCAATCAAAAAAACAATTGATGCTGCTCATGAAAAATATCCTAATTCAAAAATTTGCTGTTTATTTCAGCCGCATCAATATAATCGTACACGAAACTTTATTAAGGAATTTGGAGAATCATTTAAAAAAGCTGAAACAGTAATTTTACCTAATATTTATCAGGTCAGAGATAAAAAAGAAGATATTGAAGGTGTAAAACTTGAGGATCTTGCTGAATCCATAAATAAAAATGGCACTGAAGTAGTATTGAAATCCGATTATGATTCTATCAAACAGTATCTTGAAGGAAATAAATCAAAATATGATGTATTAATAATTATGGGAGCAGGGGATATATGGAAATTTGGCGAATACTATCTTTCGCAAAATCCAGAAAAATTTTGTGAAACCTGTATGGATTAATTAAATTTCTTCCAGATTGTACCCTCAGCAGTATCTTCGAGCACTATCCCGTGACTTAAAAGTTCATCTCTAATTTTATCTGATTTCTCCCATTCTTTATTTGCACGTGCTGTTTCACGTTCTTTCATCAGTTTTTGGATATTGTCAGGAAGCTCTTCAGCTTCTTTAGGAATTAAAACAACAAAAACTTTATCAATGTCAGTTATAAAATCCAGAATATTATCGCGATCACTATCGTTTAAATCAATATCATCTTTAAGAATATTTATTTCTTTAATAAATTCGAATAATGCTGCTAAACCATCAGGTGTTTCAAAATCATTATTCATTCCGGTTTCAAATTTTTGTTTAGCATTTGCAGTAGCTTTTTTAATTTCATCATGAAGTATACCGGAATCTTTTATTCTTTTAATTGAATTTACAAAATCATGAATTCTTTGCAGACTCATTTTAGACTGTTCCAAAAGTGCATCAGTAAAATTAATTGGTGAACGGTAATGAGTTTGTAAGTACAAAAATCTAATTACTTCACCCGAATATTGGTCTAAAAGATTTTGAAGAGTAATGAAATTGCCTAATGATTTAGACATCTTTTCTTCATTTATGTTTATGAAGCCATTATGAAGCCAGTATTTTGCGAATAATTGTTTGGTTGCAGTTTCACTTTGCGCTATTTCGCATTCATGATGAGGAAAAGTTAGATCAGCACCGCCTGCATGTATATCGATTGTATCACCTAAAATAGATGTACTCATAGCACTGCACTCGATATGCCAGCCCGGTCTGCCTTTACCCCACGGGCTGTCCCAGGAAGGTTCTCCTGGTTTTTCTTTTTTCCATAATGCAAAATCCTGTGGATTTCTTTTTGCTTCATTTACTTCAACACGAGCTCCCATTTGCAATTCATCTAATTTTTGATTTGATAATTTGCCGTATTCAGGAAATTTAGAAATATCAAAGTAAATTCCATCTTCCAGTTCGTAAATTGCTCCTGCTTCATCCAATTTTTTAATTAATTCAATAATATGATCAATATATTCGGTTGCTCTTGGTTTAACATCCGGATCCATTATTTTAAGCCTTCCATAATCTCTTTCGTACATTGGAATAACTTTTTCTGACAATTCTTTAACTGATATGCCTTCTTCATTGGCCCTGTTAATCATTTTATCGTCTATATCAGTGTAGTTTGATACATATTTGACATTGTATCCCTTATAAATTAAATAACGTCTAATAACATCAAAAGCAGTCGCGCTTCTGCCGTGTCCTAAATGCGCAGAGTCGTAAACAGTTGGTCCGCATAAATAAAAAGTTACTTCTCCTTCTTTTAAAGATTTAAACTCCTCTTTTTGTCTGCTTAATGTATTGTAAATTTTAATCATGAAATTGGAAGTAATAATCCTATTAAAAGAGAGCGGGTAAATTCAATTACCATAAAAGCGATAATCGGACTTATGTCGATCATTCCAAGTCTTGGTACTACTCGTCTGAATAGTGATAAAACAGGTTCAGTAATTTCAAATAAGAATTTAGAAAAACCCGAACTCGCATTTACTGGTTTGATCCATGAAAGAATTACTCTTATGAATATCGCAAATATTAATAGTTCTGCAAATACATTAACAAATTGTGCCAAAAAATACCGGATCTCCATTTTCTAATTATTAATATGGCCGGATCTGATTCTAGCACACTTCGTCGTACTTTCTCAACCTACTCAATCAGTCGCATTCGCTCCTTCTTCGTAGCTTGATCTAGCACACTTCGTCGTACTTTCTCAACCTACTCAATCAGTCGCATTCGCTCCCTCTTCGTAGCTTGATCTAGCACACTTCGTCGTACTTTCTCAACCTACTCAATCAGTCGCATTCGCTCCTTCTTCGTAGCTTGATCTAGCACACTTTCTTTTTAAATTTAAAGTAAAGCTGAGAAATTAATAGAGAAATCAGAACAAACCAAATCATTTCCGGACCGGTTGATTCTAATTTATTAGTTGTAATTGTTACTGTTTTCACTTGTGATTCGTCAGGCGGAGGTGTGAATACCTGCACTTGCGAGTAAGGAATTCCGCTTACTATGCTACTTTTATTTGCACTCTCCTGATCAGCATCATCTACAGCAGCTACTGCAAAGAAATACTCCTGACCATTTACAAGATTAGGTATATACCAAGTTGTTTTATTATCAAACGTATTAACTGCTCTATCTAAATTGCTTGGAGTAAGTCCAAAATATATTTTGTAATGATCAATACCTGAATCATCTGATGCCGGCTGCCATTTTAAAGTTACCTTAGCATCTGTTGAAACAACTTGTACTCCGAATACATCTGATGGTATTTGGTCTTCTTGTGCTACGGGTTGTTGTCCATCAATTAATCCATCACCGCCTTCGGTGATTTCTAATATTGCAACATTTGTGTAAGAACCTTCATTCCCAAGTTCATCAACCAAAATTACATCAAGCGGATATGTTCCTGGATCAGTTGGAGCCTGAATTGATGCGTTATATTTGGTAGGATCATTAGGATCTTGTTCAAGTTCAGCAATATCAACATTAAATACAACAGCTCCCTGAAATACATCTGGTTCTGAAGTTACAACAATATCCAAAATATCACCTGTTTTAATACCTGTTGATGGTGTGATTTTTATATTTTTTACTTCAGGTGGCGAAGTATCGATGTCGATTTTTACTTCATCTGATGTATATTGAATTGTATCGTCGCTATCTAATGCAACCGCGATTAAAGTATGTGGTCCGTCTAAAAGCTCATCTGTTTGGAAACTAAAAGTTCTGTCACCTTGTACTTCAGTTGAACCTAAAGTTACATCATTATCAAATAATTGAATCGTAAGATCAGTACTTGGTGCTGTTCCGGTTATTGTAAATTCTCTTTGACCGTAAGTACCAGCCGTAGGAGAGTCAATAACCAATTCAAAATCATTTCCGGTTGTAGTTTGCGGAGGCTGAGAACCAGTTCCAACAAAAATTTCTTCAGTTCCTCTAATTGTAAAATCACCCAAATCTGTAGCAACTACTGTATATGTTCCTGCTTGAGCGAAATTTAACGAAGAACCAGCGCCTTTAAATTCATGTGATCCGCTATCAAAATCAACATCAAACGTATAATCATTAGGTAAACTTGCATAAACACTGTTTGAACCTTCTACTGAAAAATGTACTGATCCGGAATAATTAGGAACAATGCCTCCTTCTGAATCATAAGCCGTTAATGTGAATGGAGTATCTGAATTTGGTAAGATTGTTGCTGGAAGATTTTCAAATACAAGATTTGAAACTTCTCCGGCTTGCGCATAAGCGGTTTCAATAGAACCACCTGCGTTTTCCATACCTGTATAAGCTATTTCAACTCTTTTATCCAATACTTTATTAGCTGTTGAATCCAAAAACGAATAGATTGAAACACCATCGCTTGTTGAAGATAGTGTGAAAATCATAGATCCGCTTTCATCTGTAAATGCTTTTTGTGATACTTTGAGAACCTGATCATTTGCTCTGCTTGAAATAACAGCAATTTCATGCCCTTTAATAGGGTTATCGTATTTATCTCTAAGTGTTATGGTAACGTAAATTTTATCTGTTCCAGTTGCTTTAGCTACTAATTTCGAAGGATCAATTGTTGAATTTTCAGATGAAATACTGTCAGGAAATACAGTGAAAGTATTAAAATTGCCATTTGTTCCGTTATCCAAATGCGCAGCAACTTTATATTCACCAGCTTCCTTTGTATGATAATCGTATAAATTGAATTCAGCAATTCCTTCATCATTTGATAAAACTGGGATATTAAGCTCAGTGCCGCTTGGTTTTACAATGGTAAATACCACATTTTTATTTGCAAATGTTTTTGAACTATAAATTTGTGCTTCAAATCCTGCAATTGTATCCATTCCAAACGCTTCCAATTTAAATGGAGTCGATTCAGCTGATGCAATGCCAGCATTTAAAATTATTGTAGTCAGTAAGCCGAAAGCTAAATATTTGATTCGGTTTTTCATTTTTTTATTTTGATATCTTAGATATTTCTTAATATTATACCAAAAAAATGATTTTTTTACAATGTTTAAGGCTATATAATTGATTTTTTTTACATCATAACATAAGATTTTTTTGATATTTATTAATTTTTTATTATGGATAAGGTTGATTTGATATGGATGAATGGCGAGTTTATACCTTGGGATAAAGCAAAAGTGCATGTTTTATCTCATTCTTTGCATTATGGAAGCGGTGTTTTTGAAGGAATTAGATTTTATGAAACAGCAAGCGGGAAAACCGCAATATTTAGATTAAAAGAGCACGTTGAAAGGCTTTATTTTTCTGCTAAAACTCTAGAAATGGAAATTCCATATTCAAAAGAAGAAATTGAAAATATAATTCTTGAGACAATTAGAAAAAATAATGTTAAAGCAGGCTATATAAGACCTATAATTTTTTATGGATATGGTAAAATGGGTTTAAATCCTAAAGGTGCTGATTTGGATATTTGTATTGCTGTATGGCCTTGGGGATCATATTTAGGTGAGGATATGGTAAAAGTAAAAACTTCTTCAATTATAAGAATCCATCCAAGAAGTTCAGAAACAAAAGCAAAAATAACCGGACATTACTCGAATTCAATTCAGGCCCATCTGGAAGCTGTAAATGCCGGATTTGATGAAGCTCTGTTACTTGATTTTGAGGGAAATGTTGCAGAAGGGCCGGGTGAAAATATATTTATGGTCAAGAATAACCAATTAATAACTCCTCAGGAAGGCAATATACTTATTGGTGTTACGCGTGATTCAATTTTTAAAATTGCAGCTGATAATAATATTGAAGTAAATGAAAAATTGATTACTTTAGATGAATTGAAACAGTCTGACGAAGCATTTTTTACTGGAACAGCTGCCGAAGTTACACCTATAAAACAAATTGATGAAACTATTGTTGGCGATGGAAAAACCGGACCGATTACAATTAAGTTAAAAACCTTATTTGAAGATGCAATTCATGGTAAAATAGACCAGTATTCAGAATGGTTAACTTATGTTTAATGTATAAAAAAATTCTTCCGTTATTTATCTTGATTGTATTTATTGCTTTGCCTTTTACTGCGTTTGCGCAACAAGCTGAAGCAACTGAGAGTCCAAACTATATTGGAGATGCTGTTTTTGAAGCTATAATTACTGCTAGCAGCAGTGTTCAGCAAAATAAAAATATCATTTTCGATGCAACAAAAAGCACACATCCTGATCCAAATGCAAAAATTACCTATAGTTGGGATTTTGGTGATGGTAACAAAAAAGAAGGACCGGAAGTAGTGCATAATTATACTGAATTGGGTCCTAAAACTGTCACACTTACTGCAAATGACGGGACTGAATCTGTATCTACCACAAAAGAAATTTTTGTACATAAAAAAATTATTATATTAATTACTGATAAAGCTGATTTAAAAGAACGTCTCGATGGATTTACAAATTATGCGAGAGATCGTGACAATGAGATTTTATTATACGAAAGTTATGATTCAGCTACAGAATTTATTTCAGAAGAAGTACTTGAAAGAAAATTAAGCGAAAATATTGACAACTTAAGAAAAATCGATGAAATAATAGTATGGACTGACGGAGACTCTGGTTTAAATGCGTTATCCCGTGTAAAGCAAAATCAGGCTGCCCTTGATCCGCCGCTTACATTTGATAAAAAAACTATTTTAGTTCTTAAAGATGCGGATGAAAATCTGGGCCAGCTTCAAAGGCATTACGAATTGTTAAAGCCTGAAAATATTATTATTGCCAAAGAAGCTGCTTTTTACGCATTAATCGACAGTGACAATTCAACTGATTTTATTAATAAATTAAAAAATGACGGTTACGAATATAATTTGATTAATGTTGAAACAGGAACACTTCAGATTTGGAACTTTATGTCATATTTTGTTAATTACCTGATCGACAGCGGAATTCCTGCAAATACTGTTATTTTGATTTTAATGTTACCTGTAATTGCGACAATAGTCGCGTTTATGAAACAAATAGTGGGATTAACCACATTTGGTGTTTATACTCCTTCAATTATAACTTTAACTTTTTGGATTTTAGGTCTTAAATTCGGCATTCTAACTTTAATTGTGATTCTTTTGGTTGGTACAGGCGTACGAATTGCCTTAAGCAGATTCAGACTATTATATATCCCGAAAATGGCGGTTGTATTATCAACTGTAGCATTAGCCATATTCGCACTTTTGATTATTTCAATTAGATTCAATCTATTTGATGCTCAATTTTTCTCTTTATCAATATTCCCAATGTTAATTTTGAGTACTTTGACTGAAAAATTTGTAAATGTTCAAACAGGAAAAGGATTTAACCGTGCATTAATATTGGTTTTGCAGACATTATTGGTAGCAATAATCGCATACATTGTTATAGGCGGTGAAATTGACTTTTTCTTGTTCAAACTTAAGTTCTCGGCATTGCAGGGCTTCATCCTTGCTTATCCTGAAGTGATTTTATTATTTATAATTGTAAATATATTCCTTGGAAGATGGACAGGATTAAAATTATTGGAATATGTAAGATTCAGAGAGGTGCTGCGTCACGTTGAAGAAGAATAACTTTATAGCCAATGTTCTTATTAAATGACAAAGGGATTTTAGGATTAAATGCAAGAAATTTGTTGTACATAAGGCCGTATAACCAAAAGAAAACAATAAAACTTGCCGACGATAAGATTAAAACTAAAAAGTTTCTATCTGCCCGGGGTATTCCTGTTCCAAAATTATATGCTTCAATAAGAACAAAACAGGAATTGGAAAAATTTGATTTTCATTCTTTACCAAATACTTTTATTTTAAAACCTAATCATGGTTTTGGAGGAGAGGGGATTATTCCTATTACAAGCAAACGCGGTGATCATTTTGTAAAATCTTCCGGTAAAAAAATAACAAAAGCTGAATTAATAGATCAAATCTCCGATATATTGGATGGCCGTTATTCGATTTCAAATGTTGGTGATACAGCTTTTTTCGAACAGCTAATTATCTCGAATGAATCACTTGGTAATTATTCTTATAGAGGATTGCCTGATATTCGCGTAGTTGTTCATAATTTAATTCCGGTTATGGCTATGTTAAGACTTCCAACTAAAGAGTCCGGAGGTAAAGCCAATCTGCATTTGGGTGCTGTGGGTGTTGGAATTGATATTGCAAAAGGTGAATGTACATATATTGCCTATAAAAACAAAATTATAGACGAAGTACCTGGTGTTGGACCGATTAAAGGTTTAAAAATTCCTTATTGGGAAGATATTCTGATGGTTGCGTCAAAATGTCAGCTTATTACAAATCTTGGTTATATGGCTGCTGATATTGCAATTGATAAAACAAGCGGTCCTGTTTTGCTTGAAATCAATGCAAGAGCAGGACTAGGGGTGCAAATTGCAAATCTTGCACCGCTTAAAAAAAGACTTCAAAGAATTGAAGGAGTGAAAGTAACAACTCCTGTAAAAGGTGTTCGCATAGCAAAAGATATGTTCGGAAATGTAGTGGAGAAAGAAGTGCAGCATATTTCAGGTAAAAATATTATTGGAATTGAAGAAGTTGTTGAAATTAATTTGAAGGATGGGGTAAGAAGAGTTAATGCAAAAATGGATTCGGGTGTTGAAAGGAGCATAATCAATGAAAAATTCGCAATTGATAATGATTTATTAAAAGAAGAATATGAATATGATGACGAAAAATCTACTGTTAAATTAAAGCTTTCTGTTGCTGATGAGAGAATTCAGACAGTTGCAGATATTGAGAAAATTACAGAAGGAGATTACACGATTATTATTGGCAGACGTGATTTGTCTAATTTCTTTATCGATCCTTCTAAAAAGATTCAAAAGGCCGAATTGCCAACTGAAATTTCTAAAAAAGAAAAACCAAAAAAAGAAATATCATTAACAAGTAGTGTGAATTTTGCTGAAATAGATCAAAAATTAATTAAAATTGATGAAAGGTTAAAACTTTTATATCATCTAAGGCCATTAAACCTTGAAGAACAAAAACAAGAATTTTTCAAGAATTTTAAGAAAAATCCTGAATTTGAATATGCTGAACTTAAATTTGATACGTATTCTTTACGCAAAGAACTTGAACAAATAATAACTGATGATTCATCTCTTGGAATTTTATTTGAAAAAAAGAAGAAAGAAATTGCTAAAAAAATTAATTTATTGGATTTCAGAGGTTATTCTCAGGAATTTACAGAAGCATCCATTGAACTTTATGGCATTCCATCACCTGAGCTTGTACAGGAAGCCACTGATTTACTTCTAAAATCAGAAGGTGAGTTTTCTCAGCCAAATGGAACTATAACAGCGGAAGAAGCAAAGAAAACAATGGACAATGTATTCAAAGATTACGGTTTAACAAATTGGGAAGTAAAAATTAAAGAAAGTATGGTTTCTGATGCAATTGCAGGTAAAAACAACAGATTGTTCTTAAGAAAAGGTGCTACTTTTACTGAAAGCAGAATTGATAATTTAATAATTCATGAAATTGAAACACATATATTAACCGCTGAAAACGGCAAATCGCAGCCTTACGAATTATTTAACAGAGGTTTGGCAAATTATCTTGAGACGCAGGAAGGTTTGGCAATTTATAATATTTTAAATAAAAAGCACGAAGAAGCTAAAAATTTATATCTTTCATTATCCCTTGTGGTTGCTGTTGATATGGCGTTACGACATTCATTTGTACAGATTTTTGAAAAAATGCTTGGATTTAAAATTCCTCCTGAAAGAGCATTTAGAACCGCTGTTAAAGTAAAACGCGGATTAGAAAACACTGAAGAAGCTGGTGGCTTTACAAAAGATTTCTTATATTATAAAGGATATAAACAAATCAAAGAGTTTGTTTCTACAGGTGGGGCAATAAAAGACTTATACAGAGGTAAATTCAATGCCAACGATATTGAATATGTACTTCAGGTACCTAATATAAAAGTGTCCAAATATCTTCCAAAATGGCTTTAAAGAATTAACATAACATCTCCAAAACTATAGAATCTATATTTGTTTTCGATTGCTTTTTCATAAGCTTCAAACACAAAATCTTTTCCTGCAAATGCACTTATTAACATTAAAAGTGTACTTTGCGGCAAATGGAAATTGGTAAGCATTACATCAACAGCTTTAAATTTATATCCTGGATAAATAAAAATATCAGTTTCATTGCATTCTTCATGAAATTTACCATTTTTTATATTTGATTCAAGCGTTCTTACCGAAGTAGTGCCTACTGCAAGTATTTTTTTGTTTAATTTTTTTGATTCATTAAGAAATTCAGCAGTACTTTTTGTTATGCTATACCATTCTGAGTGCATTTTATGATCTTTAATATTTTCAGTTTTGACAGGTAAAAATGTTCCTCTGCCAACATGTAAAGTAGTAAATGTTTTTTTAATTCCTTTTGATTCAAGCTTGTTGAAAATATCATTGGTAAAGTGCAATCCAGCTGTAGGGGCTGCAATACTTCCTGAATCTTTAGAATAAATTGTCTGATAGTCATCAAAACTGGCCTTAGAGTTTTTTATGTACGGAGGGAATGGGGGATAGCCATTATCTTCAATCCATTTATCGAGCGAAGTAAGATTAAGGAATTCTATTTTCCTCGTTCCGTCATCAAAAATTTCAATTATTTTTGCTTCAATTGTATTTATTTTTCCAATTACCTTAAAAATTATGTCTTTTTTGAATTTTTTACCAGGTTTTACCATTGCTTTCCAGGTGTTTTCAGAATATTTTTTTAATAACAATAATTCACCTTTGCTTCCATCAATTTCAACATACAGACGAGCTGCAATTACTTTTGAATTATTTAAAACAATTACATAATTATCATTTAAAATATAGGGAAGTTCATTAAAAACCCTGTGTTCAATTGTCTTTTTGCTTCTATTCAGAACCATTAATTTTGAAGTATCCCTCGGATAAACAGGCTTACTTGCAATTAACTCCTTTGGAAGTATGTAATCGAAATCTTTAGTTAACATTAGTTGTTGGGGCTACACTTTCAGTTTGTTTTACTGTTCCGGTGTATTTTAACGCCATAAGGGTAATATCATCAAGTTGCTCTGCTTCACCTACGAATTGTGAGAAATCAGTTGCTGCGTGATAAGTAACTCCTTCAGGACCATATTGTGAAGCGTATTTGCTAATTAATTCTTTTAGGCGATCCAAACCAAACATTTCACCTTGTGTGTTTTGGGCTTCGGTTATGCCATCTGTATATAAAACAATCTGATCTCCTATTTCTAATGGCAATTCAAGTTCTTTTACTATTTTACTGTTGTCCGGAGTCATACCAAGTGCAACACCACCGCATTTTATACTATCTATTTGGCCTGTTTTAGCACGGTAAACTAGTATATATTCATGACCTGACCCGACATAAGTCATTTTTTGCGTTTTATGATCCCATTTAAGCATTACCATGCTCATGAACATTGAAGATTTAATACGCGGTTTTAATTGTTTATTTGTATGAACTACAATATCGTATGTATTTTCGTACATTTCAGCATACGTATGAAGTAAGGTATTAACCATCATCATAACAAGAGCAGCCGGTGCTCCATGCCCGGTCACATCCCCAATATAAAAATATGTTGAATCTTTTCCATTAATATAATCAAAACTATCTCCTCCAACTTCAACTGCTGGTCGCGTTTTAGTAACAACTTCAAGACCCGGAACAATTGGACTCTGTTTTGGGAATATTGTTTGCTGAATTTCAGCAGCAACATTAAGTTCAGATGACATTCTCTTTTCTTCTTTTAATTTTTTTGAAATAATTTCAAGATTTTCAGTGGTTTCATTGAAAAATTGGGCGATTATACCTAGTTCATCTATTCTGTTTGTTTCTATTCTTTTATAACTTTTACCTGTTAATATTAATTTCATTTGTTTTGTAATTTTCTTTAAAGGGCTGTTTATCAATTTATAAATAAGTAAACTTACTAATAAAAATACAACTGCAAGTCCAATTAAACTGTAAATTAAAGGAAAATTAAGTGGTAAACCCCAATAATAATATGCACCGGCACCTATAATCAAACATAATACAAAGAATATAAGTGCAAATCTTCTAGATAAATTTTTTCGGAACCAGACAAACATATTTATATTGAATTAGCAGCCTCTTCTTCAGAATTAAGACAATTGATCAGCTGGTTTAATCCAACCAGATTAAAAATGTCCATAATTTGTGCAGAAGCATTTATAATAAAAATCTTTTTGTTTTGTGCGGTAAAACGATTATATACATCAGTAATAAATCCTATACCTTCACTATTAATAAATTTTAATTCAGTTAAATCAAGAATAAGATTTGGCAACGTAAACGCCGCTAAAAATTGTTCCATTGATTCTCTGAAATTCGCAACTGAATCACGGTCAATTTCTCCGATTACTTTTATAACCTGATAATTTTTTTCAGCATTAGGTTCGTTTGGGGTTAGACTAATTTGCGCCATTATAATTTGGATTAAGATATAATATATCATCAATATTTTGGACTTCTTCGTGCTCATTTACAAGCTCATATGCATTTCGAAGCTTAATAAGCTCAGATCTGTCAAGTTTATCTAAGTTTTCCGCATCCATATCAACAAGAATATCATTTACATATGCTGAAACGCAAATATGTAAGTATCTAAATAGATTTTTCTTAACTGAATCTGGCAGAAGTTCTATTTCATGAGTTATTTTTTCTCTTTTTCTTTCATCTGAATGAATGAGTGAATCACAAATTACATCTATCCCGACTGTGGAATTCATTTTGCATAGAGCAATCGAAGCAGTAAGACTTTCTTCATCATCTTTCGAATAAATATAATCTTTAAGTCTGTTTTTTTCCTGTACAGCTTCAATTTCTCCAACTACATAAAACCCTTTAATACGTTCTAATCTATCATTACTAAATAACATTTTTTTCAATTCCTGATATACTTTAATTTTACTTTTAGGATATTTCCATAATGCAATTATTGCGTTTCCTTTGATTTCCGGATTTTCTGAATCAAGATATGGGCTTAAATAATGTATTAAATTGATATCATCAAAATGCGCACAAGCAGCAATACAATTTGTTTTAATATTTATATCATCAGATTCCAATAATTGAAGTATGAAATCAACTATTTGTTCAGACTGTAATCTGGCAAGAATTTTTATTATTAAAGCTTTGATGTCGTTGTCTTCTTCTATTTCAAATTGCTCTTTTAAAAGCGCATTGATTCGGTGAAGTGAAAAAAGCCTTTTGGATGATTTCTTTTTGATAACATCAAACTGATTTAAGGCATTTAATGCGGCAATTCTTACTTTTCTGTTTTTATCATTAATATAATCTAAAATTTCAAGAATTGATTCATGTTCTTTCATATGACCTAAAGTTTCAAGTATTTTCACTTTTACTTTTGGATCAAGATGGTTTTCTTTTAATGTTTTTGCAAGTATTTGAGCTGAATTTTTATGTCCTTTTTGCCCTAGCACTTCAATAGCATTTAACTGAAGTATTAAATTTTTTGTATGAAGCAGATTTTTAATTGATAAATGACTATATTTATTTTCATTTTTTAGAAGCACTACTAACATCCCAACAGCTATTAAAATCATAAATCCTGTTATAATAGTGTTTAAGGAGTTAAATGCATAAGTATATTGAAGTATTAATAAAAATGTCATTCCAATAATTGTTCCGATAGGCTGACTAAATCCTTCAATAATTTCTCTTGCGTCTTCTCTTGCGTCAGGATTAATTGCATAAAAAGATGTATGATATGCACTTTTTTGAATTATACTTGTCATTTCAAAATTTACTTTTGCAAGTACTGCAGAAGGAAATCCAAATCTTAATAACATTGCACCCAAACTAAATAATGTAACAACAGGATGAAGCAATAATGATCCAACTACACCTAATGAAGTAATAATTCTACTGGCAACCAGTATCTGCATTAATAATGCAAATGAGTAAAAGAATATATTAAGCGTACTTAATCCATGTGTTAATTCTTCTGCCGGGTTATGAATACCCGAAGAAATATTATTGTAAACAGCTTTCGTGAATTGAAATTCAAGTAAATGCATAAATATCCATTGCAGTATCATAACAATAAACATGATTTTTAAAAACGGCATTAACTTAAAGTTTTCTATTAATTTTTTTATTTTTGTAAATTCATTTACATGATTTCCATCTGCTTTTTGTTTTTTTCTAATTAAAGGCATTCGTCTTAATATCTTTCTATGGAATAAAATTAATGGTGCAGTTAGTGCTAAACAAATCACTGCAATATTTATCAAATTTGCAACAGGTATAAATGGTGTTAGAAAAGCCATCAATAGAGCTCCAACTATACCTCCTACAGTTTCAGCTGATTCAATTACCGGAAAAGTTCTTTCGCTTTCTAAAGGCGTGAAAAGATCTTCAATAAAAGCGGAATTTAATATATACAACTGCGATAAAAATATCGCTAATACTGGTATGCTTATAAATAAAAATAAATAATTACTGAAATTATTTACAAATAAAGCAATTAATAAAAGAACTGCTCCAATCAACGAAGTATATAGAATCAACTTATCTTTTGGTATTTTATGCAGAATATTTGAGTAAAAATACGCTCCTGCTATTCTCGAAACAGCATAAATCAAAAAGAAATAAGGTAAATTAAAAATGCCAAAATTAGTTACAAAAAGGGCAATTAGAGAAATCCAGGTAATAATATGAGCTGTCTTATATAAAAATTGTAACATCCACGATAAATTTATACGCGGCCACTCTCCTTCAGTGACATTTATAATTTTATTCAGTATGTGTATTGCAATTTTTGTTTTTTCTTTTGTTTCTCCCAATTTTTTGGCGTTATTTATATTAATTCACCATAGTATATTATACAACAAAAAACCTTTTTTGTTAAGGATAAAACAATGGAAAATACTAAAACCAGCCTTTAACTACTTTGATTTCAAATTTATTGGCTATTTTAAGCTGATCTTTGAGTTTTTTTGAACCAACATAAATTAAAACGTAATAAATACCGATATCTTTAAATTTAATAACATCATCAAATTTATTGTTTTCTAAATTTATAAAACCTTCATTTAATACTTTTTCCGATTCCAATGAGAGTTTTACCCTGTAAAATATTTTATTAACATCAGTAAAAGCAAAACCTTTTAATCTTAAACCTTTTTTAAATTTAACCCTATTAGGAATTTTTTTATTGAAAATCAAATCTCGCGCAGCAAAATTTTGTGTATAGTAAAAGGTTTGATCTATACTTTTAATGATCCCGATACCAACAGTATTATAGTGTTTATTTAAAATATTTGCTCTGTGGCCCGGACTGTTCATCAGGCCAATTTCAGCTCTCACAACCGGATTTTTGAATCCTCTTATTTTAGCTAGATTTTCACCTGCAACCACATCGGTAATTCTTGCTTTATCTAATCTGTCGAATGGTGTTTGGCCCAATATATTTTCATGTTCAAAATAAGACTTTCTCGCCATATCTTTACTGTGTTTTCTGGCAACCTCTCTTAAATCCTGTTGCATACGCAATTTTCCCAAGCTATTTCTTTTTCGGTCTTTATTAAGTAATTTAAGCATCTTCCACTCCATTGTCTTTAATGAACGTGGAAGAAAGATAAATCTAAAAATGTATTTTATATGTTCCCAAAATGTCATTTAAACATTTTTTAATATATGACCCATTTTTTCTTTTTTTGTTTGCAGATATTTATGATTTCTTTTATTCGGCGTTATCTCCAGAGGAATCCTTTTGTTTATTTTAAGACCATAACCTTCCAAACCAATAACTTTTTTTGGATTATTAGTTAAAAGATCAATATTTTGAACTCCCAAATCTACCAATATTTGTGCTCCAATGCCATATTCTCTTAGATCTTCATCAAATCCCAGCATTTTATTTGCTTCAACTGTATCGTAACCCTGATCCTGCAAATTATAAGCTTTGATTTTGTTAATCAAGCCGATTCCACGACCTTCATGTCTTAAATAAACCAATACACCTGATTTAGATTTCTGAATCAATTCAAGACTTTTAACCAGCTGACTATTACAATCACATCTTAATGATTTAAAAAGATCACCTGTCATACATTCGGAATGGACTCGCACTAAAGTAGATTTTTGTTTGTTTATAGATCCTTTTTTAAGTACAACATGTTCTTTATCATTAATAAGATCTTTATAAATAATTAAATCAAACTCACCATATTCAGTAGGTAATTTAGCTTCGGCTGCCCGTTCTATTAATTTATCAGTTTTCCTTCTGTAAGCTATTAAATCGGCAATTGTTATCATTTTAAGATTATGTTTTTGTGCAAATTTAACCAAATCTTTTTGACGAGCCATTTCTCCATCATCGCGCATAATTTCACAAATTGCTGCGCAAGGTTTTTTACCGGCTAAATTCATTAAATCTATCGCAGCTTCAGTATGGCCGGCTCTCACTAGAACCCCGCCTGCTTTCGAAATTAAAGGAAATATATGTCCGGGTTTTGAAAAATCTTCTGATTTAGACTTTGGGTTAGCAAGTGTTTTAATGGTAATCGCTCTGTCAGAAGCTGAAATTCCGGTTGTTACACCTTTTTTAGCGTCAATTGTTACTGTAAAATTACACCTGGTAAATTCTTCATTATTTTCCACCATTAATGGCAGCTTCAATTTTTTTGCTTTTTCATAAGATAGGGGAGCACAGAGTAAACCGCGTCCTTCTTTAATCATAAAATTGATCTTATCTGCTGTAATATCTTCAGAAGAACAAATAAGATCACCCTCGTTTTCCCGGTCTTTACTATCGACTACTATAATAATCTCACCATTTTTTATGGCTTTTATAGCATCCTCGATAGGAGATAATTTATTCATTATTAAATAGCGTATCTAACAAATTTCTCTAACTTAATATTTTCACCTATTTTAGTAATTGAATCAGTTAATAATTGTTCAATTGTTATTTCAGGATTTTTAACAAATGGCTGTTGCATCAAAGAAACCTCATCTCTGAATTTATTTTCTTTTCCAATCATAATCTGATCCCACATTTTTTCAGGTTTACCTTCTTCTTTTAATTGTTCTCTCCAGATTTCTTTTTCCTTTTCAATCAGTTCTTCAGGTACTTCATCAGGATTTATATACATTGGCGCAGTTGCAGCAATATGCATAGCAATATCTTTTGCAAGGTTTTTAAAGTCATCATTTTTTGCAACGAAATCAGTTTCGCAGGCTAAATGCACCATTACGCCCAATTTAAAGTTTGGATGAATATAAGAAATTATAACTCCCTGGCCAGTAGTGCGTTCTGATCGTTTTGCAGCTTTAGCTACACCTTTTTTCCTTAGTAAATCAACTGCTTTATCCATATCTCCTTTTGTTTCATTTAAAGCTTCTTTACAAGACATCATTGATACCCCGGTAATTTCACGAAGTTCTTTAATTTGTTCAACAGTAACATTCATGTTATCGAAAAGTTAAGTATATAATTATTGTTTTGGCTCTTCTGGTTTTTCAGCAGGAGGCTGTGTTTGTGGTGCCTCAGGTTGCTCTGGTTGTGCGGCTGGCTGCTCAGGAGTTTGAGGCTGCTGCGCTGGTGCAGCTTGTTCCTGACCAGGCTTTTGCGGTTCAACTGGATTTTTCCCGGTCATAGATCCTACAATTGCATTAACAGGTACATTTTTAGCTAAACCTGTAAGTATAGGAACTTTTAGTTCATAACTAGAAATAGCTTTAATAATTCCAAATACTGCTAACACTGTAATAACCAACATTAATAATCCTCCAACCACACTAAATATCGATCCAATTGCCAATAAAATTAATCCAATAAACCAAAAAACGAATAATAGAAGTCCCTGCGATGCATGATGTTTACAAAATTCACTTTTTGGTTTCATAGCTAAAGTAACAACACCTAAGAATGCAATATAACCTATTGCTGCCCACATTCTTTCATCCTGACTTGTTTTTATTGGTTGTTCTGCTGGCTTTGCCGGTTGTGCAGGTTGTGCTGGTTGTGCAGGTTGTGCTGGTTGCTCAGGTTGAGCTGACTGCTCAGGCTGCGCTGGTGCTTGCTGTTCAGTTTGCATAGGTTCAGTTGGTTGTACTTGTTGAGGCTGATTATCTTCAAACATGAGTTTTAGAGTTAATAGATAAATTTATATTTTTAAGATTTTGTTGATTTGCTTTGCGCATTTAGTATTGCGTCTTCAACTTTCGTTAAAAAATATTTTAAAGATTTAACCGCATCATCATTACCTGGAATTGGATAATCAATTTCATCAGGATTTGCGTTTGAATCTGTAATTGAAATGATTGGGATGTTTAATTTTTTTGCTTCATTTACAGCAATATGGTCTCTAACACAATCAACTACAAAAAGTACATCAGGTCTTTTTTTCATATTCCTAAGTCCACTGAAAGCGATTGAAAGTTTTTCCAGTTCCTTTTTAAAATCACTTGCTTCTTTCTTGGTATATTTTTCCAATTCACCTGCTTTTGTTTTTTCTTCCAATTCAACAAAATGAACTATTCTTTTTTTAACAGTTGAAAAATTGGTTAATAAACCACCAATCCATTTATGTGTAACATAAGGCATATTGCATTTTTTTGCAGTGCTTTCAAGAGGCGTTGCTGCCTGTTGCTTGGTACTTACAAACAGTATGGTTTTACCTTCCTGAACTGATTTTCTAATAAAATTCAGAGCATTTTGAAGATTTTCGAATGTTTTTTGTAAATCAAAAATATGAATTCCATCTCTGACGCCGTATAAATAGCGTTTCATTCGTGGATTCCATTTTTGTGTTTGATGCCCGAAATGAACAGCATTGGCTAGCATCTCTTTTAATTCAGCTTGTGACATATCCTTGGGGTTAACGCCTAGCTTTTTCATTTTGCAGGAATGCCTTGCTGGAAGGAGGATACTGCAATCTAAAGTTAGACTGGAATTAAATACGTGCCTACTGTAATATAAGAATTAAGCAATTGCAAGTTAAAAATATATGATAATGATCAATGAATTAAGGAAAAAAATTGACAAAGTTGATAGAAAAATTGCAAAACAACTTTTAAAACGTTACAAAGTAATAACTAAAATAGCTCAAATAAAACAAAAAAATCAAATGCCGGTTCACAATAAATCCCGTGAAGATAAACATTTACAAGATATTTTAAATAATTTTACTGATAAAAAAAACTTTAAAAATTATTTATCAAAAATTTTTCATGAAATTTTTAGAATATCCCGTGATATTCAATAGCTATTGTTTACAAAACGTTAAAAAATTGATATAATAAATAAAGCATTTACGGAATAAACATGTCTGATAATTATCAAAAAGAAAAACAAAAACCACTGAAAATAGAAATTTCAATGCCAACCCATGCTTATTTTTTATCAGGAGTAAGGGATTTTACGCTTACTTTAATAAAAAATACTACTGAATTTTCTGAACAATGGGCATATCGATTTCAATCCGTAATCGACGAATTGTGCAGTAACGCAATTGAATTTGGTGCTAAAGATGGAGATACAATCAAAATTACATATAAATATAATCCTGGTGACAGTATTGAAATTTTAGTTGAAGATCCCGGAACCGGAAAAGGTAATCTAAAAGCTGATGAAATTAAAAAAATCATCGAGGAAAGATCAAAAAAAGAATTTAATTTGCATGAAATAAGGGGCAGGGGATTACCTAAAATTGTGAAGGAATGGACAGATGAACTCGACTTTACTGACAGCCCAAAAGGTGGAATAATAGTAAGAGTAAAAAAATATTTGAATGACATTAAAACAAAAGAATTGCAACAGGGATTATCACTTGCAGGCGACCAAACACATATAGTAGTTTAAATATATCAATAACCTAATTAAAATATGGCTACTCCTATAGAACTTACAATATCAGATGTAGAATCTTCTAAACCTGAAACTTTAGTCAAATTAATTAAAATTGTCGGTCAACTAGATGAAAGTAATGTTGATGAAGAGGCAAAAAAAATATATGACCTCATCGAACAGAACCCTAAAAACTTAAATTTGATATTGGATTTTGAAGGCCTTGAATATATGAATAGTAAATCAATTGGTTATTTAACTGATTGGTACGGAAAAGTTTATGAAAATGGAGGAAAAGTACTTATTGCAAATGCAAAACCTAATATTTTAGATATTTTAGAGGTTGTTGGATTAACTCAGCTTATTAAAAATTATCCGAGTACTGAAGAGGCAAAAGCAGCTTTACTGGTATAAATGAGTATCACAATTTTATGGATAATTAGTATAGTATTAGCCTTTGTGCCAGCAGTTGTATGGCTCTGGATTCTTCTTCGAGATAGAAAAAGTAGCAAATTAATGCTTCTTTTAATATTTTCAGGAGGTATTTTAGCTGTATTCGGTGTTTTTACTGTACAATATTTATTTGAATTATACCCTATTATTGACCCTTTTTTATGGGTAAGCGAACATATTGAGAATCCAACTTATTATTTTGTTGGAATATTTATTTTAGTGGGTGTTTTTGAAGAATTGTTTAAACAATTCATGGTTAGATATGTTGATTCGAAAAAAGTACTTATACAAACAGTTAATGATTCCATAAGATTTAGTTTGGTTGCTGCATTGGGCTTTGCCTTCGCAGAAAACATTTTTTATTTTAAAACTGTACTTTTAACTTCACCAATCCAGGAAGTTGTAGTTACATTCTTGTTTAGGTCGATTTTTACTGCTGCAGCACATATGATCTTTTCAGGAATATTTGGTATGTTCTTTGGTATCGGAAAATTTTCAATTGATATTTCAAGGTATAGACATTGGGAAGGGAAGATTTATTTAGGCCCTCATATTATTGGTAGAATTTTCAATATACCTTTTGCACAGGCATTTAAAGAATGGAAAATATTAGAAGGTTTGCTGATTGCGATATTTATGCATGCAACATTTAATTTCTTATTGGAAATGAACCAGGTAATTCCAGTTATTATACTTGTTGCTATTTCATTCACTTATTTATTTTATTTGTTAAAAAGGAAAGCCGGCAATTTGATATTGGTAACAGATATATCAAAAAAGAGAACTTCGAAAATGCCAAAAAAAGATATTGATATTGTATTGGAATTGATGGGTATGTGGTTCGATCAAAAAAAATATGTTGATGTTATACATATATGTGAACGGTTGCTTGAGAGAGATCCTGACAATAATGTAATAAAACTATTCAAGGCTAAAGCTCAGGATAAGATCGACCCTGAAAATCCTTATAATAAAGCTCTAGACGCCATATTAGGTAAAGACAGATCTCAAAAAGATGTGAATACAATCACTTATTATCGTCAAAAACAGGAAGCTGAAAACAAGAATATATCCGAAGAGGAAAAAGAAAAGCTAAGACAAGAATTTTTGGAAAGAAAGAAAAAGCAGGAAAAATTTTATAAGTTGTAAAACATTTAGAATTATATATCATATTAAAGCAGTATTTATGCTTTTTTTATGAAACTTTCAAATTTAAAAATAGCAATTGTTTGTGATTGGTTAACTAATTTTGCAGGTGCAGAAAGAGTGATTCTCAAATTACATAAAATGTTTCCCAATGCTCCCATTTATACTTCTGTTTACAATGCAGAAAAAATGCCTGAATTTAAGGATGCTTTAATCTTTACTTCTTTTTTGCAGAAATATCCAAAGGCAAATGAAAAGCATCAATGGTATTTACCCTTTTACCCTTTGGCATTTGAACAATTTGATTTAAGTTCATATGACATTGTTATTTCCAGCTGCCATTGTGCTTCCAAAGGCATTATCACCAAACCTCAAACTATGCATGTTAGTTATTGTCATTCTCCAATGAGATATGCTTGGGATAATTCTCATGAATACTTAAGAACATATAAACTACCTTGGCCAATAAGCCATTTTATACCCAAATTAATCCACAAAATACGCATGTGGGATCGTTTGGCAGCTGATAGAGTCGATCATTTTCTAACTAATTCTAAATTTGTAAAAAAACGTATTAAAAAATACTATAAACGCGATTCAGAAGTCATTTATCCAATGGTAAATGTTCAAGATTTTTTTATAACTCCGGGAAAAAAAGACTATTATCTTGCAGTAGGCAGATTTACCCCATATAAAAAATTTGATTTAATTATTGATACATTTAATGAACTTCCTTATAAACTTAAAATAATCGGCACTGGAAAGCAGGAAAAAGAATTAAAAGCAAAAGCTAAAAAGAACATAGAATTTTTAGGCAGGGTTTCTGAAGCAAAACTACGTGAAACATATGCCAATGCAAAAGCACTTGTTTTTCCGCAAGTTGAAGATTTTGGCATTACACCGCTTGAATCAATGGCATCAGGCAGACCAGTTATTGCCTTTGCTGCTGGCGGGGCGTTGGAAACAGTAAAAGATGGACAAACCGGTATATATTTTAACGAACAAAATGTAGCGAGTTTAAAAGCTGCTGTTATTCAATGTGAAAAAACAACCTGGAAGCCAAAAGTAATCAGAAATTATATTAAAAAATTTGATGAATCTTTATTTGAGAAAGAATTAAGAAAATATTTGATTGAAAATTATGACAAATGGATTAAAAAAATGTGCTAATATGTTTACTTAACCCTATATTTGTAGTATAATAAAGATAGTTTAAAATAAAAATAACAATAAAAAAATGAAAAATCCAAACAATGATTTGGCTACTGCAAAGCCAAAGAGAAAAGGATGGCTACTACTTGTCATTTCTTTAATTGTACTTATTGCTGCGGTTATAATAATTGTATTAACCCAAAGCGGTCAGTTCTTTAAAGGTGAAGTATCTGTCCAACCTGGTGTTTTAGGCCAGGCTGTAGTATCTAAAAGTTCAATAACCGAAATTTCCAATGGTCCTTTTCTGCATGTTTCAACCACACATGGTGTAGCTTGCCCAGTTGGATCTGTTTTAGGAACAGCTAGTTGTCCGTTTAGTACAATTGATGAAGCAGAGCAACAAATTAAAAGCAAAAATCTTGATACAGTTGAAATAAGACTTATGGGAGGTGATATTTTCAGAGATGAAAATGGAGTTGAATTATCTGGTGGCAGAAAATCAATTATTGGTGGATGGGATGAATCTTTCAGTAAAATTACAGATACTCCATCAACTTTCTTCTTTAATATCAAGATAAATAATGCAAATGGCTCAATCCAGAATTTGAATACTTATAATGCCGGAACAGCCAAACCATTCATAGAAATTAATAATAATGGAGCAAGCGATGGTACAAATTTTGATGTTAAAAATATTATTTTTAATAATATTATCAATACTAATAGTTTGATTAAGTTTTCGGGTGATAATTATAAATCAACCGGTACAATTGCAAATGTAATTGTCTATAATTCAAAAGTTACAAATGGATCGTTGATTGAAGTTAATGGAAATCCGGCAGTTAAAATTCAAAGAAATCATTTGAATGCATCTGATGCCGATAATTCATTAATTCATGTTGATTCAAATGTTGAAATTACCAATAACTTAATTACAAATACACCAAGTAATGGAATGAATACTCAAAACGCAGTATTAATTGATTCAGGTGATGATGTTAAATTGATAAATAATACTATCGTAAACAATAATTTTGCTGATTTTGCTGTAAAACAAACCGGTGAAGGTTTTATGTGGATTTTCAATAATTTGATTGATGATAATACAAAGGCTTTAATATTTAATATGGCTGAAATCAATCAGCTTACAGCAAAAGGCAACACCTGGGGAATCATAGATTATCGTGAAACCAAATCCCTTGGTGTAAATGAGACTTCAAATTTTAGCTGTAATCCTAAATTTGCTGGTGGTGATAAAAATTCACCATTATATTATAAATTAGGCGGCGATTCAGATTGTTTAGATAGAGGATGGGGAGTTGATAATGTTGTTAAATTAGCAACCCCTGATTATTTTGGAGTGAACAGACCAACAGGTGCAGGAGTCGATCCTGGATTTAGTGAATATATTATTAATTTTCAGTGGGCACCACTTGCACCAATACAAGTTGGTGTTTATAACTTTCCGCCAGTTTGCGGAAACGGCACACTTGAAAGTGAAGAAGAATGCGATGATGGAAATACTGTTGATGGAGATGGTTGTAGTGCAACTTGTACTATTGAAGAAGAAATATCACCTGTTTGCGGTAATTCTACGGTAGAACAAGGAGAGCAATGTGATGATGGAAATACAACAAACGGTGATGGATGTTCATCTACATGCCAAACAGAACAATCAATAGCAGCTGTTTGCGGTAATGGTAACCTTGAACAAGGTGAAGAGTGTGATGATGGAAATATTATTGATGGAGATGGTTGTAGCGCAATTTGTGAAAATGAAGAAGAAGATGTTGATCTTTGCCCAAATATAACTGGTATTCAGACTGAAATTCCAACAGGTAAACATATTGATTCAAACGGAGACTGTGTCGATTCAGAAGCTCCTGATGCTTGTCCAAATATTTCCGGATATCAATCTGATATTCCAAGCGGATATCAAAAAGACAGTAATGATAATTGCGTTCCTTTAGAAGAAGTTGCTTGCGGCGACTGGTCAGATGTAAGCGATAACGACCCTGAGTATGACATTTGGGTTTGGTTATGCGACAGAGGCATCTTTAAAGGAAACGAAGATGGAACATTGAGACCTGATGATAAATTAACCAGAGCTGAATTATTGGCCTTGGCATTTAGAGCAAGTGATTATGAAAATGAATATGAATTAGATAATGAGGCGTCTTATTGTTTCAATGATGTAGATGATCAATGGTTTGCTCCGTACGCATGTACTGCTGCTGATTTAGGGTTTGTTGAAGGATATACCGGAAATGTATTCAAACCGGGTAATACCGTTATTCTTGCTGAAGGTTTAAAGATGTTCCTTGGGGCGCTTGATGAACCTTATGCAATCAATCCAAATCCAAACAGATGGTATTATGATATGTTGCAGGATGCAGCTGATAATAATTATCTACCATACACTTTAACTGATGAAAGTGTTGTTGGACCAATTGAACTAACAAGAAGAAAAGCAGCTAATATGCTTTATAGAATTCTTATCTACAGATAAAAATATTAAATAAAAAGGCTGCCTATTTAATTTATAGGCGGCTTTTTTTATATTGTAAGTGCAAATTGAATTAAATTCACAACAACCCACGCAACTAAAACAATCACAATGCCTATTAATGCATTTTTAATTGTGCCTTTTGCCTTATCTTGGGCTTCCGAGGCTCCTGACATTATATACTGAAAACCAGCGATAACTAAAAATAAAATTGCAACCAGTCCGGAAAGTCCAATAGCAAATTCAATAAAATAAACAATATAAAAAGGAATCATCCAGAATTTGATTTTGCCAGTAATAATTGAACATGCGAGCACATCGTTTTTATCTGTTGTTGATTTTTTTTTAAAATCCTGAACAGGATCAGATGATATTTGAAAATCATCCATTAATTTGTTGCAATCAACAGATACTGACTTTTCAGGCAATAAAGTTCCTGCTTCCTGCGCCAAAACTAAATTTGCAGTGTTTAAAAACAGTAAAAGTGCTAATATGCTTGTTGATATAATTCGTTTCATGGAATAATTATAACATATAAGAAATGAAAGCGTTAATAGCTATTGTAGGAAGACCAAATGTAGGTAAATCAACACTCTTCAACCGACTTATCGGAAAACGGCTTGCAGTAATATCAACTGAAGCAGGCACAACAAGAGATAGAATCTATCATGATTTTGAATTTGGTAAATTTGAAGCAACACTTGTTGATACAGGAGGTTTGGAATACGGTAAAAAAGAAAGTATTGAAGCTGATATTAAAGCGCAGGCGGAGTTAGCTATTGAAGAAGCGGATTTAATTTATTTTGTTTTGGATTCCAGTGAAGATCCGAATGTTGATGATTTTGCTGCAGCAGATATTTTAAGAAAATCTAAAAAACCAGTAATTTTGATTGCTAATAAGTATGATCATAAATCAGCTGACGACAAAATGATTGAATTTTATAAATTAGGTTTCGGAGATTCAATCGGTGTTTCAGGAATACATAATATTGGTTTAGATGAGCTTATTGAAACAACAATAACTCAATTAAAAAAACTTAAATTCAGGCAAAAATCCAAAAAAAGAGTTAAATCTACAGAAGAAATCAAAATTTCATTCTTAGGAAAACCTAATGTTGGAAAATCTTCTTTAGTTAATGCACTTTTAGGCGAAGATCGCGTAATTGTTTCAGATATTCCCGGAACTACAAGAGATACTACCAATACTTATATTGAATATGACAGAACTAAATTTACATTAATCGATACTGCCGGCCTTAAAAGACGCAGTAAGATCAAAAAGGGGATTGAGAAATTTAGCAGTTTAAGATGCTTTCATGCTCTTGATAACAGCGATATCGCCTTATTAATCATTGATTTTAATGAAGAAATCTCAAAACAGGATATGCACGTTGCTGAATTTATATTGGAAGCTAAAAAAGGAGTAATAATTGTTGTTAATAAAGTTGATTTGGCTGAAGACGAAGAAGCTCGTGAAAAATTTGCCCGTAAAATTCAAAGAAAGTTCGTTTTTATGCCATGGGCACCATTATTATTTGTTTCAGCTCTGCATAGGAAGAATATTGAACAAATATATATTCTTGCAAAGGAAATTATTGAACAACGAAAAAAACGCATTCCTACTAGTGAATTAAACAATTTTGTTAAAAGAATTATTTATAAACACGTTCCTTCGGGCACAAAAAATATTAAACCTAAAATACTTTATGTTAGTCAAACAGGTATTAATCCACCGGAGTTTGTATTTTTTGTGAATCAGGCGAATGCGTTTCATTTTTCATATCGTAGGTATCTTGAAAACGAGCTTCGTAAAGCCTACGGTTTTCACGGGACCGCAATAACGTTTTGTTTTCGAAGTCGCCCTCCAAAGTAACAAATCTTGAAAAATGACTGTATCTTAAATTGTAAATCTTTTGATATTTTTCACGCATATCAACATCGTGGAATTTAAGCATATTATCCTTAATTATTATGCCATCAGAATTTTCGAGTCTGATTGCTTTTTTTCTGCTGCGCGACATCTGCCATTTTTTTAAAAGGTTTTCAACTAGATTACCTGACCAGCCTTTAAAAGGAAATTCCAATATTTTTTGAATTCTTATTAATATTTTAGATTCAGTAATTAAATGTTTTTGCTGATCTACTTCATAATCAAAATATTTATTAAGCCAAATGTTAGCTTTAATGAATTCTCTATATGTATCTTGACCTAATAAAGGTCTTAATAACCTGGTCCAGAAGGTTAAATATATATCGTCTTCTTTTTTTATTGAATTTAAATCCAGATTATCCTTAGAAATCATAAAACTTAAACAAAATCGACCACTTATTTTACTTCCATGCCTGCGAATACCAAGAATTTGCATAAATATCCACGAGAAAGTTCTCGCTAAATACAAACGATTTTGTTCACTAATAATGAAAAGGTCTATATCGCTGCCTTTTTCTGCATCATAAAAAGATAAACTATTACAAATAGCAACTGTTCTTATAAAAGGCAGTATTTGCATCCATTTAATATATTTTTTTGCCTTCCTAATTAGTTTATGCGCTCTTGTTTCTTTATCTTTTCTTATTTTTAAAGTTATCGAACGGCCTTTCAGAAAAACATAATTGTTTGATTCTAATACGAATTCCTGATGATCAATAAAATCTTGCAATTCTTTTAAAGTAGATTTTTTATCGAGTTTATAATCGCAAAGTTCTTCTTTGGTAAGGGCAAAATCAAAAATATCGAAAAAAACCATTGTTTTTACCAGCGACTCTTTCATACTGTAATCATTATACATAACTTGACGATTACTAGGATTTGGGGCTTTAATATACAGGCAAAGCAACAATTTTTCAATGAAAAATCCTGAAAAAATAATAAATGAAATTCCAAAGAAACCCGGTGTTTATCAATTCAAAGATAAAGAGAGAAATATTTTATATGTGGGTAAGGCAATTGATTTACGTAAAAGAGTAAAAAATTACTTCCAACAGACAAATAAACAATCAATTAGAATCCAGAAAATGGTTTCACAGATTGATGATATTGAAGTTACCATTGTTAACAGTGAACTTGAAGCATTGATTCTTGAAACCAATTTAATAAAAGAAATCAGACCAAAATATAATATTTTAATGAAAGATGATAAAAATTATGTTTATGTAAAAATAACCAAAAATGAAGATTTTCCTCAGATAAAAATAGTCCGAAAAGTTGAAAATGACGGAGCACTTTATTTTGGACCTAAAACAGCAGCAGGAAAAGTACGAAAAACACTTGATGTGCTTAAAAAGGTTTTTCCTTATAGACATTGTAATTTGTTTTTGAAATATGAGAAAAACGGCAATGTTAAAGTATTAAAAAATACAATGAAATATCCTTGTCTGGATTATCATATTAAACGATGTATCGGACCTTGTGTATGCAATTGTACAAAAGAAGAATATGACGAAATTATTAAACAAATAATCAGATTTTTAAAAGGTCATACAGATGAAATTATTGAAAATTTAACTGTGCAAATGCAAAAAGCCGCCCTTGATAAACAATATGAAAAAGCAGCAAAAATCCGAGATAAATTACATGCAATTAGTGAAATTAGTGAAAAGCAAATTATCAGCGCTCCTAACCGTGAAGATATTGATACCATTAACTTTGTATCAGAAGCAGGTCGAATCTTTTTTACGCTATTTATGATCAGGGATGGTAAGCTTATAAATCAGGAGAATTTTGAATTTAAATCTGGTGTAGATAAAGAAGATATTAAAGATTACGAGGAAATTTTAGAGTCGTTTATAATTCAGTATTATGAAAAATGTACTGACTTTCCTAAAGAAATCCTTATTCCGCAGCAAATTCCATCAAGTGATATGCTTGAAAAATGGATTTCCGAATCAAAAGGAACTAAAGTTAAAATTCTAATTCCTCAAAAAGGAGAAAAAGATAAAATCATTAAACTTGCTGAAAAAAACGCTAAAAACTTTGCAAATTTAAGCAGAATTAAATGGCAAAATGATGAGCAAAAACGAAAAAAAGCATTAGAAGAATTAAAAGATAAATTAAATTTAGAAAAACTCCCAAAACGAATTGAATGTTTTGATATATCTCATATATCCGGAACAAATCAAGTAGCTTCAATGGTTGTTTTTAAAAACGGAGTACCATCAACTAAAGATTACAGAAGATTCAAAATAAGAACATTAAAAGAAGGCAAACCAGATGATTTTGCTGCAATGCTTGAAGTATTAAAAAGAAGATTTTTATATTTAAAAAAGAGCAAAAGTGAAATGAAATTCAGAAAATCAAAAGAAATAGTAAAAGGAACTTTAAATAATAAAATTATTTTTACATGTAAACATCAGGCAGATAAAGATTTGGATTATTTTTATGATTTAAATATTAAAGATAAACCAGAAATGATTTTTATTGGTTTAATTCAAAGAGCAAAGAACAACAGAATTTATGTTGCAGTTGGGAAAAAACTCATTGAACAAGCTGAAAAAACAGGTTTTGTTAAAGTTAAAAAAGTGCCTGATAGTATTAAGATCCAAAAAGGAAAAACTTGTTTACTGTTTAATAAATCAAAATATAAAGAAGAAAAAGGATTCGCTGAAAAACCGGATTTAATATTGATTGATGGAGGAAAAGGCCAATTATCACAAGGAATAAAGGTTGAAAAAGAATTTAAAACCAATATTAAATTAGTTGCTTTGGCAAAAAGAAATGAGGATGTTTATATTCCCGGAGGCAATTTGCCAGTGCCATTTGCCAAAGATTCAGAAGCACTTTATTTATTGCAGCAATTACGTGATGAAGCTCACAGATTTGCAATTACTTATCACAAAAACCTAAGGAGTAAAGAAATGTTTAAATAACAAAATATGCTACATTCGCTATCGCTCATTCCATAGAGCTCCGCTAACGCTGTGCTCTGTGGTGCCGAAGGAGGGAATCGAACCCTCACCCCATTGCTAGGACACGATTTTGAGTCGTGCGCGTCTACCAATTCCGCCACTTCGGCATATATAAATTGTTCCTTACTAATATATCGACTTTCTGCTAGAATGCAAGAAGTGTAAACAATATATTTATGTTTTGCGACCGAGCAAAAGTACAATTTGTTGCTGGAAAAGGCGGAAATGGATGCGTTAGTTTTCGCAGAGAAAAATTTATTGCCAAAGGCGGCCCTGATGGTGGAGATGGAGGCGATGGCGGAGATATAATTTTACAAGCTGATGAAAACATAAATACATTATCTGATTTTCGTACTAAAAAATTATTTAAAGCTGAAAGCGGTTTTACAGGGCAGGGGAGTAATAAACATGGTAAAAACGGTGAAGATCTTTTATTAAAGGTACCTGTTGGTACTTTAATTATCGATCAAAAGTCAAAAAAACCTTTTGAAGATTTAAATGAAGATAAAAAAGAATTTGTGATAGCACTTGGCGGAAAAGGAGGTAAAGGCAATGCACGTTTTGCATCAAGTATTTTTCAGGCTCCGAGATTTGCTGAAATAGGTGAACCAGGTGAAGAAATTGAAGTTATTCTTGAACTAAAATTGATTGCTGACGTAGGCATTATCGGCCTACCTTCTGCAGGTAAATCAACCTTGATTTCAAGAATTTCAAATGCAAAGCCAAAGATTGCTAATTATCCTTTTACAACGTTAATCCCTAATCTTGGGATTGTTGATGTTGGCAAAGTGACCAAAACCAATATTAAAGATTCCTTCGTTACTGCTGATATTCCAGGATTAATCGAAGGTGCTCATTTGGGAAAAGGACTTGGTGATGAGTTTTTAAAGCATGTAGCCAGAACAAAAGTGTTAATTCATATCATTGATATTAATGAAAAAGACATAAACAAAGGAATTAAAACAATCAATGAAGAACTAAAAAAATATGATAAAGAGCTGCTTAATAAGCCACAAATAATTGCATTAAACAAAATAGATACTATTGATAAAGAATTAACTGATTTACTTTATAAAGAAATAAAAAAGAAAATCAGAAAATATAAAATATTCATAATTTCAGCTGTAACAGGGCAGGGGATTCCTGAGTTAATTCTTGAAACCTATAAATTAATTAAAGAAGTTCGACAAAATGAAAAAGATAAATCGCTTGAAGAAAAAATTGAACATAAAGTATACAGACCTCATTTAAAACTTGCTTCCAAGAGATATGAAGTTGTACAGGTTAAAAACGGAAGATCCAAAAAGAAATCTTTTAGAATTCTTGGAAAAAACATTGAAAAAAATGTTCAAATGACGGATTTTAGTAATGAAGAAGCAATTGAACGAATTTACAGATATATAGAAAAATCAGGCATTCAGAAAGAATTACTAAAAAAAGGAGCCGAAGAAGGTGATGAGCTATTTGTAGGTAATAAAATCTTACTTTTCAGAAAATGAAAATAATTATCGGACTTGGAAATCCAGGAAAAGAATATGAAAAAACACGTCACAATGCGGGTTATTTTGTTATTGATAAGCTTCATGAATTGCTAAAATTTGATGATTTTAAAGAAAAATCTAAATTTGATGCTTTGGTTAGTGAAGGTGAATTCAGAGATGAAAAGATTATGCTTGTTAAGCCGCTAACTTACATGAATTTATCCGGTAAAACAGCTGCTGCAATTACGAAATTTTATAAAGTTCTTTATCATGATATGTGGGTTATTTATGATGATTTAGACTTTGAATTGGGCAAATTCAAGATAAAGGAACATGGCAGTGCAGGTTCACATAATGGGATGAATTCAATAATTTCCACAATTGGTTCTGAAAATTTTCCAAGAATCAGAATAGGAATAGATTCAAGAACTGAAAAACAAAGAATTAATGGCAAAGGTAAGAATTATGTACTTGGTAAATTCACTAAGAAAGAAGAAAAAATCATTTTTGATGTTATTGATAGTGCCGCAGAATCAATTATTTTTGCTTTGGAAAATGGAATTATTGAAGCAATGAACAAATACAATACAAAATAGCTTGCATTTTATGCGGGTTTTCTTTAGATTATCATAGCATTTAACTTAATTTAACAATGTACGCAATAGTAGAAATCGCTGGCAAACAATATAAAGTTGCTGAAAACGATCAGCTTGAAGTTGATAGATTAGAAGAAGAAAAAGGTAAAATTACCTTTGATACCGTTCTTCTTTACGCAAAAGATGATAAAAATGTAGAAGTTGGCAATCCATATGTAAGCGGAGCAAAAATTGAAGCTGAAGTTTTAGACCAGACAAAAGGAGATAAAATCAGGGTTTTCAAAATGAAAGCAAAAAAACGTTACAGAAAAACCATTGGTCACAGAAAAGCTTTATCCCTAATTGAAATCAAAAAAATCTCAGTAGGTGCGACAAAAACTACAACAGCTAAACCAGCTGCTGAAAAAAAAGAAGAAAAAGCTGAGTAATAATTTATGACATATTTGAAATGACCTTCTTAAGTTCTTTGGGAAGGTCTTTTTTTACATTAATTTCAGTTCCATCAGGCATTTTAAACTTAAGTTCTGCTGCATGTAAAAAAAATCTATTTAAATCAAATAAAGAATTTATTTTTTTATTTCCATATATTTCATCACCAATTACCGGATGACCAATGCTTGCAAAATGAACTCTGATCTGATGAGTGCGGCCTGTTAAAATTCTTGCTTCCACAAGAGTAAAAAGATTATTTTTAAAATCATATTCACTTTTAACTGTGTATTTAGTTATTGCTTCACGTCCTTCACCTTCTCCTGATAAAGCAACTTTTTTGTAATCACGCCTTGCTCTTGAAAGAGGAGCATCAATTGTTCCCTGCGGTGTTTCTAACTTACCTAATACCAAAGCGTAATATATTTTTTCAATCTTTCTATCCTTCATTTTTTTAATCAAATATCTGTGAATTTTATTATTCTTGGCAATTATTAAAAGGCCTGATGTGTCTTTATCCAATCTATGCACAATCCCGGGTCTTAATGGACCGCCTATGTTACTAAGCCCTTTTGAACCGAATTTATTGAGTAAGGCATTAACTAATGAACCTGAAAAATGTTTACCTTCATCAGTAGGATGAACAACCATGCCCGACGGTTTATTTATAATTGCCAAATCTTTATTTTCAAAAACAATATCTAATTTAATGTCTTCTGCCTCGGGCATTTTAAATTCTTCAAGATCAGGTAATTTAATATTAATATCATCATCCTCTTTTAATTTATAGTTTGAGTTTGATGGCTTAAAATTAACCAAAACTTCACCTTCTTTTATTAATTTTTGAATAATTGTACGTGAAAAATCTTTATATTTTTCAGATAAAAATTTATCGAGCCTTTTGCCTGTATCTTCTTTATCAACAATCATAGAATAAATTTATTTTGTTCTGCCGGCCTTCCAAGCCATATCGAATATTGCTTTATGAGTAGTGGCTATTTCATGACTTTCAAATACTACACCTAATAATTCGTTCTTAGCCAGGGAAACTATAGAAACTTTATCATTATAAATATTTATTTCGTTTTTAAATTTCATAATATCTTTAGGCATCCATCTGGCTTCAATCAACAAATCCTTTCTTTTACTTAAAGTTGGATATTCTTTATTGAAAAAAGCCCTAACTGTTTTTGTATCTTCAACAAGAACCCTTACTGGTATTTTATATTTTTCAATTCTTAGTTTGGCGTAATCATGAATAAATCCCTGTAAATTTTTTGATGAATTCATCCATGAATCATAAGCGCCCCATGCGCGAATAGGTTCAGTTGCAGTTAAAGTATCTTCCATAGCTCTTTTTATGCCTTCCTCTCCTTCATAAAATTTAACTTTAGGTTTGATACTTAAAGGATTTATTAAAGAGTAAAATTCAGGCAATAAATCCTCAAATTCCTTTTTATGGTCATCCATTTCTTTTTCTCTTCTGCTTAGATCCTGGACTATTGTCTTTGGATCAGCTGCAGTGAAATACTTAACATCAGCTCTAACATGTTGATTAACATAACCTTGTTTAATTAAACTTTCTAAAACAAGATATGTGGTTGATCTGTTGATACCGGATTTTTTACCAATTACACTCGCTGGTTGCGATCCGAGTTCAAGAAGTGACAGGTAGACCTGCGCTTCTTTTCTATTGAGACCAATTTTGTTAAGAATAGTTGTTAACATTTTTAAACTTAATGTTGTTTGTAATCACCAACAGGTCAATTATTGCATTTATAGAACAAAAAATCAAGTGATTACACTATGCTGTTATAAAACATTGATTAGTTATGATCTTTGGTATAGAGTGTGTGTGCAGCTAGATAGTTGAGCTCTCAAGCAGACTCACATCTAGCTACACCAAAAGAGTAGAAGCCCAAAAAAGTAGAAGAAGAGCGCGCTTCTACTTTTTTGCATATAAAAAAGGTGATAATATGCATAAGGTATAAATAATATTTAACTATGATAAATACTGATGATAAGCTAATTAATGCTACTTTAAGCAGGGGAGTTGTTGATGTAATACAAAAAGAAGAATTAGTTAAAAAACTCAAATCCGGCAAACAATTAAGAATCAAATTAGGAATTGATCCATCAGGAGCTGACTTACATATTGGTCACATGGTTGTTTTAAAGAAACTCAAAGAATTTCAGGATCTGGGACATCAAATAATATTACTTTTTGGTAATTTTACTGGGCAGATAGGTGATCCAACAGGAAAAATGGAAACAAGAAAAACCAAAACCAAAGAACAATTAGAGAAAAATGCAAAAAAGTACATAAAACAAGCAAGTTTCTTTTTAGATGTTGATAAAATTGAAGTCAGATGGAATGCTGACTGGCTTGAAAAACTCAATTTTGCTGATGTTGTTCAACTTGCATCAACATTTACTGTTTCTCAAATGATGGAAAGGGATATGTTTCAGGAACGTCATGCAAAAAATATGCCAATTTTTGTTCACGAATTCTTTTATCCTTTAATGCAAGGTTATGATTCTGTTGCTTTGGAGGCCGACTTGGAACTTGGCGGGACTGACCAGACTTTTAATATGCTTGCCGGACGAACAATCCAAAAAGCTTACGGAAAACCTCAACAAGATATATTAACTGTACCGATTCTTGAAGGAACAGATGGAGTTAAGAAAATGGGAAAATCCGAAGATAATTACATTGCTGTTGATGATGAACCAAAGGAAATGTTTGGAAAAGTAATGAGTATTCCAGATGAATTGATTGTTAAATACTTTGAACTTGCCACAAATGTAACTTTAGACGAAATCAAAATAATAGAAAAAGCAATTAGAGGTGGTGAAAATCCAATGATTTACAAAAAACAGGTTGCAAAAGAAATTATTAAAATTTATCACGATGCTGATGCTGCTGAAATGGCAGAAGAGCAATTTACAAAAGTATTTAGCGAAAATAAACTTCCAGATGATATTGAAATAAGGAAAATTAATGCAGATTCAATTAATATTATTGAAATGATGGCATCTAACGATTTAGCATCATCAAAAAGTGAAGCAAGACGGCTAATAGAACAGGGCGCAGTAAAAATAAATGAAGAAAAAGTCAGTGATGTTGAAATGCAGATTGATCTTAAAAATGAAACTTTAATTCAGGTTGGAAAACGCAAGTTTTTAAAAGTTGTTAAAGGCTAGAATAATTGTTTTTATGCTACAAACACCTCTTAAGGATGTCTTAAGAACCACAACCAGGCATTTAAATAAACTTAAAGATTTGGGTTTGAGAACCGCTGAAGATTTATTTAAGTATTTTCCGCGGACATACAATGATATGAGTGAAACAACCAAAATTGTTGATTTGCGAACCGATGAAGTAAATGTTGTAAAAGGCACAATCTCAAATTTGTTTATGCAGCGTACTAAGCACGGTAAATATCTAACAAAAGCTATTTTAACCGATGATACAGGAGCAATTGAGGTAGTTTGGTTTAACCAGCCGCATATAAAAAGAATGATTGCAAACGGCAGCCAAGTTGTTTTAACAGGCAAATTAAAATATGCATTCGGCAAAATGACTCTGCAAAGCCCTCAAATGGAAATGCAAAAAGAAGAGCTTATTCACAGCGAACGGATCGTGCCTGTTTATCATGAGACTGAAGGTATTTCATCCAAATGGCTTCGTGAAAAAATAAAACCTTTGGTTGATGACTGGAGCAGCCATTTTAAAGAATATATGCCAATGGATATTATTGCTGAAAACGGTTATTTGACTTATAACAAGGCAATTAAAAATATCCACTTTCCGGAAAATGAAGAAATGTTAAATTTGGCCCGTGAACGCCTGGCATTTGATGAGCTTTTTTTGTTGCAACTTAAAGCATTGCAAAAAAAATGGTATTGGCAGCAGATTGCTTCGGAAGAACAAAAACAAATTCCTCAAAACATAGAATTGATTCGGGAATTTTTAAGCAAACTGCCTTTTGAACTTACAAATGCACAGAAAAAAGTTTTATATGAGATTTTGCAGGATCTTGAAAAGCCTTACCCAATGAGCCGCTTGGTTCAGGGAGATGTTGGTTCAGGAAAAACTATTGTTGCAGCAGCGGCAATATTGAACACCGTAAAAGCAGGCTTTCAATGCGCTTTAATGGCACCAACCGAAATATTGGCAAAACAGCATTACTTAAGCATTAATAAAGATTTAAAACCTTATGCTTTAAATATTCAATTTGTGTCCGGCAGTACAACGGATAAAAAGAAAAAAGAAATCATTTCGCAAATGAAATCAGGTACTGTTGATATAGTTATTGGAACTCATGCATTAATTCAAGAAGGTATCGGATTTAAAAAGCTCGGTTTAGCAATTATTGATGAGCAGCACAGATTTGGTGTTAAGCAACGAAGTATTCTTAAAAGTTTCGGAAGCCCGCATTTGTTAAGTCTTTCTGCAACACCTATCCCGCGAACATTGGCTATGACAATTTATGGAGATCAGGATTTATCAATCATTGATGAAATGCCGAAAGGAAGGCAAGAAATAATAACCAGACTAATTCCCGAGAAAAAACGTATTGATGCTTACAGATGGATTGAAGACCAGGTTCGTAAAGGCCGTCAGGTGTTTGTTATCTGCCCCCTAATCGATGAATCTGACACACTTGGAGTTAAGTCGGTTAAAAATGAGTACTTGCATTTAAGCGAACATATCTTCCCTGAATTTAAAATCGGATTATTGCATGGAAAGCTGAAATCAACTGAAAAAGAAGAAATAATGAATGCCTTTGATGCCAATGAAATAAATATTTTGGTATCAACTTCTGTTGTTGAAGTTGGAATTGACGTTCCAAACGCTACAATCATGATGATTGAAGGCTCAGAACGCTTCGGCCTTTCACAATTACACCAGTTTAGGGGGCGTGTGGGTAGAGGAGAGCACCAATCATACTGTTTCTTGTTCACAAATTCGGAATCTCAGGAAACAAGACAGCGATTAAATGCAATGGTTCTTCATTCATCTGGATTCAAACTAGCTGAAATCGACATGAATTTGCGCGGAGTGGGGGAGATATACGGTGTGAAACAAAGCGGAATACCTGACTTAAAAATGGCTAATCTTTCTGACAGCAAAACAATTGAAAAAGCCCGTAATGAAGCAATAAAAATAATTGAAAAAGATCCGATGCTAAACCAATATCCAAAATTAAACGAAAAAATTTCTGAATTTGAAGATGTGTATGTGAAGGATTAATGAAATCTCACAGTTAGAACTCCTCCAACATTAAATCCAAGTTTGTCGGGTTTACTTCTTGCAGATTCTTTTCTTTCTGATACTGATCCATACAAATCCAAATCTATGTTATTACCCAAAGGTACTGAAAAACCTAGATTTATATTTCGTTCCTTTGGACCATTTTTGATTTCGGTTTGGCTAACCCCTGCTCTTAACATAGAAACTTTACCTTTTCCAAAAAGATTAGGTAGTTTTAAAATTGCATTTAAATTATACATTTTAACATTTCTAATAAATAAACCTGGCTCAGCTTCATAATTCGGCGAATATCCATATAAGAATTCAAGAGTTAAGTGCGGATTATTAAAACCTTTTGGAATAATATTTGAATCAATTTTTATTACTCTCAAGCCTTTATTACTAATACCGGCTCTAACTGAAAATAATTGACCATAATCTTTAACTTCATATTTATAATCTGCTCCAGTAAAAGCTTCAATTTCGTACCCTGTACGCTTAATTTGCATTATCCCATCTGCGAGTTTAGTAGAATTTAAACTTAATAATGTTCCGAGTTTTAGTTTCCCGTTTAGTAATTGAAAAACAGACATTATTTGCGCACTATCTAAATTCATTTCATTGTTAATCATAAATCCAGGTGCGTTTCGTATACTTTCTTGCAATTTTTCTATACTATTTTCTAAATTCTCAATTTCTTTTGAAAAACTAGCATTTTTCTGAGTTAACTCAATTATTTTAAAATTCAGTTTTTTTATCTTTTGGTTAATTACTACTATATTTTTTTGTGCATCTGGATTATCTCTTTTATTAGATAACTTTAGTATTTCTTTTTTTAATTTAATTTTTTCTTCAACTAATTTTTGTTTTGTTTTCTCTAATTCATCGTCTTTTAATTCATCTAACTTATCATTTAACTTTTTTATTTTCAATTCTATACTTGATAAATCTTTAAGTGCTAAAATTATCTTTTGGTTTACAGTGTTAAATTCTCGTTGGTCAATTTTTTGCCTTAAATGGTTTGAACGATTTCTGAATTTTTTAATTTTATTAATCATTTCTACTATAGCAAGATTAAATGCTTGTAATTGTTTTCTGGACCCCATTACGTCATGAATTTGATTAACAGCTGTAAGTTGAGCTTCTTTCATTGGAGATGGATTACCTCTCATTGCAAGCATGTCTACGTTTCTTTTTTTAAATTTATGAACTGCAGTAGCAGAAACTTTTGTTTCTTTTTTAGCAGGTTTATCTTTAATGCTTTCAGGAGATACAGGCATTTTAAAAACCAAAAATCTTTCAGTAAAAAATGAATCATGCATTATCCAGCTTTTTTAATAAATTTTCAATTTTTTTTGAATTATTTTCTTTTTCAGCTTTCTTTTTTCTTTTTAATTTTTCAGATTCTTCTTCTCCTTCTATTTTTTTATTATATATGTTAAAAACTTGCGCAAGTAAACCAGTTATTAAATCTTGTTCAATCAAGTGATTCCTCTTTTCAATTTCTGCATTTGTAAAAATATATGCTAATTCAGTCATTTCTTTTTTATTCATATACATCATCTCGCTCAAAATTTCATTTTTTTGAGTTTTTGTTAAATAATTCGCATTAATTACAATTTTCAATAATTGTTCAACTGTGATTTGCATAAATATAATTATATTTAATTTATAGCACAAATATGCCTAGAAATCAATCACGTCCAGGTGTAAATTTGACTTATATAGCTATTCGAATATATTTATATCTGGTAATTAACTTCAACTTATGAATAATTCAGCTACTAAATTTTTTGCTGTTTATGATGATATCGAACCAAATGCAATTCAAATAGCTCAAAATGCTTTTATGCAGGATTCAAAATCGGCAGGTGCAGAAGTTGATCCATCTCAACGAAAACATAGTGCAGCTCAGGGATTTTTATTAAATGATGTTGCTTCAAATAATAGTGATTTAGATGGAAATCCTATTAATAACAATTTAGGATCAATCTTCGAAATGAAATCAGTAAGAAAAGCAATAAAACTTTATGATGAAGATATCACAACTGATCCTGATAAAAGAAGATACTTGGGACCTGGAGATCCACAACTTACAACTGTTGAAGCGGCTACTAAAGAAATTATTTTTGGAGAAGTGGATCCTCGAATAGTTACTGTACCTGTAGCAGGAATGGCTGTTGGATTTAAGGAAGCTGCTGAGCTAATTCAAAGAGAACATCCAGAAATTGATACAGTTATTAAAGGTTCAAATGGATATGGTGGTTACAATGGGCGTTTTAAGTAAATTATTCAAAAACTTGCTTTCGTACAGACATTCAACTGATGACAATAAATTTGATTTTGATTCTTTTGAGAAAGCATTAAGAGATTTAGAAAATCCAGAGAAAGTTATGCTACTTATGCAGGCTGATGCTTATAATTATATAGGAGTTAATCCAACTTCTGAGCAAAAGAAAAAAATAGTAGAACTACTTGAAGAACTTGGTATTTTTGTATTAGTTGATAGTGCTTACCAAGGCTTAGTTAAAAGCGTAGATGACGATGTAGAATTGGCTAGATTACTTGCTAAAACAAAGGTGCCATTTATGGTTTATGATTCTTATTCTAAAAAAGCACAGCTATATGGAATGCGAATTGGCTTTTTACATTTTGCAACAGGTGATGAATCACAAGCTGCAATATTGCGCAAAAATCTTTTTGCACAACTAAGAAATAACCTGTTAACAGGTTCAATTAATTTTAGAATTATTTATCAATTATTAAACGATTCTGAGTTAAAGAAAATTTGGTTAGAAGAAGATGTTCCAGCAGCAAGAAACATTTTAGTTAATACAAAAACTGAAATGTCAGAATTATTAGGTACTGGATTCGAATTTGTACATCCTAATGTTACTCAGGGAATGTTCAATGGTGTGCCAATAACTCACGAAGGTGGTAAATGGATGCAGGAAAAAGGACTTTATGTTGTTAATGCAAAAAATGAAGATACAGGTAAAGAAGCCCTAAGAGTAAATATGGGAAGTCTGGCAAAAGATTCCCGCGAATATATTGCAGGAATAATTAAAGAGGCTCACGAAAAATATCCTGCTTAAATTTCTTCGCGGATTTTTTTAATCATTGGATGATTTGATCCTTTAACGGTATCTAGCAAATGCTCTAAGCCATCTTCAATGGCATGTCTTATAAAAGTTTGAGTAAATCCTATTGCAAAACCATCAGGTGAATCTGAATAAATAAGTGAAGCTATTGCTAATTCTAACATTTCTCGTCTTCTATTTATTGTTTCAGGGTGATATGTGCCAAAAACTTTATCTGAGAATTCAACTTCTCGGCTTTGATCCATAGCCATTTTACTAAGTGATTGTCTGTTATTCATAATAAATAATTAAGGTAAATTAATTTATCGTATTGAACTTAATTCGTCAAATTCAAAATTTGCATGATGTTTTTGGCTTTATCAAAAGTTTCCTGATATTCGCTTTCTGGATCAGAATCATAAACTATCGCGCCACCAACATTAAAAGTCAGCTTATTTTTAAGAGCAATAATGGTTCGGATTACAATTGATGAATCCATTCGCATATCATTGGCAATAAATATCGATCCAGTATAAAGATTACGCGTGTAATCTTCAATTTCATCAATAATTTCCATGCTTCTTATTTTTGGACAACCTGTGATTGAACCACCGGGAAAACAAGCACGCATAAGTGTGCCATAATTTTCTTTTGGCCTGAGTCTGCCTTCGATAATTGAGAGCATTTGCCAAACATTATTATATCCTTCTATTCTTTTATGTTCTTTTACTTTAACTGAGCCGTATTTGCAAACTTTGCCAAAGTCATTCCGCATTAAATCAACAATCATGCTTAGTTCAGCTTCGTCTTTTTTAGAGTTTTTGAGTATAATTTTTGATTTGGATCTTGGAAGGGTGCCTTTGATTGGCCTTGTTTCGAGCTTATCTTTATCCGCCAATATAAAACGTTCTGGAGAATTGCTAATTATTGTATGATCTCCAAATGGCAAATATGCTGAGAAAGGTGCAGAATTCAGTTTATAAAGTTTGTTGAATATAGCGAAAGTATCGCCTTTATATTTTATGTCGCATTTATGAGAGAGATTAACTTCATAAACATCTCCTTCAACAATATAATCTTTAATTTTTTCAACTTTTTTTATGTATTTAGATTTGGAATCGCACTTTAACGTACCTTCAACATTAAAATTATCAGCTTTGTAATGCGGAATTTTGAAATCTTTAAATCCTTTACCTAAATCAACCTGAATTAAATAAGTTTTATTTTTATGATGATCAAAAACAATCATATTTTGATAAAAAACCATCTGCATAACAGGCATTTTTAAGTCATCTGGATTTGATTTTGGAAGCTTTTCAATAAAGTGTCCTGCATCATAACTAAAATAACCGATTCCTGCCCATAAATTTTTTGGATACCTTAATTTTTTTACAGAAAAATGCGTGATTAATCTTTGAAATTCATTGAATGGATCTCCTGATGGTTTATTTATATAAAACGGATCAATTCCAATAAATGAATAATGCGAATTATCTTTTTTGCCTTTGCCGGTTAATAAAGCAGTATAGGGCTGTTTTGAAAAATGCTTATAAAGTTCTATTGGTGATTTGTTCACCTTTAATTCTTTAGATATTATTTGTTTTATTTTATGCATTTAAAAAATTGGTCATTATTTGATCTCCATATTCTGTCATAAAGCTTTCAGGATGAAATTGCACACCAAATACAGGATAATCTTTATGTTTAACTGCCATTGGAATTTCGTCTTTGGTCCAGGCAATCACATCAAGTTTAGGCGAAATATTGTCTATAATAAGCGAATGATAGCGTGCCACATTAATGTTTTGAGGAACATCTTTAAAAATTGATTTACCATTATGAATTAGCTCAGAAGTTTTGCCATGGAAGGGCAGGGGAGAGTGCACTGTTTCCCCTCCTAGCACTTCATTAATGCATTGCATTCCCAAACAAACTCCTAAAATTGGCTTAGATTTAAGGAATTTACGTATTAAAATATTTGAAACACCAGCATATTTTGGAGTTTTAGGTCCAGGAGAAATTATCAATCTGTCAAATTTTCCCCGGGGAATTTTTGACAAATTCAGATTGTTGCGTATAGTAATAATTTCACATTTAACTAATGATTTAATTTGCTGAACCAAGTTGTATGTAAATGAATCAAAATTATCAATTAATAAAATTTTCACAAAATTTAATTAAAAGTTAAGCCACAAGAATATAACAAAGAAATATAAAAAAGTAGAGTAAAAACATGTTTAAAAATATTTATTAGACGAACAAATAGTCGACTTTTTTATAAAAACGCCTTAAATCGCAAGTTTTAAGTATTGCGCTTATGTAAGCCAATAACTCAACATGAGCGACAGGTGAATACTAGATTTTAACATAATTTGTTATAAAATCACGCTCAGAAAACACATATTTTTTATAAACACATAATACTTTGCACAAGATATATTGTGCAAAATTAGATAGAGGATTAGAAACAGTCACCTGTTCTGAAAATTTTAAATATTTTTTACCATATAATTTTCTACCAATTCAAATCCTAGCTTTTTATAATATTCACGAACACCAATTCCACTAATTACAGCTAATTTGCTTAAATTGTGAGATTTGGTTATCTCCCCTGCCCTCTCAATCAATTTTTTTCCATACCCTTTATGCTGCACGCCTGCAATTCTCTTCTTATCAATGGGTATCTGGATTCCATAAGTGTGAAGTTCTCTAATTATAGAAGCGTTTTTTAAATCATCGATAAATGTTCTCGAAGGTATTCTTAAGCGTAAAAAGGCGATTAATTTATCTTTTACAGTATCTTCAAAGCTTAAAAAGTACTCGGTTCCGCCTGAAGATTCATATTTGCGTTCAATTAATTCTACTTTTTCAGGAATTATATTTTTGATTTCACGGCATCTAATACATTTGCATTCCACACCTTGTTTAGCCATTTTCTCTTGGATAATCTGGCGCATATTTGAGATTTTTGATCCCCCCAAAATACTTTCCGCCGGAATATCGCGATAAAGACGTGCAACTCGCACATATTCCGGAATAATTTTTTTCATTTCAATTAACAAATCAATTATTTCATCATCAGCGTATGGCTTATGTTTACCGGCTTTAAATATTTTTTCAAGTTCTGAATAAGGCGTTACTACACATGGGTATATTTTAAGCCAATCAGGTCTGAAATCAGGATCTTCAAATAATAATTTGAACATTTCAAGATCTTTTTTAATTGAACTTCCATATAAATTCGGCATTATATGGGCATTTATTTTGAAACCTGCATCTTTTAGGAGTTTCATTGCAACACGTACCTGGTTTACGGTATGTCCCCTTTTATTTAAGTCCAAAATTTTATCATCAAGCGTTTGGATGCCTATTTCTACTTTAGTAGCGCCAAGTTTACGCATTCTTTTAATTTCATCTTCAGTTATCCAGTCAGGTCTTGTTTCTAGAGAAAGCCCAACACAACGATGTTTTGCTGTTTCATTTTTCTTGATAGCAATTTCTAATGAAGTTGATTTTTTATCTTCATTAAGAGCATTGTAGACTTGTTTTATGAACTGTGTTTGATAGTTTTTAGGATAATATGAAAAAGTTCCACCAGCTACAATAATTTCAATTTTATCTGTTTGATGGCCGGTTCTTTCCAACCCTTTCAGTCTGTTCTTTACCTGATTATAACCATCAAAATCATTCAAAATAGCCCTCATCATTGCTGGCTCATTAGACAAGTAGCTCTTGGGCATTTCAGGTTCAGAAGGGCAAAAAATACATTTACCAGGACATTTATAATGCTTAGTTAAAACAGTTATATTGGCTATCCCGGATTCAGTACGAACTTTACGTTTTATAATTAAATTAAAAAATTTAGCATTATCTTGAATTTTCCCTTTAGTTATAAGATCTCTATAAGTTTTAATTAAGCTCACATTCGTTGGAGAACTGGTTCCATGAATTAAACTATAGCTATTTTTTAATGCCTGTAGACTTTTTTGATCGATAATTTTGCGATTAATTGCATCAATTATCATATCTTCCAAAATTTGTTCCTGCTTGCTATTCATTTACCTTTTTAGTAAGGTTGTTAGAGGTTTAATATTCTATATTATGAAAGCCAAAACTGCAAAAGAATTACTTAAAAAAGTTAAGGAGGATTATAGTAAAATAGCACCTGAATTTGATGAAACAAGAAAATTTTTATGGCCGGAATTTGAATTCTTTAAAAAACATTTAAAAAATAATCTGACAATTTTAGATTTTGGATGTGGAAACGGAAGACTCTATGAATTATTTGAAAATATTAATTATATTGGAATTGATAATAATAAAGAGTTTATCAGCCTTGCACAAAAAAATTATCCAAGTGCAAAATTTGTACTCGGAGATTTGATTGAAATGCTTTCGCCTTATCAAGCGGATTTAATCTTTAGTATTGCAGCGTTTCATCATGTACCTTCCTTGGCATTGCGCAAAAAAAGTATTCATACTTTAAGGCAAAATTTAATGAAAAATGGCCTCCTTATAATAACTGTTTGGAACCTTTTTCAAAAGAAATATTTTAAATATATTCTTAAATCAATATTTAATTTTTTTATTAAATTTGGTAAATATGATTGGAACGATACGTTTATTCCATGGGGAAAATCAGGAATAAAAAGATATTATCATGCTTTTACACCTAGTGAATTAAAAAGATTATTTCAAAAAAACGGTTTTGAAATACTGGAAATGTTCTATACTCGTAAAGGCGAAAAAGTCCCTTTTTTAAAATCTCATAATATTTGTTTAATATGCAGGAAGAAATAAAAGTAATGGATGTCCGGTTTAATAATGTATCTATGGACGAAGCATTAGACTTTATTTTCCATGCAAATAAAAAAGGTTACATTTGTACGCCCAACCCTGAAATGCTTTTAGAAACACAAAAAAATCATAAGTTTTTAAAAGTACTAAATCATTCACTTTTAAATATTCCGGATGGAATAGGTATTTTATGGGCAGCTACACAAATAATTAATAACGCATCAAAACTGATTGCATTATTAAATTTACCACTTATTGTCTTATATCCGGGTAAATTTAAAAAAGTATTAAAACAAAGAGTAACTGGAACAGATCTTTTACAAAAAATCTGTCAAAAGGCTGCAAAAAATAATACAAAATTGTTTTTTTTAGGAGCTGCAACAGGAGTTAGTGAAAATGCAGCTCAAAAGCTTGAACATTTTTATCCGGGATTAAATATTGTAGGAACGCATGCTGGTTCACCTTCACAATATGAACAAAAAGAAATCATTGATTTAATTAACTCTACGGATGCTGAAATACTTTTTGTTGCATATGGAGCACCAAATCAGGAAATGTGGATTGCCGATTCAATTAATAAACTTAAAAATATAAAAATAGCTATTGGAATAGGAGGAGCTTTTGATTTTATTTCGGGTCGAAGAAAAAGAGCACCTAAAATCATGCAAAAATTGGGACTTGAATGGTTATTCAGGTTAATTCAGGAGCCCACTCGTATAAAAAGAATCTATAATGCTACAATTAAGTTTCCTATAGAAATTATTAAACGACTAAAGTGATTATTTTTTCTTTGGCCTGCCTCTTTTCTTTTTAAATTCCTGCTCTCCCCTTTCCTTCAGATTTTCAATAATAGGTTTTATATGTTCCAAAATCGAATTCGCCATATGTAGTGGCTTGTAAATGAATTCATTTACTTTTTCAAGAGTATCTCGTGCCAAATAAGAAGCTTTACTGACATCTCTAAGGATCGTAATCAAATAAACAGTAGCGATTGCCAAAAGAATGCCGAGCAACAGGATTACCGCAGCAAGAACGATATAAAGCAAATTGAGTGGATTATCAAACATAATAATTAAGGTAAATTACTTAATCATTGTAATTATATTAGTTAATTAAATCAATTGAAACTCTTTACCTTAATTGAATAATTGGCTCAAAAATGCTATAATTAAACATAAAATAACAAAAACCATGAGTGAAATATCAACATCTAATTATGATGAAGAAAATAATATGATAGTTAAATTTGAAGAATTTATTGGCGCAATAAAACCAAATATTGTTGGATTAAAAGTTCAACAAGCATTGCCAAGAATTATAGTAGGTATACGAAGTTACTTTTTATCTTTAGGTGAATCAAAGGCAAATATACAAGAAAATAAAATTACCGGAAATGCATTAAACTTTGAAATCACAAAACAACTTCCGGATACTTATGAAGAAATTGACTTAACAGATGCAAGAATCGCCATAGCAATAAAAGATGATAAAATAATTGTTTATCAATTTATTGAAGAAGTAGGATGGCTTAACCTTGTTAATGCGGAAGCATCAAGCAAGTAATTTTTTCAAAATTTCATTTATAATTTGAGGATTCCCCTGCCCTTTTGTTTCTTTCATCACCATACCAACCAAAAACCCGAATGCTTTGTCTTTGCCTGTTTTAAAATCTTCGACAGGTCCTGGATTTGCATCAATCACTTTTTTGCAAACTTCTTCCAATTTATCTGTGTCGCTTACAACTTTAAGTCCTTTTTCTTCGATGATCTCAGCTGGTTCGCGACCTGTTTCGTACATTTCATCGAACACATCACTCTTGGCCTGATTGTTTGAAATTCCCCCTTTCTCAACAAGTTTTAGAAGTTCACCCATTAATTTAGGAGTGACTTTTGATTCGCTTAATGGAATTTGATCTTCTTTTAATTTTTTCATTAAAATTGTATTGATAAATGAAACCGCAAGTTTCGGGTTATCAATCATTGAAATAACTTCTTCAAAATATTGAGCAATATATAAATCTTCAGTTAAAATCCTGATATCATCTGGCAATAATCCATATTCTCGCTCATATCTTTCACGCTTTTGAGCAGGCATTTCAGGTACAAGCTTTTTAAGTTCAGCCAATTTGTCAGAAGGGGTATGGAGCGGCGGAAGGTCAGGTTCCGGAAAGTATCTGTAATCATCACTCCCCTCTTTTTCGCGCAAAACATATGTTTTTTGAGCATCATCAGCCCAACCCATAGTTAAATCTTTTCGAAGCGGCTCATCATTGTTCCAAAGAGTAATTTGACGTTCGATTTCATAAGAAATTGCAGAATCAAGTGATCTAAAGCTGTTCAAATTTTTAATTTCCGCACGATTATATAACTTATCTTCACCTTTTGGACGAATAGAAACAGAGGCATCAAAACGCATCATGCCTTTTTCCATATCAGCGTCACTTGAACCGCAAAATCTTAATATATTTTGAATCTCTTTTGCATAAGCAACTGCTTCTTCAGCTGTATGCATATCAGGTTCGCTTACTATTTCCATCAAAGGAGTTCCGCACCGGTTATAATCAACAAGGCTGCCTCCGGGAACATGCGTTAATTTACCTGCATCGTCTTCCAAATGAAGTCTTGTAACTCTTATAGTTTTCTTTTTGCCTGATTCGAGTGTAATTTCAATACTGCCTTTTTCTGATAAAGGTTTGTCGAATTGAGAAATCTGAAAACCTTTTGGAAGGTCAGGGTAAAAATAATTTTTTCTATCAAATTTACAGTATTCAGGAATAGTGCAATTAAGTGCTACAGCTGCAATAATGCCCTTTTTAACGGCTTCTTTGTTAATAACAGGTAATTGACCCGGAAAGCCCATACAAACTTCGCATACGTTTGAATTTGGTTCTTTATCAAAAGAATCATTATCGCATCTGCAAAACATTTTAGTTTTGGTATTAATTTGTGCATGGATTTCTAAACCGATAACTGCTTCAAAATCTGACATTTTATTTAAGTTAACAAAAATTATTATATTAATTTTTTTGCAATTTTATCAACCTTTTCTCTGAGTTCTTTTTTCCCTTCATTATTTTTAATCACGAAATTAATTTTATTGGGTTTTTGTTGATGTTCAATGATATTCTTATGTTCCTGTTTTGTAAGACTGTGATTCTTTGATGATCTTTCATAGCAATCATTAATACTGGTTTCAATCCATAAAATATGTGTTACATCCATTCCCAATCTTTTCTTATCAAAAGTTGTTGATTCAAGTGCAACAAATTGTGGCTTTGCTTTTTGAATCCTTTTGCGAATCTCATCAAAGACCACTGGCTGAACCAATTTCTCAAGAATTTTTAATTTTGCAGTATTGTTAAATACAACTTTTCGCAGTTTAGTTCTGTTAACTTTACCTTTTCCATTAATCAAAAATTCTTCTCCAAAAAAATCCTTAATTTTTTTCCAGCCTTCTTCGCCAGGTTCATATAATTCATGTACAACATTATCAGCATCTATAACAAAAAAATCATGCTTATTGAAAAATTTAAGTGCTGTGGATTTGCCTGAACCAAGATATCCTGTAACTCCCAACAAAATTTCTGGTTTATATGCCATATTAATAATTTAAAGTTTAACACCTAAATCTTTAAGTGCTTTTTTAAAGATATTTAAATAAGATTTTGCGTCTTTAATACTTATTTGTTTACCAATTTCGTGTGCAAGTTGATTTCGTGCTTTATGCGCTATCCATAACTCATCGATATTTGTAAAAAGATATGGTGCAGCTTTTAATTGTTCACCAACAGATCCTTCAATTCCTTTTAATTTCAATGTATGTCCGATTAATTTATCAGCCTCCATAACAGCATGATGAGGATCACCATTTGCTTTCTTCGTTATTTGATCCCAATTCTTTTTAATAAAATTTTGATCACTTTGAGATAATGTTTTTTTATTAGATTTAATGAAAACGTAAGCTGCCATAATAATTGCAGCTGCAGTTAAAATTAAAATTAGTAATGTTAAAATATCCATTTATGTTTCTTTTTTAGCAAATTTTTCTATATTTTGTTCGTTTTGAATTTCAGTTGGTATTCCATGATTTTTAACATGTGTAGCAACCAAATCCGATAATAGCATCTTAAGGACTTCCTGATCAGCAAAATTCTTTTTAGTGAGGAATTTTTCCTGAAATTTCACAATGTTTTTTTCAGTTTTCTTTGGATTAAAGCAATCTTTTAAAGTAACCGTTGAAGGACCTCCAAGTTTTGCCAAAGTTATATTTCCATAATTAAACATTGTAGGAATAACACCTTTAATTTTATAACTGACACCCTCTATTGACTGATACTCTACCCTATCACTGGCTCTTTCAAAATATCCAGTCCATTCAACTCCAATAACACCAAAATTTGTGACAAGCCAGCAATCATAATACCAATCCTGAATCAATAAAAGTACTCTTATAAAACCAATAACACCCCATCCAATATAAATCCAAAATAACTGCGGAAAAAATAGCCAAATTGCAAAAGGCAATGCAGCGTGAAAAGCAACTAACCTTATAAAGTCTCTGACCATTATAATAACATGTCTATGTGAAATAAATAATATATCTTCATTATCATCTAAATAATCATCAAACATATAATTTCGGATGCGGTCTTTTATAGTTAATTTCCTTTTTGCCATATATTTGGATTATTTCTTTAAACATAGTAACATAATATAGCCTTAATTTAAAAACATGAAAGTAATATTTTTTGGTACACCTGAAATTTCAACTCCTTTTTTGGAAATGCTAGTTGAAGATGATAAAGTAAATGTGGTCGCTGTTGTTACAATGCCAGATAGACCATTCGGCCGAAAACAGGAAATTACGAAAACACCTGTCAAATTATTGGCTGAAAAAAATGATATTGATGTCCTTCAACCTGAAATAATTGATGATGATTTTGCTGAAATTTTAAAAAAATATAATGCTGATTTCAATGTAGTGATTTCATATGGCCAAATATTACCAATTTCTGTTTTGAATACTCCCAAATATGGTTCTGTAAATGTTCATTTTTCCCTGCTTCCAAAATACAGAGGGGCTTCACCTGTTCAAACAGCACTTTTGAATGGTGACACTGAAACAGGAATTTCAATAATTAAAATGTCAGAATATTTAGACCAAGGTGATATTTATCTCATTAAAAAAGTAGAAATCAATGATGATGAAAATTCTGAAATGCTTCTTAAAAGGCTTGCTGAACTTGGTGCAATAATGATTCCAGCAGCACTTAGAGATATTGCAGATGGAATATTAAGTCCAATCCCTCAGAATAAAAATGATTCTTCGTATTGTCATAAAATACATAAAAAAGACGCTGAAATTGATCCTAAAAAAGACAATGCAAAAGAAATTTTAAATAAATACAGAGCATTTCAGCCATGGCCTGGCATATATTTCATGTTCAACAATAAAAGATGCAAACTTATTGAGATTGAAAAATCTGACAAAAATGCTAATCCAGGAGAATTAAAAGAAATTGAAAAAGAATTAATACTTGGTACTTCAAATGGCTCTTTAAAAATAAAAATTCTTCAGCCAGAAGGTAAAAAACCAATTGATGATAAGGACTTTATGAATGGGTTTCTGTAACAATATAGCGCCCGCTAATTGCAAATATTAAAAATAGAAGTGCCATACCATGATAAAGTGAGGCTGTATAGTGATCAAACATTCCAACTACAAATAAAGAAGTTATTGCTGCGAGCAAAACAGCTCCAAGAGTTTTAAAATTGTCTTTGTATTTTTTCATCTTAACAAAAACCCCAGTAGCAAATCCCACGAACAAACCAAGATATGTGATTGCTCCAAAAATTCCTATTTCATTGAGCATTAACATGTAAGCATTGTGAACTGGTTGATATTGCCATGGAGCAAGTTTCAAAATTGTAAAATCCGGGAGATTATAAGTGAAATTACCCAAGCCAATACCAAAAGGATTATGATAAAAAATATTTTTACTTATTGTGAAATATGTAACTCGTTCTTCAAAGCTTGCTGAATCAGAAAATATTATTCTGCTGAAAAATGTTTGTTCAAGATTAAACAAAACTACAAAAAATATTAAAAATACTAAAATTAAAAATATATATTTTAATGGTAATTTGCTGTCTTTAACTGAGAAATAAACAAGGGCAGAAATAATGAATGCCAAAAAGGCTCCCCTGCTGAATGCCAAAATAAAAGCAGCTGCTAATACTAATAAAATCCCATATGCGATTACTTTATTACTTTTTATTTTATAATAAGCAAAATAAATACCAGTTAGTAAATATCCGGCTAAAATATTTGGATGCGGCAATGTTCCATAAGGTCTTATTATCTTTTCCTGATCAACATCAATTTTTGCAACACCAGCAACATCCGGGCCTATTTTCGATTCGCCGAACATTGATAAACCAATAGAACCTTGTGAGATATATTGTAAAATTGCAATTATTGCCTGAATTGTAACAGAAGCAAGAAAAACATTAATAATTGTTTCGATTTTTACTGTTTTATTAACAATGAAAAAATAAATCAAAATAAACTGAACAATTCTTATAACAATATTAAATGCAAGCCATTGATCATGAGCAAATAAAACAGAAATTTCACAAAATATCAGGAATAAAAACAGAATTATAAATAAAAAAGGATTTCCGTAAGTTATTTTTTCTTTATATTCGTGATTGAAAATTGAAAAAGCCCAAAATATTAATGCAAATAAAAATATAAAATCATTGAAATAAATAAATACCGAAGTAAACGGGTTAAAATTTCCACCATCAAAAACAGCGCTGGTATATACAACCAAATTTATCTGAAAAGGCAATAAAAATACGAACGCATAAAGAAAAAACTTACTTAAATTTAAAGGAGTAATATACTTTAATAAGTTATTTTGATGTTTCAGTAGTTTCTTCAGGTACATTGACTACAGGGTAAATTCCTTCTGAAGGCAATATAGCATTTATTTCTTCTTGTGCAATCTTCATTGCATCTTTAGCGCTCTTTGTAGCTAAAACTGCGTTGATAGCTTTTAACATTGAGTTCTTATATACATCTTCATCATAAATAGGCAAACTTTCAGCAAATCCTATTTGATCCGCGAAAACACCGTAAATCGGATCAGTTTTTTGATCTTCGATCATGTCTCTTCGACTGGTTGGTTTATGTGTTTTATCATTGTAATGCTGAAGTGATTCTTTTTTAGTGAGGAAGTATAAGAAATCCCATGCCCAATCTGTGTTTTCAGATGTTCTTGCAACGGTTTCAACAAAATAATGAGCGTAAGCATCTCGTTTCTCAGTTGATAAGGCAGGATCACTCATTTGAGGTATAGTTGTAATTCTTACACTGTCCGGATCAATAGTAGATAAACCGCGCGCTTTAAGTTCATTAATTTCATCAATTATTTGTTGATACATATAAGAATATCCGATAATCATTGATACTTTACCTCTAGCGAATGTTGTTATTTCTTTTGTGTCTGAATTAGCGTCTGCCAGATAGGCATTCCATGAATAGTTTTTATTTGATGGGATTGCAAAGCTGGTGTAATAATTCAATGCATCTTCACCAGGATTAATTGGGTTTCCTGCACTATCAACACCCTGTTGTTGTGAAAAAATAGCTTTTTGGAAATTCTGATCATAAAATTGGCCCGGACTCTGAACCATTAATAAATATAATATATCAACGGCATTTGAAATATTATCCGCAAAGCCCATAGCCATACCAGAAACTTCAAATCTTTCAAAACTTTTATCTTCTTTTGTTAATTTAAACACATCTTCTTTAATCCCCTCCCATGTGGTGGCTGGCTTTCCTCTTTCAGGAATAGCATCTTCAAATTGATCTTTATTATAGTAAAGAGCCAAAGTATCTACAGTCATTGGTAAAGCATAAACCTGTTCCTGACCGGTTTCGGGATTAGCACGTACCAAATCATCATAAGTAACTGAAACAAAAGTATCTTCAAAAATCTGCGGCGGGATCATATTTACAGGCGCAGGTGACACTTTTTTATAATTCTTTATAAGCCAGGTATTTGGAACAGAGAAAATGTCGGGACCTTCACCTTCAGCTAATTCATTAATTATTAAATTATAATATTCTTCAGGGTCGGTAAATTGACGATAATTGATTTTAACATTAGGGAAAAGAGCCATATATTCCTGTATTAAAGGCTCAATTACATCAGAATCATCATATAATTTATAATAAGTTAAAGTAATTTGCGAAGTATCAGATTTTGGCTTAAATTCTTTGGTTCTAAAACATCCTGCTGCAAAGCCTATTACAAATAGCAGAATCACAAGAATTACACCGGCACCTATAGTTAACATTACTTTTTTGTTCATATATATATTATACTACAAATTTTTGGCTTTAACAAATTGCAAATTAGACTTTTTTATAGTATAATAGTAGTACAAATATAAATAAATATAAAATTATGAATATTGAAGGAATGAACAGTGCCCCAATGGCTGATGAAGCTGAAATTCAAATGCTTCAACAACAAGGATGGGATGTTGAAACAGCAAGCGCTGATGAAGCACAGCGTGTTGAAATAGAAAATGGTCTAATTAATGCTGGTATGGAAGTTCAGGTATTTGCAAATCCAGATAATTCTACCTTTACGATATTAAGAAAAGCACCTGCTGAAGAGGCTTATACTGAAGATCCAGCAACTAGCGCTGTTGATGAACCAGGTCCTCAAAATGTTTCTGACGGACAAAGGGAAAAGATGGAAGAAGTTTTTCCTGGTTTATTTGGAAATCCTGAAGATGAGAATAAAAATAAGGCAGCTTAATTTACAATCACTCCCCTTCGTTTAAACCTTCGAGAAAATATTTTTTGGAAAGTGCATAATAGTACATTGTGTAATAGCGATCTTTGCTAAGTTCGCGGATTTTTTTCAAAATAAATATAGTGATCGGATGCGCGAGCACACTAAATATGAATTTTTTAAATTTAGAAGGTACTTTTTTAAGTTCAGGATATTTTTTATGAATTAAATGTGCTGACTTTCCTATATTTTTCATGCGGCTTTCAAGTGATTCTTCTTCCATTGGGTGGAAATGATATGCAATCGCATGTGGATTGTAATAAAGATTCAACTTTTCTTTTTTTGTTAATCTGTAGCCAAGTTCTATATCTTCCCATCCATAAGAACTAAAACGTGAATCAAAAGGATATTTTTTAAGTAAGGATTTTTTAAGTGAAATATTTGATGTATAGAAAAAATTATAATTAGCTTTCTTTTTTCCTCTTAATTTTTCAAAAGCAAACTGATGACCGCCAAATTTACCAAAAATTGACGAACCGTTTGTAAGCCAATCCATAAAAGGCGTAACTTCCAAACGCGGATCCCAGCCAATAAAACCTAGCACTGCATCGTTTTCATTAATATATTTTCGATGAAATTTCATGTGTTCTTTAATGAAATCAGGTAAAACAAGAATATCGTCACCTATTAAAATAACTATTTTGCCTTTTGCGTAACGTAAAGCGTAATTTCGTGCTATCCCCTGCCCTTGATTTTTTTGATAATGATAATGGATTTGAACTTTTGAGTATTTTTTTTCTTTTTCAACGACTTCTGCTGTTGCGTCAGTGCTTCCGTCGTCCACAACTATTATTTCGTATTCATCTTTAATAAAATCCTGTTTTTTTAATCGTTCCAAACAGTCCTTTAATATTTCTGCTCTGTTATGGGTGGGAATAATTACGGTTACCTGCACAAAATTAAGTTAGTGACGCTTTAAAATTTTACGTCACTAACTTAAAAATAGAAAGCCAAAAGCTATTCTGAATCTTCTTCTGTATTTGGATCAACAGGATCAATAGATGCTTTAGGATTGCCGTCTTTATCTTTTTTAAGATTAATAAACTTAATGTTATTTGCAACTATTTCAGTTAAATATTTTGTTTCGCCTTCTTTGTTTTTATAGCTTCTATTTAACAAAGAACCTTCGAGATAAATTGCTGCACCTTTTTTTAGAAATTCACCTGTAATTTCACCTAACCTGCGCCATGCAACTACCCTGTGGTAATCGGTTACACTAATCTTTTTACCATTTTCATCTTTCCATTGGCGATTAGTAGCCAACGAAAAGTTTGCTACAGCTTTACCTGTAGTTGTTTCCCGCACTTCTGGATCAGCAGCGAGATTTCCCATGAGTGAGACTCTGTTTAAACTCCTCATAATTATTGGGTTAAAAAATATCACTTAAAGCCTATCAATAAAAAATTAAATTATTCTAAAATAAATCTAAAAAAAATAACCTCGATTTGCTTGTATTTATAAGCAAAATCCAGAATAATAATGAAGCTGTTAATTCAAACACATGTTCACCGGAATAATAAAAGATCTTGGAACAATAAAATCTCTTAAAAAAGAAAGTGATAATTTAGTTGCATCAATTGAATCAAAATTAAAATTTGAAGTTGATGATTCTGTTGCTGTAAATGGTGTTTGTTCAACTGTCACTAAAACCCAAGGCAAAACTTTTACTGTTGAATATATACCTGAAACACTCAAAGTAACTGACATATCTAAATGGAAACAAGGAGATAAAGTAAATTTGGAACCACCGCTATCACTTGGCGACAAATTAAACGGGCATTTTGTTCAGGGTCATGTGGATTCAACAGCCAAAATCACAAATATTGAAAACAATGAATTCGTAATATCATTTCCTCGCGAATTTTCAAAATATATCGCACTTAAGGGTTCGATTTCCGTAGACGGGATAAGTCTTACCATATCAAATCTATCTCAAAATGCTTTTACAGTGTCGCTAATCCCCCATACTTTAAAAAACACAACACTGGGATTTAAAAAAGTCGGAGATTTGGTTAATATAGAAGTGGATATGATTTCACGCTATCTAAAACAATTGTTTGATGAACGTGATCATCAAACCAATTATGAATTTTTAAAAGAACGCGGATTTATATGAAACAAAACTTATTAAAAAGCATAGATTTAAATGGCAAAGGTATAAATGTTGGAATTGTTATTTCGGAATTTAATTATGAAATCGGCGAAAGACTGTTGGAATTTGCTTTAAAAGAACTTGATAATCTAAATGCAACCATAGTTAAAGTTGTTAATGTACCCGGAGCATTAGAAATTCCTATAGCAACACAAAAACTTATTAAAAAACATAATATTGATGTTATTATTGCTCTTGGAGTTGTTATAAAAGGTGAAACCGATCATTATGAACATGTTTCAAGAGAATCTACTCATGCGCTTACAAACCTTGCATTAAAATATAAAACGCCAATTATTCAGGGAATAATCACTGCGCAAAGCAAAGATCTCGCAAAAGCCAGAGTTGAAAGAGGGATCGAATATGCCAGAACAGCAATTCAAATGGTTCACACACTTAAAAACATTTAAATTTAATACTTATGAAACTTAAAAACATTAAAGATGCCAAAGTTAAAGGCAAAAAAGTACTTATTCGTGTTGATTACAATGTTCCGCTGGAAGACGGCAAAGTAATGGATGATACTAGAATAGTTGAATCATTGCCAACTATTGAATATTTGTTAAAAGAAGGTGCTAGTATTATTTTGATGTCTCATTTGGGGCGGCCGGATGGTAATAATAACAATGAATTAAAATTAGACCCTGTTGCAGCTCGATTAAGTGAACTTTTAAAAAAAGATGTTAAAAAAGTTGATAGCTGTATTGGACCTGAAGTAGAAAAAGCAGTTGAAGAATTACAACCCGGAGATATTTTAATGCTTGAAAACACAAGATTTCACAAAGAAGAAAAAGAAAATGACAAAGATTTCGCAAAAAAACTGGCAGGTTATGCTGATTTATTTGTAAGTGATGCATTTGGAACTGTCCACAGAGCGCACGCATCAACAGAAGGTGTTGCTCATTATCTCGATTCTTATGCCGGATTTCTAATTCAGAAAGAAGTTAAGGCTTTAACTCCCCTGTTAGGTAAAGATGTTGATCATCCATTTGTTCTTTTACTTGGCGGTGCGAAAATCGATACTAAAATTGGTGTTATTAAAGCATTCTTGGCTAAAGCCGATAAAATATTACTTGGAGGTGGCCTCGCAAATACTTTTGCAGCTGCGCAGGGGTTTGATGTTGGTGAATCTTTATGCGAACATGACAAACTTGATACTGCCCGTGAAATAATGCTTGATGCTGATAAAAATAATTGTGAAATCTTGATTCCAGGCGGATTTATTGTTGCAGATGAAATAGGAGACAATGTATTAACCGCTGATATGGAAATAACCGGTATTGAAGCGAATATGAAAATGCTTGATTTAGGTGTTAAATCTCTAAACAAATATATTGCAATTCTTCAGGATGCCAAAACAATAATCTGGAACGGTCCAGTTGGCCTATACGAGAAGAAACCATTTGAAAGGGGCACTCTTGAAATCGCTGAAGCTTTGGCTGAAGTAAAAGGAAAAACTTATTTGGGCGGAGGCGACACACTAAGCGCACTTAAACACTTTGGCATAAGTACTGATAAATTCACACATGTATCAACAGGCGGTGGTGCAATGCTTGAATTATTGGAAGGTAAAGAATTGCCGGGACTTAAGGTGTTGGCTTCTTAAAAAATTCAATTCTAATTACATCCGAAACGTCAATTTCTTCAGGTAAAGATACATATTTAAATCCATTTTGCAGCTGATAAGTACCTTGCATAATTACTTTGCTGTCTTTTTCAATAGTTATTTTTGCAATAGAATCATTTAAAGATTTTTCATTAATAATTCTTATAAGCATTAAATGGTCTTTTACTGAAATAAAAAAACTATCATTTTTAGCTGTTTCCTGAAAATCTTCACGATAATATGCAGTGAATATTGCATCAGGAATTTCAATTGTTAAATTTGCCTTTACCCATTTAATTATATTTCTATCTTGTAAATGACCTGATTGTTGCCCTTCAACTTTTAATATATGCCTTGGATCATTAACGTAAATTATTTTCTCCCCAACTTTTAATACGATTACTGGTATATCCATACCTGAATTGTCGGTTTTTTGGGTTTCTATAAATTTACTTATTTTTGCTTTTTCTTGTACTAATTTAGTTCCATAAATAACCCTCATACCTATATATAATGCTGGTGCATCTGTTTTTGTACTTCTTAATTCAATGATATCGCCTGAAGCAAGTCTAACTATTTGATCCCATTTAATATCTTCCGGGTCAAAACGTTCTTCAGGTTCAATATCAGCTAATTCTAAATCTCCTATTCTTGCATTCACACCTGACTCTATTTGCTTAGGCTCAGCATCGGTTGAAGTTGAATCAACTGTTTTAATTTCTTCAGTATCTAGTAAGCCGAATTCTTCATTATTATTATCCATAATATTAAAAAAAGGATATAATTATAAATTATAACCTTAAATTAGTCAATATATTACTATTTAAAATTTTTATTTTTTTTGATTCTTCCAGTAAAGGGCATTGTAGCCTCTTACATAGGCATCGGTTGAAGCCTGAATTATGTCAGGTGATGTTGCGCTACCAACTACTTTTTCACCGCTTTTATCACTCATTTTGATATTCACTTCAACTGCGGCATCAGTTCCTGCAGAATGAATAGTTACTTTATAATCTAATAACTTAACATTCAACTTGTCGTCTTTTTGTACTGCTTTTTTAAGTGCATTAATTATTGCATCAACCGGACCAACACCTTCGCCTTTAGCACAAATTTCGTTGCCCATAAACAAAATATCAATTTTAACTTTAGGGGGGTTTGTTTTATTGATTTGAAGGTCAAAATCTTTAACAATCAAAACGGGTTTCTTAGAAGAATACTCTTTCAAAACATTTTCCACGATTTTTTGAAGATCACTTTCGGTTACAGCCTTACCTTTTCCGGCAAAATTAAGTAGTTCTCCGTGTACCTGCCGTAAATGATCTCCTTTAATTAAAATATCAAATTTTTCTTGGATAATTTCCTGAAGTTGTTTTTCAGTTGGCATCTTTTTCCACAAAGTTTTTCGTTCATGCGAGGATGCAGCGCGTAATTTATAAAGTTTATGTTTTAAATACCTGTTTATATCTTCTCTATTTGGCTCCAAAGATGGTGGACTAGGAAGATTGGACATAGCAGTAATAGGGTCCTTAAGCCCATTCCCGGTTCCGATAACAACAACTGTTTCGTTTTTATTAAACTTTCCTTTTTCAGCTAATTTTTGCAAAGCAGCAACCCCTAAAGCACCAGAAGGTTCCAAAAATATTGATTCTTCATAACCCAGTAAATGTTCTGCGTTAAGGGTATCAATATCATCAACAGCAATCGCCATTCCCTCTGATTCTTTAATAGCTCTGAGTACAAGCTGGCCGTCAAGCGGATAATTTACTGCCACAGCACTGCAAACTGTATCTATATGTTCGATAGATTTAACTTTACTTGAATGATTTTTAAAAGCATTTACAACTGTTTTACAACCTGTTGGCTGAACACCAATTAATTTAGGCAGCTTATTGATAAAGCCCATTTTATAAAATTCTTTAAATCCTTTCCATATAGCTGACAAATTAGTTCCGCAGCCAATAGGACAAATTACATAATCCGGAGCTCTCCAGAATAATTGTTCACATATTTCATAAGCTTGTGACTTTTGACCCTCTCTTCTGAACACATAATCCCCTGCCAGATAAAATCCGTTATCTTCAGCAACCTGAGCAGCTAATCTCGCACATTCACTGTATTCACCTCTAATCAATAATACACGCGCTCCATACGAAATAGTCTGGCTTAATTTACCAATTGGCGTATTTTCAGGCACCATTACATAGCAAGGTATACCTGCTACTGTAGAATAAGCCGCAACAGATGCAGCCATATTACCAGAAGATGCAAGACAAATAGCTTTTGCTCCTAATTCAAGTGCTTTTGTAACTTCAACAAGGGTTCCCCGATCTTTAAAAACTCCGGTTGGATTTGCACCTTCATTTTTAATATAAATATTTGAAAGTCCGAATTTTTTGCAAAGTTTTCGTGCATGATATAAAGGTGTGCCACCTTCTTTTAAGCTTACAATCTTTTCCAAATCCAAAATAGGATAAAAATCCAGATATTTCATTGCTGAAATTGCAGTATGCTTAATTGAGAAAATATTCATTCTACGTTTAATTCTTTCATAATCGTAAATTACATCCAAAGCTCCATTACATTTAGGACAAAAAGTAGATGTTTGTTTTTCATCGTATTCATTTTTACACTCAATACATTTAAGTTTGTAGAATTTTGTAGTACTGCTACCGTTAGGCATAGAATTTCATTAAATAATTGCGATACATTCGATTTCAACCATCACATCTTTTGGAAGCCGTGAGACTTCAACAGTAGCTCTTGCAGGCTTATGCCTTTCAAAAAAACTTGAATAAACTTCATTTACAACTTGAAAATTATCCATGTTATCAAGGTAGATAGTTGTTTTAACAACTTTATCAAAACTGCTTCCTGCTTCTTTTAAAACTTCAAATAAATTATTCATTACCTGATGAGTTTGGGCCTGTGCATCCTCACCAACAATATCGCCATTTTTATTTAATGCGATTTGACCTGAACAAAATAAAAAACCATTGGCTTTAACTGCCTGAGAATAAGGGCCGATTGCCTGAGGAGCATTATCACTTGAAACCGTTTCCATAATAAAAAAATTAATTACACCTTGTTTACATTAATATTTTTTAAAGGTGAAATCAATTACTTCTTTCTATATTCTTTTTTCTCTCCTTCTTTAAGTTCTTTATTTTCTTTAACAGTACTCCATCTCTTTATTTTATCTTCAACCATTTCACGTTTTTGAGTATATCTTTCACGTACAACTTTTCTAATTCTTTCTGTTCTGCCTTCTTCAAATTCCAATTCAGGAGGAGCAAGAGTATCGAGTGAGAATGTACTTGAAGGCATACCATCAATTAATAAACGTGTATAAGCCGTATATTTACTCAAACTAACAAGGTCGGCAGGTAATACTTCTTCCCCATATTGCTGCGATAAATACTCAGCATCATCAAATCCAACCTGCATTGATAAAATTGTACCTACGTTACCAAATACAGCATCACGTACTTCATCAGGCATCTGTGCAATATACTGATTTGCCATTGTTAGATTAAGTTTATACTTTCTTGCTTCTGATAAAATTGTTGCAAAAGAGTCCGTTGCAAAATTCTGGAACTCATCCACATATAAATAGAAAGGTTTACGATCTTTTTCAGGGATATCAGCACGGCTCATTGCGTCAATCTGGAATTTTGTAATAAGCATGGCACCCAAAAGCGAAGAGTTATCTTCACCTAGTCTTCCTTTTGATAAATTCACAATAATAATTTTACCTTTATCCATTGCAAATCTTAAATTCACGGTACTTTTTGGCTGGCCAACTATGTTTCTAACAATAGGGCTAGATAAAAACTGCCCAACTTTATTCATAATAGGACTGATTGCTTCAATTTTCATTTTATCCTGCATTGGTTCAAATTCCTTTTCCCAAAATGCTCTAAGGATTGGATCTTCAAGCTTATTTACAACTTTTCTTCTAAAATCTTTATCCTGAAGTATTCGCGTAATCCCAAGCATTGTTGTATTTGGATAATGTAAAAGTGAAAGAATTGTATTACGTAGAATATGCTCTAATCTTGGTCCCCAACTGTCAGCATAAATCTTTTTAAAGATTCCAACCAAACCCGAAGCAATTATGGTATTTAAAGCAGGATCTTTAGATTCAAGCATGTTAAATGCTATAGGGAAATCACGATCAGAAGGATCAAATAAAATAACATCATTTGTACGATTTGAAGGCACAAAATTAATTACACTTTCAGCCAAATCTCCATGAGGATCAATTACTGCCACACCTTTGCCGCTTTGGATATCACTGAAAATCATATTTTCGAGCAAAGTTGTTTTACCCATTCCGGTTTTTCCTATGATGTAAACGTGTCGCCCTCTATCAACTGTTTTAATTCCGAATGTTTTTCTGATTCCTCTAAAATTAGTGCGGCCGATTAAAGTTAAATCATTTGCCAAATCTCCTTTTGGTTCAGGTAAATCAACTGGAGGTTCGAGTTTACGAGATTTAACCCAATATATATTTGGAGTGGCAACGCTCATGTGCGGCATATGATAAATAGTCGCGAGTTCTTCAACGTTAATTACAAAAGGATTATCCAAATATCTTTTATTAAATCTTTCGATTATTTCGCGTCCGTTTATAAATTTATCAATTGTAAATCCATTAATTTGAGGAACACTAAATTGTTTGAATGAACCGGACATTTCGCGAAGTTTAATCAAAGCTGTTTCCGGATCTTTATTTTTTTGAATATAAACTATTCTTATATTTGTTTCATATAGAAGTTTTACAACTTTATCAATTGCTGCTCCAACTGAACTTTCACGGTCATGAGATTTAGAAACAGTATCTTCTAATTCGTCATCATTGCTTTCACCAGTGCTTAAATTTATTTTTGAACTAGAATTCAATCCCTGTAGCCAAAAAATAAAATATAAAGGGAAAAACACTATTCTATATATTTTGTTTCTGGTACAAAACATTTTAGTATAAAGTTTTTGGAATTTTTCAATATTTGCCCAAATTCCTTTATTTATAATTTTCACACACTTTGTAAAAAGTATCCTCCATTTATCAGACAAAGGTCTTACTACAATTTGTATCCAGGCCTGTTCTTCAACATCGTTTAATTTTGCAAGAGTCGCTGTAATACCCGCGATAGGATCAACCGCTTTTTTCATTATTTTATCCTCAAATTGAGCATACCTTTTAATAGGAAAAATTGTTGGATCACTTAGAGTAAGCTCCGCACCGTAAATATTCTGATATGGATCCAATGCTTTAAATTCATTTTTATTTTGAATTTTCGGAAGATCCTTTAAAGGTACAAGCCCGGCTTCTTCAGTTGGTTTTTGTAAAGTTTCTCCAACGGCAATTTCCATTTTTTCAAGAATTGAATAATCTTTCACCTCTAAAATTTCAACATCAGGATATTGAGCATATATTTGGCCTTCAATTGAATTTGCATATTTAGCAAGAAATGCCACAAAAAATTTAATATGACTGCCGGTATTTGCTATTTCCAGACTGATTTTATCCTGAGTAGCTCCAAATAAAGTTTGCCAAAAGCCCAATTTTTTATAAATTCCATGTAAAGATGAAAATATCTGTTCAGCTACAATCGGTCCGTTTTCGTTTTCTTTTGATACACGAACCTCAATTACTTTATAACGTTTTGCAAATTGACGTTGTTTTGCGAGTTTTTGACTTAAAAGCTCAAGTAAAATGAACGTTATATAAATTCCTATAAATATGAGAGCAATCACAAGTAGGGTCGACATAAATTTCTATTGTTATAATTCTTGTGATCCCCTATTTTTCACCCTTTATTTTTCCCTTTGTAAGTCTAAATAATTTTTCAGAATAAGTGAAGCCGCAATTATATCATTCTCTTTCTTCTTATCCTTCTTTTTTATATTAAGAGATGTAATTATACTATCGCTTTCAACACTTGTCAACCTCTCATCTTGAAGTATTATTGGGATCTTAAAATTTCTTTCTAATAATGCCTTAAATTCTTCTACTTTAATAGTGGAATTTGTTTTTTTGCCTTCAAGGCTTGTAGGAAAGCCTAAAATAATAGAAATAATATTTTCTTCATTAATAATACTATCTAATTTTTTAATTACATAATCATTGGATTTATTTTCAATTGATGTACGGCCAAAAGCCATTTGCTGAAATATATCGCTAATAGCGACACCAATTCTTTTAGTGCCCCAGTCTAATCCTAATATCTTACCTTTTTGCATTATTTAGAAGCTTTTACTTCAACTTTAACAGTTGCGTCAACATCATCAGATAACCTTACTTTGAATTCATATTTGCCAATCTTTTTAATAGGTTCTGCAAGATGAACTTGTTTTTTATCAACTTTAACTTTTGCTTGTTCTTCCAATTGCTTGATAAGCTCTTTTTCATCAATTTTACCATAAAGTGTGTCTTTATCGGTTGTTTTAGCTTCGATTACAAGAGTAATTGCTTCTAATTCATCTTTAAATTTAGTTGCCTGTTTTGCGAGTTCTTCTTTTTCTTTAACAATCTTTTCTGTTTCTTTTCCAGCCCATACAAGTCTTTTTGGAGTAGCAAGAAAAGCTAGTCCGTTTGGAGAAAGAAAATTTCTGAAATATCCGCTTTTAACGGTTTTAACTTCACCTCTTTTACCAAGGTTCTGTACATTTTTAGTGAGTATTATCTGCATGTTTATATAGTTTATTTGTAAAAAAGCTTTGAAAATATAGAGCAAAAGCGCTGAAAAGTAAATGGAAAATTAAAATTTCCATTCGTTTATCCTGCAAAATCTGTCAGACGGGAAAGCTAAATTTTCTAAATTTATTCCCTGAACCTTTTGATCAGAAGCATAATAATATACTGGTCTATATAAGAAAATTGCTGGAATTTCTTCCTGAATAATTTCAGCGAGCTGTTTTAATTTCGCCTGTTTTTCATCTTCATCAAATGAATCTCTTATTGCTTCGATTAAAGTATCAACTGCAAAACTCTTATAATTAGAAAGATTCAAACCATTATCACCGGTCTGTGTAGAATGCCAATATCCGTAAAGATCCTGATTGTAACCCAGGCTCTGACCAAAAACCAATAAATCATAATCACGGGCTGCGATTTTTTCCTGTAAAGTTGAGGAATCATATAATTCAATATTTAACTTAACACCAGCTTTACTCCAGTTTTCCTGTAAATAATTAAGTACGGTATTCATCTCATTATATTTATATGTGCCGTCAGGATATAAACGTGCAATTAATCTGAATTCAAGCACCTGATCTGCTGCATTTTTACGGATATAAGTCTCAGATCCAGCATCTTGGGCAGTATCGGTTGATTCAGTTGATTCAGTAGATTCGGTAGGTTCAGTAGGTTCAGTCACTGCAGTGTCTTCAGTAGCAACACTGGAAATTTCTTCATCAACACTTTCTTCTGCTTCACCCTGTTTATAAGCTTTAAAGCCGGCATCATAAAGCAACTGCTTTGCGTCTCCCATATTTGCGGTATATTTATAATCATCCTGATTTAAGCTAAGAACCGGTGTTTCAACTCTTATTGTATTAGGTAAAATATCCAAAAAAGCATCTTTATATATTGCTTTTTGAAGTGCCTGACGCACTTTAAGACTTTTAAGTGTCGGATTATCCATATTTATAAAAACTGCAATATATTGCGGTAATGAATATCCATACATAGAAAATCGGGAATCAGTTGAAATATCATCAATTGCTTCATCAACAACTTTTGGAATAGCATTTAAAGAATTTTTATTAGCAATTAGATCTTCTCTTGAAGGATATCCAAAAAATCTCATCTTATTAATTTGCGGTTTTTCATCATAAAAATCAGGAAATTTTTCAAGTACAATTTGTGTTACGCCAGTCATACTTGTTGATAAAGGTGATGAAACTTTATACGGGCCGGTACCAACCGGATTAAAATTAAACTCATTATTATATAAATCATTAATAGAAACATCCTTTAATAGATGTTCAGGCAAAACTCCAACAGTTGTATTTGTAATAAAAAATGAATTTGGTGCAGACAACTTAAATTCAACGGTTTTAAAGTCGATTTTTTCAATCTCCACACCTTCAAAATTAGATTTTAAAATAGGATTTTGGAAATCTGGATTTTGAATTATTGTTTTAAAAGTAAATATCACATCATCAGCATCCAGAATTTCGCCATCATGAAACTTAATATTATCCTTTATTTTGAATCTGTATGTAAGTTTATCTTCACTTATTGTTACATCAGCCATATCGCCTACTATTTTCTGAGTATCAGGATCATATTTAGTCAGACCACTGAATATAAGCTTACTAACATCTCTGTCCGGTTCATTTAAATCAGCATAAACAGGATTTATACGAAACAAAGGGCTTTGAAAACCCTCTGTATAAATACCTTCTTTTTGCGGTGAACCTCCCTGAAAATATAAGCTATCAGTGACTAGTTTTGTACCAAGTACCAAAACTAATACTATTAAAACAAGGCTGATTATTTTCTCGTGTTTAGTATAAGACTTAACAACACGAAGAAAAATCGAAGGTTTCTTCATATAATATTATGCGAACAGATATAATACCGAACTAAATACAAACAAAATCGCCAAAATAATTGTAAATCTGTACAAAACCTTTTCCGCACCTCTTTTACTTGCATGAAATCCTCCTGTTCCTCCAAATGTAGCTGACAAACCAGCACTTCTTTGCTGAGAAAGAATTGATAAAATCAAAAGGATTGAAACTATCATCTGAAATATTTGAATAAATTCTTTCATGATTTTTAATGTTTAAAAAATAAATTAGTGGCCCAGTTCACAATTCCTAAAACTATGGCAGCAATAATATACGCTCCCAAGCCGGCAAAATAAAGCCTAACATCTCTGAATTCCATCACATTTATTACCCATTGCGTTAAATATAGAATCACAGCATTTATAACAATCAAAAATAAACCAGCCGTAATAATCACAAATGGCAATGACAAAATCTTCATTAATGGCTTAACAAAAGCATTAAGTACGCCAATGACAATTCCGCCAATAATAAATAATTTAATTCCGCCAGTGCCTGTAACTTCATCAAGAAATTCAACTAGAATAAATAAAGTTAGAGCGTTTAATACTATTCCGATAAGAATGCGTTTTAGCATGATTTTTACAATTTAAGAATCGACAAAAAGTATACGGAAAAAGGTATTCAAAATCAAACTAATCTTCTCTTCTGACACCAATAACTACTTTGTAACCATCAATCTCAACTTCGTCTTCTTTTTCCCACGTGAATTCGCTACCTTGTTGAAGTTCAATTGATAAAGTCTCACGTTTAATATAATCAGCAAACTGAGTAACAGCCGCTTCAATATCACCTTCTGCTTTAACCTGCAAATATATTCGTTCATAAACTTCAAATCCGGCTTGTTTGCGAAGTTCCTGAACAAATCTCACAACTTCACGAGCATAACCCTCGTTTTTCAAATCATCACTGATTTCAGTATCAAGAACAACTACAAACCCCGCTTCACCCTGCACATCATATCCTTCCGCACCTTCGAACCCAACCTCAACTTCTTCTGGTCCAAGTTCAAATTCGCCAACTTTAAACCTGCCTCCATCTAATTCTTCAAAATCACCATCTTTAATTTGCTGGATTATTTTCTGGACATCTTTACCGTATTTTGGACCAAGTTTTTTCGCATCAGGTTTAACAACTTTATTCACTACTTCACCAACTTCTGTTAACACTTCAAGATCTTTTACGTTTAATTCTTCACAAATCACATCTTTTTGAGCCAATATTATTTCTTTATCAACACTTTCAGGTAAAGCAACCTGCACTTTAGCCAAAGGCTGTCTTACTTTGATTTGCGCTTTAGCTCTAACAGAATGACCAAGATTAACAATGCGTCTTACAACTGCCATTTCATCATTCAAATCTCTTCGGATCATTTCATGATTTGCAACTGGCCAGTCACATAAATGAACTGAACTTTCACTTTCTTTATCATTTTGAGTTAAATTTCTGTATATTTCATCTGAAATAAACGGCATAAAAGGCGCTATAAGTTTTGTAAATTCAGTTAATACAACATACAAAGTCTGATAAGCTTCACTTTTATCTTTGTCGCTTTCTGATTTCCAAAAACGCCTTCGTGATCTTCTTATATACCAATTAGAAAGATTATCAACAAAATCAATCATTGGTCTGGTGCCGCGAGTTAAGTTGTAATCATCAAGTTGCTCGGTGCATTCTTCAATTAATTGATGAAGCTCTGACAAAATCCACTGATCGAGCTTATGTTGTGGTTTAAAATCTTTATCGTCCTTAGGCTGCCATTCATCGATGTTCGCATAAGTCACAAAAAAGCTATATGTATTCCACAAAGTAAGAACAAATTTTTTGATCAAGTCGTCTACGTGCTGTTCGCTAAATCGCACGTCTTCGGCCAAAGGAGCTGTTGATGAATATAAAAAAAATCTTACAGCATCTACTCCCCTTGTATCAAAAAGCATATTCGGGTCTGGGTAATTTTTCTTTCGTTTTGATAACTTTTCGCCATCTGCAGCAAGCAAAATTCCATTAACAATCACGTTTTCAAACGCTGGTTTATCAAATAATATTGTTGATAAAACATGTAGCGTATAAAACCAGCCACGAGTTTGATCCAATCCTTCAGCAATAAACTGCGCAGGAAAGTTGCTTTCAAATTCCTCTTTATTTTCAAATGGATAATGAAGCTGAGCATAAGGCATTGAACCGGATTCAAACCAACAATCCAAAACCTCAGGAATTCTCTTCATTGTTCCCTCACATTTATCACATTTAAATTCGATCTCATTAATATAAGGAATATGCAAATCCAAATCACCATGCCTTTCAGGTAATTTACCATCAATTGAATTTTGCTTCAATTCTTCTACGCTTCCAACAGCCTTTTTGTTATCACATTTATCACATTCCCAAATCGGAATTGGACATCCCCAATATCTGTTTCTCGAAATATTCCAGTCACGCGCTCCATCAAGCCATTTACCAAATCTTCCTTCTTTAATATGTTCAGGCTGCCAATGAATCTTCTCATTATTAGCTAAAAGCCTGTCTTTAATATCAGTCACTCTGATAAACCATGCTTTTGTTGAATAATTCAAAAGCGGTGTATCGCAACGCCAGCAATGCGGATATGAGTGCCTGTAATTCTCTTTTTTGAATAATAGTCCTTTTTCATCCAACCAGTCAGCAATATTCTGATCCATTTTTTTAACGAATTTTCCTGCCCAAGGCTCAACTTCAGCTTTAAAAGTCCCGTCTCCATTAACATGCTGTAATACCTCAAGTCCGTTTTCTTGTCCCACTCTAAGGTCATCTTCACCAAACGCAGGAGCGATATGTACTACCCCTGTACCATCTTCGGTTGAAACAAAATCAGCTAAAATAATAATGTAAGCTTTGTTTTCTAACTTGCCTTCATAAAAAGGAAACAAAGGTTTATATGATTTTCCTTCAAGTTCTTTGGCTGTTATATTGCCCTGCACTTCATAATTTGAATCACCCATTACTTTCTCAAGCAAATCCTCAGCCAAAATATAAATTTCACCATTTTCAGCTTTAATTTTCACATATTTAATATCAGCGCCAAGTGCCAAGGCAACGTTACCAGGCAGAGTCCATGGTGTTGTTGTCCAGGCAAGTATAAAAATTCCAGGTTCATCCTTTAATTCAAATTTACATGTAATTGAAAGGTCAGTTACATCTTTATAACCCTGAGTAACCTCAAAATTAGACAAAGGTGTTTCGCACCTCGGGCAAATATGCATACTTTTATGCCCTTGATAAACCATTTCTTTATCCCAAATCTGCTTAAATACCCACCAGATTGATTCCATGTAATCATTCTGTAATGTTGCATATGTTTCTTCGTGATCAAGCCATCGTCCGATTCTTCTTAGAAGCTTCTCCCATTCATTTGTATATTTAAATACGCTTTCACGGCATTTCTCATTAAAATTTTCAATTCCGTATTTTTCAATATCTTTTTTACCTGAAATTTCCAGTTCTTTTTCAATTTCATATTCAACAGGAAGCCCGTGGCAATCCCAGCCGTTTGTTCTTGGCACGTAATAGCCTTTCATTGTCCAATATCTTGTAACAGCGTCCTTTAAGGCATTTGCCAAAATGTGTCCGTAATGCGGAAGACCGTTTGCAAACGGAGGCCCATCAAAAAACACATATTTCTTTCGTTTCTTTCTTCTGGCTACAGACTCTTCAAAAATACTTTCATCTTCCCAGAATTTTAAAAGATTATGCTCCATATCAGGGAATGATTGTTTTGCGTTTACTTCGCTGAATGCTTTGTTTTCAGAATTCATGTTATTATTTTTTAGTTGAATGAATAAACATTATACGCTCTGCGTACTTGCTAGTCCGACTCGCTACGTTCGTCGCGCTATCAAGCAACACTTCGTCGTACTTGACTATCCGATTCGTGCTATGCACTCATCGCATATTCAAGCAAAAAAAGCCTTTCCGGGCTCAAGGACGTAACCCTTTCGGGTCCGCGGTACCACCTTGATTCCTATAAAGGCACTTAATTCGATTTTTTTACGAAGTTTTCTCTTCGGGGAATTCTACTTGGCTTAAATTATAAGATTAAGCGGTTCTTTTCCCTGCGCGGCCGATTGGCTCTTAAAGAGTGATATCTCTTTAATTAGTCTGCGCATTTGCCGTACATTTCGTACAATCTAAGAATAACATTTTTTCTTAAAAAAGCAAGGTCAATTCAACGAAATCCAATATCTGCAAACTTCATTCTCAATTTCTTTAAGTTCACCCCCACATGCTTCAATCATTTTTTTGGAAGGAATATTGTTAACATTACAAGTAAGTAAAACCTTATTCAATCCTACTTCATGTGCTTTTTGCAGGGCAAGTTTCATCGCTTCTTTACCTAAACCCATTCCCCTTTTTGAAGGTCTTATATCAATTCCTATATTACCGCCGACCTTCTCTAGTTCTTGTGTTAATTTATGCCTGATTGAAACACGGCCGATATATTCATCGTTTTCTACAATCCAAAAAGTAGACTCCGGAACAAAACCATTTATCAATGGAGCACCTTTAATATAATTATTAATTTTTTCTACATATTTTTCAAAATCTTTTTCTAACTCAAAACGTTTAAAAAGCCCTTGAGCTTCAGGTTCGTTTATCGCTTTTAAAAAACTTTCTTTATATTTAACCGAAGGCTTAACAAGTCTGATCATTTATTTATAATCATCAACTAGTTTAACTGCAATTCCAATATATTTTTCAGGTGTAAGTTTTTTAAGTCTTGCAATTTCAGTTTTTGGCAATCCGGATTTATTTAAAAACTTTGTAATTTCAGTTTTTGTTATATCTTTGCCTCTTGTTAATTCTTTTAATTTTTCATATGGATTATCAAGTTTATAGCGTCGCATAACTGTTTGGATTGGCTCTGCAAGAACTTCCCATGAATTATTCAAATCTTCTTTTAATGCTTTTAAGTTAAGCTGCAGTTTGCCAAGACCTTTAATAGCACTTCTGTAAGCCAGCATGCTGTAGCCAAAAGCTACTCCAACATTCCTTAAAACAGTTGAATCAGTAAGATCTCTTTGCATCCTTGCGATTGGTAATTTTGCTGAAAAATGCTCAAACATAGCATTTGCCATTCCAAGATTTCCTTCTGAATTTTCAAAATCAATCGGGTTAACCTTGTGCGGCATCGCAGATGAACCGATTTCACCTTTAACGGTTTGCTGTTTAAAGTATCCAAGTGAAATATAAGTCCAGACATCACGGTTAAAATCAATTAAAATAGTATTTATTCGTTTCATTGCGTCAAAAAGTTCTGCCATATAATCATGACATTCAATTTGTGTTGAATAAGAAGCAAATTCAAGGCCGAGAGATTCAATGAATTTGCTATTCGCTTCAGGCCAGTCAACTTTTGGATAAGCTACGCTGTGAGCATTATAGTTACCTACTGCTCCGTTGAATTTTGCGCGAATTCTTACCATCATTAAAGATCCGAGCTGTTTATTTAAACGATCAACAACATTTATAAATTCTTTTCCCATGGTTGTAGGGCTTGCGGGCTGACCGTGTGTTCGAGAAAGCATTGGAGCAGCTTTATATTTAATCGCAAGTTGACCTATTTTTGAAATTACTCCAGTTAACATTGGAACCATTTCATCATCAACAGATGACTGAAGCATTAAAGCGTAAGCAGTGTTATTAATATCTTCGGAAGTACAGGCAAAATGAATAAATTCAAAATACTTTTCAAGTCCGCTGCCTTTCATTGTTTCTTTTATGTAATATTCAACAGCTTTAACATCATGATTTGTTGTTTTTTCAATATCTTTAATTCTTTGTGCAGCAACCAAATCAAAAGTATTGTAAAGTTCTCTCAAATCATTGATCTGAGAAGGGGTAAGTACTTTTGTACCTGACAATTTTAGCTTATTGCAAAGGAAAATAAACCATTCAACTTCAACAATAATTCTGTATCTTTGAAGACCTGCTTCGCTGAATTGACCGCGAAGTTCATCTACTTTTTCATAATATCTTCCATCAAGTGGAGAAAGTGCAAATAAAGGATCTAACATAATATTAAAATTTAGATTTTATAGATTTGATATGTTCTTTAACTTTTTCCAAAAGTTCTTTGTCGGTATTGGCAAGAATTCTGATTGCAGCCATTGCCGCGTTTTGCGGATCAACAACTGTTAATACAGGCGTATCACTTGGCATCATCAAAGAAGAATTAACATTAACTGTTAAATCGTCTTTGTCAGCAAACGGCGGACATGCAATTACAGGATGAACTGAATTTGCAGCACAAACACCGGATAAACCATTTGATCTGCCGGCAATTGTTATGTAGCAAATAGGCTCAATATCACCATTATAATCAGTAACTATATCCAAAACCTTTTCAGGAACTTTATGTGCAGATGCAACTCTAATATCATAAGGTACTTTCCATTCATCCAGAATTTTAGTGATTTTTTCTGCAAATTGTTTATCTGATTCAGAACCTAGAATTATTGGAACTAACATAATTAATAGGGTTATTGCATATATTTTTTTAGATTTTCTTCAAGACGCGGAAGTACAGGACCAACCTGAGCTTCAAATTTTTGACCGGTAATTAATTCATAAGCTTCAATATATCTTCGCGCTGCTTCAACTCTAACATCATCCGGTACCTGTGGCACTTCTCCTTCACCAATAAAGCCTTTGTTTGCAAGCCATTCCCTAACATATTCTTTGTCGATTTTCTTTTGTTCTTCGCCAGACTCAAACCTTTTTTGATATTCATCAGCAAACCAGAATCTTGAAGAATCAGGAGTGTGAATTTCATCAATTAAAATAATTTTACCTTCAGGAGTTTTTCCGAATTCATATTTGGTATCAACAAGGATAATCCCCTGTTTTGCAGCAATCTCAACTCCTCTTTCAAATAATTTCATTGCTACGTCAGCCATATAATCAAAATCTTCAGCAGTAATTTTACCTTCAGCCAAAATCTCTTCGCGAGAAGCGGAAACATCGTGGTCGTCATGAGCTGCTTTAGTTGATGGAGTTAAAATTGGTTTATCAAATTTCTGATTTTTCTTTAAACCTTCAGGGAGCTCATTCCCGCAGAAATTCCTAACGCCTTTTTCATAATTGTACCAGGCAGATGTTGTTGTAACACCCGTAATATACCCTCTAACAACCATTTCAACGGGCATTGCAGAGCACTGCTTTACAACGATTGCATTTGGATCAGGTACTTCAATTGTATGATTTCCAACAATATCTTTTGTTTTATCGAACCAAAAAGCAGCCATTTGATTTAAAACCTGACCTTTAAAAGGGATAGTAGTAATAATTTTATCAAAAGCTGACAAACGATCCGAAATTACAATAATCCTGCGATCGCCTAAAGTATAATTATCGCGAACTTTACCAATATATTCTTCACCTAAATTTTCAAAATGCACTCCCTGCAGACAATTCGGGAGTTGACTTGTTATTTCTTCGATAGAAAACATGATTGTAAAGTTAGTGTGATTTTATGCTATACGAATTAGCCCCAGTGATCAATAGTTAGTATAGGGCCTGTGGAAATTTTTCAACTTGACGATTTTTAAGGATTTTCGAATTACCGGTTTATTTGTAGTGAGATTTGCGGAGTTGTAATTTGATGAAATCAGATTTGGTTTTGCTTGGATTTTTGTGTGTTATGGCGATTTTGCAGGCTTTGGATAGAATCTGATGGCGAGTCTGGTTCGGGAGTCGACAAAATGTTGCATAATCGCTTATTTGAGCCATTTTTGGATTGTTTGGGATTGATGTTTTTGATAAAATTTTGGTACTTAACCAATAAATATATGACTGATAAAGAATTATATAAACTCTGCCAGGAGTATGGAGCAAAAGCCCGCAAATGGAAAAATAAATTTATTGCTTTGCTTCCCGAAGTTGCAAAACGAGGACTTCATAAAAAGAAAGGGTTTGAATCAATATATGAATTCGCAGCAAAAGTGGGTGGTGTTGCCTATTCCTCAGTTGAAGCTGTTTTAAGGTTGGATAAAAAACTTGAAGACAAACCAAAACTTAAACAAATGATTGAAAAAGTAGGCGTGAATAAAGTAAGAGTGGTTGCTAATCTGGACAAAAAAGAAGAGGAACTGATTGAAAAAGTACAAACATTAACAAAACCAGCACTCGAATTGTTTGCAAAAGAAGAACGGGGGATCCGTCCCGGGACGGAAATGAAAATTTTGAGTTTTCATGTAGATGAAAAGGTTGAACTTGAATTACGAAAACTCAAAGGCAAAGGAGAAACATTCAATGATGTCATGAAAAAACTTCTTGCGAATATGCCGAAAGAAAAAGAGATAAGGCCGCGAAAAACAAAGCCATCAAAATCCAGACCAACCCCTGCACAAAAACGTCGCGAAGCTTTGGCCAAAACAAATGGCAAATGCTCTGTTCCCGGCTGCAATAAGCCGGCCGAAGAAATCCATCATCCAAAACCATGGGCGATCTTCCACAAACACGATGAGCTCGAACCGCTTTGCAAAGCCCATCATGAGCTTGAGCATCAGGTAGACAATGTGATCGATAAAAAATTTCGGGCTTACAAAATGCAAACTGCGCTGTTTTGAATATTTACTTAACCAGCTTATTTCATATATACTGCCACTGCTTTAACTTTTTTAAACATGAATAACACAAAACTTTCGCAGGCGCAGGTTTCGGCTGTACTGGGTACTCAATGGGGTGATGAAGGAAAAGGAAAGCTTGTTGATATTTTGGCGGAAAAAGCTGATTTAATAATTAGGGCAGCAGGAGGAGCAAATGCAGGACATACAATCTATGTTCCTAAAAAAAACAATCCCGAAGAAACAACCAAATTTATTTTTCATTTAATTCCAAGTGGGTGTTTTCATGAAAATAAAGAAATAGTTTTAGGAAATGGCTTGGTGATTCATTTGGGAACTTTAATGGAAGAACTCGATACATTAAAAGATCATGGTATAGATTTGAACGGTAAATTATTTATTTCTGACCGTGCTCATATTGTTTTTGAATATCATAAAAAAATCGACGGACTTGAGGAAGAAAGAAAAGGAGATAAAAAAGTTGGTACAACATTACGAGGTATAGGGCCGGCTTATCAGGATAAAATTGCAAGACGCGGCGTAAGAATAGGAGAACTCCTTGAATTCGACAAATTTAGCGAGCATGTAAGATCAACATTTATCCAACTTCAAAGAATGTACCCTGATTTAAAACACGATGTTGAAAAAGAACTTGAAGATATACGAAAAATGCTCGGATTTTTAAGGCCGTTTATTGCTGATACGGCACTTTTTGTAAATACCGCAATTGATTCAGGTAAAAAAGTTTTGGTTGAAGGAGCGAACGGTACTCATCTTGATATTGATCACGGAACTTATCCGTTTGTTACTTCTTCTAACCCAACCGGAGGCGGCTTACATACCGGTACTGGAATCGGACTAAATAAAATCACGGATGTTATAGGAATTATGAAGGCTTATTTAACAAGGGTTGGTGAAGGTGTGTTCCCTACTGAACTTGACAATGAACTAGGTGAAACAATCAGAGAAAAAGGCGGCGAATATGGTGCAACAACAGGCAGACCGCGAAGATGCGGATGGTTTGATGCGGTTGTAGGAAGATACTCTGTAATGATAAACGGATTAACAGCTGTTAATTTAACTAAGCTAGATGTTCTTGATGAACTCCCGCATATAAAATTATGTACGGGCTACAAATATAAAGGAAAACAAATGAAGTCTATGCCTTCAACTATTGATGCGTACGCTGATTTGGAGCTTGAATATATTGAAATGGACGGATGGAATCAAGATACGAGCAAAGCACAAACCTTTGAAGAACTCCCGGAAAACGCACAAAAATACGTATTAAAAATTGAAGAGCTTATTGGCTGCCCTATTAAATACATTGGAATTGGAATGAGAAGAGATCAAATGATCTACAGATAAACTACGCCCCAAGCTGATCAAGATTCTGCTGAAATCTGTCACCAAATTTTTGAGTTGTTCTCATTACTGACTTGAAGTCGCTATAACCTCTGCGTTTTTGCCAGTCAGTAGGATGTAAGTGATTATCAAAATAATCTCTCATTTCAGATTCTGTTTCAGGTAATGGGATTCCATCTCTTAAATTTCGGATAAATGCTGCTGCTCCACCCGGTCCGTTTCTCCAGTATAAATATACCGCTCTCATCCATGATCTGCGCATTCTGCCGTCTGTTGTTCTTAATTTATCAAAAATATTATCAACAGATTCAAGTTTGCTTAAAATTCTTGAATATCTAAACATGAAAAGATTATGAGCTGCGCATCTTTCAAAAGGTGTTGCGAATTCAGGCCTTGGTGCGCTGAAATCTAATTTCATTAACATTTCAGGGTCGATTCCGTATTTTTTCAACTGACTTCTTAAAATTTTACCTCTTTTGGAATTTTCAGAATACTTTTTAAAATCCCGCCAAACCGAATTAAGTATTTGATATTCTCCTGCTGCTGTAGAAAGTGCCACTTCCCTTGTTCCGCCTTTTTTTCTGCTATTAAAATCATAAGGATTGTAATTGGATTCAACTCTTAAAACTGCGTCGTTAAGCGCAATAAAATAATTCCAGTCTTTTTTCTTAAGGCCAACCATTTGTGCAGAATATTTAAGTGCGTCCATTAATTTATATTTTTGCTGCATTATATCCATTCTTTGCTTTATATCCATTTTTCCAATTGCATATGCTTCCCTTCTGGCTGAGGTATACCAATCATTTTCTTCTTTTGTTAATCTGTAACCCATTCTAATTGCAAAAGGCGTACTGCCCCGAGCTACCATGTCTCTTTTTGAAGCATCCGGTAAATTAGCAGCGGACTCCGGAGGTTTTGATTTTGGTTTTGGTTTTGGTTCAGTATCAGGTAAAGAATCGTCAACTTGAGTTGGCTTGTGAATCGCTGTAACAGGCATATTTTTAAAATTGTATACTCTTATTTTTTGTCCTCCTCCGGTGTTACTGAACCAGCTTGCAATTCGTGCTTTTCGTGCAGGTTTATCTACCCAGCCTAAAAATATTCCGCTGTGGTTACCAGCATAATCATATTTATTTCTGTTGTTAATCCATACCCAATCCCCTACTTCTAAATTATCAAGCATTTTATCTGATGCATGTTTGCCTTCAATTCTGCAATCATATCTACTAGGGTCAGTTTCTGGCTTCCAGCCTTTTGATTTATCACCATTAACAAATGCATAATCTAAATTCTGATATATGGTCTGTTTTCTTTTAACCCCGGCAATTGCATATACTCTGTCCACCCAGTCACCACAATGTCTCGCACCAATATTGTTTTCTGGTTTTGTAAGATATTCAACAACTTTTTTAATTCTTTCCTGCGCGGAAAGTCCTTCTAAACTTCCGATTTTTTCTCTAATTGCAATGATTTGTTCACGTGAAACAGATGGTCTTTTTGTTACGAATGACCAATTCTTGTTTTGCTTATCAAGATAATTGCTGTCTTCCTTTGAATATTTTGATTTATCATATTTTTCATATGATTTTTCATTTATTTCTTTATATTTATTGCCTTCTTTTTCCCTGAACTGCTCTTTAAATTCGGGATTTGAATTTTCAAATTCAAAAACATCGCCAGTATGAATGGCCATGTAACCCTGATTATCATAAAATCCGCGTTTTGCTTTATTTTGACCTTTCAGTCCTATTCGTCTGGCACTCATTCTCTTGAGATTTTCTCTGCCACCCTCATACTTTGTTACTTTTCGCATAGTAATAGAAAGCATATCAGCAAGCCCCCATTTATCTTCAGCTTCACTATTACCTAAAAAATTCATTTTGTATTTTGTTTTTTCTTTAAATTTTGAATAAATTGCATCGCTTGACCAATTTTTAATATCCAATTTATCCGCATCATTCATATTCGTTGTAAAAGCAGCTAAAGTTAAGCCCGGATATTTATCCTCAAGCTTTTCAATCAAACTAATTGGTGCTGATTTAATTCTTTCTCTTAATTTTTTTACTGAATCGATTCCTTCGGAAAACATTTCCACATTCATATTCTGACGTAAAGCACCAACCAAATCTTTAGCTTTGTCTTTAAGTTTATCTTTTGCATCCTGATATTTTTTATCAAGTTTGGCTTTTTTATCTTCTTTTGTTTCAGGTGCAACTTGAGGTGCATTCGCGCCGGATTCAGGTGTTCGTGTAACATCGGGTTTTTTGGAACCCTTCACATCATAAACTAACTTGTTTTCAGCAAAATATATTTTCATTTTTGTTTTTTTATCCTAATATTATAGCATTTTTCAGCCAAAAAATCTAATTTCAACTTGTATTTCCAGCCATATTTAATAGAATAGTGTTTGTAACTTTATATGGGCAAGTGGCGGAATTGGTAGACGCGCTAGGTTGAGGGCCTAGTCTCCGTTTATTTGGAGGTGGAAGTTCAAGTCTTCTCTTGCCCACCACAGAGCTGAGCTCTATGGAGCGCCGTTAAGCGTAAAGCGAAAATAAAAATGTAATTAAACTGTTGACAAATCATTTTTAAAATGCTTTAATATAGCCTAATTAAAAATTTAACCCTATGGAAATGATTAAGAAACTATTGTATTTTGCTCTTCCAATCGCAGTATTGGCTGTAATAGGAGTGCAAACAGCAAGCGCAGATTACTATGATTGTGAAGGTAATGTACGTCCTGGAACACCAGGTCCGTCACAATGTCATTATTTGACTCAGCCGCCTTCGGCTTTACCGGATCAGCCTGAACAAACAACTCCATCAATTATACCAAATTGTTCAAATGGAAATTGCGGTACATTTCAATATACTCCTCAATTACAACCATTTACGATCGTTGTTCCCCAAGATGAACCAGAAGAAATAGTACCTGATGAAGAAGATGCTACTGAAATCAGAAACAGCAGAAAATATTGTGTTAGAGATTACTGTTATATCATCTATGAAATTTGCTACAGCAATGGTTACTGTGAAAAAAAGGCAGAAAGAATTGGTCGTGATCAAATGGATAATAATGATCAAGGAAACAATTATTACTGGGGAAACCAATTAAATAATTACGTATACAATTACTTCTACAACAACTACTACTCAGGAAGATATGATGATTATTGTAACACTGGAAGCAGAAATTGTGTTTACAGAGGCTCTCACTACGGAAGATATACCAACCGATACTGGGACTTCTAATAAAATTCAAATATAGTTGTAAAGAGGCTGATTAAAAATTGGCCTCTTTTTTTATTGCATGTTGTCAAAAAAAATGATAAAAAGATTCTTGCAACTTTCAAAATTACGGGCGATTAGCTCAGTTGGCTAGAGCATCTGGTTTACACCCAGAGGGTCGTAGGTTCGAATCCTACATCGCCCACCAAAAAAAAGTTCACAAAGTTGAAAAAGTTCGTTTTGCTTTTTTTGATTTATGATAAAATGGGGCAAATAATAAAACCATATGACATATTTCCTCACACTCTTAGTTAAAATAATCCCTCTCTACGTACTTATCGCCCTTGGTTTTATTGCCAGTAAAAACAAATCTATCCGTAAGGAAACAATTTCATCTCTATTAATATATATTTTTGCGCCGGTAGTTGTTTTTGACAGTGTCGTGAAAATGGAATTAAAGCCCGAGCTTCTTACGCTCCCCTTTCTGATGTTTGGATTGTGTCTTATTGCCTCTGTATCATTTTATTTTTTAGGAAAGCTTTTCTGGAAAGATGCACATAAAAATATTCTTGCTTTTGCCGCGAGTCAGGGAAATGCCGGATACTTTGGAATACCTGTTGCCTTAATATTATTCGGACAGGATATTTTAGGTATTTATATATTAATTTGGCTCGGAGCATATATTTTTGGATACACAGCTGGATATATTGTAGTAGCCCATGGCAAACACGGCCTTAAGGAAAGTCTAAAAAAATTCGCGAAAGTGCCTGTAATTTATACTTTTATTTTGGCATTAATATTGAATTTTTCCGGAATAAAATTAGATGAAAGTATTCTTGGAATAACCGAAAAATTCAGCAGCGCATATGCCATTCTAGGTATGATGATCCTTGGATTAAGCCTTTCAAATCTAAAGAAAACGTCACTTGATTGGACGTTTACTATACTGGCATTTATTGCCCGTTTTGTTTTCTGGCCACTTTTAGCTTTTATTATTATCTATATTGATAATAATTTCTGGCATATTTACGACAACACTATTCATCAGCTTATATTCCTTATCTCTATCGTACCAATTGCTGCTGATACAGTGACTTTTGCAACAGAATTTGATATTCACCCGCAAAAAATCGCACTAACGGTATTTTTAAGTACAGTTTTTGCGCTTATTTATATTCCTGCAATTTTATCCTTTGTGTTTTAACAAAAGCACAACTAAAAAATAAGTTAAAACAGGCTTGTTACCATAGAACCGCCAAAGACGGCTCTTTTTTAATTTATAAATTTTGCTATAATGATCGGTGATATAATTAATAATTTAATGAAATGAAAAGACTAATTTCAGGTTTGGCAGTGGCAATCATTTTAATCACAGCTTCAGGCTGTAATGCTGACATTACAAAATCCACAAAATACGAAACACATGAACTTAAATACATTGTGAATTTAACAAATTATGAAGGAGACACACAAAATGTTATTGAAGATTTAAAAAATGTATTAAAAGAAAGACTAAATGAATTCCAGGTTGCTGATATTGAAATATCAGATTCAACAGAAAACGATTTACATTATTTGAATATAAAATTCGGAACAATTGATAATATCGATGATATTAAAAAATTAATTTCACGGAATTCAACTTTTTCAATTAAAAAGAAAATCAAAGATGAATCAGACTATGAAAATGACCTACGCGCAAAAGCGAAAGCTACTTTAGAAAAAATTAAAAATGGTGCAAACTTTGAACTATCTGCGCAAAATGATGTATTAAGTGATCCCGAAAGAATTTTTTATTCTCATGCGGATTGGATGTATCAGGATGAAATTAAAGCAGCATTTAAAGATATAGTGTTTGATTTGGAACCTGGCGAAGTTTATCCGGAAATTATTGAGTATAATGAAAGCCCATTCGCACTTGCAGCTCCAATTAAAATAGCAAGTATCGCAAAATTGTTTGATAAAAAAGAAGGTGAGAAAGTAATCGAACATCCAAAATTGGTTAATGTAAGCCATATCTTAATTTCGTACAAGGGTGCAATGAGCACTCCACAAGAAATCACAAGAACCAAAGAAGAAGCTGAAGCGCTTATCAATGAAGTAAAAGAAAAATTAAATAATGGTGAAGATTTTGCATCTCTTGCTTTGGATTATTCTGATGATACTTCAACAAATGCAAGTGGGGGATATTTGGAAAATCCTGCTGGAATGGGCGGATATGTAGAAGCATTTGAAAATGCAGCATTGAAATTAACCGAACCTGATGAAATAAGTGATGTTGTTGAATCACCATTTGGATATCACATTATAAAAGCCAGAGAAATTACTGACGCATATGAAGAAACTTTGAATAAAATGCAGGCAACATTCGGTGTTATTTTTTATGCATTAAGACCTGCGGATTGGGAGCCAACTGATTTAATCGGTAATCATATTGTTTCAATTAAAACATTATATGACGAAACTTATGATCCACAATTGATTGTTCAGTTAGATGAAGAAGGCACAAAATTACTTGAACAGCTCACTCAAAACAATGATGACATACTTGGTATATATTCAGGTGATGAATTAATTACCAGCTTTACAGTTAAAGAAGTTATTAGTGATGGCATATTAAAAATTATGGCACCAATAAATACTGAAGAAGCAGATTCAATTACTGCTAAACTTACATTGAAAGAATTACCTGTTCCAATAGTATTTATTGAAGAGTTGTCTTAAATTTATCCAAAGCGGAACTAAATGCCGATACAGGGATCACATAACTTGTCCCCTGTTCTTCGGTATCAAAATCCAATGTCATACCAACCAGTTTTCCGCCAAGATTAATAAGCGGACCGCAACTTAAGCCACTATCAATTTCAAAATCAACCTGAATAAAACCTCCTGGAAAATCTCTAAGTGAATCGTCAGGAATTGATGAAATAATTCCTGATTTAGCTTTATCAAATGCTCCAAGAGATAACGCTTTTTGGCCAGCTTTAATTGGCTGATCATTAAATTCAAGAGTATTAAAATATTCAAATTCAGCATTGTCAGAAATTTTTAAAAGCGCTATATCGTCAGTATCATCGCGATAAACAACCTGAGCATTATAAACCTGATCATTATCAAAAATAATAAACCATGAATTTCTGTTTTTAACCAACGACGAACAAGTGGCAATTAAACCATCTGAAGTTAAAACAAAACCCGAACCAGCAAGTGTTTGGGATGGATCATTTGTTGTTTGCGGTGAATAACCCTTATAAAATAGATCACTGTTAATCGGCTTATTCACGGAGGTTGGTGTTTGCGTGTCTGAAATCAAAACCAAAGCTTTTGAAGCATCATCAATTGCTTCAAGTGTTGATGATTCTTCCACGTAAACCTTTTCTTCAATTACTTTTTTAACAATAGGAAACTCCTCCTCCTGTTTTTCAGTTAATTGCCCAAAAAGATAAGCAATTAAATATTCGTTGGTTAATGCACCTCCAATAAGGCCTGTAATTAAAGCGATTGTGAAGGTTAAAGCAATGATTTTCGGAATTGAAATCTTTTTCATAATTATTTGGATTTTAGCTTTAACAATTTTTGAATGCAAGTTATACTAAAATCTGGCCTATCCAATTTGTTATGCAAACTAAAGCTGAAATTAGAAAGGATATAAAAGAAAAACGCGATGCTTTAGATAAAAAACAAAAAGAAATTCTGGATGAAAAAATCCAAAGCAGAGTTAATATAAGTTCTGTTTTTAAAAATGCAAAAAATGTTTTGTTTTATGTTTCATTTGGAAATGAAGCGGATACAATTAAATTAATTACAGAAAATTTTAGTAAAAAAAATATTTTTGTTCCAAAAGTAAATGGCAGAAATCTTGAAATTTATCAAATTGAATCTATTGATGATCTTAAAACCGGTGCATTTGGGATTTTAGAACCTGTAAGCGACTCAAAAACAGAAAATTTTGATAAAATCGATATAGCTTTCATTCCAGGAATAGCCTTTGACAGAATCGGTCACAGAATTGGTTTTGGAAAAGGTTTTTATGATATCTTAAATAAAAAATTAAATTGTTTAAAAGTTGGACTTGCATATAATTTTCAAATTGTTGAAAATATCCCTGCTGATAAGCATGACGAGCCTGTTGATTTAATAATCACTGATTCTGAAATTATAGAACCTAACATCTAACCTTACATATATGAGCGCTCTATCTAAAAATGATCCAAAAGTAAACGAAATTCTCGAAAAAGAAAAACAAAGACAGGCAGAAGGAATAGAACTAATTCCATCAGAAAACTATGCTTCTGAAGCAGTAATGGAGGCTACCGGCTCAATTTTTACAAATAAATATTCAGAAGGCTACCCAGGTAAAAGATATTATGGCGGACAGGAAAACGTAGACCTTGTTGAACAGCTTGCAATTGATAGAGCAAAAGAATTATTTGGAGTTGAACACGTTAATGTACAGCCATATTCAGGCAGCCCTGCAAATGCAGCCGTATATTTTGGACTTTTGGAATACGGAGACACAATTATGGGACTTAAACTGGATCACGGAGGCCATATAACTCATGGATTACCAATAAGTTTAAGCGGAAAATACTTTAATATCGCGCCTTATGGTGTTGAAAAAGAAACCGGAATGCTGAACATGGATGAAGTTCGTGAAATCGCAATTAAAAATAAGCCAAAACTTATAATTGCGGGCTACACAGCTTATCCACGAAAAATTGACTGGAAAGCATTTAAAGAAATTGCTGACGAAACAGGGGCCATTTTAATGGCTGATATTGCACACATAGCCGGTTTAATTGCAGGTGGCGCTCATGAAAGCCCGGTTCCATATTTTGATGTAATTACAACAACAACTCATAAAACTTTGCGCGGACCAAGAGGTGCAATGATTATGTGTAAAGAAAAATACGCAAAAGATATTGATCGTGCTGTGTTCCCTGGTTTGCAAGGCGGCCCTCACGATAATACTACTGCAGCAAAAGCTGTTGCTTTTGGAGAAGCATTGCAGCCTGAATTTAAAGATTATGCAATGCAGGTTGTTAATAATGCACGTGCACTGGCTGCAAAATTAATCGAATATGGATTTAATCTTGTAACCGGTGGCACTGACAATCATTTAATTTTGATAGATCTTACAAATAAAGGTATTCCCGGGAAAGTTGCACAGGAAGTTCTTGATAATGCAGGTATAACACTTAATAAAAATACAGTTCCTTATGATCCCCGCTCCCCTTTTGATCCAAGCGGGATTCGGCTTGGAACACCAGCGCTTACAACAAGGGGCATGAAAGAGCCTGAAATGCATAAAGTAGCAACATTAATGGCAAGCGCTTTGGAAGAATATGAAAATGATGAACATTTGGCAAAAATTAAAGATGAAGTTAAAGATCTTTGTAAAAGCTTCCCGGTTCCTGGAATTAAAATTTAAGAATTATGTTTAAGAACGATTAGGGTAATATCATCCATTTGTTTATAGTCACCCATAAATTCTTTAACATTCTTTAAAATTGAATTTCTTATTTCAGTTGCTGTAGGTAAACTCGCAAACTGCTGAAGTGTTGATTTAAATCTATCCACACCATAGTTTTCCTTTTCATTTTTCCATGCTTCGGGGATACCATCAGTATATAATAAAATCACATCTCCAGGTCCAAACTGCGCAACCTGCTCTTCAACCATTTTACTTACGTCCGGAAACATTCCAAGTGCGATACCTCCCCCTTTAAGCAGGGTAACATCACCTGTTTGTGCATTAAAATGAAGCATTTGTTCGTGTCCGGCATTAACATAAGTTAAAGCTTTGTTAGTATTATCCCAGTTTAATAAACATAAAGTTATAAACATATTGGCAAGTGATTTTGCCTTTAATACTCTGTTAACTTCAATGATCACATCTTTTAATATAGGATTTTTAACATTACTGTAGAACATTGCATTTGCAATTGATCCCAAAATCCCGGAAGGCACTCCATGGCCCGTAACATCACCGACATAAAACATCACATTATTTTCATCACGCTGTAAAAAGTCATATACATCACCTCCGATTTCTTCAGCAGGTACAAGGCCCGCAGAAACATCAACTCCTTTTAATTCAGGCAATTTTTTTGGAATTAAATCAGCCTGAATTTTCTGTGCCAATTCGAGTTCTTTTGCCACGCGTTCTTTATAAACAAGCGCTTTTGTACTATTATCAAGATCAACCGCCATTTTATTAAACGCATCTCCAAGTATTTCAAGCTCGTCATGTGTTTTAATATTTATTCTATATTGAAAATCTCCCTGACCTATTACTCCTGCTCCTGTTGTAAGTGTTTGAATTGGTTTTGTAATTCTGTTAGCAACGAAAACAATCATAATAAGACCTATTACGATTCCTAATAATGCCAATATAAGGATTCTAATTGCACCATTTCTTATTAATGTATCTAAATATGCATAATTAACATGATAAACAACAGCAAACTCATCCTGAACCGGATAAACAAAATACTGAACCCTTTCCAATTCTCCAATTGGGTCAACCGCGACTTCGTTTTCATCAACATACGAAATATCATAACCTTCTTCAAATTCCACTTTTTTCAAAAATATAACTCTTCCATCATTTGTTTTTACTGAAGGATTTTGTGATTTTAATTGCTTTATTAAATTAGCATCCTGCACTATTCTTGTAGGTCCGCTGTATTGTTGATCTTTTTCTTCCTGAGAATCGTACAACATCTCACCGCTGTAATTGAATATCTGTATCAAATCGATATTTTTAGTTTTGCTGAAAGTTTCTGTTATTCCACGGTTGAAATAAATAAATCCGTTTTGAGCGAGATATAAATTATAATTATTTACAATATCATTAGCTGTTAATTCACCAAATGAACGTACTCTGAAAAATACATCTGACGTTAAACTCTTTTCCTGTTCCCTGATCAATAAAAACGCAGCAGCTCCAAACAATCCTATAATTAGGAGTGTTATAACAGCTATTAATTTTGTTTTAATTGAGTACATATTTAAATTTTAGAAACTTCAGAAGCCAAAATATATCCATCGAGCCTCGGATGGAAATGAATACCCACCCTAATACCATAAATTGTTTCCGTTTCAAATAACGGAACACCTATAATTTCTTCATCTGTAATTATCTTCATTATTTCTTGTAATTGTTCCAACCTTTTTTCCTGATCAAGATTTTTTAGACTTAAATCGATTAATTGATCTACTTTTTTACTGGTAAACTCTCCTCCGTTAAAATCACCTTCTGAATAAACAACATTCTCCAAAAAACCGCTTGCATCACCTAATTCGCTTCTCCAAGCCAGCAAATATATTTCGGATTCTTTTTTGAATATTTTTTCACGTAATAATTCAAATGGTAAATAATTGATATTCGAACTTATACCAATATCATTTAACTGAGTTTTGATAAATTCTCCTATGCCTTCAGCACCTTTTACCATATCAATGGATATTGAAGGTCTTTTAAACGGATCAAAATCTCTTACTAATTCTTTTGCCTTCTCAATATCCTGTGTTTTTTTTGTAATATCAGGGTTATATCCAAAAATTCCATTACTAACAAATTGATTTGATGGTATAGCGTAACCATTTGAAAATTCAACGAAGGCCTCTTTATCAAATGCCATTGATAAAGCTTCTCTTATTCTCTTATCTTTAAAAAATTCCGAATTAAAATTAAATATTAAAAAATTCACTTCAAGACTTGGCAGAGAAATAATATTTACGGAATTCTGATCTTCCAATTCATCGGCAAAGGTTGGAGGAACATTGGCAAGTATTTGAATTTCATCGTTTTTAATTGCATCAATTCTTGAAAATTTGTTTTCAATGGTTTGCAGAAAAACATATTTATAAAACGGAAGTTTGCCCCAATAATCATCAAAACGTTCCAAAGCTATTTCATTATCTTCTTGTGCGCTTAATTTATAAGGAGCAGTGCCCACAGGTTTTTCAAAATCAGTTGTTTCCGAAGAAAATATTAAAACCGAAGCAATTCTATTAACTAAAATAGGATCAGGTTTAGTCGTATAAAATCTGACCGTTAAATCATCAACTTTTTCAATTCTATCAATTGTATTTAATAAACCTTTTAATTCAGATCCATCATATTTAAGTGCCCTGTTAAAACTCGCGATTACATCATCAGCATCGAATTTACTCATATCATGAAATAAAACATTCGGTCTTAAATTAAATTCCCATGTTGTTTCATTAATTCTTCCCCATGAAACAGCTAATCCAGGTTGGATTTGAAGATTTCTATCGGTTTTAACCAAGGCTTCATATAAATTTAATGTACGCGCCCTGGAATTCGGATTTGAAATAACCGGATCAAGACTTTCATAATTTACAGCATAAGCTATTCTTAATGATAAATCTGAAATATTCTGCTGAGCCTCTTTAATCGGGAAAATATCACTTAAATAATTTTTTCTGAAGTCATTAAATTCTTGCTGAAAAAATAAATATATAAGCAGGAAGCCCATTAAGGCAAAAAGTGCTAAATAAAATACTATTTTTAATATAAATTTCATGTTTTTTTGGCTTTTTATTTTTGTTTTTCAGATACAAAACTATCGATATATTATACTACGATTTTACGTTAAGGGCAACCTTGGTCTAATCATCACGTTTTAAAATAGACATGAAAGCTTCCTGTGGAATATCCACATTACCTACTTTTTTCATGCGTTTTTTTCCTTCTTTCTGCTTTTTTAACAATTTATCTTTTCTTGTACGGTCACCTCCATATAATTTTGCGGTTACGTCTTTTCTTAATGCTTTAATTGTTTCTCTTGCAATGATTTTTGCTCCAATTGCAGCCTGAATCGGCACCTCAAACTGAGTTCGTGGTATTAATTTTTTTAATTTTTTAACAATTGATACTCCTGTATGATAAGCTTCATCTCTATGAACTATTACCGATAAGGCTTCGACAACTTTTCCTCCGACCAAAATATCCAGTTTAACAAGATTTTCAGCCCTATATTCAAAGAAATCATAATTCATTGATGCATAACCTGAAGTTCCGCTTTTTAAGGCATCATAAAAATCAACTACAATTGAAGCCAAAGGTATTTCAAAAGTAATTATTACGCGATCCTGATCAATATATTGCATATTCTTATTTAATCCCCTTCTTTCCTGAACTAATTTCATAACAACGCCAACATATTCTTTTGGAGTAACAACTTCCAGTTTCATCCACGGCTCTTTAATTGCTGTTAATTTAGCTGGATCAGGAAGCTGGGCAGGACTTGAAATAAACTGCTCTGTTCCGTCAACAACAACAACAATATAAGATACAGAAGGTGAAGTAATAATTAAATTCAGATCATATTCACGTTCAAGTCTTTCCTGAACAATTTCCATATGCAGCATACCTAAAAATCCGCATCTAAAACCAAATCCAAGAGCACCTGACTGTTCAGGCTCAAAAGATAACGCGGAATCATTAATCTGAAGTTTTTCAAGTGCATCGCGAAGTAATGGATAATCGTCCCCATCAACACAAAAAATGCCAGCAAACACATAAGGTTTTACAATATTATAACCTGCTAAAGGTTTTGCACTATTTAAATCAACTTTTTGCCTGCCCGGATGCCAGATTGTATCACCAACACGAGCCTCGGCAACTGTTTTAAGCCCAGTTACAATATAACCAACCTCACCTGGATTCAATTCTGTTGAAGGCTGATATTGAGGCCTAAAATATCCACATTCCATTACTTCAATCTCTTTTTTGGTATGAAGTAGATGTACTCTATCACCTCTTTTAATTCCCCCGCTCATTACACGTACATAAGCCACAACTCCTTTGTAGGTATCGTAAACTGAATCAAAAATTAAAGCTTTGAATTCATCATCTTTTGTTGATTCTGCAGGAGGCGGAACTTTTTGAATAACTGCCTCTAGAACTTTTTCAATATTTGTACCTTCTTTTGCAGAAACAGCAATTATTTCTTCTTTTGGAATTCCCAATGCACTTTCTATTTCTGATGAAACTTTCTCAACATCTGATGAAGGTAAATCAATTTTATTTAAAACAGGTATGATTTCAAGATTATGATCAATTGCCATATAACAATTTGCAAGGGTTTGAGCTTGAATTCCCTGAGTTGCATCAACAATTAAAATAGCGCCTTCACAAGCTGCTAAACTGCGTGAAACTTCATAGCTAAAATCAACATGCCCCGGAGTATCAATCAAATTTAAAATATATTCATCTCCTTCATAATTCCAATTCATTTTTACTGGCTGAAGCTTAATGGTTATGCCTCTTTCCTGTTCAATATCCATTGTATCCAAATGCTGTCCATGTTTCATATCACGTTTATTAACAGTATTCGTTACTTCAAGAAAACGATCAGCTAATGTTGATTTTCCGTGATCAATATGCGCAATAATACAGAAATTTCGAATATTTTGTATAATTTTTTTATTCAGCTGTTTCTTTATTAAAATATATCTTGGGAGATTCTATCAAAACAATGATACTTTGTAAATCATTCTTGAATTATAAGCCAAATTTTGATATAATAGTATGAATATAAAATAAAACAAAAAAGCTAATGCAAGCGATGGTACCTCAAAATGTACAAGTTGCAGATAAAATAGTTGGTCCGCTCACACTTCGTCACATGATAATAATAGGAGCTGGTGGCGGGCTTGCGTATCTTGTTTATGTAATACTTGCAAGAAGTTATTATTGGGAAGTTTGGCTGCCACCTGTTGCTATTATTTCGACAATAACATTGCTAGTAGCTTTTTTAAAAATTTATAATCTGCCTTTTGGAAAATTTTTTATATTATTAATGGAATTTATTTTTGTTCCTAGAAAAAGAGCATGGGTAAAAAACAGCGGAGAAATTTTCGGTAAAAAACACATTATTGCAAAAGACACACATGAAAAAGAAAAAAAGATAATAAAAGGTGAAAAAGCTCAACAGACTTTAAAGAAAATTGACGATATCAGCCAAATCCTTGATACATACGGCAAGGAAGCACACAAATCAGCACTTAATAAACAAAAATAATGGCACAGGACACAAAAATCAAAGCAAATGATAAAGCAATAAAAAAGGCAAACAAAGCAGCTGCAATATCAAGTTCGCAGCTATATATGAAAATCGCTGAAATACGTGATGATACAGTTGTGTTAAAAAGCGGCGGTATAAGAGGAATTTTGAAGGTTTCAAGTATAAACTTTAATTTGAAATCTGATGATGAACAAAATGCAATTATTTATTCATATCAGGGATTCATCAACTCTCTTGAATTCCCTATTCAAATTGTAATCAGATCAAAAAAACTTGATATAGATAATTATATCGATCAATTAAACGACATTGGTGAAAAACAAACAAATGACCTGCTTCAAAGACAAACTTATGAATATATCGATTATATCCAACGTCTCATTGAGTTTGCGGATATTATGGAAAAGGAGTTTTTGGTAATAGTGCCTTTTGATCCATTTAGATCGGTTAAACCAAATGTACTGCAAAGATTTTTTCAAAATCTTTCACCAAAAGACACACTTGCAGAATTCTCTAAAAGAAATAAAGAATTTGCAAATTTAAAAAAGAATCTAAATCAAAGAATGAATGTTGTTAAATCTGGATTGCAAAATACTGGTCTGCAGGTTGAACAACTCAAAACCAAAGATTTAATCGGTTTATTCTACGAAATATATAATCCCATAACATCAAGAACTCAAAAATTTGAAGATATCACAGAAACAAATCTACGAATTGACTCCGATGTTTTGGATGAAGCTACCCGCAATGAAATCGGCAGTGATGAAGACGAAGAAGCAACATCAGGTGAAAATGTAGGATAACTAATAATATGAATCCGTTAGATAATTTTAAATATGAACATGTTGATGAAGAAAACTTAATACCTCAAGGTTGGTATAAGGTTTTTGTTTCATTTACGGACAGATCAGGTAAAAACGTAGAGTTACAATTAGATAATATTAAAATTGATGAAGGAGAAACAATAGATAAACTTCAAAAACAAGCAAAATCTGAAGCAAGTTCAGCTGGTTTACATAATTTTGGTATGGATGTTTATTATAAAAGATTTCCAAATGGTCATCCTGTAAAATTTCGATTAGAACATGAAAAAACAGAGCAAACATTTAAATTTACTGAGTTTTATGATGCAAATGGTTATCCTGTAAATAAATAAAAACCCCTGTCTTGGCAGCGCCCTACTCTTCCACAACTCGTGTTGCAGTACCATCGGCGAAGAGTGGCTTAACTTCTGTGTTCGGAATGGGAACAGGTGTACCCCACTCTCTAGAGCTACCAAGACAGGAGCTTTTAATTATAAAGGAGCAAATGTAATATTTGTCCGATTGTTATTCGTACAAATTGCTAGTCATTACGACCTAAACAAGTATCGATACCTAGTCTCTTACAAGCATGCGACTAAGTATCAACACCTGAATTAGGTCGAAAGTAAGTTCAAGTTATAAGTTCAATTACCTATTAGTATTGCTCGGCTAAGTACATCACTATACTTACACCTGCAACCTATCAACCAGGTGTTCTTCCTGGAGGTTAATGGAGATATCTAATCTTAGGAGTGGCTTCCCACTTAGATGCTTTCAGCGGTTATCCACGCCGAACATAGCTACTCTGCAATGCCGATAGACTCGACAACAGATACACCAGAGGTTCGTCCACCCCGGTCCTCTCGTACTAGGGGCAGCATCCTTCAAATATCTAACGACTTCGGAAGATAGGGACCGAACTGTCTCACGACGTTCTGAACCCAGCTCGCGTACCGCTTTAAATGGCGAACAGCCATACCCTTGGGAGCTTCTCCACCCCCAGGATGCGACGAGCCGACATCGAGGTGCCAAACAGATTCGTCGATATGAACTCTTGGAATCTATAAGCCTGTTATCCCCGGCGTAACTTTTATCCGTTGAGCGGTACCGCATCCACATGCAAGTACCGGATCACTTTCACCTGCTTTCGCACCTGCTCGACTTGTAGGTCTTGCAGTTAAGCTCTCTTATGCGAATACACTATCACGCTGATTTCCATCCAGCGCTAGAGAACCATTGCGCGCCTCCGTTACATTTTAGGAGGCATCCGCCCCAGATAAACTACCCATCAAACAATGTCCTTAGCTTAGATTAATAAGACTAAGTTAGAGGCCAAACATAACAAGGGTGGTATCTCAAGGTTGACTCCACCATCACTAGCGTGATGGCTTCAAAGTCTCCCACCTATCCTGCACAAGTTATGCCCGGACTCAATGTCAAACTATAGTAAAGCTGCACGGGGTCTTTCCGTCTTTCCGAAGTTAAACGGCATTTTTACCGTTTTTGCAATTTCACCGAGACCATGTTTGAGACAGTTCCCATACCATTACGCCATTCGTGCGGGTCAGAACTTACCTGACAAGGAATTTCGCTACCTTAGGACCGTTATAGTTACGGCCGCCGTTCACCAGGGCTTAGATTCAAAGCGTGAACCTCTCCTCTTGACCTTCTGGCACTGGGCAGGCGTCAGCCCCTATACTTACTCTTGCGAGTTTGCAGAGACCTGTGTTTTTGATAAACAGTTGCATGGGCACATTCGCTGCGGCCAACAAACAAAAATCGAAATTAATGTTTATTGGCAAGGATTATCCCGAAGTTACTCCTGCTTTTTTGCCGAGTTCCTTAAACATGGTTTTCTCGATCACCTTAGTATACTCAACCTATCCACCAGCGTTGGTTTGCGGTACGGAAACCTATTTTTCTCGCTACCGAGGTTTTTCTTGTTGGATGATGTCATCAGAATCACTTCGACAAAGTCAAAGTATTTTGCATCGCAGCTTGTAAACTCTAACAGATTTACTTAGAAGAGCATAAACTAACTGCTTACACGTGAATTCATTAACACGCTCTGATTAACCACCCAAGTTACCCCTGAGCTAGCGCCACTTTCACGCTATACATCCCTCAATTGGCAAACCGAAGTCCACCAATATTGGAATACATATTGTTCCAGTATTGCTTTGGCGAAAAATAAGTTGTACAGGAATATTAACCTGTTGTCCATCGACTACGCCTTTCGGCCTCGCCTTAGGCCCGACTAACCCCAAGTCGATTAACGTTGCTTGGGAAACCTTGGATTTACGGTGGAATGATTTTTCATCATTCTTACGTTACTTATGCCAACATTCTCACTTCCTGCCGCTCCACCAGACCTTACGATCTGACTTTATCGCTGACAGGAACGCTCCTCTACCACGACAGAAATAATTATCTGCCATCTATATCTTCGGTTATAGCTTTAGCCCCGTTACATTTTCGGCGCAAAATCACATAGACCAGTGAGCTGTTACGCACTCTTTAAATGAATGGCTGCTTCTAAGCCAACATCCTGGTTGTATACGTAATTCTACATCCTTTACCACTCAAGCTATATTTGGGACCTTAGATGATAGTCTGGGCTGTTTCCCTTTTGACAATGGCACTTAGCTGTCACTGTCTGACTCCTGTGAAAGTCACACGGGTATTCGAAGTTTATCTAGGTTTGGTAGACTTATTTCGCCCCCTAGCCTAAACAGAGCTCTACCCCCCGTGCTATTAACACAAGGCTAGCCCTAAAGCTATTTCGAGGAGAACCAGCTATTTCCGAGTTCGATAGGAATTTCTCCGCTATCCACAGTTCATCCCCCCATTTTGCAACATGGGTGGGTTCGGCCCTTCTCCATCTGTTACGATAGATTCAGCCTGACCATGGATGGCTCACTCGGTTTCGGGTCTAGTGCATGACACTCACCCCACAAGGGGGCGTTCGGATTATTCATCCTCGCTTTCACTATGACTACGGGTATAACTCCCTTAATCAAAGCGCCATACAGCTAACTCGTTGGCCCGTTCTACAAAAAGTACGCCGTCACACCGAAGTGCTCCGACTCTTTGGAAGTATAGAGTTTCAGGTACTATTTCAACTCCCTAACAGGGATACTTTTCACCTTTCCCTCACGGTACTAGTCCGCTATCGATCACCAAATCTATTTAGCCTTACGAGGTGGTCCTCGTAGATTCAAACCGGATTACACGTGTCCGATCCTACTCAGGAACATCCTACATTGCTTACTTATTTTTACCTACGCGGCTGTTACGCGCTATGGCCGACCTTTCCAGGTACGTTCGGCTAATAAAATAAGAAATGATATTGGAGTCCTACAACCCCACTTATCGAAATATGTGGTTTGGGCTATTCCCTTTTCGCTCGCCACTACTAAGGGAATCACTATTTGTTTTCTTTTCCCTGGGTACTTAGATGTTTCAGTTCTCCAGGTGACCATCCTTTATAAAAAAGGATCTATGAACATGACTTCATAGGGGTTACCCCATTCGGAAATCTCCGGGTTAAAGCTTGCTTAGCAGCTCACCGAAGCTTATCGCAGCTAGCTACGTCCTTCATCGGAATTTGGTGTCAAGGCATTCACTCTATACGTATAAGTAACTTATAAGGTTGAACTTACTTATGACTAGCAATTTGTATTAATAACAAATTGCTAATTCTTTTAAAATTAAAAGTTAAATTGCATTTTTACATTTACTCCTATTTATCAAGGATCAAATAAAAAAAAGTGTGTATCTATATGTGTACACACTCCTTCGTCTTAAAACTTGCGTAACGTTTTTTACGTTTTAAAATAAAAGGGTATGTACGGGGTTTTTGGCATAAAATAGGTAAAAACTCACTTTAAGCTCTAGGATTATATAGAATCATAATATTCAAGTCAAGCTTTTTTTGCTTTTATTTATACGAATTAATTGCCACATCCCGAGCATCCGCTCAAGTTCGCATTTCCGTCATTATCAACTCCACAACTTGCGACTTCACAACCAGCGCAATTACACGCAGCCTTATCACATCCAAGCATAATTCCGGAAGCAAGGAGAACTGCCGCTATCAGACCTTTTTTCTTTGCTAAAAAAGAAAGAATTTTAGAACCCCCTTCTTTTTGTTCGGGATTACCAGCGGGTTCAACAGAAGAAATTGACTCTAATTGATTTAGTTTATCTGACATGTTTAAAAAGTTTAATAATTATTAAGACGTAATTTTAGCATGTTTTATAAACTTGTCAATCTTTATTCAGGTGGCATGAAAAATATAGGACCAAATACAGTTCTCATAAATGTCTGCAAAGTATCGGTTATATATAATAAGGTAATAATAAAGGTCGCAACACCTAATAATAATATTAAAGTATGAGTTCCGCCCATGCCGAGATATTTCTCTGCAAAACCAATACTTCCGGTAAAGTCTTTTATTTTGGCTCTGTAAATAATAATTAAAAAAGATAAAGGGAATCCGAATAATCCAAACAAAAATTTATCCATTGTGGCATAGTTATTTATTCTTAAACTATTTTACCACAATGGATAAGATTTAGAAGTATTATTGAAGAGATTGTGCTTTATCTGCAAGTCTTGTACCGTTTGAACCTTTTTCGCGAACATCAGAAATCGCTTTTCTGCATGAATTTGCTTTATCTGCATTGTCTTTTCTTTCAGCAGTATCTAATGCAGATCTAAGTCTTGCTTCTACTTCGAAAGATTTATTATTTAGAATTTTGCAAGCATCATATGCGTCTCTAAATAAAACATCTTCGCTGTCTCCGTCGTCTCTTCTTTCCATACGTTTAACTCTTTGTTTACAGGTCTTTTCCAGTTTTATGAGCATTTCTTTGTCAGCTTTTCCTTGCTGACCAGCGCATTTTTTATAATCACTTGAACAAGCAATTACACCAGGTATTACCGAAGCTATTAAAGCAATTGTTGCCATTTTTAATCTGGCCATGCCGGAACTATGATTTTTATTAGCTTCAACCCCAATTCGAGGTCTGCCTTGTTTTTCTAAATTTTCCATAATTATTTGGTTAATTTTAAATTAGGTTATATTTTGCTATATTTTTATATATTTGTCAAGGTTAAAGTAATACATTTAAATAAATATTTTTCTTGCACGTTTTTTAAAAAATAAGTATGTTAAATAGGGTTTGATTAAAAAGGTTATGGAAACAATCAAAAAAGGCTTTTTTAAGCGCAAATGGATAAAATGGTTATTGATTGCTATTGCAGCAATTATTATTGTCTACTTTGCTTTTTTCAATAAAAAAGCTGATCAATATGTATTAACTGAAGCGGTTATGGGCGATATTGTCCAAACAGTTTCAGTCACTGGTTCAATTAAAGCTGAACCTTCTCTTGATATACATTTCAAAAAAACCGGAACAGTTAATGATATATATGTGAATGAAGGACAACATGTACTTAAGGGTGATCTTTTAGCATCTCTAGAAAACGATTCGCTTGCTCTTGAAGTTGAAAGAATGAGAGCAAATTACAATTACGCTGTTGCTCAATATAATCAGGTTAAAGCAGGCGCTAAATCAGAAGAAATTTTAATAGCAGAAGCTGATTTACAAAGTGCTGAAGCTCAGTTAAAGGCTGCAATAACTGAACAGGAAAACACAAAATCAATTGGAGATTCTAATATCGATATTGCAGAAATTGAATATGAAAAAGCTCAAAAAGATTATGACAATACCGTAAGTCTGGCTGAAAAAGAATTAGCAAAATTAGATTTAACAGGAGACAACGCCCAATCTATAGCCCTTAAAAGCGCTTATACAAATGCTTTTTCTCAGTTGGACTCTTTATTTCCAAAAATGCAGGATGCAATACTTTCTGCAGAAAATATACTTGGAGTTAGAGGTTCGGGTTATTATTACCTTTCTCAAACAACCAAAAATCAATTAATATTTTTATATCACGATCCTGCAGAAACTGCTCTTGAAGACTCGTTAAGTTTATATAACGCACTTGGACCGGATCCTGCAAATGAAGAATTATCAGCAGTTTTGGATAAAAGTCTGGAAGCAGCCGACTCAATTTTATTACTTCTTTCGCAAACCAGTTCAACACTTGATGCATTAGCAATATCCAGATCTGATCGCGATGATCTAATTTTAGAACTTTCAAATCAGTCAACTACCTTATCTCAAGCTTCACTGCAGCTTGAAGATACCAATTCAACAATTAAAACATTAACAACAGGAGCTCCTCAAGATATTGAAACCTTAAAATTATCTTATCAATTACAAATAGATCAGGCTAAAAATTCTTTAAATCAGGCTAAAAATTCTTTGAATCAGGCTAAATTAAATGCAGAAATTGCAGATTCAAATTCTCAGGCAGCAGTTGCTCTTAAAAGTGCAACCGTTGATACTGCAAAAGCAACTTTAAGTTTAAAACAATCTCCGGTTAGACAGGTTGACCTCGCTCCCCTTTCAGCCCAGATATCACAAGCTGATATAGCCCTTAAGTTAGCACAGAATGCGTTGGATGAAAGCCAGCTTTATGCGCCAATCGATGGAATTATTACATTTATATATGGCAAAGTGGGAGAGAATATTGCTTTGACTGAAACTTCGCTTAAACCATTTTTAGCAATGCAGGCTGATAAGTTAATTGTTGAAGCAAATGTCCCTGAAACCGATGTTGTAAAGATAGAACCTGGCGATAAAGTTGAAATGACTGTAGATGCGTTTGACTTCACGGAAAAACTTTATGGTGAAGTTATTTATATTGATCCTGCTGAAACCGTTATTCAAGGTGTTGTTTATTATCAAATTAAAACAGCATTCGACATTGAAGACCCAAGACTTAAATCAGGAATGACTACAAATTTAGATATTGTCACAGATAAAAAAGAAAATGTACTTACAATTCCAACAAGAGCAATTAAATATGAAGATACAACTAGATACGTTGAAATTCTTGTTAATGGTAAACCTATAAAAGTCACAATACAAACCGGATTAGAAAGTGACCAAAATGTTGAAGTTACAGACGGCCTTAAAGCAGGAGACAAAATTATTACATTCGTAAAATAACCGGACACGTAGCAAAGCGAAGTGTCTAAAATAATGAAAAATGAAGAAGGAACCTTTATTATATACAAAAGGAATTAAAAAATCCTATGGTGACGGTGTGAAAACCGAAGTACTAAAAGGAATTGATATAGAAATTTTCGAAAACGAATTCCTTACTATAATGGGGCATTCCGGAAGCGGCAAATCTACACTCATGCATATATTGGGATTTTTAGATGTGCCTGATGAAGGCAAATATATTTTTGAAGGAAAAGATACAACCAAATTCGATGACGATGAACTTGCTGAAATCAGAAATAAAAAAATAGGATTTGTTTTTCAGGCATTTAATCTTCTTCCCAGAACTTCCGCATTAGATAATGTAAGATTACCTATGTTATATGCCGGGGTTCCGGAAAAAGAACAAATGGTTCGCGCAAAAAAAGCTTTGGAGTCAGTTGGGCTCGCACACAGGCTTGAGAACTTATCTAATGAGCTCTCAGGTGGTGAACAGCAAAGAGTTGCAGTTGCACGCGCACTAATAAATGAACCGCGTTTAATTCTTGCTGATGAACCAACCGGAAACTTAGATAGTAATTCAACCAAAGAAATGATGAAAGTGTTTGAAGATCTTCATGACAAAGGTCATACAATTGTTATTGTTACGCATGAAGATGACGTAGCTGCTCATGCCGAAAGAATAATTAGAATTCGAGATGGTGTTTGTGAAACCTGATTACAATGAATATAATACTAACAATTAAACTTGCCATTCGCGGACTTCTTGTGAATAAGATGCGTGCTTTTTTGACCTTACTCGGAATCATTATTGGTGTAACAGGAATTATAGTTATTATCGCAGTAGGAAACGGTGCAGAATCATTAATCGTTAATCAGGTTAAATCAGTAGGTACAAATTTAATTGGTATTTTGCCGGGTGGCAGCAGCAAAGATGAGCCGCCAGCTGCTTTGTTTGGAATCGTGATAACAACTTTAAAAGCTGAAGATATATTGGCCCTGCGCGATATTCCACATGTGGAAGCAGTTTCAGGATACAATCAGGATGTTGAAACTATTCTTTATGAAAACAAAAAAACTGAAAGTACTGTAAACGGAGTGTTTCCGGATTATCCAATTGTTGAGGATGGGGTAATTGAACAAGGTCGGTTTTTTAATGATTCTGAAGAAGCCTCTCTTACTAAAGTCGTTGTTTTAGGAAATGAAATTAAACAAACTCTTTTTGGAGATTCAAATCCAATCGGTGAAAGTATTAAAATTAGAAATAATTCATTTAAAGTAATAGGATATTTTCAAGAACGGGGAGTTTCGGGATTTAGCAATGTAGATAATGAGATTTATATTCCAAATAAAACAATGCAAAAATTAATACTTGGAGTTAATCATATAGCACTTGGCCGTGTAAAAGTTGATGATGCTGAAAATGTTCCTATTGTATCAGATGCAGTAGCTTATACTATTAGAGCAAGACACAAAATTGGCCCTGGTGAAGATGATGATTTCACCATAGCCAGCCAGGCTCAGGGCCTTGAAACAATCAGCAATATTACCGGCAGTCTTAAATTATTTTTAACTGCAATTGCTGCTATTGCATTAATTGTTGGAGGAATTGGAATAATGAACGTTATGTATATTTCTGTTACAGAACGTACACATGAAATTGGTCTTCGAAAAGCGCTTGGCGCACAAAGAAAAGATATTTTAAATCAGTTCTTAATTGAATCAGTAGCAATTACAAGTTTAGGCGGGGCAATAGGAATAGTGATAGGGATAATTATTTCGATTCTGGTTGCCCTTGTTATAAGGGCTCTTGGTTACTCATGGGATTTTATAGTTGATTTGGAATCAATTGTTTATGCAGTCGGCACAATTGCAGCAATTGGCATTACTTTCGGATATGCTCCTGCAAAAAGAGCTTCACAAATGCGTGCAATTGAAGCATTACGTTATGAATAATTATGACAAATAAATATGAATTAAAATTAGTCTTTGATCTTGCAAAACAAGGCCTTTCTACAAATATGGGCCGCACAATTTTAACGACTATAGGTATTATTATCGGAATTGCAACAATTGTTATAGTGCTTTCTGCTGGGCACGGACTTGAACGGTTTGTTATGGATCAAATAGAAAGTTTTGGAGCTGATACAGTTGAAATCGAAATAAAAATACCAAATGTATCTGACACAGAAATGGCAAGTGCTTTTGTTGGTGGCGCAGAAGTTACAACATTGAAATTAAGTGATTTTGAAGCTTTAAAAGATCTTCCAAATGTTGATAATTTTTATGCTGGTATTTTAGGGCAGTTTAAAAGTGTTTATAAAAATCAAACTAAAACTTCAATGATATTTGGAGTAAATTATGCGTTTCCTGAAATCGACAGAGACACCAAAATAGCTGAAGGAAGATTTTTTACTGACAGAGAAGATAAAAGCCAGGCAAGATTGGTTGTGCTAGGATATGCAATTAAAAATGAACTTTTTGGCAGTGAAAGCGCAGTTGGAAAAACCATAAAAATTAATCATGTAAGTTTTAAGGTAATAGGAGTTGCTCAGGAACGAGGCAGTGTATTTACCTTTAATTATGATAAAATGATTTATATGCCTCTTGAAACTGCTCAAAAGCAACTTTTGGGCATTGATCATGTTTTGTATGGATTTGTAAAGTTAGTAGATACAGATAGGTCTGAAGAAACAGTTGCTGATATTACGTCAATATTACGGCAACGTCACGGAATACCACCAAATGATCCGAACAAAGATGACTTTAGGGTAACCAGTATGAATGAAATGCAGCAAATAATAGGTGTAGTGACATTTGGCATGACTTTGCTAGTATTGGCTGTCGCAGGTATTTCGTTATTAGTTGGAGGTGTTGGAATTATGAATATTATGTATTTAACCGTAACCGAAAGAACGCGTGAAATTGGTTTAAGAAAAGCTATTGGAGCTAAAAATTCAATTATTAAAAATCAGTTTCTGGCTGAATCAATAATTATAACCGGAGTTGGTGGCCTGATCGGTATAATTATTGGGACTCTTATTACAATTGTTTTAGATATAGTTGCTAAACTTCAGGGTTATGATTTTGGCTTAACAGTAACATTTGACGCTGTATTGGTTGGATTTGTGGCAGCAATTGTTTTTGGAATTTTATTTGGACTTTATCCGGCAAGAAAAGCAGCAGGCTTAAAACCAGTTGATGCGTTAAGATGGGAATAAAAAGGCCGCCCGTGCGATGACGGGCAGCCTGATTCGATACAGGTCACTCTCTACCAGGAAACAACGATCTTCCAGAACTCGTACATGGAACCTGCAGCCCCTTCCTGCCTGGGGTCACTGACGATCCTGGGACGAAGACCCATCTGGAGAAGATGCAGGTAGACCTTGTGTGCAACATGGCTTTTCACTGCTTCGAGCGGAACCTCGTCTTCGTACAAATCTCTGTTCCAGCCGGAACTGATCTGTTCGTTTGTGAGATTCATGACATCAAAGTATCGAATCCCCTGCTGTGCACGGATCTTCATCTTCTCGAAGATGTTCATGAGAATCTTTTTGATCTCAGTTTCCTCCTCCTGGACTTCCCATGAACGAGCCATCTTGCGTCTGGCCGCGGTTTGCTCCTTTCTGCTTAGTGAAGCATACTGCGCGGCAAGATCCTTCAGTTCTCTGAGTTTTTGGGTTGGCATTTTGCTTTCCTCCTGTGTTTCAAGAATCTGTGTCGCCTATATCTTTTCAAACATCAGCTCAGAATTGAGCAATGCAAGATATCAAAAATAGGAATAAATATATAACAAAAAAATCCGCCTTTTGAAAGCGAATTATTGAATGGTGGGCTTGCGTGGATTTGAACCACGGACCTCGTCGTTATCAGCGACGCGCTCTAACCAACTGAGCTACAAGCCCTCGTCGAACTACTAATTGCTGATTGCTAATTGATTTGTCAGCCTCGTTATTTTGCCAAAATAATATGTTATTTGCAAGTGTAATTTGATTATGTATTATGTATTCATGAAACTTATTTCAAAATTGATCAAAGAAAAGCAAATCGTATTTATTAGCCTTATTATAGGGCTATGGGCGATTGTTATCTTTACTAAATACGGAGGTCAGAGCTTATTAATTCATTATTTATGGCCGCTAATTGTTGCAGGTAGTTTGATATTTCTTTTTAGAAAAAAATGGCTTAAAAACAAAGTAAGCTGGCTCCATGTTTTTGCGTTAATGGGATTGGCAGCTTATCTGTTTACTTTTTTATTTGATCTCACACCTTCTGATGGTTCGCTTGAATTAATCAATATAAGTTTCGGGATTTTGCTGGCAATTGTATTAAGTAATGTGGAATGGGAAGATAAAACTTTTAAATGGTTATTTGCCGGAATTATAATTGTTATTTGTTTGATGGATGTTTGGGGAATTATCAGTTATGCGGCAGGCCATCCTTTTAACAGGCTTGTAGGACCTTTAATTAAACCTAACGAAGCGTTTTCAGGCTTTCCGAACCTTGCTGCCAATTTAAATCTGCTGGCCCTTTTACCTGCATTTTACTTTTTTATTAATGCTCACTATAAATCACGAATTATTTCTTTGGGTGTAATAATTGCCAATATTGTAATTCTAACCGGCTTATTCTTAACTTATTCAAGAGCAGCATGGTTTGCAGCTGCTTTTATATTTATTGCTGTTTTAATTGGCTTATTTGTAAAATTCTGGAAAAACAGACGAGTAATATTAAAATTTGTTATTAATGCGTCTTTTGTATTGTTGCTAAGTATTATTCTGTTTATTGGAATCAATAATATTCGCTCTTACGGTGAAAATATAATTAATGCAGGTGATAAAATTGCTTTTCAATCAGATGACGAAGGCAGCTCAGTTAGTGAAAGAGTGGCATCAATTGAAAGAAGTATCAAGATGACGCTCGATCATCCTTTAACAGGTGTTGGCGCTGGAAGTTTTAATTATGTTTCACAAAGTTATGAACAAGATTTTTATACACTTTCAAGCTACCCATATAGCCTTCCGTTCAAGTTACTGGCTGAACATGGTATCGTTGCATTTTCTTTAATAATATTATGGATAGTCGCTTTGCTTGTATTGGCTTTAAAAAAGGAAAAAGAATACAAATTGGTTGCAGTATTAACTGTTATTGCATTGCTTATCCATCATTGCATGGATAATAATTTTGATTTTTTTGCAGCAAGTTTGCCTACATTTTTAATACTTGGAATGGTATGGCCGGATATCAAAGCAAAATCATTATTCAAAAATTCAATAGTAATAATAATCGTTGGAATATTAACTATCACAGGTATTTTATTTGTAGGTTACGAAGGCTTTAACGGCATGTATTATATTAGCGGAAGAAACGCAGCAGGAGCAGGAAATCATGCACTTGCCGTTGAAAATTACACAAAATCTTTTAAGATGATATTCAAGCGAGATGCAAGACTTGCAGCAGCAAATAGTTACTTTGAGCTGTATAAATCTTTAGATCAAGAAAGATATCTAGAGGAAGCCGAAAAGTTACTTGCTGACTATTTAACATATGACAATCCTTTAGATAAGCGTGCGGCTTTGTTAATTGCTAAAATCAGCGCAGAACAAAATAATTATTCTCAATGCTTAAGTTCTGTTAAATTAGCGCGAAAAATTGGAGGTCAAAATGACTTCGAATCAGACTATTACAACCTACTTTGTACAAATGATTTATACAAAAGGTTGGATGTTTTTGATTCAATCCTTCCGAAGCTTGAAAAATATTATGAATTATTAAAACTTAATGCGCATATGACTGTTCTTACTGACAATCCAAAATATGCGATTAAAATCCTTGATTTAATTAGTAATGATTACCCTGAGTATCTCCCCTTTTATTATGAAATGCTTGATTTAGCTGTATTGGAAACAAAAAAATTCCATAATAAGTATGGAATTGATGCGAAAATAAAGTTTTAATGGTGGAGCTGAAGGGAGTCGAACCCTTGACCTCCTCGGTGCAAGCGAGGCGCTCTAGCCAACTGAGCTACAGCCCCATAATAATTTATTGGGGATTTATTCTTCTTTTTTTGATTCGGTTCCTACTTCGGAACCTTCAATAGAGCTCGCCTTCGGCTCGCTCGGTTCAGTCATAATAGCATTCTCTTTCATCATTGGTTCTTTTTCTTCTTTTTCTACTTTCTTTTCTTTTTCTTTTCTTTTCATGTTCATAAATCCGTCATATAGAACATCTTTTAAAGAAAACAAACTCCATATAACAAATAATATAATTAATGGCATGCTATTAATCTGCCATGCGTATACTGATAACAATGCAGCACCAATCAAATTAATAAAATCATATTCAAAATCTTGAGTTTTCCATCTGCCTATTTGATTTAGGAGGAATGCCACAAGAAGTACAAGTGCTCCTATATATCCAATTATAGTGTTAGCTTCTAACATGATGATTGTTTAAATTGATACGCAAAAGCAAGTTTATATAAATTGATGATTAAGGTCAAGAAATAATTCATCATGCTTTGCTAATTCTCATACCTAAGCAAAAAAAGCCGCTTTAATTTTTTGCGACTCTTTAATGTTTTTAACATTCAGAGCGTAATAGAGAAACCTCTGCCGTTTCAAATAAATGAAACGTGCTCGACCATATAGCACTGCATGCTAACAAATAAATGTTAACACCGTTCTACATGACTCCTTAGAAAGGAGGTGGTCCATCCGCAGGTTCTCCTACGGATACCTTGTTACGACTTCGTCCCAATCAGTGGTTTCACCTTAGGACCGCGTTCGAAAACTAACGGTACTTCGGGTGCCCCCACCTTTCATGACGTGACGGGCGGTGAGTACAAGACCCAGGAACATATTCACCGCGCCATTGCTGATACGCGGTTACTAGCGATTCCAACTTCATGAGGGCGAATTGCAGCCCTCAATCCGAACTTGGACTAGTTTTAAGGATTGGCTCCCCCTTACGGGTTTGCTGCCCTCTGTACTAGCCATTGTAGCACGTGTGTAGCCCCAGACATAAGGGCCATGCTGATTTGACGTCATCCTTACCTTCCTCCGACTTAAAGTCGGCAGTCTCTTGTGAAACATACAACACAAGACAAGGGTTGCGCTCGTTCACGGACTTAACCGAACACCTCAAGGCACGAGCTGACGACAACCATGCAGCACCTGTCACCGAGTTCCTTGCGGCACTTTTCAATTTCTTGAAAATTCTCGGGATGTCAAGTCTGGGTAAGGTTCCTCGCTTATCATCGAATTAAACCACATGCTCCACCGCTTGTGTGGGTCCCCGTCTATTCCTTTGAGTTTTAATCTTGCGACCGTACTCCCCAGGCGGGATACTTAATGCGTTAGCGTCGTCACTGGAAGGGTCGAGTCTCCCAACAACTAGTATCCATCGTTTACGGCGTGGACTACCGGGGTATCTAATCCCGTTCGCTCCCCACGCTTTCGTCCATGAGCGTCAGTAATTGGCCAGTGTGCTGCCTTCGCTTTTGGTATTCCTCTGTGTATCTACGGATTTTACCCCTACACACAGAATTCTGCACACCTCTCCAAAACTCTAGTTAGCCAGTTTAAGACATAGCTTTACAGTTGAGCTGCAAAATTTAACATCTTACTTAACAAACCGCCTGCGGACGCTTTACGCCCAATGATTCCGGGTAACGCTTGCACCCTCCGTATTACCGCGGCTGCTGGCACGGAGTTAGCCGGTGCTTATTCCTAAGTTACCGTCAAAATTCTTCACTCAGAAAAGATCTTTACACCCCTAAAGGCTTCATCGATCACGCGGTGTTGCTCCATCAGACTTTCGTCCATTGTGGAAGATTCCTTACTGCTGCCTCCCGTAGGAGTATGGGCCGTGTCTCAGTCCCATCGCGACTGATCATCCTCTCAGACCAGTTAACCGTCATAGCCTTGGTAAGCCATTACCTTACCAACAAGCTGATAGTACGCAGGCCCCTCTCAAACCGATAAATCTTTACCCTTACGGGACTATCCGGTATTAGCACCTATTTCTAGATGTTATCCCTGAGTTTGAGGTAGGTTCCAACGTGTTACTCGCTCGTCCGCCACTCAACCGAAGTTGCGTTCGACTTGCATGTATTAGACACACCGCCAGCGTTAACCCTGAGCCAGGATCAAACTCTTCATAAAAAAAAGTTTAATCAGATAATACCGCTAAAGTATTATCTGTAAGCTCAATGTTATTTCTGTTGTAAATTAATTACTCGGAAAAAATAGATTTTTTTGAAAAACCTATAAAAAATTGAATAAACAAGTTTCTCTATTACACTCTAAATGTTAAAGAACACACTTTTTTCGCACTCGAAGTTTTCAAAAGTGCCAGCACATTCTAAGTAACAAAACTTGAGAAGTCAAGACATTTTAGAGGAAAAAAGTTATAAAAATTGATATAATGTTATAAGACATTAATTCTATTAACAAATCAACTATGTCAGACGATACACAAACCAAAAAGCCTATCGAGAGCATGTTAGTACCAACAGTTATTGAAAAAAGTAACTTTGGAGAAAGGGCTTATGATATTTATTCACGTCTTTTAAAAGACAGAGTAGTTTTCTTGGGTTCCGCAATAAATGATGCGGTAGCTAATAATATTATTGCTCAGTTATTGTTCCTTGAGAACCAAAATCAAGATAAAGATATTACTCTATATATACACTCCCCTGGCGGACATGTAACTGCAGGGCTTGCTATTTACGACACAATGCAATACATCAAACCTGATGTTTCAACTGTATGTATCGGAATGGCTGCTTCAATGGGAGCTGTATTGTTAGCAGGTGGCGCAAAAGGTAAGAGATTTGCACTTCCAAATAGTGAAGTAATGATTCATCAGCCTCTTGGCGGAATTGAAGGTCAGGCTTCTGATATCAGTATTCATGCAGATCATATTATTAAGACCAAGAAAAAATTAAATACAATTTTAGCTAATCACACTGGTCAAAAACTAGAACAGGTTGAAAAAGACACTGATAGAGATAAATTCCTAAATCCGGATGAAGCTAAAAAGTACGGACTTATTGATAAGATTATTGAACGTAAAAAATAGTTTTACTTTTTATATTCCATCGCATATTTAACAGCATATTCAGCTATTAATTTAGCTACATCAACATGTGTTGCTTCTGTAATACCTTCTAATCCTGGATTGCAATTAACTTCCATAACAACCGGCCCGTCTTTTGCGCGCAGAAGGTCAACTCCGGCTACTTTTAATTTAAGCGCTTCCGCTGCAGCCAAAGAAATTTCTTTTTCTTTTTTGCTTAATGTAGCAGGTGTACCAACGCCTCCAAGGGCAATATTTGATCTAAAATCTTTTCCCTGCGCATCGCGATCCATTGCAGCAACAATTTTACCGTCAACAATAAATACTCTTACATCCTTTCCTTCTGATTCAGCCACATATTCCTGAATCAATAATGAATTAAAATCACTTGAAGTTAAAAGCATATCGAATGCACTGTGAAGCGCACGTCTGCTTTCAACAATTGCAACTCCTTTACCCAAAGAACCGAAAGGAGTCTTTATAATAATTGGAAATCCGCCGATTCTTTTAATAGCTGTATCTAAATATTCAAATCTTCGAACAACAAGAGTACGAGGAACAGGTATATGATTACCTGTTAAAAGCTGTAAAGTTCTTAATTTGTTCTTTGCTCTAACCAAAGATGTATAGCTTTGAATAATTGGATATCCCAATACTTCTAATTGCTGAACAATTGCAGCTCTTAAAGAGATATTTTCCAATGCTGAAAATCTTGGAATAATAACATCAATTTTTGGAAAATGTTTTCCTGCCAATAAAACTTTTGGTTTTTTTCTTGTATAGTAAAGTTGGCATTTATCATCACGAATAACTCTTGGCGTGTGGCCAATTTCAGTTATTGCTTTTTTAAGCATTTTAACGTCGTTTGGGAGCTTGGTTGAACGTATTGTTATACCAGGTTTGAAATGTAAAATACCGATCTTCATAAAAGAGTTTTATTAAAAAAATTCGCCCATAGAGCCTCGCAAGCTCGTCTCTGGCGTGTACATAATAAGAATTTTCTTTGAAAAAGCAAGGAAATTTAAGTACAATACGCCTGTCATTAACTTTAAATAAATGAAAAAATTAAATATATTCCTATTGGGTGCGGTTTTTGTATTAACCGGATGCTTTGGAAGCGGTGACGCTACAATCGATGTTCCACAATTTGAAGGTTTTAAAACTTATGAAACTCCAAGTTTTTTCATATCAGTTCCTGAAAGATGGGAGGTAATAGAACAGAAAGATTTTTCTGATGATATTCCAAGCCAGACTCAGATAATTTTCAGAAATAATATTAAAAACGATAAATTTACAGCAAATGCAAATGTAACCAAACAGCTATTAAGTCAAGCAATGACATCTCAGGAATTCGCCAGAAGTGAGATAGCAGGCCATAAAAGTACTCTATTAAATTATCAGGAAATAAGCAGAAATGACGAATTTAAAGTAATTATAGGAGATAAAGTTCAAAATTCCGTTTATTTATTATTTGAAGGTAAGCAAGCTGAAGATCAGCCTATTATAAGGGTTGTACAAACTTATGCTGTTAACGGTGCTGATGCATATACTGTTACTGCAGCATATTTAAAGGACTCTGATGAACTTACAGCAGAGGCAGCAGGCAGGATTATTGAAACCTTTAAATTAAAATAATTATTGACTTTGCGTTGTAATATTCCTACTATCTAATTAGGAATGATTCTTAATAATTCCAAATGACAAATAAAGACGGAGAAAATTGGGTATATTCAGAAACCGTAAAGCAGCACTTTTTTGAACCGCAGAATATATTAAAAGAAAAGCCTGAAGATTATAATGCTGATGGCGTTGGATATGTTGGCAGCCCTGCATGCGGAGACATGATGAAAATGTGGATTAAGGTGGATAAACTTACTGATACAATAGCGGAATGCAAATGGCAGACATTCGGTTGCGCTTCAGCAATAGCTTCTACTTCGGTTCTTTCGGTAATGGCAACTGAAAACGGCGGAATGAGCCTTGATAGGGCAATGAAAATTACTCCACAGGATATTTGTGAAAGGTTGAGCGGACTTCCTGATAGAAAAATACACTGCAGTGTTCTTGGAGATAAAGCTTTAAGAGCAGCAATTAACGATTATTTTAAAAAAAGCGGTCAAGAAGAAAGAATAGTTAAAGAACAGGCAAAAGTTATTTGCAGATGCCTCGAAGTTACTGATCATGAAATTGAAGAAGCTGTTCTCGAAGGAAAACAAACATGGGAAGCGGTACAAAGAGAAACAAAGTGCGGAACAGCCTGCGGAGGTTGCAAAGCACGCATTGAAAATTTAATTAAACAATATAAATACCAGTACTTTGGAGAAGAATAAACAAATATATTTGGATCATGCAGCTACTACTCCAATGGACCCTCGTGTTTTGGAGGCGATGATGCCTTATTTTAAGGAAGAATTTGGAAATCCATCTTCTATTTACTCTATCGCTCAAAGAGCAAAACAAGCTTTAGATGAAGCTCGCAGTGATGTTGCTGAAATTCTCGGATGCGCTCCCGAGGAAATAATATTTACAAGCGGCGGAACCGAAAGCGATAATCTTGCGATTCTTGGAGTAGCTCGAGCAAATAAAACTAAGGGCAAACACATAGTAACAACTAAAATCGAGCATCATGCTGTTTTGCATCCTTGTGAAGTTTTAGAGAAAGAAGGTTTTGAAGTTACTTATGTTGAAGTTGAAAAAAATGGAATTGTTGATGCAGAAAAAGTAAAAGCAGCAGTACGTGAAGACACAATTCTTGTAAGTGTGATGTATGCGAACAATGAAATCGGAACCATTCAGCCAATTGGAACAATCGGCAGGTTTTGCAAAAAACGTAATATCCCCTTTCATACAGATGCATGCCAGGCAGCAGGCGTTTTAGATATTAATGTTGATAGACTTAAAGCTAGTTTGCTTACTTTAAACGGCAGCAAAATCTACGGACCAAAAGGTGTTGGAGTACTTTTTGTGCGTAAAGGCGTGAGCATTCAACCTTTGATGTATGGCGGCGAACAGGAACGCAGAATCCGTCCCGGGACTGAAAATGTTGCAGGAATTGTTGGATTGGCGGAAGCTCTTAAATTGGCTCAGGCAGAGAGCGAAAAAGAAAACAAACGTTTAATTGCTTTGCGTGATTATTTAATAAAAGAAATCGAGGCGCGGATTCCAAAAGTAATATTAAATGGTGATCGAACAGAGCGTCTTCCAAATAATGTAAATGTTTCGATTTTGGATATTGAAGGTGAAGCTTTATTGCTACGTTTGGATATGGCTGGATTTGCAGCCTCTAGCGGTTCGGCCTGCACTTCGGGTAGTTTGGATCCATCACATGTTATTCTTGCGTTAGGACACCCATACGAAATCGCACACGGCAGTTTAAGATTTAGTCTCGGAAAAAGCACAACAAAAAAGGACCTCGATAAGTTGCTCGAAGTCCTTCCTAAAATTGTTGATGATCTCCGGGCTATAAGTCCGGTGAGACTTTAATATTATTCATCATCTTCAGCCGATGGATCCGTTTGTTCTAAAACTTCCATTAATTCTTTTCCCCTTCTTTGTAATTTTTGCAAATATGGAGATTTATTTACTATGTCAGCTAAGTGGCCAGCTTTAAAGTGCCGTCCCCTTTCATTTACTTTGTATTGTGTAACTGGTTGATGGCTTTCATCAGATGCACAATCAGATAATCCATCACCATCACTATTTAAACCACCGTTACAATTATCAATTTGAACTTCGCTATTTCCGAATAATCCCCCGGGTGCAAATATATCTTCAGGACCTTTTTTATTAGCCATGATTTTAAAGTTATTATTTAAAGAGTATCATTTTAAGATATTTGTTAAGTTTTGTCAAGTATGTATTTGTAATTCAAATTCTGATCCCGGGATCGTGATATAGATTGTTGATTTTGCTTAAATTGAAGCTGAAATTGCTACTTTAAAATAAACTTCGAAAACAGCAAATATGTCAAATTTTAGTTTCATGCCCGGGCATTTAAAACCTATAAAGTCAAATTTTCGCTACGCTCACCTACCGGCTCGCTCCAAAAGGCTTCGCTTGGGCTAAGCCCTGCGCTCCATACAGCTCCGTTCGCATTAGCTCACTTCGCTGTTGGTGCCGCGGGAGGGAATCGAACCCTCACATGGTATTACCCATACAGGATTTTAAGTCCTGCGCGTCTACCAATTCCGCCACCGCGGCAAATTTAGGCACAAATCTATTTAAGCGTGCCTGACATAAAATTTCAATAGCATTTAATTACAAGTTGTTTCATCTGCTGTTATTTGAACTTCAGTAAATTTTTCATCGGAATCAGGACGCTTACTCTCACCTTCTATCTGAATAACAGTACCTTTAAAACTAAATTCACCATTGCACATAGGCAGATCTTTAGTATAAACAACAAGCTGATCTCCATCTTCAAAATCAACGTAAGAAATATAAGGATAATCCTCATGGATATCAATCATATGCTGCCATGGCTGATTCGACAATTTGCCTGTTAATTCAACTGTTTGGCCAACTTTAAGCTGTTTTTTTTCATTAGGAACAGGCTCGCACGAACAGGAACTGAAAAGTAAAATTGAAATAACGGGTATTGCTATTAGTCTCTTCATTTTATAAAGTTTAAATAACTTACTCAATAATATATAATAAATTCATGAAATTCAACAAACTCACATCTGAAGAAAAAGAAATAATCGAAAACAAAGGAACAGAACCGCCTAATTCCGGAGAATATAATGATTTTTTTGAAAAAGGTGTGTATTTATGCAGGCGCTGTAATGCTCTTTTATATTTATCTGACGATAAATTTCATTCAGACTGCGGATGGCCAAGTTTTGATGATGAAGTTGTGGGTGCAATCAAAAAACAAACTGATGCAGATGGAATGCGCACTGAAATTCTTTGCAATAATTGCGGTGCTCATTTGGGTCATGTTTTTGAAGGTGAACATCTTACCAAAAAGAACACAAGGCACTGTGTAAACTCTTTATCAATGAAGTTTGTTCAGGCTGAACGCGCTATTTTTGCCGGCGGATGTTTTTGGGGAGTTGAACACTATATGAAAAAAGCTGACGGAGTTATTGAAACCACAGTAGGATATATTGGCGGTGATAAAGAAGATCCCACTTATGAAGAAGTTTGTGCTCATGGCACAGGCCACTATGAAGCGATTGAAATTTTATATGATCCAAAGAAAACAGATTATGAAACTTTAGCTAAATTGTTTTTTGAAATTCATGATCCAACACAAAAAAACGGACAAGGCCCTGATATCGGCGAGCAATATCAATCAGTTATATTTTATTTAAATGATGAGCAAAAAGAAATTGCTGAAAAACTTATTAAAATTCTGGAAGATAAAGGTTTGGATATTGCCACAAAATTATTTAAAGCAGGTAAATTCTGGCCTGCGGAAGAGTACCATCAGGATTACTATGATAAAACAGGGCATCAACCTTATTGTCACAAATATACAAAACGCTTTTAATTAAAATTCTATTTATTAACAACAATTAAAATGGCAAAAAAAGATGAGGAATTCAAAGTAAACGGTGAAGAACTTCTAAAAAAAGTTAAACAACTTTTACATGAAGGAAATGTTCGCAGAATTATTATAAAAGATGAAAAAGGCCGCAAATTCCTGGAAATTCCGGTTACTGTTGGAGTGCTTGGAGCATTGGCAGCACCGGTTTTAGTTGCGGTTGGTGCAGTCGCAGCAATTGCAACAAGATTCACAGTTGAAATAATTAGAAAAGAGGATGGCAAAAAATCATAAAAAAGATCGCAAGCAAAAACATAATAAATTCGATAACCTAAGCAAACCGCAGGAAGAATTTGATTTTCATGATCGCGGAGCTTTAACGCCTTTTGATGTTAAAAAGCTTGCTGATGAATTTTTACAGGAATGCAGGGACCGCAATTTAACTAAAGTGCTATTTATTACAGGTAAGGGCCTGCATTCAAAACACGGCATGCCTGTTATTAAACCTATGCTTAAAAAATATCTTCTCGAAAAAGCTTTTGTTAAGCGTGTTTATGAAGGCAGATTTGATAGGGGCGGAGGCGGAACATTAGAAGTAATCCTTGATTTTGACTAAGCGATTTTGGGAAATAGATTTTATGCGCGGTATCGCCATAATTGCGATGATAACTTTTCATATTGTGTTTGATTTGCAGTATTTTGGGATATTTAAAGTAAATGTGAATGATTTGTCCTGGATTATTTTCAGAGATGCGATTTTTAGCTCTTTCTTTTTGCTTGTTGGTATTTCTCTGACATTAAGCTATTCAAAAAGCAGGCCGTTTTCACATTTTTTATTAAGAGGAATTAAAATTTTTTGCTGGGGGCTTTTAATTACCATTGCAACGTTGTTGTTTTTAAATCAGGGCTTTATTTATTTTGGAGTTCTGCATTTTATTGGTGTTTCAATTGTGATTAGCTACCCTTTTTTAAAATTAAAAAACGCGAATTTAATTTTTGCATTTATTATTTTTGGACTCTGGCTGCTGATCGCCAATTTTACTTTAAGTTTCCCGTGGCTGCTGTGGCTGGGCCTTAAACCACATATTTTTTATAGTTTGGATTACTTCCCTCTTATCCCATATTTCGCGATTATTTTGATTGGGATATTTTTGGGAAACACGTTTTATAAAAACCATAAAAGGCAATATAAACTGCCGGAATTAAACATTAAACCAATTGAATTTTTAGGCAAAAATGCTTTGGTGATTTATCTTATTCACCAGCCTTTAATTATTCTCTTTATAAGCCTTTTCAAATACTTCTTTTAATTCATCAGGGCTGAAAATCCCTTCGTTTGTAATTATTTTATAAAAGAATTCTGAAGGAACGCGATCGTGAGAATATTTGGTTCGTTCGTATTCTATAGGCTTACTAATATGTGTACGTTTATGTTTGTGAATAAATATCTCTCCTCTTTTTGCTGATTTCCATAAACTGAATTTATCAGTTCCAAAAAACATATAAATCGGTGTTTTATGAAGCTGGAATTCCGAAATCAAGCTTAATGCACCGGGATTCATAACAAACTCCTGAGTATCTTTTAAGGTAAGGGCTCCGTAAAAAACCATATCTATTTCATCCTGAACATGTGAAAGCATGTAAGCAGGAACTACGGTAAAAGGAATTTCAGCATTGTGAAGTCTTTCAATATTATCCTGGGTTTTTTTATAATCCTGCTCAGCGATAATGACATTAAATTTTTTCTTTTTATTTTTGTAATGTACCAAAACATCCTGAACAGTGTGGCTGTGATCGTGAATTAATATTGTTTTTCCTTCTACATCAATTTTTTCAGCATTTTTCAACAGTAAAGTTCTTTGTTTGCGAGAATATTTTAATGTTTCATTGATCTTTTTTAACGCGAGATCCTTCCAATTTTTATCATCTGAAATATTACATACCTTACCTGTAATTTCCTTTTCCAGATAACCAAAATAGAACCTAAAAATTCCAAATTTTGGTTCTGTGTTTTTAACCATTTCAGCAAAGTCGTGATACTGTTCGCAGAAATTTTCAAACTTTGAACCCTTAAAGGCTTTTATCGCATCAATTAAAGATAAAAGTACAAGTTCAGTGAGATCTCTTGTGCCCATATCAACTTCAAGATCTCTCATTAAGTCCGAAAATATTTCAGTTTTGGATGTCATATTTTATAAAGTTGCAAAATACAAATAAGCACTGCAAACAAGTAAAATTCCAATTGTTAACGGAAAGCTGAATTTTAAATAGTTAATAAAACTGATATGCACGCCGTTCTTCTTGGCTATATCAGCTGAAATAACATTCGCGGATGCTCCGATCAAAGTTCCATTTCCTCCAAGACAGGCTCCAAGCGAAAGCGCCCACCATAAAACAGTCGTATCGATTAACGGAAATTGAGCTTGTATACCTATTATCACCGGAATCATAACTGTTACAAACGGAATATTATCAAGAACCATTGATACAATTCCTGAAACCCATAAAACAATTAAAGACAATAAAAATAAATTTGAAGTTGAATTCGCCACCATTTGGCTTAAATCTTCAAGTACACCTGTTTTTTCAATACCGCCAACCATCACAAATAAACCCGCAAAAAATAACAAAGTACTCCATTCAACTGATTTAAAAGATTCATGAATGCTTATCTTTTTGGTTGTTAAAATTGCCAAAATTATTGCTGCTGTAAATGCAATCACATAATTTGGAAGCTGCAAATAACTTTGCATCATAAAGCCAATAATTGTAACAGACAAAGCAATAACTACTTTTACAACAAAGTCTTTATGAATTGTTTTTTTAACAAATTTCATTTTAACTTTTCTGATAATTACATTGGCAATAGTTAAATCAATAAGTTTATCAGAAATAGGTTTTATCGCCTTCCAGTTAACAAATATAAAAACACCAAGTGTAAACAAAATAACAGCTAAAATCGGCATCCACAGATTAGCAAGGAAATCCATAAAATTTAAATGGGCTGCACCACCGATAATAATATTCGGCGGATCACCTATTAAAGTAAGCGCGCCACCTATATTCGAAAATATAATCTCGGCAAAAATGTAAGGTTTTGGATCTTTACCCATACCTTTAACCAATTCGATTGTTAAAGGAACAATTAAAATAACCGTGGTAACATTGTCTAAAAATGCTGAAAATACAGCTGTTAAAATTGAAAAGAACAAAAATATAGCGAGTGGATTGCCTTTTGTAAAAGCCGCTATTTTAACATTGAGCCATTCGAAAATTCCGCTTTTTGAAGCTATATTCACAAGTAGCATCATTGCCATTAAAAGCAAAATTGTTTCAAACTGAATTGCCTCTATTGCTTCTTCCGGGCTGAGAATTCGCAAAATCACCATTAACAAAGCTCCCAATAAAGCTGTAAGTGATTTATCAAATTTTTCAATAACTATGAAAATGAATGCGAGTCCGAATATTCCGAGGGCGATGTATTCCAACATTTGAATGAATTACTTCTCGATTACAGATCTTACACCTATTTATATAACTCTTCAACATCAGATCTTACAAGATCTCTTAGAGTATCTGCGGTGTCAAAATCGACATGTTCATCAGGTTCTTCTCTATTATCATGAGCAATTGTTGTTTTAATAAGTGAAAGATAATAATTTCGTAAACGTTTATCTGGAAGTAATTCTCTTTTTGTATTTAATAAAATTATTAACAATCCCAATTCATGAAGATTTCTTCTTTGAACTGCTATTTCAATAAGATTATTGAACAATTCAAATAAATTTCTTTCCAAATAATCTTGTGCAATTTCATCTGCAGGAAATCTCATTTCCAAAAGATGAGTATTAATTTGTTTATGTGCTTCGGAATCTGAAGTTTGAACAGATTGAGCATCACTGCGATCAATCAAACTTCTTTTATAAATAGTTTCAAGCAATTCCATTATCTTAGCTATTTCCGTCATTTCTGTTATTTCACCAGCCCAATATGCCAGACTGTGTTTATAACCTATTCCTTGGCATACTAGTGGGTTTTTTCTTTGATTTTCCATAAACAAAGATTAAGAGTATGTATTTATATCCCTTTTTGGAGTTTTTGTCAAGGTTTGTTTTGGAAGTTGATGTTTATTCTTCGGAATCTTCTTCTTCGTCATCAGTGTCCTGGGATTCTATAAAATTTCTTTTTGAAGCTAATTTCTCTAAAAGCTTTGCATTAAATTCTTTTTCAAGCAATTTTATATTTGGATTTTCGCCTTTTGATAAAGGAATAATTAAATATTTTATAACTAAACTTGCCACTGCAATTCTGTTCACGGCAAATTTATTAAAATTAAATTCTGGGAATGCGTCACGAATTATTGCATCAACAAATCTCCACCAGCTAAGTTCTTTACCGCAATATTGCAGTTTTTTACTGTATGGAGGATTACTCAATGAAAGTTCATCAGGGTTTTCAATGCCGCAAATTTCCATAAATCCATGAACTTGCTCTCTAACTCTTTTTTCAATAGATTCCATTGCCAATCTATTAAATTTACATTTAGTATATCTTTCTAAAGTTCCGACAATTCTTCTGTTTAATTCTATGGCAGTAATTCTTTCTTCTTCATCTTCTTCAATTTCCGGAATTTCTTCTTCAATTTCTTCAAACCCATCCGGATCCAAACTGAATTGATCTTCAATATCACCCATATAAATAAATTAATGTTGGGACTTTTTATAAATGATTTAAGCAAAAAAGTCAATGCCGAAATTATAAGATGACATCCAGGTATCTTACCGCTATAATTTAGCCAACCCCTCAATAATTAACCCCTCTTAAATGAAAAAGCTTATTCCAATGCTAATGATTTTAGCTTTGCTGGTTTCGCAAATGCAGATTAGTTTTGCACAAACCCAAGGTTTTAATGTTATTAATTCGGTTGTCTCAATTAATACATATAATGATACAGGCAATGATGAGCTTGAATGGATGGGTTCGGGCAGCGGGACAATCATTAGTGATGATGGAATGATTTTGACCAATTATCATGTTTTGGTTGATGAAAACGATGAATTTGTTGATTATATTGAACTTTGTTATACGCTTAGCGAATTTGAGCCGCCATATTGTCTTGAAGACGCTTATGTTTTTGAATATAACGCTGATATGGATTTGGCTTTGCTGTACCCTTTTATGCGTTATGATTATGAAACCGGAGAATATTATGAATTAACTGAAGAAGATTATCAGGGATATCCTGCAATTACTTTCAGATCAAACACTGTTACTGCCGAAGAGCTACCTGCACTTCGTGAACGTATTGAAATTTTGGGATATCCGGGTGCAAGTCTCACAGGGAATATTGTTGTTACAGAAGGTATTGTTACCGGTTATTTAACTGTTTCAACAAGCGATGTTTTAAAAGAAGCCAAAATTGATATTAACAGTGATCTTTACGATCAAATGCTTGAGCTGTTTGGTTCAACAATGACACTTGGAATTGAAACCGATGCAACAATTAATCCCGGTAATTCAGGCGGTGCTGCGATTGATTCCGACGACAGATTTGTGGGAATTCCGACTTATTTCAGTGTTGGAGGTGAAGCAGGACAATACGGATATGTTATACCGACCAATGTAATTAATCTATGGCTTAATCAGTTGGTTGCTGAAGGAAAGCTCCCTTTTAACCCAAGCATGTATATTTATGATAATAATGGGTTTGATGAGCTGTTTTTGTTTTTGGATGTTGATGATACACACCCGAATTATGATGCAATCAAATACCTAAAAGATAATTCAATTATTAATGGATATCCTGACGGAAGTTTTCAGCCTGAAGGAGAAATAACAAGAGCTGAACTTATGAAAATTTTGGCTCTGGCAACAGGAATCGAGATTAGTCCTGATGAATATAATAATTGCTTCCCTGATGTTACCGATGACTGGTACGCAAAATATGTTTGTTACGCAAAACAGCAGGGCTGGGTAGAAGGTTATCCTGACGGCACTTTTAAGCCAGGCAATAATGTAGTTAAAGCAGAGGCAATTAAAATGGTCTTAAATACGCAAGGTATTGTTTTGGATCCGGTGGGAAGCGTTAAACCTTTTAATGATGTTGAACTTGGTGATTGGTTCGCTCCGTATGTTGTTACAGCAAAAAACCTTGGAATTCTGGAAGAAAACGGAATCAAATATAATCCGGGCAATAATGCTACCCGCGGAGGTGTAAGTGAAAATATTTACAGGGTAATTAAGTAGAATCTACTCTATCCCGGGAGGAGATTTGACCGTAGGCGATTTTTGGTGCGCGGTAGGTATACCAGGCCCGGGCCGGAATTAGACCCAGTACTATTTTTGATGCGCAGTAAGATTACTTTCACGGGGATGAAATAATCAGCCTTGACTTTTTTCTAAAATATAGTACAATATTATTCTTTGCTTAAATATCTATTTTGGATTGTTTGAGCAACGCTTATTTGAAAGAACAGCGAACAAAACCACAACACCCCAACGGGAGGAACAACAGATGGGAAAACTCAGCATGTTTGTGATGATCGTCGTGATGGTCGCCAACGTCTTCGGATGCAGCAGCCGGAACGTGGGAGAACGTCAGCCCATGCCCGCGAGCACCATGGCGGTGCTCGATCGGATCGACGACTGCGACGACAGGTACTGGATCTACGCACGCAACCGCGATGACGACGCCTATGCCGCATGCCTCGAGAACCCGCCGGTGAGTCAATCTCAGTGTGCACTCGACTACGATGCAGCCAAGGAGCAGTCATGGAACGCCTACGAAGACTGCCTCATCAACCTGCCCATAGTCTCGCACGACTGCGTCCTGCAGCTCCAGCCCTTCAGCCAGGAGCAGGACACCGACGGCGACGGCGTCGAGGACTTCTGGGAGTACCAGATGGGCCTGAACCCCTGCGAGCCGTGTAGCTACGGCGGTACCCCCGGCGTGGACTGCGACGGTGATCTCGACTACGATCGGGATCCGCGCAACAACGCCGATGACACCAACCCGATCTGCGGGATGCTGTGGGACGACGCGTGGCACAACGAGAACGCGGACTACGGCCTCAACGACGGCGGCTGCGTCTAGCAGCCGGTTCGCAACCTTTCAACAACCAGGGTGCGGCGCTTCGACCTTCGAAGCGCCGCACCTCTTGCCTATATCTGCAAAATTGTTCTACACTATAAATATGATAAAAAAAATCATCTCAATTCTCGCATTATTTTGCGTTATAGCAAGCCTCTCGGGCTGCAACTTATATAACCGCGATCATTTAAGCATTTATAATCCCGACCGCATCACAAAAAAATGGTTCGGCACTTATGTTGAGCCAGGCAACTCCCCTGTTGAACCTGAAAAATTCAAAGGTTATCACACAGGCGTTGATTTTGAGACTTTTGAAGATGAGCAGAATATCGATGTTCCTGTTTATGCCATTTGCGACGGACCGATTGCACGAAAAGTTATTGCACAGGGCTATGGTGGTGTTGTCGCTCAATCATGCATCATCAACAATGAAAAAGTAACGGTTGTTTACGGCCATCTGGATATATTAAGCGTTACCAACGATGCTCAGGAAGTGCTTACATTCGGTGATTTTATTGGAAATTTGGGTGAAGGATTCACGAATCAAACAGATCACGAACGAAAACATCTTCATTTAAGTATTCACAAAGGTATTGAAGTAAATTTACTTGGCTATGTTCAAACACCCGAAGAATTATCAGAATGGATTGATCCCTTGGATATTTTAACTTTAAAAATATGAAAAATCATACAAATTTATGGCTGATTATTCTTGTTGTTATTCTTACCGCATTGATGACCACTGCAGCATTATTACTTTGGCAAAATCAACAAAACCCAACACCTTCTCAAAATGGCAGCTGGGTAACTTACGAAAGCCAAAACGGGTTCAGCTTCCAGCATCCAAAAGGTTATGGAGTTAATGAAACCATTGATCCGGAAGACCCTGAGAATACCATTGTTCATATTGTTAAATTAGATGAAAATGGTGAGTTCGAGCAGGTTCCGCCTTCATTACAAATCAATGTCTCGCCAAGTTCAGTTTCGTTTTCGCTTTGGGAAGGTGCTAAATGGGATGGATATCCTGAAATTATAGGAACTTTTAAATTCGCAAGCAATTGATTAATCTATCAACAAATTAATGATTACGGAATTATGTTTGAATGATTCAACAATAGCTTCTTTAAACTTTCTTATGGCTTCAATTGAATAAGGTTTACCTGTTCTTTTTGTGTTTCCCCAACTATTTGCAATTTGTTTTAAAGTTGCACTGGGTTCTTCAAAAAAATAACGCATTGTTATATAAAAAGCTAAATCTCGATCAAGACTTCTATATCCCACCTGTGAAAAATCAAAATTATAAATTTGTTCCGTTACTTCCTGCCGAAGCTTTCTTTGAAAATCATCTTCTTCAATTTTTTCAAATTCAGGACAATCTAAACCAACAACATTGTGAAAACTTTTTCTTGAATCATCACCGTCAACAGGTGCATCTAAATGCAAAATTCCTCTCCCTGAACTTTCTGATCTCGAAACCATATTAATAGGATAATGGAGAGTATTTAAATTTTTATAAATATAACCTGATACATAAGATCTTATCCAATTATAAGCTGAGGTTGAAAATCTATATCCAAACCTTGGATTGTATTTTATTACTGCTTTTCTTAAACCCAAAATGCCTTCGTTGTGTAAATCTTCATAAGAAAAAGTACCATTTATCACATATTCTCCATAAAGCTGCATAATAACTTTTCGTATAAGCATCTCATTTTCCTGAATTATACTATTAATAGATTCAGTGTCGCCTCTTCTCACTTTTTCCCAGATTTCATTTTCTTCATCAGTCAAATTCAGATTTTTTTTTGAGGAAGTTAAGACATTTGTAACCGTATTAAAATTACAACCGAATATTTCGTTGGTAAAAGTGTTTGCCATACCAGGTTTTGGATATCTTTGTTTTTTTGATCGAACAAAATCCTTAAGTTTTCCCTTAAGTCCGGAATCAACCTGATATTCATAAAAATCCAAAACAAACCTTACTTTTGCATCTGCTTCAGCAATGATATCTTCATCATCTTCATCAACCAGACCTTCCTGAACAAAACTAATTGCATCACTAACAAGTTCTCTTAAAAACTGCAGATCCTCAGCATATTTTAATTCAGCGGAAAGCGCTGATTCCGGCATATCTTCTGCACCGCTTTCAGTTAGCTTAGGCTGCTGAATTTCATAATTTAGATTAACCATATTAGTGTCCGAATTTTGCATATAAAAGGTGCGCAGGTCAAAAAGTATCGAGATCTTCTTTTAAAAGACCCATCTGATTATTCCGCTTAAGTTTTAACATAAATAATGAAAAATAAATATTCTCGTCTAGTCCTTCCATTAATAATTTTTCAATTAGTTCATCCGGATTCAAAGGCTGTGATGTTTGTTCATCTAAAATTTCATCTCCAATTGTTTCGCAAATTCTTAACTGGAGTGATTCTGTGGGCTCATCAAGAGATTCAGCATATTCTTGCTTTGTTTTATTATAGTACTCAATATCTTCATCATCTAGATATTCCATTAATTCTGGAGGTAGGGATCTTCCTTCAATACATAATTGTATAAGAATATTTCTTCTAAAAGTATGTTTAAATTTTTCAAGAATAAATTCATTCAAATCCAATTCCCCTGTTTCAACATTTCCGCCAACATACATATATATATTTAACAAGAAAAACGCTTTAACCCTAATAATAGTATTAATTCTAATAAAAGAATCGAAATCATCATCAAATTCCGTTATCCGCTTCCATAAATCAAAAAAATCTTCATTTGAAAGTTGAGATTCTTCAAAAATATCAAGATCCGGCAAAGCCATTTCCAAAATATCAGCTTGAGGCATTAATTTTAGTTGATTTATATCAAAACTTAAAAAATATTTTTCAATATCTGACTTTAGCTGTTCATTATCACCTGCAATTATTTCAGCATATATTGTAATAAGACTGTTTACCGGTGTTTCAATATTGGGCTCTTCAGTATTCATAATATTTATTTAAATCGGCTATTTATTTTAACTTGATATTCTATTTTGTCAAGATTCCGAAAGTTTACTATTGCCAATCCTCCCGGGAGGAGATTTGACTATAGGCGATTTTTGGTGCGCGGTAGGTATACCCGGCCCGGGCCGGCGTTTGACCTCGGTTCATTTTAGTTGCGCTGTATGCGAAAGTGGTCACGTGACCACTTTTTTTAGAAAAATTTAATCTAAATTTAATGATTGGCAGGTATTATTTGGCCATAATATTTAATTATTGACTTTGTAGCTACATTTTTATATAATGTAGTTACGGTTGCACGCCAATTTTTATGACCAAAATCGAAAAAACCGTACAAAACCTGCTAAATAATCCCAAGTCTCTTAAATTCAAGGAAATTCAAAAAGTATTAACATTTTTAGGATTTGAATTGATCAAAGCAAAGGGAAGCCACAAAAAATTCAAGCATCAAAATCTTAATCACGACCTGATAATCCCGGTCCACAACAACGATTGCAAAACCTTTTACAAAATTCTCGCCTCAAAAACCATAAAAAAGCTTATATCATGAAAAACATCATTCATTACATAACAATCAATAATAAAAAGTATACATATACTTTAAAGCCCGGAAGCGGCAAAAAAACCCTTGTTGAATGCAAAGAGGCCAATATAAATCAGAAATTTTTAAATGAAGATATCCCTGAACTGTTAAATGATCTGCCAAATTTGATTTTGGCGGAAAAAAAATATAAAAAGCAGCAGTCTGAGCTGATAAGGTTCAGGGTGAGCGCGGATGATAAAAAACAAATCGAAAAAATCGCGGTTAAAAAAGGCTACAATTCGGTTTCGGGCTATTTGAGGGATTTGGCTTTGGGGGATGTTTAAAAATTGACAAATTAGACAAAAAGAGCTAAATTAATTTCTTGATTTACTCTTAACATTCCACCATGAATACTGAACCTAAAGACAAAATCGCAGAAGAATTAAACGCACAACCGGAATTAGCAGACAAAGCAAATGATACAAGTGCCCAAGAATATAATATGGGTGTCTCAGATGAAGTATCTGAGGTTCTTGAACAAACTGAATTAATCGAAAAAGCAAAAACAGAAGTAACAAAGGCAGTTAAACAAGCAGGAGAAGTTTTGTTACAACTTTTAGGTAAGGTGGATTTTGAATTTAAAGATGATGGAAGCCATGTTACAAAGGCTGATACAAGAGTGCAGGAATTAATCCGAACTCATTTAAGCGAAGCTTTCCCTGATTTTTCTTTTATGGGTGAAGAAGGTGAAGATTCCGGAGTACAAAAGTTTGATTTTGAATGGGTGGTTGATCCATTGGACGGGACTATAAATTTTGGAAATAATATTGATTTCTTTGCTATATCAGTTGGCTTGAAGTATAAAAACACTCCGGTTTTGGGGGTTGTTTATGTCCCTGCTCAAAAAGAATTAATTACAGGTGATTTAACTGGTAAAAGCAAATGCAATGATATAGAAATCCAGGAATCAACTGAAAAAAATCATAAGAAAAAACCTTTTGCAGATGGTGTTTGGAATAAAAATACAGTTGTTTATTCAGAAGAGGCTGCAAAATTAAAAGGTAAGCCTCGAACAATGGGTACAGCAGTTCATACATTAATGGATGTTGCCAAAGGCGGATTCGGTCATGCAGTTTTATCAAATGTATTTATTTGGAATATTTTAGCTGCAATGCCAATTTTAAAAGGCGCAGGTGCTGATTTGTTAATTTGGCAGGATGGTGAGTGGAAAAAATATAATAAATTGACCCTAGTTTATTTAATAAAGAAAACTCTTTTACTGTTTTAGCTGCAAGCAATACTAATCTAGACTATTGCAAAGCTAATATTTCAATTGATAAATCACGTGAATTTGATTTTCAGACGAAAAACCACCTTTTGACATAAGCACTACCGATAAAAAAGAAGCTGAATATGATCCTGCAGTACTTGATCGTTTTCAATCGTTATTTGCAAAAATAGCAGAGATTACACGAAACGTTATTAATACAGGTAAAAAAGAAATTACTTTAAAAGAGGATGACTCAGAACAAACAAACGAAGACGTTAGAATCGAAGAAGAACTCAAAGAATTATTAATGACTGAATTCCCGGATTTTAATTTTATGGGAGAAGAAACACCAAATATATTAACTGGCAGCAGATACGGTTTTATTGTTGACCCTATCGACGGCACAACAAATTACTCAAACAATTTACCGTCTTTTGCAACCATAGTTTGTCTGGACTTTTGACAGCAAACCTATTGGCGGATTGATTTACTTCCCTAAGCTTGATATGGCGGTTTTCAACAATGCAGATTCGACTTTTATAAGCAGATTTGATCATAATAATGAAGCACAAATAGAAAAAGTTGATGTAAAAGATGACTTATTTGAAAATGAAGATGAAAATATTCCATTTGGATTTAGTTCACACGCCAGAAGCAAGATCAAATATAATAAAGAAGTATCAAAAGTATTTAATCAGCCACGAACATTCGGTTCAGCTGCTTCAGTTATCTCATTTACAGGTACGGGCAGTTTAAGAGGATTTGTTTTGGCAGGAGCAAAATTATATGATTTTGCAGGAGGTGTGCCTTTAATTGAAAACGGAGGTGGTAAAGTATATATTCTTGATGAGGAAGACGCTTGTTGGAAAGAATATGATGAAATGTTTGAAAAGCTAATGCAGGAACCTGAAGTTAAAAGATATATAATTGGAGGTGGCCCAAATACAGTTAAAAAATTGATGGAAAATATGCATCCTGAGGTGAAATAGGGGTAATCCTGAGGTGAAATAGGGGTAATCCTGGCCCGGGCCGGCATTTGAACTTTGAGCGATTTTTGGTGCGCGGTAGGTATACCCGGCCCGGGCCCGGCGTTTGACCTCGGTTCATTTTAGTTGCGCTGTATGCGAAAGTGGTCACGTGACCACTTTTTTTAGAAAAATTTAATCAAAATTTAATATTTGTTTGTTATAATATTTACGTGTATTAACAATGTATTGACAATGTAATTACAAGTTTGCTATACTGTAAATGAGAATCTAATCACATTTAATATGGCAACTATACAACTTCGCATTGATAATGCTACAAAAAAATCCGCTAAAATAATTCTGGATAAACTGGGTATTGATATGACTTCTGCGATTAAAATCTATTTAAAGCAGATAGTGATAAATAAAGGAATCCCCTTTAAACTGCTGACTGAAAATGGTTTAACCATCAAGCAGGAGAATGAAATACTCAAAGCTTCAAAAGAAGCTAAAAAAGGAATAGGGGTAACTAAGGCGATGAGTCCTAAAGAGGCGATAGAACATCTAAATAAGCTCTGATGCAAATTATTAAACGCAAAAAATTTGATAAAAAATTTAAACAGCTTTCACCTAAACTAAAAGAAAAAATAAAATCTGCCATAAAGCTCTTTGCAGAAGACCCGCACAATCCAATATTAAAAAATCATGCATTAAAAGGCCAACTAGAAGGATTACGCGCCTTTTCAGTAACTGGTGACGTAAGGGTTATATTTAAGGCGTATGACGATTACGTGCTCGTGATTATGCTAGGATGTTGGAATCCATAATCAGGTTTATTAAAACCTGAAAAGAATAAGTTCAGAAAGTGATTATTAGTCCCCCACTCCAACAATTTATTTATTAAGAAAGCCTCGATTTTTTCTTTGGATGCAGCAAATCCTCCCCTGTTCGTATATTAATTAGCCTGCTGTTTCTTAGCTGCCCTTTTACTCCGTCCTGTGGATATCTGTGCCCCCACGCGCAAAAGATTGGCACATGCCAGCATTTGCCTGTTTTTTGGTCGTAAATGTTAGAGATAATTCGGTATTTATGAACCGGTGTATTGCATCTTCTACAGATATTGGGATTGCACACGCAGCTAATATCCCACTGCTCACCGTCAAACATGCATTTGCCTTTGTAATGGCCGCATTTACTGCATCTTTTAAGTCCTGCAGGGACTTTTGGATTGGATTGTGATTCATTGTAGGGCACCTGTTCCTTTTGGGAAGTTGCCGGCGGGTCATAGAGTCAAGTCTCTTAGCCGCGCTCGTGATAAGTTGAGAAGACTAGTTATTATTTCAATTTGTTTTTAGCTTGCTGTCCCGATAAAGGATTACTTTTTGTAATCACGCTTCGCCCTATTTCTTTTTCTGTATTTTTTCTGGCTTCGCCTGCGATATTTCCACCCCGTCTTGCTACTTTTTTATTTTCGGGTATGCCTTCGGGTTTCTCGTTTTTTGAGATTTCTGTTGTAACTTTTTCTCCAAGCATAGTGAAAATCAGCTCAAGGTCAGTCATGTTGTCACGCAAATTCGCTTTTGATTTGGTTGGAATATTCTTGAATTTCTTGTATTGAGCCGGCGTCATGCCAAAAGTTGCTTTGGAAATTTCAGCGGTTAATATTCCATAATCTTTGTAATTGGATATACCTCTTTGTTTCCATTCATCTGTAAGATCTTGCCTGATCACAATGCCGCGAAGCCTTTTATCAATCCAGTCTTTGGGATAGCCTTTTTGCTCATAAAGCATTTTCATTCTTTCCTGAGCCAACTCCGGATTTTCAATTTCTTCCATTCTTTCATAACCCACTTTTGCCAGCCATCTTTTGAAGGGTTCAGCTTTTGGTGAAGGAATAGATTGAATAATACGAAGAAGTCCCTCCGTATTCGCGCAATCTGTAATATACTTTTTCCCGTCAGTAGCTTCCAATTTCAGTCGGTGACAAAATGTCACCACCTCACTTCCTTCTTCCCTAAGCCTTTGTGAAAGCTTATTCCAATATTTTCTGGCTGTTTGATAATCCGGATTATCTGTTAAAGCAGAACAAACGTCCACTACAGAAAAATACCACTCCTTATTATGCCAGATTCTTCGAATCTGTTTAGATTGAAAAAGAACGAGTTTATTTGAATGATCCATAAGTTTGATATTACAAAAATAAATGTGTTTAAATTATAGGTGAGCGTACGCTCACTGTCAATTAATTTAAGATTTTTTGCGTTTTCTTAGTTCTTTTAATATGGTCATGATATAATTTCAAACGATTTAATCCCCTCCCTTTGTCTCTATCCAAAACCGACTACAACCAATACCTTCAATGCCCCAAGCAGCTTTGGCTGAGTAAGTTTCGCAAAGAACTCAAAGCCCCGACCACTGAAGTTCAGCAGAATGTTTTTGACCAGGGGCATGAAGTTGAATCGTACGCGGACAAGTTGTTCCCCGAAGGCGTAACAGTTAAGGATTGGTACGCGAGAGGCCGCGAAGAAACGCAAAACTACATCAACCAAGGAAAAACAACGATTTTTCAGGCCAATGCGCTCACAAACGACCTATATTGCAAGGCCGACATCCTCCACTTCAACGACGAGACTAAAAAGTGGGACCTTTATGAGGTTAAGTCTTCGACTGAAGTTAAGCCCGAGCATATTCCGGATGTGTGTTTTCAGAAAATCGCACTACAACAAGATGGAATCGACATTGATCGCACGTATCTGGTGCATGTTAATAAAAATTACGTACGTCAGGGCGAAATCGATCCCAAAAAACTGCTGACTTTCGAAGATATAACCGAGGATGTTGAAAACCTGCAACAAATCACTGAAACTCAAATTCCAAAGGCGCTTGAAATTCTAAAACTCACGCAGGAACCCCAAATTCAGATCGGAAAGCAATGCGATAAGCCGTACGAGTGTCCGTTTAAGCCTTATTGCTGGGCAAATGTTCCGGAGTTTTCGATTTATGATATTACAAGGATAACCAAAAAGCAGCTTAAAGCCCTGCAAGGCATGAATATTTTGAAGATTGAGGATGTTCCGGATGATTTTGACCTCACCCCTGCCCAGCAAAATCAGGTTATGGCAACAAAAACTCAAAAGCCGCTGATTGATAAAGAAGCGATTCATGACGAGCTCGCTAAACTCGAATATCCTTTGTATTTTCTGGATTATGAAACGTACGGCGGGGCTGTTCCCCTTTTTGACGGACTTAAACCTTACCAGCAAATGCCTTTTCAGTACTCTTTGCATGTTGTTGAGCAAGAAGGCGCTGAGCCTGAGCATTATGAATATCTGCATCAGGGCAAGGATAATCCGATTCCGGCTTTGCTTGAAAGTATGCGCGCGAATATAGGTGATATTGGCAGTGTGATTGTGTGGTATAAGGGGTTTGAAAAAGGCAGGAATGAAGAGATGGCAGCGATGTATCCGGAGTATGCCGGGTTTTTGAAGTCAGTTAACACGCGTGTTTTTGATTTGATGGATATTTTTAAGGCCCAGCATTATGTTGACGTGGGTTTTAAGGGAAGCTGTTCAATAAAAAAGGTTCTTCCTGTTTTGGTGCCTTCGCTATCGTATGCGGATCTGGAAGATGTGCGGGAAGGCGGAATTGCTTCGCTTTACTGGTTTAAGCATGTTTATGGCGCGGTTGATTCGGCGATGCGGAAGCGCGTGTCGGAGAATTTACTTAAGTACTGTGAATTGGATACGTTGGCGATGGCAGAGGTTTGGAGGAGTATGTTAAAATTAAATTAATATGAAAAATATAATAGTAAATCAGCCAAAAAGCGACAAAATGGTGGATCAGCTTGCCTCATTGTATTATGCGTTAATTCAACTTGATAAAAATGAAGCAGCCAATTTTGATTTATCTCAGTTAAATTTTGTTGGATCTTTGCTTTTAACTACTCTTGCCTCTTACGTCAAAGATACCGATAGTGACTATATATCCCCGGATAACGTAGATTTACGTTCTTATTTAAAAACAATAGCTTTTCCAAATTGTCTAAAAACCATATCAAGTATTCAAAAAAGGAAGAACTATTTGCCGCTCAGTTTGATTGAGAAATCAAATAATCCCAATGAAAAAGAAGAAATACTTAATTGTTTTTATAATTTAATTTATAAATTAACAGGCGAAATTCCCAAAACACAAAATGCACTTATTTATCCGATTTCAGAATTAGTAAATAATATTTTTGAGCATAGCAAAAAAAAACAAGGTGTTATCTCGGGACAAACATTTCCCAAAAAGAATTTTCTTGAAATATCAATTGTAGATCGTGGAAGAGGAATCTCTGCTTCATATAAAGAAGCTTTAAATAAAGAATACACTGATGAAATGGCATTAAAACAAAGTATGTTGGGCCAGTCCTCTAAAAGTGATGTAGAAAGAGGATATGGGATTCACACTTCAAAAAGATTGGTATGTACAGGATTGGGTGGTGAGTTTTTATTGCTTTCCGGTAATGCCGCATTAATATCTACCCCCAAAAGAGATAAAATTTTCACTTTGCCTAAATTTTATTGGCAAGGTGTGATAATATCATATCGAATACCGTTCCCCAAGTCCCCTATTGAAATATATAAGTATGTGGAGTAATATATAAGATCCTCAAATAATTTATATTATGAATAATGAAACAACAAAAAGAATAAAGATAATTGATATTGTTGGCGCTAACACAATTTCTTCAAGAGATGTTGTTATAAATTTTCTGCCAATTATCAAGAAAAATTTAAAAAACTCTATTGTTTTCGATTTTTCAGATATAAATTTTATTTCAAGGTCAGCTGCGCATGAACTTATTAAGCTTAAAACAAAATATTTTAATATTACATTTAGCAATTTGGCGGATGAAGTATCTGAAATGCTTAGGATAATTGCCGCAAACATTGCTTCACCAAAAAAATCACAAGACGAATTTTCACCGGAAAAAACTACTTTTAGTGCGTTGTTAAACTAATTTTTGAATAAGATTGATCAAGAAAAAAGAGAATTCCTTAAAGAACATTATCACTATGAAGTTGAAATGATGATTTTATCATTTCAATCAAAATTAAATATTAATTATGATAAAACTTCTTTTTTAAATAACCTTTTAATAGAAAACTTTTTATTACATTCTAGAGGTTTAATGGAATTTTATTTTTTTGATATTAAGAAATTTAAAGATGATGATGTATTAGCATCAGATTTGATTGCAAACTGGAAAAAATTAAGACCTTATGAGTATAAAGATGTGGAATATATTAAAAAAAGGATTGATAAAGAACTTGCTCATCTTACTTGGTCTAGAAAAGATCCTAATGATATAACTAGAAATTGGGATTTGAATGAAATATTTAATATTCTAAGTCATACAACTAAAATTTTCATTAATAATTTATCTAAAAATTTAATAAATAAAAAAATAACTGAACTTAAAGAAATGATACAATAACAATGCTGTTATTTTACTCAATCGGCCATTTAGGTATTAATTCATCAATTTCTTTCATAACTCTTATTGTCTCCCTTAAAGATACAACAATTTTCATATAATGAACTAAATCGTCAACCGACAAACACCTATCTGCTTTTTTTCTATCTTTTAACCACTTTTCCAAAACCTGATAGCCTCCTATCATAAATTCCCAAACTTCAAGCTCAATACCTTCAAAATATTGACCTGAATTTACATAAACACGTTTTTCAGTTGGTTCGTACTCTACTTTTTCAATCTTCCAATCCTCAATATTTTCTGGTTTTTTACCTCCCGTTATAACATTCCACTTTGAATTATCATCAAAAATAGTACTAGAATCATCAAATGGATTTTCACCAAGAAGATGCAAATTAACAAGTTCCTTACCCTTTTTTACTAAATTTTTAAATAATTTCTTATCTTTAATTAATGGAATACGTGGAAAATCAATTTTTAATTGTTCAGCATAACGATTCCTGTAAGTTGGGCAATGTAAAATAGCATAAATATAATAAAAAATATCTTCTGATCCAAAAGTTTTAGATAAATCGCCAGGTCCATTTCCAATGTATTTCATATAAAGTCTTTTAGAAAATTCACTTATAAATTTGTTATTTAAATTTGACTTAAATTCTTTTTCATTAAGAATGTTTGATTGAATATTTTCTATTTCAGGATATATATAAATAGGAAAAATATAATTTTGATCAGAAATAATATGTATATCAGCTAAAGATTTAACTAGAAAAGAATGATGGAAACTATCTCCAGGTATAAGTCTAGTGGTAACCAATGCAAAATTTAATTTCAACAAATTACGCATTGTTTTATAACCCGGCGTGCCGACAAATCCTCTAGTTTTACCACTATACCAAATTTTTCTAATATCAAAAGGTCTGTATGAAATATCAAAAATTAAATTATCGTCATCTCTATGCTCTAATGTATCATTTTTTGCGTTATCAATCTTCCAGTCTCTACTATCTTTTTCTAAATTGTATTTTTTCTTTAATTCATCTTCAGTTAGTTCTCGAAAATCATTTAGTGTGTTTGTTAATTCTTTTTTATCAAAATGAATACAAATACCATCTCGTTCTGTTTTTACACCGCTTCCATATTCGTGAAAAATATCTTGGACACCCCAAAAATCACCATACTCAACAATTTTGTCACTAGAATCATCAGCATTGGGGACAAAAAAGTTCAGCTTTCCCAAAAATTCACTCCATTTTGTTGATAAAAATGCAGAATTAAAATTTTTATAGTCAATTTCTATCCAATTTAACTTATTAAATCTATTATCCAGCCATTCATATTTATATTTTTTCAACCCCCATAAATCAAAATAACATAAATTACATGGTTCATTATTATCATTTTTTTTAATAAAAAAATTAATTGAAACTCCGGTTTGAATATTAAATACATTCTCATCCGTGCTCCCATCAGTGCATACTTCACCTTTTCGGCTATTCCCATGTAAATTTAAGATATAAATTTCATTAAATTCATTTAATAATTCTCCCCTCATTCTTCTGTGAGTAATTCCATCAATAAATGAATTAGATGTAATCATAGCAAATATTCCTTGTCCCGATTTGTGTAATTTCCACTGCGCAAACCTAATAAATTTAATGTAATCATCATCAATATTAATTTTCTTTTCATTTAAATTCTTTTTGTAATCTTTTAATAAATCTAAAATCCAAGGCTGTTTATTCATCATACCAAAATTACTATAAGGAGGATTACCTATTATTGCTAAAACTTCTTTATTGTTTTTTATATCTCTTGCAGATTCACTTTCTTTAGATATTGATTCAAAACCAAATAAATCTATTTTGGGATTTTCTGGATTATCTAAACTGTTTGCTAAAAATACTTGAAAGCGATCATTTGTAGGATCTTCATCTTCGTAAGTTTTGTTAAAATCAAACCCAAGCCGCTCAATTTCAAGAGCAAGTTTTAAATGAGCAATGGCATAAGGTGCAACTAATAATTCGAAACCATAAAAATGTTTTAATATGTGCTTTAAAACTTTATCTGTAAACTTCTTTTTAACAATATCTTCACCTAATGCACCATTTTTCTTTTTAATTCTTTCATGAACCTGTTGAATAGCTGACATTAAAAAAGTGCCTGTTCCGGCTGCAGGATCAAGTATATTAACTTCTTCATTTGCCAATCCATCTTCTTTATTAAATTTTGTTTTCTAATAAATAATCCACACTCCTAACAATTAGATCCACTATAGGCTTTGGGGTATAATAAACCCCCCTCGCTTCCCTTTCTTTTGGATCATATTCCTTCAAAAACGGCTCATAAAACTGTATTACAGGATCTTCGTTTACTTTATGGTCTACTAATTTATGCCGAATTTTATCAAGTTTTTAATTATTTAATTGATCTACAAGAGCTTCTGTAGCCTGATGAATAGAAGGAAATATTGACGAAACTCTTTTAACAAGATCATATAAATCCTTAAGAATAGGCACATTCTTTGGTAAAAAATCTATTGCTGTTGTAAGGGTGAAAGAGGAATCGGGGTGTTTTTCAGTATATTCTAGTGACGCTAAGAATAAAGAATACGCTAATGTTTCCGCAACCATATTAGCAAATTGGTGTTCATCAATATTTTGTATTAATGTTTCGGAAAAAGTTTTCTTTAATCTGTGCAATTCTGTGAATCTTCATCTTCTTTATTAAAATTTTCTTCAACTTGTTGACTTAAAAGTTTAGTTTTTCTTGCAAGTGCCAATGCTAATTGTTTCCGAGTTTTTGCATCATAAGCTTGACCCAATAAAAATTTAACCAATAAAAGATCCAAATTTTTCTCAGAACCCTCGGTATAATCTCTAATATCAAAAGTTAATTCTTCAATCTTTTTTGCATTACCATCAGAATCCCATTGCCATAACTCCCATTGCCTGAAATTAGTAAAAATAATATTTTCAAGACTATCTTTGTATTTTTTGAAGCTGACTTCAAAATTACTATCCTAAATCATCAATGGCGATTTAACTTCAATCCACCCAACCAATCTATTTCCGTCTCTTATAGTAATATCAGGAAATCCAACTTTATCTTCATGCTGAGTGCTGCTTTCCTCTGCAGTTGCAGAAATATGATCATTTTTCTTATCATTCTCTTTAAAGAAGTTTTTCAAAAATTCACAAAAAGGTGGGTAATAAGTTCTTTCAGTGCCAATATCTTTAATTTTTTTAATTTCCTGTTGAAATTGTTGTAAAGAATTCATCAAATATAATAAATATAAAACATTTCATTTATATCACGAAAAACTTATATGCTCAATTTATTGAATGATTATTTAATATGTTCTTTTATTTTCTTTTTCAATTTCTGAACACTTCTATTATTTACTAATTTTTGACCTATACTAAGTAATTCATAATAAACAGCATCTTTCTCTGCAGAGCTTTTCTTTCGCGAATACTTTATCCCAAAATTACAAACTTTGTTTCTTTGGATTTACGCGAAGTATCATAATGCGCTCCACCGAGTTTATTACAAACATATTTAATAACATCTTCAGGATAAATAATCTGACCATGAATAATAAAACTAGGTTGTTTCAAATATTCACTAAGCTTTATAGGCCTATTTTTCTGTTTCTTACTTAGCTTATACATTTTTTTTGCTTCTTCATTTGAAGTTTCTTTATTTAATTCTTGAAATTTGGAAATTTTAAGACCTTTATATTTTGCTCCACCAGCTTGATAAAAAGTAGTATTTCCAACGGAATCTAAACTATCTTTTCTATTAGAATCATGAAGAAGAATCTTGATTTCAATATTCATCATTTTTGCCGCCTTCAATAATTTCCCATAAACAATTAAATTTCTAAGGACATTACTTGATCTTCGTAGAGAATCATCAGCAATAACTTGATTCCATTCTTTGGTGATATATTCAATATCCTCAGCAACAAGTTGCAACAAATCATTGTCCATATTTAAAACCATATATTTATACTTAATTTTACTAAAACAGAGGCATAAGAGTTCACCTAACTAATATTAATTAGGTGTGGATTTCCGGTGTCGCGGTACACGAACCGTCTTTCCACTAGGCAAGCGTTTAGTATACGGTTTCACCGGTACTATTTTCTTACCTTTGGCTGTTTTAGCCATAGTAGAATGGGTTAAGAATAATAATGAGCGTAGGTTTAGTGTACGCCCAAGTTCAGCTACTACTTTTGTAATAACCAAACGGGGCGACTAAACTCTAGCCATTAATTCAACCCATTCTTTTGGGCTCAACCTTGCTTATGCCTCCATTTCAAAGAGCTAAAAATTAGCACTTGGTATTATAGAGTGCTAATTTAAAAAGTCAATTATAATTTGTGTTAAAATAAATTATAATTCGGCTATCCACCGGATCAACAAAAGCTCGCTACTGAAAACATATTGAAACAGGCAGAGCTACTTGCTGATGAATGGGTGGAGAAATAAATAGAAGTTGCCAACGTTAAAAAAGCGATTCCAATAGAAATTATCGCAACAATCATAGATTTTTTACTAAAACTCTCGTGCTTCTTGTAATTCAATATATTCTAAATAATTAAAATACGCACCCGGTGTTACACGGATACCTATTTCACCATGGGTTTCATAAGGATTAACATCAAAAACATAAATGATAACGAAATTAAATCATCATAATCGTTTATTTTTTTATTTTTATCATAATTAAAACCTTTAGATATCAAATATTCATATAACTCATCAAATTTGATACCCTTATTTACATTTTCAACTGCATATTCTAAAACTGTTATATAAAGGTCCTTGTCGTTTTTCATTTTTCATTATTATTTATATCTACTTCTCAAACTTTTCAAATACCTGCCTTATCAAAAACATGGCATAAGCAATATCATCATTTGAATGAACATCAAAAAGAGTAATGTGCTTATTATAATATTTATAGCTATTTTTCATATAACGTGCTCTTTTCTCGGGGTCTTTTAAATCTTTGGGCTGAGTTCTATTTAAACCTACTTCAACTTTTGACTTATAAATTCTTAAGCTTACTACAACAGATTTCCCTATTTTATAACCTATATATTGCTTCTGTGGACTTTCTTCTATTGAAGGCCCTAAAGCAAACAACTCATTACTTAAAGCTTCATATAATTCACGTGATTCCTCCCACCCTTCCTTAAAATGATCTTCAACCGAGTATTTTTTAACTTCTTTGCTGACTTTTTCAATTGTTTTGTCTTTGGTTACTGTTTTTATTGATTCACTTGCCTCATGCGACTTAATTTGATTGTAAAGAATTGTATTGTTGTCGTACTTTTTAACTTCCCACAGCTCAATTGGAAGATCTTTGAAATTTATTGAATTTCTTTGATAAGGCGTGAAACCGTTTGCAACAAAAAGAACTCTCGACTGAGACCAATCAACATCTTCTCTTTTTAAATTATCTTTCATCCGTTCGTTATATTCTAAAATAAAATCCGCCTTATTGTTTAACATCAGAGACAAATAAGCGAACCCCTGATCTACAACACTAAAACTGCGATCACGCTTATATTCAATTATTACAAAAGATTTAGTTTCAGTATCAAATGCAAGCGTATCAATGCGAAAATTCTGCAACTTAAATTCAGTTGCAATAAAATCCAGCCCAAAAACAGTATCAAGATTATCTTCAGTCAATTTTTGCAAATCTTTCTCCAACTTTATTTTTAATTCCTTTATTGAAATGAGTTTGTTTTTGTTGATTTGAAAAATTGGCATTTTAAAAATTTAATGATAAACATATACTGATATAGCATAAAAAAGCCAAATTCTCAATAAAGATCAGGCTTGTCACCAAAATTTCACATACTCTCCCAAACCTCTATCGCATCATCATAATCAATGCCAAGTTCCTCAGACAATTCAATCACTTCTTCGGCATCTTCTTTGTCCAAATCATAATCATTCATAACGTTAATTGTTTCTTCTTCATCATCAATCATAAAAATTTGATATAATTACAGCATAATAATAATCAATATTAATCAAAATTTCCACTCATGCACCTCCCCACCGCCATCAAACAGCTCTGCAAAATCACTGCGCAGCTAAAGAAGTCTCACAAGTCAAAGCACTTCACGCTTGATGGAAGGCTTGTTGGTGATCTTGGCGAGGTTTTGGCCGAGCAAAACTATAAGCTCACGCTGTTTGAGAAACTGGAAAAGGATTACGATGCAATTACATCCGATAACAAAAAGGTCCAGATAAAAGCCACTTTTAAGGATCATATCACCTACCCTGCCAATTATACTCCTGAAATGCTTCTTGCTATTAAAATCAACCCGGACGGCACCTTTGAAGAGATATATAACGGTCCGGGCAAATACGTGGGAGAGCTGATCAAAGGGCGGAAAGCACCATATAACAGGCTGCACAGGCTTGCGGTGAAGAAACTGCGGGAGATAAATAAGCGGGTTAAGGGGAAAGAGAGGGTGGAGAGGAGATAAATCTTTCCGCTCCACTTCGCTCCAAAAGAGCCTCCGCTCGCTAACGCTCGCTGCGGCTCCGGAGGCTCGAGAATGTTAATGATGACCGTTGACGTAATTCTAGCTATAATGAAATTGAATCAATAACCACTATTATATGTCATTTTTTAAATCTTTGTTTGGCGGAAACCAAACTTCTCAACAAAACGATCAGGATCAGCTTGAGAACTATTTTAAAGAACTTCAGAAAGAGGTTACTAATGATTTAGAACAACTTTATGTTGATAGTTTAAAAGATATTAAAAAAGTTAAACCATTTTTTGATTTATTTAAAGTTACTGATTTTTATTTTGCTGGGTCTATAGAGGGTGATGTGGAAAAAATTGAAGATGGTTCAGTAAAATCAACTGAAAACACAAAATTATCCTTTAATATGTTCCCTATTCAAGGCAAACCAATGTGTCCGTTTTTTACAAGTTACGAAAAAATGCAGGAATCACTTGGTAAAACCGGAACTCCAAATTATATAAAAATAAAATTTAAGGATTTCTACCATCCAAAAAGCAAAGATACTTTTATTATGAATCCGGGCTTTGTAATGGTTAAAATTTTCCCTCCTGAAACCATTATGGGAATTCTTGATGATAGTCTGATCAAATCAATGGCCCCAGAACTTGAAAAAGGCACTAAATTGCAAATCGGAATCCCCAAAGAGGTACCTGAAGAATTTTTTAAAGAACTTGTTCTTTATGCCTCAAAACAAAAAGCAATTAAAGAAATTTATTATGCACTTGTAATAGATTCTCAGCATGGTCAAAGAATAGCTTTGGCAATTAAATTTGATGATGTTTCAGAAGGAACGAGTGTATATTTTGGTGATATTCAAGAGCTGGTTGAAAAAAATGATGTTGGCTATGGCGGATTTGTAGATATGGCTGAATTAAAAGATTCAAATCAATTGGCTCAGGGTATTAAAGAGTCCGGAGAAAGATTGTATTAATTCTCACATCACCTTTGTTTAGAGAGTTTGTCGGTGTATCCTATGGAAAGCGATTTGATTATAGATCCTTAGCAGCCGTCCCGGGACGGAATTTTGTTTAAATTTTTTTAGATTTTTTTAATCAAAATTTAATAATTGTCAGCTAATATTAATCTTGACCTCCAACTAATAACGCGATACAATATTAACGGAGGGCGTTAATATCCTGCCAGATGATAAAAACCTTTAACTGCAAAGAGACTCAAAGGCTCTTCCACAGAATCAAATCACTCAAACTTCCCGGCGACATACAAAAAACAGCGCTGCGAAAGCTTAATATGATACATGCTGCTGCAAACATAAATGACCTGCGCATTCCTCCATCGAACCATCTGGAATTGCTGAAAGGCGAACGCAAAGGAAAGCACAGCATAAGAATAAATGATCAATGGCGGATAATATTCAATTGGCAGCAGGGCAACGCTTACGAAGTTGAAATAACCGATTACCACTAATCAATATGACTAAAAGAGGACGGCTAAAACCCACACATCCCGGTGAAATTCTCATGGAGGAATTTCTAAAACCCATGAAGATTTCGCAATATCGTCTTGCAAAAGACATAAATGTGCCGCCAAGGCGCATAAATGAGATAGTCAAGGGCATCCGCTCAATAACTGCTGACACAGCTTTAAGATTTGCCAAGTTTTTCGGGAACTCACCTGAATTCTGGCTTAATCTTCAATCTCACTATGCATTAGAGGTCGAATCAGATAAATTAGAAAACATTCTTGAAAAAGAAGTAAAAGTGTTTTCTTTGAATACTGCATAAAATAAACCCATGAAAGACAAATTCGCTCCGCTTCGCTCCAAACGCTTCATGCGCTATCGCGCATTCCATAGATCCTTCGCTCGCCGCTAATCGCGGCTCGCTGCGGCTCCGGTATTATGAGGGAAGGGATGAGGTTTTACATTAAAGAAAAAATGGATTTTATGGTATAATAATATGATATATAAAACAAAAAATGCCAGAAGTCCGTCAGACAAATCCCGAAGCAATAAAAGAACAATTAACTCAGCTTAAACCAAAACAAGCTGCCCGTATTTATAAAGGCACAAAAGAAGCAATTCAGAGAGTCGCTGATAAATTGCAACAAAACATTCCAAAAAATGATTTTTCTACAATAAAAACTGCTTTAGCTGCTTTAAAACCACAGGCCAGGAATTTTGAAACTTATATAAGAAGCAAATTGAACGGTTCAAATGAAACTATTCCGCTTTCAAGGATGCAGTTTTTAAGACGCTTAGTTCAATATAAAAATTCTCTCAAACAAAAATATCTTCCTTACAGATTGGCTGAAGAAAAACGCTTAAAAGAATCCTATAAAGAAACTTCAATTGAAAATATCAAATTCAGAAAATGGCAAAAATCAGACCTGGCGGCATTCTCGCAATTTTTAAAACAAAATGCCGGCGACAACAAAACTTTTCAGGCATACATACAAAAAAATCTTCACGTATGGAATCCAAAAGGTAATCCAAAATTATATTATCAACAGCAATGCGTTGAGATGTCTTTAATACTATTAATTGAGTTTTGTTATAAAAATCACATTGATCTGGCTTTACCGGCATCAAACAGCTATCTTAAAATGTCAAAATATAAAACACTCGAAAGTTTTATGAAAAATTTGTACCCCAAGCTTTCTGCATCGCATTTATACTCAGGTGCCGGCGGACTTGTAACAGAAATCCGGGAAAAAGATTTAAAAGCCGGAGATTGGATATCAATTAAACGTCCTCACGGCGGCTATCATGCATTAATCGTTACCGGAAATTACGGCCAAGGACAATTGAGCGTAATGGCAGGCAGCCAAATGAATAAAGATTTCAGAAAATCAGCAGAAGTAAGAGAAGAAGTTGAAGAAATTTATCCAAAAGGATTTGTTAAAATCCAGTCAAAAGCCAAGCCAAATCAGGTAAAGATGCGTTATGGAGGATATGCCATTGATCCAATGGTAAATAGAGGTAAGGTTGAACAGAAAAATGGCACATATAAATTTTACAGATTGAATGTGGACAGGATGAATCAGGTTTTAAGCAGAATTAAATAGATTTGCTGCGGCTCTACTCCGCTTCGCTCCAGACGTTTCCTCCCGAGAGGAGATTTGACTTAGTGCGATTTTTCTTGCGCAGTGGGTATACCTGGCCCGGGCTGGCATATTTGACCTCGATCCATTTTAATTGCGCTGTATGCGAAAGTGGTCACGTGACCACTTTTTTTAGAAAAATTTAATCAAAATTTAATGATTGGTTGATATACTTTTGACACCTAGGCAAATATTATTAACTTGAATGGGATTGAGAAAAATCCCGGAAACAGCTTTTTTACTGCCTCGGCACATGACTTCCGCCACTGCTCATATTTAATATCTTAGCTAAAATTTCTTTCAAATTCGGTGTTTCGCCTCTTTCTTTTACAGCTTTCACTTCAACTTCAAATGAAACCATTACACTGTGGAATCCCTGCCTTAAAGCATTTTCATGAAAACTTCTTGGTTTCTCAGGTGAAACAACCTGATTCAAATCTTCAAATGAATGCTCGCGATTAGTTGCAAGGTATTTTTTTACATCATCAAGGCTATTTAAATTATTTCTCTTAATTAATTCCGGAAGTTCTTTTGAATATCGACCATTGGTTAAGTGATCAACGAGAACTTTTTCAACAAAATATGCCCGGAGTTCGCCATGCAAATATTGATCTCTGTTTGGTTTACGCGGTTCAAGCTTAAAAACCATGTCATGTAAATGCGATAGTTCATGTGTCTGAAAAATCCCTGCCCAGGTTTCTGTTACTTCAAATGGTCTGATTAAAAGAGCAACTATTCCATCAGGACTGCTGGTATCAATCACCAAAGCTTCCTTTTGAGTATGGTAACTTGCGCTTTCCGGAGTCAAAACAACCATCCAGCCTCCACTTTTATGACCGGTTTCAAGAGAAATAAATGCACGTCCTTTAAGTTCCGCCCATCTTACCATTTTTGTTCTAAAGGCTTTAATCGCGCTGAGCATTTGCATTTGTGGAGTTTTGGCATCTGCAAGCGCCAACGGCACATCTTTAAAATCCTTTTCAAAACCTCTGTCAAGAATTCCACGCATTTGTGCTCCTGTTGGGTGATTTTCAGGACTTTGAAAAATATTTGGAATTTGTTCTGAAGGATAATTCGATGTGTGGGGATTTTCCGGTGATTTTTTATCAGGTAAGCAGCCTAATTTTTCTTTATTTGAAACTCCTAAATATGCTCCTGCAGCCATAGTTGCAGTTACAGCAAGCGCTTGTTGCAAAAACTTTCTGCGTTCAAGCAAAATTTCTTCAGCTGCGCGTTTATCTTTTTTATCTCTTCCTGTGAGCTTTTGTTTTTCTTCAAGTGTTGATACGGTTTTTTTGGCTTCAGCATATTCACCGGCACCAAATAACTTATCTAAACCTTTTCTAAATCCCATAATAATAATTTAAAAGTAAGAGGATATTAAAACATTTATATACAAAAAAGTCAAGTATATTAAAAATCCCGGGAATTATATTTTATTTTCGCTCCGTTCCGCTAGTCTATCTTCACAAACATCAATCCCCCTGCAAAATCAGTGAAGTCTTTTTCTGCGCCAACTATGTATTTAATTGGTGCTAAGTAATCCATAAATTCAGTGTATCCGGCTTTTTCATCTGCCGGCATTGGCTGTGTTTTTTCGATTTCCGCAACTATTGAGTCCACATATCCTAAAATATTCTCAACTGATAAAAAGCTAAATGCATTTGGATAACCTGATAAATAACTCATTCCAACTTTTACATCCGCATTTTCACTAACTGACGCTACTTTGCCGTAAACATTGTTATATCCAGAATAAAGAGCCAACGTTACGTAATTATCACTGTTTATTCCGTAATATAATTCAATTGGATCAGTAAATGTGTCGCCGAACATCGCAAGGTCACCAAGTTCAGAAGGAGGAAGCATACTAAAATCAATTTTAATTCTGTTCATTGATTTTCCGTCTACCATTGCCGTATCTTTAACGATCACATTAGGATAATCAGTGTTTTCCGCTTTAATCTGATCAATCATTTCAACAATCAACGCATCTAAATTATCAATATCCTGCTGCGCCTGATCAGTGTATCCGGTTGCGTCAAAATATAATGAAATTCCAGGGATAATAGTCCCGGTATCCTGCAATACAGATGCATAACCCTGATTAAGCCAATCCCCTCCTGAAACAATCACTCCTGATTCCTTAAGGCCGGCAAGAAGATCTGCGCCTGTTGCATCCAAAATATTAATCAAACCATAACTTTCTCCGTACGATAAAAGGTTATTACCCGGAAGATTCTTATACATATATGGAGCCTTGCCGTTAAGGCTGTTTAATCCATCTACTCTGTAATGAACATTAAGTCCGCTAATGCTTGGAATTACTGCAAAAACACCTGACCCTTCAACCGCTGATCCAAAATAAATCATACCAACATTAGGAGTAGGAACACTTGCTATCAAATCATTGTAACTTTTGTTTTGTAAAAGGTTTTCACCGCCATTTTTAATTTTCTGAAGCGCTAAATATCGGTCTCCGAAAGAAGGCCATGCCAATAATGAGTCGTCTGTATATGCTAAATATAAATGCTGTTTTTCATTTGTGAATGTTTTGAATCCAAATAACGATGCCCTTGTGTAACCATTTAACGCAGACATTTTATTAAACACATTTGTTAATTTTGCAGAGTCATCAACGGTAATTAACAAAGTCTGCCTCGGAACAAAACTGCTTGATTCACCCACTGCGTACATAACTTTAAATCCGTCACCAAATGAAGGCAGTAAATCACTATCGTAACTTAATCCAACTTTCGAAAGATCCGTTGCGAAATCTTTTAATATATCTTTAACAAAACCATCAACGTTACCTGCCGGTGATTTGCTTAAAAATCCGTTTAAAAGAGTTGTTTGATTTTTATCCTGCGTATCTAAAACCGCAAGTAACGACGTATCATAATCAAAAAATTCTTCTTGTTCTAAATTGTAGGTTTTAAGAGGAGTTTTAATTACATTTTGAGGGCCGTAAGCGTCGTCATAACTTGTTAAATTGTTATCCTGAAGGGTTTTTAATCTGTACAACATTTCTGCGACTTCTTCTCTGGTCATTGATTCGCCCGGCAAGTAATTCATTGAATTATTATCAAATGAATACTGTATATGTTTTAGCCCAACCAAAAAATTACCAAGCGCGTAACTTACATATTGATAATACCACTCGCTTGAAGGTACATCAGAGTAATCTTCAACCGGTGTATTTGTTGGATTGATATTTGGGAATTCAAGTAGCGCCATTTTTAAAGCCTCTGCCCTGTTTACGCACTGTGCCGGTTTAAATGTGCCGTCTTCGTAACCTCTAATAGTGTTTCGTTCACGTGCTTTTTTCACAAAAGGCGCATACCACTGGTCTGCGTATGTATCTGCGAAAAGCTGTGCCTGCGAATCTGCAGTATCAATCTGCAAAACATTATAAAGCATTTTTATAATTTCAGCTCTTTTAACACAATCGGTTTCTCTAAGGTCACCGGTTGTACCATCGCCTGTTAAAATATTGTTTTCAAAAGCCCATGCCATTGCTGTGTCGTAATTGCTCATGTACTTAGACATTATAGGGCTGCTTAAAGGGTTGTTTAGAGTTGAAGGCTGATCTTCCGGGCTGATCAATTGCGCGCTTGCTGTAGAACTTGTTAGGAACAGTGCAAATGTTAGAAGGATTGCTGCGAACTTTTTCATTTGGGGTGGGTTAAATTTGATAATTTGCTATACCAATATACCGTTTTTTTTTAGAAATGTGAATTTTTGGTGCGCCATAGGTTTACTATGCCCGGGCATGGGATTTGACACCGGAGATTTTTCTTGCGCAGTAGATATACCGATCCCGGGATCTCGTCACATGACGACTTTTCTTGACTTACCACTATTTATGCAGTATAGTTACATTCTTGAAGTCGAGTCAGACAAAAAAGAGATATTTAACCCAATTCAACAATGAACGATAAAAAGCCAAATATGATCCAAAGTGTAAACGACTTAACCACTAAGCTAAAAATGAAATTTGATAAACAACATTATGGCAAATGGGTGGCAATCAAAAACAAGAAAATACTTATGTCCAATACGGATCTTAAAATACTTATGGCTGAAGTGAAGGAAGTTGATAAAAGCGAAAATATTAATTATATGCTTGTGCCAATGGCTTAGGTTTTTAACTTACGCTCACTCCATAGAGCCACCGCATTAAGGCTGCGGCTCTGACTTGGCGAACTTCGATACCGGGATCGGGAAAAATTCTTCCGCAACCTCTGCACAACCAACTGTTGACAATCGTGCTATTTGTTGTTAAAGTATATGACTAATAATAACCTACAAATAATGGATAAAGAAAAAACAAGAATCTATGAACATCAATGTAGACTGCTCGATAAGCAATGGCAGATATTAAGAAATTTCTGCATGGGTCCTGATAATATTGAGTCGATCATTGCGCTATTAATTGATCTTAAAAATATCAATGATGATGAAATAGAAGCTGTTTCATACTTTGCTTCAAAAATTAGAGAAGGAAAAATTTGTAAGCCAAAATCATCCGCAGAAGAAATTATTAGCGACATTAAAGAGGTAGTTGGTAAATTAGATAGTTTTAAATAAGAAAAATAATATTTGAAAAATTTGGCTCGCCAAATCGATAACCAAATTCAACCATGAAGAATAAAAAGCAAAATATGATCCAAAGTGTAAACGACCTAACCACTAAGCTAAAAATGAAGTTTGCTAAACAACATTATGGCAAATGGGTGGCAATCAAAAACAAAAAAATACTCATGTCCAATACGGATCTTAAAATACTTATGGCTGAAGTGAAGGAGGTTGATAAAAGCGAAAATATTAATTACATGCTTGTGCCAACGGATTAGGTTGGGCCTCGCTCCAAACCTTTACCAATTTTAATATTGGTGTAACATAATGACAGTGTTTTTTTGCAGTAATAATATTTTTTCTTTTGAAATCAAAATTTTTATCTAAAAAATCAAACATCGAAGCGATATTTTATTCATTGGTGTTTTTTTTACCTTTAATTATAAATCCTTTTGGCCAGACTCCTTATGAAATACCGAAAGTTGCCATTTTAATAATATTTGTAAGCCTTGGATTGGTGCTTACATATATTTATTCTGTTTTCATAAAGAAAGAACTTTTTGTAAATAAATTTGCATTAATCGCAGTATCGCTCTGGTTTGGATCAGCATTAATTTCAACACTTCTTTCAAAAGCTCCTCTGGAAAGTTTTTGGGGAAGTTATGAGCGCATGCAGGGCTTATTGCAATTAATATATTATTTGGTGCATTTTATTTTATGTATACATTTAATTCAAAATGAGAAATTTAAAAAATTCGCATTTTTATTCACTAATATTGCGGGCGGTATTATTTCGATTTATGCGATATTACAATATTTTTCTATCGATCCTCTCCAAATAGGAAACATCGATATTTTCAGCGGAAGAACATATTCAACAATCGGCCAACCGAACATGCTTGCCCAATGGCTGATATTCCCCTTTTTTATAAATTTATTTTCAATACTTAAAGAAAAAAAGAAATTAATATACGGTATTTTGCTCGGCATTAATTTAGCAGCGCTTATAACCACATTCAGCAAAGCTGCATTTATTGGGATATTTATAGCTTTATTGCTGTTTTTCATTCATTCAATTGCAACAAAAAAAATAAACAAAAAATTAAAAGTATTAGTAATATTCAGTTTATTATTATTTATTATAATAACAGCTGGAACAATACTTAAAACAGGCACACGCTCATCATTCTCCCGAATTGTACTTTGGGAAGAATCTTTACCCTTAGTCCAGAATAACTATATTTTTGGGAATGGCACTGAAACATATTATCAAAACGTACAAAAAGTTCTTACATCCGAAATCTATGAAACTGAAAATCTTTACGGATTCCCAACAAGAGTTCACTCGGAAGCTTATCAAATCCTCATAGATCAGGGATTTTTCGGTTTAATTCAATATTTATTTTTGTTAGGATTTATTGGTTATATTTATTTTAAAAAAGAGATTAAAGAAAAGCATATATTAATAGCTTTTTATTCGATTGTAGCCAGTTATATTGCGGTTCAATTCAGTTTTTCATTTTCAGCGCAAATTATTTTTCTGGCATTTTGTTTAGCGATTTTAATTAACCAATATCTGCCTATCACAAAATTAAAATTCAAAAAACGTGCAAAATGGCTAAAATTAGGTATTTTAATACCTTTGATATTATTTTTTGGATGGTCAGCAAAATATGCCTACGGTCTGATTATGTCGGATTATTATTATCAACAAACTTTATCAAGCTATTTTGATGACAAAAAAGTTTCATGGGAATTTGCAAAGAATACAATCAATTCAAATCCGCACAGCACATATTATTATTCAAAAATAATAGGTTTATTTGCTAAAAATAATTATCAGGAAATTCCAAACTACCTTGATGCCCTGGGTATAATGAGCGGAAACAGTTTTCAGTATTACATAGCTGCTGCACAGCTTTATGCTGCACAAGACAATTTTGAAAAAACAAATAACGCATTTAATCAGGCTACTGAATTAGCTCCTTCTTGGACTTTGGGATGGCAGCAATGGGGTGATTTTCTTGCGGAAAATAACAAAATATATGAAGCGATTGATAAATATGAGCACGTACTGAATCTTGCGCCTGCATATTTATGGGAACCGCAAAATGAAAAGAAAAGAATTTTTAAAAAAACAACACCTTTGTTAGACTTTTTAGTGCAAAGACTTCGAAGTCTTTATATTGAAACCGGCCAAAATGATAAAGCCGATGAATTACTTTTAATTCTAAATTAAAAGGGCTGCTCCGTTTTGGAACAACCCTTTTTAAAATGTTGATTTAAATTATTGATACCAAGAGCTTCCTAGCAAATTACTGCAATATTGGCTATCATCACTTGTTAAATTAATTACCTGCATCCAGTTGCTAAGTGCAGCTACGCCATATGCAACCAAATAATCATGTAACATTTCACATTGCTCTGTTGATGGATTAAACCAGTTTTGAGGATTCGAAGTATCCGCGCAATATTCCGAATCATCTGCGCTTAAGTTATTTGATTGCATCCAAACGCTTAATGCATTCACACCATTAGCAACTAAATAATTATACATGCTTGTACATTCTAGGTTTGTAGGATAATACCAATATTGTCCAATTCTGCTAGCACAATATTCAGAGTCTGATCGTGTATAATTATTTGTTATCATCCAATTGCTAAGTGCAACCAATCCGTTTTGTTTAAGATATGAATACATATTATTACATTCCTGATTTGATGGATAATCCCAAGTAATAGGATAATATGTTAGTTTACAATAAGTAGCAGAACCTTGCGGATAGCCGTTATTAATCATCCAGCTTGTAAAATCACCTGTATTTTGTTGCCAATAATTATAAATATCCTCACATTGATTAGCTGATGGATTTCCTGAACCCCACTGAGTTGCGCCGATTACATTGACGCTGCAATAAATTGCATCAGCTGAAGTATATGGAGGAGTTTGCTGGCTCATCCATTGACTTAATGATCCGGCATCATGAGTAACAAGATATTCATACATTTCCCAGCATTGTTCTGAAGTTGGATTAACAGTTGGTTCTGGATTTGGCGGAGGAGGTAATGGAGTCGGCTTTGTTGTTTCTTTAACAACTTCTTTTGAAATAGGAGAAGTAACCGTAACGCGATTCTTCCCTATCAACATTCCCTGAAAATTTTCTCCAAATACACCAGTACTTGCCAGTGCAATGACTACAATTGCAATCCCAAGAACTGAGATCACACCATAGGTCATTTTTTTGTTTTTCATGTTGTTTATTTTTAATTTTAATTCCTTTTATTTTACACTAAAACTGAACTTTTTTCAAGTGTGGTGGGTCAGGCGGGACTCGAACCCGCGACCAATTGCTTAAGAGGCAACTGCTCTAACCAACTGAGCTACTGACCCATGCGCACGAACAAATGTACCATAAGCTTAACTCCCCTTTCAAGCTTTGGTTTTTTTGGGTAGAATAGGCGTGCCTATAACCTAACTATGAATAATCCAAATCACAAAAAGATCCTTTTTTATACTGATACTCCTTATGTTGGGGGCGCAGAAAATCAGATGTATCTTCTTGCCAAATTCCTAAATAAAGAAAAATACGAAGTAATTTTGGTTTGCTCCGATTATAAAAAACTTGAGGATTGGGCTGCCCGTTTTGAACGTGAAGGAGTTCGTATAATAAAATTAACAGTGGCGCATAAACATGATCCGCGTCATTACTTTCAACTTAAAGAAATTTTAAAAACCGAGATTCCGGACATTATTCATTTGCATGTGTGGAATCCTGCAAGTTGCCGGTATGCGTTTATGGCTGCAAATAAATATAAATTCCCTATCGTGGTCACAGAACACGACCCTTTTGAGTTATCAAAATTAAAGAAATATATTAAGAACAAATTAATGAAACGTGTTCAAAAAATTATTACAGTTTCAGATTCCAATCACGAACTTATGCAAAGCCTTTTCCCTGAACAAAAAAATAGAACAATAACTATACATAACGGAATCGATACAACATGGTTTGAATCACAGCTTTTAAACTTCTCAAAAAACAAACGAACAGAATTTAGAGGTAAAGAGTTCGAAGCTGATAACGAAACAAAGGTAATCTTAAGCGTTGCTGAACTTCACGAACGAAAAGGTCTTAAACATTTAATCAAAGCGCTTCCTAAAGTACTGGCTAAAAACGCTAATGTTCGCCTGGTCATTGCAGGTGATGGTCCTCATAAAAAAGACCTTATAAAACTTATAAACGACGAAAAGCTTTCAGGCTATGTGCGTCTGCTTGGTCACAGAAAAGACATCCCACAGATAATGGCTTCAAGCGATGTATTTGTTTTGCCGAGCGAAAAAGAAGCTTTTGGCCTTGTTCTGCTTGAAGCAATGACAGCAAAACTTCCAATAGTCGCGAGTAATGTAGGCGGGATTCCCGAGATAATTCAGGATGGTATTAACGGAGACCTTGTTGATCCATTTAACCACGATGTAATGGCTGAGAAAATTTTAGAATTTTTTAATGATAATTTTAAAATTCGTGAGTATACTGATGCAGGATACGATCTGCTCAAGTTTAAATTTGATGCCAAATCAATGGCAAAAAACTACGAAGATGTATATGACCAAATAATAAATGGCTAAAGTTAAATCAAATTTTGTTTGTGCGCAGTGCGGCTATCAAAGCCCAAAATGGACAGGTAAATGTCCTGACTGTGAAGCCTGGAACTCATTTAGTGAACAAAAAATTGAATCAAAATCCAGCTCTTCAAAAATCAAGGCACATGCCCGTGAAGTGTCCCCTCTTATTCTTACAGATGTTAAAGAAAAACGAATCCCATTAAAAATGGAAGAAATAAATCGCGTACTTGGCGGCGGAATCATGGAGGGCTCGCTAATACTGCTCACCGGCGAACCAGGAATCGGCAAATCAACACTTACCTTGCAAATCTGCGACCAGCTAACAGACGGTTCAGCAAAAATTCTATATATTTCAGGAGAAGAATCCCAAAATCAAATCGCGTCGCGTGCTATACGCCTTGGAATTAAAAGCGAACGCATATCGTTTTTGGCTGAAACAAGCCTCGATACAATAATGGAAACCGTACGCACTTTTAAACCTGACTTTATAGTTGTGGACTCGGTTCAGGTTATGCAATCAGCTGATCTCACAAGTTTTGCGGGCAGCATAGGTCAAATACGTTACACTGCAGAACAATTCATGGAGTACGCAAAAACACGCAATGTACCGGTTCTTCTTATCGGACATGTTACAAAAGACGGTAATATTGCAGGCCCACGTGTTTTGGAACATTTAGTCGACACTGTATTATATTTGGAAGGTGACCGATATAAACAATTCCGCATACTGCGCTCACAAAAAAACCGCTTCGGCTCAACAAACGAGATAGGAATCTTTGAAATGGCAAGCGACGGCTTAAGAGAAGTTAGCAATCCTTCGGCAGGCTTTTTGGAGGGACGAAAACTTGACGCCATAGGCTCTGCGATAACAGTTACAATGGAAGGAACAAGACCTCTACTCGTAGAAGTTCAGGCGCTTTCGAACTTAACGCCCTTTGGCTATCCAAAGCGAACATCAACAGGATTTGACGTTAATAGAGCTCAACTTCTAATTTCTGTTCTTCAAAAGTACGCAAAAATAAATCTTTCAAATCAGGATATTTTCGTTAATGTTGTTGGCGGAATGAGGCTTAAAGATCCCTCTTGTGACCTTGGTGTTTTAATGGCGATCGCAAGCAGCTTTCTTCAAAAATCAATACCTTCAGATACGTGCTTCATAGGCGAAGTAGGCCTTTCAGGCGAAATTCGCACAGTTGCGAATATCGACAAACGAATTAAAGAAGCAAAAAAACTCGGGTTCAAAAAAGTGATTACCCCTGAGGAAGTCAAAAATATTGTTGATGCAATTAAAGCACTTGGTAACCGCTTGACTTAATGCTCATTTTAAGTATAGTATTGATGTAATTTAATACTATACATTTATGAATAATAACAACCCAGAAAAAACAAGTTCAGGTGCTGAACAATCTCCTGAAGAAATAGGTCGGGAAATTATACAATTATTCAAAGATAATGGTTTTGTTGATTGCAAAAGTGCTGCTGTTACTGAGGGCGTGATAGCTCTACACAAAGGCTCTTTATTAGTACGCATTGCTCCATGGAAACAAGCATCATCAGGTTGGGAACTTTCTTTTGAACATTGGATGAATATTGCTGAGCCGGATGGATTGATGCTAACAATAAGAAAAAAACTAGGTTTAGAATCCAGGGGTATTTATAATCAGGAAAAAACAAATCCTATCGCAGTACTTGAATCGACAGGCAGATTCAAAAAAGGAAAATCTGCAGGAATATGTAGTACAGGACTTACTTTTTCTATTGAAATGGCTTAAAACATTCTTTTTTTTCAACTGCCTTTCCAATTTCAGTTAATTCTTTCCATGGAACAACCTTAACAGCTACTGTTTTGCTTATATCAGGAGCATTTCCCAAAACTCCAATTGTACCTTCAACACCTAAATCAATAAATTTTTGAACTGTGCGTTCAATAACAGATTCAACTGGTTCACCAGGAGTAACTCTTGTAACGTCAGATATGACTTCCAAACCTTCATTCAGAAATCTTTTTGCCATATTTATATTTTCCATAAATACTTTTAATTAATTATAAAACTGCTACCCCCAGATCAGTTAAAATATCAATCATTGCATGCTTGAATTCCTCTTTTGTAAAACCTTTACGTAATATTACAAACGTGAATTTAAATCCCTTATTAGTTAATTCACAAAATAATTTATCCCGGGTTGATGGTCCATCATCCACCTCTATTCTTACGGGATTAGCTCTTAATTTTTCTAATGACTCCATATGTTCTCTAAAAAAGCTGCCGATGTGTGTTTCTGAATAAAAATTGACTTCCATATTATTTGGATTTATTTCTTATTAATAAAATAAAAAATTTTTTTGGATCATCAATGGCTTCAAAGCAATCTACTATAACCTGCATTCCGCGTTTTCTAAATATTTCCTGATATTTACTCACCACTTCTTCGGGAGGCTGAAACATACCTTCTTTTGCAACTTGTAAGCTTGCTTCGCCTTGTATTTCAATCATTCTTTTTACGTATTTAGCTACATTTTCATTTGAATATAAAGACATTTAAAAAATTTATGGAGTTTATAATAACAAAAACTCCAAAATTGTCAACAGCTTAAATTTTAAAGAATCGCTCAGCATTCTGCGTTGTGATTTTTGCAACGTCTTCAAAACTCATGCTTTTAAGATAAGCTATTTCATTTGCCACCTCTTTAACAAAAGCAGGCTCATTTGTTTGCTTTCTGAACTTTTGGGGCGTTAAGTACGGGCAATCCGTCTCAACCATCATTGCATCTGGCGGACACTCGCCTACAACTTCTCGCAACATATGAGCATTTGGATAAGTAATATTGCCTGTAAATGAAGTAAAAAATCCAGCCATCCAAACTTCGCGCGCAAATTGCACATTGCTTCCGAAACAATGAAAAACAACATCTTTAATCCCCTGCTCCTTAAGCACTTGCAGACTATCCTTATCAGCTTCCCTGTTATGAACGATTAACGGCTTATTTAATTGCTTAGCAAGATCAATATGCTTTATAAAAACCTCTTTTTGGATATCCCGCGGACTGAAATCTCGATAATAATCCAAACCTGTCTCGCCTATCCCAACAACTTTTTCATTCTGAGCAAGTTCACATAGATCGCGCCAGATTTGATCAGTCATTTCTTTGGCATCATGTGGATGAAATCCAACAGTCGCATAAACACCGTCATTTTGCTCGGCAATCTCAATTGCCTGACGCGTTGACTCCAAATCACAGCCAACAACAATCATTTTTGCAACTTTGGCTTCATGGGCACGATGAATTACACCTTTTACATCAAGGTTAAGGGGCTTAAACTGAATATGACAATGTGTATCAATTAGCATAAATTTAATGTATCATATTTCTCGCAATAAATTAATGATATGAAAGCCAGTATTTTAATTGTACATTTTGGGGACGCAAAGCCGACTTTAAAGTGTATTAAGTCGATTAATAAGTCAGGTGCAAAGGATTATGAAATTATATTGGTTGATAATAATTTAACTGACCGCGATCGCGAGAGGTTTAAAAATGTACGATATTTTAAAAGTGACCTGAACAATTACTGTCATGCCTTAAATATTGGCTTCAAAAAAGCTAAAAATGACATTGTAGTTGTTCTGAACCCTGACACTGAAGTTCGTAAAGACTGGTTAAAAGAAATTATGCGCCCTTTTTCAAACAAAAAAATCGCAGGAGTTTCTTCAAAAATCCTCTTCAAAAAAACAGGTAAAATAAACAGCCTTGGAATCGAAGAAATAAATAATTACTACTACCGAGATCTTGCATTCAACGAAGAAGACGATCCTGATCTAAAAATAATAAATATTAAATATGCGAGCGGATGCTCAGTGGCATACAGAAAATCAGCAATTAAAAAAGTCGGCGGTTTTGATGAAGATTTTGTTATGTACGTTGAAGATGTTGATATGGGAATAAAACTGCGTGAAGCCGGATATCAATTGGTTGTTAATCCTAAAAGCATTGTTTATCACGCGTATCACGGCACTTCAAAAGGAGCTGATTTACCCTGGTATTTCTGCAACAGAAACCGCTTTTTGATAATCGCAAAATATTATCCTGAAAAGTTCGCAAAGCAAATTCAAAAATCCCATCCATACATAAATAAACAATTCAATTATCTATATGAATTTATCAAAGTCGGAATTCTAAAATTAATAAAAGAAGGTAAACATGAAAAATATCTGCCAAAAATACTTGAAGAAGTAAGTGATATTTTTCCGCTTGATAGAGTGCAAAACATGATTAATGAAATCGAACTTTATCTTAGACTTCGCAAACCGCGAGTATGTTTATACGACCATGCGCTTCACTTTATTGGAGGCGGACAAAAATACGGTGCAACAATTGCAGAAGGCTTGCAAAAGGATTTTGATGTAACTTTTATTACAAATAAGCCGGTTACAATAAAAAATATTGAAGATTGGTATGACCTTTCGTTATCAAAATGTAAATTAAAAATTATTGAGTTGCCAATATGTAAAAAAGAAAAACTCATAAATCCGAGCAAAGCCGAAACAATGGCGGAAAATCCATTTGCTAAAGTTGAAGATGAAGTTTTAAATTACGATGTTTTGATAAATGTGAATATGGTTCCGCATGTAAATGCTTTGGCACTGAGGAATTTATTTTTATGTCATTTTCCGGATGTAAATCGCTTAAATCACTTTTATGTCGCTGAATACGATACAATTATCGCAAATTCAAAATATACAGAAGGCTGGATAAAAAAACGCTGGAAACTGGATGCTGATGAAATAGTTTATCCTCCTGTTGATATGGAATACAAAGGCAAACCCGTTAAAAAAGAAAATATTATTTTAAGTGTTTCACGTTTTGAAGAAACCGGTTCAAAAAAACAGCTTGAAATGATAAAGGAATTTAAAAAACTTAAGCCTGGTAAAAACTGGAAGCTTATTTTAGCTGGCGGAGCACTCAAAAACAGCAAATATCTTGAAAGAGTTCGTGAGCTTATTAAAATGCTTGGTGTAAATGCAGAAGTTTATGAAAACATTTCAAACAACGAACTAAAAAAACTATATGCACGAGCCAAAATATTTTGGCATGCATGCGGGCTTGGAGTTGATGAAGCAAAATATCCTCATTTAATAGAACATTTTGGCATGACCACTGTTGAAGCAATGCAAAACGGCTGCGTGCCTGTGGTAATAAACGGCGGAGGCCAGCGCGAAATCATTGAACATAGAAAAAACGGCTTTAAATTCAAAAACGAGAAAGAGCTGCGCAAGTGGACCCTTCGGCTGATAGCTTCAGAAAAATTGCGTGAAGAAATAAGTAAAATGGCGCAAAAAACAGCTAAAAAGTATGCTAAAGCAAACTTCCAGTCACATTTAAATACATTAATAAGTTCGCACATACAGCAAATTACGCACAGTAAAAACTTTATTCCGCAGGGGCACGAAGCTTATAAACGAATTACTTCTTCTTCTGAGACAATTTTTTAATTTCGTTCTCCAGTTTTTCAATATATTTGATTGTTTCTTCATTGAATCTTTCCTGACGTTGCACGATTTCACCAATAAAATACTCGGTTTCGTAATAAAACTTATTTTTTGCTTTATCAATAATCTTGCCGGTAACAATTCGCGGCGATTTAAACTTTCTGTAAAACTGCGTTAAATGCGCATTCTCCTTTAAGAGCTTTGTGCTGCGCTTTTCCCCTACTCTTTTTCGGTGAATCACAGCTATGTCTTTTGACAGCTTTTCTAAAAATTTTAAAATGTTTTTTTTCCGGGTTTCTGATAGACTGTTCATACCATTATATTACAACAAGCGCGTGAAAATTGGAATTGATGTTACATGCCTTTCAATGCCAAAAACAGGTATCGGCCAGTACCAGTACAATTTGCTTAACGCACTTTTAAAAATAGATAAAAAGAACGAATATCATCCTTATGCTTTTAATCTGCGCGATAATGCTAAGTATACTGATATTGATTTTCCAATTAGGGCGCATAAAATACCGCAGCGTTTAATAACTGCATGGTGGCTTGCTGTCCGATATCCCCGTCTCGAACAAATAACTGATGAATGCGATGTTTATCAAATAAGCGAGATCTGCCAGCAGCCTACGCGCAAAAAAACAGTGGCTTTTATTCACGATTTAACAACTGTTTTATACCCTGAGTATCATTTGTTTAAAAATAAATTCTTATATAAACACAGATTCGCGAATATAAAACGGTACGCTGATGTTGTCTTAACGAACTCTGAATATACAAAAAGCGATATTGTGCGGCATTTGGGAATCTCGGAGAATATGATTGAAGTTACACCTTTTGGTGTTGAAGAGCGATTTAAGCCAACTAAAGGTTCGCCAATACAGCAGCCATATATTTGTTATCTCGGAACAATTGAGCCCCGAAAAAACTTAACGAACTTATTTAAGGCTTTTAAACGTCTTAAAGATAATGAAGCTATTCCGCATAAACTGGTTTTAATAGGAAAAGACGGATGGTTTTACGAACAAATTTATAAAGAAATGAATAAACTTAATTTACAGGATGATGTAGTGCGTCTCGGCTTTGTTCCAGACAAAGATTTGCCTGCTATCTTAAGCGGCGCAGACCTTTTTATATATCCTTCGTTTTATGAAGGATTCGGTTTGCCTGTTCTTGAAGCAATGGCATGCGGTGTGCCAGTTGTTACATCAAATGTTTCGTCTTTACCTGAAGTTGGCGGAAATGCCGTTAAGTACTGCAATCCAAATTCATTTGAAGATATCAGCGCAAAGATGTTTGAGTTTATAAAATCTCCTGAAGAAAGAGCGCGATTTAGCGCTTTGGGGCTCGAACGCGCAAAAAACTACACTTGGGAAAAGTGCGCACAAAAACACTTGGATGTTTATGAAAGATTGGCCTGAAGATAAGCATCCACCACTTCATCAGTATGCCCTTCTTTAACTATGCGCCCTTTTTGAAGTAAATATGTTTTAGTACAGAATTGTTTTATTGTATCAAGATCGTGGCTTACAAATATTATGGTTTTTCCGGCAAGTTTTAGTTCTTTGAATGTTTTTAAGCATTTTTTTTGAAAGTCGATGTCCCCTACCGCGAGTACTTCATCACATAAATAAATATCCGCATCAACAATACTTGCTATTGAGAATGCTAGACGTACCTGCATCCCGCTTGAAAAGTTTTTCAACTTCATTTCCATGAAATCTTCAAGTTCAGCAAATTGTACAATTTTTTTATACAGACTATCAATTTGGGGTCTGCTTAAGCCTAAAATAACGCCATTCAAATAAACATTCTCTCTTGCTGAAAGCTCTCCGTTAAATCCAATTCCAAGTTCCAAAAAAGGACTAATCAAACCATTGGTTACTATGCGCCCTTTGGTTGGAGTATAAATATTTGCCATTATTTTTAACAATGTGGACTTGCCGCTTCCATTCTTTCCTATTATTCCAACAAACTCACCTTTATTTACTTCTAAATTTATATCGTTAAGTGCTTCAAATTTCTCCATATGAACACGGCGATGAAAATTAACGAACTTTTCCTTCAAAGTATCCTGCCTCTCGCGCGGGATATTAAAAGTTTTGTGAACATTTGTGAGTTTTATCGCTGTCATAATTATACGTTTTCAGGAATTCGTTTTTCAAACTTCAGGAAAATAAATATACCTAAAATAAGCGTAACAGTCACCATCAAAAGCAAAGCAACATTTAACTGAAAAGCAGGTATATCATTAAGAATAAAAACCGCTCTTGAATATTCAATTAGTCTTGCCAGCGGATTCAAATAAATAAGTCTGTGATAAGCCTCCGGCACCAAAGTTATCGGATATATGATAGGCGTCATCCAAAAACCAATCTGTAAAAGGACTTCCCAAATATGGCTGAAATCACGAAACTTAATATACAAAACCGATAAAATCAAAGACACTCCCAGAATCACAAAATAAAGCTCAATCACATAAAATATAAAAAAGAAAAAGTTCATGCTAAAGCCAACATCACTGAATGCAAGAAACACAAAAAACACGATCATGTTTAGGAGAAACGTGAGAAAACTAGTTAAAGTAGAGGCGATCACAATAATAATCCTGGGAAAATAAATCTTGGTTATTAAAGACTGCTTTGTTTCAAAACTTCGCAAGGCAATCGAAGTAGCTTCAGCGAAAAAATTCCAAATCACAACACCGAGCAGCAAATAAAGCTGATAATTTTCAACCGGAAACCGCATAAAAATGCTAAAAACAACATAGAGAACAGCAAACAATAAAAGGGGTTTAATTAATGTCCAAAAATACCCGAGCAAAGAGTTCTGATAGCGCACCTTAAAGTCGGAAATCGCTATTTCTTTGAGGATTCTTAAATTTTTTTTTGTGAAGAGGCTTTCTTTTTTCATGATGAATTTAATATAGCATAGGCTTAAGGTTTCTGGTAATGTATTTCGGCATATACATATAACAAAACTTGCAATGATTATAGTAATGAGAAAGTCGGCTACCAAGGAACAAACCGAGTCGATTATCAAAGAAATTGAAGATAAAGGTTTAAAACCAATGCCGCTTTACGGTACTGAACGTACAGTTATCGCAGTTATCGGGGATGAACGAATTCTCGATCGTCATCATATGGCTTCAAAACCCGGAGTAAGTGATGTAATGCTTGTTTTGCCGCCTTACAAACTTGTTTCACGTGAAACAAAACACGAAGATACAATTGTAAAAGTTAGAGACGGCGTTGAAATAGGAGGAAAAGAGATTCAGATTATGGCAGGGCCATGCGCAGTTGAAAATTATGAGTTTGTTAGCCAGGCAGCTAAAGCAGTTAAAAAAGCAGGTGCAAAAATTTTACGAGGCGGAGCATTCAAACCGAGAACAGGACCATATTCGTTTCAGGGTCTGGGTGAAGAAGGTCTTAAAATATTGCAACAGGTTGGAAAAGAAGAAAACATGGCAGTTGTTACAGAGGTTTTGAATACCCGTGACTTACCTTTGGTTGTTGAATATGCTGATATTTTGCAAATAGGTGCGCGCAACATGCAAAACTTTAATTTATTGGAAGAAGTGGGAAAAACCAAAAAACCTGTTTTATTAAAACGCGGATTATCTGCAAAAATCAAAGAATGGTTACTTGCCGCTGAATACATAATGTCGAACGGTAATCCGAATGTAATTTTGTGCGAACGCGGAATAAGAACTTTTGAAGTTGAAATCAGATCAACTCTTGCTTTGCAATCCGTACCTTTAATTAAAGAACTTTCTCACCTTCCTATTATTGTTGATCCTTCACATGCAGCAGGAAAACCTTCAATAATTCCTGCAATGTGCAAAGCTGCAATTGCTGCGGGTGCTGATGGATTAATCGTTGAAGTTCACCCAAAACCTGAAGAAGCTCTTTGCGACGGACAGCAGGCGTTAACTCCTGAAATGTTCTCAGAAATGATGGAACAAATAAAGCCTGTTGCTAAAGCAGTGGGAAAAATCCTATAATGGACTCGTAAACTCGTCTCTGATGAAAAGTTTCTACGTTCACTTAAAAAAGAAAGTCGATGATTCTTATGACATCTGTTTTAAAACAGATTATCTTAAACGTTTGGCAGTTGATTTAAAAAAACAAAAGTGGGGCGTAAAGTACGCATTAATTTGTGATTCAAAAGTTCGTAAATTATACGGAGATGACTTAGCGAAAAAGTTAAAAGCAGCAGGTGTGGAAGTTGAAGTCTTCAGTTTTATGCATGGTGAAAAAAACAAGACTTTACGAACTGCTGAGCGCTTACTTAGCGGCCTTTCTAAAAGTGGATTTTACAGAGATGATGCCGTGATTGCTTTGGGCGGCGGTGTAACCGGAGATTTGGCTTCATTTGTTGCTTCAATTTATATGCGAGGAATTCCATACATTCAAATTCCAACAACTGTTCTTTCAATGGTGGATTCTTCTGTTGGCGGAAAAACAGGTGTTGATACAAATTTTGGAAAGAATCTGGTTGGAACTTTTTATCAGCCAAAAAAAGTTTATATAAATATAGATTTTTTAAAAACTCTTCCAAAACGACAAATTTTAAATGGAATTGCTGAAGCCATAAAGTACGGCGTGATAGCTGATAAAAAAATACTTAAGCTACTTGGCAGAAAACATAAAGAAATTATGAACCTAAAACCGCGCACAATTGAAAACCTGATTTCGCGCTGCATTAAAGTTAAAGCACGTATTGTTGAAATGGATGAAAAAGAAGATGATTTTAGAAAAATCTTAAATTACGGACACACTTTTGGTCATGCAATTGAAAAAATCTCTAACTTCACTGTTCAGCACGGCGAAGCTGTTGCAATTGGAATGTCCATAATCAATACAATCGGTGTAAATTTAAAATGGCTTAAGAAAAAGCACGCGGACCTTATAAAAAGGATTATAAAACTATACGAACTTCCTTATAAATATCCTAAACTGAACGCCAAAAAATTAATGGAAGCAATGAAGCTGGATAAAAAAGTCAAAGACGGCAAAATTTTATATATTGTTCCATACAGAATCGGCAAAGTTCTGTTAACTGAAAAAATTTCCAAAAGAGATATAATCAAAGCATGCAAAAAGCACTCATAACTCCTTCAAAACTTCAGGCCGGCGCTATTGTAAATGTGCCAGGGTCCAAAAGCTACACAAACAGGGCTTTGGTTCTTGCGGCTTTGGCTGAAGGCAAAAGTGTGCTTCACAATCCCCTTTTTAGCGATGATACAAAGGTTGCAATTAAGGCATTAGGCGAACTCGGAGTGCGTATAGAACGCAAAGGTGATGACTTAACGGTATACGGACGAGGCGGCGAATTTGATGAACCCCGCGAAACTTTATTTTTAGGAAATGCCGGCACAGCAGTGCGATTTTTCACAGCGTTATTGTGTGTGACCGGATTCAAATCCAAAATCACAGGAAATAAACGAATGCAGGAGCGCCCTCTTCGCGACTTAATTTCAGCACTTCACGACCTTGGCGCAAAACTCGAAAGCATCAACAAAAACGGATGCCCTCCAATCAAAATCAGCGGCAATGGAATAAAAGGCGGCACAGTTGAACTTAGCGGCAAAATCAGCAGCCAATATTTATCAGCGCTTTTAATGATCGCGCCCTACGCAGAGTCAGACGTTGAAATAATAATTAGCGACGAACTAGTCTCAAAGCCATACATCGATATGACTTTACAGATAATGAAAGACTTTGGGATACAGATAAAGAACAAGGACTATTCGCGGTTTGTGATTGCGAGCGGCCAGCGCTATAAGGCGTGCGACTACCAAGTTGAGGGCGACGCTTCGTCAGCTTCGTACTTTTACGCTCTTGAAAAACTACACGACGTTAAACTTGATATACAAAACATAAACCCTGATTCGCTACAGGCGGATATGGGGTTTTTGGACTTGCTTAGCAAGAGGACTTTGCTTAGCAAGCTCGACTTGAATCACATGCCCGACGCTGCAATGACCGTTGCGATTTTAGCTGCTTTCACAAAAGGGAAAACGCAGCTCACAAATATCGCAAACTTAAGACATAAAGAGACCGACCGCATAAAAGCACTTGTTACTGAACTTAAAAAAGTGGGCTGTGACGCTAAAGAACTTAAAGACGGAATTGAGATAAATGGTGATCCTGAAAAACTAAAAGGGCCTGCGCTTATTAAAACCTACGACGATCATCGCATGGCAATGTGTTTTGCTGTACTCGCCAGCAAAATTCCTGATGTTCAAATCCTTGACCCTGATTGTACCTCAAAAACATATCCACAATTTTTTGAAGATCTTGCAAAAACAGGAATAAAAGTTGAAAAACGCAAAATCCCGAATATTTATTTAACTGGTATGCGTGGCTCAGGAAAATCAGCGATCGGCAAAGAACTGGCTAAAACCCTGAAATTTGATTTTGTTGATTCAGATAAGGAAATCGAGCGACAGGAAAAATCAAAAATCGCTAAAATTGTTAAAGAAAAATCATGGTTTTATTTCAGGAAAAAAGAAAAATATGTCATAAGAAAGCTAGCTCGCTTAACCAACACCGTGATTGCAACCGGCGGAGGCGTGATTTTAGATAAAGAAAACGTAAGCACGCTTAAAAAGTCAGGCAAAATTGTTGTACTAACTGCGCCTATCGAGATTTTAGAAGCCCGAATTAAAAACGACACCAACCGCCCTCCCCTAACAAATCAAAAAACTTTAAAAAAAGAATTAGAAGAACTTTGGGCTAAGCGCAAAGAAAAATACGAGAATTCTGCTGACTTTGAATTTGATTCATCGGGCGATTTAAGCTTAAATGAAAAAGCACAGCAAATAATCCAAATGCTATGAGCGAAGAAATCAAAGAACTTTTAGAAAAAAACAACGCGCTATTGGAAGAACTCGTGAAATTTCAGCGAAAAGAACACCGCGCGCAGACATGGCGCTGGGTTTTGCAGTTATTAATTCAACTATTACCTTTTATAATTCTTGTACTTCTAGGTTGGTGGATGTTCAATTTGATTAACGATAACATCCATGCACTTCAGGCAAATGTTGATGCGCTCAAAGAAGGCTTTGCGAATGCGTGGGATAATGTGACATTCTGGGATTAATCGCGATACAAAAATGAATTTGCGGAAAAGGGGGAACGAATCGAAACGACTTGTTGTCGTTGATCGCACCCCCTTGTTCCCTTGTCTTCAGTGGTTCACCTCCTAGCGTTTTTCGAGCTTGCAGCTCGCGCTGCAGCCGTCGCCGTTAACCTCGTTGCCGTCGTCGCACTGCTCTCCGGTCTGCAGGATGCCGTCTCCGCAGTACTCGTGCTGGCAATAGGAATTGCAACCGTCGTTGTCCAAGTTGTTGCCGTCGTCGCACTGCTCGCCGAGGGATGCTTGAATGACGAAGTCGCCGCAAAATAAATTGCTCTCTTTGGCGAACTCTAATAGATGAATGAAATATCTATAGAGCTTCAAAACGGTCAACTTTGCATCAGAGAGCATCCATTTGCACTCCTTACAGTACTCACTGTTCTCGTCGCACTCCTCGCCCGGATCCACGACACCATTGCCGCAGAACTCCCGACGACATATGGGGGAACAGCCATCGCCTTTCTTGTCGTTGCCGTCATCGCACTCTTCGCCCGAATCCACGACACCATTGCCGCAGATTTCCCGGCGACACATGGGTGAACAGCCGTCACCAGCGAAACGATTACCATCCCAGCACTGCTCACCGTGAGAAATAAACACATCACCATCAAAGTCTTTAGACGGCCTAGGCAGGACATCATTTGGACCAGTAAGAGCGCAATATGCAGGGTTGCGCAGTTTGGGATGCTTTTTGAAAAAAGCCTCTCTCAACTCTTGATAGTTTTTTTCATCCTCCTCTTCTCTTTGTTGATTGATCCTGTTCCTGATAGACTCCCCGAAGTTTGGGGGATCAGGCATTCCGCTTACTCTCATGCTCCATGACATGTGATCGTTAGTCATAGAGTTTCCACAGGAAACGCTGGTGACCAACATACACACGAACAAGATATACTCAAACGTCGACATAATACACCTCCGGCGCATTGCGCCATCTGTTGGGTTGAACCATTAAAGCTGACAAGGGACAAATCCCTGTCAGCCTTTCATACAAATATGTAAAAAGGCCGTACAGGCACTTGTTATTGCCAGCTTAATTTAAGCCAAATTGACAAAGGGCATAATGAACTATATTTATATCATTTTATACCCTTTTTGTCAAGCTATCTTATAAGTACATTCGTTCTCATAGTTTTATTCGTATTAAAGAGTTGATTGGAACGTTTTTATCAAATTTGAATGTGCGTTCCCCTGCTCCTCCATGTGCAGAATCAAGGCTCTCACCTTTTTCATCAAAAATATCTTCAATTTTTACTTCGAATGTTTCGGTTGGAGTGAAAACTTCAACTTTATCGCCTTTTTTAATTCGATTTCGAACTTCAACAAGCCCTTTGTGATCTCTCACAACCCCGATAAATTTATGACTCTGTTTTGGTTCGTTTTTTTCATAATGGATATCTTCGTTTGTGAAAGTTCCTTTTAAAAAGCCGGGTGAATATCCACGGTTAGCTGTTTTTAGAAGTTCTGTCATTAAATTTGGATCATACGGCTGGCCCTTAACCATCGCATCAATCGCCCTTCGGTAAACATTAGTAACTGTTGATAGATAGTAGATTGATTTGCTTCTGCCTTCAACTTTAAATCCAACAACTCCGGCATCGACAAGTTCGCGAAGATATGGAAGTGCACAAATATCGCGAGAATTAAACAAATAAGTTCCGTGCTCGTCTTCTTCAATCGGCATAAATTCACCGGGACGCTTTTCTTCTTCAAGATAAGCCGTGTATTTCCAACGGCAACTTTGTGCGCAAATTCCCTGATTGGCATCACGATTGGTCATGTATTGTGACATAAGGCATCTTCCTGAATAAGCAACACAAATTGCACCATGAACAAATGCTTCAAGTTCCATTTCCGGTACTTTTTCATGGATTTCTTTGATTTCGTTAAGGCTGAGCTCTCGCGGCAAAACAACTCGTTTTGCTCCAAGCTTATGCCAGAACTCAACGTCTTTATAGTTAACTGAATTCGCCTGCACAGAAATATGAATTTTCGCATCGTGATACTCCTCTTTAATCAAACTAAACACACCGGGATTCGCAACAATAAGTGCATCGGGCTTAATCTCACTTAAATATTTAATGTGCTGCCTGAACACATCAATTTTTGAATTATGAGGATAAATGTTTACTGTAACATAAACTTTTTTTCCCAGTTTATGCGCTTTATCGATCGACTCTTTTAACTTTTCCTTATCAAATTCATTAACGCGGCTTCGCATACTAAAACCGGTTAGGCCCATATACACGACATCAGCACCATATTCGAAAGCAAAATCCATTTTTTCCGGAGATCCCCCCGGTACGATTAATTCTGGTTTTAACATCTAATTCCAAGTTAAATGCGGAGGTAACTTTAGCAGAAAACCTTTAAACTGACAAATTTCGATCACGGGATCGGCATTGCAAAGTCAGAAAAATTTCACAAGCAAGCCAAAAAACAAAGCTATAAATAACCTCCGAAAACAACTAATATGTCAACTTTTTAGCAATTCACCTCTTTTTGTGCTATTAAATTAAATATGAAACATTTCGACTTTATTGTTATCGGTTCGGGAATCTCCGGACTCAACTTCTCGCTTAGTGCTTCCAAAAAAGGCAAAGTTTTAATTGTTACAAAAAAGAAAATTATTGAAGGAGCAACAAACTATGCACAGGGCGGAATCGCTGCGGTTCTCGACCAACTCGACAACTTCCAAAAACACATAAACGATACATTAAAAGCCGGCGCATATCACAACAACAAAAAAGCGGTCGAATATATGGTTACAAACGGACCAAAAGAAATCCAAAAACTTCAAAATATAGGAGTGAATTTCGCTGAAAATCGCACACACAAACTCGAACTGGCCAAAGAAGGCGGCCACTCTCACAGACGCATAGCCTTTGTTGGCGACAGAACCGGCCACTCAATCGAAAAATCGCTCATAAAAGCCGTGCGCTCAAATCCGAATATCGAAATCTGGGAGGATACTTTTGCTGTGGACCTACTCGGTAAGCCGCCCTTACTCGGTAAGACCTGCTATGGCATAACCATCCTAAAAAAAGGCAAACTCCATAACATTTACGCGTCTGCGGTAATACTGGCTACGGGCGGGCTTGGACAAATCTATAAATACACAACAAATCCAAAAATTTCAACTGGTGATGGAATTGGAATGGCGGCTAGAGCTGGCGCAAAAATGCAGGATCTCGAATTTATTCAGTTTCATCCAACAGCATTAAATGTACCTAGAAAAAACAAATTTCTGCTTTCTGAAGCGCTACGTGGAGAAGGCGCAAAACTTCTAAACCATAAAGGCGAAAGATTTATAGACGAACTCAAACCCCGTGATATAGTTGCGCGCGCAATTTACCAAGAATTAAAGTCAGGTCCGGTTTATCTTGATATTTCGCATAAACCCGCAAACGAAATACGCAAAAGATTCCCGCATATTTACAAAGAACTTAAAAAACGCGGATTCGATTTAACCCGCCAAAAGATCCCTATATCCCCTGCTGCCCATTATTCTTGCGGCGGTGTAAAAGTTAACCTTAAAGGAGAAACGTCTATTAAAAATCTTTATGCCTTCGGTGAAGTTGCTTGTACCGGTGTGCATGGGGCAAACAGACTCGCAAGCAACTCGTTGCTCGAAGCGGTTGTTTTCAGTGAAGTTATAAGTGCACAAATCACCAAACAAAAATCCTCACCAACTCCACTAAAATTCCCCCTTCCAAAACTCGCAGCTAAATCCTCAAATTATCAAGCTATCAAGCGAAAAATAAAGAACATTATGTGGCAAAAAGTAGGCATTGTTCGCAACCCGCACGACCTCAAAACCGCTCTTTCGCAACTTGAATCAATAAAATTCTCCCCTTCCGCAAAAATTCCTGAACTCGAAACAAAAAATATGCTCGATACAGCAATTCTAGTTACAAAAGCTGCGATTGAACGCAAAAAATCACTCGGCTGTCACTTCCTTGCTTCCTAAATATTCCCACAATTCTTTAAAAAATGTAGAACCAAATTCCTCGAATCTTTCTATTCCCGCTTTTTTATCACCGCCTTCCTGCTGAATATAATAATCGCAAAGTTTTCTTCCTAACATTTGTTCTGTCATTAATAAATTGCATTCAACTCCAAAACCCAATTCCAATAAGAATACATTTAATGGTATTTCGCATTTTCTTTCCAACTCATGCTGCTTTTGTTCTGTAAATTCAAAAATCTCTAAACAGCTATAAATTCGATTTGGAGTTTTAAAATCTCTTAACTGCCTTATTTCATCTTCATTGTAAGTAATAGTTTTACCAATAAGTCCGCGTTTTAACATTTCTATAATTACAATCACTGCTTCAGGATGGAAATCCGTGCCTGCTTTTCGTATTAAATAACCATTTAAATCTTGCAGAGGCATTGGACCCTTCGCCCTGTACTTTCTGTCAGTTGACCTTACAGCCTGTATTTGATCGGCAGGATTCATCATACGTGCCATCCAAATATAAGCTTCACTTAATTTGAATGATAAAGCCTGAATCTCTTCTTCTGTTGGATTTTCAAGTTTATCCAAAAGCATACGAGGCAGTTCTTTAATTTTATCACCAGGCGCCTCAACAGGATAACTGGGCTCAAGCCCATATTTAATATGATGTGCAAAAATTAAAATAACCAATTCCGGAAAATGTTTAATAAAATGTGGAATTCCCCTTAACCATTCAGGGCCTTCAGTTGCATGCTTTTCTGTTTCTTCTCTTTCAAAATCCTGATATTTTCTTGGGATATCAAGTAACATTATTGTGTTTACAGCTAATTTTCCAACATCATGTAACATTCCGGCAGCTTCAGCTATAATCGGATCAATATCAAAATCTTTTGTTTCATTTAAATAATAGCAAATTTGTAAACACATAAATGCCATTTCCTGCTGATGTCCCATGGTTGGATTGTGTCTTCTGAACAAATACCCAGATAAAGCTTTTACTTCTTCCAATGCTTCTTTCTTTTTTGTTTTATAAGAAGGGTCTTCAGCATCTAATGCTTCCATCTCATTCATTATGTCATTCAAATTCAATAAATATCTCATTCCTTTAAATATTTCTTCAATTATTTCTTCTGAAGCTTTTGACATTTTCATATCAACTTCCAAAATCATATATCTTCCTTTCTGCTCATCGATTGGCATTACTCTCAAAATTCTGCCTTTATCTGTATGATACAAATATGTTCTTTTTTTACTGTTTTTATAGTTCTCAATACTTTCATTCAATAAAATATATTCGGATTTATCCATATGACCTATTATTTTCACGCCATCAGGACTTTCTTCGTACATATAAGTTCTTCCAATATTAGGAACAATCTCTCTTAATGAATCACCAACAGAATGATTCAATACTGCTTCATAATCTTCAGCATTTGCCAAATCATGATTTCGTAAAATTCTGTAAACCATATCAGTCCATTTTTGGATTCTGTAGTCGCTGGCAATTTCAGCCATATCAAATTCATCAGGATCTTTAGGCTTTCTGAAATCATTCAAAAGCTCATCATTAAAATCCATCATTTCTTGATATTTCTTTTGTATTAATCTAAATAACCTAGTTCCTTTAAATCCTACATCCTGAAGATTATTATAAGCTTCACATAGATATTTCTGACAATCTATAAATGCCTTTAAAAGCTCCGGACCACTCGTAAATTTTTCTCCATTTTTTTTCTCTTTTATTCCTCTGTATTCCGCACCAAGTAACCGTACTTTTGCAAATGCGGTTTTACCAAGAATATAATAAATTTTAGCATCCATTGCTCTGTTCGATAATTTCGGACGCGGTGAATCGGTATCAAGCCTGTAAGCATCAAAAATCTCTTCAATTTTCTCAATATCATCCAATGTAAGATGTCTTGTAAGTTTTTGAGAATCAAAATTAGTTACTTTATCAACTTTTTCTCTTGTTTCTTGTCTTTCCTGATCAATCCCTGCTCTTGAACTTGATTCCAGCAACTGAATTTCAGCTTGAATTACATTAAGCCATTTATCAAAAATATGGATTGAGCCTCTGTTATAAGTCTGAGTCTTTCCTCTTAAAATTCTTATTGCATCACATGCAGCAGTTGCCTCTTCGATTTTTTCAAATCGGATTGCAGCTCTTGCAACTAATATTTGGATCAAAGTCTGAACTCTTTTAAATTCCTGATCAATAGCTTCCTTTAGCACTTCATTAAAAACTCCTTCTGCCTCATTATAATCTATTCTGTTTTTAATTAAGTCGTCAAAAGTGGTTTGTGCTTTTACTTCAAGCGCAAATTCCACATTAGCCGGATGAGTAAATTCACCATTTTTAAACTTTTGTAAAACTTGATCAGCCCTATTTTTCAATTTAACTATTTTATTTTTTCTTAAAAAGATTTTATCAGGCTTATCATTTCCCAAAATATGTTCAATCTCAATTTCCAAAAAGTCAGTATATACATCAAGCCAGGTTTCTGTTTGATCTTTAAGCGTGTAACGCGCAGCTTTTTGGAATCTTTCCGGATCTTCATTTTTATCCGAAACATCAACTGCCTGCTCAGGAATATATCCTTGCGGCAATAAATTCATTGCTTCAATTGATATTGCTGCGGCTTCTTTACAATTTTCATGATATTTTTGTCCTTCTGCTGTTAAATCCGTAGATCTTAAGAAAAAATCATGAATTGAACCAGTAAAACGTGTTAAAAAATATGCACATCTCCATATCAATTCCAGTTTTTCCGGCCCGAGCTGATGTTTTTGCTTGTTAAAATAAGTTTTAACTGTATCAAACAAATAATTAACATTCACATAATGATCCTGAATATAACATTCCTGAATCTCCCTTAAAACTTCTTGCTGATCCTCATCATCTTTTAAAATCAACACCACAAAATCAAATAAAACTTCACCGAAATTATGAAATTCACGCATAACCATGTCCGGTTCCATTTGAATATTTGAATATGATTGAATAATCGCATAATGCAGCAAAGCTTCACGTACCAAAATAAGCGAATCATTTATTCCGCGCGCCTTTACAGCATTAATAAGAACCTGTGCATTACGATAACTTACCAATGCGTCTTTATGATCTCCATTTTTACGTTCTTTATCAGCATCTATATAAATATCAAAAAACATTTGATGCCATTTTTCTTCAAGTTCATCATTTGGAAGCAATTCAACTTCTCTTAATTGAGGAGTAACCGAAGGCAATTTAGACGTGGTTCGTCTACGACCGGTTTTAAGGGCTGAAAATTCGAGTGAAGCTGCCATGTTTATCCTTACAGAATTGCTGAAAATACTTTACACATTGCAAATCAGTCATGCAAGTTGACATTTGGGCTAATTTAGTGTAAAATATACATTGGATGATAAAAAAGGCCAAGTAAAAGCCAAAAACTAATTATTCACTTAACAAAAACAAAATGTTTGAAAAAAAACATGCCAACAAGTTCTGGGCAATAGCAATTATTTTAATTGCGCTTGTAACAGTAACGGTTGTATTGCAGGCTCAAATCCTAATGATGCTTCGCGATCTGCAAACTTCGTTATTTAGAACTTTAATCCCTACAACTTCGATAGAACAAGTTATGGATTCAAATCCATTACCAATCAAACCAGTGAATACTGTAAGTGATTCAAATCCATTACCAATCAAACCTGTTGATGTTGTAAGCGATTCAAATCCAAATCCACCAATGACAACATTGAAAACTTACTAGAAATTATAAAAAATATAACCTTGCCGCTTAGTAATTAAGCGGTAAGGTTTTTTTATTATTTTCCAAGTTCAGCTAATTTCTTTGCCTGATCTTCCATACTTAATTCTTCAATTATATCTTCAATATCGCCATCCATTATGCCGTGAATATTACTCCAGCTCTTTTTAATTCTATGATCAGTGACCCTATCCTGCGGAAAATTGTATGTCCTGATTTTTTCAGATCTGTCTCCTGTCCCAATTTGGCTTAAACGTTCCTCTCCGAGTTCCTTTAATCTCTTATCTTCTTCAATCTGATACAAACGAGCTCTTAAAACCGACATTGCTTTTGTCTTATTCTTTAACTGTGATTTTTCATCCTGACAAGTTACTACCAGTCCAGAAGGTAAATGAGTAATTCTAACCGCAGAATCCGTAGTATTAACAGACTGCCCGCCTGGTCCGCTTGACCTGAATATATCAATTTTCAAATCGGAATCTTTAATATCAACTTCCACTTCATCAACTTCAGGCAATACTGCGCAGCTAACAGCTGAAGTGTGAATTCTGCCCTGACTCTCTGTAACAGGAATTCTTTGAACCCTGTGGACACCGCTTTCATATTTCATTTTTCCATATGCCCCATGCCCCATAATTTTAAAAATTATTTCTTTCATACCACCGTCTGTAGTTTCTGATTTACTTATAAGTTCTGTTTTAAATCCAATATTATCAGCCCATCTCATATACATTCGGGCAAGTTCAGCAGCAAAAAGCGAAGCTTCGTCTCCTCCTGTGCCAGCCCGTATTTCAACTATACAATCTTTAATATCATTTGGATCTTTAGGTAAAAGTTCTATTTTGATCTGTTCTTCTAATGTTTTTTTATCTTTTTTTGCTTTTTCCAGCTGGTCTTTAGCCATTTCAATCATTTCTTCATCCTTTTCCGTTTCTAAAATCTCCTCGGAATCGCTTATTTCTTTCATTACATTTTCATATTTAACAGCCAATTTATAAGCATTTTCCAAAGCCTTTAAATTTTTCATTAATTTTGTATATTTTACCTGATCACTTGCAACCTCAGGTTGTGAAGCCTGCTTTTGAAGCTCTTCATACTCCGCTTTAATCTTTTGTAACTTATCCAGCATTTAATTTTTGATTATAAAATACCTATCCAAACCAGCCAAATCCTGCAAAACTTCACATTCAGCTTCAGGAAAATACTTTTTAAATAAAATTTCAAGTGCTTCACCCTGCATATATCCAATTTCACCCAATAAATATTTAAATCCCTTAACCTGTTTAAATAATTTCTCATAAATTTCCAAACCATCAGAGCCACCAAATAATGCGACATGTGGTTCATGTTCTTCTGTTTCTTTTGAAACAAAAGAATTTGTATCAGTGCCTATATATGGAAGATTAGCCACAATAATATCAAATTCCATATCCTTAAGTTCTGAAAGTAAATCCGATCTTATAAAACTTACAACAGCACCAAGCCTTTCAGCGTTCACTTTTGCCACTTCCAAAGCTTTGTCGCTGATATCAGTTGCATAAATTTCAATATTTTTAAGATTTTTAGCCAATGAAATTGCAATATTTCCGCTTCCTGTACCAATATCAACAATTCTTTTTAATGATTTATCCGAACTTACCAGATCAATTATTGTTTCAACCAAAAACTCGGTTTCGGGTCTTGGAATAAGCACTCTTTCATCAACATAAAAAGGCAAACCATAAAATTCTTTATGTTTTGTTAAATAAGCAACAGGTACTCCCCTTTCATGTCCGCGAATATCCTCATAAAATCTTGTACAGCTCTCGTTTGATACATCGTAATCCGGATTCGTTAAAAGAAATTCACGGGATTTATTTAAAATATGCGATAAAAGCACTTCTTTTTCCAGTGAATTACCTCCTGTCTGTAATAAATCTTTAATTTTCATGATTTTAAAAAAGCCGCTAAATTAATAACGGCTTGATAATTTAAGAACAGTTATGCAAATCTGTTTTTATCTTTTATTGCTCTGTATTCTTCGCGTTTAACAGCTTTTTTTCTCTGTAGTCTTTTAGTAAGAGGTTTTTGAAAATATCTTCCGGTTCTTTTTTGCAAAAGAATACGGCTTGCCTGCACTTTTTTATTAAAGCGGGAAATTACACGATCAACTGATTCTTTATCATTTTTTTCAACTTTTATTGCCAATTAAATGCACCTCCTTTCGTATAGTTAATTAATGTGAAGTAAGATTATAGTAATTACTGCTAAATGTCCAGGTTTTTAACGTTCTTCGCATGTGTCTGGATGAACTTTTTTCTAGGTAAAACTTCTGCACCCATCAATGTATCAAAAATAGCATCCGCAGCTTCAGCGTCTTCAACAGTTACTTTAAGCAAAGTTCTTGTTGAAGGGTCCATTGTAGTATCCCAAAGCTGATCCGGGTTCATTTCACCAAGACCTTTATAACGCGCGATTTTTGGTGAATTATCAAATTCTTTTAATGCCTTTTCTTTTTCTTCATCAGAATAACAATAAACTATCTTTTTACCCTGTTGAATTTTATATAATGGCGGCTGGGCAATATAAATATGTCCTTTCTCCACCAATGGTTTGAAATGTCTGTAGAATAAAGTCAATAAAAGAGTTCTGATATGTGCACCATCAACATCCGCATCCGTCATTATTACAATTCTGTGATATCTAAGTTTTTCAATATCAAATGTTTCGCCGATTCCCACTCCAAGCGCAATAACCGTAGATTTTATTTCATTATTAGCCAAAATTTTATCCATTCTTGCCTGCTCTACATTCAAAATTTTACCTCGAAGCGGTAGAATAGCCTGAGTTTCGCGATCTCTTCCCTGTTTTGCACTGCCACCCGCTGAATCACCCTCAACTATGTAAAGTTCACATTTAGTTGGATCTTTTGATGAACAATCCGCAAGCTTACCCGGCAAAGTCATACCTTCAAGTGCACCTTTTCTTATTACTGTTTCTCTTGCTGCTTTTGCTGCGATTCTTGCACGTGCAGCCAAACTACATTTTGCAACAATTCCACGTGCATCATTTGGATTTTCCTCCATGAATTCAGTGAAAAGTTCATAAAACACATTTTCAACTGCTGTTCGCATTTCAGCATTACCTAATTTTGATTTAGTCTGACCTTCAAACTGAGGATCACTTAATTTGACCGAAAGCACTGCTGTTAAACCTTCTCTTACATCTTCAGCAGTTAAATTCGCGTCTTTTTCTTTAAGAATCTGGCTCTTTCGTGCGTAATTATTAATAGTTCTGGTTAATGCTGTTCTAAAACCTGTTAAATGCATTCCTCCTTCAATTGTGTGGATATTATTAGCAAAAGTGAACACATGTTCCTGATAACTTTCAGTATACTGTAAAGCAATTTCAACATTGCCTTCAGGGACTTCTTTATCAATGTAAACAACACTGCCAATACCTAATTTGTTCTTATTTAAATGCTGAACATAAGATCGAATTCCTCCTTCAAAGAAGAATTTATATTTTTTATCAAACCTTTCATCAATAATTTTAATTGAAACACCTTTTGTTAAATATGCCTGTTGTCTTAGTCTGTTTTTTACTGTTTCATAATCAAATTCAGTACTTTCAAATATATCCGGATCAGGAGTAAAAGTAATTAATGTACCTTTTCTATCGGTTTTGCCGGTTTCTTCAACTTCTGATTTAACTGCACCTCTTGAATATTCCTGTCTGTAAATTTTGCCGTCCCTATAAACTTCCGCAACAGTCTTGATAGATAAAGCATTTACAACAGAAACACCTACACCATGCAAACCTCCTGAAACTTTATATCCGCCATCTTCACCGAATTTACCTCCGGCATGCAAAACCGTTAAAACCGTTTCAAGCGCTGATTTACCTGTTTGCTTTTGTGTATCAACAGGAATACCGCGTCCATTATCATCAACGCTACAGCTTCCGTCTTTATTTAATTTAACAATAATATTATCACAATGTCCTGCCATTGCTTCATCAATAGCATTATCAACTATTTCCCAGATTAAATGATGAAGTCCCGCTACATCAGTAGTTCCAATGTACATTCCAGGTCTTTTTCTTACTGCTTCAAGTCCTTCTAATACTTGTATCTGTTCAGCACCATATTGTGAATTTGGCTTGTTTTTTTCTTTATCTTTGTCAGCCATAAAATTAGAAATAAATAATAAGTAATTAAAAGTGCACCTCGAAGAATCTATCACATATTTTAGATTTTGTCAGGCTATTTTTATGTTTATTGTTCGTAAAATTTACGAACAATATCATCTAGAAAAACAAGATCAAAAGTGCCGCTTACACTGCGGTCTCCGGTTGCAGTCTGAACAATAACATTTGTAACCTTATCGTCTTTACTATAGTAATCAAAAGAAAACTTAGCACCCCGGTTTTCATCAAAATAAACATCAATTACTCTATAAATTCCATTGTTGAAATCCACAATTGCAACATTATCTTCATTTAAAACCACTCCCAGATCCGAAAACTTTCCTACTACAAAAACCTTCGCTGTTTTAGCTACTTCATTTTCTTTTGTAGCTGGTTCTTCTTCGTCCGGAACAACAGTTGTACCGCTTTGAGAATCAACATATTCAAGAATAAAGCTTTTAACTTTATTCAATTTTATACCTTCCTGAGTGACAATCTTGTCATCTATTATAATATTGGAAAGAAGTTCCCTATCCCAGTCATAAGTACCCCTGAATACAATTTTATTAACTTCAGCACTTAATATAGGAACTTTAGTTTTTGTTGTGTCCTCATAAAATCCAAACTCAATATTCACAATTCCCTCATCATTTAGATCTTTTCTCACCCGTGCCAAAACATCGTTGGCAGTTAGTTCAACCTGAGCTGAAGTACCAAATATTTCTTTACGGATATCCTCAAAAGTTACATTTTGCTTTTGAATCTCTTTAAATGCTTCAAATCTTTCAAGGTGTGTGGCTCCATGAAGGGGAGTTGAAGAATATTCATCAGATTTCAAATACTCCCAAAACACTCCAAAATCCGCCAAACGCTTCTCAAATAGATCATTTATTGCAGCAACGTCCAAAGTGTCTTGTTTAAGCTCTTCCATATCAGCAAGAAGCCTAAACACAATTTGTCTTGCATCAGCCGGATCAAGTTCTTCCTTAAATAAGAAATATTGAATTCGGCTTAAAAGATTTATTTTTTCATTAATAAATGTTTGTCTTTGTTCTTTTTTATCCCTAAGGCCCGGAATAGTAGCCAAATAATCTTCTTCTATTTTCTTTTTTGACTCAAATATGCCAATTTTGTACAAATCAGAGTTTAGGAATAATAAATTATCAATTAAAATATTTTGTCTTATTATTTGATCCCGGATTTCAGATATATTGTCACGATAGTTTTGGGTTAAAGACTCATAAAGTTCAAAATAATGCTCTAAAATAACTTCAGCATCATTAGATCCGCTTGCCAGTGCATCATAAACATCATTTAACTTTAAAGTTAGTAGATTATATTGTTCTTCTATTGGAAGATCTTTTCTTGCCTTAGAATTAAAAATTTCTTCATAAAGAAGCTCTTTAATAGGATAAAGATCATTATCCGGAGTTAAATACAGATAATCTTCCAGATATTTAGCCAGTTCTTTATATAACAATTCATTTGCATATTCATTCTGAGTAATAACAGGATCTTTTATATCATCTTTAAATAAAGACAAGCGAACACCCGCATCAGTTGAATTATTCTGAATAAAAAGAAAAGCAGCGTCATTAATGTTTTCAAAAATATCACCGACTAAACTTGAAGCTTTTTTCTGGTCTGTAAATGTAAGTGCTTCTCTTAAATCACTTAACAATTGTTTTGCCTGAAATCTTACTGAGTCAGTTGATATATTTTTTAATCCCATTTCCCTAATGCTTTTTATAAATTTTTCATCTATTGACGTTTTTAAACTATTATCCTTTCGTATATTTTCGGCTATCCACGGATCCTGCTCAATTGTAGTGGTCGCTGCGCGGCCATAGCTAAATTCCTTAACAAGCTTTGAATACAAAAGTTGCTCAATTGTTTCAGGCTCTTGATCAATTTTTGTATCCAAAAACTGAGCCTTATTTCCCTCGGCTATCCACAGCTTATTAATTACTTTATTGTTAGCCAATATTTCGACTGTAACATCATGCTTTTGAGCATAAATATTTGTTCGACTTCCATCGTATTCAATATTAAATAAAGAAAGTGATGGAATTGCTGCTATTTTTCCTGAATTAATCCTAAGATCAAAAAAGTTATTCAATAAATTTCCCCATATTTTTCCGTTCATCAGAGTAAGTTCAAATTGTTCCTGGTCAACATTAAAACTGTTTATATTAATTATTGTATTGGCATCCAAACGAAGAACTCCCTTTAATGGAAGATTAATGGAAACGCCGCTTACAGACTGAGTATTCAATGTTTCGCCGCCTTTAAATTCATACTCGTTCTTTACATTAAATTTCTGTCCATTTTGTTCAATTTGAATGGTTTCATCACCAGGGATAGTTACTATAAATCTATTATCATAAATAGCTACCTCTTCAGCTTTAACGTAATTATCAACATATAAAGTTAAAGCAAAAAGACCGAATCCAAGTACAAGTAGAAATAGAACTTTTAGTATTGAGAAAGCCAATGATTTAGGTTCCTTTACCTTAGTTTCGACTGGTTTTACTTCATCTTTAATAACTTTTTCCTGTTCTTTTTGAGCATTTTTTATCTTCTCTTGTGCATTTTTTTTATTCAATTCTTTTAGCTTTAAATCGAAGGTTTCAATAGGTTGCTTAGGAATAATTTTCTCTGCATTTTCTTGGGTAGTCAAAGGTTCCGGAGCTATTTCAGTTTGTTCATTAACAACTTGTGGCTCTGAACCTGTTTGAGGTTTAATTAAAAGTTCGTCATTTTGAATTAATGATTCTTCCGGACCTTTTTGATTTTTATTTGTGTTTTCTGGATTCATAAAAAACCTTATTTTTCTTATTATTATAGCATTTTTTTGAGTTTATGTAAATTTAAAAGGCCTTAAAAATTTAATATACTAACAAAGTTATTTATTAATTTATTTGTATGAAATTAAAACTGAAGACTATTCTATTAGGTTTTGTATGTAGTTTATTTATTGCTCAAAACGCATTTGCCATACAATTTGTGGATGTAGTTGAAAGAAGCTTGTTTTACGATGCCATTAATTACTTTGTTACTGAAGTTCCGATTCTCGCAACAGACAGGGATGAATTTAACCCGCTTGATAAAGTAACTAAAGCTGAATTCTTTAAATTATTGATTAGAAGCGGCGGATACGATCCTGCTCCGGATAATTATGATATTCCTTATTATGATGTCACTGGTACAGAATGGTTTGCACCTTATGTGAAAACAGCGATTGATTTAAATATTATTCAATTCAGTGATAATAATCCAAATTTTAATGCAGGAGAAACTGTTACAAGAGAAGAAGCAATTGATTGGGTTGTTAAATTTTACGGGATTAATCCGGCTGCAGTGAGTTCTTTAGCGATCGAATACAATGATGTGTCTCCTTCTGATTCTTATGCAAATATTTCAAAAATTGCTTATCAACTTCATCTTTTACATGATTATAAATCAGGACTTTTTAATGCGAATAAAGAGTTAACAAGAGCCGAAGCTGTACATATATTTTATGAAGTTCATCAAAACGATCTTACTGCTTCAACTCAGCTACAAAACAGTAATTTAAATGTTAATGATGCCAATTTTGCTCTTTTCTATGAAGTCTGGGATACAATCAATAATGAATATATAAACAAAGATGAAATTGATCAAAATGAGCTTATTTATGGTGCAATTACAGGATTGGTATATAAATTAAATGATCCATACAGTGTATTTTTCGAACCAATAGAAGCTGACAGTTATTTGGAAGCCTTAGAAGGCCAATTTGACGGCATTGGAATTTATCTTAATCAAGATGATTTGGATTTCGTTATACTGACGCCATTAAAAGGCTCTCCTGCTGAAGACGCCGGTATTAAACCCAATGATATAATTATTGAAATTAATGATGAACCGGTTAGAGGACTTGAAATAGGAGATGTAATTGAACTTTTACGCGGTGAAATAGGAACTCAGGTTAAATTAAAACTAAAACGGGACAACAATTATATTTTAAAATATGTTACCAGAGCAAAAATTAATGTACCGTTTGTTGAAAGTGAAATGAAAGATGGTATTGGAATAATCCATTATTATCAATTTACCAGTAACTCAGACGATCAATTGTCTGAAGCTCTTAGCGAAATTTTAAAAAATAATCCAAAAGGTATAATCCTTGATTTAAGAAATAACCCTGGAGGATTCATTTATAGCGCCCAGCAATTGATTTCAAGATTTATACCTGCAAATGAGCCTTATATTAACATCATATTGGCAGATGGTACTTCGTATACTGAAAAGTCGTTAGGTCCTGGTGAGCTTAAAGATTTACCGATCGTTGTGTTAGTTAACGAGGGTAGTGCATCTGCTTCTGAAATTGCTGCTTTGGCATTAAAAGATCAGTTAAACGCTAAGATTGTAGGAGTTAATTCATTTGGTAAAGCAAAAATCCAGGAAATTCTTACTTACCCTGATGGGTCGACATTAAAATTAAGTATTGCTAATTGGACTTCTCCAAATGGAACTTATATTCAGGATGTGGGAATAACGCCAGATTATATTGTAGAATTAAATCAGGCCAGTACAGTTGACGATCAGTTGGAAAAAGCATTACAACTAATTAAAAATTAGGAGTTGTTGGAGGTTCGGATGCTGGTTCATTCTCTGTTTCAGGTTCTTCTTCCGGCTCTGGCTCAGCTTCCGGCTCCGGAGTAACTTCAGTTTCAACAGGTACCTCTTCTGCTGCAGGTCCAAGATCAGGCTCTGCCGGCGGTCCAGGTGCTTCAGTCCCTTCATATTCAACTTCTTCGGCCTGTGCCTGAAGTATTTCTTCCGGGTTTGTAGTTACAAGTTTATCTTCCCCATACGAAGCAATAATTTGAATTGCAACGTGTTTATTACCGGCAAAGAAAAGTCCCTGGCCGATTCCGCTGTTTAAAAGCATATATTTCTCGCCTTCCGTTAAATTAAATACACTTTGCAGCATATCAATTGCTGCAGGTGCCTGTTTTAATAATACCTGCATCGATGAATTTGTAATAATAGGTTTGCCATATTTATTCTGAACAAAGTCTTCTACATCCTGAGTAATTGTAGTAACTCCCAAATAATATTTTCGGGCTCTTTTAACTAGTCCATATAAAAATCGTGCTGAATCATCATGCTGCATTAAAGACCAGGCCTCATCAATAACCAATATTCTGCGTTTAAGCGAACTTCTGACATTATTCCAAATGTAATTAAGAATAATATACATCGCGATTGGCCTTAATGCGTCCTCCAAATCACGAATACTAAACACAACCAAACCAGAAGTTAAATCAATATTTGTTGATTTGTTAAATATTCCTGAATAAGTTCCTGATGTGAATTTTGCAAGTCTTGTAGCCAAATCTTTACCACCTTCCATTGAATTCAAAATATCATATAAATCTTCCATTGTAGGAGGAGCAATTGAAGAAGGATCTTCAATTTGCATAGTAATACCTCGTAATGCATAAACATCGGTTAATGCTTTATCAAGCATCCCTTCTTCTTCCGGGGTAACACCTCCAAGCATAATTTTTAATAAACCATGAAGAGCAATAATATTTGAACGTAATAAATCCCCTGGTTTAACCACCTCATCTTTTAATGGAGCCGGCAAATCAAATGGATTGATTCTGCGATCGGAATTTAATGAAACTTTCATATAACTTCCGCCTACCACTTCGCTTATTGCTTCATATTCATTTTCCGGATCGATAACTATTACATCTGTTCCAAACATCAATGATCTTAAAATCTCGAGTTTTACAGCATAAGATTTACCTGCACCTGATTTTGCAAATACAACTGAATTCGCATTTTCCAGCTTGAATCTGTCAAAAATAATTAAACTATCGTTATGTCTGTTGAGTCCGTAAAGGATTCCGGTATTTGAAGTAAGATCAGCTGAGGTAAACGGAAACATCGTTGATAATGGCGATGTATTCATATTCAATGTTACCTCTAATTCATCTGTACAAATTGGAATTGTTGAATTAAATGCATGTTCAGCCTGGAGATCTGCACGTTTTATCATTACCAGTTTTCCTGCAAGCAAACTTGAAATCTGTTTGGCTACTCTTTGAAGCTTCTTTTTATCTTCCGCATAAATTGTAAAATAAAGTCCGAGCTGGAAAAACTTTTCCTGCCCCCTCTGAATTTGAGTTCTTAATTCTTCAGCATCCTGAAGCGCTGTTTCAATTGCAGGGTCTCTAACATTTCCTTTTTCTTCAGCGATTCTCATTGAAGATTGCAACTGCGCAACTTTTCTTTTTAAAACTTTCATTATCGCTGCTGAATCAATAGGATAAACAAATTGTGAAATATCCATTGTTACATCAAAATTTATAACCGGAGAAAGCCAGTTTGAATCGAGATATCGAGGATATGCGAAAACATAAAATGTCTGAGCATACATTCCTTCTACTCTAACACTATCAAAATCAACTTCCATCGAAGCCGGAGCAATTAAATCCCTAACTGTTGCAAGCCCTTCCTGATACAATTTTTCAGCTTCTTCAATTTTTTTCATTTCTTCCGGTAAAACCTTTGGTTTATTGCCGGTTAGCGCATCAGTCTCTGTCGTGGTTTTTGCAATTTCTGTTTGTTTTTGTTGTTGCACCGAAAATATATTCTTTAAATTATCAAAAATAGTCTTTTTATGTTCAGCTTTCTCTTTCACCTCTGCTTTTTTTTCTTTTTCCTCAGGTTCAACAACAGGCTCAGCTGCAGGTTCAGTATTTTCTGCGGCAGCAGTTTCTCCTTTTGGCTTACCAGCACTCTTTACCCATGCAGGCAAATCTCCTGACGTATCTTTATTTTCTGTTGGCGGAACTGCTTTCTTCGCATCAGACTGCTGATTTTCACCATTATTAAGCCATTCCGGAATCTCGGTAGTGCTTTCTGTTTGTGTTTGTTTTGTTTCGTCAGCCATCTCTTTAGTTAAATTTTCCTTATATTATAGCAAATTTTAGTAATTTTTTCAATACTATAAGACTATATTCAAAATCACTTCAATTGTTTCAAAATTTATGCTAAAGTATGGCGGGTTTGGATTAAACCAAGTTATTTTATATCACTAAATTTTCACATATGGCTAAGGATGAAAAAAATGAAAACCCTGAAGAAATAAATGAGCCAGAAGCAAGTTCTGATGAAATTGAAGAGGTAGAAAAAACAGAAAAAGTCCCGGAAGCAGAAGAAGAAGTAACCTTTGCACGAAATTTAAATAAACGGAATATTACAAAAGAAATGGAAGAATCTTATCTTGATTATGCTATGAGCGTAATTGTATCAAGAGCACTTCCTGATGTTAGAGATGGTTTAAAACCAGTACACAGAAGAATTTTATATGCGATGCATGAGCTTGGTTTAAGATCTACTGCAAATTTCAGAAAATCAGCCGGAGTTGTAGGTGAGGTAATGGGTAAATTCCATCCGCATGGTGATGCCGCGATTTATGATTCCATGGTACGTTTGGCTCAGCATTTCTCACTAAGATACCCTCTTGTTAGGGGTCAGGGAAATTTTGGTTCAATTGATGGAGACTCTGCTGCGGCAATGCGTTATACAGAAGCAAAACTTGAAAAAATTTCCGATGAAATTCTTGCAGATATCGATAAAGAAACCGTTGGATGGCACGATAACTATGATGGCAGATATAAAGAACCTGATGTTCTTCCTTCAAAAATACCTCAGCTATTATTAAACGGAACTACAGGTATCGCTGTTGGTATGGCAACTTCTATTCCGCCGCATAATTTAGGCGAACTTATTGATGGTGTTATTAATTTAATTGATAATCCTGAATTAACTATTGAAGATTTGATGGAGTTTGTTAAAGCTCCTGACTTCCCTACCGCAGGTAAAATTTACGATCTTGAAGCAATAAAACAAGCTTACACAACAGGTCGCGGAGGCATGACAATGCGTGCAAGAGCTGAAATTGAAGAGAGAAAAAGCGGTAAATATGCAATTATAATTACTGAAATCCCGTATCAGGTTAATAAAGCTAATCTGGTTGAGAAAATCGCTGATTTGGTCAGAGACAAAAAGATTGTCGGCATTGCTGATATACGTGATGAATCAAACAAGGACGGTATTAGAGTTGTTATTGAATTAAAACGTGAATCATTCCCTAAGAAAATTCTAAACCAATTGTACAAGTTCACTCCGATGCAGCTTAATTTCAATATGAATATGATTGCTCTTGTTGATGGAATTCAGCCAAGAGTGCTTAATTTAAAACAGGTTCTTGAATTGTTCATAGAACACAGAAAAGAAGTTATTACAAAAAGAACTCAATACGAACTTCGAGTAGCTCAGGAAAGAGCACATATTTTGGAAGGTTTAAAAATTGCATTAGATAATATTGATGCTGTTATTGACACGATCAGAAAATCAGCCGACAAAGAAAAAGCGCATGCAGCATTGATGAAACAGTTCAAACTTTCAGAAAAGCAAGCAACTGCGATTCTTGAAATGAGACTTCAAACACTTGCCGGACTTGAAAGACAGAAAATTGAAGATGAATATAAAGAAAAAATGGCAATTATAGCTGAACTTGAATCAATTCTTAAAAATCCTCAAAGAATTTTGGATATAATTAAAGAAGAACTTGCAGAGATTAAAGAAAAATTTGGTGACAAGAGAAGAACTGAAATTATACCTCACGGACTTGGTAAATTCTCTCTTAAAGATACAATTCCAAATGAACCGATGATTGTTATGCTATCTAGAGAAGGCTATATCAAACGTGTACCGCCTTCAACATTTAAAGCTCAGCACAGAGGAGGTAAAGGAATAGTTGGAATTACAACAAAAGAAGAAGATGAAATAAATACTTTAATGCACGCAAAAACTCATGATAATGCGTTGTTCTTTACTAATAAAGGCAGAGTTTTCCAACTTCCTGTATGGGAAATTCCAAAAACATCAAGACAAGCAAAAGGTTCACCGGTTGTTAATTTAATTCAGCTTGGTGAAAACGAAATTGTAACTGCCATGCTTGCAGCTAAAGAAAAATTCAAAGGTGAATTCTTAATAATGGCAACTAAAAAAGGAACAATTAAAAAAACCGCTGTTGAAGAATATAAAAATGTTCGTAAAAGCGGATTAATAGCAATAAAACTTAGAGACGGAGACTCATTGGAATGGGTTCGTGAAGTTTCAAAGGATAATGAAGTTATTCTTGTTACAAGAACCGGAAAAGCTATTAGATTTAATGAAAAAGACGCAAGAGATATGGGCCGGGCATCAATGGGGGTACGTGGAATCAAACTTAAAGATAAAGATTTTGTAGTTGAAATGGATGTTGTTAAAAGTCCTGCTGCAAGATTGTTTGTATTAATGGAAAACGGTCTTGGTAAAACTTCACAAGTTTCAAATTACAGACTTCAAAACAGAGGTGGCACCGGCGTAAAAGTGGCTAACATTACAACAAAAACAGGCCAGGTTGCAGGTGCTAAAGTATTGGAACAAACATTTGAAGGTGATGCGATTCTTATCTCTAAAAAAGGCGTTACAATAAGAATGAATCTTAAAGATATTCCTACGCTTGGACGTGCGACTCAGGGTGTAACATTGATGAGATTAAAAGCCGGAGACAAAGTAAGCACACTTTCAATTATAAGAGTTGATGAAATTCAAAGAGAGGTTGAAGAAAGTGAAAAAGAAGCTGAAAAACAACGTAATAAAGAAGTAAGACAGGTCGATAAAGGTGTTGAAAAACTTGTTGAGAAAGTATTAGAATCAGAATCAAAACCGGAACCTGAGGCTGTTGCTGTAGGCAGAGCGACCAAAGGGAGCTCTAAGGAGCGAGCGTCAGCGAGCGAAGCGAAAACTTCTAAACCTAAAGCAAAAACAAGTAAGAAAAAAGTAGACCCTAAACAGCAATCTTTACTTTAATTAGCTTAAAAAACTATGAAGCACTTAAGGAAAGTAATTTTTACAATCTTTCTTATAACGTGCTTTTTGGCAGGCTCTTCAAATGCTTTAGCTCAAAGTTTCAGCAAAGATATTTCAATAAATCCAAATAGCGTACGACTATCAACCGATCGCGTACTTGAAGGCAATGCAGTTAGGATTTATGCAACAATAATAAATAACAGTGGATATGATTTAAGGGGCAATGTTCAATTTTATGATCAAACCGCAGGGAGACAAATAGGAAGCGACCAGACAGTTTCAATTTTAGCAAATGGCTCAGATGATGTTTTTGTTGATTGGATCCCATATTTTGAAGGGACTCATTATATTCAGTTAAGCATTGATCCCTGGGAAGCTTCAGGCGACAATCCTGATAACAATTACGGCTCAATTAGCGCAAATGTTCTAAAAGATACGGATTGGGACGGAATAACAGACGAAGATGATACTGATGATGATAATGATGGGGTATTGGATGAAGAAGACGACTTCCCTCTTGATTCAAAAGAGCAAATTGATACCGACGGCGACAGGATAGGAAATAACGCTGATGAAGATGATGATAACGACAGTCATTTGGACGAAGAGGATGCTTTCCCTTTAAATCCAATGGAATGGGATGATACTGATAAGGATGGGATTGGTGATAATGAGGACGATGACAATGATAATGACGGTTTAACTAATGATGAAGAACAAAAACTGGGTACTGACCCTCTAAATCCAGATAGTGACGGAGACTCTGTTTTGGACGAAGAGGATGCTTTTCCTTTGGATCAATCCGAACAATACGATTATGATCTCGATGGCATAGGTGATAACAAAGACGAAGATGACGATAATGATGGTGTTTTGGATGTAGATGACATCGATGATCACAATAAAGGCCCAATAATAGAAATCGCTGGAAATACTGCTTTTGCCTTTTTAAACAGAGAAATTAATTTAAGTGCTGTTAATTCCTTTGATGAAGACGGGGAAATTTTGGAGTATAAATGGTATGTAAATGGCGATGAACCCATCGAAAGTAAAGTACTAAGTATGGTGGTTGAAGATAACAATCCCCAAAGTATCAAACTGGTGCTTGTAGATGACAAAAATGAATCGCGTGAGAGATATGTTGAACTAAGTGTTTTTGATTTGGATTTCTATTTAATAAGTTTTCTTTTATTAATCATAATTTTCCTTGCAATTATAATTAATATAAAGTATAGTTCATGGGCAAAAAAATTACTTAAAAAGTTAAAGAAATAAGATCATGAAAAAAGACGTACACCCAAAATATTATACAAATGCAAAATTCACTTGTGAATGCGGGAATGTTGTAGTTACAGGCTCAACTCTTGAATCATATAAAGTTGAAATATGCAGTGCTTGCCACCCTTTTTATACTGGTAAACAAAAGCTTGTTGATACAGCTGGTAGAGTAGAAAAATTCATGGCTAAACGTAAAAAAGCTGAAGGTCCAAAAAAAGAAGATGAAATTTCAGAAACTGGTAAAAAAGCTAAAAAAGATGAAACTTATTTAACTGTTGATGAATTTAAAGCAATTAAAGAGAAAGAAAAGGATAAAGCAGTGAAAAGAGAAGTTAAAAAAACAGGCAGAGCGACTAAAGCGAGCCCTAAGGAGCGAGCGTCAGCGAGCGAAGCGAAAAAAAAACCAGCTGCTAAAAAGCCAACTGCTAAAAAAACCGCGAAAAAATAATTTATCTTTTATAAATGCCAGGTAATTCATTCGGCCAATTTTTCAAAGTAACTACATGGGGGGAATCTCATGGAAAAGCCTTGGGTGTTATTATCGATGGCTGCCCTCCCGGCCTTAAACTGGATGAAAAAGAGTTAGCTTTAGAGTTAGAAAGAAGAAAACCACATGGAAAAAACGGAACAAAAAGGCATGAACCAGACAAACCCGAAATACTTTCAGGTATTTTTGAAGGAAAAACAACAGGAACACCTATTTCTATAATTGTTTGGAATAAAAATGTACGCTCAAAAGATTATGATGATTTAAAAAACTTATATAGACCAGGGCATGCTGATTATACTTATCAGCTTAAATACGGAATTCGCGATTACAGAGGCGGCGGCAGATCTTCAGGGCGCGAAACAGTAACAAGGGTCATTGCTGGAACAATAGCAAAAAAAATCCTTGCAAAATCCGGAACAAAAATTAAAAGTGAAATCTTATTAATGGGAAATGCTCCTGAAGGTGATTCAAGCGGTGGAATTGCTGAAATTACAGTTAAGAATCCCCCATCAGGTCTTGGAGAACCTGTTTTTGATAAGCTTGATGCTGAATTATGCAAAGCCATAGTATCAATTGGGGCCGTTAAAGGAGTTGAAATAGGTGCGGGTTTTGAAGTAGCTGAAATGTACGGCAGTGAAAATAATGATGAATTTGTTATGAAAGGCGGCCGCATTAGAACCAGAACCAATAATGCAGGCGGGATTTTAGGTGGAATTTCAAATGGTGAAGATATTATTGTGAGATTTGCAGTTAAACCTCCTGCAAGCATTGAAAAAACACAGAAAACAGTTAATTTACGTGGTACAGTACGCGAGATTTCAGTAAAAGGAAGGCATGATTCAAATATTACCCCGCGGGTTTTACCTGTTGCTGAAAGTATGGTTGCAATAACGTTAGTTGATCACCTGCTCAGACAAAAAGCTTATGAAGGAATTTAAATTCGAAATTACATCAAATGATAAAACAACCGAAGCAAGAACCGGTATTTTAAATACGCCTCACGGCCAAATTGAAACTCCGGTTTTTATGCCGGTCGGCACAAAGGCAACAGTTAAAACATTGAGTCCCGAAGAAATAAAAGCAACAAAATCTCAAATAATTTTAGCAAACACATATCATTTATATTTACGTCCCGGTCATGAAACAATAAAAAAAATGGGGGGCCTACATAAGTGGATGAATTGGGATGGGCCTTTATTAACTGATTCTGGAGGATTCCAGGTTTTTTCATTGGCTGCCAATAAAAGAGGTAGCTTAAAACCACTTGTTAAGATTCGTCAGGATGGGGTTGAATTCACTTCTTATCTTGATGGAAGCAAGCATTTTTTTACTCCTGAAAAAGCAATACAAATCCAAAATGCATTGGGAGCCGATATAATAATGGCTTTTGATGAATGCGCTCCCGCTCACTCGATTTACAGCTATGCGAAAGATGCAATGGAAAGAACACATCAATGGGCAAAACAATGTGTTAAAGAGCATAATAAACTTCAAAAAGAAACAAATGTTAAACAGGCACTATTCCCTATTGTTCAGGGTGGAATTCATGATGATTTAAGAATTGAATCAACCAAATTTATGGCTGATCTGGATTTGCCGGGTATCGCAATTGGTGGTTTATCCGTTGGTGAAACAAAAAAACAAATGTACCACACTTTAGAAGTCATTAATCCTTATTTGCCGAAACAAAAAGCCAGATATTTAATGGGCGTTGGTACTCCTGACGATTTATTGATTGCAATAAGCCATGGAATTGATATGTTTGATTGTGTTATGGCTACAAGAAATGCACGTCACGGCTCGTTCTGGACAAAAGACGGACGATCTCACATTAAAAATGCTGAAAATAAAGAAGATCCAAATCCATTAATGAAAGGGTGCGCTTGCTACACCTGCAAAAACTACAGCCGCAGTTATGTAAGGCATTTAATCATGGAAAATGAAATGTTCGGTCAAAGACTTGTAACAATTCACAATATTAACTTTTTGAATTGTTTGATGAATAAGGCTAGAATGCATATTGAAAAAGGAACTTACGAAAAATTTATGAACAAATTCCTTAAAAGATTTAAAGCTTAGAAATGAAAAACCTAATAAATTATTTTTTTGAGATAGGGATGCTTAAAAAATACCATCACAATGGTGTTATGGCTGCAGGTGTAAAGATTCCCGATACTGTAGCGGAGCATTCATTCAGGGCAGCGATAATTGCTTATGTTTTAGCTGAACTTGAAGGTGAGAACAGCGAAAAAGTAGCTTGTATGTTGTTGTTTCACGATGTTCCTGAGGCAAGAACCGGAGACCACAATAAAATAGCTCAAAGATATATTGATAGAGATGGAATTGAAGAAAAAGTATTAAAAGACCAAATTAATTTGCTGCCAGCTAAAGCAGCTAAAGCAATTGAAGAATACTGGATAACTGAACACAGAGGTTCAAATAAACTAGCAAAAATCGCATATGATGCGGACTTACTTGAAACAGCAATACAGGCAAAAGAATATTTGGATACAGGATATCCAACAAAAAGCTGGATTGATAATATTAAAGTACATCTAAAAACAAAAAGTGCGAAAAAGCTTTTACTTGAGTTGGAAAAGACGCATTTAACTGATTGGTTTAAAAAGATTAAAAAACTTTAATGAAATTATTTAACAAAGCAATAAAAGATATAACCGTTGGATTCATAGGCGGCAAAGGCCAGATGGCAAAGCTTTTTATTCCTTTATTTAAGAAAAAAGGCTTTAAAGTGATTATTTCTGATAAAGGAACAAAGCTTTCCAATACGGAATTGGCCGAAATAGCTGATATTGTGATTGTTTCTGTGCCGATAATGAAAACCAAGGAGGTTATTCGAGAGATAATTCCTTTAACTCACGAAAAACAATTGTTGATGGATTTCACTTCTTTGAAAGTCGAGCCGATTAATGAAATGTTAAAAGGCAAGGCTGAAGTAATTGGTCTTCATCCTATGTTTGGACCTAAAATTTCGACTACCCAAAACCAAAGAATAGTGCTTTGTCCGGCCCGAACTGCGAACAAAAAATTTATCCAGAGTTTTCTTGAAGAACAAGGGCTTTTAGTGCACGAAACAACACCGGAAAATCATGATAAAAACATGGGGGTAATTCAGGTTTTAATTCACTTTCATTCTATTTTGCTGGGTCATACTTTGCGCGACCTAAATGTTGACTTAAATGAGCTGGAAAAATTTATGAGTCCTATTTATAAACTTGAATTTGGAGTAATTGCGCGTATGTTTTCTCAGGATCCGGACTTGTACGGACCGATTTTAATGATGAATCCTGAAAAAAATTATATTATTGATTCCATTATGGTTAATACAAAAAATCTCGCGAATATTGTAGAATCCTCTAATCAAACGCTTTTTAGAGAATTCTTTATTAAGACATCAAAATACCTGGGTGAGTATAGTGAAATTGCATCGAAAATGATTAAAAGTTAAAAAAATCTGCGCATTTTATTTTTACTACTGATTCTGCATAAAGCTCACAAATTCTGGAACGATTATTCTTTCCACTAATTGCTTCAATTTCAACGAACCTTCTCCTTATCGCAGATATAGATTTCCCAAGTTCTCTTGCCCATGCTTCAATTGTCCCGTATTTTTCTCCATTTAACTCAACAAATCCATTCTCATCAACATGTGGAAGGTCTACCAATAAATCCACGCAAATATTTCTTATATCTGATTCACTATAAAAATCCCAAACTCCTCCATGTTTATTCTTCCCTTTAATTCCTTTAATCCCTAATAGTCTTTTCTTTATTGAATTAAATGAGATATCAAGTGCTTTTGCCCATCCTCCAATTGTTCCATGTCTTTCTCCGTCCACTTCAATGAATCCATTTTCATCAGCCTGTAAAAAATTTTCAATGAAATCAGAACATCTTTCCCTTACTATTGACCCCGCATAAAATTCACATATTCGGCCTCCTCCATCTTTACCTCTAATTCCTTCTAATTCATTTAACCTTTTTTTAATTGCATTAGAGGAGATTGTTAATACCCTTGCCCAGGCCTCAATAGTCCCGTATTTTTCTCCATTTATCTCAATAAATCCATTCTCATCAGCCTTTGGAAGGTCTGCCAATAAATCCGCGCAAATATTTCTTATATCTGATTCACTATAAAAATCACAAATTCCTCCTTTATTACTCTTACCTCTAATTTCTTTAATTCCAAATAGTCTTTTCTTTATTGAACGATATGAGATATTAAGTTCTCTTGCCCATCCTGCAATTGCGCCATACCTTTCTTCGTTCAATTCAAAAAAACCACTCTCATCAGCCTTAGGGAGATCTAACATTAAATCCGCACAACTTTTTTTTACTCTTGATTCCGGGTAAAATTTATGAATTCTCCCATTTTTATTTTTCCCATTAATTCCTTCTAAACCATTTAACCTTTCAAATATTACATGTCTTGAGACACCAAATTCTTTTGACCATAAATATAATGAACCATACCTTTCTCCATCCAGTTCGAAAAATCCATTCTCATCAGATACAGGAACGTCTTCAAGTAAATCAAAGCATTTTTCTTTTATGCTTGATTTCGGGTAAAATTCATTTATTGCGCCTTTTATATTCTTACCTCTAATTCCTTCCACTCCATTTAATTTAACCTTAATTGTAGGTGAGGAGATACCAATTGTTTTTGCCCAAGCTCGAATTGTTCCATATTGTTGACCATTTAAATAGAAAAATCCATTCTCATCTGCTTGCAAAAAATCTTCCAGTAAATCAGAACATCTTTCCCTTATTAATGACTCTGAGTAAAATTGGCAAATTGTACCTTTTTTATACCTCCCTCTAATTCCTTTAATCCCTAATAATCTTTTCTTTATTGAATTATGTGCGACGCCAAGTTCTTTTGCCCATCCTTCAATTGTTTGATGTCTTTCACCGCCCACTTCAAAAAATCCATTATCATCGGCCTGTGGAAGATTTTCAAGGAAATCAGAACATCTTTCCCTTACTGTTGACTCCGTATAGAATTCACATATTCGGCTTAACTTATCTTTACCTGCAACCCCTTCTATACCAACTAATTTTTTCTTAATCGTAAAATGGTTAACACCAAATTCCCTTACCCATGTATTTATTGTCCCATATCTCTCCCCATCCAATTCAAACAATCCATGCTCATCTGCCTGCGGAAGCTCTTCTCGTAATTTAAGCTGCTCATAAATATCAACTTGTTCGACTTCGCGCACGTATATCTGAGGATTTTTTCCCAATAAGTGTTGCCTAATCATTGCAACTTCATCTTGTACCGGACTTCCCACATCGCCACCGTGGAATCCCCCGTGTGAGTTTTGCAGACCAAGAATGCGTCCTTCTTTAAAATCCGGCCAGCAATCTAGTAAATCAGGCAATAAATATGGTCTGTACCTGTTTGATCTAGGAATTATTTGTGCAACAAGTGCAAACATCTTTTTAAATCCCTGTTGTGATAAATCACTTTGCGCTCGTATCTGACGAAGAACTCTTCCGTGTCGTTGTTCAAGTTTTGTAGAAGATAATGTCGGATAAGCATCTATAAGACACCTTGCCCTTGGGAGATTTATACCTCTGCCACCCATCTCGCAAAGTACCAATATATCTACTTTCCCATCATTAAAATCCGTCATATCTCTTTTAATCTGTTCCGAACTCATGCTTTCACCTGTCCAACAACGAACTGTAACTCCTTTATCACCGAGTTTCTGTAAAAGTTCCAGTGTTGTGGCATAAGCCAGTTGGACACTTGGAACATATACTAAAGTCGGGAAATTTTTTCTATTTTCTTTTGGAACAAGGGCTTCATAAACTTCAGGAATAGCCTTTTGAATTTCTGCTTCTTTTAATGCTGTTTGCAGTTCTTTTTGGTCGTAATCATCCTTTATTACATTTAATTGGCTGTCATCCAAGTCCGCTTCGAACAAATAAAATAACGGCGGGACATTTATTCCTTTTAAAATTCCTTCTTTTAAATTCATTTCGTGTATTTTTTCTCCCCAAATTTCAGAAATATCTCTGCCGTCAGGCCATTTTGATGTAGCGGTAAGGCCCACTTTTACGGGATATTGAAAACCATTTATAATTTCTTTTCTTTCATCCGTTAAAAACATATCCGCTTCATCTCCTATTAAAAGCCGCACCCTTTCCGAAGGTAATAATTTGGCTAAATCTTTCTTATTTTTTTGCATTGCCTGAATGCTCGAAACAATTAAAGGACGGTCAAGAACTTTCTTTCCACCGCCCCAAATGCCGGTATCAAGACCCAAAAAGTCAAATTCCTCTCTAATCATATGAAGTAATGATCTTTCAGTTGTTAATATAACATCGTGAGAATCCTGAAGTCCTAATTCCTGTTTTGCTCTTTGAGATGCAATTGCGAGATTAGCTTCAAGTATAGTTTTACCAGAACCGCATGAATGAACTATTGAAAATGCTTTTCTGTTAACAGCAAGTGCTATAGCCGCAAGTTGCATTGCCTCCTGTTGATGCGGATCCATGATAAGATCCGGATTCTCATTTAAAGGAGTTAATGTATCTATTTGGCGTTCGCAATAATCCGCGAATTTTAGTTGATAATCGTCTTGCATTAAGATTATTTTACAGAGATTTATTTTAACCTTTTTCATACTTTTGTCAAGCAATAAGCCCCTGAAAATTTGTTCATTTACAGGGAGAGTATACCTATTGCGCACTCAATTTTTTATATTGTCAATGAAATCCCGTCCCGGGATGGAATCATTGGTTTTGAATAATTTAGTGAGATGCTATACTTAAACCATGATTGCATATCTAACAGGAACAATTCATAAAAAGCTAGGTTCTAGCCTTATATTAACCGCAGGTGATGTTGGTTATCTGGTTAATGTTACGCAGACTTATCTTGGTGAAAATGAGCAGAACGATATTGCCGAGCTTTATATTCATACTGCCGTACGTGAAGATGACATAAGCCTTTATGGATTTGAAAAATTTGAAGAACTTGAGGTATTTAAGCTTTTAATAAGCGTTTCAGGTGTTGGTCCAAAGTCAGCTCTCGAGATTCTTAACAATCCCCTTTCTTCAGTTAAATACGCAATTTCTAAAGGTGATAGTGCCCTTCTTGTAAAAACAAAGGGAATAGGCAAGAAGACCGCTGAAAGAATTGTTATTGATTTAAAAGAAAAGATAGGTGCATCTGAAAAACCTCAGGATTATAAAGTACCTGCCGACATTAACGAAGACGTTGTTTCAGCACTTGAGAATTTGGGCTACAGAAAGCATCAAATCATTCAAAAATTAAAAGATATTCCTGAAGAAATTCAGGAACCTGAAGATATCATAAAATACTTCCTCCAAAATGCTTAAAGAAATAAGAAAGCAATTCAAGAATTACAATGCTTTGTTCATTAGCAATCCCACTAATGTTTATTATTTAACTGGGTTTACCGGTTCGCGAGGGCTTATTTTAATAACTCAGCGTAAAGCGTATTTTTTTACTGACTTCAGATATCTTGAATATGCCCAAAAAATAATCCCAAAAGACTTTGAGGTTGTTCAGATTGATAAAAAATGGAAAAAAGACTGGCCCGCTCTTCTTAAAAAATTCAGAATTAAAGAATTGGGAGTTGAAGAAAGTTATTTAACTGTAAGCCAATATGATGGATTAAAGAAAATTTCTCCTGGTGTGCGGTTTAAAAAAACTGAAAATGTTATTGAAAAAATCCGCGAGATCAAAACAGACTGGGAACTTGCAATGCTTAAAAAATCTCAAAGAATAAACGAACTTGTTTTGGATGAAGTACTTAATTATTTAAAAGAAGGCCGAACAGAAGCTGAAGTTGAATGGTTTATTATTAAAGCACAGCGCGACTTGGGGGCTGAGGATTCATCATTTGACCCGATTGTTGCTTTTGGATCGCACAGCTCAATCCCCCATCATCAAAATACAAACAGAAAGTTAAAAAAAGGGCATGTTGTACTTATTGATATGGGTGTTAAATATAAATCTTATTGCAGTGACATGACCCGTACCTTTTTTACAGCGAAGCCGTCAGCCAAAGAAGCTGAGGTTTACCAGACTGTTTTGGATGCTCAAAATGTAGCAATTGCAGAGCTTAAACACGGAACAACAGTTAAAAAAGTGGTTGAAGCTGCAATGAAGCCGATTAAGGAAAATGGTTATGAAAAGAATTTTCAGCATGCTTTGGGCCACGGAGTCGGCTTGGATATCCATGAACTTCCGAGTCTTGGAGTTGAAGAACCATACAAGCTTAAAGCCAATATGATTACTACAATAGAACCGGGTATTTATCTACCTAAAAACTTTGGCGTTCGTATAGAAGATATGCTAATAATATCACGTACCGGAGCCCAGAATATTACAAAGGCTCCAAAAGAACTAAAAGATGTAATAATCAAAATATAATATGGCTAAAATCGCAGTAATTCTATTCCCTGGAACGAATTGTGAACTTGAGGCATTAAGGGCAATTGCAAGAAGCGGAATGGAGCCACAATTAATAAGATGGAATGAAGAAGCGGATTATTCGGGCTTTGACGGATTTTTTATTCCGGGCGGATTTAGCTATGAAGACAGGGGCAGGTCAGGAATTATCGCATCAAAAAACCCTTTAATTAATAATATTAAAGAAGAGGCTGCAAAAGGAAAACCTGTTTTAGGAGTTTGTAATGGAGCTCAGGTTGTTGTTGAGGCTGGTATGATTCCGGGGCTTGATCCAAAGCATGTAGAAATGGCTCTTGCATGGAACAAACGTGTTGATAAAGACGGAAATATTTTAGGTACAGGATTTTATAATGACTGGATTTATATTAAGAACGCGGTTCCAAAAGGCCGCAGCGCATTTAACTATTATGATCAGGATCATTTACTTAGAATTCCTGTTGCGCATGGTGAAGGAAGATTCACATCAATTGATCCTGAAATGGAAGAGCTCTTATTAAAAAATCAGCAGACAGTATTTAGATATTGTGACGAGAATGGCGAAATTCGTGAGGAATTCCCTGTGAATCCAAATGGTGCGATGTTAAATTTGGCTGGTGTTTGTAATCCTGAAGGAAATGTAATGAGTTTAATGCCGCATCCTGAAAGAACTGAAGTGGGCGACCCTATTTTTGAATCAATGAATGCTTATATTGGTAAGAGTTTTGAAATTGTTAAACCTGAAGGCATTGTTATGGAAAAACCTGCATACGAAACCGAAGGTGCCAAGGCTTACGATAAGCCGGATATTGAAGTTTTTGTAGATACTGTGATTACTGATAATGAAGAAAGAACTCTTGAAGCTGCAATTCACAACTTGGGATTTGCGGATGCAAAACTTAAAAAACTTTTATATTACGGAATTAGAACTAATGGCAATGTTGATAAAGTTGAAACAGCAAACGAGCTTTTAAAGAGCGGTGAAATTGTTAATATGGCAAAAGAAATTCCTTTAATTAAAATAGAAGGTAAGTTTTATAGTTTTGATCCGGAACAAGGTTTAAGTGAAACAGACGGGAAATCAATTAATGCTGAAAGCTATTTAACTTTTAATAAAGAAGATACTGTTGGAGAAAGTAAATTACAGACAATCAAACATCATTTTGAAATTAAAGGTGTTGATAGAATTCATGCAGGGAAAAAATGGTCGCTTTCGAGTGGCGCGCAGGAAGCTGAAAAGATTGTTTCTACTTTAATCTTCCACAATCCACATTCAATGGATATTTATAAAGCTTAAAAATATGTGCGGAATATTCGCCTACAAAGGCCCTAGACAAAACGCAGCAGAACTTGTTATTAATGGCTTAAAAAAGCTCGAATACAGAGGTTATGATTCTTGGGGCGTGGCTTCAAAATGCAACGGAGAAATATCGATATATAAAGAAGTCGGCAAAATAAGCGACTTTGATTTTAATAATCCGCCTGAAGGCATCGATCTAAAACGTGCGTGCAATCTTGCAATGGGCCATTCACGCTGGGCCACTCACGGGGGTGTAACAGTTGCAAATGCTCATCCTCATTTTTCTGCTGATAAGTCGATTGCTATTGTTCACAACGGAATTATTGAAAATTACATTGAGCTTCGTGATGAATTGAAAGCAAAAGGATACGAATTCAGGAGCGAAACCGACACCGAAGTTATTGCACAATTAATTCAGGAATATAAAAAAGACGGACTTGTTGAGGCAGTTAAAAAAGCGATTGAAAGGCTGCATGGCCGTTATGCTATTTTGGTTATGAGCAATGATGATGACAGGCTTGTTGCGGCACGAAGAGGTTCACCGTTGATTGTTGGAAAAGGAGAAAATGAATTTTTTATTGCTTCAGATATCCCGGCGTTTTTAGATTATACGCGCAATGTGATGTATTTGGATGATGACCAGATGGTTGTTATTAATAGTGAAGTTGAATTTTTTGATCTAAAAACAGGTGAAAAAATCGATAAACGCGTGGTAGAGATTGATTGGGACGCTGAAAGCGCTGAAAAGGGAGACTTCCCGCACTTTATGATTAAAGAAATAAGCGAACAAAAAGATACAATTGCGCGCGCTATCAATCAGGATGATGAAATGATAATGAAAATTGCAGAAGAAATTAAGGGTGCTTACGGAACTTATATAATAGGATGCGGAACAGCTGGCAAAGTTGCTTTGGCAGGTTCTTATTTGTTTAGTAAAATCGCTGGAAGGCATGTTAATACAACTTTTGGAAGTGAATTCCCGAGTTTACAGGATTTTATTACTGAAAGAAGTTTGATAATCGCGATTTCGCAGTCAGGCGAAACCGCTGATACAATGGAAGCGCTGGAAATCGCAAAGAAAAAAGGCGCTAAAGTTCTTTCAATTATAAATGTTGAGGGTTCTTCGATGGATAGAATCTCGGATTACTCTATTCATATAAAAGCAGGACCTGAAAAAGCAGTTGCTTCAACAAAAGCAACAACAGCTCAAATGGCTATTTTAACTTTACTTGCATATGCCTGCGCAGGAAAACTTGATGAAGGCAAAATTTTACTTGTTGATACAGCAAGCAAAATCAATGACATGTTAAATCCGCGCTATGAAGAACATATTCATAAACTGGCTGAGCAAATTAAAGACCACGAAAGTATGTATGTTATCGGAAAAGGAATGAATTATCCAATGGCACTTGAAGCTGCAATTAAATTACAGGAGGTTAGTTATATTCATGCGGAAGGTTTTGCCGGAGGCGAACTTAAGCACGGTCCAATCGCGCTTATTCACGACGGTGTGCCTTGTATTGCACTTGTTTCAAATGACGAAACAAAGCATGAAATAATCAGCAATGCAATTGAGGTTGGTAGTCGCGGCGGTTTCATAATCGGGGTTTCGCCAGAAAATCACGAAGTATTTGATTACTGGATCAAAGTTCCGGATGGCGGCAATGCGAGTCCAATTATAAATATAATCCCTGTTCAGATTCTTGCATATCAGCTTGCTGTTTTACGTGAAAACAACCCGGATATGCCGAGGAATTTGGCTAAATCAGTAACTGTTAAATAATATGTCTGAAATAAAACGAAAATGGGATTTGCTTTCAAAAGAAAAAAGAAAATCTGTTATTGATGAAATCATTAGATTCTTCGAAAACGAACGCGATGAAGAGATAGGAATGCTTGCTGCTGAAGAAGTATTGGACTGCGTTTTAGAAAACGCTGCTTTGGAAATATATAGAAGCGGTGTTGAAGATTCAAAAAAACTTCTTCAAAAAAAGTTTGAAGATTTATCAATTGATTTGGATGTTTTGATGAATAATTAATTACTCTTCGATATTCAACTTTGCTCGTGCCCAGACCGCTTCAACCATCCTTCTAATTAAATCACGTATTTCACCGTGAGCTGCTTTTTCTAATTCAAATTGGTCATCAGATACAGGCTCGTCACCGGGCCAAATTAGTTCTAAATCGCTTGTTCCATCTTCTTTATCAATAATTTGAAACCGAATTGTTTCTGATTCTTCTGACATTTTGAGAATTGTTAAAATTATAACAATTAATATGATTTTATCAACCTAAACTATCCAATCCACTATTTTTCTGGTATAATAAATAGAAATAAATTCCAGATTAATGACTGCTTTAACAACAGATCAACATATAGATAAGCTTCAGAACACATTTGAGATGACTTGTGACCAAATTCAGATGCAAACTGAACGTATGCTTGATTTGGTACCAAAGCACGATATTGAAAGAAGACAAAAGATTTTGGATCTGCACAGGTTAAAGCTTCAAAAAGCTTTAGATGACCTAAATAATCAATTATCTAAATTTTATTAATGAGAGTTCAAAACACAAAATTCGTTTGTACGCTTGGACCTGCTTCAGAATCACCTGACGTTTTAGAAAAAATGATAAAAGCGGGAATGGATTGCGCAAGGTTAAACTTTTCACATGGAACTTATAGTAATCATGCGTTACTAATTAAACGAATTCGGGCTGCTGCAAAAAAAATCGGCGTACCGTTGGCAATAATGCAGGATCTTCAGGGACCAAAAATACGAATAGGAGACATTAACGATACTGAAGTTAAAAAAGGTCAAACAATTATCCTAACTTGCGGACCAAAATCCAAAAACAAAATACCTGTGCAATACAAAGATTTATATAAAGACGTTAAAAAAGGACATCTTTTACTTGTTGACGATGGAAAAATAGAGTTAAAAGTTAATCGAAAATCAAATAAAGACATTATTTGTACTGTTTTAAATAACGGAATTATTAAAGCACATAAAGGAATTAATGTTCCGAACGGAACAATATCAACATCCCCTATCACTCCAAAAGATAAAAAAGATTTAAAATTCGGATTAACTCAGGATATTGATTATGTTGCGCTTTCTTTTGTTAAAGAAGCAAAAGATATGCATGATTTGCGTAAATTAATCGGCAAAAAACCAGTTAAAATCATTGCGAAAATCGAGAGGCGCGAAGCAGTTGAAAATCTTGAAGAAATAATTGAGGCCAGTGATGCACTTATGGTTGCTCGCGGAGATTTGGCTATGGAAATCGGTCCTGAAAAGGTTCCGGTGGTTCAAAAAAGAATGATTCATTTATGTAATTTAGCTGGAAAACCTGTTATTACCGCTACTCAGATGCTTGCATCAATGGTGGAAAGTCCAACTCCGACACGTGCAGAGGTTAGTGACATTGCGAATGCTATTTTTGATAATTCAGATGCAATAATGCTATCGAATGAAACTGCTGTGGGAACTTATCCTATTAAATCTGTTGAGATTTTTGCAAAGGTTGCTACAAATGTTGAACACGAACTTAAAAAGCACAGCGAACTTTTACCACCGCGATATATTGGTCAATCAGTTGAAGAAAACGATGCACTGGGACTTGAAGTTTGCGAACTTGCAGAATCAATTAATGCGAAAAAAATAATTATAATTACTGATAATGAAGAAGATGTTCAGTCTGTTTCGAAACACAGATGTTATATTCAAACAGTTGTAATTACAAAGAATAAAAAACTTAGAAATCATTTAGCGCTTTTATGGGGAATTAACGATATTATTGAAGGTAAAATTACTCAAAATAATTACCTTAAAGATATCCACAGGCTAATGCCTAAAGAAAAAGGCAAAAAAGCAGTCATTTTTTTGGCGATAGGTAAAGAAAAACATATTGTAACAAGCGCTATTTAAAAGTATTATAGATAAGTCGATAATAAAAGCTTTATGCGCATTTTAGGTATTGATCCAGGCACAGCTATAATTGGTTATGGAGTAATAAATGAAACAAATGAAAATTTTAATGTAATTTCATACGGTTGTATCACCACTTCAAAGGATCAGCCTTTGGAAATGCGTCTTAAAGAAATAGCTTTTGATCTGCAGATAATTGTTAATAAATTTAAACCTGATTTTGCAGCAGTTGAAGAACTTTTCTTTTCAAAAAATGTTAAAACAGCAATTTCAGTTGCTCAGGCGCGAGGTGTAATTTTACAAAAACTTACTGAACTTGGAGTTCCGCTCGCCTCTTATAATCCGATGCAGATAAAACAAGCGCTCTGCAGTGATGGCAAAGCAAAAAAAGATCAAATTCAGCGCATGGTTCAGATGCTTTTACAAATCGATCATATTCCAACTCCTGATGATGCTGCAGATGCTCTTGCAATCGCACTCACTCACGGACACTGCTTAAAAAATCAATCTTTATATCAAACAGCTTAAAATAATTATGAGAAAATTCCTGACAATTTTAAATATTGTACTGCTTGGCACACTAATAGTTTTAACACTTTATGTTTTTGGAATTATTGACTTTCCATTTTTAAAAGGTAGTGAACCTGTAGTTGAAGAACCGATTCAAACACAGCAATTGACTGAGCCTGAAAAAATTGCCAGAAAAAAATCTTATGAAGAACTTATTAATAAAGGTGATTTCTATTATCAAAGCGGACTTTATTCTATGGCAATTGATGCTTATACAAACGCCAGCGAACAGGAACCTTCTAAAATAGAACCTTTATTACGCATCGGAGAAATTCAGCTTCTTGAAAAAGAATATGAAAAAGCTAAAAATCTTGCATTAGAAGTAATAAAAATCAGCCCTACCAATGTTAATGGAAAATTAATTTTAGGTCGTGCAAATTTAGGACTTGAAGATTTCAGTGAGGCAAAAACTATATTTGATAATATAAATGTTGATGATTCTTCGGTTTTATACTATCAGGGAATGATGGCACTTTATTTTGGTGATTATGAAAAAGCTCGCTCTTTGTTAAATAAATCAGTTGAAAATTCCACAATTGATGAAATTAAAAATAACGCAAATAAATTATTAAGTGCAATGGATGAATTCGACAGATATCAGGCAGGTTTACATGAACATTTAAAAGTACTTGTAGCTCGGGCTATGGTACAGATTAATCAGCCTCAAATGGCAAAAGATTTAATTTGGAATGTACTTGAAACCAGGCGCGATTATCGTGATGCGTGGATAGTTTTAGGTTACAGTTATTTACAATTGGAAAAGTATCAGGATGCTGTTGATGCATTGGAAGAAGCTGCCCGTCAGGATCCGGAAAAACCGGAAACATTCTTTTATTTGGGACTTGCATATGCAGGAGTAGATGACCTCGACAAAGCGATTGAGAGCTTACAATTGGCTGCAAAATATGGATATGAACCTAAAATTCATGTCGAACAAAAACTTGCTGAATTTTATTTCCAGGCTGAAGATTATCAAAATGCCAGTTCACTTTATGAAGATGTAATTAGTAAAAATCCAACAGATATTGAATACTTTGTAAGACCTGTTTGGGTTTATATAGATAAATTAAATGAACCTGACAAAGCTGTATCATTGGCTGAAAAAGCACTTGTATATCATCCTGATGATGCAATGAGTTATAATTTGCTGGGTTGGGCCCAAGTTGCAAATAATGATTTCATTAATGCAAATAAAAATTTACAAAAATCATTAACAATTAATCCCGAGTTTGATGCACCATATCTTAATTTAGGTTGGATGTATTACAAACAACAGCAATTTGGCAGAGCAAAAGATCTTTATAAAAAAGCTTATGAACTTGGCAACGGTTCAGCAGTAAGTAATCTTGCAGCAGAAAGATATAACGAACTACTCGTTAACATTCTTAATTAAAATGGTTTTACCGGTTATTTTTTTATTTATTATAGGAACATTCTTTGGAAGCTTTTTAAGTGTTGTTATTTATAGAATTCACGAAAATAAAAAAGGGATTATTAAAGGACGCTCTGAATGCCCTCATTGCCATAAAAAACTCGCAATGCGTGATCTGATTCCTATTTTCAGTTATTTGATTAATCGAGGGAAATGCAGAATATGTAAAAAGAAAATAAGTATTCATTATTTATTAATTGAATTATTGTGCGGAACTATTTTTGCTGCATTTTATATTTTGTATCCGTTTTTTATTTATGAATTTGGTAATTTAGCATGCAATTTCAATGCAGTCTTATTTTTAAATTATATTTTTTATATAATTGTAAGTTTATTTTTGATTTTGATTTTCTTTTATGATCTTAAATATTTAGAAATACCTGAAATATTCTCGTTACCTGCAATCGCATTTGTATTTGTGATTGGGATTTTTTTAGCACATCCCGGTTTGTACAGCATGGTGATTGGTGGCGCGATTGGCGGACTTTTTTTTGGTTTCCAGTTTTGGATCAGTAAAGAAAAATGGCTTGGGTTCGGGGATGTTCAGGTTGGCATATTAATGGGGCTGCTGCTGGGATGGCAGATGTTATTATTGGGATTATTCATTACCTATATTATTGGTTCTATAATAAGTTTGATTTTAATGTCTTTTAAAAAAGTTGGATTAAAATCTCAAGTACCTTTTGCTCCGTTTATGATTATTGGTATTTTTATTACAATATTTTTCGGAGAATATTTATTGAATTTATACTTAAACACAATATATTAATATGGATAAAAAAGTTCTTTTAATAATTTTGGATGGTTATGGCGAAGGTAAAAAATATAAAGGCAATGCCGTAACAAATGCTAAAACTCCTTTTATAGATAAACTACGTAAAACATATCCAAAAACACATCTTGATGCGCATGGACCGGCAGTTGGCTTGCCGCCTGGATTTCAGGGTGGTTCAGAAGTGGGGCATTACACAATTGGGGCAGGTAAAATTGTTTTAGGCGCGATGATGGCAATTGATAAAACAATCAAAGAAGGAAAACTTGATAAAATTAAAGAAATTGAAGGTGCAATAAAAAATGTAAAAAAGAATAAATCCAAATTACATTTATTGGGTATGATTAGTGATTCAGGACTTCACTCAAACTACAATCATTTGTTTGCTTTGCTGAAAATGGCAAAAAAACACAAATTAAAAGAGGTTTATATACATATGATTATGGATGGCCGCGATGTACCTGAGAAAAGTGGTGATAAATTTATAAAAAAGTTGAACAGCGAGATAACAAAAATTGGCGTTGGTAAGATTGCAACAATGATTGGCAGATATTTTGCTATGGATCGCGACAAGAACTGGAATCGAACACAAAAAGCTTATGATTTAATGACAAAAATGAAAGGAGATGTTGAAGAAGATGCAATTAAGGCTCTAAAAAAACAATATGCACATAATGTTGAGTCGGATTATTATATTGAACCGGTTGTTTTGGATAAAAAAGGCAAAGTTGAGAAAAAAGACAGTGTTATTTTCTTTAATTACAGGACTGATCGGGCCGCTCAGATCACAGAAAAATTTATGAAAGGTATTAAACCTTATTTTTGTTGTTTCGGACCTTATAGTAAGACTGCAAAAGTTGCCTTCCCTGCTCCGAAACTTAAAACAAATTTGGGACACATACTTTCTAAAAATAATTTTAAACAATTAAGAATAGCTGAGACTGAAAAATACGCTCATGTTACTTTCTTTTTTAACAGTCAGGAAAAAGAACCATACAAAGGCGAAAACAGAATATTGATTCCAAGTTCAAAAGTTAAAAGTTATGCGAGTAAACCTGAAATGAGCGCAAAAAAAATAACTGATGCACTTTTAAAAGACTTAAAAATTCACGAATATAAATTTATTGCATTAAATTTTGCTAATGGTGACCTTGTTGGCCATTCAGGTAATTATAAAGCTGCTATAAAAGCTGTTGAAACACTTGATGTATGTTTAAGCAGAATAGTTCCGGTAGCTAAAGAAAAAGGATATACCGTAATTGTTACCGCTGATCACGGTAATGTGGAATATATGATTTATGAAAAAAATGGTGAAGATTGCCCTAGCCATACTTTAAATCCGGTTATATTTATTTTATGTTCTGATGAATATAAAAAAGCTAAACTTAAGAAAAAAGGTGGACTTTCAAATATTGGACCAACTATACTTGATATCCTTGGAATTAAAAAACCAACAGACTGGGATGACTCATTAATAATTAAGAAATGAAAGCAGTAATTTTGGCTGGTGGTGTGGGAAGCCGTTTATGGCCTCTTAGCCGTCAGAATAAACCAAAGCAATTTCAAAAACTCACAAGTGACTTAACAATGCTACAGGAAACATACGAAAGAGTTAAGTATCTTGGTGATGAAAACATTTATGTAGCAACAAATGAAGATTTTTTTGAAGATATTCTTGCTCAACTACCACAAATTTCACACAATAATATAATTCTTGAGCCCAGTCTTCGCGATACAGCAACCTGTATTGGCTATGCAGCGATGAGATTATCGATGGATGCTGATCCGGATGAAGTAATGGCAATTATTTATGCTGATCATCTGGTAAAAGATGCGCAGCAATTCCGCGAAAAACTTAAAGTTGCTAAAAAAGTTGCACAAGATGAACGCACTCTTAATATAATTGAAGTTAAAGCGCGTTTTCCAAATGTAAATCTGGGTTGGGTAAAGGTTGGAAAATCTTTAGAGAGTGTTCACGGACATGAAGTTCAAGAATTCAAAGGATTCACTGAAAAACCAAATCTCGAAAAAGCAAAAGAATTTATGGCGGACAGTGATTATTTATGGAATACAGGAATGTATGTATGGCGAATTGATACAATTTTGGAAAAATATCAAAAACATTTACCTGATACATACGATAAATTAATGAAAATTAAAAAAGCGATTGGCAGCGATAACGAAGAAGCAGAAGTTCGAAAAAACTACTCTGCATGTGAAAAAATTTCAATCGACTACGCAATTATGGAAAAAGTTAAAGAAGATGAAGTTCGTATAATTCCAGCTGAATTCGGATGGAGCGATGTAGGGACATGGGAATCAATCCATGATGAACTGGCAATTGATCCAAAAGATAATATTATCCATGGAAATCACATTGGAATTGATACGAATGGCAGTGTAGTGCGCACTGACAATCCAAATAAAATAATAGCAACAATAGGCTTGGATGACATGGTTATTATTGATACACCTGATGCTTTGCTTGTTTGCCCTAAAAACAGAAGTCAGGATGTAAAAAAGATAGTTGAAAAATTGAAGGAAGATAACAAAAAGTATTTATAACTTCCCATATACCCTATTTTCTAGTATAGTATCCTCCGAATACTAAAACTTTTTATGAATTCTGATCAAAATCAACAGCACAAAACGCAAATTAAGCCCAAACCATGGGGTCGTGAGATCTGGTTTGCACAAAATGATAATTATGCGGGAAAAATTCTTGAATTGAAGAAGGGGCATCGCTATTCTTTGCAGTATCATGAGGAAAAACTGGAAACTCAATATGTTTACAGCGGGCTCGTGAAAATGACTTATGGCACAGATCAGGAAAATTTAAAGGAAATTATTTTAAAACCAGGTGACAAATTTGATGTAAATCCTTATACTATCCATCGGGCTGAGGCACTGGAAGATTCAAAGATTTTTGAAGTCTCAACACCACACTTAACAGATGTTGTTAAACTACATGATGACTATGGCAGATCAGGCAAAGGTAACAATGAGGAGCTCGATGAAAAACTGCATGAGCAAAATCAATAATTTATATATTTTTCATACTATTTTTTAAACCCTAATTCCATGAAAGGAAGATCTTTTCTAAAAGTTATAGTTATAATAGTCGTTGCTGTAATTTTAGGCATTTTTGACTTGCCGCCACAAACAAAAGCCCCAATAGTTGGCTGGGCTCCTGATTTCTTAAAAGACCAGCATGTTCATTTGGGACTTGATCTGCAAGGCGGAGCTGAACTCGATTATAAAATTGATCTAAGAAAGGTTCCTTTAGAAGATCAAAAATCAATTGTTGAAGGTGTAAAAGAAGTAATTAATAAACGTGTAAACAGTCTTGGTGTTAGTGAACCAATGATATTTGTTTCAGAAATCGCCGGTGAAAGCCACATAGTTGTTGATTTGGCCGGAGTTAATATTGATGAAGCAAAAGGTACAATTGGTAAAACAATACAATTAGAATTTAAAGAAAGAAAAACAGAAATTGATCCAAATGAAAAACAAAATATTGAAAACCATGCCAATGAAATTTTACAGGAAATAACTCCTGATAATTTTGAGGTAATCGGTCAGGAAGAAGAACAAGCTAACCCTGAAGGAGTAACTTATACAAACAATACTGACTTTGTTTATGAAGACAGAATTAATGATTCAATTGTCTCAAAACTTGCATCAATGGAACCAGGGCAAGTTTACAGAGGAACAATTGAGACAAGTGGTGATCAGACATTAAGTCCAACTGGTGAATTAATTGAAATTACCGGCTTGCATATTATTAAATTGAATGAAAAGGAAACTGAAGAACAGACGAAATCTATTGATAAAAAGGTTAATGTAAGCCATATCTTAGTTGCATATAAAGGTGCTGAAAAAGCTGACCCATCAATAACCAGGACAAAGGAAGAAGCGCAAGCTTTAGCTGAACAAATACTTCAAGAAATAAAAGACGGTGCTGATTTTACTGAAAAAGCAAAAGAATTGAATGATGATTCTTCCGCTAAAGATTTAGGCGGAATATTAATTAAACCAGCCGGAGAAGGTGCATATACTGATAAATTTGAACAAGCAGCACTTAAACTGGAAAACAAAGGTGATCTTACTTTGGTTGAAACAGAATTTGGATTCCATATTATTCAGGCGGGTACTATTGTCGGAGCTGATGTCAAAACTGAAACCGTAAATAAATATAAGTATGAAGATATTTTCTTTTCAACTATTCCAAGTGAATGGCAGGATACAGGATTAACAGGTGAACACTTTGTTCATGCGGATGTTGCATTTAATCAATTATATGAACCTTACGTTACAATTCAGTTTAATACAGAAGGTTCAGATCTATTCGCTGAAATTACCGGAAGAAATATTGATAAGCCGCTTGCAATTTTTGTTGGAGGCGAACTGATTTCCGCGCCTACCGTACGAACTAAAATATCCGGAGGCCAGGCAATAATCGAAGGTAACTTTACAATAGACGAAGCAACTGCGCTGGCTAGAGACCTTAATACAGGTGCGATTCCAGCGCCAATTGTTCTTTCGGGCCAGTATACTATTGGTGCTGAACTAGGTGCAGATGCACTCGCAAAGAGTATGTGGGCTGGGTTAATCGGTTTAATTGTCGTTGCTGTTTACATGACGCTTTATTACAGATTAAAAGGTTTTATCGCTGTAGTTGCGTTAACTATTTACGCAGCAATTTTATTATTCTTAATTCAGAGTTCTTTAAATACAATAGTCGCAATAATTATTGCAGTCAGTATGTTCATATATATAATGTTGAACATATTAAATTCCAAGGATAACTCCTGGGAAAAGCTTATAACGTCGGTGCTGGCTGTATTTGCGCTCTTCTTTATTGTTTACTTACTGGCAAATCCAATTGTTCTTACACTTGCAGGTGTTGCCGGTGTAATACTTTCCATTGGTATGGCAGTTGATGCCAACGTGCTTATTTTCGAAAGAATTAAAGAAGAAATCAGAGATGGCAGACCACTTGGATCCGCAATTGATATTGGTTTTGATAGAGCCTGGCAAAGTATCCGTGATTCGAACTTCTCTTCATTAATTACATGTGCGATTCTGTTCTACTTTGGAAGTTCAATTATTCAGGGATTCGCATTTAACCTTGCTGCAGGTATTTTAGTTTCAATGTTTACAGCAATTACAATTACAAAAGCATTCCTTAAACTTATTGTCGGAACTCCATTTGCACATAACTATTTCTTATTGGGTGCAAAGCCTACAGATAAAAAGCGAAAAATATTCAATATTATCGGAAATTCAAAAAAATGGCTTGGATTATCTGGAGCTTTGGTTGCTATAGCAATTGTTTCAATATTTACTTTCGGACTTAAAATGGGTATCGACTTTACAGGAGGTACATTAATGCAGGTGAAATTTGAACAGGAAGTTCAGCAGGAAGATCTTAAAACAGCACTTGAGGAAATTGGTACTGAGATATATGGAAATGGAATAATGGCAACTGCAAATACAACTGCTAATACAACAGATGGTAGTGGTGACAATACTGTAATCACTACTGCTGAAGAAACAGTGGTTGATTTCAGTACTGCAAATATAATTCCTGCAGATGAAGGTTATATTATTAAAACCAAATATTTATCAACAGATGTACACGATAAGATAATTGAGAAACTTAAAGAAAGATTTGGAAATCTTTCAGAACCAAGATTTACTACTGTTGGACCAACTGTTGGTGAAACAATGCAAACTAAAGCTATTTTTGCTTTAATAGTTGCGCTTATTGCAATAGTAGTTTATATAGCTTTTGCATTCAGAAGAATCCCAAGAAAAGTTTCTCCATGGAGATTCGGTATAAGTGCAATTATCGCTTTGGCACATGATGTAATCATAGTTGTTGGTATTTACGCAATATTAGGTGTTGTGCTTAATGTTGAAGTCGATGCGTTGTTTATAACCGCACTTCTTACAATACTTGGGTTCTCAGTACACGATACAATTGTTGTATTCGACAGATTACGTGAAAATTTGAAAGACATGGGAAGAGAAACAACTTTTGCAGAAGTTGCAAATGCAGCGTTGTCACAAACAATGGCAAGATCATTAAATACTTCTATCTCTACCCTATTCACATTGGTTGCATTATTAATATTAGGAAGCACTTCAATATTCTACTTCGTACTTGCATTAGTACTTGGTACTATAGTTGGTACTTATTCATCAATATTTGTAGCCAGCCCGATACTTGTTTGGTGGAATAATAGAGCAGTAGCAAAAAAAGAGCGTTCGTAAGTTGATAAAGAGATTTAATAATGATAAAATTGCGCAGGTCCATCTAGGATCTGCGCTTTAGTTATTAGCAATTAATATGCGCCCGTGGCTCAATTGGATAGAGCATCGGTCTTCGGAACCGAGGGTTGGGGGTTCGAATCCCTCCGGGCGTACCACAATAAATAACAATATTAATCATGGCAGGAGAAATAATCAAAGCAAACAATGTTGAAGAAGCTGAGCAGCAACTAATGGCTATTTACAATGCCAAAAGCATCTGGGTTAAACCAATAACACGCGAAGAATATGAATCTTACGATAAAAGCGAGCGTGAAGACAGCGATAACCACTTAAATCTTGATCGTTTAGGAAAAGACACACTTATTGCTGATCTGGCTTATTATAAATTTTTAAAAAACCGCGAGACCGCTTTCAGAATCGATTTGGTTGATCAAACTCAAAAGGTAAAAAAACAATTATTCTTTAAGCTTTTGCCTCGGGAGGATTAAAACTGCGAAGTCCCCTGTGTTTTCTGCCGTTATTATATAAATTGGTGAAAAATCTAAGGCCTTGTTCAAATTGATTGTAAGTAAAATTATCAAACGAAATACATTCAAGCAATAAATCAAGGATTTCTTCCCATACTTTGTTATATTTACGTTTATTTAAATATAAAATTTCACGAATTTCACCTGCTTTACCATTTCTTATTAAGCTTTTTAGTCGTAAAGAATCTTTATTAACAAATTCGTAAATAGCACCATGTGAAACTCCTATAAAATCCATTACATATTCCCATACATCATCATATTTTGAGTCCATAATATTAAAAGAATTCCTTAAAAATTCAGGACCTTTATTCACAAATATTTCTTTTATATAATCGGCATTCTTTTTAACACAAACTTTCACTGCTTCTTTTTCAAACATTAAGTAATCAAATACTATCTGCCATACCTCTTCATTACCTATATCAAGCTTTTTCTTGAGTTCTCTTGGACCATTTTCAAGATAAAATTGAAGAATTTTTTTATCAAATTTTTCTATCAATGAAATTATTCGGTTTTTTTGAATTCGTGATTCCATAATTTTAACTTGATTTATTAAAAGGAAGTAATTATACTTACTTCTTGAATTTTGTCAAGTTTATTGGATTGAAAATAAGGATTAGAAGTCTATAGTTTAAATACTTTTTTTTATAAATAAATCATTTAATATATGCGCAAACATAGAAAAATCAGTAAAGATATGATTATTCTCGAAGTTCTTCAAAAATTTCCGGAAACTTTCGATATTTTTATGGATCACGAGATCGGTTGTGCTGTTTGTCATGCCGCGGAATTCGAAACAATTGAGGAAGGTTTATCTTCACATGGAATTGATGTGGATAAATTTGTAGAGTTACTAAACGATAAAATAGAGCTGGAGAGCAAGTAAAAATTGTAATTTTAATTCAACTTGAGGGTTGACAACATAGCTATAAATAGTATAATAGCGTCTTTTAAATAATGACCAATTAAATATGGAATATAACGAACCTGATAGATACGATTTGTATCATGAAAAAAAGAAAGGGATATTATCAAAGATCCTTAATTTCTTATTTTTCTTAGCATTAATAGCTTTAATTGCCTATGGTATAATGCTTATTCTTGGAGGATGTGAATCAAAAGAAGCGAATCAGGCTGGCCAAACTGAGCAAACTGATCAAGCAAATCAAGCAAGCAAAGCAGGCCAAATAGATCAAGATAGTGGATTAATTGAAGTAGAAAGCACTGAAATCACAAACGATCCGTTAACAAGAGTGAATTTTAGAAAAGTAGGAACCGTTGAACCATATAAAAGCGCAACTATAACCTCTCAAACATCAGGTGCAATCAGTGATTTCAAATATGAAGAAGGTGATATTGTTAAAAAAGGCGAACAAATAGCATCGATTACTAATTCAGTTGCAACAGAAATAGCTAAAATTAACTACGATACAGCTTTAACAAGTTATGAAAACGCTGAAAAATCACTTGATAGTACAAAAAATTCAGTGGATAAAGATATCCAATTGGCTGCAATAGGAGTGCAAAATGCTCAAATCAATCTTAAAAACACTATTGATTCATACAATAATGCGGTTCGTACCTGGGATGAACAGATAAAATCAGCCATGTTGGGTATTCAGGCTGCTGAAATCGGTTATTCTGGTTCTCAGGAAAATTATTATAATAGTTTAACTTCAGTAAAAACCAATTTAGAAGGAGCTGTTGATAATTCTTTATCAACAATTATTTCCGCTCTTACTTTAATAGAAAATACTGCACAGATTTCTGAAACAGTATTTGAAGACGATAATAATTTATATAATGATTACGATGATTTACTCGATGATTATCAAAATGTTAAGGATAACGAGAATATTAATGATGCGATCAGATTAATTGAAAATTTATTAAATTCATTGGAAGACAGTCAGGATGTTTTAATTGATATTAAAGACTTCACAGAAGATGCGAGCGTAAGAACAAGCGCTACCGCATTGCTTACTTCAATAGATCAGGTTAGATCAGGTTTGAATATGAGTAAACAGAGCTTAAATGGTGCTCTGTTAAATTATGATGCACAACCTGAAGGCACGTTTACAGGTATGGAAGCTTCTGGAACGCAGCTTCAGTCAGCAAGAAAAGCACTTGATATAGCAAAAGCAAATCAAAAAACACAATTGGATTCATTGGCTAATGCTCTTGAGCTATCACGCAAACAATTAGATTCAGCTATTGCTCAACTTGAAAATGTTAAAGCAAAAGCTAACCTTCAGACTCTTTCAGCTGAAACTCAACTGGCTCAAATTGAAGGTCAGACTAAAACCGCTGAGGCTAATCTTGAAGGAACAAAAGTTATATCCCCTATTAACGGCACTTTACTACAAAGATTTGTTGAAGAAGGAAATTATGTAAATCCTTCACAAACAATTGTTAAGGTTGGAGATATGAGCAAAGTATATATAACTGTAAGTTTAACTGCGGAAGAATTGAAATATATAAAACTTGGACAATACGTTAAAATACTTGCTCCTGGTGATGTTGAAAAAACAGGTAAAATCACAAAAGTTTTGCCAACACTTGATCCAGTGACAAAAAAAGTTCAGGTAAAAATTCTAATTTCCAACAATGAAAATGAATTAATTTCAGGCATGTTTACTGATGTTTTATTTAGTGATGCTCAAAAAGATTCTGTTGGTGCATTGGTTCCATTTAAAAGTATTATTTTTGAAACCAACAATACTTATGTATATGTGATAGAAAATAACAAAGCAGTAAAAAAAGAAGTTAAATTAGGTCAAATTGTTGGTTCTAATATTGAAATAATTGATGGTTTATCACTTGGAGATAAAGTTATTACAAATGGAGCAAAATTAATAAATGAGGGAGACCTTGTTAAAGATGTATCCGATAATCAGTAAAGGTAATGACGAATTATTCGCAGCAAGAATTAGATGAAATTAAAAAATCTCCCTGGAATTTTTTTATAAGACATAAAAAAGTTACCTCTTTGATAATTGCTATTATTTTCATATGGGGTATTACTTCTTTATATAGCATACCAAAAGAACTTGAACCAGAAGTTGACCTGCCTTACGGTTCTATATTTACTGTATATCCCGGAGCAAATCCATTAGATGTTGAAGAATTGGTTACAAAAGAAATTGAAACAGCTGTTTCAACTGTAAGCGACATTAAAACATTAAATTCAACTTCTCAGTTTGGAATATCTTCAGTTATTGCAGAATTCGAAAGCGGAGTTGATATAGATCAATCTATAAATGATTTAAGAAATGCAGTTGAAAAAGCAAAATCTCAATTACCTGAAGAAGCAAGCGATCCAACGGTAAGTAGTTTTGAAATAAATTCTATGCCTGTAATTATTTTTTCATTATTAAGTGATTTACCTGAAGATCAATTAAAAACGATTACAGAAGATGTACAGGATGAACTTAAAAGTGTCCCTGGTGTTTCTGATGTGAATATTATTGGTGCACGAAATAAAATTATTGAAGTTAATATTAATCAAAGAGCTCTTGAAGAATTTGGATTAACAATGAATGACATTTCAAATGCACTTAAAAGTGCAAATATCAATTTTCCTATTGGTCAAATTACAAATGATGGAATTAAATATTCAATTAGAATGGAGGCTCAGATAGGAAGCGCTTATGATCTTACTCAAATACCAATTAAACAGATTTTTAATCAGGATGGTGAAACCAATTTTATTACTTTACAGGATGTAGCTGAAGTTAAAGAAACATTACAGGATAAAAGTACAATTGCACGCGTTGGATTACCTGAAAAAGGTACAATCCAAAATGCAATTTCATTGCAGATATATAAAAAAGATTCCGCAAACATAGTTGATGTTGCAAAAAAGGCGAAAGATAAACTTGAAGAAATAAAAGGCACTATTCTTCCTGATTCAGTAACTGTTCACATTGCCAGTGATAACTCGGAATTTTTAGTTGAAGATTTTCAAACTCTTGGCCAAAACGGAATTGCAACAATCATTTTGATTATGGGATTTCTTTTTGTATTCCTGGGATTCAAAGAAGGAATAATTGCAGGTTTAAGTATTCCATTTTCAATGTTAATAACTGTTGGGGTTTTATATTTATTAGGCGAAACATTAAATTCTCTTACTTTGTTTGCGCTTGTATTCGCGCTTGGACTATTAATTGATAATGCGGTAATAATTATTGAAGGTATTTATGAAAATTTGAAATCAGGCAAATTCACAACTTATGGAGCAGCTATTATAGGTATTAAAGAATTCAAATGGCCTATCATTGCTGGAACATTAACAACTGTTTTCGCTTTCCTTCCAATGCTTACAATTAGCGGTATTACAGGACAATTCATGAGGGTAATTCCGATAACTGTAACAACAATTTTATTAGCTTCTTTATTTGTAAACCTTACAATAACGCCAACATTGGCAGCAAAATATTTAAAATCGGGAAGAACCAAAAATTTATTTAAAGGACTTCAAAAATGGTATAGCAGTTTTATTTCAGACTTATTGGATTCTAAATTCAAAAAAACAATTACTTTGGTATTAATGGCTGTAATAATGGTAGTTTCATTTTTGCTGCCAATTACAGGTGTTGTAAAAAGTGAATCTTTTCCTGTTTCTGACTTTAAATATTTTTATGTGGATATTGAAACTCCACCTGGTTCAACCCTCGAAGAAACAGAAAAAGTAGTTCAGGAGACTGAAAAAATATTGATGGAAGTTCCTGAAGTAAAAAGTATTACCACAAGTATTGGTACTAATGCGGGAAGCGCATTTAGATCTATCATTTCTTCTTCACAAAATACTACAAATATAGCATCAATAACTGTTAATCTTGTTGAAAAAAAGAATCGTGACAAAGAAAGTTACCAGGTTTCTGAAGACTTAAGACCAAAACTTGAAACAATTCAGGGAGGCACTGTTTCTATTTACGATCCTCAGGGTGGGCCTCCAACAGGTGCTCCGATTGAAGCTAAAATTAAAGGACCTGATTTAAAAAAACTTGAAGAAATCGCAAATACAATTGTTGGTTATTTAAATGAAATAGAGGGAACACAAGATCCCGAAGCCTCAATTGAAAAGGGCGCGGGCGAATTTAACATTACAATTAATAGAAATAAATTAAACTACTATGGAATTGCACCAATACAAATTGCTTCATTATTAAGGAGTAGTATTGAAGGAGTTGAAACTACTGAGCTAAGAAAAAATGGTGAAGAAACCGATGTGATTTTACAATACGCATTTTCAAATGATGACATAACTATAGATGATCTTAAAAATATATTGGTTATTTCCCCTGTTGCAGGAATGGTTCCGGTCGGTGAATTAATTGATGTCGAATTTGAAGATAATCTTACAAGTATTTCTCATCTTGATGAAGAAAGAGTTATGTTTGTAACAAGTTATGTAAAAGACAGAACAACAATTGAAATTATTGATGATTTAAATAAAAAACTTGAAGAGTCTCCCCTTCCAAAGGGTTACACAATTGAATTTGGTGGTGAATTTGAAGAAGTTATGCAGTCATTTGAAGACTTGGGTACAGCTTTATTGGTAGGTTTATTATTGATCGGAATGCTGCTGGTATTGCAATTCAAATCATTCAGACAGCCGTTTATTATAATGCTTTCTCTGCCATTTGCATTAACCGGTGTATTTTTTGGATTGGCAATAATGAATATTACAATTTCAATTCCATCGGTTATAGGTATAGTCGGACTTGCAGGAGTTGTTGTTAATGATGCAATCGTATTGATAGATCAAATGAATAACAACAGACGAAGAGGTATGGAATTCAAAGAATCAATTGTTGACGGCGCAACTTCACGTTTGCAGCCCGTTTTCTTAACAACAGCCACATCAATATTTGGTATTTTACCTTTGGCTTTAACTGATGAAATCTGGGGTAGCCTTGGATTCGCATTTATATTTGGCCTTACAACACAATTCTTTTTAGTACTACTTTTAGATCCTATTCTCTATTCTATGCTATCCAAAAAAGACCACGGATGGGAAGATCCTGAAATTCTTCACAAAACAGCTGAAGAGGTATAGAATTGAAATCCTTTAAAGATTTGTTATGCCTAAATATGCTGAAATTTGTCTTAAAAGAAGAATGCCGAGTAATCTTCACACTCTTACCTATAGTGTGCCTGACAATTTTAATATAAATGAAGGTAGTTATGTTAATGTTCCTTTAAGAAACAAGTCAGAAGAAGGAATTGTTTTAAATATTTCTGAAAATAAACCAAAATATCCAACCAAAAATATAAAGGAACTTATTTATGACTACCCGATTTTACAAAATTGGCAGATTGAACTTGCAAAATGGATGTCAGAATATTATTTTTCACCTATTCAAAAGTGTCTGAATTTATTTTTACCTCCAAAATTTTACAAATCTGAAGATATAAAAGATAAAAAATTTAAAAAAATTGAAAAAAAACATAATCTAACTAAAGAACAAAAAAAAGTAATAGATAAAATACTTACAACAAATAAAAAATTCACACTTTTACATGGAATAACTGGTTCAGGTAAAACCGAAGTGTATGTTAATTTAGTTGAAGAGTACATTGCGCAGGGCAAACAATGTTTGCTTATTGTACCTGAAATCTCTTTAACACCTCAGATGGTTGAATATTTTGAAAGAATCTTCGGAGATAATACTGCAATTTTACATAGTCGTTTAACTTTAAAAGAACGCTCACTTGAATGGCTTAAAATCTTTTTGAATAAAACCCCCATTGTTATTGGGCCAAGATCAGCGATTTTTGCACCTGTAACCAATCCCGGTTTGATAATTTTAGATGAAGAACACGAATTTTCTTATAAACAGGATCAATCACCGCGCTATCATACTTTAAAAGTTATTGAAAAAATAACAGAATTAACTGATATTAAAGTTGTTTTGGGTAGCGCAACTCCTTCAATCGAAACATATTTTAAAGCAACAAACGGCGATTATGAATTAGCTGAACTAAATGAAAGAATCGGGGGCACTGCTTTACCAAATGTAAAAATAGTCGATCTTAGAGATGAATTTACTAAACAAAACTATTCAATATTAAGTGAAGATTTACAGAAAAAAATAAAAGAAACCCTGGCTTTAAAAAAACAGGTTATTTTATTTTTAAATAAACGTGGCGCAGCTTCAGCGGTAGTATGCAGAGAATGCGGATATATGGAAAAATGCTCAGCCTGCGATGTTCCAATGACTTATCATAATTCCCTTCCTGACCAAAACACTTTTAAACCTGTTTTAATTTGCCATCACTGCGGATTAATTAAATCAGTTCCATTAAATTGCCCTGAATGCAAAGGTGTTTCAATTAAATATGTGGGTTCAGGTACTCAAAAAGTTGAACAGGAGGTTAAAATTATGTTTCCTGATGCACGGATAGCAAGAGTAGATAAAGACAGTATATCAAAACGCGGAAGTTTTGATGCGATTTATCAAAAATTATTAAAAGGTGAGATTGATATATTGATCGGCACACAAATGATTGGAAAAGGACTACATTTTCCGAATGTTAATTTGGTTGGAGTAATACTTGCTGATATTGGACTGCATTTTCCTGACTTTAGAAGCTCAGAAAGAACTTTTCAGCTACTAACACAGGTTGCAGGGCGTGCTGGCAGGGCCCAAACAGAAGGTGAAGTTGTAATTCAGACCTATATGCCTGACAATTACGCTATAAAATATTCAAAAACTCATAATTTTAAAGATTTTTATCAATATGAGATTGATCAAAGAAGAGCTTTGAACTATCCCCCGTTCGGGAGTTTAATAAAATTAACTTTTGTTGACGAGAAAGCTAAAAAATCAATGATCGACGCTAAAAATATTTATGAAAAAATCAAACAAAACGCACCTGAAAGCATTAAAATTAATCTTTATCCGTCTTTAATTTATAAACTTCATAATAAATACAGATGGAACGTATTAATTCAGGGTGAAAATCTTACTGAATTAATAAAAAATATCGAATTACCTTCAACTTGCAGGATTGATGTTGATCCTATCTCAATAAGTTAGTATACTCATTCTTAGGATTGATTAATCGAAATCTAATGAAAAGAGTACTTTCCGGTGTTCAGCCAAGCGGAAATCCACATTTAGGCAATTATTTCGGCGCAATGAAGAATCATATTGAAATGCAGGATAAATATGAATGTTTTATATTTATTGCTGATTATCATGCGCTTACTACAGTGCGTGACCCTGAAAAAATGAAGGAAATGACTCTTCATTTGGTTTTGGATTATCTTGCGCTTGGACTCGACCCTAAGAAAACCGTATTTTTTAAACAAAGCGATGTTTACGAACACGCTCAGCTTAAATGGATACTCGATTGTGTGACACCACATGGATTACTTGAGCGTGCGCATGCTTGGAAAGACGCATTGGCTAAGGGAACAAAAGAGCCAACTGCAGGTTTATTCAATTATCCGGTTTTAATGGCTGCTGATATTCTTTTATACCAGCCTGATTTGGTTCCGGTTGGAAAAGATCAGAAACAACATGTTGAAATTGCGCGAGATATTGCTATTAAATTCAATAATATATTCGGTGAGGTATTTAAATTGCCTGAACCTTATATTCCTAAAGAAGTTGAGCTAATAAAAGGCACTGACGGTCAGAAAATGAGTAAAAGTTATGGTAATGTAATTGAGATTTTTGCTGATGAACCTACTTTAAAAAAGCAGGTTATGAGTATTGAGACTGATTCAACTCCGTTGGAAGAACCAAAAGACCCATCAAAATGTAATGTTTTCTATTTATATTCTCTTTTTGCTTCAGAAAAAGAAAAAGCTGACCTGGCAGCCAAATACAAAGCAGGAGGATTCGGTTTTGGTGATGCCAAAAAGCTATTATTGGCAAAAATAATAGATTATTTTGCTGAAAACCGTAAAAAAAGAATTGAACTATCATCAAATTTAGATTACATTAATAAAGTATTGGAAGAAGGGGCTAACAAAGCAAGGCAGGAGGCTGAAAAGACAATGGATAAGGTTAAGAGTGCTATTGGTTATGTGAAAAAATATAATTAATATTATGGCAACCAAATACATATTTGTTACAGGAGGTGTATGCAGCTCACTCGGAAAAGGTATAACTACCGCATCTATAGGCACCCTCCTAAAAACATCAGGATTTAACGTATTCACACAAAAATTAGACCCTTATATTAACGTTGATCCGGGCACTATGAGCCCTTTTCAACATGGTGAGGTTTTTGTTACAGATGACGGAGCAGAAACCGACTTAGATTTAGGTCACTATGAAAGATTCATTGATACAAATCTTTCAGCGGAGTCTTCTGTTTCAACAGGTAAAATATATTCAAAAGTAATTGCTGAAGAACGCAAAGGTACATATTTAGGAGGTACGATTCAAATTATTCCGCATGTTACTGATGAAATAAAACGAAGAATCAAAGAAGCAGGCAAAAAAAGCCGAGCTGATATAGTTTTATGCGAAATAGGAGGAACTGTTGGTGATATTGAAGGTCAGCCTTTTATTGAAGCGTTAAGGCAAATGAGACATGATGTTGGAATTGAAAATACTATGTATGTTCATCTAACACTACTCCCCTATTTAAAGGGTTCTAAAGAGTTAAAAACAAAACCTACACAGGCTTCTGTACGCGAACTTCGCGGAATGGGTATAATTCCGGATTTTATTGTTGCTCGTGCTGATCAATATATTGCAAAAGACTTACTTAAAAAGATTTCAAGGTTCTGTGATGTGCCGAATGATCATGTAATCCCAGGTGAAACAGTAAATTCTATTTATGAAGTGCCAATAAAATATCAGGAACATAATTTTGCACAGCTAATTGCAAATAAATTAAACTTGGGAAAAGTCAAACCTGATTTAAAAGAATGGAAAAGTGTAGTTGATAAAATACTTAAAGAAAAACCAGTATTAAAAATAGCACTTGTAGGTAAATATACACATTTGGAAGATGCTTATATAAGTGTAATCGAATCTTTAAAAATAGCTTGCTACCATCAAAATCGCGAATTGGAATTACACTGGATCGATTCAGAGAAACTTGAAGAGAACGATGAAAAAGCATGGAAAAAATTAAAAGAAGTAGCAGGAATTGTTGTTCCTGGCGGATTTGGAATAAGAGGAACTGAAGGAAAAATCGCTGCTGCAAAATATTGTCGTGAAAATAAAATACCTTATTTGGGTTTATGTTTAGGAATGCAGATAATGTCGATTGAATTTGCACGATATGCTTTAAATGATAAATCAATTACTTCAGAAGAATTCGATGAAAAAGGAAAAATAGATAAAGAAAAATACATCATTCACTTTTTGCCTGGTCAATCTGCTAAACGCGCTAAAGGAGGGACATTAAGATTAGGCGCTTATCCATGTAAATTAATACCACACACAAAAACAAAGGCGCTTTACGACAAAAATGTAATTAGTGAAAGACACAGGCACAGATATGAATTTAACAATAAATTCAGAAAGAAGCTTGAAAGCAAAGGATTTGTTATTTCTGGTATTTATGAGAAAGAAAATCTTGTTGAAATCGTTGAAATTAAAGAGCATCCGTTTATGATCGGTTGTCAATTTCATCCTGAGTTTAAATCAAGGCCAAACAGACCTCATCCGCTTTTTTATGGATTTATTGAAGCAAGTATCAACACCAGTAAATAAAATGATATGCCGAGCTTTAAATATATTATTGTTAATAAGGAGAACAAGCAATTAACAGGAGAAGTTGATGCACCTTCTGAAAATGTTGCACGTAAAGATTTACAGGAACTTGGATTTTCTATTGTTTCAATTGAAGAAAAAAAGAAAGAAGATAAAGATGAAGTTGGTATGATTTTTGAATTTAAGGGAATTGATAGTCAAAACAGAAAAATAACAGGCACTATAAAATCAGAAAACAGATATCAGGCTTTCAAAAGGCTTATAACTGAATATGAGCTGGATGTTCACTATGTAGTGCAATCGAATTTAAATCCAAAAGACAAAACAAAACAGATTGAAGAAGGAGTTAAAGATTTAATGAAAAAATATCAGGAAGAAATTAAAAAAAATACTAATTTATTTCATGAGAAAAAATTAAAACAAATCGATCGTAATTTTGATAAAGAAAAAGCATTGGTAATGCGACAGGTTGATTTTGTTTTAGCTAAAGTTAGTGAATCAATTGATTCTTTTGCGAAAGAATTAAATGCCGATGATAAACAAAGAATAAAAGATTATGTAAATAAAATATTAAGGCTTAAAAATACTACTAATCTTGAATATCTCAAAAAAAGTACTCAGGATTTACTTAAATTTTTACAAAAAGCTGAAATTTTTGTAAATAAAAAATCAAATGTTCAATCTAAATTAAAATTATATGCGCAAAGTGAAGATATGATTGATCATTTGGAAAAGGGTAAAGATTTTGGGGTTTATCAGGATTTAGAAGAGCAAATTTTAAGATGGCAGTCAGAACATATAAAAGGGAAAAAGAAGAACGAAATATCTATAGTTAATAAAATTAAAAGTATTTATTACGGAATTTTATTAAGAATAATTCATCAACCCGAAGAAATTCGTCAAATTAATAAAGAACTCGATTATTTAAACCGTGAGATTAAACAATATTATGGTGTTTATTTAAAAGCAAAAGATCCTAATTATAAAAAAGAAGCAATTAACAGTATTAAAAGATTAAAAAAGAGAAAAATTACTCTTAAAAATAAATTAAATGAATTAAAGAAAGAAGAAATCAGAAGAACTAAAGAAGAAGGTGAATTAAATTTCTTTGAAAAAATTATAGAAGGAGTTAATGGAATTACCGGATGGTTACTTTTTTTCTATTTGGTTTTTTATTTTATTTCAGGAATTATAATCAGTAAAAATATAATTTTTGAATTTTATGAGATTCCAAGTGTATTTTTTCTGTTTCAATCAGGCTTGATAAAATATATATTACCAATTGTATTTCTTTTGCATGTAACAACAAGTACAAAACTTTACTTTTTTAAAAAGAATTTAATAGCAGATATTATTCTTTTCCCGGCATTTGCGCTTGTTTCACTTATTGTAGTTTTTAATTTTTAATATGTTTCCTGTAGTTTTTGAATTAGGACCGATTATTATTTTCTCACTTTGGTTATTTGTGGGATTGGCATTCCTTACAGGTGTTTTTATTTTTACAAAACTTGCCCGAATGAAAAGATTAAATATAAATTTTTTATATAAATATAGTTTATTAATTTTTGTCTTTGGAATAATAGGTTCACGTTTGGTATATGTTTTGGAAAATTTACAATATTATTTTTATGAGATTAATTTTTATTCATTTTTAAAAATATTTTTTATTTGGGAAGATAAAGGATTATCTTTATTCGGTGCACTTTTGGGTATAGTAGGCTCATTAATATATTTCTCCTATAAAGAAAAAGAACAAACATTAAAATGGCTTGATATTCTAACGATTTCAATAATTTCAGGTTTAGCAATTGGTCATATCGGTACATTTTTAGATGGAATTAATTATGGACGTGAAACAAGTCTTCCATGGGGAGTTGTTTTTGATAACCCATCGGTAAAATATGCAGTACCAATACATCCAACGCAAATATATGCCTTTTTATACAGCACAATTATTGCTGTTGTACTTTTCATTATTTACAAAAAAAATCTTGTTAAAACAGGCATGATAATGAAAATTGGGTTATTAAGTTATGGCACCATGATGTTTTTGGAAGGATTTATTAGAGGTGATGATGTAATAATGTTTTTATCAATTAGAATTGAACAATGGTTAGCATTATTGATAATAATTACTACTGGTGCTTTATTAATTTATAGTTATAATAAAAATCGTAAAAATAATTCTAACAATTCAAAACATGGAAATTCTGAGTTATCTATTTAGTCCAATACCTGGTATTACATTTAATTATTATAATTATCTGTATATTTATTCTGTTGCCCTTATTGTAATTGGTTTGATATTTTGGCTGATTCTAATCAAGGCTAAAAACAATAAAGCTTTTACAAAAACATATAAATCTGTGCCTAGCCAATTTATTTGGATTGGAATTATTTTAGTTATTTTGGTTGCATCGCGAGTTAACGGCATAGCATATTTAAGTATGCGTTTCCTATTAATTATATTTTTGGCGATTTCAGCATATTTAATAATTAAAAATATATTTAATTATTTCAAAAAATATCCTGAAATGAAAAAAGTTGTTAAACCGAAAGATAAAAATAATGAAGCTAAACCAAAATATACAACTAGCAAGAAGTAATTAAAAAATTTCAGTTAAATCATAAACTGCCAGAGTACCATTATTAATATATAAATACTTTGGTTTTGATTTATTAATATAAATATTTTTATCAAAAAACTTATTGCAATTAGTTAAATCCAAATCACAAATCATTAAAATATTATTCTTCTCTATAAATATATGTTTTGAATCATTATGCCATTTTATTAACTCTATTTCTTCAACAAATCGTGCTAATAATTCTTTAGTTCTATCAAAAATATTATAAACAAATAATTCACCCGAAGTAGTAATATAAAGTAATTTTTCACTATTATTAGAAATTTCAGGTTTAAGACTAATTGAATCATCAATAATTTCTATTTGATTATCTATAATTTCAAAAAGCTCTTTACCACATGTTAAAAAAACATGGTCATAAGAAGAAATAACATCAAAACTATTTTTACAATTCTGTTTATCATCTAAAATAGTAATTTCACTTAAGGTTGAGTCTTCTTTTATATCAGCTTTATAAATAACTGCGGAATTTAAATAATAACCAGTTAAATTTGGAGTATAAGCAACCGTGAAATTATTAAATTCATCAGGTATTTGAATTAATTGAGTTGTACTGTCATACAAATTAATAATTTCTAAACTATTTTTATCTTTAATTCCCAATCTTCCGTTATCAATAAAATAAATATCCTTATCCCCAAGAATAACATTAACTTTACCTGATTGTTTTAATTCTTTATTAATAATTTTATAAAAAAACAGTTCATTTAATTCTCTTGAAATAAATACAATATAATCATCCCCTATTAAATATTCATCAAAATCAAAATCTATATTCAATGTATATAAATATGGTTCATAATCAAAAGGCAATAATAAAATATCATCTACTTTGGTAACCAAATCTTCAAAAACTTCTATTTGTTTTGACCATTTGGTAAAGCCATCTTTATAAATATCAATTGAATGAATTCCTGGTTTAATTTTCTTTACCTGAAAAGGAGCTTTTTTTGAAACTAATTTATCATCAATATAAATCTCAGCATTTTTAACCTTTGAAGTTATATCAATTATACTGGTTTTAACGATATTTTGGTGCAATAAATCGATCTGATATCCATAAGCAGCCAAAAGTGCGTATGCTGTAGCAAAAATAAAAAGTAACACTCCAAAAATTTGAAGTACAATCTTTAAAAACTTTTTTCGCATAATATTATTTAATGCTCAATATTTCGTATTCAACAACTCCTGCCGGAACATTAACTTTAATTCTTTCTCCAACACCTCTGTCTAATAATGCATTTCCTACTGGTGACTCGTTTGAAATCTTGCTGTCATAATCTGCTTCAGTTGATCCTACAATTATAAATTCCTGCGGTTTTGAATTTCTTTTTGTTTTATTTTGAACTTTCACAGTAGAACCCAATTGAACGGTTTTACCTGAATTTTTCTTTTTTTCATCAATAATTTGAGCATATTTGATTTTATCTTCAAGTTCAAGAATTCTTCCTTCAATAAAAGCCTGTTCATTTTTAGCTTCCTCATATTCAGAGTTTTCTGAAAGATCACCATAGCTGATTGCTTCTTTAATTCTGCCTGCAATTTCTTTACGTTTTAAATTTTTTAAATTATCAAGTTCCTCTTTTAGCTTTTTATAACCATCCTTGGTTACTAAAGTTACTTTATCCTCATTTATATCAGCCATAGTATAAAAGTTAATTATAATTTTTAAGTTGGGCGTATTTTTACGCTCGTTGGATGTTCTTTAAGTTTTTGTAATACTTTTGCCTCAATTTGTCTGATTCTTTCACGTGTAACATTAAATTCATGACCCACTTCTTCTAATGTATGACCAACTCCGTCTTTTAATCCAAAACGCATTTCAATAATCTTTCTTTCACGTGGTGAAAGATATTGAAGCATTTCATGTATATTTTCTTTAATTATTTGTCTGTTTGTTGCGTCAGCAGGAGAAAGTGCATCATCATCCTCAATAAAATCTCCTAGTTTGCTATCTTCTTCAGTTCCAACAGGCGCTTCCAAAGAAACTATATCCTGTGAAATCTTCATAATATGACGTACTTTTTTAACATCCATATCCATTTCAGCTGCCAATTCTTCAATTAATGGTTCACGGCCAAGCTCCTGTACCAATCTTCTCTGCGCATGAGTCAATTTATTGATTGTTTCAACCATATGAACCGGAATTCTGATAGTTCGTGCCTGATCAGCGATTGCACGCGTAATAGCCTGTCTAATCCACCATGTTGCATATGTTGAGAATTTAAATCCTCTATTTGGGTCAAATTTTTCAACTGCTCTGAATAAACCAATGTTTCCCTCCTGAATTAAATCAAGAAAAGAAAGTCCTCTACCAATATATTTTTTAGCAATACTTACAACCAATCTCAAATTGGCTTCAGCAAGCTTTTGTTTTGCTGTCTGGTCTCCTTTTTTAATTGCGCGTGCTAAATCAATTTCTTCTTTAGCGGTTAATAAAGGAACTTTACCTATTTCACATAAATAAAGTCTAATAGAATCATTAGCGATTTCTTTAAGTTCGATTTCTTTTTTATCTTTTATCATTTGCTCCTCTTCTTCTTCCTTATTTTTCCAAATCATCTCATCTTTGACATCAATTACATCAATGCCAAGATCTAAAAATAAACTATAGATCTCATCTAATAATAAAAGATCGTCTTCAACATTCGGTACAGCTTTTAAAAGCTCCTGTTGAGTTACGAAACCTTGTTCTCTACCCTTTTTTACAAGCTTTTTAACTGCATCCGGAAATTGTGCAAGCTTATCGTCAGATGGATGAACTATGAATTTTTTGGTACGTGCCATATTTAATATTTTAATTGCCCACTAAATTTTTGAGCTGTAATAAAAGATTTTTTGCTTTCTCTGATTCTCCGTTTTTTTCCGCTTCTTTAATTTGTGTTGATAAACTCTTTTGCAGTCGTTCAGTTCTAAATCTTTTTTCGCTTTCAAGCAGAAGTTTGAATTCTTTTTTCAACATTTCTTCATTGAATGTACCGTATAAATCGTCTACAAATAAAGAAATAACCACTAATCGATCCGCGATTTCTTCACTGAAACATGACAAAAAATCCTTCCTCGTATCCTCTGCTCGAAGCAAATTATAGTGATCTTTATACGTATTGTAAATGCTTTTTTCAACTTCATTTAATAATTTTTCATCAATTTCCTTAATATAATCTTCAAAAAGCTCCGGATTCTCATAAATAAGCCCAAAAACAATTTCCATACTAGTAATTTTATGTACTATTTGTTCATTTATTTGCTCGGATTTTTTTAATGTAGGTATAATTGAGCTCTTAAAATGTTTAATTTCATCATAAATAAAGATTTCTTTTGTATCTAATTTCTGAGCAATTATCCTTATATACTGATCTTTTTCAAAATTACTGCTTAATAAATTCAAATATGGGATAAGCTCGGATAAAATATGCTTTTTTCCATCAATTGTCTGTGAATTATATTTTTTTAGAGACAAATCGATACAAAAATCCATAAATGGGATTATATTTTTACTTAATTCTTCCCATTTTCCAGGATTTTCTTTGATGAAATCCGCGGGATCCTTAACTTCCAGACCGTTTATTACATAAACATTCATATCTTCATGTACAGCAAGTTCAAATCCGCGTTTTGCAGCTTCGATACCGGCCTGATCCGTATCAAAACAAAAGACTAATTCTTTTGTAAGACGTTTAAATAACTTTATTTGCTGCAGGGTGAGTGCTGTTCCGGAACTTGCGACCGCAATTCTAACGCCTTCCTGGTGCGACATAATCACATCAAAATAACCTTCGGTAATAATAACCTTATCTTCTTTTTTAATATGTTCTTTTGCAAAATTATACCCGTAAACAACTTCACTTTTTTTATAAATAGGAGAATCAGGAGAATTTAAATACTTTGGATTATCATCTTTTTTCAACGCACGACCTCCAAAGCCCACAATTCTTCCAACCGCATCATAAATAGGAATCATAAGCCTCATTCTAAAACGGTCATATATTTTGTTTGCATCCGTATCTTTGGCCACAGCGATTCCGCTTAATGCAATTGATTTACGGGAATAACCGGCTTTTACAAGATTCATATGCGTTTCTTCAAATGAATCAGATGCAAAACCAAAATTAAACTCCTTTATTGTTCCATCTTTAAGACCTCTATTCCTCAAATAATCTAAAACTTTAACTCCTTCAGGAGTATTCCAAAGCTTATCAATATAAAAACTAAGTGTTTTATTATGCATTTCATACAGTTCTTCTTTTTCACTTTTGCTGTGCTTGGTTTCTTCTGAGAATGAGTAGTCGGCCATATCTAAACCGCATTTATCAGCCAAAATTTTAACTGCATCTTTAAACTCAACTCCTTCAACCTCTTCAATAAAAGCAATCATATCTCCGCCTTTATGACACCCAAAACAATAAGCAAGCTGCTTTTCAGGGCTTACCATAAAACTCGGTGTTTTTTCATTATGAAAAGGACAAAGACCTTTAAAGTTCTTTCCTGCTTTTTTAAGCTGAACATATTGTCCAACAACATCTTCAATGTTTAATCTGGATTTTATATCTGAAACAACATCTGACATGCGAAAATTTTACTGGGTTTTAATTCTATAGCTCTTAACGCAATAAATCAACTGGACTTTTTTAGTTTCTTAAGCCCATAAAAGACAATTATAGAGGCCATAATAACCATTATGAGCCCCATCATTATAATAAGGTATAGTTTTTGAGTTGTTCCAAGAAATATCGCGCTTCCTCCAAAAAAAGCACATAATAAATAAATAAGTAAAAGTGCTTTCCTTTCAGTTAAACCCACTTCAACCAATCTATGATGTAAATGCTTTAAATCACCCTGCATAGGTGATCTTCCCTGAACAATTCTGCGTGTAATAACCCAAAATGCATCTAAAATCGGGAATCCAAGTACTAAAAAGGCTGTTGCAATCTTTCCGCCGGCAAATATTGCAAAAACTGCTATTAAAAATCCCAAAAACATACTTCCGGTATCCCCCATTAGTATTTTTGCGGGATGGAAATCGAAAATCCAGAATACAAATGTCATTGTTGCTACAATAACAGCTAATGTTGCGACAGTACTCTGGTCAACTATATTATATTCTCCGATTGATAAAACAAATAAAGTGGCGACAGCAATAAATGAAACTCCGCTAACCAATCCGTTTAATCCGTCTAAAAAATTCATTGTATTTACGATCAAAACAATCCAAAAAATTGTAAATAGATCAGCAAGTAATGTGATTGTTAAAGCTGTATCCCCTATTGGAATAGTTAATTTTAATTGATCCAAAACAATAGGATCTCCCAATGGATTACTAATAGAAGCTATTCCTATACCTGAAATTACAACTGATAATGCGCCTAAAAACTGAATTGCTAATCTTATCCATGGATTCAAACCTTTTAAATCATCCAAAAAACTTACTGTCGCAATCATAAATCCCCCAAGCAATACTCCAAATACTCGTGCATCAATCTTAACAAAAATTAATGTTGAAACAAAAAATACAATAATGAATATTAATCCGCCATAATAAGGTATGGGTTTTCTTTTCAATCCATATTTTTTCGGACGATCCATCAAGCCCCATTTTGGAAAGAATTTAAGCGCCAGAAGCACTAAAATTAGAGTTAAAACAAATGAGAATATTGCTGGAGGAATATATTGGATCATATATTTAATTTTTTCTTATATTTATATGCATTATTTTTTATCTTTTCTATAATACCAACAAGTTTATTGTTATAAAAGGCACAAACAATATCATCCTCAAGATCTTTTCTGATTATAAACTGGCCTAAATTCAATTTTTCCAATTCCTCACCTAAAATTTCAATACATTTATATTTAAGACTCACAGCTTCTAACGGTATCAAATCTTCTTCACTTACTTCGTTGATTTTAATTGAATCTTTAACTATAAAATTGCCTACTCTTGTTCTTTTAAGTTCATTCAAATAAGCGCCTGTACCTAATTTTTCGCCTATATCATTAGCTAAACTTCTAATATAAGTTCCGCTTGAACAGCTCACATCAAATTCCAAATTCGGATAATTATATGAGATTATTGCTATATTATTTATTGTAATTTTTCTGCTTTTCATTTCAAATTTTTCTCCATTACGAGCCATTTCATAAGCTTTTTTGCCGTTAATTTTTAATGCAGAATATTTAGGTGGAATTTGCTCAATCTCGCCAATAAATCCGGCAACAATTTCCTGTATTTCATCAAAATCCGGTTTACGACTACCCACCTCTTCAATTTCACCTTCTGCATCATATGTATCTGACTTTTTACCTAAAATAATTTTTGCTGAATATTCTTTTTCATCTTTCATTAAAAATTCAATAAGTTTTGTTGCTTCACCAACAGCTACTATTAAAACTCCTTCAGCCAAAGGATCTAAAGTTCCTGTATGTCCCATTTTTTTTATTCCAAATTTACGTCTAAGTTCACGAATAACATCAAATGATGTCATTCCTTTTTCTTTATAAATATTTAAAAAACCGTAATTCATATATTAAATTTGAACTTCAACTTCCCTGCTTAAAATTTCTTTAACTGCATTTCTGTCATCCCACGGAATTCTTTCTTTACCTATAATTTGTATTTCTTCGCAACCTTTACCTGCGATCACTACTGTATCTTCAGGTTGTGCAAGTGTTAAAGCGAGCTTAATTGCTTCATATCTATGTGGAATTTTCCAAAATCTATCCCCTTCTTTTCGATTGATTCCTTCTGCAACCTGATTAATAATTTGCCATTCGTCTTCTTCGTAAGGGTCATCATTGGTTAAAATAATATAATCAGTATTTTTATCGGCAATCTTGCCCATTTTTGGACGTTTAGCTTTATCTCTTCCTCCGCCTGTTGCACCAAAAACTGCAATAAGTTTACCAACTGTAAGATTTTTATATAGATTAAATAATTTTTCCAAAGAATCCGGAGCGTGAGCGTAATCAACAATTATTGAATACGGCTGACCATGTTCAATAACTTCCTGCCTGCCCGGAACACCATGTGCTCTTTCAAGAGCTGCCTTTATAGTTTTTAAATTTATATTGTTTGAAAGAGCAACAGTAGCTGCTGCCAAAGCATTTGAGATATTAAATTCACCCGGCATGTTTAAATTAATTCTAATAGAATCATTTGGAATATGAAGAATGAAAGTTGAACCTGAAGCATTCAATTCAATTGAACTTGCATGACAAGTCCCTTTTTTAAGACTGTAAGTATATTTTCTATCAACAATAAACTGATCAAAGTAATCAAACTGTTTATCATCTGCATTTAATACTGATAACTTTGGTATGTTCGGCTTTCTGCGTGACTGATTTAATTTTTTAAATAATGAACCTTTCGCATGCAGATACTCCTGAAAACTACCATGATATTCAATATGATCTTCGGTAATATTTGTAAAAACAGCTGTATCAAAATTAATTCCTAAAACTCGCGATTGAGTCATAGCATGTGAAGAAACCTCCAAAACAGCATGAGTACAATTTTCTTTTACCATTCTTCTAAGCATTTTCTGAAGTGTAAACGGACTCATGGTTGTTTGCTTTGAAGTATTAACCCATTTGGTTGCACCAATTTGAAAATTAATAGTTGAAGCCATACCTACTTTATAACCTGCTTCTTCCAAAATCATCGTAGTTAAATTAACCGTAGTTGTTTTCCCGTTTGTACCTGTAATACCTATTACATTTAAATTTCTTGATGGAAATCTGTACACAACAACGGCAAGCGCTGCTTTTATCTGGTGATATAAAAGTCTTATCGGGTTTGTATCGGAAATCTTATTTTTAAGGAAATTTAGCATTTTTAATATCTTGTTTAATTTGTAATTGCAGGTCTTCTTTACTTTTGAATTCTCTCACATCACGGATTTTTTTCAATGTTTTAAATTTTACTTCTTTATTATTGATACTTTTATTAAAATTTAATAAATGAATCTCGCAAAAAATTTTCTTATTATCATTAGTGCCGATTGATTTAGGACCTATATGCATTACTCCAATATAATGTTCCCCGTCAATTTTAACTTCGCAACTGTAAACACCATACTTTATATCTTTTGGAACATCTTTTAAATTAATAGTAGGAAAATCAATCAGCCTTCCTATTCCGGCACCTTTTTCAATAACAGATTTATACCAAATATCATTCATTTTTTGATAATGCAAAATTGACTCCTATTATAAGCCAGAATATTAATGACAAATCGTTTTTCCAGTAAGTAACATCTATTAAACCATGTATCAATAAATAACTGAGCATAATTATTACAGCAATCGCTATATTTTTTTCTTCACCGGGCTTAATTTTTCTGTATTTTTTAAATGCAAAAACCACTATCCATATAAAAGACACAATACCTAAAAGACCAGTATTAAGCCATGTTTCCATGTACAAATTATGCGAATGTAACCTTGTCGGTTCCAAAGGCGGATGTCCTAGAATTTCTTCTGCTCTATATGAATAATTTGGCTGAAATTGACCCAGACCAATACCTAACAGCGGGTTTTCTTTTAATAAAGTAAAACCTACCTGCCAAATTTCAAGTCGTGTAGAAATTGAAGTATGTTCATCAATTCTTACTAAATTCTGAAACTTTTCAATATTTAAAGATGCAGTTAATGTTCCTGCCAAAGTAACAAATAAAATAATGAAAATTATAATTTTATTTAAGAACTTTTTAACCAAGAATTCACCTGTGGTAATTCTTGTATAAATAACAAATATAAAAATTGCTATAAACGCTCCCAAAAGCCCTCCGTAAGATTGCGAAAGCACCAAAACTGCAAATAAAAACGCTGCGAATAATCCTAAAAATATTCTATGTTCAAATGCTGCAAATCTAGTATGCGCAGTTGCAAGTTTAAGATGCATAAATGTCTGTAAAAATCTTATGGCTGTGAAAATAAATGCCGGAGTTATATACATGGCAAAATAATTTGCTGATTCAAAAGGTCCGGAAACTCTTTGATCAATAGTAGCATAATGTCCTGATGCAGCCTGATACGAACCCCATAACGCCAATATTAATGCTGAACTCAAGTAAGCATATAATACAAAATTCGCGTCTCTGGAATCTTTAATTGTGACAAATAAAATATAGAAATAAATAAGGGGTATTATTACCCAGCTTTTTAATATTCCCAATGCATGCATAGCATCATTACCCTGTACAATCAAAGCTGAAATCACACTTGCAATTAAAAACAAAACAATTGGGAAAAATGGTGACTTCAAAAAATCCTTAATTTCCCATTTTGCAGGCAAAAATTTGAGTTTTATAATATGCAGAATTTTATGAAAAAATCCCTTTGATAAAGCTTCACTATGACCAATTAATAAGAAATAAAAAACCGGTATTGCTGAAATTATTATTATTGCCTCAACAAAATATATAGGTATTCCAAATATATTTATTTCAAATAGATATAATGGAAAAAATAACGGAATTAAAAGTATTGAAACCCTTAAATTTTTATAAACAAGCAATGCCCAAGCAACTAAAAGGATTATATAAATAATATATTCAAACGGCATATTAAATTGTTATTAGTAATTCTTTTTTTCAAGTTCAATCAATCCATAATCGCCATCTGCACGTCTGTAAACAACTGAAAACAAATTAGTATCTGAATTGATAAATGCATAAAAATCATGACCTAAAAGTTCCATTTGTTCAACTGCTTCGTCTTCACGCATTGGTTCATGATCAGTATATTTTTTTCGTTTTACAATTCCTTCTATTTCTTCAGTTGAGATTTCATCTTTCGTAACATTTTCTAAGGTTGATTCGGGTATCCAATTCCCTGATTTATCTCTTCTGTGCTTTTTGGCTTTATACCTTTCTATTTGTTTTTTAAGCTTTTCTACGGCCAAATCTGTGGTCTCTTCAATAGTTGATCCGTGTACTTCTGCTCTAATAACGGCATTTGGAATAAACATTGTTATTTGTGTGACAATTTTCTCATCACCTGATTGTACTTTTCTTTTTGCAACATCAACACGAATTATTGAAGCTTCATCTGAAACTCTTTCTTCGTATTTTTTTAGATTTTCGATTTTTTCATTAATATAATCCTTTTGATTATCACCTAATGTAATTGATTGACCCACAATTTGAATTTGCATGTTTTTGAGGATTAAAAGTATTAAAAATTATAGATTTATTTGAGGCTATTTGCAAGATCCATAAGAACTTTTTCAGGGTTTTCAGCTTTTGTTACACCTGAAGCCAATAAAACACCGGAAGCGCCGAGCTCGATTGCTTTTTTTACATCTTCTCCGTTTTTCACACCTGCTCCAACTAACAATTTGCCTTTACCGATTAATTCCAAAGATTTTGTAATTACTTCAGGCTGGGCATTTGAAACAGAAATATCACCGCCTATTAATTCAGGAGGTTCAACAGCAATTAAATCCGGTTCAAATTCAGCTATTTTTGCGCCCGTCTCAGGTGTGTTAGCGCAAACTACAGTATAAAGACCAACTTCTTTTGCTCTTTTAATTGATTTTTCAAGCACATCAAGTGAAATTTGATGTTCTGCATGGTTAAGAAGCGTACCAAAAGCTCCTGCAGCTTTAACTGCTTCAGGTAAAATATGCCCTGTATTTGAACCAAAACTAACAGGATCAATATGCTGTGCAAATACGGGTATTTGAAGTTCCGACGCGATTTTCGCTAAATCTGTTGGTTGTACACATACAGCAAAACTGATTCCGGTTTCTTTTGAGACCTTTTCATGAATTTTGGCTAAATCAAAAGCATTATTGCCTGTTGCAGATTCGTAAGTCTTGAAATTTACAATGATTATTGGCAATTGCATAATTGTATAATTAATTACAATTATCACTTTACTAAAAATCTCTACATTTTCACAGTTTAATATTACCCTTACTTGTTGACTAAACAGGTAAATTTTGGTAAACTATTAGGATATTAATATAAAAACAAAAACCAATGAAAAATAGAAATTTACTCAAATTTTTTAATTATTTCGCATTAGAACAGCGAAATTTGTTCTTATGTGAAAGCAAACTTGCATTTAAAAATCCTAAGGCGGGAGTAAGTGCAAGCGCTGAAAGATTATCAGCAACTGAAAAGAAAGAACTTCAAAATAAGATTGAATTACAGAATAAACAAATACAGGCAAATGAGAAAAAACTAGAAGAATTTAATAAGATGCTTGATAAATTTTTTGTGAATAAAAGAACATTTGAAGTAAAAAATATTACAAATACAGCTGTTGTGCTTGAAGAGTTGATGGTTAATTCATCTGATTCCAGTTTATCGAAAGATAAGAACAGACTTGGTTATTTAAGAATGATGGCTAAAAATTTCAAATCTGCAATTCAACCACATGAGGCTGAATTAAAAAAACATCAACCTTTGAAAATAACTGTAAATCCGGGTGGAGTTATAGATTTTGCTGATTCAAAAAATCACAGATTACTAACAATCGATCTGAAAAAAGATTCATTTTATGCAGTATCAGTTGAAAATCTTAAGAGAAATATCGCAAATTTAAAAGAAAGAATCAAAGGGAAAAAAGAAGCTGTTGTAAGCCGCACACGCGAACAACATGTTTCGTATCGTGAAAATCTTGATTTGAAATCAAAATTTGGAAACTTACATGATGCGATTAAAGATTCTCCAAAACTTAAAGGCAAAGTTAAAGTTGTTCAAAACGGTGATTTCCAGGTTGTTAAATTCCTTGGAAAAAACAAAAAAGAAATTAAGAAAAATGAGTTGGCACTTAAAATTGAAGACATTTACAACTTAAGCCTCGTAAACAGTTATCCTGATTCTGTTTTAAGAATTCAGGTTACAAACCCATACCAAGGGACTTATAAAGCAACTTATAACCCTCAGCGGGGCTCATTTTACATTGATGGCACAACTGAAAGAGCAAAAATTTATAATAACGGAAAAATTAAAGTTCTTGAATTTAGAGTTGTTCCAAAAAAACCAAGATCAACAAAAGCAGCAATGAGCGGAGTTAAACCTGCTGAATCAAAGGCGGCTCAGGAAAAAGCAAAAAATGAAGCCTACGAGCAAAGGGAATTTGAAAAAGATCAAACAAAAGATTACTTATTCGACAAATACTACAAATATATTTTCAAAAAGGACCGTTTTGGCGGACATAAATTACTTCAATCAAAAGAAGATTTTAAAAACTGGGGTAGATTATCTCATGTTTTAGGCCCGATTCTTGCTCAACCTCCATTCAACATAAGAAGATCATCATCAGAGCAAAAAAAATATATGGAGCTTGTAATTCAGGGAACCGGATTTTGGGATCCGAACTGGGAAATACAAGGTAAAGATTTCTTTAAATACGGAGGAATCCAATACAAAGGCGGATATGATAAATTTGTTGAAGACTATGAAAAATTAACAAAAAAATACGATAAACTTGAGAAAGAAGGAAAAACTCTATCAGAAAAAGAACTGGAACAGCTAACAAAACTCGAAGATATAGCAGTTGGAATCGCAAGAGTTTATGAAGCTCTTCAAACAATGAAACCATTAAAGGCTGATCAGGAATCTGAGAAAGAAAGACTGGACAGAACAGTTCTGTTAAATGTACCTAAAGCAAACGAAACTGAATTAAAAGAAGTAAAATCAAATAGATATTTGAATTATTATTTGCCTTTATTGACTCATGAAAAAGAAACCACTTCTCATCAGGTAAATATTCTTGTTGGGTACTCAACAAACAAAAAACTTGTTCAATTAGTGCAACAGGCGATCAATTCAATTCCAAAAGGAATGATTAAAGAAGAGGTTTTATGGCAATATAAAATGAATCCTACAAAACTTCTGTTCTTAACATTTGGATTCGATTCATTGGTTGCTAAAGGCGCAATTAAAAAAATTGACGATAAAAGATTTGTGCTTACCCAGACTCCTACAAATGCAAACTGGGCAATTGCGGCTTTAAAAATGCAGGGAGCTTCAAAAAACCCTGAATCAATGCAAAGCTGGGAAAAAGTAAGAGGTAAAGTTGATGCTCATCACAAAGCAGCAAACTTTATTAAAGCAATCTTTGGAGACAAAGAAACAAGTGTAAAAAATAATTTAAGAAGCAGATGGTCACGATTATGGCATTGGGAATGGGCAGATAAAAAATACGTGAGCATGGAAAATCTTGCTCAGGTTAAAACCTATGGTAAGAATGATTTCAATTTAGAAGCTGTTGAAAAACGCGGTTATTTGGATATGAAAGGCAAAGTTGCTGAAAGAGCCGGAGAAACCGGAATGTACAGAATTCCTGAAAAAAATCATGGCGCATTAATTAAAATGACAAATGATTATCTTGCAAAAGGTATTCAGATGACACTCGCAAATGCACCAAAAGGAAAAAGAAATGAAATTTTAAAAAACCTTACCAAAAAATTCGGAATTAATATTGAATTCGGAAAAGATGACGGAAAAATTGCAGCAGATATAGTTAAATTAATTGGTGTAAAAGGCTTAAATACTTCTGAACTTACTCCTGATAAAATCAAATTTATCAGACTTGGATTTTTGGAAGAAAGATACTTAAAAGCAGTTGAAAGTAAAGATATGACAGATGAATACTTCTCTGCTTCACCTGAAATCAGAAAAATTCAGGACAAACTATATAAACAAGGTATGGCTTTAACTGAATTACCAAGAGTTGAAGCTGATATACATGCAGGATTAGCAGTGCTTGTTAAAAGCAGAGAAATAGTTGGTCCGGGCGGATTCGCTGGCTTTACTCTTAGATATAAAGCATTAAACGGACATGAACTTTACACAACTGTTGGTCTTGGAGGATTACAATCCGGACTTACTGTATATGCAGCATTAGGCGCAAAAGTAAAATTAAGCGAAACATGGGATTTATATATGGACGCAGGCGCAGCTGTTGGCACAGGAGGTGTCTCAGGAGGCGGAGTAGTAAGAATTGAAACAGGATTTACTCCAAAATCAGCAAACAGATTTGGTTTGGGAGTTGGTGCAGGTGCAAGTATGGGTGGTGTTGGAATTTCATTATTGGCTTATTGGAGATATGACACTGATAAAGCCCTCGCAGAACAAATAAACGAAGCAATGAAAAAATTCAAAGATATCGACGAAGAACCAAACTGGGAAAAGAAAGTTGAATTAATAAGAAAACATCCGCATCCAAGTATGAAACAATTGGTTGCATATGCAGATAGATTATTCAAAGCTTCAGGAAAAGAATGCCCTCCAAAAATTCTTTACTTCTTATATAAAAGAACTAAAGGTAAAATCGAAAATGGGGTAAGATTAGACCAAAAACTTCCTGCAATAATTGGAGCAGGTGTTGGAGTTGGATTAACTCCTGTAGGAATTGGCGCAGGTCTTTATGTAACTTTCAAAATTCCTTGGACTGAAGAAGTTGTTGCTGTTAGAAGTCCAGTTCGAGGTTTTGACAGATACACAATGGAAAAAGAAGCTGAAGCAGATCTTAGTAAAGAATTAAAAACGCAGGTTACTTTAATTAAAGATTTTGAATTAAAAGGTGAAAATGCTTTTCTTTTTCATGATTCACAACTTGGAGGCAAAGGTTTGGCCAGAGTTGGTACTCTTCAAAGCAGCCAGATGGAAGAACTTTCAGCTGATTCAAGCTTTGAACAGATCAAAAAAATAATGGCAAGACTCAACATTGATGCAAAACTTGTTCCAAGAGATGCCAAAGATAAAAGTAAAGGTTACTACATACAAATTACACCATTAGATATAGAAGGTGGTAATGTTGAACTCCAGATTGACCCTGAACTTAGAAGCAAAGGACTTATTTTGGATAATCAAAGTACACCTCAAAGAATTTTATTAACTGCAAGTGCTGTTAAAGCATTGATGGTTACAAGAAAAAGAATTAAGTTCCCTTTCCAGTCACAAGGTGCGCTTAATTTGGATATTATTACATTTAAAACTGATACTGACAGACACACTCCAGAAATCAGAGAAGAATCTGTACAGTATATATATAAAAGACAGGGTGAAAGATACCAGGTTGTTAACGGTGAGAATTCAAGACGTATTCCAAAAGACCTTAGAAACGTTATGAGCCTTGCGGAATTCCGAGGAAGCAGCAGAAAATTTGAAAAATTCGATAATGTACAACTAATTAATTATAGAAGATACAGAGAAGCTACCCAGTCTATGGACAGTGCTCTTCGGGTTCTTTCATCAAAAGAATTTGCTTTAAATCCAGGGAACACTCCACATTTAAATAAATTCGCAAGAAGATGGTACAGCTTAAATCAAAATTACTTCTTACGAAAAATTATTGATATGAGAAAACCTGAAAGCGAAGACAGAATTAAAACACTTTTGTTTAATAAACTGGTAAAAGATTATGAAAGTTACAGAGCAAATATTCCTGGCACAAAACCATTAAGCCAGTATGAACAAAATATGCTCTATGCAATGCTTCTTGATAGATCATTCTTAAAAATTTCAAAAGAACCAACAAGAAGTATGCCAAAAGAACGTATTGAAAGAGCCTTGGATATCAGAAAAAGTTTATTTAGAAAATATTTAAATACATATATTAAAAAATGGATAGCTAAATATCCTAATGAATGGAATGAAATTAAAAAAGCTGATCCAGGCATAACTCCAGCTGCAGTAGCTAATCTTATTGCACTTGCAATGCCAAAGGATTACGCACACATGAAAGAAATGCTTCAGGAACCTACTCAGATTACTAGAGACATGAAATTCCTTTCTTACACTCAAAAATTAAGAAGTGAATCAATGCCTTCAGCTTATGGTGCTGCAAGCCCTGAGCCAATCAGAAAAAACTTCTTTAAAATGTTCGGGGTTACAAGATTTAATTTAAGTTCTAATCTTGATAAACGAAAACAGGCAGTAGCACGAGTTATTTTGAATCTTCTTTCACCATTACGTATGAGTGAACTTCAAAATAATAAAGAAAGAGTTGAGTTTTTGGATTCAGAATTACCTTTGATGCTTATATCTTTATATGATAAATCAAAAGGTATTTCTCCAATGATTGAAGTTCTTGGAATGGAAAATTTTGAAAACATGACAAAACTTTACAGTGCACTTCGAAAAGAAAAAGATCCTCAAAAAGCAGCTGAACTATTAAAGAACAGTGCTATTAAAAAATCATTCGATGGATTTAGAGAAATGGTATTAAAAGTACGAAACGCACAGCTTAGCGGGAAAAATTCAGCTGATTATAAAGGATTCACATTCCACTTCGACACTGAAGTAATGGCCGGCCCATACTTAAAATGTGCTAACGGTACAATGGCTGTAAGACAAAGATTCAGAATTACAACAAAGAAAAGCTTGAGAGTACCTTGGACAGGTGCAAAAGCCGAAAGAGCAGTTGTTGTTAAAGGCCGATACAAGAAAGAAGCTGCATACCTTACACTTGCAGGAGGGTTCTTCTATAAGCCGGAAGTTAAACCTGAAAAACCTTATAACCCACCTAGCAGGCATGATGAGCCTGAAAAACCGTATACACCGCCTAGCAGGCATTAATTTATCATTAATAAAAATTAACAATATTAAAAATGAAAAACAAAAATGGCAAAACAAAAGGCCTATTCATAGCAGTCGCAGTACTTGTAGTACTAATATTTGCAGGCAGTCTGCTATATCTAAACTCACTTAAACCAATTGTTAAAATTGTAAGTGATAAACCTGCATATTTTCATACTGATGATCCTCAAATCGAAATTATGCTGCTTAATGCTAAAAAAGCTGATTCTGGATCAATCAGAATTAGTTATGATGATAACATCCTGAATTTGGGAGCAAATGAATTGAGCCAAGGTGTAACAATGGATGAACTTCAAAACAACCTAATTTTTAATCTTTCAGAGGATTATTTTAGTAATAAAACTGACAGTGTTGCTAAATTGACTTTCAATTTTACTGGGGATGCAGGAAAAACCGAAGTAACTGTAGATGAAAATGAATCATTTTTAAATATAAAAGGTGAACAAATGCCAATCTCAAAAGCTGAAAACGCTTCATTTACAATTGGCGTAGCCCCATCTCGTCATTAATAATTTAATAACTAATATAAAATGAAAACAAAAATTAAAATCCTACTTATTTCAGCTCTCTCATTGATGGCCGTAGTAACTGCATCCATTGCAAATGCGGGCTGGAATGCAAGCCCAGCTTCCGGACAAACTTGTTACGGTCAGAATTGCAAAACCTGGCATAATAATGGAATCCAGCGTGAAGGGGCTTATAAACCTGGTACAAATTTTGCAAGTTTCAATAATTATACTGACTCAACAGATAATTCAGTACCAAAACAGACATACACTGAGCAACAATTTTTATTGTTTGAAAAAGAATATGCAAATTCCAGCGGTTTTCCATATAAAACTCCTTGGGATGCAAATCGAGCTACACCTTATAATTTTAACAGCGGCTCAAGTTATAATATAAATTTTGTAAATAATCAGCCTCAAAGAGTTGGATTCTGGATTTATATGCATAACAATGGAGTGGAAAATCAATACCCTGCTAATAATACAAAAGTTAAATTAATTCCAAATAAAATAAGTGGAAATACATACAGACCTACTTCAACAATCACAGCAAGCAATGCAAAGCCAACAAATGTTATATCTGATGTTAATTTAACTGCAAATCAGGATTTTAATTTAATCCCTAAAGAAGTATGGGTATCAAGAGAAGACGGAGATGAACAAATGAATTCAGCTGAATTAAATGACTTACTATCAGCAAATGGTTTATTGGTAGGAAATTTAAGAAATACTGATGGGACCTTTAATTCTTCTATACTTCACTATGTAGTCGTTTATGTTGAATTCGAAGCTGTACCTCAAACTCCGCCAGCAGAATGTAAATCATTAAATATTACTGACCCTAGCCAATTATTGGTAACAGTTGATCAAAACGGTTTCAACAACGAAAATTTAGCGTTCACTGTTGATAAAGATAATGGTGCTGTAAGTGCTTACAGAGTTCGATCAAATAACGGAACAATTACATTTAATAATGGTGGATCAAATATTCAATTAAATGAGGTTAGTAATGTAAATCAATTTAATGCAACTATGGATGGCGGCCCATCTAGTCCAAATAATAATGAAACTGTTTGGGTAAGTGCATTAAGACCAAATGGCACTGCATGGCCTGATTGTATTGATTATTTCACTGTTCAACTTGAAGAAGAACAAGCTCCTGTTTGTGAGGTTTTCGGAACAAACCCTGGAAGTTTGGGTAGCCAACAGGTTGATATTGGTGTGACTACAATCGAATTGAATGGTCCAACTGATACAAATGGAGACCCTTACAGACCTAACGGACAAATTCCAAATATCAGATATTGTTATACAAATGATGGAATTACATTTATGCCTTATTCAGGAAATGTAGTTCATCCAGGTGGCGACTTGCGATGTGCAATTGCACCTTTAACTGACCCAATGGTTGTTGATACAACTCAAACCGGCACAATGACTATCGAAGTTGTTGGTGCTGAAGATGATTGTAACGATATGTTTAAAACTGATTTCCAATACGGTGGCAAATGTTTACTCCTTGAATTCCGTCAGGATGAATTCACTAATGACAGAACTCAATATTGCGTAAATTTAAATGTTGAGCCAACAGTTCAAGGTTACAACGACCATATTTTATGGCAGGTTGAACGTGATGGCGACACTGTACTTTCAAAAGATACTACAAACACTTTATGTATTGATCTTGATGATTACAACTATAATTTTGAACCTGGCGACACTCTAACTGCTCAGGCTCTTGATATCGATTATGAAGATGCTGCTTGTGAAGACAGCATAGGAAGTAGAAACCTTGTTTGTGACTCAATGGACTTAGATAAAGCTCATTTTGAAAGAGGTCAGGATAACGAAGTTTGCATAACTGACATTAATCCTGATGATTATCCTGCAAATGAAGTTGATTTAACAACTGATTCAGGCGAATCTGACACAGTTCCTGTTGATGAAGATGGATGTTTTGTTATTAATGAAAATTTATTGACAGATGCAAACAGAGTTGATGTTTTCCTTGCTGATAAGTGTGAAGATTCTTTAACAAGGGAAGTTAAACCTCCTACTTTCAGCAAAAACGTTAAAGATCAGGACGTAGGCGCTGTATTTGCTCATCGAGCAATCGCTAACTGGACTGATGAAAAAGTATTCTACCAAATTAAATACGAACACAAAGACGACACTGCACAGGATGTAACAATCACCGATACAATCGGCACTGATGATTATATTCAGGGTTACATTGCTGATGTAAATGATTCTGATCTTTCAAACAATGAAGAAGGCGGAAGAATTTACTATGATGATGGTTCAATGAATGTTTATGTTGAAGGTGAAGGCAACATTGGAAACTGTGAAGATACAAACGATAACATTTGTTACTATGGTGATATCGGCAGTACAGGTGGTGTTACAGTTAAAAATGTACCTCCAAGACGTGAAGTTGTTGTAAGTTACACAGGAGAAATAGTTGATTCATCTGTTAATCCTTCAAACTGTTCTAAGCCTGATGGATTAGGAAATGATATCTGTGGTGAAGTTTATCCGAACACTGCTGAATTTGAAGATGAAACTCCTTTCAGCGGCAGAGATAAAGCTGAAGTTGTTATTCCTTGTCCTTTCTTCATTATAAGATCAGGTGGCGAAGTATTCATGGAAAATCCATTTGATTATGGTGTTGATACCTTGGCTTGTTCTGAAATTGAAAATGTACCAAGTCCGTTCATTGTTCCTGATTACACTCCTCCTCAAACTACACCTTCAACAGGTGCACCTGAAGGAATTGCACTTATAAAGACTTTGGACGATAGATTATGTAAATCTGATTCTGCTCAGGAAGCAGGATATGGAGGCGTAAGCAGAGCTTCATCATTAATTTGTGAAGTTACACTTAAAACTTCTGAAGAACTTACTCAATATGTAATTTCTCAGAATATCCAAAGAAATATAGATTTATTTGCAAGATACGATAAAGATTTAAATAACAGAGTTTCTGTTAACGGAAGCAGTGATCTCCCTTCAAATACAAGCAATGTATTTGTTAAAGATAACGGAGACCTTGAGTTAAGCGGAACATTCAATAATGGCGCTCAGACAATCGTTGTTCTAAACCACGATGTAAAAATTACAGGCGATGTTAAGCTTGATGATACATCTGCAATTTTAAGCGACCCAAGAACTATTCCATCGCTTGCAGTAATTGTAATTGGCGGAGACATTCTTGTTCAGCCAAATGTTGGCGAAACAAACGGCGTATTCTTTACAATGGAAAATGCTGAAGGCAAAGGCGGTCAAATGTGCGAAAAAGACTGCGTTGACGATGATGCATTAAGCAGATTCAACGACAAACAATACGTTCACTATGGATCAATCTACGGCGATATCGAACATTTGTTCAAATACAGAACATTCGCAGGCGATCCAACTAAACTTGAAGCAGCAGTATTAATTAAATTCGATTCACGAATCTTCTTAAATACTCCGCCGCTTCTAAATGAACTTATAAATGTAAGTCAGCAAGTGTTCTAGTCCTAGTCTTATAGGAACGCGGCTTACTTACAAAACTTATATACGCAAATTGCTAGCTAAATGCTAGCTTTTTGCTTATTCCTCCCGGGAGGAAAGTTCGCCTAAATCCATTCACACATAAAAAAACATCGATTTTTTTAAATATTTAGCTTTAAATAAAGCATAATCGAAAGATTTCCGTCCCAGGACGAAATGCGTACTTTACGAACTTCGATCCCGGGATCGCCTTGCCCCCCGCACCTTTCTCAATTATAATTCTATCCCCAAACTAGACTCTCTATGGCTAAAAAGAACGTTCACTTATTTTTCGGAGATGACACGTACAGCTCGGCTCAAAAGCTTAAGTTTTGGCGTGAGCAATTCATGCAAAAATACGAAGGCGACACTAACATTGCTGAGCTTGAAGGCAAAACACTTGAAGCAAAAGACTTTGAAAGCGATATCCAGTCAACGCCTTTTCTTGCTGACAAGCGCCTGGTGATTGTTTATGACTTTTTGGCTAAGGGCAATAAAGATCAGCAAAAGCGGGTGGCTGATATTCTTGAAGGCTTGGTGCCTGATTTCTGCATTATTGTGTTTTATGAATCAAAAGTGCCGGATAAGCGCGCAGCTTTATACAAAAAACTCAATAAACTGGGCCAGATTGAAGAATTTAAAGCATTAATGGGGCCTGAACTCACAAGATGGATCTCTAAAAAAGCAGAAGAAATCGGCTTGCAACTTAATTTTGGTTTGGCTGATTATTTGGGCCAGGTTGCTGGCGGTGATTTGTGGAATCTTGCCAATGAACTCAATAAACTCAAGTTATATTCCATTTCAAATCCCATTACTCGCGAAGTTATTGACGAGCTAGTGCATCCGAATCTAACTACAACCATATTCAAATTTACTGATTTTATTGCGCATCGTAATGCAAAGGGTTCGCTTGGTACGCTGCACATTTTGCTTGATAGCGGCGAAGACCTTATGAAGATTATCTTTATGATTGTGCGCCATTTCAGGATTCTTGTTCAGGTTAAGGATTTAATGGAACGCGGAAATGCAAAGTCGGATATTATCAGTAAGGTTAAAGAGCACCCTTATACGATTTCGACCACTATGCAACAAAGCCCCAATTTTAGCATTGAGGCTTTGCGTGATATATATGATTCCCTTTTACAGATCGATATTGGTATTAAAACCGGTAAGATTCGTATGCTGGCTGATGATAAAAAGGAAATTATGCTTGCTTTGGAACAGTTTGTTTACAAAGTTTGCAGGAATTAGTGTTTGCTTAAATATTTATCGTATTCCCATTTGGTTACGCATGTTTTGTAATCAAACCAGTCGCTTTTGTGGGCTGCGTATATTGAATTAAACGCGTGTTCTCCAAGCGCGGCTTTAATTACCTCGTCTTTTTCAAGTTCTTTTGTTGCTTCCCACAAGTTTTGAGGCAAAGTTTGAATATTTAGTTCTTTTGCCTTTGCATCATCAAGATGAAAGATATCTTCATTAACCTGAGCAGGCGGTTCAATCTCGTTTTCAATTCCATCTAAGCCCGCTGCTAACATTACAGCAAACGCAAGGTATGGATTGCAGCTTGGATCAGGATTGCGAAGCTCTGCTCTTGTGCCTTTTTCACGGCCCGGTGTGTAACGAGGAATTCTGATAAGCGCGCTTCGGTTTGTATTGCCCCATGCAATGTAAGTTGGAGCCTCGTAGCCCGGAACCAAACGTTTATAAGAATTAACAATCGGGTTTAAAATAGCTGCCATTGCTTTAATGTGCTTTAGCTGGCCTCCGATAAACTGATGAGCAAGAGTTGAAAGCTTTGTTTCGCTTTCCGCATCAAAAAATGCATTATCGCCATCTTTAAATAATGATTGATGAACATGCATTCCGCTTCCGTTTTGGCCTGCGATTGGCTTTGGCATAAATGTTGCGTGCAATCCGTATTTTTGTGCGATTGCCTTAACAGTATATTTAAGAGTTGCAGCGTTATCAGCGGTTGTTAGGGCATCAGAGTAAGTAAAATTAATTTCATGCTGGCCCTCCGCAACCTCGTGATGAAGAGTTTCAACATCAATATCCAAATCAATTAATGCGTCTGTTATTTCTTTTCTGATTTCTTCAGCAAGGTCAGTTGATAAATCAAAATAACCGCCTTTATCGTGTGGTAAAGGTTTTATTTCGTCATCTTCCTTTTTGAATAAAAAGAATTCAAGTTCAGGACCGGTATAGTAAGTTAAACCCAGTTTTGCGGCTCTTTCCATTTGTTTTTTAAGGATGTATCTTGGATCACCTTCAAATGGAGTGCCGTCAGGTTTGTATACATCGCATATAAAGCGTGCTGTTACCCTTCCGCGTTCTCTTGACCATGGAACAATAGCAAAGGTGCTTAAATCGAGCTTTAAGTACATGTCGCTTTCAAATATTCGTGTGAATCCTTCGATTGAAGAACCGTCAAACCAAACATTGCTGTCTATTGCGTCTTCAAGCTTTGTTACAGGCAGAGTAATTGATTTAATGGTGCCTGTAATATCTGAAAACTGACACTTAAAATAACCAACTTCCTCTTTTTTAACTATTTCGAGGATTCTTTCTTTAAGAAGTTTTGGATCGTCATGTGCGAGTTTTGAAAGTTTTAATCTTTCACCGGTGTATGTGCGTACTTTTATTTTTGGGAGTGTGGTTGGTTCCATCAGACAGGGATTAAGAATAAAACATCTTTTAATTTATTTGGATTTGGATAGATTGCAATAGCAAGTTTAAGGGCTGAAACAAGCTGTCGGAACAACTTTATACTCCCCTTTTTGTTTATCTTTTCATGAATAAAAAAACATGTTAAACTTTAACTGTCGAAATTTTCTACAACAAATATTAACTTGACCCGCATGCTGTTAGATGTCTTAAAAAATCTTGGTCTCAATGACAAAGAAGCAAAAGTTTACCTTGCCACCCTTGAACTCGGATCATCCCCTGTTTCAGACATATCAAAAAAGGCGAAAATCAATCGTGTAACAACTTACGACATACTCGAAAAGCTTATACAAAAGGGCTTTATTAATTATCTTACAAAAAATAAAATAAAATATTTTGACGCAGTAAAACCTGACACAATTTACAAAATATCCAAGCAAAAAACCGATGAACTTCGAAGCGCATTACCCGAATTAAAAAGACTCCACGGCGAAACAGCACATCCGCGCATCAGATATTTTGAAGGATTAAACGGAATCAAAGCAATTTACCAGGACACTCTAACCGCAAAAACCGAAATATTAAACTATGCGAATTCCGCGGAAATAAGAACCCACTGGCCCGAATACGACAAAGAATACGTTGAAAAGCGCGCTGCAAAAGGCATCTTTTTAAAAGGAATCGCTCCCCTGGACGAAGCCGGATTAAAGGTTAAATCCGAAAACGAAAAATACAACAGAAACATTCGCTTGATACCGAGGAATAAGTACGGCTTTAGTAACGAAATCAACATTTACGACAACAAAGTCTCAATAATTTCATTCAACGAAGGCCTGATCGGCATGATAATCGAAAGCAGCGAAATCGCAGAAACGCAAAGGGTAATATTTAAAATGGTGTGGGAGTTTGCGGGGCAGTTTAAGTAGGGACAATTAGAAATAAAACGGCAAAGCAATTAAAACACCTATTATCTCAATTACTAATGAAGCAAAAATTAGAGTTTTTTTATTATTTTCAATTAATCCAACAATGCTTAATATTAAAATTGTTACAGGGAGGATCCAAAATCCGATAATCCAGGATACAAATATAGGAATTGAAGTTAATAAAGAAAAAAATATGTTTATAAATCCATTACTTATATTACTTAAAAATTTTAATTTATCTATTACCAGTAAAGGTATTAAAAATCTTACAGAAATTATAAATATCAAAAACAATAATGATAAAAAGAATGATATTTGCCCGTAAATTTGTTTCTTTTTCAAATTAATTTCTATTTAGACAAAATAAAAAATTATTAAACTTCTATTTCCCTCCAAACCAATTCAATTGCATTGAAATAATCCTTTGTAAATTCAGCAGCTTTCTCAACAGAAAAAGGTTTGCAAGTATAACAATCAACAGTAAACAAAGGTGGGTTTGTGGGATAAGAATAAAAAGTTGCACCTGAAGATTTCCAGTGGATCCAACCACCATAACCCATATCATGAGCGCTATATGCATGTGGTTCAGAGAGTTTATCCATATTACAAACATTTGCCAGTTCATTTAGATACTCTTTTATCTTTTCTGGTTCAACTATCTTGTCAGTGGTTCCTTCAATTATTACTCTTTGACGTACAAGATCTGGAGCAAGATTTTTCCATTCCATAGAATTAAGTTATAAGTTAATTGTTCGTATGCATGCCCTACTTTCAAAATCAAATCCTTATTTATTTACTTTACCCTTTGAAGCATAATCACAAGCATACATACCGATATGTTCAGAAATAGCTGATTCTCCTGGTTTAACTTTCTCATAGGTTCCTTGCTTAATAATTATACAATATAAATCTTCAAGATAAGAAAAACCACTTTCCGATCGTGGTATAAACGGTTTAAGATCGATCAAAATTAATATGAATACGATGATAAAAATAATTTTTACGATCAAATTTTTTCTTGAAGATTTCATATGAATTTTTTATAAGTATGGCTCACCTCCAAAACCCTCAATACTTATCCTAAGCTGATTTTAATTGAAATAACTTAACAATTCCAGAAATTATTGAGAGCAGGACAAACCATGCCAGGGTCCAGATCAAAAAATCGATTATTAATCCAATATAAATAACTTCCGGACTTACAGGAGCCATGCTTACCGTGCTTAGTTTATAAAAATAGAATGGAAAGCCTCTGAGCATAGATTCAAATCCGTCTCTAATATAAAAATACGTCAGGAATGTGGTTATTAATCCCAATACGGGGCTGGCTATAAAAATTAATTTCTTCATGCAAATAGAGTTAAAGTTTAAATTTGTGCAATTATTTCAATTCTCAAATAAATATCTATCCTTTCTTGGTTTTGATAAATCAAATGATATTTATCATTTTTACCGCTTAGGCCAAGTTCCTTTGCGGATATAACTTTATATCCTTTTTCACGAATAAATTCAATTAAATCCTCTTCTATATTTTCATCTGCATAAAATTTACACCTTCCAAATTTCATAATTAATATTTACAATTTCAGCTAACTTACATTCTACCTCCCCTCCTCATACTTCGCCCCCACCTTCAATATCAAATCCTCACTAAACTGCGGCCCTATAATTTGCATGCCTATCGGCAAACCTTTTTCGGCAGTAACACCGCATGGCACATTCAATGCCGGCACTCCCGCTATATTAACCGGAACAGTGAATGCGTCCGCAAGGTACATTTGTAAGGGGTCGTCGGATTTTTCGCCGATTTTAAATGGAGGGAATGGTGAAGTCGGCCCGATCAATACATCAACGCGATTAAATAATTCATTCATTTCATTGATAATAAGCGTTCGCACTTTCTGCGCTTTTTTGTAGTAGGCGTCATAATAACCGGCGCTAAGCACGTAGGTTCCCATCATTATCCTTCTTTTAATTTCGTCTCCGAATCCTTCGCCTCTGCTGTTAAAATAATATTCAATCAAGTCTTCACCTTCTTTTTCAGGTTTTGTTCCGAAGCGAATAGAATCAAACCTCGCAAGGTTTGCGCTTAGTTCGGCAGGCATAACAATATAATAAACCGCGATTGCGTATTTTATTGATGGAAAGCTTACTTCAACAACTTGCGCTCCTTTTGATTCCAGTACTTTAATTGCGTTTTTTACGCTGTCGCTCACTTCAGGGTCTACATTTTTATCAAAAAATTCTTTTGGCACACCTATTTTTAATCCTTTTATATCACCTTCAATCAGTTTTGAGTATTCAGGCACTTCTTTTGGTGGAGTTGTTGAGTCCAGAGGGTCGGTTCCTGCTATTTTTTCCAATACAAATGCTGCGTCTTTAACATTTTTTGCAAAAGGACCGATTGTATCGAGTGAAGATGCCATTGCTGTTACTCCGCTGCGCGAAACACGGCCGTATGTAACCTTAAGTCCAACCACTCCGCAAAACGATGCAGGCTGTCTTATTGAGCCTCCGGTGTCGGTTCCGATTGAAAATAGCGCACTGTTTGTTGCAACCGCAACTGCGCTGCCGCCGGAAGAGCCTCCCGGAACATATTCCGGGTCAACAGGGTTTTTAGTAGGGCCAAAATAACTGTATTCGGTTGATGCTCCGCACGCGAATTCATCCAGATTTGCCTTTCCAATCATTACTGCGCCCGCTTCTTTAAGTTTTCTAACAGCGGTTGCGTCGTATGGCGGAACAAAATCTTTAAGCATTTTAGATGCGCATGTTGTTTTAACTCCTTTTGTATTTAATAAATCTTTAATCGCGCATGGAATTCCTTCCAAAACTCCGATCTCAGTGCCTTTTGAAATTTTTTCATCAACTTTAGCTGCCACATTAAGGGCTTCTTCTTCGGTTAATGTAATTAAAAAATTAAGCTTTCTGTTTTCAGCTTTTGCATGATCCAAATGAGCCTGTGTAAGTTCTGCGCACGAAAACTCTTTATTTTTTAAACCGTTATGTGCGCTCTCAATTGTTAATTTCGATAAATCCATAATTACTTTTTAATAGCGGGTTTAACACGAATCTGGTGCCTTTCTTTAGGCAAAGGCGAACATTCCAAAAGATCATCTCCCGAACACTTTTTCTCAACTTCATCTGACTGCGAAACATTGGTTAAACCAGTAACCTGAGAGGTTTCAGCCACATCTGATGTATCGGCTTCTTCAAGAATCTTTGCATAATCAAGTACATCGCCCAGCTGACCCGCAAACTTTTTAACCTGTGACTCGGTTAGTTCAAGTCTTGCTAGTTTTGCAACATATTTTACCTGATCTTCTGAAATCATATCTTTATTATTAATCGTGAGTTTAGTATAATGGCGCTGGTCTAAAGATACAATATGCAAATAGATAAAAATATTCAAAAAATAGCTTTGGTTTTCTTTTTCATCCTCGGATCTTTACATATATTGGCACATCTGATGCTGATTAATGAATATATGCCTGAAATTGCTTATCCTGCAAAGAAAATACTTGAAATACCGTTTATTCTGACAGCTTTAACATACGGCTTTATAAGCTTTAAAATAAGTCTGGTTACTACAGAAAAAAAACACACAATCACAAATATAGTATTTGCTATTTTAATTATTGCTGTTTTTGGTATACTCATTTACCTCAACTTATTTATACCTGACAGAATATAAATGTATTCGCCCCGCTTAGCGGGGCTCATGCTACGCTCGCGATCGTTCTATTCGCTCGCGAGACACTCGTTAACACTCGTGTCTGATGGAAAATAATGAAGCTCCGGAAAAAATAGTAATGGCATTTGGAACATTTGATGTTTTTCATGCCGGACACGAACATTTTTTGAATCAGGCAAAAGAGCTTGGAGATTTTTTAATAGTTGTTGTTGCGCGTGATACTACAGTCAAAAACGTTAAAGGAGAGTATCCCGAACAACACGAAAGAGAGCGTCTTCATAATGTAAAAGAAAGCGGAATTGCCGATAAAGTTGTTCACGGTTATAATGATGATAAATATCGGGTTATTAAAAAATATAAACCCAATGTAATTGCACTCGGATACGATCAATTTGTATTTACGTACCAATTGAATAAAATACTAATAGATGAACACATGAATACCGAGATTATAAGACTAAATTCATACAGACCTGATATTTATAAATCAACTCTAATTAAGATCAACAATGCCCAAGAAGACCAAGGCTAAAAAGGCAGCACCAAAAGACAACACTAAAGCTGAATTCTACGAGTCTTTTTTAAGAGCATTGCATTTTAGTTTTTCAAATATATGGAGAAATAAATTTATAAGCCTTGCGACAATTGTTGTTATGGCGATTTTGATTTTCATTTTCAATATAATGCTTGGAATTAATATGGTAACTCAGCAGGCATTAAGTGATCTTACAAAAAAAGTTGATATAATTGTTTATTTAAAAGAAGATGTTGAATACTATCAGGTACAGCAAATGATCAACGAATTAAAAGGTTTAAAAGGTATTGTTGATGTTCAATATACTTCAAAAACAGACGCACTTGATTTTGTTTCAAAAACTTATCCTCAAACAGCTGAAATTCTCGACAGATATACAATCCCAAATCCCCTTCCGGCTAGTTTAAGCATAAGAACAGAAAAACCTGAACTCCATATAATGGTTCAGCAGTTCTTAAATCAGGAAAAATATCGACATTTACTTGCAAATGTTGCAGGTGATAACGAAGAAAAAAATCTTGCCATGGAATCAGTAAGTAAAAACTTAATAACTTTATCGAATACGACTAATCAAATCTCTTTTTGGATACTTGCAGTGTTTATTTTAGGATCTGTTTTAATTATTTCAAACTCGATTCAATTAACGATTTATAACAGACAGCGCGAAATTTATATTATGCGTTTGGTTGGCGCAACAAAGCACTATATCAGATTGCCTTTTTTGATTGAAGGTTTATTTTACGGAATTATTTCAATGCTTTTGGGAAGTGTTTTAATAGCGATAGTTTATTTTCAAATACTATCCGTTAATATTAATATAACTGATTATATTCAAAATATTCCTTTTGTTAGCTTATTCTTTAGTGAGCTTGGCGCAATTGCTGTTCTTGGAATTTTATGCAGTTTTATAGCGGTTTACAGGTATCTTCGAACTAAATTAATTTTAGATTGATCATGCGAAGCCAAAAGATTAAAGGGATCATTATAAGCAAAAGATCCTTTGGTGAAAAAGATTACTCATTAACTATTTTAACGCCTGATTCAGGTAAAATTTTTGCAACTGTAAAAGGCGCGCGTGAAATAAAAAGCAAGTTTACAGGCCATGTTGATTTAATGAATGTCTGCGATTTTGAATTGTATGTGGGACCCAATTATACATATGTAAGCGAATGCCAGATCAATAAAAATTTTTCAAGCTTCAGTGATGATTTAAAAAAATTCTATTACGCTTCACTTGTTTCAAAAATATTAAATCGCTACACCACTGAAAATGAGATCTCACATGAAATTTATGAACTTGCTTTAGACACATTTTTTTCAATTGAAAAATATAATAAAGAAGAATTGATTTATGAAGGTTTTAAAATCAAAGCCTGCCAAATACTCGGCTTAATGCCTGATATAAACGGAATAGAAAACATTGAACTGGAACATTTGAATCAAAATATCAAAGATATTATTTATTTTATGCACACAAATAATTACGAAGAAATAAATAATCTCAAAGTTGATAAAAGTAATCTGGAAAAACTAAAACAAACAACTCAAAAAATGCTTGAACATACTTTTTAAAGCCAGTTTGCTTCAATGTGGCGGCTGCTGTCACTTAATTTAAGGATTCTGCAGTCTTCTTTATGGATACTTAAAGAATTGCCCCTTGTAACATAAGCTTTAATCGCGTTGTTTAACTTTGGTTTGCAGCATTGTGCCAGCCTTATTGGTAAACCTTTTTCATTTCCAACTGTTATCCTGCTTTCAATATTGCCCTTAAACTCAGCTTTTATCTTGGCACCCTTTGTTACTCTCCTCTTTTTTCCCAAAACTTCGTTATATGAATAGACTTTCCATACCAGTTGTGATGGAAGCAAGGTTCCGCTTCCAACCAGTCTTAGCAGTTCTTCACGTTTTTTATAATTTAACTCCTGACCCATATAATTTTTTAAAATTGTTAACTTTGGATCAAGCTGCGGCTTGCCAATTTCGCTTAATTTTTTATTAATTAAGTCTTTTCCGGTTTTAAAGTTTGTCTCCTGATCAAAACTATTATAAAAAGTTTTAATTTTAGTTTTTGCACCTGTTGTTTTAACAAAACTAAGCCATTCAAGTTTTGGTTTACTGTTTGATTTAGTAATAATTTCTACAACATCACCGTTATGCAGCTCATTATCCAAAGGAATAATCTTACCGTTAACTTTAGCCATCACACATTTATTTCCAAGGTCTGTATGAACCGCAAATGCAAAATCAATAGGTGTTGAGCCGGCAGGCAAATCTTTAACATCACCCTGCGGTGTGAGAATAAAGATTCTGTCCTGAAAAATATCAACTTTTATCTCACTAATCATTTCATTTTCCTGGCTTATTTTAGCTAAATTTTTAATCCAGTCGATTTGAGACTGAACAATTTCATCTTTACCCTTTGTTTCTTTATAAAGCCAGTGCGAAGCAAAACCAAATTCAGCATCTTCATGCATATTTTCACTTCTTATTTGAATTTCAACAGGTTCTTTAAATGAATGCGGAGCAATACCAACAACAGTTGTATGCAGACTTTTATATCCATTCGGTTTTGGGAATCCGATATAATCCTTAAACCTTCCGGGAATCGGCTTCCATTTATTATGAATAAGCCCAATCAACTCATAAAGCTTTGAAACATTTTCATACGGTAAAATAATCCTGATTGCAAAAATATCATGAATTTCTTCAATAGAAGTTTTACCTTTTTTCTTTAATTTTTTATAAATACTGAAAGCGTTTTTAAGTCTGCCCGAAACATTGGCTTCAAAACCGTTTTCATTCAAATATTCTTTAACCACGCGTGTTATTTCTTCAATAACATTCTTTTTTTCTTACCCAAAACTTTTAATTCTTCCTGAATATTTTTATATTCGTATTCTTTTAAATACTTAAAACATAAATCTTCAAGTATCGACCTTATTCTGTAAACTCCCAATCGTGCGGCAATTGGAACATATATATCCATTGTCTCCTGCGCAATCAATTTTCTATCTTCTGTTGGCAATGATTCCAGGGTCTGCAGATTATGGAGCCTGTCAGCTAATTTAATTAAAACAACACGTAAATCTTTTGCCATAACCAGCGATAATTTTCTCAAAGTTTCAAGTTCGTTCTGTTTTGCTTCTCTAATTACACTCATCTTTTCATATGCTGAAATCAAATTCCCGATATCTTTACCGAATTCTTTTGCAACATCAGCTGATTTTACACCTGTATAACTGTGCAATTCATGCAGCAAAGCAGCAATTATCGTATCTTCATCAACCTTTTGGGTAGTTAAAATCTTCGCGGTTTCAGTTGCGTGGGATAATACGCTTCCGCCAGAACGTCTTTCGTGTCCTTCATATTTTTTCTTAGCATAATTATAAGCCTGCTCTAACCGTTTTTCGTTCAAACCGCCATTATATTCTTTAATCCTTTTTATTAATGATTTTAATTCTTTATCCACAAAGAGAAGCTTAGAGATTAGCTAGGATTTTAAATCATAACCTATTTTATTGCAATCTACAAATCCCCTTCCTGAATAATAAGTTTCAGATCTGAACCTTTTATATCAACAACTTTTATTCCGCTTATCAAAGCGCTTTTATTCAATTCTATATCTTTAATTCGTGCATCCATATTGGCAATTGCAGTATCAAATAATTCTTTAAGTTTACTTAGCGCATTATACTGAGCTTTTAGATCAACCTGTTTTGTTGAAGCATTTATAAATTCCACCAATATTTTATTTGATTCCTGACTATTTAAATTATCTGTTGCTGTGAAGAAATCTTTTTCCAATTGATTTTTTGTTGTAGTGGTTGCATCGAATAACACCTTCAATTTATCTCGTTTTGTACTAAGTTCGTCATAATCATCTTTAGCCTGATCCAAAGCTACATTGAGTTCACTTAAATGAACCTGCAATGCCTGTGCTCTGTTGCTTGAATTATCCAAAAGCTGTTGGATATCAGTAGCAAAAGCATTCTGTAATTTTGTTAAAGTAGCCATATAACTGGCAATAATATCCACTTCACCGCCAATAATTTCAGGCAGTCCAATATTATAAACAGCCTGAATCGCAGAAGACGCTCTTTTAATTTTTGGAATAGTTTCCCCTGTAACCAATGCAGTTCCAACACCTTCTTCGTAATTATCCGCTTCGGTTTTAGTTTCGGTTTGTGTTTCAACAGGTTCTGTTTCATCTTTTGTAACAATTATTTCTTCCTGCACAGCGCCCTCACTCGGCGCACCGCCCTGGAACATCCCGATAATTCTTTGAGGTAATTTAAAAAGGAAAATTCCTGCAATTAAAACTATAATTATACAGCCTCCAAGGGCATACTTTGTTATTATTTTAATTATTTCTTTCTTTTCAGCTGTTTCATCCGCCCCAAGTTCTTCTTCGTGACTTTCAACTGGTACGGGTTCAACAACTTCAGCCTGTTCTTCTTCAGGAATTTCTTCTGAAACAGATTCAGTAGCAGAGGGTTGTTCCTGAATTTCTTCAGAAGGTGCTACCGGTGCAACCAAAGGAACACCATCTTTTGTTCCTTCGTAATCTTTTTTAATAGCTTCTTTTAATTGATGCCATCCTACAGGCCCTTCCACAGGTACTTTAGGTATAGGCTCTGCTGATGTAATATCCTCTGGCAATTCAGATGGCGTAGTTGTTTCCGGTACTGGTTCCTGCGCATTATCATCCGAAGCAAGAAAGGCCTCTTCTTTTTCTTCTTCAGGCGGCTCGCTTGGCTCAGGCGGCTCGCTTGGCTCAGGCGGCTCGCTTGGCTCAAGTGGCTCGCTTGGCTCAGGTGGTTCAAATTGTGTTTCATCCACAAAAATATCTTCAAGATTTTCATCTTTAGGTTCTTCGGGCTTTGTAGTGTCCGGCTTTGTGGTTTCCGGCTTTGTAGAATGAGATTCTTGCGGCTTCTTTTTTGGCCTTCTTCTTCTTTTCTTTTTTGGCTGAGTTGGCTGAACCGGCTTATCCAAAGCCAAAGCATCTTCAGTTTTTTTATTTATTTGTTCTGCTGGATGTAGATTTCTTGGCTTTCTTTTTCTGTTTCGCGGCCTTTTTTTGTGTGGATTAGGCTGATTAACCTGCGGATTTGCAGGTTTGTCGCTTGAAGAATCTGTCTGATTTTTTTTATTATCGTCTTCAGCCATGTCTAAATATAAATAATCAGTAAATTATAGCACAAAATCGAGCTTTTTTGAAGGCTAAAACTTCTTAAAAAGTTATTCCTGACGCGTTCATTCCATAATATTGCAATGTAGGTCCCCCAATAATTAGAGAAATAACAAAATATACAATTGAAACAGCAACAATACTTAATAATAAAGTTAAAATTGAATTAGTAGAACTAAGTTTCTTAATACCAACAAGTGCTTTATAGGTAATAATGAGATACCAAATAGACGCAATTACTGTTAAAACAGGAATGATAGTTATTACCATAACCAAATATCCATAACCAAGCACCCTGAATAATTCACGAAAACTTTTCTTGCCTTTAAAAAGGTAACTTCCTATAAAATCATAAGCAAAAATCGAAAAAATTATTGAAATCAAACTGATTACCGATGTTATTAACAAATTACTTATACCTGTTGATTGCATTCCGAACCTAAAATAAACAAAGTAAATACCAAAATTTGTTATAATCAATGAAATTAAAATAAAAATTATTGATCCAAGTGATGATGTTTTATTTTCAGATACACTGTGAATCTTGGCTGTATTTAATTTTATTACTTCAATTGCATTTTTAAATTCCTTTGCTAAGTCAAATTTGCCGGGATGGCTCATATCTTCGAATGTTTTAGCTGCATCACCTAAATGATGCTTTACTTCATCCTGAAATTCAGGTTTATGCTCAGGATTATGATGAGGATGTTTTTGTTCTTCCATAATTCAATTTATTAATAATAGTAATTAGATTTTAATGAATTGTCCAACAAAACACAACTTTAAGCAATGCAAGTATATTAGAGCGCCTTCACTTTTGAGCAGTAAGCGGTTAAAATGGTTTTCGGCTTAAATAATATATAATTTAACAAAAATACTGCCATGAATTTCTTTGATGTGAGTATTATCTCAATTGTGGTAGCTGTAATTGCTCTTATTTATGCAGCTGGGCTTATTGTCCATGTACTAAGACAAGACAGCGGTTCACAAAAGATGCAGTCTATTGCAAAATCTATTCAGGAAGGTGCATCTGCGTATCTTCACAGACAATCACTTACCGTTCTTGTATTTGCCGTACTTATTTTTATAGTGCTTGCTTATACAATTCCCGCAGGTGATTATAACAATGGAATCCTTCTTGCTGTTGGATTTTTTGTTGGTGCTGTATTTTCAGGACTCGCGGGTTACATTGGTATGAGCGTTTCTGTTCGTGCGAATGTAAGAACTGCACAAGGTGCTAAAAGCAGCCTTAAAAAAGGATTATCAGTAGCATTTCAGGGCGGAGCTGTAACAGGACTTTCTGTTGTGGGCCTTGCATTGCTTGGTGTAGCTGGATTTTATTTTATATTTAGTGAACTCTTGGGAATTCCAAAAGCTGACGTACCTAATTTATTAATCGGATTCGGTTTTGGTGCATCTTTAATATCATTATTTGCTCGTGTTGGCGGAGGAATCTTCACGAAAGCAGCTGATGTTGGAGCTGATTTGGTTGGTAAAATCGAAAAAGGAATACCTGAAGATGATCCGAGAAATCCTGCGGTAATCGCTGATAACGTTGGTGACAACGTTGGAGACTGCGCAGGAATGGGTGCTGACCTTTTTGAAACTTATGCTGTTACTTTAATTGCAGCTATGATTTTAGCTTCATCAACTTTAACAACCACTCTTGGTGTTTCAGGAATTGAATTCCCGCTTGCACTTGGAGCTGTTTCTGTAATCACTTCAATAATTGGAACTTGGTTTGTAAGACTTGGAAAAGGAAAAAGAAATATAATGGGAGCATTATATAAAGGAATGCTAGTAACAGGAATTTTATCTGCTGCGGGTTTTTACGCGGTTACATATTATATGATCGGTGATATCTGGATTTATCTTGCTGCTGTTGTTGGTTTATTTGTAACTTTGTTTATTAACATTATTACTGAATACTACACTTCAACTGAATATAAACCAGTTAAAAAAATCGCAAAGGCATCTGAAACAGGTGCAGGTACAAACATTATTTCAGGTCTTGCAGTTGGATTGGAAAGTACGTTTATGCCGGTACTTTTAATTGTTGTTGCAATTGTTGTTGCATATTTCTTTGGAGAACAATCATCAGCTGGAAATGGAATTTACGGTATAGCAATAGCTGCTGTGGCAATGCTTTCTACAACAGGATTGGTTATTGCAACTGATTCATACGGACCAATTACTGATAATGCAGGTGGTATTGCTGAAATGGCAAAATTACCTCAAAGCGTTAGAAACAAAACTGATGCTCTTGATGCTGTAGGAAACACAACAAAAGCAGTTACAAAAGGTTACGCAATAAGTTCTGCCGCACTTGCTGCGTTGGTATTATTTCAATCTTATACTGCAGAACTTGCAAAGAGCGGGCATGAATTTGTTTTCTCTTTAAATGATCACTGGGTATTAATAGGTTTATTTATAGGCGGACTTCTACCGTTTGTATTTGCATCTTCATTAATGGAATCTGTTGGAAAAGCAGCACACGCTGTTGTTCTTGAAGTACGAAGACAATTCAGAGAAATTAAAGGAATTATGACAGGTAAAGCATTACCGGAATATGGTAAAACAGTTGATATCGTTACAAAAGCTGCACTTAGAGAAATGCTATTCCCTGGACTGCTTGCGGTTCTTGCACCAATTTTGGTTGGAGTATTCTTAGGTCCGCTTGCACTTGGCGGAATGCTGGTAGGTGTGATTGTTGTTGGATTCTTAATGGCAATTAGCATGTCAACAGGCGGAGGTGCTTGGGATAATGCAAAAAAATATATTGAAAACGGACATTACGGAGGAAAAGGTTCTGATGCTCACAAGGCAGCAATAGTCGGAGACACCGTTGGTGACCCTTATAAAGATACAGCAGGCCCTGCATTGAACGCGTTGATAAAAGTTATCAACACTATTTCGCTTATTATCGCACCAATTATTGCAGGACTTGTAATTTGGGGGTAATATAAATTCTAATTTTTACTTCGAAAAACATAAATGAATCAAGAATTCGAACAAAAAGAAGCTAAATTAATCGCTGTGGAAGACGGACTCGCTGAGTTCGTCTTCTGCCGCGAATTTAATAATGAAGAAGTTAACGACGGAGAAGTTTTCTTTTGGCCTGAAGAACATTTACCTAAAAATATGGAAATTGGCGATGAAGTTATAGTAAGTCTTGATTTCAAAAATAAAGAAGAAAAAACTTTTCAAATCCAAAAACAACAAGAAAAGGAATTAAAGCAGGAAGAGATGAGAAAATTACTCGAAGAACTAGTCAATTAAAAAAATTTGACGATAAAAAATTCATATATATAATACGACTCTATGGTTATTTACCATGCGCTCTTTTGCATTGTGTAAAAATCTATCGCGGGGATAGCCAAGTGGTTAAGGCACTGGTTCCGGTCTCAAAAATCTTTTGATTCTGACGCACCAGGACGCGAGGGTTCAAATCCCTCTCCCCGCTCTAGCCAGGGCAACTTTTTAGGATTTTGCCCTGGCACCTCATCAGCCAGGATCGCTAATACATAAAAAACCATCGTTCTGTCCCAATAGTGGGGCAAAACAAGGTTTAGCCACCCGTATGGTTGCTTATGTAATTAGTTCTCCTGGCTCCTTTCTATTCCCATTGTAAGCCGCCACTATAGTTAACAACTGAAATCCAAGTCTGGCCTTTTTCAAAGACTAATTCCTTATCATCAGGGCCATAAAACTTTAAAACATCGTTATTTGTTAGTTTTTCCCAGGTTCCGGGATAAACTTTTCCGTTTCTAAACAAATACATATCCCCTGTACCCTCTGTTTTCATATATAAACGGCCTTCATCATCAGTCGGATAATAATTTGTAATCATTACCACAACATTGCTAGGCGCTATTTGCTCACCATTATTGCTGTCTATATGTACATTTCCGCCCTGCGATCTTTTATAAACATTATTTTCCGAATCATAATCATATTTAACATGGTATTGAGGGAAAGGATAATAAATTCTTATAGTATCTGCAATTTCCGGATCTTCACCGTTATTTTGATTCTCCAATGAAGAACCGAACTTAAATAATCCCTCTTTTAATGGCTTTTCCCATCCTCTATCCTTCATTAATTCACGAAGTTCAATTAAATTTGTAAATAAATTATGTGGCGCAAAATAGACATAATCACGTGTAAAATATTTTGTTCCGCCTTCCAAAGCAAGGCCATCCAAATCAAAAACTTTGCCACTATTATAAATAGCACTTAAACCAAGTTGGCTGCCTCCTGCATGAGCAAGAGCGCTATTGAACATCTCAGCCCATCTTACAAAATAAGGTCTTGCAGAACGCACAGGCCCGACTTTCTCTATATTCTGATAAGGGAAAAAAGCAATAAAACGAGTTATCCCTCCTTCAGCCTCAGCTTCAATAACAAGGCTTGCCTCGGATAAACCAGCTTGCTGTCTTCTTGCATCAGTATGATTTTCAATAATTACCGCAACAACCTGTTCTTCTAAATCAGCATCAATCTCAGTACCATCCAATAAACTTTCTTTTTTATCTTCAATAACCGGTATATCTGTTTCTGCCGATAAATCAGTATTATTGTCTGCAATTGGCTGTTCAGCAGGTAAAGAAAAAACAGTAACCCAAACTATACTAAGAATAATAACTATTAAAGCTGCTGCTCCGGCAATAATATAGGTAATAAGCTTTTTTTTATGCATAAAAGAAGTTGATTACTTTCTTTTACTCCCCTTTTTCTGCTCCTTCTTCAGCAGGTGCTTCTTTATTTTCTTCAGAAGCTGCTGTTTCTTTAGCTTCACCTTCAGCGGCTGCTTCTTCTTCAGCAGGTGCTTCTTCTTCTTCAGCTCTTGGTGCTACAACTGTAGCAATTGTTAATTTTGAATCATCAAGTGCTTCAACACCTTCAGGAAGTTTTAAATCTCCAACGTGAATTGAATGATGGAAGTCTTCAAGCGGACTAATATCAAATTCAATTTCATGAGGAATATTTTTTGCTATACATTTAACTGTTAGAACATCTCTATTTAACATCAATGTACCTGCCAATTCACGTACTGCTTTAGATTCACCGGTTGCAACCAATGGAATTTCAGTAATAATTTCTTTATTTAAATCAACAAATTTAAAATCAATATGCGTAAATTTGTCAGTTACAGGGTCGTGATCAACATCCTGCACAAGTACGTTAATTTTATCTTTCCCATCAATTTCAAGCTCGATAACTGTATTACTTCCTCCTTTTTCAAAGACTCTTCTGAAAGTCTGGTAATCTACAGCAAAAACCTGATTTTCTTTTCCCGCTCCGTAAAAATTACAAGGGATTGAACCTTCAGATCGCACTGTTCTTGCAGAACCTGCGTCGCGAGTTTTTACTTCTAATGATACTGTTTCCATATTTATTTAATTAAACATTAATTTTGCTTGCAAAGTTTAGCGAATATTCAAGCCAAAAGCAAGTCGATCTTTACTTAAATTAACTAAGCCTGTATCATATTTTTCGTGTAATTTATAACGTAATAATAATGAATAAATTTAAAGACTTATATAAACTTCAAAAACAGGCAAAAGAAATAAAGAAAAAACTACAAAATACACATATTGAAGCCGAAGTTGATGGAGTAATCGTTACAATTGACGGTCAGCAGGAAGTTATTGATGTGAAAATTTCAGATGATGAAATGCAAAACAAGAAAAAACTTGAAACTAATCTTGTAAAAGCTTTAAACAAAGGAATTAAAAGGTCTCAGCAATACGGCGCAGAAGAAATGAAAGATGTTATGGGCGATATGGGGCTTGGCGGTCTTCCGGGAATGTAATCACAACTCTAAAATATGAAAAAACTTGTATCACTTTTAATTGTAGGTGCTCTTATTGTTGGGGGAATTTACACTTATAAAACTATTTTTGATCCAATTGATCCAACGAGCAGCGAATCATTTTCTGTTAGCATTGATAAAGGAATGCCAGCTAAACAAATTGCTGACTTATTAAAAAATAAAGGTTTAATAAGTAATAAAACAACTTTTTATTATTATGTTCGATTAACTGGTGCGGATAAAAGCATCATTGCCGGCCGTTATGATTTAAATAAGAGTATGAATGTGCCTGATATATTGGAGCAAATTACACAAATCGGTTCATCAGAGGCAACTTTAACTGTTCAGGAGGGGCTTACAGTAAGCGATATTGATAACAAACTTGTTTCGCTTGATGTTATAAATGACGGAGATTTTGAAAAGGCAGTAAAAAACTTTGATAATTATGAAAATTATTGGTTTTTAGATCGAGAAACACTAAAAAATCTGGAATATCCCCTTGAAGGATATTTGTACCCTGATACTTATTTTATTGATACAGTTGATTTTAATTCAGCGGATCTAATTCAGATTATGCTTGATAATTTCGAAAATAAATTTGCAACTGTTCGTAACGAATTCGATAATCAGGATCGCAGTGTTCAGGATATTATAACAATGGCTTCAATTTTACAGCGCGAAGTACGCACACCTGATGATTACGCGACTGTGTCAGGTATATTATGGAAGCGTTTAGATTCAAACTGGCACATAGGAGCGGACGCAACAGTCCTATATGCAACAAAAAAGAAAACAATCGATCCAGGGGATTTAGATTTTGATTCCCCATATAATACCCGTTTACATGTTGGAATGCCTCCTGGCCCTATTTGCAACCCTGACATTGAACATATCAAGGCGTCTATCAATCCAAAAGATTCAGAATATTGGTATTATTTAACAACGCTCGATACAGGCGAAGTAATTTACGCCAGAAATAATGACGAGCAGAATGCAAATAAAGCAAAACATCTTTATTAAGTTGCAGCTGGTTCTTCGGTAGCGGGTTCGTCAACAACTGGTTCTTCTTCCGTGGTTTTATTATATATAATTGTGAACTGAGTTGATTTTGTTGATCCATCAGGTGCTACTGCTTCAACTTCATATGTATTTTCACCCGGATCTAAATTACCAAGAGATTCTTTTGCGAAATAACTCCATGTTGTATCCCCTGCTTCAAAAGCCTGAAGAGTATATCCGTCTACAATAACTTTTTCAGCGCCTGCAACAGATCCGACAATTCTAACTTCGCTAGTATCAACTTCATTTGATGAACCTCCGTTATAAGTATCAACAGTCGGTGCAACCAAAGCACCGAGATCCAAATTTGTTGTATCTGCTTCTTCGTCCGTCTCAGTAGTATCATCTGGATTATTTGCTTCATCTGCATTTACGCTGTCCTCTCCACCAAAATCAACTGTTAATTTTGTCTTTTTACTATTTAATTCATTTGAATCAACTGCATAGAATTCGTAAGTATTAATTCCAGGATTTAAAGTGTCAGCATCAACTCCAACAGCAAAACTCCATTCTGTTCCTCCGGGAACATATAAATTCAATTCATAAGTCTCTTCGGTTCCGCCGCTTACAACATCTACCATCATTTTTTGTGTATCAAATGAAGTTGTTCCTCTTATAGTCAAAGAATCTTCCGATGTTTCAAAATTCAATGTTGAAGGAGTTGTAATTTCAGGTGCAGGAAGATCACTCTCCGCAGTTGTAGTATCAGATGTTTCGTTATCAAAAAAGGTATCATCTAAAGTATTTGATTTAGTTGAAAAGTCAGTTGGACTATTATCTTCGGCCATATTCCATTTATAAAAACCACTATCCCGGAAATTATCATCTATTGCTTCAATTACAGAAGGACTTTTTCTATCTGTATAATCTTTAATGTCATCATCAGTAATTATAGCCTGCTGTCCAACACCAATTTGAAGTGACTCTACCTGATTAAGCTCACCGTTTTCTTCAATCATTACATCAGCAACAATAGAACCTTTAACAACCCGTACTGCTTCAGAGGTGTCTTTTTGCTCAACTTCATAAATAGTTGAAATTGTTTTTACAACAGTATGATCAGTACGAACATTAAATTTAACAGGCGTTTCAGAATTTTCATCATTATTAATCCAAATTGATCCTTGTCTTAAAACAAGATTAATTTCGTATGCATTACCGCTTTTTTTAATATCGTGAATATTCAATTCAGTGTTTTCATCAACTCTAACATAATGATCATTAAATAACTCTACAACAAGTCTTGAACCTGCCTGAGTTTTAACGGAATCTCCCTGCAAAAGGCGCATACCATTATAGCCTCTTTCCCATTCTCCTGCTCCCCAAGGAAGAATCTTCGTGCTTCCTTTGGCAACATACATATAAATATCTTTATCAGTATCAGTCTGGTTCATTGAAGAAAACAACTGATATCCGAGTACAACAATTATTCCGGCACAAATCATAATCAAAAATGGAAGTATATAATCAACAGGTCTTTTACGTGGTCCTCTATGCATCATATTTTATAAGTTAAATTTAAGACACGGATAGTATAAAAACCGCATCAATAAAAGTAAAGATTAATAATGAATTTATGATCAAATTTTTTATGCAATTAAAGTCCAATATCTTGTTTTATGGCTTGTATATCACGTAGAAGTCTGTGGTCTGTTTTTAGTCGTTTAGAAATTATGTTGTAAGCATGTAAAACTGTTGAATGATTCCGTCCTCCAAAAATTTCTCCAATTTTTTCATACGAATGATCAAGCTCTCTTTTAATCAGATACATGCAGATTTGTCGAGGAAGCATAATTTCTTTATTTCGTGCCTGTCCAATTATTTCATCTTTAGAAATATCAAAGTAAGTTGCAACTTTTGCAATTACTTCCTGAGTTGTAGTGGCTTTAGAAGCTAAATTCGCAGATATTTGTGTATGACGTGTAAGAATTTTGTGCTGTTTATCTAAAATTTCTGAAACAAGCTCAATTGACGGCTCAGTGTTATTTAAAGTTGAATGTGAAATAACTTGCATTAGTACTCCAATCAAATCTCTTACATTGCCTTCCATATGAAATGCAATGCATTCCAATACTTCAATATCAATAATAGACTGCAAATCCAAACATCTTTGTTTAAGTATAGCTAACCGTGTCTCGTAATCCGGAGAAAGTATTTCAACTACTGTTCCCATGCCGAATCTTCCTTTAAGTCTGTCTTTAAATCCGTTTAAATCTTTTGGAGGGCTGTCAGAAGATAAAATTAACTGTTTATTGTTATCGTATAAATCATTAAAAGTATGAAAGAATTCCATCTGACTCATATCTTTATTTTCCAAAAACTGAATATCATCGAGAATAAAACAATCCACAGTTCTATATTTGTCTTTAAACTGTTTTGTTCTTCTTTTGCTGATAGCATCAATTATTTCATTGGTAAATTGTTCCGCAGTCATATAAATAACTCTTGCATCAGGATTATCTTTTAAAATCTCTCTGCCGGTTGCCTGAAGAAGATGAGTTTTACCAAGCCCAACTCCTGAGAATACATATAAAGGGTTATAAATACCTCCGGGCATATTAGAAACAGCAAGGCAAGCTGCATGCGCAAGCCTGTTATCTTTTCCAACAATAAAATTATCCAAAGTATGCTGAATACTTAGTCGTCTGCTTTTTAAACCGCTTTTACCAACATAAACTTCATTTTTATTTCTTACTTTTCTAACTGTTTTTTCATCTTTCTCTTCAAGAATGGATTTAATATTTACTTTAATTACTGAATCATCGTTAACAAGAGATGAATCTACTTTATAGTCAACTTTTGTAATATTAGGATTCTCCTCGTTTGCAGCCTGTTTAATTTTTAAATTGTATTTGTCATGAATCCACTGTTTTGCAAACGGAGTAGGTACTCCAACCACTATTGTGTCTTCAGTACAATCTAAAACTCCTGTATCAGCAAACCATGTTTTAAACTGAGGTAATTTAATGGTCGGCTTTAACCTGACCAAAATATTTCTCCATAGGTCTTTATTAGACATTTTTGACTCTCCTTAAAATTTAGGCACCCCAAAACTTCATTGGGACCTCATATTAGCATTGAGAAACATTAATACAAGCTAAACTAGATCAACTTTTTTGATCCAACATGTTGGATTGATCATCAACTGTTCAATACCACATATAGTTGGACATTCAATTCCATAAAACAATATATATGAAAAAGCAATATAGTTTATGCATCAATATCATTTTGCATGCAACTTATTTTATTAAATTTTAATGAAAATTTTATGAAAAAATATTCAGTATATCACTCCAAGTTACAAGTAAAACCAACCCGATTAAAATAAAGAAACCAAGAGCATGAATTAATGTTTCCCACTTTGCAGGAACTCTTTTGCCTCTTATTCCTTCAATCAATAAAAACAATAACCTGCCTCCATCAAGTGCAGGAAAAGGAATTATATTTATTACACCCAAACTTAAAGATAATAATGCTGTGAATCTCAATAAAGCCAATAGGCCCTGCTGCACAAACAAATGTGTCATTGTTGCAATACCAACCGGTCCTGCGACTCCTTCCGGAACAACAAACTTACTTGTAAGTGATTTTACTAAATCTCCAACCATTCCAACTGTTAAAACTGCAAGTCTGCCTGTTTCATGAAACGACTGAAAAAAAGCTTTATAAACAGGCAACTTGATATCATTTACCTTTTTAATTGAAGTTGGAACCTGTTTACCAAACAAACTCAATTGATTGTTTTTATATGAAGCCATGGTGCTTATTCCAAAACCAACCCTTCCGTCTTCACCCGGAACAGCTTTAAGTTCAAGATTCTCATCACCTCTTTTAATACTGTAAGTTATTTCTTTACCGATATTTGCACTTGAAATATCAACAGCCTGCTGTGGTGTTAAAATTTTCTCACCATTAATAGATAAAATTATATCTTCACTTTTAAGGCCTGCTTCAAGTGCGGGACTGTCAGGTAATATGCTGCTAACCACAATTTTTGCATCCTGTTTGAATTCTATTGTTTTATTTACAGTTTGATTATCTCTTAAAATTTCAAAATCAATTTTATTTTCATTGTTAACAATTGTCTGATAATCATTTATTGAATAAATCTGATTATTATTCATTTTAATAATTACATCACCCTGCATTAAACCAGCAGCTGAAACTTCACTTCCCGGCTTTATTTCACCAATAACAAGACGCGGGATATTGATTGTTGCATATAATTCAACGCCATAACTTTTTAAATCGCGAGATGAATCTATTCTGATTTCTTTAGTCTCACCATTCCTATTAATTTCAAGAAAAATATTTTCTTCAGTTGGCTTTTCTTGAAGAATTTTCAATTGAGAAAACGGATCAAAAATATCTTCACCGTTAATACTAACTAAAATATCATCGGCCCTTAAACCCGCTTCATATGCCACACTGCCCTCTTCAACAGATTTAACAATAGGTCCGTTCGCTATTTCGATTGTACCGTCATCAATTGCGCCAAATACATCATCAGCATTTACTAAAAGCGGTTCAATTCCAATTGAAAAACCAATAGTTAATAAAAGAATTGCTAAAATAAAATTCATAAGCACACCCGCAACTGCAACAAGCATTCTTTTACGAAGTGGCTTACTTGCAAAGCTTTTTGAGTCCTTTAATACCTTAGGATCATTTGAATCTTCTCCGTACAGCCTCACAAATCCACCAAAGGGAATCCAGTTAACTGACCAAATAACCCCATTTTTCTTTTTACCCCAAATACGCGGAGGCAAACCTATGCCAAATTCTTCTACTTTTATTCCGGATCTTCGCGCTGCCCAAAAATGACCATATTCATGAATAAGTATAACAATAGAAAAAATTATGATGAACGCGATTGCCGATAAAATAAAATCCATGAATATAGGTGATTAAACTGTCATAATGTCCTGTTCTTTTTGTTTAGCTAATTCTTCAATCTGCTTATTCGCTTTATCAACTTCATCCTGTAATAGCTTATTTGCAATATGCATGTCATCTTCACTGATTGTTTTATCTGTTTCTAATTTTTTAAATGCTTCATGAGCTACCTGACGAGCGTTTCTAACTGAAATCCTGCAATCTTCAGCTAATTTATGAACATGTTTTGTTAATTCAGCTCTTCTTTCTTCAGTTAAAGGCGGTATATTAATCCTGATAAAATTGCCGTCATTCACAGGATTTAAATTAAGACCAGCATTTTGAATTCCAACATCAATCTGATTAAGCACACCCTTATCCCATGGCTGAATCTGAATTGTTCTCGGATCAGGAATAGAAATATTCGCTAATGCTTTTAAAGGCTGAGTTGTTCCGTAAGCTTCAACTTTTACATCCTCAATTAATGCGCTTGATGCACGCCCTAATTGAAGTTTAGAGAAATCATTTTTTAAATGTTCGATAGATTTTGTGAATTCTTCTTTAGCAGCGTTTAAATATGGTGTAGTTGGCATAAATATTAAGTTTAAGAAATAATTGTACCTAGCTTTTCTCCCATTACAGCTCTTTTTATATTACCTTTTTTATTAAGATTAAATAATAGGATTGGCATTCCGCCGTCTTTACATAAAGCAACCGATGCAAGATCCATAAATTGAAGATCCATAGACATCACTTTACTATATGAAATTGCATCAAACTTTTTCGCTTTTTTATCTTTCATTGGATCTGAAGTATAAACTCCATCAACTTTTGTTGCTTTTAATAAAACATCACAATTGAGCTCAAGCGCACGCAGAGCAGCCGCAGAATCAGTTGTAAAGTAAGGATTTCCGGTTCCGCCTACACAAATAACAATTCTATTTTTATCCAAATGGTGCCTTGCTTTTGGAGGGACATAATTTTCAGCTACCTGCTCAGCTCTTAATGCAGAACAAACCCTGCATTCAATACCAATTTTCTCAAATGCGCTTTTTAATGCGCTTCCATTCATAACAGTAGCCATCATGCCCATGTTATCACTCATTATTCTTTCAATTCCTGTGTCTTTAAAATCTCTATATCTCCAAATATTTCCTCCTCCAACTACTATTCCTATTTGAACACCCAATTTTTTTACTTCTGCTATTTCTTTAACAAGATCATTAACACGTTTTGCATCTATGCCAGAACCACGACTCCCCTGCAGTACTTCTCCAGACATCTTTAAGAGGATTCGTTTGTACTTTACTTTGGCCATTTATTTAAAAAGTTAACAAAATATACGTAATTACAATACCAAGTACTACTCCGATAATAAAAATAGCAGGAATTCTTCGTTCTTCTTCCTGTTCATGTGCATTAGCCAAATCCGCAAGCAGATTGCTGCTAACAATGACGTCCTCATTTTTATTCTTTTCGATTACCTCTTCGTAATTATGATTCGCTACCAAATTTACAAAATTATCAAAACTAACCTTAACTTTCTCTACCGCTATTGGCTCGCTGTAAACCGGTCTTGCACTTTCAATCACATCCATTTCTTCTTCATCATCCTCAATATGTTGCACTTTAAATTCAGTATCTTCTTCTTTTAAAGATATTGATTTGTTACCTGTTAATTTAGAAGGGCCATCGATTGATTTTTCTTTTTTTGATCTTGGCATATTTAGTATGCGTTAATTTCCAAACAATTATAACATCTACTGCATAAACTGTTCAACAAAAAAAGAGCCTTCCTTATTCAGAAGACTCTTTTAGAATTTATACTTGAGAATTTATTGTGAGCGAACGAACAAATTCGATTCTACATCATCCCCATTCCAGGCATTCCTCCGCCACCCATATGACCTTCGTCTTTCTTTTCTTCAGGAATGTCTGTAACTGCTCCCTCCATAGTCAAGAAAATGCTCGCAATTGAAGTAGCGTTTTGCAAAGCAGAACGTGTAACTTTTGCCGGATCAATAATTCCGGCCTTAACCATATGTACATACTCATCTTTGTCAGCATCGTAACCTTCACCAGGTTTACTGTTAAGAACTTTATCAATAATAACAGCCCCTTCTTTACCGGCGTTTTCAGCAATTTGTGCAAGTGGTGCCATTAATGCTTTTTTAACAATGTGATAACCAGTTAGCTCATCAGTATCACCCTCTTTTCCTTCAAGAACTTTTGAAGCTTCAAGAAGTGCAACGCCTCCGCCAGGCACAATTCCTTCTTCAACAGCAGCTTTTGTTGCCTGAAGAGCGTCTTCAATCCTGTGTTTTCTTTCTTTTAATTCTGTTTCAGTTGCTGCGCCAACTTTGATTACCCCAACTCCACCGGCAAGCTTTGCTAAGCGTTCCTGAAGCTTTTCTTTATCAAAATCAGATGTTGTTTTAGATAATGTAACTTTAATTTCGCTGATTCTTGCATCGATTTCTTTTTGATCACCTTTTCCTTCAACAATTGTACATTTATCTTTATCAGCAATTACTTTAGTTGCCTCACCGAGATCACTAAGTTCAGCTGAATCCAGTTTAAGACCAACTTCTTCACTAATAACACGGCCTCCTGTTAATGCAGCAATATCTTTTAGCATTTCTTTTCTTCTGTCCCCGAATGCAGGTGCTTTAATCGCAAGCACACTAAATACACCACGAAGTTTATTTAATACAAAAGTTGCCAATGCTTCTCCTTCAACATCCTCAGCAATAATAACAATATCCTTTTTACCTGCCTGAACCAGTTTTTCAATTAAAGGAAGCACTTCCTGAATTGAAGTTATTTTCTTATCAGTTACAAGAATTTTTGGATTATTCATTTCAGCAATCATTTGAGTTGGATCAGTTACCATATAAGGTGAAATGTATCCGTTATCAAATTGCATTCCTTTAACAACTTCCTTCTCAAGACCCATTGTTTGCGATTCTTCAACTGTAATTACTCCGTCAGATCCAACTTCTTCCATCATTTCCGCAATAATCTCCCCAACTTCGGAACTTTGAGCAGAAATTGTTGCAACCTGTGCGATTTTTTCTTTTGAATCTCCGATTTGTTCAGCTGTTTCAAGCAGTTTTTTAACTACTGCATCAGTTGCTTTGTGCAAACCATTTTTTAATTTCATTGGATTTGCACCAGCAGTAACGTTTCTTAAGCCTTCAGCAATCATTGCATGTGCAAGGATTGTCGCGGTTGTAGTTCCATCCCCTGCTACATCATTTGTTTTTGTTGCAACTTCTCTTACTAATTGCGCACCCATATTTTCATATGGATCCGGAAGTTCTATTTCTTTTGCAATTGTAACTCCGTCATTTGTAATAGTTGGAGATCCGTATTTTTTATCAAGAACCACATTACGTCCTTTTGGACCAAGTGTAATTCGAACAGCTTTTGCCAGCTGAGTTACGCCGCTAAATAAAGCCTGGCGCGCATCATCACTAAATTGAACTTGTTTAGCCATTTTAAATTAAGGTTAGTAAATTATTATTTAAGGATTGCAAGTACATCAGATTCATTTAAAACAAGTAGCTCTTTCCCGTCTACTTTGATTTCTGAAGGTGCGTATTTGGTAAAAAGAACAATATCACCCTCTTTAACTTCCATTTGCATTCTTTTTCCATCGTCTCCCATTCTTCCAAGACCCACTGCGATCACTTTACCTTTTTGAGGTTTTTCTTTGCTAGCTGTATCAGGAATAATAATTCCTGAAGCAGTTGTCTCTTCTTCTACTGCTTCAACAACTAACCTGTCTGCTGTTGGTTGAATACTCGCCATTTTTAAAAGGTTAATTATAATAAATTTAGCACTCGATATTATAAAGTGCTAAACATAAAAATCAAGAGCAAATTATATTAATCGTTCAATCGCTTTTTGAGCCCTTATACTCAAACCATCTTTTTTCTGAGCTTGAAGAAGTATATTTTCAATAGTCCAATTCCAAACCTTAATATAAGCAACTCTTTGCTCTCCGTCTTTAGGAACTGTGTATCTCGCAAGTAAAGTATATAAATTAACATCCAATCCCAATTGCTCACCTAATGCTCCAATGCCTCTTAATTCCGAACCTCTCACAACAGCAATAACAACTTCTTTTAAAACTCTGGGAGATATATCTGATTTTATTTTTCTTACAAATGGATAAACATCAAATTCTTCCTGATTTAATGCTTTAAATTGAACATCTTCAACAGGAGGCTTAGCGGCATTCTCTATTTTTGCTCTTAAATCAACAATACACCTCATCACTCCTCCCAATAAAAATGGTGATTCATTCATTCTATCTTCAATTGAAAAACTTTGTGACATACCTTTAACTTTTTGTTTAAATTCATCAGTCAATTGAGTAATCTCCATTAAGTATTTAGGATCAATAACTTTAAAATCAGGCATTTCAAAATTTAATGCTTTATTTACACCTCTGGTTAATGGTTTTTTTAATAAGGCTTCTATCCTGTTAAAATCTTTTCTAATTTGATCTATTACTAAACCAAAAATTTCTTCCTTTGATTCTGTTTCTGCATCCTGAATTAATCTTAATGCCTGTTCTCTGTATCTTTCGCATAATTCAAATATGCCATTATTGACCCATTCAAAACTTTCATGTCTTTTTTCACCCATAATTATTTATTTAAAAATAGGGAGGCATTGTAGCCTCCCTATTCTAATAAAGTCAAGTCCTAAAGCTTAAATTTCAAGCATTTCGTAAGTAATTCTGGCGTCTTTCATAGCACCCAAATAATCATCAAGTTCTCCTGCCTGGAATTTCATGATTCTTGTTATCATTTCAGCCATTTGGCCTCTAGTTAATAAATCATCAAATTTATCAATATCAAGAGGAATAAAATTATTAGTAGATGCTGTTTCAACTATTAATCTGTACCAAGGATCCCCTTCTTCATAATCATATCCCATTCCAATTAATACAATTTTCAATGCTTCAACGAAATTAATATTATTTGCCGGTTTAAATGAACCGTCACTATATCCTTCTACCAAGCCCATATCCTGTGCAAAACAAACATATTTTGCATACCATGCATCAGATTTAACATCAGTAAAACAGTCCATGCCATCGTATGCATTGAATTCATTATTATATTTAGATTCAACAACAATCTTTAATAATTCAGCTCTGTTTATATTTTGATCAGGTTTGTAAGACCCATCTTCATAACCCTGAACAATACCATTGTTATAAACATACCAAATTGCATCTTCATATTTATTACCGGCAATGTCGCGCATTGCTTCATAAGTAACTGGTTCAGGTTCAGGTGTTGGTTCAGGTTGTGTTGTTGTAGTTGGATTGAAAGGTTTATCAGTTGGACTTAAAAAAGTCTCCCAAATCCAGCCTTCAGTTCCATCAGCAAGTCTTATTTTGTGCCATCCTTCAGTAGTTCCGATTACCTGTACTACCTCACCACCAGACAACGTCGTTATAACTGTAGATTCCTCCATGCATGAAACCGTTCTCAAATTTACCGCAGAAGTAACTTCAGCATTAAAATTCTGAGGAGTCAAAGGATCAGAAGAGCAGATGTCTGTTGCAAAAACAGTTGGTAATGTGACTGCCAATATAGCTATTGTCGCCATTACAGCTAATAACTTTTTCATAATATAAGGTTAATATTATTACATATAAAAAAATGTAATTATTTTGCATATTCTTCTTCTCTTGTTTCTCTTATCACATTCACTTTAATCTGACCCGGATATTGTAAATCATGTTCAATCTTTCTTGTAATTTCATGTGATAATTTTACTGCAGACAAATCATCAACCTCTTCAGGATTTACAAATATTCTTACTTCTGTACCTGCCTGAATTGCATACGCTTTTCTAACTCCTTCAAAATTATTACATACTGTTTCAAGCTCATCTAATCTCTTTATATAGTTATCCAAATTATCCTTATTTGCACCCGGTCTTGCATTTGAAATTGCGTTAGCAGCAGCTACGATCATCGCTTCAATTGTTTCCGGAGGCGGATCTCCGTGATGAGCATCAATACAATGTATTACTTTCTCATCCAAACCAAACTTCTTGGCAATATCACGACCGATTGCAGCATGATGTCCCTGAACCTCATGATCAACAGCTTTACCAATGTCGTGTAATAAACCTGCGCGTTTACAAATATTTACATCTCCGCCAAGTTCACTGGCAAGATTAGCAGCCAAATAAGCTACTTCCATTGAATGTTTAAGTACATTTTGACCGTAACTTACTCTGAATTTAAGGCGTCCCAATAATTTAATCAAATTAGGATGAAGTCCTGCAACACCTACATCAAACGCTGCTTTTTCACCAAGTTCTTTAATTAACTTACTTACTTCTTCTTTAACTTTTTCATAAGTTTCTTCAATTCTTGTTGGATGGATTCTTCCGTCTTCAATAAGCCTTTCAAGTGTGATTTTTGCAATATATCTTCGCACCAAATCAAATCCTGAAATAACAATTGATCCCGGAGTGTCATCAACAATCACATCAACACCTGTAATTTCTTCAAAAGTATTAATATTTCGACCTTCACGACCGATGATTCTACCTTTCATATCATCAGAAGGAAGACTCACAATTGTAGCTGTTGATTCAACAGTTGTCTCAGCTGCATATTTTTGAATTGCTTCAGCAATAATAAATTTGGCTTTTGCTTCAGCCTGTTCTTTTACATCTTTTTCAGTCTTTTTGATTTGTTCTACCAGTACTTCTTTTGTATCTTCTTCAACTTTTTTAAGAAGTATATTTTTTGCATCTTCTTTTGACATTTGCGCAACTTTTTCAAGTTCCGCTTCCTGCATTTCCTGAATTTTCTGTACTTCTTCACGAAGTCTTTTTACTGAAGTTACTTTGTCTTCAAGTTCTTCCTTCAATTTATCAGCATCTTCAGATTTTTTATCAAGACCCTGTTCTTTTTCAACCAGGCGTTCTTCAATTTTTTGTAATTGAGCACGCTTTCGTTGTTCTTCTTTTTTTGCTTCATCTAAAACTTTAAAAGCTTCGTTTTTAGCTTCAAAAAGAAGTTCTTTAGATTTGTTTTGTGCATCTTTAACAAGCTGCTGACTTTTTTCAGTCAAATCCTTGTTTTTCTCTTCTACAAGCTTTTTTCTGTAGACATAGCCTGCGGCTATCCCTCCAGCAAGCCCGACCAGAGCAAGGATTATAGTTAGTGCATCCATAACGATTAGTTAGTGTTATACACTGACCCAAGTAATTAATTATCTGATTGAAATTTATTCGCTTCAGAGGCACAAAATTGTACCTTTTTCATTTATATCTTAATGTGTTTCAATTATTTTAATTTTGCAATTAAGTTTAAAATCCTCTTATTAAAGCGCTTAATTTCTAATTACCTAAATCAGTTTCATAATATTCTTACATTACAACTATACTGGAATTTCACTTAAGAAGTCAACGGGGTTTGTCCTATATATTGTATAAGCTCAGAAACACCATATTCCTCTTCTAAAATCTGCACTACTTCGCTTAAACAAGGTCTTTGTTCTCTATAATAAGTCAAACATCTTAATAATATTACTAAAATATTTTCAGAAACATTAAATTCAACATCATAAATTGCAAAGGCTTCTCTTAATAAAGAAACATCTATTGAAGCGTCTGTATGTTCGGCAATATACGCACATATTTCTTTTGATTTTTCATAATCACCCACAATTTGTTCAATAATATTTATTCCAACAGCAAAAACATCAATACCAGTGGAAGCTTTTCTCAAATAATCAATAGAATACCCATAATATTCATAATCAAAAAATTCAATTGTTGTAAAAATATTTGGGATACCTTCATCATTATTTGGATATTGAAAGCCATTAGGAACAATACATTCAGGATCACCTAAAATACAAACTGGTTGATCACCTGTATCTTCAAGCAAAAACATATTTTCAGGCTTAAAATCATGATGTACAAAACCCAAATTATGTAAATGATTACAACCATGAATGCACTGAGCAAGAGCCCTCATTCTGGCTTCTATCGGCATTTGTTTGAAATCTAGTTTATCAAATCGTTTTGCGCCAGTAATATCTTCTGTAAGAATCATCATCCCCCTGGTACCATCGGCTCTTTGTAAAGGAAACAAACTAGTTTGCATAAAATTAGGATGATGTGGAATGGAAATCGGACTTTCAAAATTCTGTGCTTTATCACAAAATTTAACTGCAAAACCACCATGGTTTGAAGATCTGTAAATTTCTCTTTTAATTCTTGTGTCAGTACCAACGACAAAATTCCTTTCAGCCAGAACATCCGTAATGGCAATCTGTACCTTTTTATAAAAACTCATTAATAGAGTGCGCAGATAAATAAATACTTGAGCTTGATCTCCAATATCTTTTCTCATAAATTGATTTCCCTTTATTGAATCCCATCTGTTTACAATAAATTCCCTAAGCCAATTTTCAAATTCTTCCTGATTTATTCCATAAAGTAAATTTTCTCCTTCAATAAGACTAACTAAACTTGATCGGAAGTTTTCTTTTAATGAAGTAACCGAAATACCGTTTAATGCATCAGGCGCTTCCTGCTGGATCTTACCTCTCTCAATTTGATCAATTAAGGCATGCACAACATGATCATTGAATATTTGTTCTTTTATTTCTGAAGGAGTAGCAATCTCAACGAAATCTTTATCAGTTTTAAGTCTTTCCATATTTGCTTTTTAATTTCATACTCAACAAATCGAGATTTTAGCTAATCTATTTAAAAAATCAACAAAAAAATTTTAGAAATAATTTAAAAAATTTTAATAATTGTTCGCTATATTGATGGCCCCTAACAATTCAATATGTTTAAAAAAACACAAATATACGCGATTTTATCAGTATTGTTATTATATCTTTTCTTTATACAGAGGTTGTATGCCATGTCCCCTGCCACACCAGAACCTACTATAGAAAATTTTGCAGATTTAATAATTAATGAGGTGAGTTTTAAAAATTCTGAACATGACTGGATTGAATTGCTGGCAGTTAAAGGCGGAACAATAAAAGGGTTAAAGATTTATGATGATTCTGATTTTATTAATATAGATGATGATATTTTTGTACAAACTGGCGATTATATTTTAATTTACTTTAAAGCTGATGAAGATTTAATTGGGTATAATAATGATATTTTGGTAATTCAGGATACAAAAAGCGGGCTTACCGGCACTACAGAACAAATTGCACTTAAGAATTATAATAATGAAGTAATTGATTTTATATGCTGGCGCAATGAAAATCCTACTTCAGGAGAAATTGATGAATTTGATAATTTAAATATTGGAAATTGGGTTTCAGATGAAATCAGTAGCTGCATTGACAGCGATAAAGTTTCCAATTCTGATTCGATTGGAAGAATTGAAAAAATCGATACTGATTCTCCTGACGATTGGCAAATAATTCCGACCCCCACTCCAGGTGAAAATAATCATTTTGAAGAAATAATCAAGTTACCTGAAATTGAAATTCCAACACTTATTTCGGAACAAATTACTGATGAAGAAAATAAGGAAAATATAGTTGAGATTTCTGAACAAAATATTTGTACAAAAGATATAGTGATTAATGAAATTTTCCCAAATCCTGCTGGAAACGACTCAAAACAAGAATGGATCGAACTTGCTAATCTTGGCTTGTCCACTTGCATTTTAGAAGGTTGGTCTATTGATGACAGTGCTGATGGCAGTTCTCCGTATTTTTTTAAAAAAAATGATGAAATAATTTCAGGAGGATTTTTTTTAATACCTTCATGGATCACAAAAATTAATCTTAATAATTCAGAAGACTCAGTTCGACTATTCAAAAATAATGGAACTTTGGAGGATGAAATTTCATATAAAAACGCTCCTGAAGATGAAACTTTTTCAAGGATTGAAAATGAATTTTTTTGGACCAAAAAAATCACACCTCTTACTGAAAATATTTTTATTAAAGAAACCAAAGTTGAAAAGGGATCTGATGATATTAAAAAAGAAAATAAAATTATAACAATACCTGATGGTGATTTATCTAATTCTATACAAATTACTGAAATTTTTCCAAATCCCAAAGGAACCGATAAAGGAAATGAATGGATTGAACTTTATAATGATTCAGATGAAAGCGTAAACTTAAGTAATTGGATTTTGGACACAGGTGAAAATTCAAAAACTAAATATATCTTCCAAAATATCTCTATAGGCACACAGGAACACCTCCTCATTCACGATAGTGAATTCAATTTTTCCCTCAAGAATAGCAATGGGGAGGTGCGTCTGCTCGATTTTAATGAAGGAATTGTTGATCAAATAGAGTACGATCAGGCTGAAGAAGGCAAATCATATACTAAGATATTAATTAAAAATGAAGATGACATCGAAGAATCATGGGAATGGACGGATATTATTACTCCCGGAGAGCAAAATCCCATAAAAAATAAACTCACAGGTGAAATAATTCAATTTGATGAAACAAATTCCGTGCTCTCACTAAAGTTGCATGATTCAGACAACAAATTAAATCTGAATGTTTTAAATGACGGAGTTTCAAATTATAAAAATGTATTTTTAAAGGGTGCCCAAATTGCTGCAATAATTTCAGAAACTGAAAATGGTGAGGCTTTACTTGATGAATATGAGATTATTGAACAGGCTAAAGAAGAAATCCCAAGTAACAATTTTAATTATTTATATTATTTATTCCCTGCGATAATTGTTTTGTCAGCTTTTGGTTATTATTTTATTAAAAAGTATAAAATTATTAATTTTTCACCAGTTTAAGTATTTACAAACGAACTTTAATTAAGGCATAATCAGGCCGTGGAAGAAAATAATAATAATATTTGGCGAACAATTGGATTAATCCTAATCGGAGCTATTATTGGCTATTTGATAGGACGATTTTCGTATTTGGCTGCTTTTCCGGATACTGAAATAGAAGTTTCAGCACCAGAAAAATTAAAAGAAAATACTGAGCCGGTTAAATTAATACAAAATGTTAGTATTGATGATGATCCTTCTTTAGGCAGTAATACAGCTGAAGTGGTAATTGTAGATTTTAGTGATTATCAATGCCCTTTTTGTAAAAATTTCTTTAATAATATACTGCCTGACCTTAAAAAAGATTATATTAATACCGGTAAAGTTAAGTATGTTTATAGAGACTTTCCATTAAATTTACACAAATCAGCTATAAATGCAGCAATGGCGGCAAACTGTGCCGGCGATCAGGGGAAATATTGGGAAATGCATGATAAACTTTTCGAAAATCAGGATATATGGTCTAAAGCTGATAATCCAAAAGATTTATTTAAGACTTATGCTGTTGAACTAAGATTGAATACTTATACATTTAATGAATGCCTGGATTCTGAAAAATATAAGGATGAAATTACAAAAGATAAAGAAGAAGGTATAAGTTATGGTGTATCAGGCACTCCTACTCTTTATTTAAACGGGCAAATCTTGAGAGGCGGCTACTCTCAGGACTATGATGCATTCCAATCATTTCTTGAAAAAGAATTTGGAATATAAAGGGCTTTAAGATAAAGCTATGTTAAAAGCACTTACCAAACCGAAAAATAAAATTATAATTTTGGCTGTTTTAACTGCTATTTTAATTATATTATCGTTTTTTGTTGCAAATTATTACCTTTTTGCGCTTCTTACGTTGATTATAGCTCTGGATGCTAAAAATATTTTTGAAAAAACCTTTAATAATATAAGGAAATTAAATTTCCATGCTGAATTATTAAGAGGTCTGGCTGTAATGATACTTTATTTTTACAATTTTACATTAACTCTATTCCCTGCTGCTTCTCCTGATATATCTAGATCTGTTAGTTTTATTGGATTAGCACTTATAATTATTATTCTGGAAATATTCAATTCATATAAACAAAAAATACGTTTTGAAAGTATATTGGATAACCTTAAGGAATCGGAGAAAGAATATAAAATCGGAGAAATTGTTGAAATTAAGTCGGGTGAAATGATTCCTGCAGACGGGATTATAATTGAAGGTTCGACTTTGGTTAATGAAAGTTCAATAACCGGTGAGGACAGTATTATTGAAAAAAAATTTAATGATGAGGTTATTGCTACAACCTTAAATATGAAAAACAGAATTGTTATTAAAGTTACGCAAATAGGTGAAGATAAAGTAATTGATCAGATAAAAACTTTAGTTGAAGATCAAAATACCGAACAAAGTGATGCACAGAAAATTTTTAAAAAAACTGAAAATATATTAGGTTTGTTATTTATAATAATTGCAATTGTTTTATTTGTATTTTGGTTTAAATATACAGGTTCTTTCTTTGTTTCAATTTATTCAATGTGTAGTGTTCTACTGATCATTTCACCTGAAAATTTTTACAATTCTGTTGAATTCCCTCTGGAAATAGGTGTTAAATCAATTACAAAAAAAGGAATATTCATTAAAAATTTCAAAATTATTGAAACTTTAAATAAGATCAACAGAATAATATTTAAAAAAAGAAAAGTATTAACAGAAGGAAAGCTGAATGTAACAAATATTATTCCTAAAGATGCATTTAATGAAAAACGATTCCTTATTTTGCTTGGATCATTGGAAAGTCTATCTGTAAGCGCTATTGCGCAGGCAATAACAGAATATTGTGAAGATCAAAAAATCAGTTTTAAAAAAGTAAATGATTATAAAATAATTAAAAGTATGGGAATTATAGGGATTATTGATAACCAGGAATTTATTATTGGAAGCGAAAAATTAATGCAAAGATATAATGTAAAAATGACAAGTGATTTATACGATAAAGCTGAAGTAATGGCACGCAACATAAGAACTCCTGTTTATGTTGCCAGAGACAGATCTCTTGTTGGAGTAGTCGGGGTTACGGATAGGCTTAAAGAACACGCGAAACAAGGTATTCAAAAACTTAAAAAACATTATAAGCTCAGCTTAATTACCGGTGACAATAAAATAGTTGCAAAAGGTATTTGTGATGAACTTGGAATTAAAGACTGTATCGCTGAACTTGATGAAATTGAAAAATTAGAAGCACTTAAAAAATATCGCGAAGATAAAGATATTGTTATAGCTGTGGGTGACGGAAAGGAAGATAAAGATTTTCTTGATGAATCTGACGTAGGCATAGCATTAGGCAGTTATACCGATTTATTAACAAAATCAAACGATATCACCCTTATTAGTGATGACATAAGAGAAATTGATGAAGTTATTAATCTTTCAGGAAAAATTAAATTTGTTACAAAAAAGAATCTTCAAATAACTGTTTTATATCATTTAATAGCTTTATCAATTGCTGGAGGAATTTTTATACCCATATTTAAACTATTAATAATTCCAGCTGCAGCAGCTTTATTAATGTTATTTTCTTTTGTTCTGATCCAGAAAAACAGTTTTAGCCTTATGAAGGATAAATCTTTTTACCATCATCGTCCTTCAAAGTAATCGCACCAGCAGGGCAAGATTTCGCAGCAAGCATTAAATCTTCATCAGATGCTGATTTTGGATCTAATATATATGCTTTGCCGTCATCTCCCAGCTTAAAAACAGTGGGAGCTATTTTAGTGCAAGGTAAAGAACCTATACACTTTGTTTTATCAATTACAATATCCATAAATATTTATGTTATTTACCTGAAAGCACACCTGCATATTCCATTTCATAAATATGAAGAAATGCAATTAGTAAATTTAATATTATAGGTCCGTAAATAATTCCTTTTGGGCCAAATGCAAATACACCACCAAGAACTGATAGAAAAGTAAGTAACGGATGTACCGGAGCACGGCCTTCTATTAAATATGGTCTAACAAAATTATCAACAGTAGCTACTATTAATGATCCCCATAAGAGTAATCCAATCCCGCCTACCCAGTTTCCTGTTGCCATTAATATTAAAGATGCAGGTAACCATATTATTCCTGTTCCAAATAATGGAACCAATGAAAAAACAGCAGTAACTACAGCCCAAAATATTGGATTAGGTAAGCCAACAATTGCATAACCTATTCCTGCCAAAGTACCCTGAATAATCGCAGTAAAAAAGATACCAAATATCATTGCCAAGCTTACTTCTTTAAATTTTTTGAGTACTGCCTTACCATGCTTTAGTGGCAATGGAATCAATGAAGTAATTTTTTTATTAATTAATTCACCATCTTTATAAAAATAATAAAGTGCGAAAAAGAAAATAATTAATCCCAATACAAAATCAAATATGTTTCCGAGAATTCCAACAATAAAATCTTTAAGATTTTGCCCCCATTCTGCAACAGTCTGGCTTATCTTACCTATTAAATCTAAATTGAGATTCTGTAAACCGAAATCCTGGAAATTTGGAATTAAATTCTGAAGAGAATCAAATAAAAAATAACCTGGTTGCCACTTAATGTAATCATCAAATGTGCCGGCAGCAAATTGCGCTGAAATATGTTCCAAAGCGTTTATAACCTCAAATATCAATAAAGTAATTATAAGTGCCAATGGTAAAGCTATAATTAATAACGTAAAAACACATGTAATGAATGATGCTACCCTGGAATGTCCACCAAGTCCTTTATTCAAGACTTTATAAACCGGGAAAAATATAGTCGCAAATATCGCTGCGAAAATAAGACTTGTTAAAAAGAAACTATACATCACATAGATGTAATAAAAGAGAATTACTAAAACAAGTAACAGAAAATATCCCGCGAAATTTGGAACTGTAAGATTTACTTTTTTAATCAAGGTAATTTTTGTTATATCTATTATATTTATAACAAAATTTCACTTACAAATAAACTGTTTTTCTTTGTCATTAAAATATCATACATATATACTTAAAACATGATTAATTTATTGTATAATTAATTTTGTAAATATATAAACAAATCCATGGATATATTAATTATTGAAGATGACATTCAATTGGCGGAACATCTCGCTTCCGAATTGAAAAAATACGGGCATAATGCAACAATTGCTAATTCGGTAAAAGAAGCTATAAGCAAAGATTTAGCAAATTCTCATGACATAGTTATTTTAGATCTGCTGCTAAAAGATGAGCATGGTGCGGACTTTGTTCAATATATAAATAAAGAAAATATTAAAATTCCGATTATTGTTTTAAGTTCATTAGCAAACACAAATAATAAAATCGAATTATTAAGGGCAGGAGTCGACGACTATATGACTAAACCATTTGATATAAATGAACTTTTAGCTCGCCTTGAAACCGTGCATAAACGATATTTGGAAATTTCACATAATAAAAAAGTTCGATACGATGGCGTAACCTTTATTTGGGATGAGAATAAAGTTATTAGAGAAGGAAAAGAAATTTATTTAACTAATAAAGAAAGTAAACTATTAAGATACCTAGTTTTAAATCATGGTAAGGTTGTTAAATCCGAGGATATTATTAAACATGTATGGAATGTCGGGCCAGGTTATCATTCAAATATTCTTCAGTCATTGATTAGACATATAAGAAAAAGATTAGACGAAGGTTTTGATTATCAACTTATTAAAAATATTCATGGGGTTGGTTATATGATCGAATTTCCAAAATAAAATGTCACTGTTATTTCATTAATGTTTTCTTATTTTGATGTAAAATTTTTGACATATATAAATATAATATTATGCGCTCAAATATTAACGAAGGCTATTCAAGTGCCTCGGGTGTTATGGCTGAAACAGATGCAGACTCTGAAAGTAGAACTTTTAGAAGAATACGGCATGGAACAACAATTGTTAAATTAGAGAAAATTAAAAAGGATAAAGAAGATGGTATTCAAATTGAGATACCCGCAGCATTTACTGATGCAACAATCGAAGTATTACTGAATAGTTCTGATGCAATGTTAATAGTTGCTGATTTATCAAGTCAGGAAATATTGGCTTGCAATGAGGCTGTTGAAAGAAAAACAAATTGTCATTTTTCCAAATTAAATTTTTTATCTGCACTATTTAGTCATGAAACTATACAAAATCTTACAAGTGGATCTTCGCACTTGAAAAATCAAACATTAGAAGGAGGTAAAGGTCTGGTAAATATGGAGGTAACTCCAATTCATTGGTCCGGGAAAACCCTTTTCTTAATAAAAATAAAAGAACAAGATGAAACAATTAGCCTTAAGGAACATAAAGAAACTTTAAGAACAATTGAAAATATAACCGGAGGAATTGGTCACGATTTGAAAAATGTTCTTGGGATATTACTTGGTAATCTTTCATTGCTTGAATGTGATAGTATTGGAGAAACCAGAGAGATGTACCAATCAATGATTGGGTCAACAATGCGAGGTATTAAATTATTAAACAGATTTATTAGATATACTTCCTCAAATAAATTAAAGTTAACAAGAATCGATTTATTTCCATTAGTTAAGGATATATCAGCTGAATATAGTTATTGGAAGGCTGCTCAAAACATTAAATTAAAGCTCGTTATGGAAGCATCAGAATTTGAATGCGATGTTGACAAAGTTGCTATAAGTCAGGTTATTCAAAATTTACTTCAAAATGCCAAAGATGCCATGCCTTCAGGTGGAACAATTACAATCAGGCTTGGTGGTATTCAAAGTGCAAGTTTTGATATAGATGGGAACACAATTAGTACTCCTGAACAATATATGTGTATAAGTATTGAAGACGAAGGTGTGGGTATAGAAGAAGCAAACCGGTCTAAAATATTTCAACCAGAATTTACAACCAAATATCATACCGAAGCTAATTTTGGTTTGGGTTTAGCGGTTGTTAAAAAAATTGTTGAAAATCATAATGGACACATAATTTTAGAAAGTAAAACCGGTCCGGATTCATTTACAAAATTTCAAATTTTGCTTCCAAAACCGACAGATTCCCGACAATAGATGCTTTACTTTAGTTATATAAATTAAAGTATCTACGTTATGGTTGAATTATCTAGTGAATCGGATTTACAGGTATCCAATGATCTCGATGTTTCCTTCAGGGAAATATTTGATTTAGAACATACGTCAAGGGAACTCCGGCAGGCAGTAATGGATGTTTTAACTGAATATCCTGAATACGGTTTTTATTTTTTTAATCAGGGAGCATTCAAGCAAAAAATCAGCTTTCTAAAAGAGCAATTTCTTCCAGACACTGAAGCTGCCAAAGTTGCTTATGCTGTAAAAGCCAATCCCAGAACACGTATATTACAATTATTACAGGAATACGGTATTGATACTTTTGATTGTGCATCCCCTGGTGAAATAGAAAGTGTTTTAAGAGTAAATCCTAACGCAAAAATTCTTTATAATAATCCCAGAAAATTAAAAAGAGAAATAAAAGCAGCATCCAGAATGGGGGTAAGACATTACACTGCACATAATCAAAGGGGCGTTGATAAAATTTTAGAAAACGTAATTCCATACGATAGCGAATCCCCTATTGAAATAGCTGTTAGAATGCAAACACTTAATGAGAATGCCGAAATTAATCTTTCTACTAAATTTGGTACAACACCTGATGAAGTAAGAAGAATAGTTCAATATCTCGTATTTGAAGCTCAGGTTATTCCGGGAATTGCTGTAAATGCCGGTTCACAAAATAAAAATCCGGAAATATACAGAAAAATTATTTTACAAATTGCAGAAATAATTAAAGATATTCGGGAATTGTTAATCATTAATTTAGGTGGAGGATTTCCTGTAAATTATCATGAAAAAGATCAATTCGATTTGAGAAATTATTTCAAAGTTATAAATCAGGTTACTCATGAAGTACTCCATAGTGTTATTAGTGATGAAAATGCTCAAATTATTATTGAACCAGGGAGATCTGTTATTGCTGATTCTGTTGATTTATTTGTTCCTGTAATAGAACGTGAAACTCGAGAAGGAAGGCCTTGTATTACTATAGCTGATGGAATATTTACTTCATTTAGTGATTATGCAATACACGGATGGAAATATCCTTTCAGGCCGTTCTCAATAGAAGAAAAAACATTTACAGATAATAAAACCAATTTTACTGTATTTGGACAAACCTGCGATTCCGGAGACAAAATAAATTCTGTTGAATTACCAAATAATATAGATGAAGGTGATTATTTATGGGTACCAGGTGCTGGTGCATATTTAGATTCGCAAGCAAGTCAATTTAACGGCTTTTTACCTCACAGATATGTTTTTTATAATTCTAACTAAACAAATATGAATCCCGAAACTAGTAATATGCAAATCGTTGCATATCCTGATATGTCAGAAATGCCAGAAGAAACATTGCAAAAACTTGCTGCAAAAGAGAGGGAATGGTTTGGATACGGCATGGAAGGAGCAGGGTTTGGAGAATATGCAATTTGTTCAAATCCTGAATGCAGAAGGATACTTTCTGTTGAAGATGCTTATCCTCAGGTTAATGAAGCAACTGGTAAATATATTCCATTAGCTGAGCTTGAGAAGGATGGAATTAATCTTCCATGCTGTCCGGATTGCAGTGGACCTATGGAACCGCTGCTTGATCCTGCTTTTTTCCCGGAATATTTAAGATTATATTTCTCTCAAAAAGTGTATGGGGCGTTGCTAATGGATGGTGAAGAAGTTTTAGGATCAGTATCGGCATTTACTGCACCATTTGAAATGGCTTTTGAAGATAATATAAATTATAGAGAAGGTTATGATATAGATAATGTTATAGAAAGAATTTCTAAACTTACCAATAGAACTCCTGATGAAATTAGAAATCAGGTAGTTGTTTGTTGTAATAGAATCGCTATAGATCATAGTGCTCGTGGAAACAAATTAATTCCTGAACTAATTAACAAAACACTTAGTATTAATCCTGAAAATGATGACTTGCCATTTATAGCTGACGTTAAACGCCCAGGCAATTTATATGGAATGTTCAATGCATATAGCGCTCATCCAATACAAGAAGATGAATTCAGAGGAAGTTTTATTTATGCAGAAGAAACTTCACAAATTAGAGAAGGAACTGGATTATCAAATGAAGAATTTGAAAAAAGATTAAAACAAATTGCTGAAAAAATTAAAAGAAATCAACAAGAGAGACTTCAAGAAGAAGGTTTAAAACCTTTTCATGCAATTGGTGTGCCTTTATTAAGAGAGGTTTTTGGAAATCAAGGTGAAATGCGCGGCAATACTTTATTTAATGTTTTCGAGAATCATGAAGGTAAAAAGTTTCAAGTTGAAGTATTTGACTCAGATACAGTTAATGAAGAAAAATTAAAACAATTTACTAATACTTTTAGACTTATTTTCAACAATAAATTTAGTGGTCAGTTTCTTGTTCATCCAAGTACAGTTAAACCAATTTCAGTAAAAGATGTATTGAGCTTAAAAGCTGAACAATTACTAGAAATTTTTGATTTAAATCCAAAGGAGTTAGAAGAATTGTTAGAAGCATTAAAGGCAAATCCAAAACAATTAGTTGATTTAAATATTCTCGATAGATGTAATCCTGATAAATATCCAAAAAATCCTGGAACCCATGAATCAGCAGTGTTCTGGCATAATCCAGAAAAAGTGCTAGAAATATTTAAAGAAAAAGCAAAAAAAAATGCACACTTTGCTGTAATAAAGAGATTAGACATTGAAAAAGAAGTTGGGTCACCTGATACAGAATATGCAGGAATTATGTTTGGAAGAAAATGTACGATTCGTGAACTTTTTGAATCAGAAGAATGGGAAAATCCTATTTTATATTCTGGTATTAGAGTTCCTGAAAATTTAAGAGATTTTGATGATTTTCTTAATAAATTAAATGAAAAATTAATTGCTAATGCTTATGAACCAGTTAATGAAGATAGTGAAGTATATGGATGGAACTGTATTGCGACACATCCTGATGTACGAGGATTAGAACATTTAATGAGATTAACTACAGCATTTTTTAATTCAATTCCTAAGAAAATGATAAATGAATTGATGGTTATTGGTGAAACCCAGGTCTCATCAAGAGCACATCTACTTTTTCAAACAGCAGGTGGTCTTGATATAACAGGAGTGCTTACAGAATCTGATGAAGTTCAAAACGGAGATCCAGTTATTATTGTGGGACCATTAAAAAGAGCTTATAAAAACTTTGCAATTCCATTAGAAATGTTTGTATAAAATTCTAAAAACTGCTAAAAAGATCTTGATATGGATGCTTATCTTTCAATAATTTATATTTTCTGTGCGTTCTTGAGCATAACTCTCGGTGTTGCTGCATTTCTGTTTAATAAAAAGATGAAAAGTAACCAAGCATTTTTTCTATTCTCGGTTAGTACTGGTTTATGGATACTTTCACTTTTCTTTTTATACTATTCAGTTAATCCATATATTGAATTATTATCTTTAATTTCAGTAAAACTTGCATATGGATTTTCTTTGTTAATGACGTTTTCATTTACTATATTTATGTATTATTTCCCGAAAAAAACTATTAAGTTTTCTAGATACATAATCAATTCTTATATAGCGATTAATTTATTATTAATTGCTATAACAGTGTTCACTCCTTTAATTCACAGAGAACAAATTATTATTAATGGACTGTATAGTGCCGACAAATTAGGTCCACTTTATTTTCTTTATATATTATTTATAGTAATAAATTTTTCAGTTTCAATGTTGATAGCAATTCACAAAGCTATAAGCTTATCAGGTATTGCAAAAAAGAAATTAAATATAGTTTTGTTCGCATTTGGAACCTTCGGAGTGATTGCAATTTTAATAAATGTAATTCTTCCAGCTTTTAAAATCTATTTCTTTCTAAATAAAACTGCAGTTTTAACATTATTTTTTCTTATCCCAGCTTTTTATTCAATACATAAGCATAGATTCTTTAATATTTCTTATATAGCTCTAGAATCATTAAGATTATTCATACTTTTAAGCGTATATATTGTTACAATTATATCTATATATTATTTTTTCATATATTTAATTCCAGATTTTAATGATTTAATGGCGCTAATACTTAGTATTTTAGCTGGTTTATATTTATGGAATAAAATGCAAATATATATTCCACAACTAATAATTGGAGATTTTACAAAATCTAAAAAAATACTTTCAAAACTTCAGGCATCAATAAATACATGTTCAACATACAGTGAATTAGAATCTCTTTTAGAAAAATATTTCGTTTTAGATCAAAATATCACATCAATCAGTCTATACTTTGTTAGAAGCAATAAGTTAAATATAAATATTCCTATTTATGTTCAAAATAATTTTACAAAACTAATTAGTTCTTTACCTAATAAAATATATGTTAAAGAAGAAATCAGATATTTGAAGCTTTCGAAGAAAGAAAGCAAACTAATAATACAAAAATTTGAAGCTTTCGATGCATCAATTATAATGCCACTTTTTGCAGAACATAAATTAATTGGATTTTTAATACTTGGCAGCAAAGAAAAGAACAAACTTTATACTCATGAAGAAATTAATCAAATACTCAAAATCAAACCGCAATTAGAAATAGCATTAACAAATTTTCTTCTTAAATTAAATCTTCAGGAAGAAAATAATATGATGAAAGAATTGATTGAGAAAAAAACTCATAAATTACAGGAACAATTTAAGGAAATTAAAAAACTGCTTGAACAACAATCTGATTTTATAGCTGTAACAGCACATGAATTCAGAACGCCTTTAAGTATTGCCATGTTTCAACTGGAAGACACACTAACTACGCATGAACATACTCCCCAGGTAATTAAAGATATGGAAGTAATGGCTGATTCTTTAAACAATCTTAAAAACCTTACTCAAAAACTTTTTGATGTACAGCAATATGATCTTAATAAAATTAAATTAAATAAAAAACAAATCAATTTATACGATTATTTATTACTTATTTTTAATGAATTTAAATTAATTATGAAAGAAAATAAAACGGAATTTATTTTTAATTATAATTTGAATAAAAATTTAGAAATTGAAATTGATGAACACCAAATAAGACAAATTTTTGCCAATTTACTTAATAATGCAGCTAAGTTTGCAGATAAATCAAATCCGGAAATTAAAATAGAAGCTAATGGTGAAAATAATAAAATTCAAATATCTATAATTGATAATGGTCAGGGAATTTCAGATAAAGATAAAGTAAGAGTATTTGAAAAATTCCAGACAACCAAAGTTACAATGGGTACTGGCATTGGTTTAGGTTTATATATATGCAAAAAAATTATTGAACTTCATAATGGAAAAATATGGATTGAAGACAATAAACCAAAAGGAGCTAAATTCATTTTTGAATTAAGAAAATAACTTTTTAACGTATTCAACCAATACTTTAGGTGGAGTATTAAGTTTTATAAGGTAATCATCAACACCTGCTTGTTTTGCATCTTCCTGAATTTGTTGATTGCTGTAATTTGAAAGCATGACAATTTTAACTCCGGGCAGCACCTTTTTTATTCTTGGGATAAAATCTAGGCCCGCTTCTTCTTCGCCTCTTATTCCATGATCTAAAAGTGCAAGATCAGGTTTAAATTTACTTAAAAGTTTAGAAGCCTCATCAACACTTACTGCACATTTAACATTAAAGCCTGCTGCTTCAAGATTTTTCTTGTATATATTTGCCAAAATCGGTTCGTCTTCTAAAATTAAAATGTTTTTTTCCATAACTAATATATTACCTTTTTAGCAAAGCTAATTATATATCTATTCTTTATTTTTGCAAAATATAGCCTTCTCCTCTTTTTGTTTTTAACCAATTAGCACAATAAGGTTCCAATTCGTCTCTAAGACTTTGAATATTTGATCTTAAATTACGATTTTTTCTTATTCCTGGATAATCACCCCAAAATTTTTCCTTTACATAAGCCGCTGGAAGCAATTCCTCGGGGTTAACCAAAAATAATCTTAATAAAAATTTATTCTTTTTTGTTAAATTTATAGGTTTATTATTAAAGTAAAATTGGTTTGTGTGAAAATCATATGACAATTCTTTATATTTCAAAATTCTTTTTAATGAAAAATCTTCAGATAACTGCATCCATCTTTCGATTCGCAATTCCAGCTCTTTAGAATTAAATGGCTTTCTTATATAATCATTTGCACCTAATTTGAATGCTTTTTCCAAATATGAAATCGAAGTAACACTTGTTAAAATTATTATTGGTATTTTTTTATTTTTTTCTCTTATCTTAGCGCATAAATCAAGCCCTGTAAGGCTGTCTTTACCAAGAAAAATATCTAAAAGCAACAAATCAAATACATCAGAATAAATCTTATCAAAAGCCTGATTAAAATCATGAGCAACATCAACAATATTAATCAGTTTATTTGCTGATAGAATTTTTTTTATAGATTGAGCTACCTGTATGTTATCTTCTACTACTAAAACATTCATTTTTTACTTTGTAAATGACATTTTCATAATATTTCAAAACTTTTTTTAAAAAAAGCTATATTATACAGTAGTCGTTGACATAAACTCACAATATGAATCAATTAAATGAAAAAGATATAATCAGGCATTACTTATTAAACTTATTAACCATACTTAATATTGAATTATCAAATTTCAATATTAAGCGAGCAGATAAAAGAAAAATTGATGATTTAATTGGTGTCGCAAGTATACTAATTGCAAATGAGAATATATTTTTAAATGAAAAATCATCATTATTTATTCAGGATGTTCATTTAAAGGACCTTATTGAGCTAAATTGCGAAATTTTAAAATCAGAAATACAAAAGAAAAAAATTTCCATCAATTTGCCACAAGATGATTTGATAATTAAAGTTGATAAATTCTATTTTAGCGAAGCATTAAAATATTTATTAAAAGAATTAATTAAAGATAATACTAAAATTTCTTTTGGAATTAATAAAACAGATAACAAACTCGAGATTATTCATGAAAGAAAAACCGAATTACCTCAACCAGCAGATAAAATCATCGATTTATTAAAAACAAAAAACTTCCAAAAAGATGATATTACTTTTCAATTAGCATGCACTATTATCAAAATACATAATATAAAATTAAGCCTGAAAAATAATTGTATTATTATGTCTTTTTAATAATTATATAAAATCACATGTCGTCAGTGTCTGAATCCCATGAGCTCCAATCGAATTCATCATTTCCAACTTCTTCACTTAAAACATTACCAGAAGCGTCAACATGGATTTCATAAAGGGATTTATTATAGATTAATTCAGCCACATAAAAATCATTTTTTGGCTTAACATTAACAATTTCAGAATTAGGGTATTTTTTGCTCAAAATTGATTTAATTTTATTAAGTTGATCCGATATTGAAGCAATAGAACTTGAATCTCCGCTTACCAAAAGGCCAATATAATAATCATTTAAAAGATCCCATGCAAAATTCGAATGAATCGATGCAAAAATACCGGTAACAACCTCCCCGCAGCGACTAACAATTGTTTGACTGCCTCCTGGATGTTTACCAATATAAGTTGATACATCGTATACCTTATTATTAATTACCAAATAACAATCACCCTGCTTATTATGCTTTGCAACCTCCTCCAATGTTAAAGGAGCAGCTGAATCCGTCACTGAAGTCGTTCCTGAAGGTGTTTTTGTCACGTCAACTGTTGGGTACATAATGCTTAAAATCAATACTCCAACTAAAACAAATGCAAATATTATCAGGGTAGCTAAAGTAAATTTTTTCATGATTTTAAAAATTAAATTCTTCTGAATGGATCATATCCGATGGTACACCTTTTTCTATGAATTGATTTTTCATCACATTAATCATAATTGGAGGTGCACAAATAAAAATGTCTTTATTTTTTAAATCACCTAATTCTGATTCAATATAATCGGCATCAATACGGCCTTTATGTTCTGAACAAAACAATTGTAATCTTAAATTCATACTTGGATTTTGAGCTATATTATTAAGTGAATTTAAATATACAGCTTCTTTTGGATTCTTAACGCAATAAAACAAATCTATATTATAAGATTCATTTTGCTTCAATGATTCAGCCATTGATATAAAAGGGGTAATACCAATACCGCCACCAATCCAAATTTGATTTTTATTTATAGAATTTAAATATGAAAATTCTCCATAAGGACCTTCAATTAAAGCTGTGTCTCCTATTTTAAGCTTATCTAGTTTAGCTGTATAATCACCCATATTTTTAATTGCCAATTTTAGTTCAGGATCTTTGATTCCCGAAACAATACTAAAAGGATGGCTCTCGGCTCCTAAAGCACTGTGCGGAAATTGTAAAAAAATAAATTGACCAGGTTTAAAAGAAAAATTCGATTTATTCGCTTTTAAAGAAATTTCAATTATTAAATCATTAAGTTTTGTGATTTTAATGATTTTAAATTTAAAACGTTTAACCAAAAATTTGCCGAGTAAAGTTCTATAAATAAAAGCTAATAAAGCCAATCCTACTAACGAAAGCATGTATATTCGCAATGGTAAAAATCGCGAAGTGTCACTTGGAATCATCCATATATGAAGACCCCCCAAAAACAATGCCAAACCTAAAAATTTATGAGTCCATTTCCAAATATTATAACGAGGTCTTAAAAATAAAGTCAGAATTATTAAAATAATCAATAATCCCAATGAAAAGATCCCCCAATTAAAATTCCAGTTTGAACCAGGAAGTAAAAATGCCGCAGCACTACTAAATGATGGCGCATACTGCGGTAACAGAAGAAGTGGATGGAAAAGTAATAAAATTAATGCTAATTGGCCCAATTGATTGTGACGATCGTAAACTTTATTTATTCCATTAAAAAATTTTTCAAATATCTTTAACCTGGCACTTAAAAAAAGTGTTAAAGCAAACATAGCTGTCCCGGTTAGAGCCGCTATCTGAGCAAAATTTAAAAAAAACTGCGAAAAATTACTAAAACGTGGAATTAAAGCTGGAGAAAAAAACCATAAAACTATTGGAAATAAAGATAAAATCCAAATTATAAACCACCCTGTTTTATTTTTATTTAAAGTCATTGAATTTTATACTTATTTAAAACATATCTTCGAGATCCATCACTACCCATTGATCTGATGTATCCGGTTTACGTTTAAGTTTTATTTCTATAATAGGCCTTGAAAGCTGTTCAAAACTTTTACTATGCCCGCCTCCAACAACACGAACTGTTTTAACAATGCGTGTAATTTCAAAATCCATTCTGTTTAAATTAAATTCCACAACACGTTGTTCCCCTATTTCAACCTCTTCTCTTCCAAGGTCAATAAATAAAGGACTAGTTTCATCTTTAACGATATCAGCACCTGCTGCTTTTACTCTTTTAATTATTTCTTCAAAACGATCTTCCGCTGCAGAGCCTGCGGTATCATCAATTTCTCTCATTGGTTTGTCATCTGAATGCACGATATAAGGGGTTAAAATTGGCTGGGGATGAGGGATTCGAACCCCCGATCACGGGACCAGAACCCGTTGCCTTACCACTTGGCCAATCCCCACTGTTAATTACTAATTGTTACAATTTCATCCAAAATCACTTTTTCAACATCATGTACGCATTTTGATATTTGATTGTTCAAACTTGGAATCTGATAATCGCTGATTTCCCCTCCTATTTCAAACTCCCGTTCAGCGCTTTCCATTCTTCTTTTTATCTCTTCTTCGGGTAGTTTACCACGTTTTTGGATTCGATCAATTAAATCCTTTTTATTAGGTACAGTTAGAAATATTGAAACCAAATTATTTTTCGGGATTACTTTTTGAATAGATTCCAATCCCTGCATATCTACTTCTCTTATGATAATTCTTCCCTGCTTAAGAGCTTCAATAATCGGAGCCTTTATTGTTCCATAATATTCTTCCTGGTGCACAATGGCATATTCCAATAAATCCTTTTCTTCTATCATTTTTTCAAATTCTTTTCTTGAAATGAAATGATATGTTTCACCATCTTTCTCTCCTGGACGCGGATCTCGTGTTGTTGCTGAAATCGGATATATCCATTCAGGATGAAGTTTCTTTAAATGGCTTATAACAGTACCTTTTCCAACACCCGAAGGTCCTGCGATAATAAATAATTTTCCGGTTAAGTCAGTATCTTCAATCATATAATTAAATTATTAGCTTTTTTATTATAAATACTTTAAAAAAAATTGCCAGTGTGTATTGAATTTTCCCCTTTTTAATGCTATAATGTAAAGATTTTATGATATTTGAAATACAGAAACAAATACGCACATTAAAACAAAAGCCGGGAGAGAGCGGATTATGAAGCCATTTCATAATCTTTCCCCTCCTTACTTTTCGATGGCAGCCGGCTACTGCCACTTGAGAAGTATTCTCCTTTATTAGGCCTTTACGGCCTAATATAAGGTAGCTTCTTTGATTCACAAAAATCAAAAACAAAAGAAACAAAAAAAATTGCTCCATATTTATATGGGCAACCAAAACAAAAACACAAAAAAAGACGATGGTGGATCCGTCAAAAAATAATCCATCCAAAGAACGGTAAGGAGATGGTCTTAATTTAAGTTTTCTTAAAAGACCACCCGTAACAAGACATTTTAGTCGAACTTGTTACACCGCTCTCTGATCCCATAGCGTCCCAGTTACTTTAAGTAATTGATGTGGCACTATGAGAGATTAAAGAGCTATATGTTGAGGCGTACCTCACACTTCTGCATCTCCACCGCTTAACGCGGCCTTGCATGTGTAAAAGGGGTGCGCCTCAAAATTTTTATGCTTTGCCTAAAGTTTTATCCCCTTCTTTCCAACCCACAGGACATAAATCACCTGTCTGAAAGGCTTTTATTAATCTGATTAATTCATCAATGTTTCTGCCGATATTTAAATCATTTACCGTATAAGATTTTAGAATTCCTTCCGGATCGATAATAAATGCGCCTCTTAAACTTATGCCTTTTTCAGGTTCCAAAACATTATACGAGTGACTTACAAATTTTGTAATATCACTTAACAATGGATAATTTAATTCTCCAATGTCAGTTTTTGACCAGGCTTCATGTGAATAAACACTATCCACACTAACCCCAAGAATCTGGCAATTAACTTCTTTAAACTCTTTGTGTTTTTTACTTAATTCAACAAGTTCAGTTGGACAAACAAAAGTAAAATCAAGCGGGTAAAAGAAAAGTAAAACCCACTGACCTTTGTAATCATCCAAATGATAATTTTTCATACTCCCCTTAAAAAAACCTTCCATTTTAAATTTTGGAGCAAGTTTTCCTATTTGGAGACAACAATCAGATTCACAACATGAATCTTCATCATTACAACATCCCATAATAGCTTTGGTTAAATAATAATAGAAATATTAAGAATTGTTCTTAACTAAGATTTTAATATATCAAGTCAAAAATATCAATAAAACTTGACCTCATTATATATAAAACATACTATTATAAAAGATAAACAAATTTTATGGCCTCAGTATTAATTATATTTGGAAGTACAGGTGGCAACACCGAACTTGTAACAGATAAAGTTACTGAGATTTTAACATCAAAAAAACATAAAGTTACTGTTCAACGAGCGGAATTAACAAACGAATCAGACCTGACAAAGTTCAAATATATAATTTTGTGTTCTTCAACATATGGACAAGGACTCTTACAGGAATACATGCGTAAATTTATGTATGAACTAAAATCGTTAAAGGGGAAAAAATGTGCTGTAATAGGGCTTGGTGACCCAAAATATAATATTGAATATGTAGTTGAAGCTGCGAAAATACTTGAAAATGATGTTAAAGAAAAAGGCGGAGAACTTTTACAAACAGCTCTTCGAATTATAAAATCCCCTGTGCCCCATTTAGATACAATGGTTAAAGACTGGGCTGAAAAATTATCTAAGTTACTTAAATAAATGAAAAGAACCGTTATAAAAATTGCAGGTGAAAGTGGTATGGGTCTACTAAGTGTGGGCCAGATAATCTCAAAAGCCCTAAAAGATTTAGGTTATTATGTTGTTTCAGATCGCGAATTCCCATCATTAATTAAAGGTGGTTATTCAAATGTGCAAATTGACTTTAGTACTGAAGAAATTCGAAGTCTTTCAGAAAAAGTAGATATTGTTGTTGCTTTGGATCGTCATGGCCTCGTAGAATACATTGATGATATAAAAAAAGGCGGAATACTAATTCACGGATATGAAAGACATCAACTGGTTCCGGAATTAAAAGAGAAATGTAAAAAAAGAGGAGTTAAAATTTATTATTTACCTGCGCGTGAAATTGCATACGGCCTCGGGGGCAGCAGTTTAATGGTTAATATGGTATTAATGGGGCTTTTATGGAGAATGCTTGGATTTGATTTAAAAGAGGTTGAAGATGATGTTATAAGAAAATTTAAATCTAAACCAAAATTATTAGAAATTGATCTTAAATGTATCAAGTATGGTTACAATCCAAAAAATCACATGAAAACTGTACCGCAATTGAAGATTAAAAAACCTAATAAAAAACTTAAAAAAATATTAATTGATGGAACAACAGCGATTTCGCTTGGGGCAATACAAGGTGGAATGAGAGCGTATTATGCTTATCCGATGAGTCCTTCTAGTGGTATTTTAACATATATTGCTGCAACTTCTCATGAAACAGGTGTAATTGTTAAACAGGCTGAAGATGAAATTACTGCTGCACAACTTGCAATGGGATCAATGCATGTTGGCTGCCGTGCAATGGTGGCAACTTCAGGTGGCGGATTTGATTTAATGACTGAGTCTGTTTCTTGTTCCGGTATAACCGAAACACCTTTAGTAATAATAATTGGACAAAGACCCGGGCCCGGCACAGGTTTACCTACCTGGACTTGTCAGGCAGATTTGGATTTGGCAATAAATGCTGGGCATGGAGAACATCCAAGAATCGTGTTAGCTTGTGGTGACCCTATAAGTTCATATGAATTAATACAACATGCATTCAATTTTGCAGAAGAATATCAGACTCCTACAATTGTACTAAGTGAAAAGCATGTATATGACTGCCACATGACAGTTGATCATTTTAAACATAAATTGATTCCAATTAAACGTGGCTTGATTACAAAACAATCAGAATTAGCTAAATTACAACCTTCTGACAGATATAAATTAACTGAATCAGGCGTATCACCACGCTGGGTGCCTGGAACAAGCAAGGCTCATTACCATGCAAACAGTGATGAACACGAAACTGACGGGACTATAACAGAAGAATCCGGACCAGTTATAGAAATGATTCAAAAAAGACATATAAGAAAATTTGAAACAATTAAAAAGAATTTACCTGAACCGCGAATTTTTGGAGTAAAGAAAGGTGCAGATATTTCTTTTATTGGCTGGGGAAGTTCAATGAATGCGATGAGAGATGCAATTAATGCACAAAAGAAAAGAGGCAAAAATGTTAATTATATGCACTTTGATTTCGTGTGGCCAATTAAGGATAAAGCCGCGCTTAAATTCTTTAAAGAAAATAAAAACGTACATTTAATTGAAGGGAACCTTCACGGACAACTTGGAAGATTGATTGAATCTCAAACAGGACAAAAATTTAAATCTAAATTCTTAAAATATGACGGCAGACCATTTTATTTTGAAGACGTCATGAATTACATTGATAAACGCATAAAATAATATGCCAACAAACGATATAAAATCAGTATTAAACGGACTTTCTCAAAAAAAAGACTCATATGTGAGATTTGTTAACGATGAAGTAATAACGTGGTGCAGCGGTTGCGGAAATTATCAAATTCAAAACGCATTAAAACGAGCTTTAACATTAGAAAGTTATACTCCTGATAAAGTAATGATGAGTTTTGATATCGGATGTAATGGAAACGGAGCTGATAAAATCGCAGTGAATACTTTCCACGGACTTCATGGTCGTGCTTTACCTCTTGGTGCCGGAGCTTCTATGGGAAACACTAAATTAAAAGTTATCGCATCTGCTGGTGATGGCGGGACAATGAGTGAAGGTATCAATCATTTGATTCATTGTATGCGCAGTGAGTACCCAATGATGTTTATTTTGCATAATAACCACAATTACGGCCTCACAACTGGTCAGGCATCTGCATGTACTCCAAAAGGTTATCCAATGAACGGATCACCAGATGGGCAACTTTTAGAGCCGATGAATCCCAGCGAATTTGTTTTAAATTTAAATCCTTCTTTTGTTGCAAGATCTTTTAGCGGAGATATTAAACATATGACAAGAATGTTTAGGAAAGCATTAAATCATAAGGGTTTTGCATTTGTTGAAGTTTTACAAACATGTCCAACTTACAATAAAGCAACACCTCAGGAATGGTATTGGGAAAGAATTAAATATTTGGAAGATGTTAAGGGCTGGAATGCAAATAATTTGGAAAAAGCAAAACAATATATTAAAGATTACGAAAAAAATATTTACTTAGGTTTATTTTATGAAAATAAAAACGCAGTAGACTATGTTCATAAATTACCTTATTTAAGCGATTATCAAGGTAACCCTGCTGATGAAGTAAAACATTTTGATATAAGTAAGCTTCTTAAAAAGTTTGAGTAATCATTTCTAAAAAATATTTGTGAATTTTTATGTCATCAGTTAATTCAGGGTGAAATGTTGATGCCAAATAGTGATTTTGTCTGACAAGAACAATTTCATTTTTTGAATTTCGGGCCAAAATTTCAACATTTTTACCAACTTTTTTTATTTTAGGAGCTCTGATAAAAATTCCGTGAAATTCGATCCCTTTAAATTTAAAATTATCTTCAAAACTATCAAGTTGGCTGCCATAAGCGTTTCTTTCAACATCCATATCGATAAGCCCCTGTTGTGCTAACAGTATAGCTCCTGCGCATGTGCCAAAAATAGGTAGCTTTTTCATTGCTGTTTTGATTTCACCTATAAGTAAATTCATAGTTGTACTCTCCCCTCCCGGAATTATTAAACCATCTAAATTTTTTAAATCATTTTTAGTTCTAACTTCATATATTTTTACTCTGAGTTTCTTTAAAATTTGAATATGTTCAAAAAAAGCACCCTGTAAAGCAAGTACTCCAATTTTTAATTTACCATCCTCTTTCTGCATATTTATGGTCAAGTTCATCGATTAATTTACTTTCCATTGCTTCTCCTAAATTCTCTGAAACTCTAGCTAAAATTACAGGATCGTTAAAATGAGTTGTTGCTTCAACAATTGCTTTTGCACGTTTTTTGGGATCACTGGATTTAAAAATTCCGGATCCGACAAACACACCATCAACCCCCAATTGCATCATTAATGCGGCATCTGCAGGCGTTGCAATTCCACCTGCAGCAAAATTAACAACAGGTAAACGTCCTAATTTACATACTTCATTTACCAGACTTAATGGTACTCTTTCTTTTTTTGCCCAATCTGCGCGTTTTTTTTCGTTTGATTTTTTAAGCATTTGAATTTCATCATTTACTGTCCTTGCGTGACGTACAGCTTCAACTACATTTCCTGTGCCGGCTTCACCTTTAGTACGCATCATTGCAGCGCCTTCATCAATTCTGCGAAGTGCTTCACCCAGATATGTACATCCGCATACAAAAGGCACTTGAAATTCATTTTTATTAATATGAAATCTTTCATCAGCTGGTGTTAAAACTTCACTTTCATCAATATAATCAACTTCTAAAGCCTGTAATATCTGCGCTTCAACAAAATGTCCAATTCTTACTTTAGCCATTACCGGTATTGAAACCGCTTTTTTTATCTCTTTTATTAATTTTGGATCACTCATTCTGGCAACCCCGCCTTGTTTCCTGATATCAGATGGAACTCTTTCAAGAGCCATTACAGCGCATGCTCCGGCTTCCTCAGCTATTTTTGCCTGTTCAGCCGTAACAACATCCATAATTACTCCTCCCTTAAACATCTGAGCTAATCCTTTTTTTAATTTTAGAGTGTTTTTCTTCATAAAAATTCTTTAAATGCGTAAGTATTATATATAAAGTTGCTTTTTGATCAATTAAAAAATATTATAAATAATGTTATTAACCTAAAAAAAATGAATCCTATAGATTTATTAATGCAAGAACATGGATTAATTTCAAAAATGATTCAACTTTTTGACAAAGAAATTGCACGACTTAAAGCAGGAAATGGTGATCATTGTTTTCTGCATTCAGCAATAGATTTTTTTATGTCATATGGTGACAAAACGCATCATGGAAAAGAAGAAGATATACTTTTCAGGGAAATTGGTCAAAAACCTATCTCAGAAGAAGACAGAAACACAATGGGGATACTTTTGGAGGAACATGTTATGGCACGTGAAAAAATAAAACATTTAAATGAATTAAATGATAAGCTCATCCAGGGAGATAAAAGTGTACAACCTGAAATTATAACTGCATTAGAAGATTTAGGTTCATTTTATTTGCAACATATCGAGAAAGAAAATATTCACTTTTTTATAAGTGCAAAACAATATTTTAATGATGAAGAATGGGAATTGATGATGAAAGAATTTGCTGAATTTGATAGAAGCATGATTCATGAAAAGTATAGATCCCTTATTGCAGAGCTTGAAGCAAAAAACTAAGAGTTGACTAAATTGACATTTACTTTTATAATCTATCCGCTTTGAAACAATTTTGGTTCAAAGTAGTTTATTATATTTGGAAATATGAAATTAAATACACGAAGAACAATTAGGTTTTACTGGAAACACGCCAAAAAATTTAAAATTCATTTGGTTGTTATGCTTATGACTGCAATTATAGCTGCCAGTGCAGATTTAGTTGCACCATACTATTATAAACTAATGTTCGATTTAATATCAGAAGGAGGATTAAAAAGTGAAATTGCCCAACAAGCAATTATTTACCTGTTATTTGCATTTGTATTCTTATTTATAAACTGGTTAATGTGGAGAATTTCTGACTATTTTAATAGAAGATTCCAATCTGAAGCTATGGGTAATATGGCAAATGAATGTTTTGAAGTGATGCATCATCATTCTTACAACTTTTTTACCAGTAATTTTAGCGGTTCTTTAGTAAAAAAAATAAATAGATTAGTTAGATCATTCGAAAATATCGCTGATAAGCTTTATTTCGATTTACTAACCCTGATAGTGAAAGCTACAATAATTTTTTCTGTCTTATTTTATCTTCAGCCATTACTTGGAATCGCTATGGCAGTTTGGACTGCGTTGTTTGTTATATTTAATTTTACTTATGCAAAATATAAATGGAAATATGACATAATTAGGGCAAAAGCTGATACAAAATCAACTGCTAGGCTTGCTGATACCATAACAAACTCAATCACAATTAAACTTTTTGCAGGTTTAAAATATGAAATCAAAAAGTTTAAAGAAATAATAAACGATTTAGTTAAAAAGACACAAAAAGCATGGTTTATGAGTGAAATTGCAAATGCAACCCAACATTTTGCAATGGTATTATTAAATTTAGTTATCTTTTTTATCGCAATCAATCTTTGGGAAAAAGGAGTTTTGACTATTGGAGATTTTGTTTTGATTCAGGTTTATTTATTCTCTTTATTTGAAAAAATCTGGGGATTTGGTCGTGTTATAAGAGATTTATACAGAAACATGGCTGATGCTGAAGAAATGATTGAAATCCTGCATACAAAATCTGAAATTGAAGATGTAAAAAATGCCAAAAAGCTCAGGGTAGTCAGAGGTAAAATTGAATTTCAAAAAATCAGATTTTCTTATGATAAAACAGTGAAAGTTATAAAAAAACTGGATCTTAATATTAAGCCAGGTGAAAAAATAGCTTTAGTTGGTCCGTCTGGCGGAGGCAAATCAACAGTTACTAAATTGATATTGAGATTCTTTGATATTCAGAGAGGTAAAATTTTAATTGACGGTCAAAATATTAAAAGCGTTACTCAGGACAGTTTGAGATCACAAATAAGTCTTGTTCCACAGGACCCAATACTGTTTCATAGAACGCTCAATGAAAATATTAAATATGGAAGAAGGGATGCTGCTGATGAAGAAGTTATAGCTGCGGCAAAACTTGCAAATTGCCATGAATTTATTCAGAAATTACCTAAAAAATATGAGACATATGTTGGTGAAAGAGGTATTAAACTCTCAGGAGGTGAACGTCAGAGAGTAGCTATAGCACGCGCAATTTTAGCAAATAATCCGATACTTATATTAGATGAAGCAACTTCAAGTCTTGATTCTTATTCTGAAAGTCAGATTCAAAATGCTTTGATAAATTTAATGAAAAATAAAACTACTTTAATAATCGCGCACAGGTTATCAACGATTATGAGCGCAGATAGAATTATTGTATTCCAGGACGGTGATATCGTTGAATCAGGTACACACGCTGATTTAATATCAGATAAAACAGGACTATACAAAAAACTTTGGGACTTACAAAGCGGAGGTTATGTTAAATCTTAAACTTCCTTTTCCATATAATCCATATCTTCCTCCCTCTTTTGAATTTCATTGAAAGCTTTTGTTTTATTTTTTATTTTAAATCCGCTTTTTTTATAAACTTTATGCGCTCCAATATTATTAATATGACATGTTAAATTTATTTTTTTTGCGCCTTTAACTTCTTTTAAATATTTTGTTGCAACCTTAAAAACATCAGTACCATAGCCTTTTCCCCATTCATCTTTCTCGCCTATTACAATACCAATTCTTAAATTTTTATCGGAATTGTCAAGTTCATGGAAACCAACGTTACCTATTAATTTATCATTTTCTTTAATAAAAATACTCCACACCTCTTCATTGGGATTATTTTGAATCTTATTTATCCATTCGACTTCTTCCTCAACTTTTTTTGGAGGTTTAATTCCAACCATATACCTATTTACTTCAGGATCGTTCACCCATTTCATAAAAATTTCTGCATTTTCAACTGATATTGGTTTTAAATAAATCCTTTCACCTTCAAGTTTCATATTAATTTAAAATATAAATTAAATAAGTTAAATAAGTTGCAAAACCAACCCATAATAAATAAGGGAGTAAAAGTAATGATGCAACTTTAGAATGGCGCCAAATTAAAATCATTAATATTAATGTTGTTGCTTCAAGAATGAGCATTTCAATTAAAGCCGGAAAAATTAAATGAAATGTAAAAAATAATAAACTCCATAATGCATTCAAAATTGCATTTGCAATAAAAAATCCAATAATTAAATTAAAATCATATGTTTTTCTTTTAAAAATTACTAAATATCGTTCTTCAAATTGCGGCTTATTCCAAACCATTAATGCAGTAATTGTTGCGAGAATAAATATAGTTGTCCATGCAATAGGGAATAAATAATTTGGTGGAGCTAAATCCGGTCTTATAAGCTCGGATTGATACCATGGCATACCAAAAGAATTAAACCAACTGCCCAATAATGCAACAACAATTGTAATTAATGGAATAATTACGAAATTTTTTTTGAAAGTAAATGAACTCATAAATTTTTTATTAATTAATTACATTATATTCATAATGATTTTAAAAAAATACCCCTTTATATAAAAAAGGGGTATTTCATTATTAAAAAAAACTACTATTTTCTTTTTGTAGTTTTTTTCTTAGCAGCAGTTTTCTTTTTTGGAGCAGCTTTCTTTTTTGGAGCTGCTTTCTTAACAGCTTTCTTTACCATCTTTTTAGGAGCTGCCTTTTTTTTAGGAGCTGCTTTTTTTACCATTTTTTTAGCTGGCTTTTTAGCCGCTTTTTTCTTAACTGGCATAGTTGATATTTTTTAAATAATACATATCGAAACAATTATGTTCTTTTTAAAAAATAAATCAATATAAAAATGCATAAATAGCAAATTTATGTTTGTATAAATTTTGAATTATATTAAAAGAATTTTATTAAATACCCCTTGTAAACAGTCACGGGGTATTTAATTTGTATTCTAATTAGTCCAAATAAATATTTTCTTCATCTCTAATTTTGGTGAATCACATTTAGGGCATAATGGACATTCTTCACCGCATGAACATTGATGTGTCATATGTTGGTAGTTACTACTTATTAAAATTAAGATAGTTATTTGCATCAATTTATCTAAAATATATGCTATTGACTATTTAACACATTCATTGTAAGATTATCTCTCGAACAAATTAATAATTTTTTTCAAGCCATGAAACGCAAATCATTTGGCGGTGGAAGAAGACCGTCACATTTTCAGAATAAGAAAAAATTCTCAAAAAAAGAGAGCAATATTGATATAAGAAAATTTGTTAACAATGCAATTGAAACTGAAAAATCCGCTGAATATATTCCTAAATATAATTTTGAAGATTTTGAATTGGATAACAGACTTAAAAGAAACATTATTTCTAAAGGTTATAAAAAACCTACTCCGATCCAGGATCAATCAATCCCTCATTTACTTAAAGGAATTGATATTGTTGGAATTGCAAATACCGGAACCGGTAAAACAGCAGCTTTTTTACTCCCATTACTTAATAAAGTAATTAAAGATCGTAAACAAAAAGTATTAATTTTAGCTCCTACACGCGAACTTGCACTACAGATTGAAGAAGAATTCATAGCATTTGCTAAAACATTGGGAATTCATTCAGTACTTTGTATCGGAGGAACTAATATGGGTTTTCAAATAAGAAAATTGAAAAGAAATTATAATTTCTTAATAGGTACTCCAGGAAGAATTAAAGATTTATTAAACCGAAGACTGATAAACTTTAAATCTTTTAATAATGTGATTATTGATGAAGCCGATAGAATGCTTGATATGGGATTTATTAATGATATCAAATTTCTATTATCCAATCTTCCTGAACAAAGACATTCACTTTTCTTTTCAGCAACAATTTCAAAGCAAATTGAAGAGTTGATATGCACTTTTCTTAATGAACCCTTGACTATCTCCGTTAAAGTGCGTGAAACAGCAGCAAATGTTCAGCAGGATGTAATACATATTCTGCCTAATCAAACAAAAGTAGAAGTACTTCAAACCATTTTGCGTAAAGATGAATTCCGTAAAGTTTTAGTATTTGGCAGAACTAAACGCGGTGTGGATAGACTTTCTCAGGCACTTTTTAAAAAAGGATTTAAAGTGGATTGTATTCACGGAGACAAATCACAATCAAGCCGTCAGAGAGCTCTTCAAAACTTTAAAAAATATAAAGTACAAATACTTGTTGCTACTGATGTAGCTGCACGTGGTCTTGATATTGACGATGTAAGCCATGTAATTAATTTTGATATTCCTAGTACCCACGAAGACTATATTCATAGAATTGGACGTACTGGGCGTGGCGATAAAAAGGGTATTGCGCTTACATTTATTGATAAAAAATAAATACTTTCAAAATACATCCAATTTTAAATGTTCAAATGAATGTTTATGCTTTTAAGATACCCAAAAAAATGGTATAATAAAAAGAATAAAAATAAAAACAAATGAAAGTATTAATGTTTGGGTGGGAATATCCGCCCAATAATAGTGGAGGTCTCGGAATTGCTTGTAAAGGAATTGTTGATGGATTGTTAGAATCAGGGGTAAAGGTTAATTTGGTTTTACCTGATGATAATTCAGATATAATGCCTTCATTTTGTGTAAACTTAAAAAAAACAATTAATACCGAAAAGCTGAAAATTGTACCGATGAATCTATTAAACAGCTCGGTATATATTTCAAATGAAGAATATAGCAAAAAAATAAAATTATCAGGTTTGTTTAAACAATTCAGCAAATCAAATAATCTGGTAGAAGATTCAGTGATTTATGGCAGCGTTGTTGGTAAAGTAGCTCTAAAAATTCCTCATGATGTAATTCATGCACATGACTGGCTAACAATACCAGCAGGAATTGAAGCAAAAAAGCTTTCAAAAAAACCATTGATTATACATGTACACTCGACTGAATTTGATCGTTCTGGAGGAAATCCAAATCCTGCTGTATATAACATTGAAAAACATGGATTTGATAATGCTGATTTAATTGTGGCTGTAAGCAATTATACAAAACAAAAAATAATTGAATATTATGGTATTCCGGAAGAAAAAATACGGGTTGTGCATAATGCAATAAATCAGGAAATTAAAGAACAATATCAACCGCACCCAATAAGTAAAAATAATAAAATTGTTTTATTCCTAGGGCGAATTACTATTCAAAAAGGCCCGGATTATTTTGTTGAAATGGCCAGAAAAGTTCTTAATGAAATGAAAAATGTTAAATTTGTAATTGCGGGTAATGGGGACATGATGAATGAAATTATTTCAAAAGCAATTAAACTTGGTATTGAAAAAAATATTATTTTCACTGGTTTTTTAAAAGGAGGAGATGTTGATAAAGCATTTCAGCAGGCTGATGTTTATGTAATGCCTTCAATTTCCGAACCGTTTGGACTTACCGCGCTTGAATCAATTCAAAACGGAACACCAGTTATTATTTCAAAACAATCCGGTGTTAGTGAAGTTCTGTCTAATGTATTAAAAATTGATTTTTGGGATGTAAATGAAATGGCGAATAAAGTCATATCTATTCTTAAATATCCTGCTTTAGAAAAAAGTTTGAAAAATCAATCCAATGAAGAAATTAAAAAATTCTCATGGAAAAACGCAGCAAATAAACTTAAAAATTTATATATTAACCTGACCAATAATCATGCATAAGGATAAAAACACAAAAAGTGTCTGCATGTATTTTCAGGTTCATCAACCGTACAGATTAAGCAATTTCTCTCATTTTGATATTGGAGGAACAGATAAGAATTATTTTAATGGACCTTTAAATTTCGCTAATAAAGACATCTTTGAAAAAGTAGCTTTAAAATGCTATTTACCAACAAACAAAATACTTCTTGAACTTCTGAATAAATATCCTGAAATGAAGATCAGTTTTTCATTATCCGGGATATTTTTGGAACAATGTCTGGAATTTGGAGAAATAGGAAAAAAAGTATTGGAAAGTTTTAAAGATTTGGCTAAAACTAAAAAAGTTGAATTTTTATCTGAAACATATCACCATTCACTTGCTTATTTTTATTCAAAAAAAGAATTTGCCGAACAAATATTGGAACATCGGGATTTAATTTATAAATTATTTAAAAAGAAAACAAATATTTTTAGAAATACTGAACTAATTTATAATAATGAAATAGCAAATTTTATCCGCGAATTGGGTTTTAATGGGATATTAGCTGAAGGCTGGGATCCTGTTTTAAATGGAAAAAGTCCAAATCATGTTTATGAACCCTTAAATTCTCAAATCCATAAAGCAGATAAAAAAATAGCAAACAAATATGCCATTCGAAAAAGAAAACCCAAAGATTTCAAACTACTTTTAAAAAATTATAAACTTTCGGATGATATTGCATTTAGATTTTCGCAAAAATCATGGGAAGGATATCCTTTAACAGCGGACAAATATGCTGCATGGGTTGACGCAACCGAAGGAGACACAGTAAATCTGTTTATGGACTATGAAACTTTTGGAGAACATCAATGGGAAGATACAGGAATTCTTGAATTCTTAAAATTTTTACCCGGAGAACTACTTAAAAGAAATATCGGATTCAAAACACCCACTGAAACAATGAAAAATTATAAAAGTCATGGAGAAATAGATATTCACCATCCCCTTTCATGGGCTGATACAGAAAGAGATTTATCAGCATGGTTCGGAAATGATTTGCAGGAATCTGCAATTGCTTCTGTTTTTGAAATTGAACCTTTAATTAATAAAAAAAAATCAAAAGAATTAAAAAATGATTGGAGAAAACTTCAGACATCGGATCATTTTTATTATATGTGTACAAAATATTTCAATGATGGAGATGTACATAAATATTTCTCTCCTTATGAATCTCCTTATGATGCCTATATAAATTATATGAATATTCTTACAGATTTTAAAAATAACCTTGGATATAATGCCTAGAAGCGCAGTAGTCGGAAACGGAAGTATGTTAGTTACATTTGATGATAATCTTCTTATCAGGGATTTATACTTCCCTCATGTGGGTCTTGAAGATCACACTTCATATCAGCATTTCCACAGATTCGGAATTTATGAAAACAATGAACTAAGCTGGCTTTATAACGGAGAATGGAAAAGTGAAGTCGGCTATATAAAAAACGCACTGACAACACGAAGTAAAACAACAAATGAAAAATTGGGTTTGAGTTTAATTTTTAATGATTTTGTATATCCAACCAAAAACATTTTTATAAGAAAAATTGAATTACATAATCACAAAGATATTGATAGATACATCAAAGTCTTTGTTAATCAGGATTTTGATATGTATGGAAATAAACTTAAAGATACTGCATTAATGGATGCAGATACACATGGAGTATTACATTATCGTCAGGAAAGATATTTTTTGGTTAACGGACAATCCAATTTCGGTGGAATTTCATCATATACAACAGGTAAAGCCGAATATCTTGATTTTGAAGGAACATGGCGTGATGCTGAAGATGGAAAACTTGAAGAAAATCCAATTGATCAAGGCTCTGTTGATTCAACTATCGAATTTGAAATGCATATTAAAGCCGGTGGATCCGAAGTTTTATATCTTTGGTATTGTGCAGGAAAAAACTATAAAAGAGTTAAATTTTTAAATGATTATGTTTTAAAAAATACACCCGAACGTTTACTGGAAAATGCGATTCATTACTGGCGAAGTTGGGTAAATAAAAGTCATCAGCTTGAATCAATCGACCTTTCCGACAACACGAAAGCTTTATTTAAAAGAAGTCTGCTTACGATTAGAACCCAAATTGATAACGAAGGAGGAATTATTGCTGCAAACGATTCAGACATTATGAAATTTAATAAAGATACCTATACATATGTTTGGCCTCGCGACGGCGCATATGTTTGTTATGCATTGGATGATGCAGGATATGGTGAAATAAGTGAACGTTTCTATAGATTTTGTGCAAAAGTAATTACAGAAGATGGATATTTATTACATAAATATAATCCTGACGGTTCATGGGGTTCTTCATGGCATCCATGGATAGATAAAAATGGGGAAAAGATTTTACCAATACAGGAAGATGAAACAGCGCTTGTGCTTAGATCTATCTGGCACAATTATCAAAAATATCAGGATATTGAATTTTTACAGGAGATATATAATTCATTTGTTTTTAAAGCAGCCGGCTTTTTAATTAAATTTATTGATAGAAAAACAGGTCTACCTAAGCCAAGTTATGATTTATGGGAAGAAAAAAGAAGTACCTTTGCATATACGGTTGCATCCACATATAGCGGATTAATTGCTGCAATTAATATTGCTGAAACATTGGGAAGACATGCAAAAGTACCTCAATATAAAAGAGCTGCAAAAAAAATTAAAAGTGTTTTTGATACTTATTTTTATGATGAACAACTGAATAGATATATTAAAAGTGTTGATATTGAAGATGGTAAAATTATTAATCGGGATATAACAATTGACGCAAGTATACTTTCTTTATCATTTCTTGAATTAATCGATCATGATGATCCAAAAATGGCTAACACCGTTAAAGCATTACATGACGCTTTATGGGTAAATACTGATATTGGCGGCATTGCCAGATATCAAAATGATAATTATCAAAGGCCACCGGATACACAGGGTGTACCGGGAAATCCATGGATTATAACAACTTTATGGTACGCTGATTATTTAATTGTTACTGCTAAAGATTCCACTGACCTTCATAAAGCAAAAGAATTAATTGAATGGGCAGCAAGTCATGCTAATAAAGCCGGAATGTTGCCTGAACAAATTCATCCATATACAGGAGAACACCTTTCAGTGTCACCCTTAACATGGAGTCACGCAAGTTTTATTCAAACTCTAATTAATTATGATAAAAAGTGGCATGAATTTAACATACCACTTAATAAATTTTAATAATCAGGCGGGTAATTCATTGATCCCGGTGTAATCGAATCAGTATCAATTGAAATACTACTTAATTCATTATCATTTACATCAACTATCTTTAAAGTGTTAGTAAGAATTATAGCTTGGGCCTGTATTAAATTATAATATCCAAAATTGCCATAATCACGAGTGTCATTTACTATTGCAAAATAAGCATCGGAATTACCTTTTATTTCCAATCCACTTTTATTTGTTAATTCCTGCTCTGTGTAATTTGCTTCGCCTGCAACCATATTTGAATCCTGACCAACTGTTGTCCAATTAATAAAATTCCCGTTGCTATCATAATTAAGTCTTACAAGTCTTCCGCCGTTAGATGCTAAATGATTACAGTAGCCATATGTTCCATGACAGCCATAATCATTAAAATTATCAGTAGTATTAAACGATTTCAAATATGCAGACATTGTGCCGGCATTTCTTAATCTAAAAATCAAAACAACCTCATCTGCATCATAATTAACATCTCCATAAATACTCGGATGATGAGAATCCAAACGTTCAAGATAAGCAAATGAAATTTTAGGAGGTGTTAGTACAGTCATTTCTTGTTTTAAAGGTGCAATCTCCAAAGGTTTCGGTTCTTCTTCTGATTTGGTTTCAGCATCCATTAAAATTGGCTCTTCTTTAATATCAACAATAGATGATTCTTTTATTGATGTGTCAGCGATGCTTTCTGTTGTTGAGGTTGTTGTTGAAACATCTTTTGTAGTACTAGTAGTACTGATAGTCGGACTTAGAAACCCTTTGAATAAAGGTGGTTCAACTAGAGTTGTTGAAACAATAAGACCAATTACAACAACACCTATAATTGAAGAAATAATGATTATCTTTTTTTTTGGATTTTTATTTTTATTAAACGGATCCGGGGTTTTAAGAGAATTTTTCATATAGATAATATTAATAAAATTTAATTATAATTAATTATTTTAAATTTAAAAAAAATTGATTTTCATTCTTACTACTTTTCTTTACACCAAAGTGGGTGAAGTAGCATTTTGATACCCATTAAAATCAAAAATAGAGGCCACCATGTTAAAAATGTAAACTCAATTACTCCCAGTGTCCCAAGCAAAAAAAGTATACCCAAAACAAGGAGCACTAGTCCTTTGAACCAAAAGGATTGGTGGTTATGATGCATTTTCATAGTTTAAATGTTAAATTATCAACTTTTATTGTAGCACTTTTCTATTTTGTAAACAAAAATTATTAATTAAAAAAACGACTTATAAAAATCGTGGTTTTATTTGGCTCTGATTTATTGCTCTAAAGTATTTTTAAGTACATCATTAATGATTCGTCTTAATGCTCTTGCTAAGCCCTGAATATACTTTGGATTTGGTGTACCTTTTTTATCAACAAAAAATTGCCTTTGCAGTTCAAACTGAAGTGATCGTGGAATTCCGTATTTCCAATTGCCCGTATCTCTTGCTTTTTGTATATTTGGGCCTCCTCGCATAAATTCTCCACAAGTAACAACCAAAGAATCTTTATCTCTTTGTAAATAATCTTCAAAATAATTACCCATATGTTTTCGAACTGATTCAATTACTCCGGAAATCTCTTCTGCAGGAAAAGTCACACCCTCTGGATCAACTGCAATATGCGGAGTTTTAAATTCACATCGATTTGCTATATCAAAATCAGTAATTTCATCCATTCTTTTTCTTTCTCCGGGATAATAAGCATTCAAATATGCAATCCTTTCATTTGTATTATGTAAATCAAGATGAAATCTTAAAGGTTCTTTAGTTAAACCTGATAAAAATCTTTGATGCCAAGGTCTATGATATTTTTCAATATATAAATTCTTTTCTTCAGGAGTTAATTCTTGCCCCTTTTTATATATTTTTCTTTTTCTGAAATCCCTCTCACGGCAAACCCCAATAGGTCGTGTATCATTTTCATCTCTATTTAAATCGACAACAAGCCTGCTGACTTCTGCACCAATTATCTGAACATCTGTATCTTTAAAAGCATGTGCTGCAATTTCATAAGTTCCAACGTCATATGCATCTCGTACCTTTTCATGTGTAAGCTGAAACCTTGTACAAAGTTCTTTAGGTACAAAATCTGACGAATGCGGGGTTGTGATTAATACATTTGGCATATTACAAATATTCAAGTATACAAAAATAACACATTTGATAGAATGTGTCAATGTTAGACTTCTCAACACGTCACTATGAGTACTTGCTAGTCGGGTTCAGTACGTTCACGGCGCCATCAAGTAAAAACGTTCGAACTAAGAATATTATGCGCATGATTATTCAAGTTCTGCCCAGACCTCTAATCTATTCATAAAAGGCGGAGTCCATGGTGGGTTATATCCTGCTGATGAAATTTTTCCGTAAACTAAGCCATCTCTTTCCAAGTATTTTTTTAATTCAGCCTTTTTTTGTTCAAACTTTTCATCTGAATAAAATCCGCTAAATTTTAACACAGCAATTTTCTTACCTTTCACTTCTTTAATTTTAACTCTTGAATCTGTTGGTTCTGGTAAAGTTTCTAAAGTATATTTAGAGGGAAGTACAAAATATAGAGTTTGGATTTCATCATTTTCTTCAGTAACAACAGGCGCAGTCATAGCTATCTTTTCTTTTTCTTCAGTAACAACCGGTGTAGTCATTGCAATTTTCTCTTTTGGTTTATTCTCACCAAAAATATAACCAGCCACAATTGAAAATCCATTATTAGTTGCTGTTTCAAAACCTCCTTTTACCTGAGTTTCAGCTACTAAATGAGTTTCAAGCTGCCTAATTTCATATTCTTTACTTGAATCTAGAACTGTATATTTAAGTTGCTCTACACGACTACCAAAATAACCATATGCAATCCAAATTAAGAACAAAACCACTAAAATGATTGGAATTATAATTAAATAATTATGCATTTTTTTCTTCTTTTTATAAATTTTCATAATATATATTAAAAAAACAGCTTATTAAATGCCAAGATGTTCTAATTCAATTGGCTCTCGGGGCCGGGCTCGAACCGGCAACCCTTCGGTTAACAGCCGAATGCTCTACCATTGAGCTACCCGAGAACGTTATTTAAAAGAACCGTCTTTAATAAGACAAGAACAACTATAAGTTAAGATTTACTATTTTTCAACTAATTTTAGCTTAAAAATCTCTCTTCCCACTATTTGTCCTTTACGTGAATATAAAAGAGAACCTCTTTCTGTTGAAAGACCTTCAAAGCTCTCAATTTCATAATCATTTTCTGATAACATTTTTTTAAAATTTCTCAAAAAATAATTTTTACTTTGTTGTCCGCTATAATAGGGCAAAGCCAGAACAATATTGCCTCCCTGCCGTATGTTTCCGTTTAATGCTTTTAAAAATCCTGAAATAATTTTTTCAACTTCAGCAAAATTATTATAGATTTCTTTATCCGAGGGGAATTTAGATTGAGGCGGGCCCAAATAGACTTCCGACACAACAGCACCAGGTAAAATAGCCAGATCAATTGCCTCAATTTTCGTTGCGTCTTTAATAAAAAGATCATAATCATAAGTAATTTCAAAATTCTTTTTTAACCATTCAAGATTCGCTTCACTATCCTTGATTGCTTTTTCACTTATATCAGACCCTATTGCCTTATAACCCATTAATAACGCCTCCATTAATACTGTGCCGCTTCCGCAAAACGGATCATAAATAGTACAGCCAACTTCCCCTTCACAAGCAAGATTAATCATCATTTGTGCAAGTTTTGGAGGCAGCATTCCGCTTTTTGAATCACGAGCAGGACGTTCATAATCTCTAATCGAATATTTTTTAAAATTCTGAACAGCTATTGTATGACCAAGTAGATATCTATTTCCGGAAATCTTAACTATATTCAGATCAGCTTGATTTTTGTCGAGTTTTTCTTCAAAAATCACTACACTTTTAAGGTTCTCATTTGGCTTATTTAAGAAGCGTGCGCCTCTTCCCTCTTGCTTAAGTCCTTGTTTTAAAAATTTTAGAATATTTTTATGATTTTTTAAGAATTCATTGCTAAAATTATACAAATTTAATGCAAAAACCACTTTTTGATTATCATGACTAGTCAAATGCTGTAAAAACTTATTCTCAAGCTTCTGAATACTATCCGATTCATCAAAAAATTTAATAATTTTAATTGTTCCGCCTATTATTTCTAAAATTTTCGGCTCCAATTCATTCTCAAATTCCGCAATCCAAATCTCATTCCCAATAATTTCACCATCCAAATTAAAAAACGATCTTAACTCGGCAACTGATAATCGCCACTGACGTCCTAATAAAAATCCATACTTATGCATATAAAACCGATTACAATTACTAAAAAACAATTAACAACAATTACTATAACAGGTCTTTCAATAATTGCATCCTTAATTTTTGGATATTTTTTCGGATACTTACACCATTTATATATATATCGCGATAATATTGAGATGGTTGGAGAAATAAATCATTGCATCAAGGCAAATTAATATAGTAAACTTGTGCACACCAGAGCCGAGCAATGCGAGGGTCTAGCGAGCGTAAGCGAACTCATCACCAAATGAATTGCATGAAAAAGCACAAACATATTCTTGTATTACTTGTTGAGAACGAACCAGGCGTTTTAAATCGTATTAGTTCTCTTATAAGAAGGCGCAGGTTTAATATTGAAAGCATCTCAGCCGGACATACCGAAAAAAAAGGCCTTACGCGCATTACTCTTGTTGTTAATGCTGAAAATACAAATGTTGAACAGGTAAGGGAGCAGCTTTATAAAATAATTCCTGTTATTAAAATCCGTGATATAACTGAGGAAAATATATTTGCAGCTGAAGTTGTACTCGTAAAAGTAAAGGCAGATTCACAAAAACGTGCTGATGTGCAACAAATAGCTGATTTATTTAAAGCAAAAATTATACATGTTGAAAAAGATATGATAATGATGATGGTAGCGGGCGAAGAAGACAAAGTAAGTTCATTTTTGGATATGATTAAACCCTTTGGTATAGTTGAAATGGTACGAACAGGTGTAACAGCAATGAATAAGGATAAAACTTTATAAATAATTAACTTAAAAATACTATGGCAATGTCATTGAATAAGGTTCAGTTAATCGGGAACCTCACACGCGATCCAGAGATGCGTCAAATTCCTGGAGGACAGGTTGTAGCTTCTTTCGGGCTTGCAACAAACTTATCTTGGACTGACCAATCAGGTCAAAGACAAGACAAACCTGAATTTCACAATATTGTAGCATGGAGAAAACTTGCTGAAATTTGCGGACAATATCTAAAAAAAGGCAGTAAATGTTATATCGAAGGAAGAATTCAGACCCGAAACTGGGAAGCTGAAGACGGCAGCAAAAGATACCGAACTGAAATCGTTGCTGACAATATGATCATGCTTGACCGTAAAGGCGATTTTGCCGGTGATTCAGGAGCAAATATGCAATCTGATCATGCTGGTTTAGATCAGGGTCCATCTCCTGAACCTGATTATGACCAAACTCCTGCGCCGGAACAATCTGCAGCACCTGCGGCAGCTCAGAGACAGGAAGACGAAGTAACAGTTGACGATCTTCCTTTCTAACAGAGTCGAAGACAAAATATTTAACAAATCGCTCAAAATGAAACTATATTATGATAATGATGCCGATTTATCAGTAATCAAAGGTAAAAAAATAGCTGTTATTGGTTATGGATCACAAGGCACGGCTCAGGCATTAATGCTGCATGATTCGGGAATGGATGTTGTAGTTGGATTAAGAAAAGGCGGAAAGTCATGGAAAAACGCAGAAGCTGACGGTTTGAAGGTATTACCAATTAGCGAGGCAGCTAAACAGGCTGACATTATTCATATTTTATTACCTGATGAAGTACAGGGAGCGGTTTATGAAAATGAAATAAAAGAACATGTAATAGGAGGAAAAACTTTATGCTGCTCTCATGGTTTTAATATTGTTTATAAACAAATTATACCGCCCGATGATGTTGATGTAATAATGGTTGCTCCTAAATCTCCTGGTTCCGAAGAAAGAAAAGCATATTTGGGAGGAGGAGGGGTACCTGCGTTAGTTGCGGTTAATCAAAACGCTTCAGGAGGTGCATTTGAAACAGGCTTGGCCTTGGCAAAAGCAATGCAATTTACCAAAGCAGGTGTTCTTGAATGCAGTTTTGAAGATGAAACATATGAAGATTTATTTGGTGAGCAGGCTGTGTTATGCGGCGGTGTTACTGAACTTGTAAAAAAAGGGTTCGAAGTATTGATTGAAGCCGGCTATCCGGCTGAAATGGCATATTTTGAATGCCTTCATGAACTTAAATTAATTGTAGATTTAATTCAGAAAAAAGGTATAAGCGGAATGTATGCGGAAGTATCAAATACAGCAGAATATGGTGGTCAAACCAGAGGTGAAAGAATAATTGATGACCGTGTAAAAGAAAATATGAAAAAATTATTAAAAGAAGTTGAAGACGGAACCTTCGCCAACGAATGGATTTCCGAATTTGGTGGTTGCATGGAAAAACTGCAAGAATTAAGGCAAAAATCCGAAATCCACCCGATAGAAATTGAAGGAAAAAAGATTCGAAATCTTTTCAATTTTTAATAAATATTTTTCTTAACAAAAGTTTACTTGCGGTAAACAGTATTTTTGTTATATTTTACTTATTGGTAATAATCAAAATATTATGAAGAAAATTTTAGTACTTTCTATTAGTGTATTAATGCTAACCAGTTTTAATTCTTGTACTGCTGAACAAAATACCGAAGATTTACAAACAAATATAATGCAAATTAATACATATGAAATCACTGCTGCGGATGTTAATGAAAAAATTAAAAATGCAGAAGACTTTCATTTAATCGATGTTCGCACACCAGAAGAAAACGCTGAATTGAAAATCCCAAATTCAAAATTAATGGTTCTTAATGAACTTGCTGACACTATAATTAATGATGAAGAGATTGCTTTTAATGATGAAATAGTCGTTTACTGCAGATCAGGCAACAGAAGTAAAACTGCCTATGACATATTAACACAACTTGGCTATACAAATGTGAAAAGTATGTCAGGAGGTATTAATGAATGGGAAAATTTAGGATATAATACCTGCAGTGAGTTAAATAAAACTTGCTAATATATGCTCAACTATTATAAACCAATTAAAAAATATTTAGCTGCATTAATTGTAGTGCTTATTGCCCTTATAATATATTTAAGTGCAATGATCTTTACGGAAGATAATTATGAGTGGTTTCTTAATTTAAAAAAACCCGCATATCAACCTGAAGCATGGGTATTTATGCTTGTTTGGGCCGTGCTTTTTGCCTTAATTGCTGCTTCAGCAATTATTATTTTATTCAGTAATAAACAAAATAGAAAAAAATGCAATTTTGTAATAATGCTTTTTATTATTAATGCATTATTGAATGCGATTTTTAATCTGGCAATGTTTGGGCTGCACAATTTATTAATGGCGATAATTATACTCCCGTTTTATTTAGCTTCAATATTCGTTCTTATTTATTGCTCATATAAAGTAAATAAAATAGCTGCATATTTACTTGTGCCTTATGCACTTTGGTCAATATATGCAACCATTTTAACGGTTTCATTTATGTTAATTAATTAGAATTCCCTTTTCTTTTCATTGCATCATCTTGCTTTTTAAAGTCTTTTATTTGTGCTAATAAACTATCTTGTTCAGTTGCAGAAAGTTCTGATCTTTTTATTAGCTTTTGCATTGTTTCGAATTCAGATTCTGTTATTTCACCATCTTCCATCATTTTAAACATCTCTTCTTTTAATGAAGAAGGCAGACCTCCGAACTTTTCGTTAACAATCTGTTTTTGAATATCTATCATGTAGCCTTCAATTCTGTTCATTAATAACTGATATGCACTGTCATCGATTTTGCCGGATTTAAGTTCGTTATCAACGATATCTTTTAATCTGTACAATTCAGCTTCGCAGCGTTTTGCTTTCATTTTATATTCACTGTAAGTGTCATCAATTTGATTCATGTATTTTGAAATAGATTTTTGCTTTCTTTTTGCGGCAAAAGTAAAGCCTGTAGCAGCAAGTATAACAGCGATAATTGTTAAAATTATTCCCAAATTATTCCAAAGCCATGTTAAAAAGTTAAAAGGTTTAGCATTATTTTTAATTTGTTCATCAGTTAATGCTGGTTTTTCATTTAATGTGTCTTTAGGTTCTTCCATTTGCATAGCTCGTTCTCTTTCCAGGTTATCGTAAAAAGCCTGAGGCATAAAATGACTAACTGTATTACTGCAACCTCTTCTGTTATCGGTTGTAATAACACAAACTCTCATAAAATTATCTCCAACTGGTAATGGTTCATCCCATACATAATGTGTTTTATTTTGATCTTCAAAATTCTCAATAAAGCCAAATTCAGGATAATATAAATTCGGATCATCCTGGTCGTGTAATATCCTATAACTAAGAAAATCAGGTCCATTGTACTTGCTCCAAGTTAATTCAGGTCTGCCATCATCCAATAAATTGAAATCTAAATTTACTTCAAGTGTTGCATCATCAGTATATGGGTCATCGGGGTTCAAAGGGATTGGCTCCAAAGGCATTGGTTGTATTTGCAGAGGCTCAAGAACAGGTTGTAATTCAATTGCCTGTTGTTCAAGAATTATATTCGGATCTTCAGCAAAAGCAGTATTGCTTAAAGCAATAAAACTTAGAATTAAAACTGATATTAATTTTTTCATAAATAGTGTATTAATTGTTGTCGGGTCTATTATAATGAAATAACTAAATAATTAAACGTTAAATTGTGAAAATCGGACTGGCAATTACAGCAAAATCTACATTCACATTAATAAATAATTTATTTTGGTTCTATGTTCCTGTTTATTTAATAGATAAAGGATTTTCAGGATGGCATGTAGGAATTTTTGTAGGACTCGCAAGTTTGGTTTCAATAATAACAATATTACCTGCAGGTATTGCAAATGATAGGATTAAATCTAAAAAAATAATTATTTATTCATTATTTTTTAGCATAATTTACTATTTAGGATTAATAACTACTGAAAATGTAATTTTATTGGGAGCTGCATTTATACTTGGAGGTCTTGGAAAAAATATTTTTAATGTTTCAATTGATGCTTTAACTTTTAAAATAATTGAAAAGAAAAAATCTTCAATTCAAATTGGAAAATATTTAGCCTGGAATACTTTTGGTGCAATTTTAGGATTTATTATTGGTGGATATGCGATTACAAATTTTGGTTATAATAGTACGTTAATTGGCATTCTAACTTTGCTTGTTATTTTAATTTTTGGGTCTTCATTTTTGCCAATTACTCAAACAATAAAAGTTAAATTGTTTAAATATCGTAAAGATTTATTTAATAAAGAAGTATTATTTTTTATATTTATTGTATTTTTATTTACATTGCATTATGGAGCAGAAGCCACCTCTTATTCTTTATTTTTAAGAGAAAATTTTACATTAAATTTATATAATGTTGGATTATTTATTGCTGGAGCAAATATATTTTTAATAATAGGAAACTGGATTTTCGCAAATAAGGTTCAAAACGGATTTGATCCAAAAAAAGTTTTCTATTTTGCTTTGATTGTTAGTGGATTGGGTCATATTTTATTTTCGATTCAAAGTGATGTGTGGTGGTCATTTGCATTTAGATGCTTTCATGAACTTGGCGATGGAGCGATGATATTCAGTATTTATTATGGAATTGTCAGGATCTTTAATATTGAAAGAATAGGAGGCAATTCAAGCTTCATTACTTTAATTACTATAATATCAAGTTCTGTTGGTGCATTTATTTTTGGACCGTTAGGTGAAAAATTTGGATATTATTTACCTTTATTAATAACAGGAGGAACAAATTTGCTGGCATTTTTAATGCTTTTCTATTTCAGCAAAAAAGTGTTGCCGAATAGAGCATAAAAGTACTACACTGCTTAAGTATTTAAAAGAAAAGGCTTATGCATATTGGATTAACCGGATACCTTGCCTGCGGCAAAGGAGAACTTGCTAAAATTTTACAAAAAAATGGATTTGAATACATTTCGTTATCAGATGTTGTCCGTAAATCAGCAACTGATCAAGGTTTAGAACATACGCGCGAAAATTTACAAAAAGTAGGCAATGAATTACGTGCAAAATTCGGAAGCGGCCACTTTTCACGTGAAGTTCGTAAAGAAATTGAAGCAAATCCTGATAAAAAATATGTGATTGATGGAATCAGAAATCCAATGGAAGCAAAAGAGTTGCAGGCTTTACCTGATTTTTACTTAGTTGGAATTAGCGCAAAGCCCGAAACAATTGTAGAAAGAGTATTATCACGAAAAAGAGAAGGTGATAATTTAACTAAAGAAGATATTTTGGCGAAACTCGACATTGAAAAAGGAAAAAATCAACCAACAGATGGTCAACAAGTGGCAAAATGTTTAGAAATGGTCAACTTTTTAATAATAAATGAAGGAAGTTTAGAAGAAGTTGAAAAAAAGATAGAACACTTTTTAGGAATTCTTAATGGAACACAGCGTCCAACATTCGATGAAGTATTTATGGGCAATGCAGTTAACTGGTCTCAAAGATCAACATGTTTAAGAAGAAAAGTAGGTTCTGTAATTTCAAAAGATAATCAACAATTAACAGCCGGGTACAATGGTGCACCACGAACAATGAAGCATTGCGCTGAACTTGGTGGCTGTCTTCGCGAAAAACTTGGAATTCCTTCAGGTCAGCGCCACGAAATTTGCCGCGGAACACATGCAGAACAAAATGCGATTACCCAAGCTGCAAAATTCGGCATTACAATCGAAGGCGGAACACTTTATTGCAACACTCACCCATGCAGTATTTGCACAAAAATGATTATTAACGCAGGAATAACTAAAGTAGTTTATGACTCTGACTACGATGATGCACTTTCAAAAGAAATGCTTGGTGAACAAACAGCATTGGAATTGGTGAGGTTTGAAGGATTAAGAAGCTTGTAATTTAATATTTTCTTTTTAAATCTTTATATCTTCTTATTAAAGAAACAACTAAAGCAATATATAAAACAGTAAACAAAACTCCAACAAATATATTCAGACCACTCAAAGTTTTATTTTCAGAATTTGTAAAATCAATTATTGCATATACTAAAAAACCTATATAAATCAAATCTGCCAATATAAAAACCAGTAATAATCTAATGGGAGAGCCCGGCCATTTCAAATAATGCGGAACTCTTCCCCCGGTATAATACCCAGGTTCAAACTGATGTCTCTGCCATTCCTGATGGCCATCTATGTAATCCGGTTTATTTTCTTCATTTTTCATAAATATATTTTACCACAAACTAACCTGTTCCTCCGGCACTTCAGGTTTTTTCTCGCGAATCACTCTTTCCTGTTCTTTTTTCTCAATTAATTCTTCGGGGATATCTTTTAAAAACCGTGACTCCTTCATTTCGTGTTTATCTCCGAAAAAATTACGTTCATTTGCATGAATTATATGAAGTTCTTCTTCGGCGCGTGTCATTCCAACATAAAAAAGTCTGCGTTCTTCTTCTTCATTAACTTCTTCTTCACTAAACTGGTAAGGTGTAAGCCCTTCTGATGCTCCGGCAATAAAAACAATCGGAAATTCAAGACCTTTTGAAGCGTGCATTGTTAATAATGTAACTGCATCTTTGCTTTGATCGTAAACATCTTTATCCTGCATTAAGGCTGTTTCATCAATAAATTCTTTTAAACCTTCAAATAAAGGCATGTCATCAAACTGCAAACTAAATCCAATTAATTCAAACACATTATCCTGGCGATTTTTATCTTTATAAATTTCAAAATAAGTAATTTTATGAAGAACAAATTTTATTAAATCAGAAAGTTTATTTTCGGCCGCGTATAGTCTAAAACTTTCATGCATCTCAATAAACTCGCCCAATGATTTTTTTAAATCGTTAGTTAACGAAAGTGTATCCAGTTCAAGACATGACTGATAAAAAGGTATTCCATACACCTTTGAATAATTCATAATTTTTTCAATTGTTGTATCCCCCACTCCTTTTGCAAATTTTTTAATAGTTCTTTTCATTGAAGTTTCATCGTTCGGATCGTAAATACATCGTAAATAACTTAAAATATCCTTAATTTCAGTTCGTTCATAAAAAGGAATTGCTCCAATTGTCTGAAAAGGGATTCCGGCTCTAATAAAAGCATCTTCAATTGCCTTGCCTTGCAAATGCGTTCTGTATAAAACAGCAAAATCACTGAATTTTCGAAGCTCGTCATTATCTTCAATATTTTTTAAATCTTTTGACTGGCGCGACACTCCACCCATTTTCAAATCTATTGTTTGTAAAATATAATCAGTTTCAGCCCTGTCGTTGTTTGCTTCAACCACTTTAATTAAAGTTCCGTCCTGTTTTGTTGAATCCAATTCTCTTTGCATTCTCTCATCATTTCTTTCTATAACTTTATCAGATGCTTTAACAATTTGAGGTGTGCTGCGGTAATTTTTATCGAGTTTAATTAATTTAACATTCTCAAAATCATCACCAAACTGTAAAAAGTTTTTAACATTAGCACCTCTAAATGCATAAATCGCCTGATCACTATCACCTATTACGCAAATATTTTTATCACGCGCACTTAAAAGTTTAATTAATTCATATTGTGCTTTATTTGTATCCTGATATTCATCAACAGAAATATATTTAAATGGCAAAGCATTTAAAACTTCTTCATGTTTTCGCAAAAGTTTTACTGTTTTTATAATTAAATCATCAAAATCTATCGCGTTCTTTGCACGCATTGCCCCTTCATAATTTCTAAACACTTCCTGGAGCTCAAGCGGAGCTTCCAAAGGTGAAATAAAATCATTTTTTAGCTTCGAAATTCTTTTGATTACGTCGCTTAACGCCTTCTTTTTTGCGTCTTTAATAATTTCCTGTAAAAGTTCAATCTGATCACTTGGATCATAAATCTTAAAATTCTTTTCAATACCAACTTTAAATGCAAAATTTCTTAAAATTTTCAAACAAAGCGAATGGAAAGTTCCTACAAACGGTAATTCGTCACCTTCTATAAGTTCACTTAATCTCTTTTGCATTTCATCCGCTGCTTTTTTCGTAAAAGTAATTAATAAAATCTCACGCGGATCAATCCCCTGTTCATTAATCATGTATAAAGTTCGATAAATTAATGTTCGGGTCTTTCCGCTTCCAGGCCCTGCAGCTATAAGCACTGCTCCGCTTAAAATTTCAACTGCTTCGAGCTGTTTTGCATTTAAAATTTCAGAATAATTGCATTTGAGGCTTTGATTCATATTTATCATTGTCTTTAAATATACTAATCACACCAAATTCACCATCATAACCCGGTTTTACATATACATTTCCTTCGCGAACTCTTTTTATCCCTTCAACTATAAATAAATCTGTTACTTTTTCAATATCTTTTAAGGGAGCTTCTAATAAAATATACAATTCATTACCTATTTTAGTAATTAGATTCATATATTCGTTCATAACTCTTTTTGAATTGACTCCAACCTTAAATACTTCTGCAATAATCTCATATAAAGGAATTGTGTATCTGAAAGGAAATGCATGTTTTTGATCACCACCTTTTTTGCGATCAGCCAAATCTAAAACTCTGTGCATTGTTCCCAAAATTAATTTTTTGCCGCATTCCGGGCATTTAAAATCATTCTTTTTTGCTTCTTCAGGGTCGCAACTGTATTCGCAAACTCTATGACCATCGTAATGGTACTTGCCTTCTTCCGGGAAAAACTCAATTGTCCCCAAAAACTTTTTATGATCAGCATTTTTTAATGCATTAAACATTTCATCATAAGAAAGATCACAATCGAAAACATTAACTTCACGTGCAAGTTTTATTGGTGAATGTGCATCGGAATTAGAAATTAAAGTTACATTATCAAGTTTGGATAGTCGCCAGTTCATTGGCGGATCGCTAGATAAGCCTGTTTCAACAGCAAAAATCTTATCGCTTAGCTCATCAAAACATTCTTCAATAGAATCAAACCCTGATTTTGAACCAAGCATTGCAAAATGGGGAGTCCAAATATGTGCGGGAACCAAATAACATCTTTCACTTACACCTGAAATAATTTCCAACAATTTTTTACTGTCCAATCCTAAAATCGGTCTGCCATCAGACTTCAAATTTCCGATTTTTTGAAGTTCACTGTTAATTTTTGATGCTTCTTTTAATGAAGGTGCGAAAACAATGTTATGAACCTTTCTGCATTTTTCATTTTTTGAATAAATAGAACTAATTTCAACAGAAAGCATAAATCTAACTTCACCTTTGCATGATAAAGGCACCTCTTTATCGATTTCTTTAGCTATTTCATCCTTTAATTTATATAAACCGGGTTCGGCTTCCTCTAATTTCTCGCTAAGCTCATAAAACCACTGTGGATGAGTAAAGTCTCCGGTTCCAATTACAGTTATTCCTTTTAATTGAGCCCATTTATAAAGATTTTCAAGATCCATTTGTTTACTTGTGGCCCTTGAATATTTTGAATGGATATGTAGATCAGCAAAAAAACGCATATTATTTTTCAAAAATATTAATATATTTATATCTAACAGGCACAATTTCATTTGCATCATATTTAACTTCAACTTCATATAAAGAAAGATTGTGCATTTCTAATGCTCTAATTTGTGCTTCAGTATCATTTGTAAACCATTTGCCTAATAAAACTCTCAAAACCATGCCATGGGCAACAACCAAAATTGGGTCTTCTTCTACTTCCATACAGATTTCATGAATTGCATTCTCAACTCTTCTAAATAAACCATATTTAGATTCTCCTCCCGGAGGCGGAGTCCCTTCTTCATAAAAAGGTCTTCTGAATTTATCCCATTCTTCAACTTTTGCCTGAGCACTCCATGCTCCAAAATCCATTTCTCTCAAATCATTCTTTTCGAACATCGGTACATTACAATATTCGTTAATATACTGAGCTGTTTCTCGGGCTCTTGATAGAGGCGAATGAACAATATTTTTAAATCCATAAATTTTAAAACCAGGTGCATTTTCTTTAACTTGTTCACGGCCTTCTTTTGACAAAGGTGTATCTATGTCTCCCTGAATTATGCCGTTTTTATTAAATTCCGACTGTGCGTGCCTTAAAAGGTAGAGTTTCTTTTTTTCCATAATCATTACGTGAGTAATTTATGCGCCAAAATATTAACACATATTGCATTATTATTCGATTTGAAGTATTTTAATTAACCAATAATTTATAAATATGTCAGAATTAAGTGATAGATTGGATGGCGAAGACAGAGTCTCCATTAATAGTGCTTACGCTTTAGCTGAATTATGGTGGAAAAATCAACAAAATGAAGTGCCTGATAATTTACGTATGAGAGTTGAAACTGCAGCAATATTATGCAATCAACCAATCCCAACTGATACTAGAATTGGAATTGCAGGAACAATTAGAAGTTTTTTACAAAAAATTAGAACAGCTGAATTGGATCACAGAAGAATTGAAATGCATTTAAATGCATTTGTTAAAGGAGAACTAAATTTATTTGATGTATTTCAATTTGAACTTGGCGAATTGGCTTCACAAAATTTAACTCAAAATCCTGAAGTATTGCAAACAGTACATGCCTTAAATCAAAATGTTTATCATCAGGTTAAAGGTGCTCTCGATGGGGATTTTAGAGCTGATGCAGCTTCCGCTCTTGATAAAGCTATTGATAAAACAAAAAAAATTAAACTGAAAAATCCAATTGATTCGGTTCTCAAAAAAATTGAAGAAATAATGAGCATAATTTCCAGATTCAGAAATGTTAGACTTCTGTATTTTGATCCAAATCCTGACAATGATGATTTGCTTGCATTCAATTACCCAATGTCAAAAAGAGGTAAAAGAATTAGAAAAAATCCATATGCGGATGTTAAAGATTGGACCAGATATAAAGATGAACGCGGCGAATTGGAAGTTGAATATATTCAAATTCCTGCAGATAACGGAGGTTGTAAATTAGTTTACAAACTAAGTTTTGGACAAGAAGAATTTGGTTATATTGAATATGAATTTGATGATCATGGAGTGCATAAATTAGTTAAATCAAAATGTTCAAGTGTAAGTGAAATGATGGATACCTTCTTGAATGACAGATTACAGGAAGACATTAAAAAATTAATTGATACTAAAAAAAGAGAAAGTCAAAAAGGACGAAAGCCTCATCATTGGCCTGCTGTATTTGAGGAATTAAGTGAATTTTTAAGCAGAATTATTCAAAGACCATTTTTAATTACCTGCGATAGAAAACCTGGTGTTAATGAAACACCTCTGGTTATTGAAGTAAATGGAAAAGATACTCAAATTTTGAATGACGTGCATGAATCAGGAATTAAAGGAGAATCTTTTGAAATAAATTATGAAGCAGAAGAAGGTGTTGTCCAAGTAGGTAAAATAATTTTTGATCCTCTGGATGAAAATAGGGAAAGTATAATAAAAGAAGCTGTTTCATTTTTTGAAGGAATAGTTCAATGGAGAGAAAGCAGGCGCGAAGCACATATGTCGAGCGTAGGATTATTAGTGGCTGACTTAAAAAGTGATGATAACCTGGAAGAAATTCCGACAGAACATGACTTCGGTGTACTTTATGCTGATATTGATGATTACAGCACAATAATGACTGAATTAGCTCAACAATACCCTGAACATCCCCTTTCAGAAATTATGGGTGAATTTTTTGCAGAATCAAGAATAATAATTGAAAGTGAATTTCATGTGGTATGTTGATAAATTTGTTGGAGACGAAATAATAATTCTCATTGGTGCACCTTTTGATAAACAAGGAAGAGATGCCTTTGGCGATTCAGAACCTGATTTTGTTAAATATATTGAGACAAGTTATGCTGTTTCATTAAGACTTCAAAGATTTATTAGATGAAATATCACATAAAATTGAAACAAAAATTACATATTACTTTACCAAGACCTTTAAGATTTGCATGTGGTGCAGGATTATTATTTAATGCACCAATAGGTGTTTACGGAGGTTTGGATAAAAAAGGAGCCGGCGCCGATTATACAAGTATTTCACCTCAAATGAATTTGATTGCAAGGGTGTTAAGTAATGCCGATGGTGGCGAATTACCTAAAGACCTTTGGAAACTTATGAAAGATACATTTCCCTAGGAGGTACCAAATTAAAAATGATTGGAGAACCTTATGGAAGTTTATGCAAAAAGGTGCTGCCAATAATTGCACTATGGTTGTTAAAATAGCGGAAAAATGATATAATTAAGACGAAAATTAAAACAAAAATAAATGGTTGAAACATTATTAAGTTATATAGTTATCGGTCTCGAATTTATTGGAGTAGCAATTATAGTTATTGGAGTTTTAAAAACTCTATGTTGTTTTTGGTAAATGTTTGCTTAAACGAATCGCAATCAGCCCTTTAATGACTGAAATAAGAATAGATCTGAGTAATTATTTGATTTTAAGTTTGGAAGTAATTATCGGCCGGGATATTATTGAAACTTTTTTAAGACCTACACTTGGAGATATTACAATACTCGCTGTATTGGTTGCCCTTCGTACTTTACTAGCATTTTTCCTTAATTACGAAATGAGTCATATGGCAAAACCAAGGCTTGAGAAAGCATTGGAAGAATCAAAATAATGTGTTATATTTCATAAATGGATAATTCTTATTAATAATTTTAATTATGAAAAAATTTTTATGTTTCATTTTCATGTTTGTTTTCTTTACTCAATCTGCATTCGCGGCATTTATTGATGTTCCGCAAACTCACCCTAATTATCAGGCTATAAACTATATGCAAAGAAAAGGTATAATCCAGGGTTATGAAGACAATACCTTCAGACCGGATCAAAATGTTGTTAGAGCTGAAGCAGTTAAAATCATTTTAGCAGCACTGTATGATTCTTTTGACACAGTAAGTGAAAATCCATTTCCGGATGTATCAACAGATCAATGGTTTGCGCCATTTGTAAAAAAAGCAAAAGAACTTAATATAATAAGCGGAGACGGTGTTACCGGGAATTTTGAAGGAGCAAGAAACGTTAATTTAGCTGAGTTTTTAAAAATCCTTACTCTTGCATATAAAGTTGATTTAAGTCCTTATCAAAATCAAACAGAAGTTATTTTTGATGATGTACAGGATTTAAAACAATGGTTTATTCCTTATTTATATTATGCAGCTTCAACAAACCTGATTCATGGTGATCAAAACAATTATATTTATGTTGGAGACCCGTTAACACGAGCTGAAGTAGCTGAAATCACTTTTAGACTAATTATTAATATTGAAGGCGGCGATGTTCAGCTTTATTTGAGTATGGCAGAAGCTGAAATGATAAAAATTCTACAATTTCTTGATAATAATGATATAAATAATGCTGAAATTTCCGCTGCAAAAGCGGTTCAGTATTCAAATCAGGCAGTAAGTTTATCTCCGGATAAATCTATTGTTTTAGCTGCACAAAAAATTGCACAGGCTTTTGATAAATTGGTTAAAGGTTATCGAAGCGGTTTAAATTTAGATTTCACTACAACTGCAAGTCTTGCAGGAGAAGCATGGAATCTTGCAAATGAAGCTGTTGTTATTGATGGATCAGTACAATCATTATCGGATACAATAAAAGAAATCGCGCACTCCATGGCTGAAGATGCGCGATCATCCAATTAATTTATTAGGTTGTTTAGCTGCCTGTATTAAAGTTTAATACAAGACTACCAGCTTCTGCTCCTCCGTTTTTATCAGTGGCAAGTTTCACTGTTACTGTAAACCAACCCCCTGCAGTCCAAGTTCCTCCTGTAATAGTCATGTTTGTTGACTCAACCCAGGTATTAGCAACTGAACTTGTAAGGCCGGTGTTGTTACTCATTGTTACAGCAGCATCTGCAGTATCCTGCATTGTAAGTGCCAATTGATTATCAGCAGCAGCTGTTGTATCAGTTCTGTATTTAAATTCAATCGGGTTTGTTTCCCAACTATTAAAGTTATCAGGAAGCTGAATTCTTACTTTAATATCATAATCCTGATCAGTAGTTTTTGTTGTTTGCCATCTATAAGAGTTTTCAATGTTAGTTGCGTCAAAATAATAAGTTAATTGACCTATATTATTACTTCCGTCACCATAATACGTTGAATTTGGATACAAAGGTGCAACAAATATTGAATTTGCTCCTGAAACATCCGCAAGAGCTACCCAGCTTGAACCATCATATACATAGAATGTATCAAGATCAGTTCTGTAAAAAACCTGACCTTCAACCGCTCCGCCAGGGAATGAAGTACCCTGATCAATTACCATTTCAACTGCTAAATTCTTATTAAAATCAATATCTCCATTTACTTCCAACGTTCCGTCAACATATAAATCATCACTAATATTAAATCTTGTGTTTCCTGAATCCCAACTTATAACTTCTGCTAAGGTTGTACCAAATTGAATTGATATGTCTCCGCCAGTATCATTAGCATCCAATAATAAATCTCCATCAGTATTAACACTTCCTGTATTATTTACATCACCAGTGATATTTAAATCATCTGATACAGTAAAATCATCAGTTGCATTATTATATTGAATTGAACCAGCTCCATTATTGAAATCAACAGACGAATCAGCGCCTGTTCCATCAACATTGATGCTTAAATTTTCACCTTCCAAATCCAAATTACCTTCTATATATAAATCGTCTGTAAATTCAAAACGATTATTCGTAACATCATATCTCAATATTTGCCCGAGTGCGTCACCGAACTGAAGTTCAACGTCGGTTGTACCGTCTCCGTCATCAATAATGAAGAAAGATTCAGTATTAACAAGGTCACCGGTGGTTGCCGCATAGGCAGGCAAAGCCATAACCAGTGAAAGCGCTAATAATAGCGGAAGTTTTAGTAATGTGTTTTTCATTTTTTTAGGTTTTAAATGATATTTTAATGAAATTAATTATATTATTATACACTATTTTTATAAAATTGTAAAGCGTTAGCCTTGGTAATTTAGCTTAATTTCACCTAGATTTGCTGTTTCATTATCTTTAGCGTGAACTTTTATTACAATTATAAAGCTTTCACCAGCTGCAAAGATCGGGGTTCCGCTAAAATTAAGGCTTGTTTGAGCCCATGCCGTACTAGCTAAATTACTTGAAGAACCTGTTAAGGTGACGGGGTTTCCATTTGTATCATATACAAAAATATCTAATTTCGTATCATTTGTATCTGCGCTTGATGATCTATAATTAAACTGCCATGGATTTACAGTCTCCCATGCTGTAAATGTTTTAGGAAGACCCACCTGAAGGACAATATCGTAATCCTGTAACGTGCTTTGTGAACTGGTCCATTCATAATAATTTTCTTTGGCTGTATTATCGTTATCCAAATAAAGTCTACCAATATTATTTGATCCGTCAGCAATATAACTTGCGCCCTCAAATTGAGAATTTAGTATTATTGATCGATTAACCGGCCCTGTAGTTATACCTGCTATAGCCTGATCAATATCATCAATAGCCGTCTCTAAATCCCCTGCTGAATAGTAATTTCCGTCAGTTGCTTCTATATCAATCTCTGAAGCATCATGTTTTGACGCTCCTCCATCCAAATGTCCATCAACTGTTGTGCCCAAATCACCTACATCAACACCATCAACAGTGCCTGTTAAAGTTAAATCCCCTTCAATATTTACATTGTCATTAAAATTAAAATAACCGTTTACCAAATCCCATGACAGAATTTTGCCCAAAGTATTACCAAACTGTAAATCAATTGATGTAATTGAAGTATTATCATTATCTAAAATAAAAACATCCTCATTAGTTCCTCCTGGTATTGTTTGAAGAGGGAAAATTCCGCCGGTTCCAAGCAAAGCAATATCGCCGTCATTGAACCCAATGTCAGCATTATCAAGTGTGTCAGCATTTAAAGCATAGGGCACAGAACCTATTGGAGCTCTATCAACCAATGGATTCCCCGGGGCACGATCCAAAACTTCATATGAAGTATCTGGATCACCTGTTTTTTTAATTTCAACTTGAATATATAAATGATAAGCTGGATCAATTTGAGGTAATGGAGTAACTGTACCCAATTCAAATGTCACAAAGCCCTTTGTAGTTGGTAATGCAGTTTGAACTTCTTGCCATCCCGAATAATTTGGAGCACCAGTATTTATCGACCCTGCTGCAATATCACCTACGTTAACAGGGCTTTGGCTCCAAAAACTAAATCTGAATGTGTGACTACTCGTTAACGGACTAGTTCCTGCAGAATCAAGAAGTCTGGCTTCATAAATCATGCGCTGAGGAGCTAAAGATACAGCGCTAACTGCACTAATATTTATTAGTAAGCAAAAAAGTACTGCTGCAATTTTAATTAATCTTTTCTTTTGCATAACGAATAAATAGCTGTTATTAAAATTAATATATAAATGAATGATAAATCAAAGCGAATACACGATTTTTTCACGTCAGCTAAAATCATTTTTACATAAGCGATTCCATCAGCTATTTCAAACTCAAGTGTTTTATAATTTGTCTGAACTATTACATTCCCTTCATTTTTCAAAGCATAAATCAATACAAAATATTTATCATCAGGTAAAATATCAATTGATTTTATTTTAAATTCACCGTTTTCATCAGCAACAGCATAAGATTTATTTATATGATCATTTTCAAACCAAATAGCAACAACTTCATAGCCGCTTCCTGTTTTTCCTTCAATAGCTACGTGGTTGTTATCGCTTTCCAGTACTTCTTCCGGGATATTTAATGTTAATGGTTCTATATCATAGTCAGTCACCTGAATAAAATCATATTCATCATATTTTTTATCTAACTGATAATAAATAATCGGTTTATCTTCAGTAAAGATGAAGATGTTTTTATCTTCTTTAATCATTTCTTCCACTTCTTCAGGTGAAGGTTTTAAAATTTCAATTGGTTCCTGTTGTTCTGATATTTGAACAGGTTCTTCAGCTGCCTGCTCTTCAGATGAAATCAATTCTCTGCTTTCTTCAGCAGGTATTGTTGAAATTATCGGAATATCTGAATAAGCCAAAGGTCCGCCGCCACCGCCTGAGCCTGTATTTGAGACTCCGCCGCCAGTAGGTGGCGGGGTTGGTGGAGTTAAAGTTAAATCCAAATCACTATTTGCATCCACTAAAGTATAAGATCCAGATTTAGAGTATCTTTCAGTCCATGATATTGAACTTAAATCAAGAGAATAAGATAGACTTTCCATATATCCCTCGTTTGTTCCAAAATTTAAATTTTCATCATCTACTTGATAAGTACTGCTTGCAGAAGCATAAGCAAAACCAGCACTTAAAATGAATATTACAAGAAATGAAACTATTTTTTGTTTTTCTGACACGTTTTTATTTTTTATTTTTTTGTTTCATAAAATTATACCATAAAATTGCTAAACGTGCAACATTAAGCTGTAAATCAAGCTGCTATATCTTCCATTCCTTAAGATTTTTTAAAGCTTCGTCCAATTTTGGCATACCCAAGCGACCACCGAGATATCTGCATTTCATTCCTGCGCAAACATTTGCAAACATCATATTCTTTTTAAAATCCCAACCTTTCAATAAACCATATAAAAATGCTCCGTGAAACACATCTCCGGCACCTGTTGTATCAACAACTGTGCCTATTTCGTATTCAGGAACAGAAGTACACATTTTATCCCCTTTTTGAAGACCGCATGAGCCATATTTACCAAGAGTAACAATTGCAATTTCAGCACCCATTGCAACAAAATCATTTAAAGCTTTTTCATAATCCTGTCCGTATTTTGCTTCAAGAAAACTTCGTGAAATAATTAAATAATCAGCATATTTAACGAAATCTTCTGAATGTGGAGTATGAGGTTCTGAATCAATACAAACTTTTACTCCCTGCTCTTTTGCAAACTTTACGAGTTTAAGGTTAGCATCAGGGAAATGCGCATCAGAATGCACTATTTTAGAATTTTTGATTATATCATAAGTTTCATCACAAATAACAAAATCTTCCAAATGCCCTCTATCAGCAACAATCGTTCTGCTTCCATTTTCTTTTTCTATTATTATTGAAGATAACGCAGGAGCTTTTCCTTTTTGCGCTTCAATGCAACCGGTATAAACCCCTTCTTCTTCGAGTGTATCAATTGCAAACTGGCCAATCGGCCCTTCACCCACAGTTCCAATCATAGCGGTTTTTGCTCCAAGTCTTGCCAAACACGCGATTGCATTAGCTGCCTGACCACCACCCTGAAGCGAAGATTCAATAGGCACAACTTTTGTGTCTTTTTCCGGAAATTGCTCAACTACATTTAGATGATCAACGGTGGCACCGCCAATCCCAACCACATCAAATTGTTTCATATTATCAGTTTATATTAGAGTGGCATCGCATGCAACAATATGATATATTCGTGTGCGAAACCACCACTTAAGCCTCTATAAAATGAATAATGATATTATATTTGTACTGCAGGCACTTGCAGGATTATCCTTTATTCTAATTGCTTTTAGAGTAGGATTTCATTGGCTTCTTGCTTTAATTGCGGTTCAGGCAGTTTTAATGAATGTTTTTGTTCTTAAAACCATGGATTTATTTGGTATGGGAGCTGTTACAGGCGGAAATGTGCTTTATGCTTCAATATTTTTGGGGACTGATATAATTTGTGAGCATTTGGGTGATAAAAAAGCACGCCAAGCAGTCTGGCTTGGATTTTTTGCCTCACTATTTTTTATTGTTATGAGTCAGTTCATTATATGGTATACACCAAGTGCATATCCTGAAAGCATTGCTATGCACGAAACCCTAACTACTATTTTTGAGCTTGCTCCAAGAATAATGTTTGCCTCGATGTTAGCTTACCTTGTTGCTCAAAATCTAGATATTTTAATTTTCAGATGGATTAAAAATCTAACAAAAGAAAAACATTTATGGCTCCGAAACAATGTTTCTACAATGGTTTCTCAATTTGTTGATACTATAATATTTACTTTTGTAGGCTTATACGGAACAATCGCAACCCCTGATAATGTTTGGGCTATAATACTATTTACCTATATTATAAAAGTTATAGTAGCAGCATTAGACACTCCATTCATTTATCTATCAAAACTAAAAGCGTTTAAACCAAAAAAGGCTGAGATGGAATAATACTATTTCATCTGCTTTTTAAGTATTCTTAATCCATGAGCTGAAATTTTCATTTTTTCCCATTTGCCTGTTTGGGGATTGAAAATTCTTTTACTCACCATATTTGGAAGAAATCTTCGCTTTGTTTTGCGATTTGAATGACTCACATTATTGCCTGCAGTAGGCCCTTTTCCTGTAATTGTACAAACTTTAGACATCGCTATTTTTTTAATATGCCCCTGTATTTTACTTAACATTTAAAAAAATGCAAGCAAAGTGTTGAAAATAAAGGCAAATTGTGCTATTATTATATGAAACTTAAAACAAAAACCAATCATGGCAGATACGGATACAAATATAGAAAATAAAACTTCAAAAGGACATCCAAAAGAAGCTCCTATGGAAGTTTTGCATCCTGAAGTTGTTAATACTCGGGAAGAAGTTAGAAAAGATGCTTTGACAGTATATGAAGCACCTGAATTAACTTTACCAGATAATCCAACAGAACTTGATAGGCTTAAAATAAGCATTATTGAAGCTGTAGAGGCCGGAGATATTAAAACAGCCATGAAACTTCAGGCACAAAAAAATAAAGTGGAAATTGCAATGGCAAATAATGTTAGAAAAGCTCACAATGCAGCAAGACAAAGATACGTTGAAACTCAAAAAGCTTTATCAGCTGACGACAGAGACAGAAACTGGGAAACAAGAAAAAAAGCAATGGCTGAATTTGCTGAAGGAGTAGGAAGTGGTACATGGAAACTTACAAAATTTCTTGCTAAAGCTGGATATTTTGCAGGAACAAAGACAGTAGATTTTACAAGATATTTATTAAGAAATTCATTCGGTGCGTTAAGAGGTATCGCTACAGAAATACACAATGGAATTATTGATATGAATAAATACCGAAGAGAAAATACACCTAAAAACTATGACCTATAAATATGAATAAAAAAGAATTCTTACAATCAGAAATTAAACATTTAATTGAATTACTTCGCTTCTTTAAAGAAGAGGATAAAGCGCAGTACATCGACGCAATTGATAAAATGAAAGAGGAAGAGCTTGAAAACCTTTTAAAAATACTATATAAACTTGAGCAGGACTATTTTGAGTTATTAAAAAAGGATACTCAAACTATGGACTCAATATCAGATAAACTAAACACTGCTCATGACTAATAGAAGCTCTTCAAAACAACATGGTCTTCATACTGCTAATCAGCAAAGACCTAAAAGCAAACTTCGTAAACGCAGAAACAAAGCTAAAGCTCGTGAACGAAGAGTTGAACGTGAAGAATCAAAAAAATAACCTTTATAAATTAATAAAGGAGCGTTAAGATTAAAAAGCCTTATTTAAAGTATATTAATATGGCTTTTTTCAAACGAAAAAAAGGCAGAAGACGCGTAAAAGCTTCAAAAAACAGCAGAATTCAGGAGATAAAATCACCTTACGCTCACAGAAGAATTAAATCTTCAAGAAAATTACCTAAAAAAGCTGCAAAAACTCGCTATTCAGGTGAAGTTAAAGTCAGATATAAGAATAATTTTCCTATAAAAAAATGGCTAATTATCGGAGGAGGTTCAATTCTGGTGCTTTTATTCCTTTACTTAACCGCTTTTACAAGTTTTTTTGAAATTAAAGAATGGAAAGTTTATGGTGATGAAATTATTCAGGAAAATTCTAAATTCGAAGAATTCCTGGCTGTGCATAAAGGAAAAAATCTTATTTTTCTGGATACTGGAGAAATTGAAAAAAATATTCAAGACCAATATCCTGAAATTGAAACTCTACACATTAAAAAAGTTTACCCTTCAACACTTGTATTGGAATATGAAAATTATCCCGAAAAAGCTAATTTGTTGAATATTTTTGATGGAGAAAACCAAAAAAAGTTTATTATCAATGAAGTTGGCTATTTGGTAGATCAGGATTATGAAAATCCGAATCTTCCTTTTATAAAAATAAGAACAGACAAAGCATTGGAATTAAATCAATATGCAATATCGCGTGAGAAACTTGAGTATGTTTTGGATGCTATTTATGATTTTGAGGAAATATTCGGAATGAAGGTTCTGGATGCTGAATATAAACCAAAAGAAAGAGAAGTTTATATCAAAACTGAGCGGGAATTTACTATTTGGCTTGATACATCTTTGACTATACAGGAACAATACAGCAAACTAAAAAGTGCCTTAAGTAAGCTGAATATTTATACTGAATCACTTGATTATATTGATTTGAGAATTTCGAGTGTAAATGGTGAAAAAGTTATTTATAAAAGACGCTAATTTGACATTTTTGATTAAAAATATCAGAATATCAGTGCTTAAACATAAATTAATATATGATCTGGGCAATAATAGGTGTTCTTGTAGGAGTAATCATAGGTTTAGCGGTTAATATACCGATTCCTATTGAGCTGACAAGATATACAGCTGTAGTTAGTATAGGTATTCTGGATGCGATTTTTGGCGCAATTAGAGCTGAAGTCACTAAAGATAACTATGATGCGATTATATTTTTAACCGGTCTGTTTTTTAATGTGGTTTTAGCTATTGCAATTACCTATTTAGGTGACAAACTGGGTCTTGATTTATATCTTGCGGCAACAGTTGTGTTCACATTCAGAATTTTCACAAATGTAGGTATAACAAGGCGTTCTCTTTTACAAAATTTCATGCAAAAAAGAAAACAGAAAAAAGCATTTAAGTAGTAAGACAAATTTGATATAATAAATACTCAATTAAATTTAACAAAAATAAAATGGCAAAATCTTCCAAATTAGCGCTACTTCAGGATATGCTAGAGAATGCGGAATCAAGTATTCGTTCAGCTAAAGCACTTCTTCTTGATTTAGGGCTAAAAAAATCAGATCTAAAAGAACAATATGAAAAATCAGCAGAAGAATTAACTTCAACTGATTCTCCTGAAGGAAAAATCATTGAAGGTGTGTTTAATGGCCAGGAAATGATAGGACCAGATAAAAGAAACTATCCGGTACCAGCTAATTACGCGAGTAAATCAAAGCTTATTCCAGGCGATGTTCTTAAATTGACTATTCAAGATGACGGATCATTTATTTATAAGCAAATCGGACCTGCTGACAGAAAGAAAATTGTTGGTACTCTAACTTTAGAAGACGGACAATATAAAGTTTTGTGCAAAGGTAAAGCTTATAAAGTATTATTGGCTTCCGTTACTTATTTCAGAGCAGAAGTCGGTGATAAAGTTACACTCGTAGTGCCTAACATCGAAGACAGTGAATGGGGTGCAATTGAAAATGTATTACCACAAGATGAAGAGCATGAAGAAGGAGAAGTTGACCTTAATAAATTTTAGTTTATGGCTTTCTCATGGGATAAAGTAAAGAGGCCCATTCTTGCGCTTGCTCCAATGGAAGGCTATACGGACTCTGCTTTCAGGCAGCTTATTAAAACTTACGCTCCTGATATAATTTGTTTTACTGAATTTACTTCAGCAGATGCTTTAAAATACAACAGTAAAAAATCCATTGGGAAAATTGGTTTTGATAAAAAAGAAAAACCGCTTATTGTACAGCTTTTTGGCAAACATCCTGATCATTTTATTGAGGCTATTAAATACGTGGAAAATATGGGTGCTGACGGTATAGATATCAATATGGGATGCCCTGCTAAAAATGTAATTAATTCTCAGCACGGTTCAGCTTTGCTTAAAAATCCTGAATTAGCTTGCGAAATAGTTAAAGCTGTTTCTTCAAATACCAAATTACCGGTTTCAGTTAAAATGAGAATCGGATTTAAAGAATACAATGAACAGGCGTTTATGGATTTTTGTCTTAATTTAGAGAAAAACGGAGCTAAAGCATTAACCATTCATGGCAGAACAACAAAACAGGGATATTCCGGAACAGCTGATTGGGATCCCATTTATAAATTGAAAGAAAAGGTAGGAATAACAGTAATTGGAAACGGAGACGTAACTTCACCTGAAATCGCCTTAAAAAAACTTGAAAATCTTGATGGAGTAATGGTTGGAAGGGCAACTTTCGGCAATCCATTGATAATGAGAGAAATATACGAAGCTCTGCATCCAAAATCCAAAAAACTGAAAAAAATTCCAAATTGGTTTGAAATTGCAGAAAAACATATAAAATTAAGCATTGAAACAAAAGGTGAAAGGCTTGCAATGTTTGAAATGCGAAAGTATTTGGCCGCATACATAAAAGGCTTTCCTTATGCCGCAAATTATCGCTCAAGACTTGTACGGGTCGAAACTGAAAAAGAAGCAATGCAATTACTTAAAGAAATTAAAGAAAATTCCCTTAAATAAGCCCTTAAATAGTTGATATTTTATAGATATTATGATATAATAATATGAATTTAATATAAAAAATCAAAAATGGACTTAAAACTATCAAAAATATTCAGAACAGCAGTGCAATATAATGCCTCTGATATCTATATAACAACCGGTTCAAAGCCGATACTTAGAATCAACGGTGATTTGGTAAGAATTCAGGAACATGAGCCGTTTTCAAAGAAAATGGCAGAAGAATTTTTACTGGAAATAATGTCAGAAGAACAAAAAAGACATTTTGCAAAGAAACTTGATCTGGATTTTTCAATTGATATCGAATCTATCGGAAGATTCAGGGTTAATATGTTTGTTCAAAGAAAAGGTATAGGAGCTATTTTCAGGGTAATCCCGAACAAAATCTTTACAATGGATGAACTTAATCTACCTGAACAGCTTAAAAACATACCTAAATTCAAAAACGGGCTAGTTATAGTTACAGGTCCTACAAGTTCAGGTAAATCAACTACACTTTCAGCTATTGTTAATGAAATTAATGTTAAAGATGCAAAGCATATTATTACAATTGAAGATCCTATTGAGTTCATTCATGAATCTCAAAGCTCTGTTATTGATCAAAGAGAGGTTGGAACGCATACATTAAGCTTTCAGCGCGCTTTAAAATCTTCTTTGCGTGAAGATCCGGATGTAATTTTAATCGGTGAAATGCGTGATCTTGAAACAATTTCGCTTGCTATTACCGCTGCTGAAACAGGGCATCTTGTTCTTGCAACCCTGCATACGAGCGGTGCAGCAAAATCTATTGATCGTATTATTGATGCTTTCCCTAGTGAACAGCAAAATCAAATTAGAACGCAATTAGCAGAAGCTTTAAAAGCTGTGATTTGGCAAAATCTATTAAAAACAAAAGATAGAAAAGGCCGAATAGGAGCTTTTGAAATATTATTTGGAAATCACGCGATTGCAAATATGATAAGAAAAGGAAACACACATCAAATTGATTCGGTACTTGAAACAAGCACTCATGAAGGCATGCAGACAATGAAAAAATCATTGGAAGATTTGATGCAGGCAGACCTTGTTGATGAAGAAGAAGCACTTGCTTTTATGCCTAAAGAATTAGATGAAACAGAAGGAAAAACCAACTAACATAAATGGAAATGATTGGAAATAAAAACAAAAATAAAAGTTGGATGATTAAAATATTGGCTCTGGCGATTATCGTTTTTTTTAATGGGACGGTTTTTGGAGGGGTTGCGATGGCCAATCCTACGACTTGTAAAAACACATATGATGGAGCAGTTAAACAATGTGAAAAAGATGCAAATAATCAAGCAATTGAAAAATGTGGTGCATACGAACCAGGGACACCAACCAGGCAAGCATGTGAAGAAGATAATAGGATAGAAAAAACAAAAACAACTTGCCTCGAAACTGCAAAATCAACTTATAATGATTGTCTTACTGCAAGCGCAAATTGCGGAAATGGAATACCAGAACCAGGCGAAGAATGTGATGATGGAGAAGGTAAGGGTGATGACGTAGATAAATATTTAGATGCAACAAAACCTGATAAAGAAAAACAATTGGATTCTTGTTTTGAATGCAAATATGTTGATGTTCCTTATGAATTTAATGTAACAAAATATTTAAAAATTCCTGAAGGTCAGACTTACCTTGAAAAAAGCACAAATACTGATACTTCGGTAAGTTTAAAAAAAGGAGTTATTTATTTTATTGTTACAGGAATAGAATTCGCCACAAAAATAATTAGTGCGTTTGCATTATTATTTATAATTGTCGGCGGCATAGTTTTAATGGTTTCAAGTGGTAATTCGTCTCTTCAGCAAAAAGGTAAAAGGCTGATTTTATATTCGATATTGGGATTAGTTATTGCATTCATGTCATTAATAATCGTTACATCCGTTCAATCAATATTTTATACAACTTAAATGAAAAAATTACTGGCACTTACAATTTGTTTAATGATTTCAATTCCCCTTTTAAGTGGAGTTGCATTAGCCGCAGATCCAAAATTAACACCAGAAACTGTTTGTCCGACTCTAAATACCGGACAGGATACTTCAGGAATCTTTGTGATTTTAGAAGAACCTTTGGGAGGGCCGGATGCTATTTATTGTTTTAGGGTATGTTCAAGAATAGTAAAAGAAAAAAATAATTGTAAAATAAAAGCAACATGTGACAAAACAGATAAAGATTTAGGACCTAATCCAACTTGTCAAAGAATACAAGTTATTAAAGCAACATCAGGTGTAAATTTGCTTAATCAATATGTTGGATTGATCTATTTGTGGTCTGCAGGAACAATAGGAATAATAGCAGTATTAACGATTGTAATAAGCGGAATACAAATAATGACTGCGGGTGGTTCAGGTAATATTGATACAGCTAAAAGCAGAATAGTTCAGGCAATATTCGGTTTAGTCGTATTGTTTTTGTCAGGCTTGATTCTTTATACAATTAACCCAACTTTCTTTGTTTAAAAGTTTAAAACAATTAGGTGCGATTTTAATTTTAAGTTTAATACTTATTAGTTCAATTAATACAGTTTTTGCAGCTACTTCAACAACTTATGAAGAATGTATTCAGGCATTTAAATCTGATAATAATAATTATGCTGCTTGTGATGCTATGCAAAAAGATGCAGAAAAGTGTTTTACAGACGCCGAAGCAAGCTTTAAAGAAATCTGCAATAATAATGCTACATGTATTCAAAATCTTAAAAATGATCCTCAAAGTTTAGCATTATGTTTGCAAAAAGATGATGACGCTAAAAAATGTATAACTAAAGCGGATCAATCTTTTGAAGAAATTTGCCGCGCACAGTTCCCATCGAATACAACTTCAACCACAGGTTCTTCATCTTGCGGAAACGGAATTTTTGAAGAAGGTGAAGGATGCGATGATGGAAATTTAATGAGTGGAGACGGATGTGATTCAAAATGCATGACTGAAGAGACAGTTCCACCGGCAATACCTAATATCAAAACTCTTCCTGGCCCTAACGCGCCAACCGTAGGTAATGTAAGCCCTTATTTAATGTCTACTTTCTTGCCGCGAATAGCCAAAACTGTTATATCTTTTGCCATTGGTGCCGCTGTTTTAGGATTAATTATAAGTTCGATCGGGTTATTAACAGCCTATGGTAATGAAGAAAAATATGGTAACGCAAAAAAAGGATTATTATTTTCTATGATTGGACTTGTTATAAGTTTATTGGCATTTGCAATTGTACAATTGATATTCTTTACAGGATTTCAAATCGGTAATATTACATAATGAAAACAAAAAAATACTTAAAAACAGGAATTTCAATTGTGGTTTTAATATCCGCTCTGTTAATAAATGCTGTTTTTGTTCAGGCTGCGACAATACCTGAAAAAAAACCTAAAATTGAAGATCTTTTATATAAATATGAATCAAGTTTTACTGCTAATCCTACAACGACTGATTACATTGCTTCGCTTCCTGAAGATACTTCTCCGGGTCAATTACTTTCACAATTGGTATTTTACTTATTAATCGTATGCAACATACTCGCGTTTATTTCATTTTTAGCGGCTGGAGTTATGATGGTTATTTCACAAGGTAATGATGAAGAAATAACAAAAGCAAAACGAATATTTACTTATACATTAATTGCATTGGTTGTTTGCGCAACCGCACTCGCGCTGGTGACAGGTATAACAAAATTAAGATTTTTTAATCCGTAAAATGATAAAAAAATTACTGACAACAGGGCTTTTAACACTAATAATTATACTGACAATACCAGCTACATTTGCTCAGCGTGCAATTGACCCTTCACTTAAACCTGAAAATGCACCTGGTGTACCTTTAACCGGGCCAGGAGTAGTTGATTGTTTGAATGAATATAAACAAACACAATTAGCTGAAACAATAAAAAAAGAAATTGAAGGAAAATCTGCTGATGAACAGAAAACTATTCTGGAAAATCACAAAACAGAAATAGCAAAATACTGGGATGTTAATTCTTCTATGTGCAAAGGTCATGAAGAAGAACCAATTACCGCATTCATTCAAATAATTGCAGGTGCATTGCTAATGCTTACAGGTGGTATAGCGGTAATAGTCATAGCTGTTGGTGGCGTAATGTATGTTGTTTCAGGCGGAAATCAGCAACAAATGGAATTCGCTAAAAACACCTTAAAATACGGCTTTATTGGTATGGCAGTAATAATATTTTCATATTATATAGTTCAGACTGTTCTTACTCTTATTATTGGGTAGGTTCGAGGCGAGGGAATAATTGATCACATTCTTTTATTTTTTCTCCTGATTTTAAAGTCCCCCATTCTTCAACCAATTTAAAATTTTCTTCTAATGGTTTTTTGCCAAATGATTTAAGAATCTTTTCAGATGTTTCCGGAATAAAAGGATAAAGCGCGTAAGCTATGTGCCTTAATACCTCCAATAAATGATATAAAACATCTCCTAAAGCTTTTTCGTCTTCTTTTGCGAGTACCCATGGTTTTTTATCTTCAATATATTTATTTGCATCATCAATTCGTGCTAAAACTTCTTCCACTGCTTTTTTTAGATCAAATTTATTAATTAATTCATGATAGTTTTCCCACATTAGTTCAACTTTTTTAATAAATCCTTCATCCGGAGTTGAGACTTCAGGAACTTTTCCGTCGAAATATCTTTCAGTCATTTTTGTTACTCTGTTCATTAAATTACCCAGGTTGTTTGCAAGTTCACTATTATAAAGTTCTTCAAATCTTTCATAAGTAAAATCACCGTCTTCAGTTGTTGGAATCTCACGTAAAAGGAAATAACGCAAAGGGTCGGTTCCGTATTTTTCAACAACATCAAAAGGTGAAATAACATTGTTTAAAGATTTGCTCATTTTGTGTCCCCCGCTTGAAATAAATCCGTGAATCGGAATAGATTTTGGAGTCTGAAGACCTGCAGAAAGCAAAATTCCAATCCAAATCCCCGCATGAAATCTAATAATGTCTTTTCCAATTACATGAGCATCACAAGGCCAGTATTTTTCGAATAATTCTCCGTCGTTTTCATAATCCAAAGCAGTAATATAGTTTGATAAAGCATCGCACCATACATACATTGTATGATCGGGATCATTAGGTACTTCGATGCCCCAGCTTAATTTATCTTTTGGACGTGAAAAGCTGACATCCCGGAGTCCTTCTTTTGCAACATTCAAAAATTCACGTTTTCGATAGTTCGGCTCAATTTTTATCTCATCTTTTTCAATTAATTCCGCAATTTTATCTGAATATTTTGAAAGTCTAAAGTAATAATTTTCTTCACTAAATTTTTCCACTTCTTTTTTATGGATTGGACACTTTCCGTCTTCCAAATCTTTCTCTGTCACATAAGCTTCGCATCCTTTGCAGTAAAATCCTTCATATTTATCTTTATATATATCCCCTGCTTCAAAAAGTTTCATCCATAATTTTTGTGCGCCGCGCTTGTGCCTGTCAGATGTTGTACGGATAAAATCATCATAAGATAAATTCAATAATTTTTTTAATTTCTTATTTTGATTCGCAATATCATCAACATGCTCCTGCGGAGTAATACCAAGCTCTTTGGCAGTATCGTGAATCTTCATTCCATGCTCATCAGTGCCTGTTAAAAAATAAACATCTTCGCCAAGCAACCGATGATAGCGCGCCAAACAATCAGCTTCAATTGCCTCCATTGCGAAACCAATGTGCGGAGCAGCGTTTGCATAAGGAATACTCGTTGTCACATAAAATTTACTCATGACTCTATTTAACCCTTATTCAGAAGGTTTTTCAAGGTAACCTTCAGGGTTCTGTTTATCGCCTTCTCCCCCAACCTGAGTTCTATAGAGTGAAAAATTGAATACCGGCATGAAAGTATTAGGCTTTATAAAGGCCTCAATTTGTTTTCGTAATTTCTGGAAAGTGCCTGTTGAATCAATTTTTGCATAATCTCTGATTGTATATTCACCATCATCAGGAATTAATATTCTGTAATAAATTCGTGCTCTTTTTCTTTTTTCAAAATCAGAACCACCCTGTAAAAGTTCAGGATTAAATATATTTGAAAGACTTAAATAATTAGAATCATGACAATCCAAAAACTCTTTAATTGTCACTGGATTTGAAGTGTCTTCAGTATATTTTACTGTTCGTGCCTCGCCATTTGAATCTAGCTGATATACAAAAGCTTCACGTGCCCACTGCCACAAATACGCGCAATTTTCATTATATTGAATCCCGTTTCGATCATCAGTAAAGCCGGCTGAAGTTGTTCCGAAACAAGAAGGCCAGTCCTCATTTGAACCAATCCATACCGGAAGATAATCTCCGATAAATTCAGTGGTAAGTTTATCAGGATTAGGGTCAAAATATTTACTGCAAACCGAACCAACCTGTGCCCCGCTGTTAATACCTGTAATTTTCCATCTAAGCATATCAAGAACACCTTTTTGTAATGCTTCATTCAATTCAGGAACAGCATCAATAAAAAACTCAACTCTAAAATCACTCACATTTTTTACAGAAACATCTTCATTTTGAACAAATAATGGAACTGTTAATGTATCATTCAAATCAAGATATCCATAAAGGTAAGTTTTTGGATCATCCTGAGCAAGTTCTTTGTTAATTATTTCTGTGTCAACAAAAGGCATGGACTTGGCTTTATTGCCGATTGAATATTCAAAACTCAAATCTTCACCAATATTATAAGAATCACCATTCACAATAAGTTCTCCTTTTATCATTTTATCTTCTTTTTCAAATCCAGGTAATTTTTGATGCAAATCCAAAAGCGCACTTTCAATACCTGACTCAGCCGCATAATAAGCTTTACCTGCATTTACAATATCAGTTGTTATTCTTATTTCACGCATAACCAGACTGCTTAGCCCTAGCGCAAGAGTCATTAGCACTCCCATTACAAGCAAAGTGATTAGTAGTGCGCTGCCTTTTTGTTTGATTAATTTTAATATCATAAGTTGTCTGTTTGCTGGTTATAAACACGTGATGAAAATGTTGTTTGCAAATCAAGATTAAAATCCGAAACCGTATCATTGTTGGATCCAATACTCGAATACACAGTAACCGATGGCTGAAACTGTACTACGCCACACGAAATATTATCAGGATCAAATGGATCATCCAAAGGTGCTTTATCAAAACTAAATGATTTAATTTTTAAATCCTTCATTTCAATCTCTACAAATCCTGTTTCAAATCCTCTGTCAGGTTTCCATTTATCATCAGCTGTACCTTTTATTTCTTTTTTAAAACTTAATATTTTTCCATCGTTATCTTCGGAATCCTGAACTAGAAATACAGTTCGTTCAGTTGCATCGCGATTGATTAATGCCAAATAAGAATCTGGTGAACCCAACTGAAGTTCGTTACTATTGCATGTATCAGATTGCGAACTGCCACTTCCGGGCTTACCAGGACATCCATAATCAATTGTTTTTGATCTTGTTTCTTCACCTATTAAACTGTAAACATATCTCAATTGCGAATACATTTCTCTTATAACATTTGCATTTCTTTGTGCACCTGCAATATTTAGATACGAACTTGAAATAGTAATCATTAATAATGAAAAAATAGTAATTGCAATGAGTATTTCTATTAATGTGAATCCCCTGTTTGTTCTAATTTTATGAGTCAAAAGTCAAAGGTTAATGGTCAAATGTTGCTATAAAGGTCCGGCTTTCCAGTCGGTTAAAATTGTAGGAAGCCTGAATTCGCCTGTTTTACTTCCTTCAGTCCACTGCACAACAGCTGTTACTGAAAGTTTTAATTTATCTTTTCCTTCTTTGTTAGATAAATCATACGGTACTGATCTTACTTCAAGCCATCTTCTGAATTTACTTTTATTTTCAGTTGGTTCATGAATATATTTAACGGGATCTCCGCTTGTTAAATAAAGCTGGCTTTTCTCCTGTGTGTAATTCAGCAGTTCCCATGGAGCCGCATTCTTTACATCAGCAGGATCATTGCTGCATGTATCGGTAGTTTGTAAATTTTCACGTTTTTCAATAATAAAATTACCATCACCTTCAAAACTTACTCCAAATAAATTCTTATCACTACCTCTCCAGTATTGGTTATGCATCCAAAGTCCATCTCGTATATTTCTAAAACCTTCAAGAGCTTCCTGTGCCAGATTATAAGCAATTATTTTATCGATATTACTATTGTTGGCTCTAATTGATGACACCAATAAATTAGTTGTTGTTACAATAACAATTACAATAATTGCAATTGATACAATTACTTCAGGTAAAGTGAACCCTTTTTGTTTTTTATTTATATTTTTCATTAAATCTATCAGTAAAAGTATTACCGGTTAACATATTTAATAAGATAACTCTTTGGTCATTTTCATTTACATCCCCTTTCAATCCAATTACAATCTGCAAAAATTTATTTGAGCCAGCCATAGCACCTATTTCCAATTCAGGAATGGCATTTGGCGGAGCAAAAGAACATAGTAAAATCATCATTTTCATTACCAAAAAGTTTAATATCATTTACAACTATATTCTTATCAAGATCATTTACTCCATACGATTCAGCATCTATTTGTAAACATTTGTTATTTTTTTCTTTTAAACGATTATATGGTGCAATCAGCTGATCGATTGTTCCTTCCACTTTTACAACAAACCCAAAACAATGAGATTCATTGTCTACCGAATAACCTGATCTGGTTTTTTCACGCATCTCAATAATCAAATTTTCAATTTTATTTGCAGCAATATCAAGAGCTATTCTTTTATTTACACTTGAATAACTCATTATGGTTACAGCAATTATCACTGAAATGATTGCCATCACTATTAGAAGTTCAATAAGGGTAAAACCTTTTTTTTTATTTTTAATTTTCATTAAACTTTTCTTATATTGTTCCTGTAAACGCAAAAATCGGCATTAAAATAGCAAGCGCCAAAAGCACAATAAACAAAGCAACGATCAAAATCATAATCGGCTCGAATATTGCTGTTAATCTTTTAATACTATGGTCAATTTCTCTATTGTAATGTGACGCTATTTTTTCAGATATAGTGCCAATTGAAGCTGTTTTTTCACCGATACTAATCATTTGAGTAACAGTTTCAGGAAATAAAAACGGTGCATCCATTAAATTGTCTGAAATCTTTTCACCTGCCTGAACTTTTTTTACAACTTCAAGAATTTTGAGTTCATAAGGTGCACTATTCATTAAATGCGCTGTAATTTGAAGTGTTCTAATAACAGGCAATCCTGCTTCCATTAATATTCCAAGCATACTGATAAATCTCATAACCAACACTTTTCTTATAAGCGAACCAATAACAGGAATTTTTAATTTTGTGAAATCAATCTGAAAGTTACCTGCTTCAGTTGATTTATAAACCTTGTAAATACCATATATTGCAAGAACACCTAAAATGATTGTCCACCAGTAACCTCTTAAAAAATCACTTGTCCCAATTAATAAGCGTGTTGCAAATGGGAAATCCTTAGTTTCCAAACCACCCTGAACAAGCAGGTCTGTTAGAATCGGGACAACACCCACAATCATAATTATTGAAACTATAATTAAAACAGTAATTACAATTATCGGATAAACTGACGCTGTAAACAATTTAATTTGAAGTTCATTAATTCTTTCTGTCTGGTCGGATAATCTAAAAAGCATTTTATCAAGATTACCAGCTGCTTCACCTGCTTTAACCACACCGATTTCCGCATCAGTAAAAACATCCGGAAAACGAGCCATTGAATCTGAAAGTGTATTCCCACGTTCGGTTGAATAAGCCAATGTATTAATTATTCTTTGAAATCTTCGATTCTCTGTTTTTGAAGAAAGCACTTTAAGCGCTTGTAAAACAGGAATTCCAGCATCAACCATCACAGCAAGTAAATGGAAGAAATAAGCTTTTTCTTTTAAGCCTACTTTACTGTGATCAATTAAAAAATCATTAATTTTGGTTGAAACCGATGCATTTCTATTGTCATATAATCCATAAATAACTTCTTCTTTTTTCCTAACACCTCTGTTTTCAATACTTTTTAAAAGTTTTTCAGCATCCCTACTCTCTCTGTTTTTTTGATTATTATCCATAATTTTATAAGTAATAAGCTTTAATAGTTAAAGTCATGTTTTCAAGAAGGCTTTGAAGTCTTTGAACATTAATGTTTTCAACAACAAATTTTCTGCTTGTACTCTCAAGATCTTGCAAAAATGAAATTAAAGCCTGATGTCCGCCACTTATATTTGTTGAAATATTTAATACATTTACACCAAGTTCAGAATCTTCAAGTTGTCCAAAACTTATTGAATTCAAACTTACTGAATTGTCCGTAGTTAATTTTGCAAGTGTGTTAATTACTTCGCTTTCATTAACATCGGCAGGAATTAAGTTAAGAACATCATTCATTGTTACTTCTGAACCTGAAAAAGAATCACGCAGATTTTCAAGTCTCACGATTTCTGCCTTAATTTGTTGTAATTCACTCTGCTTTGAAGACAAATCTGTCTGAAGATCAGCAAGTCTGTCTTTTTGCGGTAAAAGAAATACAAACACTCCGACTATTGATACAATTAATAATGTAACAGCAACAATTGTCGATGTATTTGAATCCTGATTTGTTTTTATTTGAGCATTCATTATTATTTTTAAGTTAAATTATCTACGTGGAACGTTATCTTCAGAAGCTTTGTAATTCACACTTAGTATAAAAGACAAAGTCGAATCCCCTTCAGCTGTCTGCGCCTTGCTTATTGAAGGTACAAAAGGGTTTGAAAAATCCGGAGCTTCACTGAAAACTTTAAGTGTGTCAGCTACATAACCCAGAAGGGTTTGCACGTTTTCTGAATTTAAAGTCTGAACATTAAATGAAAGTCTGCCATCTTTTCCTCCGCTGTACGAAAGAAAATCAACAATTTTCCTTTTTTCTTCAATATCAACCGGAGCTATTTTAGTAATAGTATCCAATACTTTGGACCATTTTACTTCAATAAGCTCAATTTTATCCAAAGCGCTTATGCTTTTTTGAGCAAGCACGACATCGCTCTGATTAAGCTCATCCAAACTGTTATTGGCTTTTGTTATATCCTGATCAGCTTTATTTATCTCTGATTCGGCAGCTAGTGCCTGCGAATAGAAATAACCTGAGCCAAGCCCCACTCCAAAAAGGATAATAAAGGCAATGATTAAAAATACTGGTGATTTTTTATTCATGATATTTTGTGTTTATTTTTTTATCAATATATTATACTATTAAAATCCAAAAAAATCAATTATATAAGCCCAAAAATTATAATTATGCAGCAGAAAAAAAACTTTATATTTAAAAACGAACAATTTATTTGTGAAAATTGCAAAAAAAATAACCCAAAACTTGCGGCTGGCTGCCGAAACCACTGTAAATTTTGTTTATATAGCAAACATGTTGATAAAGAAATACCCGGCGACAGGGAGAGTGAATGTAAGGGCTTAATGAAGCCAATTTCTTTAGACAAAGATGGCAAAAAAGGTTATATTATTATACATAAATGTATTGTTTGCGGTGCTGAAAACAGAAATAAAACAGCATCTGATGATAATTTTGATGCTATTATTGATTTATCGGTTAATGAACTTGTATGAAAAATGATTTAAATAATATTATTAAAGATCATATTGCCAAAAATTCTAAAATTATTGTGGCTTTTTCAGGCGGGCCTGATTCAGTATACCTTTTATATAAATTGATTGGATTAAATCATTGTAAAATAATTCTGGCTCATTTTAATCACAAATTAAGAGGCAAAGACAGTAATCTGGATGAAAAATTTGCTGTTAACACTGCAAATAAATTTAAGCTGGAATTTGAATCAGATTCTTTTGATATTAAAAAATATGCAAAAGAGAATTCTTTAAATCTTGAAGAAGCCGCTCGAATTAAAAGATATGAATTCCTTAATAAGATAAAGAAAAAACATAATGCAAATTTTATTATAACCGCACATCATGCAGATGATAATCTGGAGACTTTTATACTTAATTTCATAAGAGGGGCTGGTTTAAAGGGCTTAAAATCGATGCAATTAATTAATAAAGATATTTTTAGACCTTTATTATATACATCTAAAGAAGAAATTATTGATTATTTGAAGAAAAATAAAATTAAATTCAGGGTTGATAAGTCAAACAGCGATAATTCCTTTACAAGAAACAAATTACGTAATGAAATTATTCCAAAATTAAAAGAAATCCAGCCCGATCTAATTAAGATTTCCAATAGAAATCTTCAAAATTTTAATGAAGTTCATACATTAATTAATAATAGAGCCAATAAAGATACATTAACAAAGCAAATTCTTTTAAGTGTTTATGAAAATATTTATGGATCAACACAAAACTTTTCAACAAGCCAATTAGAAAAGCTATTAAAAATTTCAAAAAATAAAAAAACAGGTAAAAAAGCTGAATTCGGCAAAGATTTTTATCTAACTTCAACATCAAAATCTATTGAATTGATGCCAAAAAGTAAAAGTACTTTAATAAAAAAGAATAAAATTAAAACTCCTGGTATAACTAAGTATGAATTTGGTGAAATTAAATGCAGACTTACAAACAAAATACCAAAAAGTGGGATTTATGTTGATTATTCGAAGCTAAAACTTCCTCTATATATAAGGAGTAAAATTGATGGAGATAGATTCAGCCCATTTGGACTTAAAGGAACAAAAAAACTTCAGGACTTTTTTACTGATAAAAAAATTCCGAAACACAAACGTTCTCAAATCCCTATAATTACAGATAAAAACGATAAAATTATTGCCATTGGAAATTATTCAATTGATGATAACTACAAGATTTCAGAATCTAACAAGGAGAAAGCTAATCAATACCTTGAAATAGTATTAAAAAAAGATAAACTATAAGAGCTATGGATAGAAAAATTAAATTACCGGAACAAAGACCTAAAAACAGCTTACTTTACTTAATTGTATTAGCTTTAATAATTACCGCTCTTTACCTGGTATTTAATCCTGATCAGAGTTCAACTGAAAAAATCAGTATTAATACCTTTGTTGAGCAGGCTAGAAATGAAGAAATAAAAAGTATTGCCGTTAAAAATGAACGTATTGATATTGAGTTAATAGATGGCTCAAAAGAATACGCTTTTAAAGAAAGAGGTGAAACTTTAAGAGAAATACTTACTGATGTTCCAATTGATATCAGAAATAAAATCGATACTGAAATAGTTTCTACTGAAGGTGAGGAACTCTGGACCAATATACTTATAAGTATAGTTCCCTTCTTATTAATAATCGGATTTTTCGTTTTCATGATGCGTTCTGCTCAAAACAGCAATAATCAGGCTATGTCTTTTGGAAAAAGCCGCGCACGTCTTCATGATAAAGAAAAGAATAAAACTACATTTAAAGATGTGGCAGGTGCAAAAGAAGCAAAAGAAGAACTTGAAGAAATAGTGGATTTTTTAAAAAAACCAGCAAAATACACATTAATGGGCGCAAAAATACCAAAAGGTGTAATTTTAGTTGGTGCTCCCGGTACAGGTAAAACATTATTGGCACGAGCAGTGGCTGGAGAAGCAAATGTTCCATTCTTTAATATAAGCGGTTCGGAATTTGTTGAGATGTTTGTTGGTGTAGGTGCAAGCCGTGTACGAGATTTATTCAAAAAAGCAAAACGCAATGCTCCTGCAATTGTATTTATTGACGAAATAGATGCTGTTGGCCGACAAAGAGGGACAGGACTTGGAGGAGGACATGATGAAAGAGAACAGACTTTAAATCAAATACTTACTGAAATGGATGGATTTGAAAAAGATACAAACATAATTGTAATGGCAGCAACAAACAGACCTGATGTACTTGACCCTGCTTTATTAAGGCCAGGCAGATTTGATCGCCGTATTGTGGTGGATATGCCGGACATTCAGGACAGGGAAGAAATTTTAAAAGTTCATTCAAGAGGCAAACCAATAGCAAGCAGTGTTGATTACCTTTCAATTTCGAGACAAACACCTGGCTTTTCAGGTGCTGATTTGGAAAATTTACTTAATGAAGCAGCTATTTTTGCAGCTAAAGAAAACAAAAAAACCATTTCGATGCATCATATTCAGGAATCTATTGAAAAAGTTGCACTTGGGCCCGCACGAAAATCACTTATTCTTTCAAAACTTGAAAAACAGATTGTAGCATATCATGAAGTCGGACATGCACTTGTAGGCCATTTTCTTCCATATTGCGACCCTATTCATAAAGTTACGATAATTTCACGTGGACATGCACTTGGCGTAACTTGGTCTGTTCCTGAAGAAGATAAAAGACTCAGTACTAAAACTAAATTTGAGCATGATATAGCAATGTCCCTAGGAGGATATGTTGCCGAAGAAGTTGTATTCGGGGATATTACCAATGGAGCCGGAAGCGATCTTCAACATGCAACTGATATTGCAAGACAAATGGTCACAAGATACGGTATGAGTAGTCTTGGTCCGGTTATATATGGTGATCAAAACCATGAAGTATTTTTAGGCAGAGACTTTGGACATGTTAAAAATTATTCTGAAGAGCTAGCTGCTAAAATAGATGAGGAAATTAAAAAAATAGTGGATAAGGGATATAAAACTGCAAAAGAAGTAATACTAAAACATAAAGACTTATTGGATAAAATAGCAGCAGACTTAATTAAAAAGGAAAATATAGATGCAAAAGAATTTAAAGAATATTTTAAAAATGTTAAAGTTCCGATAAAAAAATCATTTAGCAGAATTAAAAAAATAACTTAACCATGCCTAAAAAAAATTCACCACAAGTTGTATCTCAATCACAATATGATGAAGATGCTATTGAAGGACAATTAGCATTGGATGTTTATCAAACAGATAAGAATATAGTTATTTTAGCGCCTGTTGCTGGTGTAAAGCTTGAAGACATGAATGTTGAAGTTACTGATGATGTATTAACAATAAAAGGTCACAGACAATATGAACATACAGTTAAGGAAGAAAATTATTTTACACAGGAATGCTTCTGGGGTGATTTTTCCAGATCAATAGTCTTGCCAGCTTCAGTTGATAGTAATAAAATAAGCGCCAGCTTTAATGATGGCGTACTAAAAATTGAAATTCCTAAGATTGAAAAAGCTCGGAGTAAAGTAATTAAAATTAAGACTACGAAATAATATGTCACAAAAAATTAGAAAAGCAGTTTTCCCTGCAGCTGGTTACGGGACACGTTTTTTGCCGGCTACCAAAGCCCAGCCAAAAGAAATGCTGCCAATAGTTGATAAACCTGTTATTCAATATTTGGTTGAAGAAGCTGTTGAAGCTGGAATTGAAGAAATAATTATTGTTACAGGTCGCGGAAAAAGAGCAATTGAAGATCATTTTGATCATTCATTTGAACTTGAACATACTTTGGCTGAAAAAGGTAAATCTAAATTACTTGATAAAGTACGTAAAATTTCAGAATTAGCGAAATTTATATATGTAAGGCAACCAATGCCCCTTGGAGACGGTCATGCAATAATGCAGGCTCGCGAAATTATCGGTGACGAACCATTCGCGGTTATGTTTGGTGATGATATTGTTGATCATAAAATTCCAGCACTAAAACAGCTTATGGATGTTTATGATAAAACATGTTGCAGTGTAATTGGTTTGGAAAAAATCTTAAAACAAGATTCAAATAAATATGGAATAGTTAAATCGTGCGGTTTTGACGGTAGAACCTACCATTTAGATGGAATGGTTGAAAAACCCGATCCAAAAGATGCACCTTCTGATCTGGCTATTATTGGTAAATATATTTGTACACCTGAAATTTTTGAAGCAATGGAAAAAGCAAAACCATCAAGAGATGGTGAAATGCGCTTAATAGACGGATTTCTGGAATTAATCAAAACTCAACAAATATATGGTTATGAATTGGAAGGCCAAAGATTTGATACAGGAAACATTCTTGGGTTTATTGAGGCCACTCTTCATTACGCTTTAAAAAGAAAAGACCTTGAAGAACCATTGAAAAAGCACATAAGGAGCCTTGATATTAAATAAAAAAAAAGGTATAATGATTTGAAATAAAAAAAATAAAAATAAAAAAATGCCTAAAGAAATGAATGTTATTTTTAAAGAAGCGGAACGCCTTAAAATGGAAGGACAGCATGAAGAGGCTATAAAACTTTGCGAAAAGGTACTTAATGATGATTTAAGCTGCACTGAAGCATATGAGGAAATCGGAGACAATTATTTAAGTTTAAGAGAATACGATAAAGCGCAAAAAGCTCTTAAAAGAGCATTGCAGACAAATTCAAAAAGCCCGAACGCGAATTATTTACTTGGATTTTTATATTCTGCTATCGGTGATTTTAAAAAATCAATTAAATATCTGGAAATTTCAGATGGATTTGAACCAAATCACCCTGAAATTCTAAGATGTCTTGGCTGGAGTCTTTACCATGACGGTCAAAGACAAAGAGGTGTTGTTTTATTGGAGAGATCACTTGCTTTAAGCCCAAATGACCCATTAATTTTGAGCGATCTTGGTGTTTGCTACTTAAACAGCAAAAAATTCGATAGATCAGCAAGCTTATTTAAGAAAATTCTTGAAATTGAACCTGAAAATGAAAAGGCAAGAGAATGCCTTAATGCAGTAAGGTTTTTTCAGCACGAATACAGCAAATTAAAAGAACAAAATCAGAAAAACAATAAACAATAATATGTTTATTCGTAGTTTTTTAATTTTTGTCAATTTTCTGCTTGCCAAAAAATGCCCAATCAGTATAATGGATAAGCTGATTAAGGGCTTTTTGTGGTCGCCTGTCACATTATAAGTGATGGGAGGAAAGTCCGAACACCAAAGGAATAGGTAGCTGGTAACACCAGCCGGCTCTCTCAGTAATGAAAGAGCAAGGGAAAGTGCCACAGAGACAATACTACTAGAGGCCTTTGGCCTCTGGGAAAGGTGAAAAGTCCCCCGAGACGAGCGTATGCGAGTCTCTAGCGAGCTAAACTTATAGCGAGCCAAGTGTGAGCGTAAGCGAACTCAAATAAGGGGGAAGTCTCCCTCAAGTAATTGTGGGAAACTCGGTAAACCCTACCAGGTGCAAGGTGGTTGGCATGCAGGAATTAAGCTATATTCCTTTAGCTCCATGTTTTGCCCACTGCGAAGAACCGCATTGTAAAATGTCGGTCAAGATAGATGATCACGCCATAAAAGGTAACAAAATTCGGCTTATTGAAAAGCCTTTAATCAGCAGCTTACGGCAATTACTCATTGCTAATAACTAATTCCTAATATTGGATGAAAAAAACTGAAATTGCATTTGGCATACTTCGAATACCGATTGATATTGTAATGATTGTACTTGCGTTTTTTTCTGCCTATCAATTAAGACCTATTACAGATTTAATACCGGGAATAAAACTTCCCCTGGACCTTTCTACTTTTCCTCCATTAAATGAATATATTCAGTTTAGCGGATGGGTGGGTGTTATTTTGTTGGTATTATTTGCAATAAACGGGATGTATTCATTAAAAACATCTCATAAATTGAGCCGTGAAATCAGTAAGGTTATTTGGTTCTCAATTATCTGGATACTATTAATAATCGCATACTACTTTGTGATTCGTGAATTCCCTTTCTCTCGTTTGGTGCTTATTTACAGTTTTGTGTTAACTATCATTTATATTTCGCTTGGAAGATATATAATTAATAAATTACAAAGATTTTTCTTAAAAATGGGTTTTGGTAAAAGGCGTGTTCTATTTGTTGGCTTGAATCAGGTAACAGATGAACTTACAAAAGTTTTTAAAAATGATTTAAGATTTGAAGTTGTTGGAGCAATTGATGCTGATGAAATAAATGAATTAAATAAATTTATAACAGAAAAAAACGTTGATGAATTAATTCAAACAAAATCAGACTTAAGCAAAGGACATTCAGAGGATATTTTGGATTTTTGCAGAGAAAATCATATTCAATATAATTTTGTTCCTGATATTGTTCAGGTTCAAAGAACAAACATTGATATTACAACACCTTCCGGTATTCCTTTAATATCTTTAAAGCCCACTCCATTGGATGGCTGGGGCAGAGTTTTAAAAAGAATATTCGATATTTTGGGTTCTTTATTCGGGCTAATACTTTTCTCCCCTATTTTATTAATTACTGCAATTGCAATTAAGTTAGATGGCAAAGGAACAATTTTATTTAAATTTTTAGATGACGGCACCCGTGTTAAAAGAGTTGGTCAATTTGGAAGATTCTTTAATTTTTACAAATTCAGATCAATGAAACCCAATACCCATAATTTAAGATATACTGAATTGGCAAAAGACAATATCAGAAAAGATTCTCCAATGGTAAAAATAAAGAATGATCCAAGGGTAACAAGTGTCGGTAAATTTATTAGAAAATGGAGTGTTGATGAACTTCCTCAATTATGGAATGTATTTGTTGGTGATATGTCGTTGGTTGGACCAAGACCACACCTGCCTGAAGAAGTTGAGAAATACGACAAGCACCATAAATTCGTATTATCGCTTAAACCAGGCATAACTGGCATGGCGCAAATTAGCGGCCGAAGCAATCTTGATTTTGAAAAAGAGATACAACTAGACACTTATTATATTGAAAATTGGTCACTTTGGTTAGATATCAAAATAATTTTAAAAACTTTCAAAGTCGTTTTTACTGGAAAAGCTGCGAAAGACGTGTAAAATATACAATTGACCATTGACTTACTAAATGTATTCGTTCGCCAAGGCGAACTCATGCTACGCTCGCGATATGTTTACGCTCGCGAGAGACTCACTAACGCTCGTCTCTAATGTTACAAAAAATAATTAATCGTATAATTGGCGATCAAAATAAGAAAGCCATTAAGAAAATTCAACCACTTGTTGATGAAATTAATAAATTTGATGCAAAATATTCAGAAGAATTAAAAAATGATGAAGACTTTGTAGCAAAAACAAATGAATTTAAACACAGACTCGCAAATGGTGAGACTGAAGATCAAATTTTACCCGAAGCTTTTGCTTTGGTTAAGGCTGCATGTCGAAAATTACTTGGAAGAAAATGGGAAGTTCGCGGAAATGAAATAACATGGGATATGGTTCCGTATGATGTTCAGTTAATAGGAGGAGTTGTTTTACATCAGGGAAATATCGCTGAAATGAAAACAGGTGAAGGTAAAACACTTGTTTGTACTATGCCGGTTTATTTAAATGCTTTAAGCGGCAAAGGAGTATTTGTTGTGACAGTAAATGATTATCTGGCTTCACGTGATGCTGAATGGATGAGCGGTGTTTATAGTTTTCTTGGTTTATCAGTTGGAATAATAAGACACGGACAGAGTCCTGAAGAAAAAAAACAAGCATATGAATCTGATATTACTTATGGAACAAACAATGAATTTGGATTTGATTATCTTAGGGATAATATGGCTACAAATATTGATAATGTTGTTCAAAAATATTTAAATTATGCGATTGTAGATGAAGTTGATTCGATTTTAATTGATGAAGCCAGAACTCCTTTGATTATTTCAGCTCCGGCAGAAGAATCAACATTAAAATATAAAAGATATTCTGATTTAGTCGGAAGATTAAAAGAAAATGAAGACTATAATATAGATGAAAAGGCCAGATCTGCAGCATTAACAGAAGATGGAATTAAAAAGATGGAAAATCTTTTGGGTGTTGAAAATATTTATACCGAAGCTGGATTTTTAGAGGTTCATCATATTGAATCAGCATTAAAAGCACAGACAATCTTTAAAAAAGATATCGATTATGTTGTTAGAGATGGCGAAGTAGTTATTGTTGATGAGTTTACAGGTCGTTTAATGCCCGGCAGACGCTATTCGCAGGGGCTGCATCAGGCAATCGAAGCAAAAGAAGGTGTTGAGATTAAAAGAGAATCTAAAACAATGGCAACAATTACATTCCAAAACTATTTCAGATTATTTAATAAATTGGGAGGAATGACCGGTACAGCTGAAACTGAAGCAGAAGAATTTTATAAAATTTACGGCTTGGATACTATTGTTATTCCAACTCATAAAAAAGTAATAAGAGATGATAAACCTGATGCGATTTATAAAACTCAAAAAGCAAAATATGTTGCTGTGGCAGAAAAAACAAAGGAACTTCATCAAAATGGTCAGCCTGTTTTAATTGGTACAATTTCAATTGAGAAATCAGAGGTAATGAGTAAGCTGCTTAAAATGCAAGGTGTGCCCCATAGTGTTTTAAATGCTAAATTCCATGAAAAAGAAGCTGAAATAATTAAAGACGCAGGTCAGGAAAAAGCTGTTACAATTGCAACCAACATGGCAGGTCGCGGAACCGATATTAAACTCGGGAAAGGTGTAGCTGATCTTGGAGGATTATATGTTATTGGAACTGAAAGGCATGAATCAAGACGTATCGATAATCAGCTCAGAGGTCGTTCAGGACGTCAGGGTGATGATGGTGCTACGCAATTTTATGTTTCAACCGAAGATGATCTAATGCGTTTATTTGGAGGTGAAAGAGTACAAAGGATGATGGATATTTTGAAAGTACCTGATGATATGCCAATAGAAAACGGCATGATTTCAAAATCTATTGAAAGCGCACAGAAAAAAGTTGAAGGCAGAAACTTTGATATAAGAAAACATCTCGTTGAATATGATGATGTGATTAATCACCACAGAACAATTGTTTATAAAAAACGCAGAGAAGTATTAGAAAGTGAAAACATTAAAAACGATATTATTCTTCTTTTGGAAAAAGAAATTGAAAAAGTTGTTTTAATGCATACACAAGGCGAAGCTAAAGATTGGGATTACAAAGAAATAGTTGAAACTGTTAGAACTTTTAACAGAAATAGAAGTAAAGAATTTAATATTGATGATATTACAGGAATTACAAATGTTGAAGATATGATTAAGAGACTTAGAAGATATTTATTTGATGAATATGAAGAACTTGAAAAATCGATTCCTAATCCTGAATTATTAAGAAAGATTGAAAGAAGTGTTTATCTTCATATTATAGATTTATTCTGGATGGAGCATATTTCAAATCTAAATGCTATTAGAGAAAATGTAGCTTTAAGTGGCTATAGCCAGAGAGATCCTCTAAATGAATATAAGGGGGAAGCATTTACTGCATTTGAAAAAATGATGAATGATGTAGAAAGTGCGACAGTAAATACTTTATTTAAAATTGATATTAGAAGTCAGGTTCCTGTACAAGTAATTCAGTCTGATCAGCCAAGAAATATTCAAACAAATGAAGGCCAAATAAACGAACCACTTTCAGGTCACGAAGGTGGCAGATCAAACATTATAAAAACTATGGCTGGTGCCGGAGCAAATAAGAAGGGTATACAAATGATAAATACTGAAGAATCAAATCCCGCATTTGCAGCACAGCCAATGGCTGCTCAAACTGTGGATCCAAAATTTCAGGGAGTGGGCAGAAACGACCCATGCCCTTGCGGAAGCGGTAAAAAATTCAAAAAATGCCATGGTGCTTAATATAATTAACCACACTTGATATGAATGATGGGATGAAATGTACAACTTTGGAAGTAGAAGTATTTCCTGGTGAAAACGAAGACGACACTTTTTTAGAAGATGAAATAACAGCTGTAAGAGCTGTAGATTTAAGTTTAGATGGATTAAAAGATTTTGAAGATACAATTAGCACAATGCCAGTAGAAAAATTAAGGGATCAAGTAAGTCAATTAAGTAGGCAGGTTATTTCATTAAAATCAGATTTGCCGGGAGGAGAACCTAATACAGAATGGGAAGTGGAAAAAAGACAATTACTTGATTTAGCTATAGCTAAAAAACAGATTGCTGAAACTTATCTCAAGGAAGCTGCTGAAGACATTTAGTTTTCATAGCCGTCAGGATGCTCTTTGTGCCACTTCCAAGCGGTTTCTATAATTTGCTCAATTGAAGTAAATTTTGGGTTCCATTTTAATTGTGATTTGATTTTTTCAGAGTCAGCAATAAGAATTGCCGGATCCCCCTCTCTTTTTGGTGTCTCTTCTTTTGGAATTGGATGTCCAATAACTTTTTCCGCTGCTTCAATTACCTCTTTAACTGAAAATCCATGACCGTTCCCTAAATTGTACACATCACTGTCCCCTGTTTCAAACAGTTTTTTAAGAGCAAGTATGTGTGCCTGAGCTAAATCATTAACATGAATATAATCGCGAACGCATGTTCCGTCTTTTGTATCATAATCCGTTCCGAAAATTGAAATACTTTTACGCTTTCCAAGTGCTGTTTTTAAAATAAGAGGTATAAGATGAGTTTCCGGGTCGTGATCTTCTCCAATTTCACCTGAAGGGTCTGCGCCGGCAGCATTAAAATATCGAAGTGAGATATATTTAAGTCCGTGAGTCTCTTCGTACATTTTCAAAATATTTTCAAAAATTAATTTTGTACGACCATAATGATTAACCGGCATTAATGGATGATCTTCTTTTATTGGAGTAGAAATTGGATTTCCATAAACCGCAGCAGTAGAAGAAAAAATGATGTTCTTTAAATCATTGGCAACCATTGCGTGCAATAAATTTGTTCCGTTTATACAATTATTTTCAAAGAATTTTTCAGGTTCTTTCATGCTTAAACCAGCTTCAATAAACGCAGCGAAATGAATAACCGCATCAAAATTATTATGCTCAACCAATTTAGTTAAAACTTCACGTTCGCAAAGATCTAAATTAATAAATTCAACTTCGGGCGCTAAAGATTTTTTATGTCCGTTTACTAAATTATCAAGAACTGTAACTTTATATCCTTCTTTTAACAGGAGTCGAACAGTATGAGAGCCAATATAACCAGCTCCGCCGGTAACGAGTATATGTTTACTCATATTAATCTAAATAAATTTCACGAGGTTTCGCGCCGTTTGATGGACCAATTACTCCGTTCTCCTCAAGTTCATCCAATAAACGTGCTGCTCTGGCATATCCTACTTTAAGACGTCTTTGTAACAAAGATGCTGAAGCTTTTCTGTTCTCCTGAATCACTTCAATCGCCTGCTTGTACATTTCATCGTCTGAATCTCCAAAATTACTGTCAGGCACACCGTTTAATTTTTGTCCTGCAACTTTTGCTGAAATAATTTCATTATCATATTCAGGTTCAATTGTTAATTTAACTCTGTTTGTAACTGCTTCAATTTCAGCTGATGAAATATAAATTCCCTGAACTCTGAGCGGTTTATTCATACCGCTAGGTAAATAGAGCATGTCTCCTTTTCCAAGAAGATCTTCTGCACCAACTCCATCTAAAATTGTTCGTGAATCAATAGAAGAACTTACAGCAAATGAAATTCTCGCTGGAATGTTTGCTTTAATTAAACCTGTGATTACATCAACAGAAGGTCTTTGAGTTGCTATTACCAAATGTATTCCAACTGCTCGTGCCATTTGTGCGATTCTGCAAATTGATGCTTCAACTTCTTTTCCGGCTGCCATCATCAAATCAGCCAACTCATCAATCACCACAACTATTGTACTCATTTTATCTTCAATTGCAGGGTCAGCATTATAATCGGTTATGTTACGTTTTCCTTTATCAGCACAATCCGTATAACGTCTGTTCATTTCAGCTACACACCATCTTAAAGCTATTGCTGCTTTTTCAGGGTCATTAATTACCGGAGTTAATAAATGAGGAATTGAATTGTAAGCTTTAAGTTCAACCTGTTTTGGATCGATTAATATCATTTTTAAATCAAGCGGTGAGTTCTGATACAAAAGTGAAATCAATAAAGTATTCATTCCAACTGATTTACCACTGCCGGTTGCACCTGCAATAAGCAAATGCGGCATACTTTTTAAATCCGCAATAATAGGCTGACCTGAAACATTGCGTCCAAGAGGGAATTTTAAATTTGAATCGCCTTTTTTAAATTCAGGTGATTCAATAATTTCTCTAAGTTTAACCATTGACCGATGTTCATTCGGAACCTCAATTCCAACCAAAGCCTGGCCAGGAATTGGTGCTTCTATACGAACAGAAGGCGCTGCCAATGCAAGTGCCAAATCATTCTTTAATGAAGTAATTTTAGAAAGCTTAACTCCTTCATGAGGCTTTAAAGTATATTGAATTACAGTAGGACCCACATGCACTTCATGCATTGTTACATCAATGCCAAACTGCTCAAGTTTTGTTCTGATTTTTTCAGCATTTTTCATTAACACATCATCATCTGATTCAATTTCAGTTACTCCACCTTCAAGCAAATCGAGCGAAGGAAATTCCCAATCAGCATAATCCTGTTCTTTTTCTTTTCCTGCATCTTCTGCAATTTCTTCTTCTTTAGCTGCATTTTTAATTTGCACTTTTTTCTTCTCTGATTCTTCTTCTAAATATTTATCTTCATCTTCATTAACTTCAGTAACCGGTTGAGCTCTTTTAATTCTAATTTCTGATTCACGGCCTCCGTAAATAGCCTTTAATACATCATCATTAGCAAGTTCAACATTGTCAGAACTGATTTCACGTTCGTTTTTACTTCTTTTTTCCGCTGGTTTCTTCTCAATTTTAATTTCAGGTTTAAAGAATCTTGCTAATTCACCCAATGATATTTCAAATGTTAATAAAATTGAAATAAGCGCTACTCCAACAAAAATTACAGCTGAACCAACATTCCCTATACTCAACATTTCACGCATAAAAAAGTTGGTTACAAAACCAACATAACCTCCATACTGACCCTGTTGCGCAACAGTCAGCACATTTTCAATAGGAACAGCCAGATGCACAATGCTTAATATTGAAAGTACCATTAAAACAACTCCTACTGTTCTGGATAAGCCGAAAGTCACATTTCGCGCAAAGAAAAGCATTAAAGTTATAAGTAAAAATAGCGGTGGAATCATATAAATCCCCCAACCTAAAATCGGCTGCAATAATCCTACCCATATTTCACCAACAATACCAAATGATCCCTGAATACTTAAAAATGTTACAGCTGCGAATATAAAGTATATAACCGCTGTAATATCTCTTGCTACTGATGATTTTACCTCAAATTTCAGATTACTGCCCGAATTTCTTTTACGTTTGCTTGATTTAGCTGATTTTGATGTTCTTGAAGATTTTTTAACTTTTCTTGTTCTAGGCATGAATTGATTTATTAATACTGGATATAATTTTAAACATAAAACAGAGAAAATTGCAAGTTGATAACATAGAAAAATGGCCCAGGGTTCGCTACGTCCTGGGCCGACTCTGAGAAGTCATCAATCTGCTGGACCCCTATTTTGTGGGCCTTTAACGCTAACATCCTTGGTGTGAGGAGATGCGCTTTTATATCCAGCAAATCTTCCTTTCTCAGAGCACCCTGTTCGGTACTAACAACTAGCATTGTCCTTGCAACGACACACATTTTTTTACGCTTTTTTTCGGCGAGCAGTCATGCCAGCCACACAAGAAGGGAGGCTAACTTCAGGGGGCACATGCATTTCACCTGTTTCGCCGCATTCCAGGAGCGGAAGCAGGAAACACCCCTGGTGAGTGTGGGGTCGGACACTCAGACCGGCTACTCCAGGTCTTCTTGCTCATACCGGAAGATGAACAACAGGGGGAAAGTCTGCGTTCATCAACGGTTCCACAAGCAGCTCAAACCTTTTTGCGTAATTTGGTTGGGATCGTTCGAAGGACGTTGCTGTTCCTAGTCGCTAAGAAATTACTTAATCTATGAACAGGGATTTCAAACATTCTCACATAAATAGAAATACAATCGAAAACATCGATATATCAACTATATTAAAGTGGTAATGGATTTTATAATTAAATCCGATTCAAAGTCAATTGGATTTCTGCTATTATTACACGCGAATTAATCTTTATAAAAATGATTCGAACACGTTTTGCACCATCACCAACAGGATATCTGCATGTAGGAGGCCTCCGAACCGCTTTGTACAGCTATTTATTGGCTAAAAAAAATAACGGTCAATTCATATTAAGAATAGAAGATACAGACCAAAAACGTGAAGTTGAGGGTGCAACAGCTCATTTAATTGAAATGCTTGAATGGGCTGGATTGAATCCGGATGAAGGTCCAAGTAAAGGTGGCCCTTTTAAGCCATATATTCAATCGCAAAGGACTGAAATATATAAAAAATATGCAGAAGAATTATTGGAAAAAGGCCATGCTTATAGATGTTTTTGCACAGCTGAAAGACTTACAGAAATGCGCGAACAACAGGAAAAAGCCAAAAAAGCACCAATGTACGACAGACATTGTCTTTATTTAAGTGATGAAGAAATCCAAAAAAATCTGGATGAAGGAAAACCCTTTGTTGTACGCCAAAAAATTCCATTAGAAAAACTGGTTAAATTTAAAGATTTGGTTCGCGGAAACGTAACTTTTGCAGCAAAAACACTTGATGATCAGGTTTTATTAAAATCTGACGGATTTCCTACCTATCAACTTGCTAATGTAATTGATGATCATTTGATGGAAATAACTCATGTTATAAGAGGCGAAGAATGGCTTCCATCAACACCAAAACACATACTTTTATATGAAGCTTTAAAATGGAATCCACCTGAATTTGCGCACATTCCCCTGCTTTTAAACAAAGATCGCAGCAAATTAAGTAAGCGTCAGGGCGATGTTTCTGTTGAAGATTATATTAATAAAGGTTATTTAAAAGAAGCTATCATTAATTTTATTGCATTTTTGGGGTGGCATCCGGGAGGAGACAGTGAAACTGAAATTTTCAACCTTGAAGAACTGGTTGAACACTTCAGTTTAGAAAAAGTTCATAAAGCCGGAGCTATTTTTGACCTTGAAAAACTTGATTGGTTCAATTGGCAATGGAAACGAAGAATTTTCCATGACGATTTACATGAATTTGCAAAAAAACTCGACCAGAAAGTTGAAATTCACAGTCCTAAAAAAGGAGAATTTATTTATAATTTTTCTGATAAGAAAATTGCACATGAATTCTTTTTACACAGAACAGATGAGCTTAAAAAAATGTGCTTTAATTCGCTTGCAGATGCCTATAAACAAGAAGACGAAAAACTACGTAAAGCACTTGTAACAGTTGAAGAAAAAGTTCTCAGAGATCATAAAAATATAAATGAGTATATTAAATTTTATTTTGAAGATATTGATTACGGAGTTGAACTTTTGACTCATGAAAAAATGAAGGTGGATTTTGAAACAGCGAGTACTTCCCTATCTAAAATTTTGGAGAAATTTGAAAATTTTGATGATTTTGATGACGAAGAAAAAATAAAAGAACTTTTAATAGGTGTTGTTGAAGAAACAGGGCTAAAAAACGGTCAAATATTTTGGCCATTGCGTTCAGCTTTAACAGGTGAACAGTTCTCTCCTGGTGTTTTTGAAGTTGCATGGGTTATAGGAAAAGATTTATGTTTGGAGCGCATTAAAAAAGCGTTAGAAAAGCTTGAAAAAGCATCTTAGAACACTTAAAATTGTACTACTTAATATCAATACATGCATTTTGAGAATATAAAAGAAGTTGTCAGGCATTTAAAAAAGACTTTGCCATGCAAAAACTGTAAAAAAATTTACAGATATAAAGACATAAGCGTGGTTGTTGCCACTCCAAACGAAGGAATTTTTGCATTAAGATGTAATAAATGTAAACTTACAACATTGGCAGAGGTATCAATAAATTCCGAAAGAGAACATCGCTCGATTGTAACAAAAAACGATGTATCTCAAATGCACGAATTTCTTGAAACCTTTAATGGAGATTTCAAATCATTATTTAATTCATCTAAAAAATAACCTATGAAAAAACTTATTTCTGTAATTTTTACCAGCATTTTGCTTATAACTATTACAGGGTGCCAGGAAGCACAAAATCTTGCTGATGATGCAAAAAAATCAGCAGACAATCTTACAAACGGCGTAATGGAAACTAAAGATAATATTGAAAATACTGTTGATGGAGTAAAAAATGCAGCAGATCAGGTAAATAATACTGTAAACGGTATCAAAGATACTACCAAGGGCATCTCTGATGCTTTGGGAGGCGATAAAGATAATGAATAAATTCAAAGTACAATTTCACGCTCATACAAAAAGTGATCCAGAGGATTGCTTATTTCATACTGATAAAGATTTAATTGATGAAGCAAGTAAGCATGGATACGATGTTTTGGCTATAACATGCCATAATAAAATTGTTTTTAATAAAGAACTTGAAGAATATGCCAAGCAAAAAAACATTCTTTTAATTCCGGGAATTGAAAAAAGTGTTTGCAAGAATCATGTAGTTATTATTAATGCAAAACCCGAAGCTGAAAATATTCACGACTTTGAAGCTTTGGAAAAATATAAAAATGAAAATCCTGATTCTTTGATTTTTGCTGCACATCCTTATCATCCATTCCCTCTTGGTGTTTTGAGTCTTAAATCAAATCTCGATAAATATAATCATTTATTTGATGCAATTGAGTACAGCAGTTTCTATTCAAAAAACTTTGATTTTAATCAAAAAGCGGTTGCTGCTGCAAAAAAATATAATAAACCAATGATCGGAACAGCTGATAATCATGTTCTTGAATTTTTGAATCATACTTATTCTTATGTTTACGCTCCTTCCAAATCAAAAGAAGATATAATAAACGCTATTAAAAAGGGAAATGTTGAAATTATGAGCAAACCGATGAATTTATTGAGAATAGCTGTGATGACTCTTAGACTTACATTTTTAGAATATGGACGGAAATTTATAAACCTTTTTAGAAATTAGTCGCTTTAAATAAAGGCTTTTTCGTGGTATAATATATTGAAATAATTAATATAAAATCATGAAAAGTTTTTTACGTTACGTTAAAACAATTGCCAAACAAAACCCTAAAAGAATTGTTATGCCCGAAGGGTTTGAACCGCGCGTTCTTAAAGCTACCGAAGTAGTTTTAAAAGAAAAAACAGCTTACCCGATTTTAGTTGGCGACCCTGCTGAATTGAAAGAATTGGCTAAAAAGTACGGTGCAAAAATAAACTGGAATAAAGTGGAAGTTGTAAATAATAAAGATCCTGAGGTAATAAAAAGATATGCAAAAAAATTCTATGAATTAAGAAAAGAAAAAGGAGTTACAGAAGAAGATGCAATGAAAATAGTACAAAGTTTTAATTATTTTGGAACTATGATGGTGTATATGGGTGATGCTGATGGAATGGTTTCAGGTACAACATATTCAACCGCTGAAACTATCAGGCCTGCATTGCAAATAATTAAAACAAAAGAAAAATTTCATAAAGTGTCAGGAGTTTTCTTTTTGGTTTTGGAAAACAGATTGTTATTATTTGCAGATACTGCGGTAACTATAGATCCAAATTCACATGACCTGGCTGATATAGCTATTGATACCGCTGAAACAGCAATGAAATTCGGTTTAGAACCTAAAATAGCCATGCTTTCTTTTTCAACTGCAGGAAGCGCAAAACATCCTTTTGTTGATAAAGTCCGTGAAGCAACAGCGCTTGTAAGAAACGAAAAACCCGAGCTAGTTGTTGAAGGAGAAATGCAGGTTGATGCAGCTTTAGTAAAAGATGTATGTGAAAAAAAATTCCCAAATTCAGTACTTAAAGGTAATGCTAATATTTTAATTTTCCCTGATTTGCAGGCTGGCAATATCGCATATAAGTTAGTTGAAAGACTTGCAAAAGCAAAAGCTATCGGACCTCTTCTGCAAGGGCTTAAAAAACCTATAAACGACTTGTCGCGCGGTTGCAATTATAAAGATATTTCCAATTTAGTTGCATTCACAACTTTGGAAGCTGCTGATAAAAAAATTAAGCACAAAAAATTCTTATCATGAATATTTTAGTAATAAATGCAGGTTCATCTTCACTTAAATTCCAGTTATTAAACAAAAAACTGGAGCCTATATTTAAAGGGATAGTTGATGGAATTGGAAAAGATGCCTGTTTTGTTAAATACAATGACAAAATATATAAAAAGAAAATTAAAAATCATGAACAAGCAGTAAAAGAAGCACTTTCAATAATTGGTGATAATAAAATAGATGCAATTGGCCATCGTGTTGTTCATGGCGGAGAAAAATATCATGATGCTACTTTGATTACACCAAAAGTTATTAAAGAAATTGAAAATTTGATAGAACTTGCACCGCTTCACAATCCACCAAACCTTGAAGGAATAAAAGCATGTAAAAAATTATTAAAAGGAATTCCAAATGTAGCTATTTTTGATACTGCATTTCATCAAACCATTCCAAAAAAAGCATACACTTATGCAATTCCACAAAAATATTATAAAAAATACAGCATAAGGCGCTATGGTTTTCACGGTACCTCTCATAAATATATAGCTAATGAAACTTATAAATTATTGAAATCTAAAAAAGGTAAAATCATAACCTGTCATCTTGGTAATGGTTCTAGTATAAGCGCAATTAAAGATGGAAAATGTATTGATACTTCCATGGGGTTTACTCCATTGGAGGGTGTGCCTATGGGAACGAGAAGTGGATCAATTGATCCGGCAATCGTCTTTTATTTAATGGAAAAAGAAAGAATTTCCACAGATGAAATCGACACAATCCTTAATAAAAAATCAGGTATTTTAGCGGTTAGTGAAATAAGTAATGATGTAAGAGATATCCGGGCAAAAGCAAAACAAAAAAATAAAGCAGCATTATTCACTTTAGAATATCTTGCATATAAAATAGCTCTTAAAATTGGCGCATACGCCGCGGCACTCAATGGTGTTGATGCAATAACTTTTACAGCAGGCATTGGTCAAAATGCATGGTATTTAAGAAGAGATATTTGTAATTATTTAAAATATCTTGGAGTAAGATTAGATAATGTAAAAAATAGAAAGTCAAAAATTAAAATTTATGATAAGATGAGCAAAGTGAAAGTTTTCGTTATAAAAACTGATGAAGGCCTTCAAATTGCCCACGAAGTAAAAAAAATACTTAACAAAAAAATTCATGATTAAATTGAAACCTATACGAATCCCTATGAGAGTCGGCAATAAATATATTGCTGTAGTTAATGAAACAACAGCTGCGCAACTTGACGTAAGAGCAGCGGACAGAGTTGATTTAAAAATTGGAAGAAGGGAATTAACATGCATTCTTGATATAAATGAAAGAAAAGATATTAAAGATAATCAGGTTGGATTATTTGCAGAGACATGGGATAAATTAAAAACAAAATCTGGCGATGAAATAACTTTAGTACCTGCTCCAAAACCTGAAGCTGACACATATATTAAGAAAAAACTTGAAGGAGGAACTCTCACAAGAGATGAAATTGATGTAATTGTTAGAGACGTTGTTAATGATGATCTATCTGACATTGAAATGACCTATTTTGTAAGCGGATGTTTTTGTATGGGACTTAGTGACGATGAAACAGCAAATTTAACTCGTTCAATTGTTAGTCATGGAGATCAAATTATAATAAAAAATCGTATTGTAATGGATAAACACTGCATTGGTGGTGTTCCGGGTAATCGCACAACTATGGTTGTGGTTCCAATTATAACTTCGCTTGGATATTACATGCCAAAAACTTCGAGCCGTGCAATTACGAGCCCTGCCGGTACTGCTGATACTATGGAGGTACTGGCAAACGTTGTTAATCATGCAGACAAATTACGGAAAATATTAAAGAAAACTAATGGATTTATTACATGGGGCGGCGGAGTCGATCTAGCTGCAGCTGATGATAAATTAATTAAAGTAAGATACCCGCTAAAACTTGATCCGCAGGGAATGCTTCTTGCTTCAATAATGGCAAAAAAATTCTCTGTATCATCAAATCATGTAATTATTGATATACCATGGGGTGAACAGGGTAAAGCAAAGAACAAAAAAGACGCTAACGCATTAAAAAAGAGATTTCTTGCAATTGCAAAACTACTCGGAATGAAAATGAAAGTTGTTCTTACTTCTTCTGATCAGCCAATTGGTTATGGAATCGGACCGCTTTTAGAAGCCGAGGATGTATTAAAAGTTTTAAAAAATGATCCTGATGCACCGCAGGATTTAAGAAAGAAAGGACTAATGCTTGCAACTGAATTATTGTATTTAACAGGCAAATATCCTCTTAAATCAAGCGCTAAAAAAGCAGCAAAAAATGCACTTAAATCAGGAAAAGCTTATGATCAGTTTATGAAAATAATAAAAGCACAGGGTGCAAAAAAAGGTACTAAATTAGGTGAATTTACATACACTGTAAAAGCAGGTAAAAACGGAAAAATAAGCAGAATTGATAATAAATTAATTGCTTCGGTTGCCAGACAGGCAGGTGCTCCTCTTGATAAGGGTGCAGGAGTTTTTGTTTATAAAAAACTAGGTGAAAAAGTGAGAAAAGGTGAAAAACTTTATACTGTCTATGCTGAAAATAAAAACCGTATAGATTATGTAAAGAAACTTGCGATTAATAAAGTGTACTCAATTACTTAATATTTATGGAATATCAGGAAATAATTGATAAAATTAAATCTCTTGAAATACAGGGGGCTCGAAATATTGCAATTGCTGCTGTTGAAGCATTTGGAATGAAATTGAAGGAAACTCAGGATGAAGCTGAATTAAAAAAAGCTCATGATGAGCTTGTTGCAACACGCGCAACAGAACCCGGCCTTAGAAATGCCTTGAAATTCTGTATTGAAAATTATAAAAACGATCCTGATATTGCAGAAAAAGCAAAAAAACACTTTGAAGAAGCAAAACTTAAAATTGCTGAATACGGGGCTAAAAAAATACATGATGGAATGAAGGTTTTTACACATTGTCATTCGTCAACTGTATGCGCGATTTTAGAAAAAGCATGGGATGACGGTAAAAGATTTGAAGTTTATAACACTGAAACACGTCCAAAATTTCAGGGACGCAAAACAGCAACTAAATTAGCTGAAAAAGGCATTCCGGTTACTCACTTTGTGGATAGTGCGGGCAGATCAATGCTTCGAAAATGTGATTTATTTTTGTTTGGTTGTGATGCTGTTACTTCTGAAGGTAAACTTATAAATAAAATCGGAACTGAAATGCTTGCTGAAGCAGCACACGAAAGCAGAGTTGATGCTTATTCATGCACAAATTCCTGGAAATTTGACCCTGCGACTTTATTTGGCACAGAAGAAGAAATTGAAGAGCGTGATCCTAATGAAGTATGGGAAAATCCTCCAAAAGGTGTGAAAATTTATAATCCTGCATTTGAAATAACATCACCTGATTTATTCACAGGCGTAATTACAGAGCTCGGAATTTATAAAGGAGAAGCCCTTGTTGAAGCAGTCAAAGAGGAATATCCATGGATGTTCAAGTAAGAATAGTGTAAAATAGGTTTTGAAAATTTCTAAAACCATATGAAAAAGAAAAACATCCTTATTTTATATGCGAAAATGGGAAAGGGGCATTATAGCGCCTCAATGGCAACTAAAGAGGCAATTATGCAACTTTATAAAGATAAATATAATGTTGAAATTGTGGATTTTTTTGGAATGGTTAATGAAGGTTTCAGTAATTCAACTGCAAAAGCATATGATGGAACCGTTAAGCATATGCCAAATTTTTATAAGATATTTTTTGAATGGACTGATGAAGAATGGAAAGTTAAATTCATAAATACAATTAATTATCTTTCGCTTTCAACAGCATTTAAAAAACTACTTAAAAAACAAAATCCTGATATTATTATCTCTACTTTTCCGATTTGGGATTATGCAATTGCCAAAATGTGGAAAAAAGAACATCCGGGTGCAAAGTTTATTAATATAATTACTGACTCAATCTCAATTCATAAAGCATGGCTTATCGCAGATGCTGATTACAGAATTGTTCCAAATGAAGATACAGCTAAAGTATTAATGAACAAAGGTGTTGATCCTAATAAAATTAAAATACTTGGATTTCCTGTTGATTTAACATTCAATAAATCTATCGACAAAAAAAATGTTCTTAAATTTTTAGGATTAAATCCAAAATTATTTACAGTATTAATATTTGCTAATATCGGGAATAACAGAAGAAACCAAAAACTATTAGAAAGTATTATCTTTGGTAAAAGAGATTATAATGTAATTATTGTTACAGGCCGCAACGAAACTTTAATGCCTAAAATCGAACATATGAAATTCGAAAAGAACGTTGCGATTCTCGGGTGGACAACAAATGTTCCCGAATTGATTTTATCAAGCGATATTATTGTTACTAAAGCAGGCGGAGCAACAGTTATGGAATGCGTTGCAGCACAAAAACCCATGATAATTACTCAGGTTATTCCTGGCCAGGAAGAAGGTAACGCTAAATTAATCGAAAAACACAGTCTTGGAATTATTCTTGAAAACGGTAAAAAGGGAATAACGAATCTTCCTGAGCATATAAAAAGTATAAGAAAAGAATATAATAAATATAAAACAGCTTTAAAAAAGCAGAGCAAACCGGAGGCTGCTCTGCAAATTGCTAAACTGATTGATTCTGAACTTTCATAAACTGGCTTAGATAGCCACTTCGTACAATTTCTGAGAATCCAATAGATATAATCTGTTGGAATCCTTATCAAAATAAATATCTCTTACATCATTTAAACCATCAAATACAAATTGAGAATTATAAACTACTCCTTCACCCTCTGGATCTTTATCAAGCATAATCACGCGATTTTTAGAAGGTTCCAAAATAAATATTCTATTTAAATCAAGTTCCGTATAAATTTTTGTAGGCGATGAAATTGGATCAAGCGGAGCCTTGGCAATAGTTAAGAAAGTAGGTACTCCCCTGTCAAATCTTATTAAACTTCCGTCGTCTGTAATTACATAAATGTATCCATCAATCGCCAAATCAACGAAATTAGATCCAAATTCGCCTTCGGCTATATAACTTTCAGCACCAGAATAACCTTCTCGTTTCTTGTTATATCTCCAAATTTGCTTTTCAGCACTATCAAGCAGATACATTCTTCCGTTATAGGAAGCAACTGCTACAGAACTATGGAATTGGCCGTCTTCTGTATCCATAAACTGAAATTGACCGTTTGAATAAGTAATAACTCTGCCTGATTTTGTTAAGAAAATAAGAGAATCATTATCATCATCCCAAGTACCATCAATAACTGCCTCGTTATCATCAATAGTTAAAGGGTCTTCAATTTTATCGAGCAAAATTTCATATAATGCATTGTATTCATAAGCAAAAATACTGCCTGAATATGGAATTAAACCTAGTGCGCTAACATTATCGCGTTTAGTTGTTAAATCAGCTACAACTTTTGGATCAGTTACATAAGTTATATTATCAAGTTTGGTTTTTTCTTCCTGAATCAATCCTAAAAGCTCGCTTGCTTTACTTCTGTGGTATCCGGAATTTAATACATCAACAGCTTTTGATTCCGCATCTGTTAAAATATCGGAAGCTGCATCTTTATTGCTTATTCCGCGAAGTGAAGCAGTGTTTATTTCTTCTTCCACTTGTGTCAAAACTTCATCAAGACGATCAATTTCACGTTGATTTGCAGTATTATTTTTTACAAACCAAATAACAGCTGTAAGTAAAATAATCACCACGATCAAAAGTGCCAAAATTTTATCTTTTGTCATCTGTCTGCTCGTCATTCCTTTTAAAAGCGTATTCAAATAACGCATTGATTTGTCACTGATACCCTTAACAGCACCATGAACTCTGTTAGGTTTTGATTTAATTCTTTTTGCCAATGATGGTTTTTCATCTTCAAGATATTCACGTACACCTTTTTTTTCATTGTCTGATAATTCACTTAATCCTTCATGAAATACCATTCCGATTAATCCAATTTTACTTAATATTTCAGGAGTAAGTGCATCTTTCAAATCACTTAAAGATTCAACCAAATCCTGAGGATTTAATGTATTTATAAAGTCAGACTTTGAAATATATCTCAATAAACGAGTTGTTGCCAAAACAACAAAATCGCCCGGTTCCAATGAACCGCTCGCAATATTACTGAATGTTTCTTCTGATTTTGAATTCGGATCTGATAGTCCTTCTGAAATAACAGAGCAATATCTTTTACGAACCAAATAAGCTTCTGCATCGCCTGTTTGAGACAAATGTAGTTCGTCACCAACAACAATGCCAATTATTACATGAAGATTCCCAATAAATTTTGAGACAGTTTCTTCTTTAAATGCATTAATTTGAGAATTGACTTCTTTAAGCGCATCCTCAAACCTTTCGTAAGGGTCTTTTTCCAAATCCGAGAAAAATATCTTACGTGCCGAATCAAAAATTGTTTCAGCAATTACTTCTGCATCAGCAGGATTATTTTGAATTTCAACAGTAACAAATAGTTGGCCGGCTGCTTCTTCGCCTTCTCCTAAATCGTAAGCATAGTTCTCGAGAAAGCTGCCTTCCTCCTTACCAACAAATAGAAATTCAAATTGATTTCTGAGTTTCATTTTAAAATGATTAGACGTCTATCTAAATGTTCTTGTCAAATTTACCGCAAATTACTCTTAAGTTCAAGAAAATGTTTTTATTTTGGTACTTTTCATAAATAGATTATTCAGTAGCATGTATTGTTCTTAAAATTTTACTTATACATTCCTTTAAATGATCTCTTCTATTATAACAACTATTAATTTCTCTTTTATAAAAATCTCGTTCTTGTTTAACTGACTTGCTTTCTTATAAAATTTTACGTTTCTTCTTTTCTAAATCATTTGATTTTCTATGAATTTTATCTTCCATTGAATGTAATTCACTTTTAGCATTAAATATTGAAACAATTCCGAGAATCATAGGGATTGCAGCTATAACAAATGCTAATATTACAGCTCTTCTGGATTTTTTTTCTTCTTTTATTGTACGATTGAATACATCAATGGCTGCATATCTGTAACATTCAGCCATCATTTCAGGAACAAATTCGGATTCACTGCTTATATTTTTCAGTTGTTCTATTGCCTGTATTACGTTAGGGTCCTTTTTTATTTTTTCCAATAGACCTTTACTTTTCAAAACACTAATCAGCTCATTTATTGAAGTTATTGTCTGGCCTCTTAATTCTCCTAATATTGTCATTAAGTTTGTTGCAGCCATTATTGTTTGTTCATCTAAATAATTAACAGAAAGGACATCTAAAAACATATCTTGCTGATCAGAATCGCCTGGAAAAATATATTTTTTATCCATTCTTTCTCTTGCAGGAATAATTTTGGGTTTTTCTGACATAGTAATAAATAAGGGATTGTATTATAAATACCCTCAGCCTTTTGTCAACTGTTTTTAATTAATTAATTGACTTTCATATGCTTTTTCAAGTATCATCATCGGGCTAAATTAAGTATTGAACAATGCTAGCAAAACTTAAAAAGAAAAAAAGGGTTAGAAAACATGGGTTTCTAACAAGAATGAGCACTAAAGATGGTCGCAAGGTGCTTAATGCCCGAAGAAGAAAAGGCAGAAAACAGCTTACTGTTGTAAAGAAGCTGAAATAATTTTAAATATGATCGCTCGTAAATATCGCCTATCCAGGTGGAAGGTTAAAAAGCTTTTAAGCCAGCCTGAGAGCAATAAGATCGGGTATTTTATTGTTAAAAAATTTCCAAATAAATTCAAATATAACAGATGGGCGCTTACTTTGAGCAGGAAATTTGCCAAAAGAGCTGTTGATAGAGTCAGAAAAAGACGCCAGATTTATGAATCGATAAGAAATATTCAAAAAGAACAGTCTTTTAATGATGAAAAAACACACTACGATATTGCGTTAATACCATTAAAGCAAATTCTTACTTGCAATTATGACAAAATTCTTCAGAATGTTAACGATATATTCACATATTTAAATAACTTAAAATAATGAAACGACAATTCTTATTATTCGGGATCTTTTTTATTGCATTACTATTTATTTTCAGAGGTTGCAGCGGTAATACCAGCCTTGATGCGAGCCTTGCAAATAATAATCTTGGTATAGCGGTTTTGAATTCAGAGTATAAAATGGATGATCTTGTAACTGTTCAGCTTAAAAATAATACAAATCAGCCAATTGAGATTCACAATGACTGCCCTGGCGAACCATTGGATGTATTTAAATATCTAAATGGGGAATGGACTCAATTGGAAGTAAGCCCAAAAGTGGATTGTGTATCAACAGATCCTTATGTTATTCAACCGGATGGAGAATTGAAACTTGATTATCAATCATATAACCATGCTTTATTTGGCGATATAGGAAGATATAAAATTAGTGTAACTACTGAAATTGGCGGAGAAATGCAAACTTTTGAATCAAATGAATTTACTGTTAAAGAAAAGGGCGCATGGGGATATTTATGGGGAACATTCTTTTATCAACCAATTTATAATTCACTTATATATATAATAAGTGTTGTGCCTGGTTACAATCTTGGTTTGGCAATTATTTTGCTTACTGTACTTCTACGTTTGATACTTTTTATTCCTTCGCAAAGAGGACTTGAATCACAGAGAAAATTACAGGAATTACAGCCGAGAATTAAAAACCTTCAGGAAAAACACAAAGATGATCAGCAAAAAATCGCTCAAGAAACTTTTGCATTATATAAAGAGTATAAAGTTAATCCTTTTGGAAGCTGTTTGCCTTTATTAATACAGCTGCCAATTTTGATTGCTTTGTTCTATGTAATTAAAACCGGATTAAACCCGGATAATATTCATTTATTATATGCTCCTTTGCAGGGATTTGATCTGTCGCTTATCAATACCAATTTCTTGGGATTGCTCGATTTAAAGCAAAGAGAAATATTTGTGTTGCCTTTAATTGTTGCTGCTCTTCAGTTCTTTCAAATGAAATTATCATTAGCTAAGAATAAGAAAAAGACACCTGACACACAGGAAAAATCTAAGAAATTAGACAAGAAATCACCGCAGGCAGGAAAAGAAATGCAAATGGCATCTGAAATGATGGTTTATGTACTACCTATTATGATTGCTTTATTCACTGCATCTGTACCTTCGGGTGTAGGTATATATTGGGGAACCTCAACAACGTTTGGAATAGCGCAACAGCTTTATGTAAATAAAAAAATAGGCAGTAAAAAAAGGAAAAAAGAAGCTGAGGTAAGAGTGATAGAAAAAAGTTAAATTATAAGCTATAATCCTTTTGATAAGTAAACATATTATTATCATTAATATATATAAAAAATGGATATCGAATCAGTACTTAAAGAAACTCTGGAAGATCTTTTAATAAAACTCGAATCACCGTTTGAAAATGTTAATATCGAGAAAGAAAAACAAAACGACGCAGACCTGTACAGAATAAATATCGAAACAGAAGATCCTAGCATGTTAATAGGTTTCCACGGAGAAACTATTCATGCATTACAACATTTATTAAAAGTGTTGGCTTGGGAAAAAACCAAAGCCGAATACAATATTTTGGTTGATGTTGATAGTTACAGACAAAGACAGGAAGAAAATGTATTAACTTTGGCGAAAAGAAAGGTTGAAATGGCGCGAAAAACCCGTAAAACACAGGTATTGCCGCCAATGTCAGCTTACTTCAGAAGAGTTGTGCATTTATTTTTGAATACGGACGAATTTAAAGATATTACAACTGAAAGTATTGGTGAATCAGATCACCGGCAGGTGACAATTATCTATAAAGGTTGATCCAATGAAATCCAAACTTTTATCAATTTTCGTTGGTCTGATGGTATTATTTGTTCCGATAACAGATGTTTTTGCACAGGAAGAACCAGCAACTGATGCAGAACCTGTTGTGACTGCTGTTTTTACTGATGTTGATTTGGGGCATCCGGAATATGTGGCATTGAAATACCTAAAAGAGCAGGGGATAATTAGCGGATATGCTGATGGAAGCTTTAAACCGGACAATTATGTTAATCGTGTTGAAGCATTAAAAATGATACTTGAAGCAAATAAATTAATAAATCAGGCATATATTACAGCAAACAGTTTGGGTGGTGAAGATTTCAAAACAAATATTGATATTGTTCAATTTAATGACATCTTTAAGGCGCAATGGTATTTTCCATACTTAAAAAAAGCAGTTGAAATGGGAATTGTAAGGGGTTATGAAGATGGCTCTTTTAAACCGACAAAAATAGTTAACCGTGCTGAAAGTTTTAAAATAATTATGGAAAGTGATGGAATTGATTTCGGTGAAGTACTTGAAAATCCATTTGCGGATGTTTCTATGAATGATTGGTTCGCAAAATACTTTAATGAAGCAAAAATAAGACAAATTGTTTATTATACAATGAGTAATACAGTTAATCCCGGACGTGAATTAACACGTTCAAAATTTGCTGAGCTGGTTTACAGATATTTAAAAAGCAAAGAAGGTTCAATGTTTGGAAAAGGTTCATATTATTCAGATTCTTTGGCAGGTAACGGCACTTCTTCCGGTGAACCTTATACGCCTTCCGAGCTTACAGCAGCGCATAGAACACTACCATTCGGAACAATCGTTAAAGTTACAAATCTGGAAAACGGTAATAGTGTAAATGTTAAAATTAATGATCGCGGACCTTATATTACCGGCCGTGTTATTGATCTTTCGCGTGCAGCATTTGAAACAATCGCTTACCCTGGCGAAGGCGTTATTTATGTACAATATGAAATAATCGATCCAGTTCAAAATGGTTGAAGATATTATAAGAAAAAAATACGGTTCAACAGTAATAAGAAAGCGTACTCCCCTTTCACAGGAAGTACGTAAAGCTATTGTTACGCTTTTATTCGTGCTTATTTTAATCACAGTGGCCCTAAGTATAGTTTTTCTTTTAAACACTTCCAATTCAGCTCAAAAAGGATATATACACTCTCAATTAATCCTTAAAAATGAAGAGCTGGATAACCTCAATAAAGAGCTAAAAATGAAAGTTATGGAAGCCAAATCAATTGTTAATCTTGAACAAAGCGATAAAGTTGATGAAATGACTGAACCGGAAAGCAAACCAATGTTAATAGAATAAAATCTCTTTGACTTTCAGATTTGATTATATATACTTGTTTTTGCAATTTAAAAATTCAGGTCCCATCGTCTAGTGGTTAGGACATCAGGTTTTCATCCTGGAAACAGGGGTTCAATTCCCCTTGGGACTGCCAACTTATTTATCATCACCTTCTATTCCTTCTTCTTCTGCTTCAACAACTTTGTTTACTTTTCGCGTTGCTGCCTCTAGCATTGCTTTTTTTATACCTTTTTCATTACTCCCAAGTGAAGTTGATTGAGGTGTAAATCTAGATTCTTTTGCTTCTGATTTATCATCTTCAGCTTCAAGAATTTCAGCAGGCTCAGCAGCCTCCTCACTGCCTTCAGGGTTTTCATTTTGGCCCTCACGTGATCTTTTAAAAAGTTCATGTAAATCTTCAACAGTTCGATGTTTAGGTGTTTCAGACATGATTTAATAATTAAAGATAAGGCATAACTTTAATTAAATTTACGATTTATGTCAAATTGATATGAAAAATATTTATTTTGTCTTTTTATAAATAAGAAAATTAAAAGGACCAAGCAGAGTGCTAAATGGAACTTCTGTTAAAACAGCCATTAAAATTATGGCTGGAGGAAGAAATTCATGAGCCAATACAATAATTAATGCTGAATTAATATAAGTTTTTGAGATTGATAGCGAAATTCTTTCCTTTTTATCTTTCCAAAAAGGTAAAAAGTAACCGATTGCCTGCATTAAAATAAATAAAGCATATACCCATGCCAAATATTTTAATGAAAGTATCGGATTTTCTAAAATTAATTCTGATTGTTGACCAACAACAATGTAAATCATTATTGCTATTAATATAATTGTTGCTGCTTTATAATATTTTTTTGTTTTTTCAATTAAATTACCTGCAAATTGTTTTGTTATTGATGAAAGAATAAAAGGAATAAAAATAAATGCTATCAAAGTTTTAAACATTTCGAACAAATCCAATTCAACTCTGAATGAAGTAAACATCCAAAAAAGAGAAACCAGAGTAAACGGAACCAAAAAATGCGTTAAAACAGTAAAAATTAATGTCAAAGCGCTATTTCCCTTAACAATTTTAGTTAATGCAGGCGCAGCAACGCCTGTTGGAGCAGCTGCAATAAACATTAATCCCGCAGCAAGTGTTTTATCGTGAAATCCAACAATCAAATAAATTAATACCGGAATTATTAATAAATAAAGTGCTAAAAATCCAATAATTGTTACCGGATGCTTAAAATGGCTTAAAGCATGTTTTGTTTTTATACTTAAAAAAGAAAAATAAAGTACCAAAATCAAACACGGAACAACCAAAAGCTGTAAAAAATGGCTGGCGCTAGGTAAAAACAATCCTAATACAAAAGCTACAACAAATAGTAATCCAAAGAATCTCTCAATGTTTTTCATAATAATTATGCTTTTGATATAATATTTTTATCTAACCTACTCTACTATGAAAATTTTTCTTGTACAACACGGAAATCAAAATCCTGAAGAAGTTGATCCAAAAGAAGGTTTATCTGACAAAGGTGTATCTGACTGCGAACAAGTTGCTCAATTTGCTGCAAAATCAGACGTTAAAGTCAGCAAAATCTATCACAGTGTAAAATTGCGGGCAAAACAAACAGCTGAAATCTTCTCAAAACATTTAGGTGGCAAACTTAGCGAAATAGAAGGCCTAAAACCAATGGATGAGGTTGAATCATGGGCAGAAAAACTCGAAGACGGATTGATGCTGGTAGGCCATCTCCCATTTATGCAAAAGTTTTCAGCACTGCTTTTATGCGGAAATACTGGAAAAAAGTGCATAAATTTTCATCAGGCCGGAATTGTATGTCTGGTTCAAAATGAAGAAGGAGGCTGGAGTGTGGATTTTATGATCACTCCGGAAATATTATAAATTTAAACTACAGCCAGTTAAAAACATTTATTCATTCTTGAAATAATGGAAAGTAATACACACAGATAAATATATTAACGCGCTTTGATTTAAAAATTGCATTAAATAACTTTTGCTCTTGTTGGATATAAAAAGTTTTTCTTTTTAATTGTGAATCGAGGTTAAATAACACCCGATTTATATCACGATTTAGTTTTTAAGTGTTCTTTCGATTCTTTTTCTAACCGGTTCAAAAGAAAATGCCTGATGATTTGAGCTTCTTAATTCTCTAAAATAATTTTCAACTTCAATTTGAGTTGTAAATTTAATATCGTTAATTTGATCAGCTGATGTTTTAACTGTATAACCGCCTGCAAAATCAATAATAACATTACCAAATTCAATCATAACTTCAACAACAAAACCTGTAAGTTCTTCTCCTTTTGCTTTTACTGTAATGCACTTATGTAAAATCGCATTATTAAGCCTTTTTTCAGCTGCAAATGATTTTGAAGGATCGGTTTTACTATCAATGCCTCGAATAATATCCATAATATCCGACGAATTCTCTTGAAGGGAATCATCTGAATTGATTGATGTGTCGCATGATGTTCTCATTTCTAACATATTAAAAGATTAATTATAAATGGTGGGTAAATCTATAATTAATAAGTATAAAAGTCAAGAAGTTAACTGCTTCCGCATAATTAGTCGTATGAAACTAATTGTCCTTTTTTAGTTACTCCATCTAATATCAGGCTAGCATCTCTTCGCGTACCTTTAGCAGTATTATCTACTCCTTTTCCAGGAAAATTTTCTTTATCATTATGACTAACTAAATGTATGGCATCTTCAGGATCTCCTCCTAAAAATCCTTCTGGGTTTTTTGTATTCATAATTATTGAGTTAAAAGCCAGATGAAGTTTAGCTTAAAGTTTCTGATTTTGTAAAGAATTTAATTTATTCTGTAAATTTCGAGACGCACGTTCTTTATATATGATGTACCAAAAGATTTTGAAGTAGAAAAATCTAAATCAATATTATGTACACCCGAAGTTAATGTAACATTTCTAAAACCAGTTTCCACATATACTTGATCAGTACCTGTATCTTTAGGTTCCTGTTCATGTTCTAATAAAGTTGTTGTATCATCTACCTGAACTCTTCCCATAAAATCATTTGATGCACTATCATATCTCCAGTTATAAAACCAACTTATTTTGTAAGTTCCGGCAGGCAATGAAGGTGTTGTAAGCCTTAATTTTTGCTGAAAAACAGTGCTATTTGTACTTGTTTCAGCTACGCTTTCAGAATAACTATACTGGGTTCCAAAAATACTAGATGACCCCCCTGCCGCATCAATCTGCTTCCAGATTGTTCCGTTACAAACATAAGTAAATGTGTCGGTTGTATTATGATATATCCGCCCCTTGTATGTGCTGTTACATGTTAATGCCGAAGCTGAATTCTCAACTTTAAACTGCTTTAGCTCATTAAAATTTAAAAGCAAATCATCGCTTAAAATAAAAGCCTGGGCAGTATTATTCCACTGCATATATTCATTCAAAGTAGTTCCAAATACTAAATTCAAATCAGTCCCTGTATTATCCTGATCAATAGTCCACGATTCACTGTCGGTTCCTGTTCCTACGCTGCCGGGATCACCTTTATCACCTTTTACGCCATCAAGCTTTACTACCGTTATTAAAGGTTCACCAATTACAGTATTAACGCTTAATCTTTGCGCCTGCAAAGTAATATAATCTCCATTGTTTAGTTCAGCTAATACTGTAGCGGTTAAAGGTGAGTGTTCAGTCTGATAATTTGTTGATTCTAAAAATGAACCCGGAATGTCGGACGTATTATTAATTCTAAGTTTTGCCTGAATACCATGGGTGGTTGTGTTGTTGTTGGCGTCCAGATGATAAGTTAATCTATATAAACCATCCGCTTTTATATCTATTCGTTCAGTATTTGTTCCATTATGCTCAATAACTGTGTCATCTGATTCCACATCAGTGCTATCAAGAGGTATATCGTACCACTGACTTTGATTTGTTAAAGTGAAATTTGAAGTTCTTCGCGCCTGAACAGCCGCGAGCATGCCAGAAATAGTACCACTTCCGCCTCCATTGATCTGTTCCCAGGAAGTTCCATTACAAATATAAGTATTGTTGTCTGTTGTATTGTAATAAGCTCTTCCAATGGTTGTTCCATCACACGTTGGTGCAACATCAAGGTTATCAATTCTGAAATTCTTAAGTTCATTACCCTCTAAATCCAGATCATCACTAAATTTAAATGTTTCATCAGCCGAATCCCATTTAAGATATTCACCTAAGGTATCACCGAATTGAAGGGTTATATCCCCGCCCGAGTCATCAGCATCAAAAGTATAAATGTTGTCTTCCTGGACATAATCTGGATCAATTAACAAAATCCCCTGAGCGCTCACAATATTTATCTGCGTTATAAGCAAACCAATAATAAATACGAAGCAACTTACTTTTTTTAATGTTTTTTTAATCATAACTTGTAACAAATTTGTCATATTATTATAACACAAGTGAGCTAATTAGAAAAGAGTTAGGGCCACTTTTAACAAGTAACTAACATTATTTTACAATTTATGTTATAATTAAATGAACCCAGAATTAAAATGGCAGGATTAAAAGAAAAAAAAGAATCTCAACAGCAAAATCCTTCAATTGGGCCAAAAGCCGCAGCAGATACTGTTAAAGCAAACATTGAAGGTAAAAAAGCCGCTCAAAGGGCTAAGGTTAGGGCAGGGCTTAAAGATTTAAAAGATAAAATTTCAGGAAAATCAGTAAAAGAAACGTTTTCGTCACAAGATAAACAATTATTGGAAAAAGCATTCAAAGAATCGATTGCAGGCTTAAATGAGGGCAAAATCCTAAAAAAAATCTCAAATCTTTCGATAGATAAACTTGAAAAAGCCGAAGATTTACAAAACGGCACGGGTGCCAGAGTTTTTGCCAATATAGAATTCGGTTATAAATTCAAAAAAGGCGATAAAATTACAATAAATTTTCAAGGCAACGAAGATGCTGAAGATAAATATGGAATGCGAACTTTTTTTAAACACCAACCCGAAATCAGACAGGTAAAGATAACTCAAAAAAATCGCAGAGGAAAAGGCCGTGAAGGAATTGCAACAAGACGCGGACTGGAAGGTAATTTTTATTTTGCAGACGGATCGTATGCTCCGATTTTTTCAGGCACAGAAATTGAAATAGAACAGGTATTTACAGCTCAACAACTTGAAGATTACAAAAAAACAGCAAGCTCATATAAGGTTGATCAAACTACCCGCAGAATTAGCAGCCAGGATCAGGCCTTTTACAGAAAACAATACGCATTTGTTCCGCCAAATCCCAAAGATGAAAAAGCAGTTAAAGAATATTGGCGGCAAATAGATAATTCAACCAACAAGCCAAAACGTGAAAAAGCACCAAGAACTTTAGCAAGAGCAGAATATGTACCTGCAAACCAACTTGAGAAACAATTCAAAGAAAAATGGGACCAAATTATGTCCATAAAGGACAAATTGCAGTTATGGAATATGAGAGACGAAATAATTTTCAGAGAAAATGATCCTATTGTGAGGGTTCCCGGAGAAAGAGCAGGTATGAGACTGCGTTCTGCAGCTGCTTTAAGATGGGCATTATTTAAAAAATATTCTGAACTTACAGGGTATAAAGTCTATATATCTTCTTCTTATAGAAGTGCGAAAACTCAGGAACGACTTTGGTATAACGGATTAGCACGAAGAAAAAGAATGATGCGTCAAAAATATCCAAATGCATCGGAAGCTGAAATTCACAAAAAAGCCCTCGCTCTAAATAGGCGTTATGTGGCTCCTCCGGGTCGTTCTCATCATAATACCGGCGGAGCAATTGACCTTTCAGTTTATAAAAACAACAAAAAAATCCAGATGCATAAATTTAAGGGTAGCAGTGCGCAACACGCAAGAGCAATGGCAGGAGACATGAGTGGATTAAGTTCAGCTGATCGTATTGCAATTGAAACACGACAATTTTTAGATAAAGAACTCGGTGCATCACACTTTCTTGGCGTAAATTACCATGCAGAAAACTGGCACTGGAATACTGATAAAGATCCTAATACAGGCCAATATATTTACAGAAACGTTTAATTTAAGTAAAGTTTAGAACGTAATTAAACTTAATGTTTTTAAATATGCGCTCTGATGAAGTTAAAAAAGGATTTGAAAGAACTCCGCATCGAAGCCTTTTACGTGCATGCGGCCTTAAAGACCGCGACTTTGATAAACCGTTTATTGGTATAGCCAATTCTTATAATGATATAGTTCCGGGTCATATTCATTTAAATAAAATAGGTCAAATTGTTAAAGAAGCCATTTGGGATGCAGGAGGTGTTCCATTTGAATTTAATGTAATCGGTGTTGATGATGGCATTGCTATGGGACATATTGGAATGCACTATTCACTTCCCTCTCGCGAACTTATTTGTGACTCTATTGAAACAGTTATTGAGGCGCATAGACTTGATGGAATGGTTTGTATCGGAAGCTGCGATAAAATTGTTCCTGGAATGATGATGGCAATGGTAAGAACTAATGTACCTTCGTTAATTTTAAGCGGTGGCCCTATGAAGGCGGGAAAAATAAACGGTAAAAGTGTTGATTTAGTTTCGGCTTTTGAAGGAGTCGGTAAATATCAGGCAGGTAAAATTGACGACAAAGAATTGCATGAACTTGAACTAAGTGCATGCCCCACATGCGGCTCTTGCGCAGGCATGTTTACTGCCAATTCGATGAATTGTTTAAGTGAAGTTTTAGGCTTGGGATTGCCATTTAATGGCACCTACCTTGCCATTTCTGAAGAAAGAAAAGAGCTCGCTAAAAAAGCCGGTGAACAAATAATAAAATTAGTAAAAGAAGATTTAAAACCCCGGGATATAATTACTCATGCGTCTATAGACAATGCATTCAAACTCGACATGGCATTCGGCGGATCAACAAATACTGTACTGCACACATTGGCAATAGCCAACGAAGCTGGAATTGATTATCCGCTTGAACGAATTAATGAACTTTCAGATTCAACACCTTACATCTGCAAAGTCAGTCCTTCGGACCCAAATGTTCATATTGAAGATGTAGACAAAGCAGGGGGAATTTCTGCAATAATAAATGAGCTCAGTAAAAAAGATTTGCTGGATCTGGATCAAAAAACAGTCACAACAAAAACTCTGCGCGAAATCACAAAAGGCCATGAAGTAAAAAATCACGATATAATAAGACCTATCGATAATCCACATTCACAAACCGGAGGTTTGACTATGCTGTTTGGAAATTTGGCCCCGGAAGGCGCTATTGTTAAATCAGGCGGCGTTGATAAAGACTTAATGAAATTCGAAGGCCCTGCAATAATTTATAATTCTCAGGAATCCGCATGCGAGGGAATTCTAAACGGAGAAGTAAAAGAAGGTCATGTTGTAGTAATTAGATATGAAGGACCAAAAGGCGGACCTGGAATGCCTGAGATGCTTGCTCCTACCGCAAACATTGTTGGTCTTGGCCTGGGCAAAAAAGTCGCTCTTATTACTGACGGCAGATTTTCAGGCGGAACACGCGGTGCATGTATAGGACATATTTCACCGGAAGCAGCTGAGAATGGCCCTATTGCAGCACTTAGAAACGGTGATATTATTTCTTACGATATTCCTAATCATAAAATCGAAGTGAAGATCAGCCATGAAGAACTAACGGAACGTTTGAATGGCCTTCCTGAATTCGAACCAAAAATTAAAAAAGGCTACCTTAACAGATATGCGCGTTTAGTTACCAATGCAAGCAAAGGAGCAGTGTTATCTTAATATTCTGTCACGGATATTCTTTGCGTATTTTTTTACCATTGCGTCAGTGATGCATCCTGTTTTACAAATTTCACTGTAAACCTGTGCTGAAGATTTTGGAATTCTTTCAAAAGTTCTGTGATTAATCGCAACAAGACCAAATGGCTGTGTAAAGCCCTCAGCCCATTCAAAATTATCAAGAAACGACCAATACAAATAACCCATAACGTCAGCTCCTTCACTCATTGCCCGGTTAATGGCATCCAAATGTCTGATAATATAAGAAATTCGCTGAGTATCATCCAGTGTTGAAATCCCGTTTTCAGTAATTAAAATTGGTTTTTTTAATTTTCTGTGAACGAGTTTAGTTAAATAATAAAGCCCGTCCGGAAAAACTTCCCAATTAAACAAGGTTCGTTCTATATTGGGTGAAATATGCATTCTAAAATGCATTGGTGACCTTAAAACGGAAAATCTGCATTCGCATCTAAAGTAATAATTAATTCCTATAAAGTCCAGACTCTCTTTGGCATTATGAAGCTTTTTATACCCCATTATCAATGGATATCTGCCACTGTAAAAAGGTCTGAAATAAAGTTTATTATAAAAATACCTGTAAGTTTCCGACATAATTTTGCTAATGATGCTATTTTTTTTATATGGGTCAAACCAAATAAAACTTTTCGCAAATCCGATCATTGGTTTTTCCCAACCCTTATTTCTGTAAACTTCACGAATAACCTGAAATGCATCAATATGTACATGTAAAAGGTTTTTTAATAATTTCAATGTTTTAAAAAAACTTTTTTCACCAGGAGGCCACTGACCCTCATGATAGCCATAATTGGCGTAAACAAAAGGTTCGTTTATTGTAAGCCATGTATCAACAAGATCACCAAGTTCTTCAACAATTCTTTTTACATATCTGTTAAATTTATGTCTGCCTTCAGGATTCAAAAAACCCCCTTCCTGAGCAAACCAATATGGCAGAGTAAAATGCCATAAAGTAACAACAGGTTTTATTCCGTCTTTGTGCAGTTCTTCAAGAACTTTTCTGTAATGCTTAATCTCCCATTTATTAAAAATGCCTTCTTTTGGTTCGATTCGGCTCCATTCAATCGAAAGTCTGTGAGTGTTATGGTGCATGTGCTTCATCATTTCAAAATCCTTTTTATAAAGCTCATAATGATTACATGCATCGTTAGAAATCTGTTTGTTTAAAACATGACCTTCCTGCTCCCATGCCCACCAATCATTATTCATATTTCCACCTTCAACCTGATGAGCTGACATTGCAGTACCCCATAAAAAATTTTTAGGGAATTTAATTTCGTACTTATGTTTTTTTGATTTTGTTTGCGGCAATTTATTGTGGATAAAAGCTAATTAAAATTGTACCATATAAATAAATATTAATTAATAATTTTATATGGATTTAGGTACAAAAAAAGTAATTATGATTATCGCCCCTGAAAATTTTCGTGACGAAGAGTATTTTGACACCCGCGAAGCTCTTGAAAAAAAGGGGGTTGATGTAAGGGTTGCTTCAATTTCAACTCCCGCAATTAGTGGTATTGAAAAACGGGAAGTTGAAGTCGATATGCTGTTGAATGATGTTACTAATGATTTTGACGGGATTGTTTTTATAGGCGGAGGCGGCGCAAAAGTTTATTTTGATAATCAAACCGCTCTTGATTTGGCGCGCAAATATTATGAGGATGGCAAAATTGTGGCTGCAATTTGTATTGCTCCGTTAATACTGGGGCATGCCGGTATAATGAGCGACAAAAAAGCTACATGCTGGGAAGGCGGCGCAAAAGAACTGGGAGATTTCGGAGCAGAATACACTGCTTCAGATGTTGAAATTGATGGAAATATAATTACTGCAAACGGCCCAAAGTCTTCTGAGAACTTTGGTAAAGAAGTTGCAAAAGCGCTCTAAGAATTGCCTTTTCTTAAAACTTCTCTTTCTCTGCGGAGTCTTGAAACGTTTTTAATAAGCTTTTCAATACCTCCCTGCAAATTTCGTGCTGCACTTAAGTCATCGACCCTGGAATCTTTTTTGCCGCGTTCATTGGGCGGCATTAGAAATTTCTTTGCTGCTTTTTCCCAATTCCCTTTTCCGTTGGCCAATCCGCTTAATGAATTATTTGCTTTTCTTAATGCAGTTAAAGCTTCATTGAAATCATTAAGATTCAAAGATTTAAAAGTGGAACTTTTTGATGCTTTTTGTTTAATTGCATCATAATTTCCTGATAACAAACCCAAATCACTGGCCTTTGGTGCGAATTCCCCCATTAATTTTTTAAATTTACCATTCTTGCTTAAAGCTACCATTAGCTTTAAATAAGCCATTCTGTGTTTAACAACATTAACCAAAGATTCAGGTAGAAGTTTTAAATTAATTCTCTCAAACTTAGGTAGAAGATCATCAGCTTTCTTCATTGATTTATCGTCAAAATAACTTGTACTGTCCAGATCTCTGTGATAATCAGAACAAAGTTCGCGAGTAGTTTTAATTTCTTTTTCTTTTGCTTCCTTTTCTTCTTTTACTCTTTCTTGTTTACTTAACTTTAGAGCTTCTTCCTCTGATCTTTTTTTTGCGGCGTATTCATAGACTTCAATATTCATTTTTTACTTTGTTTATTTTAATATTTAACATATATATTATACAACATTTATTACTATAAAGAAAGAGTCTTAACAAATTAAGCTGGTTTGTTAAATAAAAACAATGTTTCTTGGCTGTAGCATAAGAAAATCCTAAAATTTGATCCCAAAGGCTTGACTCAATTGTAAATTAATTTATCGCTATAAAATATTTCTAAATTATTCAAAATTGTATTATTGAATAAATGAAAATCCGTTGTCAGCTTTTTAAGTTTGTTCAACTAATTTATACATACCTCAATATATGATCCCCCTTTTAATAGAATACTACCTTTTCGGAATGCTACATGGTAACCCTCTACTATATGTAGTATGAAGCCAAAATAATATACACTACATATACTTAAATTTAGCAACTAAATATTATGTTTTAAGGTTGCATTGAAATATCCATAAGAATATATTCGAGTTGTTATTCAATCGCGCGCTCAAAAACAGCCCAACCAAAAAATTAGCTTCAAGCTTTTCTAGCGGCTTAACGGATTTAAGGTCTTTTAATGACCTTGGTCTGTATTCTTTACTCTCTAATTCCCTGTTATCATGTCCCCAATAAAGAAAATCCAAAAACGAGATGGCCGCATAGCAGATTTCGATCAGGATCGCATCACACAAGCTATCTGGAAAGCCGCGCAATCAGTAGGCGGAAGTAATATTGAAGAAGCTCAAAAGATATCAAATCAGGTATCTGCAGTACTTGAGGTCTTCTTTAAAAATGAAGATGAAATTCCTACTGTTGAACAAATTCAGGACCTTGTTGAAAAAATCTTAATCGAAGGAGGTCATGCAAAGACTGCTAAAGCATATATATTATGGAGGCAGAAAAGAGCTGATGAACGCGATGAAAAAGAAGCGATTCTTGGTAAAGGCAAAGGTGATGCTTCTTTAAATTTCTCTACAAACGCACTTAAAGTATTAGAAAAACGTTATCTTCTTAAAGATGACGAAGCAAATATAATTGAAACTCCTGAAGACTTATTAAAAAGAGTTGCGGGAGCTATTGCTAAAGCTGAAGAAAACTACGGCGGCAACATCGAAGAAATGGAAGAAAAATTTTATAACATGATGAAAGAACTTGAGTTCATGCCTAATTCTCCGACTTTAATGAATGCAGGAACTGAACTTGGCCAGTTATCAGCATGTTTTGTCCTTCCAGTTGAAGATTCAATGGAAGGTATCTTTGAAAGCTTAAAAGATGCTGCTTTAATTCATAAAAGTGGTGGAGGTACTGGTTTTTCATTTACAAGACTAAGACCTTCTAACGATATAGTTCACTCAACAACAGGTGTTTCAAGCGGACCAGTATCTTTTATGAAAGTATTTGATGCTGCAACCGATGTAATTAAACAAGGAGGTAAAAGACGTGGGGCAAATATGGGAATCTTAAAAATTGATCATCCGGATATTTTGGATTTCATTCAAATGAAAGCTGACATGAAAACTCTTCAGAACTTTAATATCTCTGTTGCAGTTACTGATAAATTCATGGAGGCGCTTGCAAACGATAGTGAATATGACTTACTTAATCCGCGTGATGGTGAACCAGTTAAAAAACTAAAAGCACGAATGGTTTGGGATATTATTCTTTCTAATGCATGGAAGAATGGTGATCCTGGCTTAATCTTTATCGACCAAATCAACAGAAAAAATACTTGTCCTCATTTGGGAGAAATAGAAGCAACTAATCCATGTGGTGAACAACCATTGTTAGGATACGAGAGTTGCAATTTAGGTTCTATAAACATAAATAAATTTGTACTTGAAGATAAGTCAGATCTTGATTGGGACAGATTCAGAGAAGTTGTACATCTTGCAACCCAATTTCTTGATAATGTAATTGATGTAAACCACTACCCTATCCAAAAAATTGCTGAAATGACACGTAAAACAAGAAAGATAGGTTTAGGTTTGATGGGATTTGCTGATGTTTGTTATCAGCTTGGTATTAAATACAATTCTGATGAAGGAATTGCTTTTGGAGAAAAAATAATGAAATTTATAAATGATGAAGCACGAAAAAAATCTCAAATTTTAGCTGAAGTAAGAGGAACATTCCCTGCTTACGAAGGTTCAGTGCACGAAAAGAATGGTGTGAAAATGAGAAATACCTGCGTGACTACTGTTGCTCCAACAGGAACAATAGGAATGCTTGCAGAAGCATCAGGAGGTCTTGAACCAAATTTTGCAATTTCATTTATTAAAAATGTGATGGATGGTACTGAACTAGTTTATACAAATAAATATTTTGAAGAAGTTGCAAAAGAAAAAGGATTCTTCTCTAAAGATTTGATGAGAGAAATCGCGAAAGTAGGTTCAATTCAGGATTTTGATGAAATTCCACAGGATATAAAAGATGTGTTTGTAACTGCTCAGGACATAGAACCGCAGTGGCATATCAAAATGCAGGCTGCTTTCCAAAAACATGTTGATTCTTCTGTTTCAAAAACAATCAACTTCCCTACTGAAGCACAAATTCAGGATATTGAAGATGCTTATAAACTTGCTTATAGCCTTGGATGTAAAGGTGTAACTATCTATCGTGATAAGAGCCGTGAATCGCAGGTATTAAATATTGGAAAGGTTAATAAACAAAGTGAGCAAAAAGAAAGCTCTATGGAACGGGCAACAGCAAGAGAAGTAAAAAAAGCAGAGCCAAAACAGGAAGAAGTAAACAGAGCGACTGAAAGGAGCTCTATGGAACGAAGTGAAGCGAAAACTGAAATTAATTCTGAAAGAGAGAACGGAACAATTAAAGAATCTGCTCAGGCACAAGAAGTCAGCTTGCCGATTGTTACACCAGATGAAAATCAAACACAGATTTCTGCAAGTTATCAAGGGGGATCATCTAGCAGTGCTGAAGAATTTACTCTTCCGCCGATTCAGCCTGTAAGACAACATAAACACGTTGGTTCAGCTGCAGTTGCAGTTGAAGAGAAAGTCCTTACTAAAAAAGAAATTATGGATCAGAAAGTATGCCCTGAGTGCCAAACCAAGCTTCAGATAGCTGAAGGATGCATGCTTTGTTTGTCTTGCGGATTCTCAGCCTGTTCAATATAATAGGCGCACATATTAAAAATGACTCTAATGAATAAGCTCTTTTTTGCTGAATCAAAATTAATATTCAAAACTTCAAAACCGGCTGAAAATCTTGGTGATACCGAACAAGCAGCGGAAGGCCTGCACGACGGAACCTACAGAGATACCCGTGAAGCACAACGAGTCATGCTGGAACAATCAAAATTAAAATCGCGTCTTGCTGAAAGCGATATTTTTAGTGATGAAGATAAAAAGCAGTGGGCAAAACGATTGGAAGAAGCAAAACAAAAAGCTATTTCCGCTGAAGAAATGCAGGAACTAACCAAAGAATTTGAAAAACAACAGGGTGCAATAAAAGGAATGGTTGAAAACTACACTCAAAAAGTTATGAATAGCAGAGAAACTGCTTTTACAATTGATACATCACGTAATCTCGATACTGCAAAGGATTATGTGGAATGGTTTGCAAAACAATCCTTTGAAGAAAAACAAAAAGCTTTAAATGTAATTGATTCAGATATTAAAGAAAGACAAGAATTAAGAAGAAAACTATTAGAAAGATTTAATAAAAAAGATGTTATTAAACTTCGAAGAAGTGAAATGCGGGATAAGGTTAAGGAACTTGAGCAAATGGAGAAAAACGAAGGAAGGTATGCTGAAATGATGAAAGAAAATGAACGTTATTTTCATGACCCTAATGAATATTTAAATCAATTCAAAGATAAAACTCTGGAAGAACAGGAGCGATGGATTGCTGTATTTAAAGAGGAATATCTAAAACCAAGAAAAGCACTTGTTGATATTTACGATAGACTTCCCGATAAATATAAAAACGATTCAAAATTCCTAAAAGTCGGGAAAAAAGAAAAAATGGCATTTCTTGAAAAACTGGATATTCAGTTGGAACAATCATATATAAAACAGGTTAACGAGGTTAAAACAGAAGTCATGTCGCAAAACTCAAAACGTTTTGCAATTGTAGATTTTTTAAGATTAAAAGATGTTGCTGCCAAAGCAATGTGGCTTGAACAACTTCCAAAATCAATAAAAGCAGAAGAAAAGTTTGCAAAAGAATACAAAGAATATAAAAAAGATCTTTCATTAAAAATGCCTAATAGCGGAGAAAAACTTGAAATTACAGGTTATAGTGAAAAAGAATGGAACAATTTAAAATTTGAAGATAAAGAACCATTATTAAAAAAAATGAAAGCTGAGATCAAGTTAAAAGAACCATTCCTGAAAATTATCAATGAAGCTGTTAAAGACGGAAGTATAAGCAAAAAAACAGCTGACAGATATCTCACATTATTTAGCGAGGGTAATATTAGCGGAAGAAGTCAGTTATGCAGAAATATTTTAACTGCAATGAAAATCAGACGTGATCTTGTAAAAGATTTCGAACAATTTGATGAAGAAACAAAGAATAAATTCAAATCATTTTATGAACGCGGACACAAAGCAAGAATGCAAATTTATCAGGAAGCAAAATTATTTGAATCAAAAAAGAAAACAGAGGAAGAAACTGAAGCAAAAAAAGAAGAAGAGGAAGAAGTTGAAAAAGCTCCAAAAGCCCTTGAAAGCAAAGAAATTCAGGAAATTATTGAAGAACTTCATAAAGATGCTGACAAATTCGAAGCTGAAGGTGAATATGAAAGATGCCTTGATAAACATGAAGACGTACTTAAACTACATCCTCAAAATGAATATAGTCTTAAAAAAATCAGTGAAATAAACGAAGAAATGGAGACAATCGATTCAATAATGGACAAAGATATCCAGGATGCTGTTGAAAAAGAAGCAAAAACCGGAAGTATTCAGGAAGAACTTAATCAAATTGCTTTGGCAGAAATGTTACGTAAAGATCGTGAAGAAGTAATTACTTATAACAGAGGAGTTGAAAATTTAGGTAAACAAACAACACATTTAAGTGATGATTCATTTGACAGAAATGTTCAAAGAAAAATTTATGAAACAAGCGGTGGTAAACAAATGCTTGATGAAGAAGGCCGTGTTACTGATATCGAGGAAGTTGATTTAAATACACTCGGAAAAAGAGATAAATCAGATATAAGATATTATCGCGATAGACTAAGAAGCCTTAAAAATGATGATAATCTAACAAATATAAGATTTGTTGACCAAAATTCAGGTCGTGAACTAAGAATTGACGAAGCAACCAAGCAGCTTGATAAGCGAAAAATGGCAGCTGCAAAGGCAATAGCTGGTAGAGTTAAAGGCATGAATAAAAAGGATGCGCAAAAAGTATTATTTACCGCTTCTCAATTAATTGAAAATCAGGTTGATAAGAATACTCAGGCAGGCTAACAGGTTAAATGAAATCCTCCAGCTACATTTTTCCCTTCTTTTTCAATTTTGTTAAATGTTTGGCTCGCATCTTCGGTCCATTCAACTATTACTTTTATCCCCTTTTTTTCAAGGGCCTTTTTTGTTTCTTCAGGAAATTTACACCTTCCGCTTGCACCATTCCCCATAACAAAAATGTCAATTCCTTTGGGGATGGCTTTTGTGTCTTCAAGGTCAACATTATGACCCTGATTTCGATGCCATTCTTCAACCTTATCTTTATAAACTATTACATCGTGCTGATAATTAATGCCATTAATTGTTATTGAACCAAATTTATATGAATTAATCATTTATTAAAGATTATGAATGATATCATCAAAATCACGGCGCGGTTTAAATTGCGGTTTTTCATTAGGAATGCCTATTGGAAGTATAGAAACAGGTATTAACGATTCGTCTATGCCTAAAACTTCTCTAACCTTATCAACATCAAACCCCCCCACCCAAACACTTCCATATCCAAGATCAGCAGCTGCAAGCTGCGAGTATGTACAGGCAATTGAACTGTCTTCCAAACAATAAAGCTTTTCGCCACGTATATTATATTTTACTTTTGAACGATCCGGATTTGCACAAAATACGAAACAATGCGATGCTTCCTTCACACAAGCCTGATCATTTGCAGCTTTTGAAAGTAGGAGTTTTTTATCATTATCTTTAATTACAAAAATTTCATAAGCTTGAAGATTCCCTGCTGATGGCGCTTTTATTGCTGCTTGTAAGATTTCCTTTATGTCATCTTCTGGAATCAATTCATTTTTAAAAGTTCTGATGGATTGACGTTTAGCAATTAAATTAAAAAATTCCATATTTAGTTTGTTAGTTAACTATCTCCCTTTATTTTAAGCCAAAAATATGCTAAAATAAAGGGAACTTAAAAAAACAAAATGACAATTATATACTTATTAATACTTGCTATAACACTTCTTTATATTTCAACAGCTCTTGTAAGTCTGATACTTAGAGTTCCTTATGTTCCGACCAAAAAAAGAGTTATGCATAAAATATTAAAGGAAGCGAAACTTAAAAAAGGTGAAAAATTTTATGATCTTGGCTGTGGTGACGGCAGAATGGTTATTGAAGCTGAAAAACTAAAAAAAGTTAATGCACATGGTTATGAAATTGCTCCGCTTGTATATTTTCTGGCAATTTTCAGAAAATTTTTCAGCAATTCAAAAGCAAAAATTCATTTTAAAAACTTTTTTCATGAAAGTTTGAAAGATGCAGATGTTATTTTTTGTTATTTAATGCCCAGAGAACTTCAAAAACTCGCATTAAAAATAAAAAAAGAATGTAAAAAAGGCACTAGAATCATAAGTAACACTTTTCAAATACAGGGGCTTGAACCCATTAGAATAATCAAAAAAAATGAAAAAACAAAAATACCAACACTCTACTTCTACAAAATTTAAATTTCTTGATTTTATGACCTTCATTTTCGTAAGTGGATTTACGTTATTTGTTTTGTATTTAACAACGCAAATGGATTTAAATATTATTACAGTAATTTTATATTTGTTTTTTGGCATACCAACAATAATTGCTTTAATTCAAGGGGCCCCATTTGTTCCAACACCAATGCGTGCAGTAAGAAAAATGCTTAAAACAGCCGGAGTTAAAAAAGGAGACAAAGTAATTGATATAGGCTGCGGCGACGGAAGACTTTGCTACCTGGCATCCAAAGAATTCGGGGCTGACTCAATTGGCTATGAATTATCCCCTTTTGTGTTCTTTGTTGCAAAAATAAGACAACTATTATGGCGTTCAAAAGCAAAAATTAAATTCGGGGATTTTAGAAATCATGATTTATCTCAGGCTAATCATATTGTTACTTACATGCTGCCTGAAACTCTTGAAAAATTTATTCCAAAATTTGAAAAAGATTTAAAAAAAGGCGCAAAAATAACTTCGTACGCTTTTCATATTGGTGATTGGGTGCCTGTTCGTGTTGAGCCATCATGCAAAACTGAATCTATTTCTAAGATATGGGTATATGAAATAGGCAAACAAAAGAGACGAGCTAGCGAGTCTCTCGCGAGCGAAAACTTATCGCGAGCGTAGCGTGAGCCCTGCTTAGCAGGGCGAACCCAATACATATTAAATAGTACCCTATAAAATGAAATACAGAAAACCAGTTGGCTTCAAAAGAAGCAAACGGCAGATTTGCTAATATTTCTGTTATTTTAATTATATATTTTAAACAGAGCCAAGCCGGCATCATTAAAATAAATCCCAAATTAAAACTCAAATAACTGGATACGACTGAAATAAATCCAAAAAGCATTGCAAAAGGTATAAACGGTACAACCAATACATTTGCAATAGGCGAGATTAATGAAAGCCTTTTAAAATTAAACATAATTACAGGCAAAGCAAAAATTTGTGCGCTAAAAGTCATAGCAAATGCTTCACGCAGACCAAATTGATCAGGTAAAAACCTGAACAATTTCTCTAAATGATTCCCGGTTAAAATAAGCCCTAGTGTTGCCAAAAAAGACAGTTGAAAACCAGCATCATATAGTAAGGTGAAAGGGTTAATTAAAATCATAATAAATGCTGACATTAAAAGTGCGTTTATTACCTGCGACTGTCTGCCGAACCAAAGCGCAATCACAGCAACTATGCCCATAATTGAAGCCCTGACAACAGCAGCTGAAGCACCCACAAATAAAGTAAAAACAACAATAATAACAATTATAACCGGGATTTTTGCATTTCTGGAAAGACTCTTAAAAAGCCCTGATATAAGAACAATTATTAAAGAAATATTGTAACCGGAAATTGCGATTATATGTGTTAATCCAGTTAAATTGAAATTAAGCAGTAATTCTTCTGGTATACCTTTTCGTGAACCTGTAAGTAATCCTGCTTCAAAACTGGCCATTGGTTCAGGCATTAATTTATTTAATTGATCTTCAAAATTACTTTTAATATTAAATAATATGGCAAAAAAGAAACTCTCGTTATTTTGGCTTATCAAATAAACTCTTGGGCTATACATTACCGAATAAACATTAAAAAGACTTAAATAATTTTTATAAGAAAACGTATCAAACTCCATTGGAGCTGTTAATCTGCCCTTAATTTTAACTTTATCTCCATAATTAAATTCAGGATACAAATCCATACTAAAAAGAACCCTGCCTTTAACTTCGCGCTTGGATCCGTTAATTAAAATATTCTCAGCTTCAAGAATATAATTTGCCTTATCTCTTCTCCTGTCCGGATTTTCAACTATATTACCTTCTATTTCAATTAATTGTTCATCATTTTGATAATAATGAATAGAATTTTGGTCAATGATTGGATGAGCAATTTGAATTCGCACAAAACCAACAATAAAAAATAATGCCCAAATCAATATTATTTTTTTTCTTAAAATTACAGTACTTAAAATCAGGGAAATTATTATTAAAATTAAAAACATTAAATCAGCATCAAATTTCTCGAAAATAAACACTGAGGCGAGAAAAAATATAATTGAAATTTTTAAATAAAAACCTTTCATGTTAGCAATTATAAAACTCGAATTTAAAGTTTTTATAAACAAAATCTAAAATTTTTATATAGGGGTGTTGGGGAAGTATGACAACACCATCTGCTTTACAAAAAGTCAAATTTATTTATTAATATATGTCTACGCTAAATATTTGACTAATTTAAAAATGTATAGCCTAATAAAACTTCTCCAACAAATCGGCTTATCAGAAAAAGAATCGAAAGCTTATCTTATTACTCTTAAAATAGGTACAAACCCTGCGAGTACAATTGCAAAATACATTCAATATAATAGAAGCACGATGTATTCAATATTGGAGAATCTTGTTAAAAAAGGCTTAATAATCCAATTCGAAAAAAACAGTATTAGGTATTTTACTGCAGTAGAACCGCGTTATTTACTAAATTATATAGAAGATAAAAAAAGAACGCTTACTCATTATAAATCAGCAATCGATCAAAAAATTCCAGAACTTGAAGCATTAAAAAATCCATATCAATTAATACCAAATGTTAAATCATTTATAGGTAAAGAAGGAATTAAAAAAATTCTCGAAGAAGTAATTAACCAATCGAAACTTTGGATACTCGCTTCCCCATCAAAACAAACTCACTCATTTTTCACAAATCAGATTCCATTGTATTTAAGCAAATACCCAGCTATTAATTTGATCATTACTGATGATAAAACTTACAATAAATACCATATTACATCTGCAAACGAAATTCAGTCACTCCCTGCAATAAAACCCATACAATGTATTGGTCAAAATAAAATATTCATTATTTCAACTAATGAAAATTATGGTGTTGAAATCGAAAATTCAGATATAGTGAATCATTTTGAAAAACAATTCGAACATGCATGGAACAGCAAGAAATAAAAAAGCCCCCTTCCGCGAAACGAAAGAGGGCTGATTATTATCATGAAACTATTGTGCTGTCGTTGTATTATCTGTCGTTGTATTATCTGTCGTTGTATTATCTGTCGTTGTATTATCTGTCGTTGTATTATCTTCAGTCATGGTATCGTCTATTTTCAAATCTCCCATCATAGCATTAATTTCTTCATCAGTCATCGTGCTGTTGTCAGATGTTGATGGATCAGACGTCATTGCTCCTCCGAACATAAGTCCCATCATATCTTCTTCAGTGAATTCTTTATCATATTCAGGAGTTGTAACTTTAGCTGATTTAGTTGGATTAACTTTCAATGTCATATTGATAGTTCCGTTCATTTCAGGGTCATTTAAAGTCATCGCTCCTCCAAAACCTGTTAATACCATATCGTCAACTGCAACATAAACATCACCTTTTATATCAGCTGCAGCAAAGAATTTCTCAGCATCTGTAGTATCAGTTCCCTGCATTAAATCCAATATAAGTTGTTCGTCGATTTCTGCAGTAAAGTGATAACTCTTAAGACCTAAAATATCAGTTGTTCCTTTATATTCAATATTTTTAAAAGGAAGAGGGTCGTTTTCCTGATAATCAACCTGCATAATACCTGAATTTATTAAATCGTCAGATGTAACAAAAGAAAGTTTTACCCATTTACCCAAATAATCTTCAAGGTATAAATTAGCAAGTTCCTGACTGTCAGGGTCAGATAGATCTACTTTTTCAATTTTAATAAACACACCATCAGCAGTTGATCTTAGTTCAAGATTAGCTTTTAATTTTTCTCCGTTCATATCAGCGTCTACAGCCATTACAATGCTCAATTCTCCTGTATCAGAATTTGAGCTTCCATTCAAAGAAAAATTTCCATCAAGTGAATTTTGTTCTCCGTCCACTTCTCCTTTAAGATTTGCATCAGCTTTCAATTCAAACACAGCCTGTGTGTATTCAGTCTGGTTGAGTAAAGCTTTTGTAATTACATCTTCCGGAGACATTCCAGCTGGCAATCCTTCTTGTGCGCATCCACCAGCAAAAGCAAGAATTCCAATGCCCAGTGTAATAAGAACCATTTTTGAAAGTGCTTTCATATATAAAAAGGTTAAAGATAACTAAAAAAAATTGTAATGAATAAAGCCTCGGATGTAAAGTTCAAGTGGTCTTCCAAAATAAATACAAAAAAGGTATGATATTTTTACTGTTTATGAAAAAGAAAATAAGTAAAATTTTGGCTTTATCTATAGCGTTTTTGCTTTTAACTGCGGCACCTGTCGCAAGCGCATCCACTTTTGCTGATGTCCCATATTCTCATCCTCAGAGCAATGCTATTTCGTATTTGCAATCATATAACATCGTAGAAGGTTATGATGACAACACTTTCAGGCCGGATAATTTAATTAACAGGGTTGAATTTTTAAAAATCGTTCTTGAAGGAACCAATGTGTCTTTAGACAACAACATTGCAACAGGTTTTAATGATGTTGATGAAAGTCAATGGTATATACCTTATATAAGGAAAGCAAAAGCAGAAGGATGGGTGCAGGGTTATCCCGACAACACATTTAGGCCTTTAAGCCCTATTAATAAAGTGGAAGCATTGAAAATTTTAGGAGAAGTTCAGAATTGGGATATACTTGCCCTTGGAGAAGTTCCTGAAGCAGCTTATAAAGACACCTACAGATTCAGCTGGTATTCACCATATGTTTATTTTGCTAAAGATCATAACCTTTTAACTGAAGAAAAAGATTATCTTGAGCCCGGAAAAGAAATTACAAGAGCCTATATGGCTGAACTTGTTTATCAGAGTATTGTTCAAAATGTAATTTTATATAAACCGTTTCAAACTGCTGAAGACAAAATTAAGGAGGTTAAAACAATTGAAACCCCAAGCACCTTTACCACAATAAGCCCGACTTTTTTTGATGGTGTTGTTTTGGATTCAGCAATACCAAACACCTTTTATTTAAATGAAGTATATGTTGTTGAAGGTGAAATAACAGGTACGCGCAATTACGATTCAATTTTTGCATTTTTCGCTGAAAAAAACGACGGAACAAATATATTCACGCATATGCTTGGAACTTTAAAGGGCAATAGATTTGAAATACCGCTTGTTTTCAGAAAAGCAGGAACTTATCAGCTCGGAATAATTCCAGGAACTGCAGGTGAAAGTAACGTAGTGGATATAACAGTATTAGATGGTATTCCACCTGAAGGCACAAATTCAAACCTAACTAAACCATCTAATCTTAATATAAATTTTAAAAACGACACAACTTCAGTTACCTGGGATGATAATGGAAATGATGTATTCAGGGTTTATTTTTATCAGGATAGCACTGTACATTCCTATTTGGTTAGAGATAGAAATTCTTTGGATATTTTTTATAAAGATTTTAAGAACTTTGATGAAGGAAATATTGACTGGAGAGTTTATGGAGCAAAAGCAACATCACTTTCTCCCCTTAAACTTGAAAGTACATGGAGCCAAAGTACTGATTATAATTTCGAAGCAGTAACTCACAATTTCAGACTTTCGCTGGATGATTCAATAACATATTCAACCATCCCTGAGTTACTTCCTTCAAATAAACCAATTGAAGTTTCAGGTTCAACTCAGGAGAACATATTTAATACCGGAGCAGTAATAAAGCCTGATGGTTCAGCCGATACTTTTAAAATAAACACAAATTCAACACTTCTTGATTATTTTGGAAATGAAATTATTTCATCCGGTTCAACCTTTAACTTTACATACAATCCGCAAACAATAGGTGTTTATATTCTTGAAATAAATAATCAGGGAGGCAGCGCTGTTTTAAATGTTCCTGTTTATATTGGAGATATTATACCTTTTATACCTGATTTCTTTGACTTACAGGATCCGTTTGAAAAAACATATACTCTTGATTTAAATGCTAAAAGAAACGAACTTCTTAACTATATTAATGTTGAACGCGCTGCACACGGCCTTTCTTCTGTTACTTTTAGAGATGATCTAAATAATCTGGCACAAAATTATGCAACCGACATGGTTGATCGACATTTTTTCTCACATATTGACCCTGATGGAGGCGATCCTGATACCAGAAGAGAAGCTTTGGGTATAAAAACAAATGTTGGTGAAAATCTTGCACATTCCCCAAGTGTTTATTTTGCTCACCAAGCCTTGATGCGAAGTGCAATTCATCGTGAAAACATATTGGATCCAAATTGGGATAATATTGGGATTGGTATAGAACTTGACGGTTCAGGGGACATGATGATAGTGGAAGAATTCTCTCATCATCTTTGGAACAAGACTGATATTCAAAATTTTGAAAACCAATTATTAGATAAAATCAATAATGAACGCGGCAGCAGCTTGATTGTAAATTCAACATTGGTTGATGTTGCAAGAACATGGTCTCAAAATATGATAGACCAAAACTACTTTTCTTTTACGTCTCCTTCTGGTATAAACCTCATTGATGAAGTACATAACAGCGGAGTAACAAATGAAGGCCGCGCTTATATTTTAAAAGAAGGAACTTTAGATTCATTATTCAGAAAATTGATTGAAGACAGCGATGTTTTGCTCAGCAAATGGAGGATAATCGGAATTGGTGTGACTCAAAATGAATGGAGCTCCTTGTATGTAACAGTACTTTATACGGAATAACATGAACTTTAAAACAAGAAAAATCAGATATAAAAGAAGAAGCTATTTTAAAGATATTGCAAATAGAATCGGTTCAATATTCAAACATAATAAAACGATAAACAACGTTAAACATAAAACAAATTTTGGTTTAATCGTATCAATTATAATTGTCGTTGTTCTTTTCTTTTATGGTTGCAGCGTTGTTATTTCAAAAATTGGATTAATTAATGTTATTGGATTTTTCGGGGAACCGTTAGATACAGATGTTTATGGAAATACAAATATATTAATGCTTGGAACGGGTGGTGGTGACCATGATGGGGCAGATCTAACAGATACAATAATTGTCGCAAGCATTGATCAAAAAAATAAATTAGTTCCGATGCTTTCAATTCCGCGTGATTTTTATGTTAATGTCCCTCAGTTGGGCGGAGGTTTAAGAATTAATAATATCTATGAACTTGGAAAAGAAAAATATGATTCAGTAACCGGAATTCAGCTAGCAAAACAAGCGATTGAAGATATTACAGGAGTAAATATCCATTATTATGTAAAAGTGGATTTTGCCGGTTTTAAAGACATTGTTGACAGTCTTGATGGTGTTGATATTTATGTTGATGAAGCAATACATGATCCTTATTACCCTAAAGAAGAAACTACTCAATACGAAACATTTGATTTACCTGCAGGGCAAACACATATGGATGGTGCAACAGCGCTTAAGTATGCAAGAAGCCGAAAAACAACCAGCGACTTCGACAGATCAAAACGTCAGCAAAAACTTTTATTTGCTATAAAAGCAAAAGCCATGCAAAAAAATATTTTACTTAATCCGGGTAAAATAACTGAATTATATAATGCTGTTAGCAGCCACATTGAAACAAATCTTTCAATAAGGCATATAATTGAACTTGCTAAAGTTTCTCAGGATTTCAATCAGGAAAACATTGTTTCAAAAGTAATGACTGATGATCCAACCCGCTGTGGTGGATTCCTTTATGTGCCTGAAAGGGATTTATTCGGAGGAGCATATGTTCTTGTGCCTATCGGAAATACATATAATTTTATTCATCAGTATGTTGATTTGATTTTCCATTATCCTGAACTCAATAAAAATCCAATCAAAATTCAGGTATTGAACGGTACCAAATCCCCTGGCCTGGCAGTTGAAAGTAAGGCTATACTGCAAAGGTTATGTTTTGATGTTATCAGATACGGCAATGCACAATCACAAAATATTGAAAATACGACACTTTATTATAAAGAAGCTCCGGCTTCATCTGAAGAAGAAGTTGATACAAAACAAAACGTGCCTGATGCGCTTTATTTCATTAAGCAATTAATTCCAGGTGAAATTTCAACTGATATCCCTGAAAAATATTTTGAACCTCAATATGAAAGTGACGCTGATGTTATTTTGGAATTAGGTGAAAATTATGCAAAGTCAAAACCAAACGATATTTTCTATTTATACTACCCTACTGACAATGGCTCAAGTGAAACAGCAGAAACAACTACCGCAGAAACTCCCACCGAATAATAAAATGCGACTCGCACGTTTCATTGCAATGAATTCAGAATATTCACGCAGAAAAGCTGAAGACCTTATTAGTGAAGGGCGTGTTAAATTAAATAATAAAACATCCAAATTAGGTGAACTAATAAACATTGAAAAAGATAAAGTTTTTATTGATGGCAAAATCCTCAAACCCATAGCAGCAAGAATTACTTTAATGCTAAACAAACCTGCCGGTTATACAACTACAAAAAAAGACCCGCATGCCAATAAAACCGTAATGGATTTGATTCCTCATAAAGATGTTTTTCCGGTAGGAAGACTTGATAAAGATACTGAAGGGCTTCTTTTACTTACAAACGATGGTGATTTAGCATATAAATTAACTCACCCAAAATTCGAACATGAAAAGGAATACTATGTTGAACTTAAAAATCCTGTTTCAAATGATGAAATTAAAAAAATCGAAAATGGCATAATTTTAGATGGCAAAAAAACCGCTCACTGCAAAATCACGAATCATAAACTAAATAAATTAAATATAACTTTACACGAGGGACGCAAGCGACAAATCAAAAGAATATTTGAAAAACTTGGCAATAAAGTTATATACTTGTACCGCTTACGAATCGGTACGCTTGAATTGGGTAACTTAAAAATCGGTTCATACAGAATAATAAACAGTAAAGATATATGCTAACAAGCTTTCTTAATTTATATGCAACGATTGCTCTTGGTTCTCCTGTAAATATACAAAAAAAGCCTGAAATTGAACCATTAACGATCTCTTACGAAGATACAATCCCTGTTTCAATGATTCCAGTAAAAAAAGAAACAGCTGTTGCGCCAATTATTGACGCTGATGCAGCTATTATTGTTGATTTTGATAGCGGAGAGATTTTATGGGGTAAAAATGAGAATAAAAAAATGCAAATAGCGAGTATTACAAAGTTAATGACAGTAACCTTAGCTCTCGAACAGGACGATTTAAATGAAAAAGTAATTGTCAGTAAAAATGCAGCTAGTACCGAAGGCTCAAAAGTATGGCTTTATTCAGGCGAAGAAATAACTTTAGGAAATCTTGTTAAAGCTGCTTTAATTCATTCTGGCAACGATGCTGCGGTTGCAATTGCAGAACATGTTGGCGGCACAACCGAAGAATTCGTAAAGAAAATGAATGAAAAAGCAAAAGAATTAAAACTCTACAGTACTCATTATGCTAATCCAATTGGTTTTGATGATCTTGAAAACTATTCAACTGTTCGCGACCTTTCATCTTTAGCAAGATATATTTATAGAAAACCATTTGTAAGAGATACTGTTAAAACTAAAAATACATCTGTTTCTTCTGTTAATGGCGAACTTACACACGAACTCTCAAGTACAAATGAATTGTTGGGAAGTTTTTTAAAGGTTTTGGGTCTAAAAACTGGACATACGGAAGCAGCTGGATTATGCTTTATTTCGATAATTGAGAATGACAAAGGCAACAAAATCATCACTATTGTTTTAAATAGTCCTGACCGATTTGGTGAGACAAAAATGCTTGCCACTTGGGCATTCCGATCATATATCTGGTAAAAATCCTCCTAAATGACAATCATATTCGACCTTGATATTGTTTTAAGACATTTATTACTCATTTTCTTTTCATTCACCACAGCTTTTTTGGTTGCACTACTGTTAGCAAAGCCATTTTTAAAACTGCTTAAAAAATATAAAATTAATAAACAAATACGCGAAATCGCATCAACCGGTGAAAAAGCAAGCCGTTACCACGAAATGCACAAAAGCAAGGCAGGCACTCCAACAATGGGTGGCATTTTAATTTGGGGAACAACATTAATTATTGTTCTTGGAAGCCGGGCACTTTCAGCACTCGGCGTTACCGGTAGCTCTCTTTTAAACAGAAAAGAAACATGGCTGCCAATAGCCACTCTTATTGCCGTAGCATTATTGGGCGCTTTGGATGATTACTTTAATATTCGCGGACTTGGCAAATCAAAGGGCATAAATATTAAGCCTAAATTTTTCTGGCTAACTATATTTGCATTAATGGGAGGACTTTGGTTCCACTTTAAATTAGGTTTTGATCAGGTTCATCTGCCTGGTTATGGAGATATAATGATGGGAAGCTGGTATGTTGTATTATTTATGTTTGTGATACTTGCCACTTCAAATGCAGTTAATTTTACCGATGGCCTTGATGGACTCGCAGGCGGCTTACTTGTAATTGCGTTTGCTTCATTCAGTGTAATTGCTTTTGCAAACAGTTTATTTATATTATCAGCTTTTTGTGCTGTTTTAACTGGCGCAAACTTAGGATTCTTATGGCACAATATTCCTCCTGCCAAATTTTATATGGGAGATACAGGCTCGCTTTCAATGGGGGCCACGCTGGGGGTCATAGCAATGATGACCGACTCCTTTATTGCCCTTATTTTAATTGGATTTATTTTTGTTATAGAAACTCTTTCAATAATTATCCAGATATTTTCAAAAAAAGTATTCCACAAAAAAGTATTTAAAGTTGCGCCGCTTCATCATCATTACGAATACATCGGCTGGCCTGAGAGCAAAGTTGTAATGCGATTTTGGATAGTGGGAGCAATATTTGCAATGTTCGGTCTAATTCTATCGCTGGTTGCAATTAACTTTTAAAGTTCAAGTATAAGCGCGCTGTCAGAGACAACAGGATTTAATTTTTCATCTACTATTTGCTGAACTTCATCGTCAATTACAGGATCAGCCAATTGCACAACTTCTTTAGTTATTTCCACATCAGGATCAGTTAAAGAATCTTTAATATCGTTTTCAAGAACTGAATGAGTTGTTTCAGCAAGCTTTACAATTTCAGCATTATCTTCAGCATCAGTTTCAGCAACTTCAACAAGCACTTTTGCTGAATTCAAAGTATTAACTTGTTCTCCGATTGCAGCTTCACCTTGAGTTGACTCATTATCATAAGCAATATCAATAACTTTTTCCTGCGCTTTCATTAATGTTTCCTGCGCAAGATCATTTTTTTCTTCTTTTAATAAATCCTTTGCTTCAATTATTTTCTCTTCAGCTTCTTTTAATTCTGCGCTATTTTTCTCCTGGTTGTCAGTAATTACTGTTAATTTTGCTTCTCTTAAAGCTTCCTTTAGTTTATATAGGGGATCGCCAGGCAGCACTACAGCAAAATCTTTTGATCTATTTGATAATGCATCATTAAAATATTCTTTAAGTTCTTCGGAACTGCTTACAGTCCCGTTAATTTCACTTATTATTGATTTGAATTCCTGAATTAAAGAATCAGCTTCTCTGCTTTTATCTTCATTAATATAAACTGCTGCTTCATTTAATCTCTTAAGTGCAATTTCAATTTTAAGTTTTGCATTTTCTTCAGGATTACTTGTTAGCAATAGTTTAGTTGATTCATTTATTTTTTTTGCAGTATATAATGGATTTTCAGGTGTTAACCCGGCTTCTGACTTTGTTTTAACTTTGTTTTCTTCAACAACATCATTTTTATATTGTTTATCTTTTTCTATATTATCCTCTACCCACTGCTGATCTTCTAAAGAATTAATAGTTCTTTTTGCAACCTGAGGACTTTCAAGATCAGCTGCAATAGAATATCCTTCTAAAACCATTTGTTTTTCATCCTGCATGCTTACCTCTATTCTATTATCATAAACTGATACCAATGTTTGTGCGCTGTTATTAGCCTTTACTTCAAAAGAAGCTCTTTCGGATGCATTTGCTGTAACATCTTTAGCTTCAACTTTAAATGATGATTCTTTTCCAACTATACTAACAACCTGATTCCAAACTCTTCCCTTTTTAACTTCAATCTCAACTTCTGTTTTTGAACGTTTAATTTGATCCTGATACAGTTTTCTTATTCTTAATTCCGAATTAGGAGAAAGACGGCTTACGCTATCATCAATATATCTTACTATTGAAGTGCCATTTTCACCTGTTATTAAAGTGTCTCCTTGCTGCAAATACATATTAGCTTCCGCCTGTATCGTAACATCATCACGAATTAAATCCACATCACCGCTCACATAAACTATTGTTGTTTGCCTTGCTGCTTTAATAACCGGTATATCTGAAATATAAACAGTTCCAACCATAAATGTAATTACAACAAGCAAAGTTGAAGCAAAAACCTTTTGCCACTGCAATGCGAATGATGATTTGTGGGACTTCGTAAAAGAAAGTAAAGTTTGGCCCAAACGAGCTTTAAACACTGAATTTGGTTTTATATCCTCAGCCAATTTTGAAATTATATTTTTTAGTTTTTGCAAAGATGGATAAAGTTCAAATTTATTTTCATGTTTTATAGAGCTTAATATGTTATGCTTCATCTCAAGTTTTGTTTCAGACTTAAGACAAGGCTTTTTAAGCTCTTTTAATGAGTTTTCCAGTTTTTTGTATTTATCGATCTCCATGATTATTCTTGTTCGCTTATATAAACGAAAAGTTTAAGTTTTTGTTACTCTATATTAGAAATACCCATATCTTCCAAAGTCTGCTTAAGTGCTTTGAGTGCTCTGAATTGCAAAATTCTAACACTTCCCTCGCTTTTTTTAAGTGTTTTACTTATTTCTTCATTGGAAAGATCATTAATAAATTTCAAAATCACAACCTGTTGATAACTCTTCTTCAATTTCCCTATAGCATCTTTTAAATTTTCGTTATTTAAAGTAAGATCCGCCCTTTCAATAGGGTTTGATTCTCTTCGGGTCTCTTTTATTCTCGTATCAAGTGAACTATGTTCGCGTGTGAGCCTGTAATGATCAACAACCATATTATGTGCAATTCTAAAAATCCAGGACTTAAAATTGGTATTTTTCTTTTTTCTGTACTTTTTAATATTTTCCCAGGCTTTTAAAAACAATGTTTCAGTTAAATCTTCAACATCGTCTTTTTTTACTTTAAAAAATATATACCTATATATAGGCGTAACAAAATGATCATAAAGCTTCCCAAAAGCTTCGGCATCACCTTTTTGGCTTTGCCTCACTAATTTCTCAACTTCTTCATTGGTATATTTTTCAGTATCTTCGGACATAAAAAATGTATTTAAGTTCGCTCCCTGTATAGGTAAACCAGGAAGATTCAAATTTTTTACAAAATCTTACAGTTTAAAAAAGGACTTTCTCTGCTCTTTTTACTTCATTTTCACTTCCTATTAAAATAGGCGTTCTTTGATCGAGACTTTCGATCTCAATTTCGAGAATACGTTTTTTGCCGTTAGTTGCACGGCCTCCGGCCTGTTCCATCAATAGTGCCATTGGTGCACATTCATATAAAAGTCTTAATTTTCCATCCGGTTTTTCTTTATAACCAGGGTAAGTAAAAATACCTTGCTCCTTCATGAAAATATGATTGATATCAGGGACCATTCCGCCTGAATACCTTAATGTGTACTGTTCTTTCATCCATTCTTCAACCAATTTCATATATTTTTCTTCTGTTGCAACCGCTCTTAAATTTCCCGGTGCAAAATTTCTGGCATCTTTTTCAACCTGAATATTCTCTTTAGATAAAACAAATTCGCCAACTACATTCAAAATAAACTCATGCACGCCTTTTTTTGTTGTATAAAGTAAAGTCACGCGCGGACCATAAACAATCACAACAGCAGCTACCTGATCATCACCTTTCCTGCCGATAATTTTGTCTCCTTCATAAATCCCAAAAATACTTCCAATTGCAAAATTCGCATTAACAAGTGAGGAACCATCCAATGGATCAAATACAACACTATATTTTCCTTTTTTATCTTTTCCTATCTTACATTCTTCGTCCATTTCTTCGGAAGCAAGACAACAGGTGTAATGTGAATCTTCAAGTTCATTAACAAAAATCTGATTCGACAATACATCAAGCGCAAGCTGTGCTTCTCCATACATATTAGAAGTACCTGCAAGCCCCAAATCACCCGTTTGCATCGCATGATGAACATATTTGGATGTTACAGCGATTTTCAAAATCAAATGCCTTAAATCGTGGTCTATCTTGCTGTCGCGTAAGTGTTTATCTAATGAAATAGTCATATTATCTAGTATTAACGTATAATTCAGCTCTGTTTGCAGCATTAAAAGCCTCTGTCAGCATCATTTTCATATGTTCTTTAATTTCATTCTTTGCCGCTGTCATATCAAGCTTATCAACTTCATCTAAAAATTTATAAAGAACTTTTCTGAATGGCTTGCCGTCTTCTTTTGCTGTTTGCTCCATCTTCTCAGTTAATTCTTTAGGGAAGTATTTAAACCAGATATTCTGAAGTGAAGTTGCATAATTAAATTTGCGAGCTCCTGCATCAACAGCTTTACTGAACATCTCAGGAGAAATTCCCGAACCACCATGAAGCACACCATAGCAATCCAAAGGTCGTATTCTGTCACAAATTTCTTTGATTCTGTCATATCCGATAACCGGTTCTTTTAAATAAACTCCATGACCATTACCTACAAAAAACGCCAAAGCCTCAGGTTTAACAGCTTCTACAATCTGAATAGCCGTATCAACCTTGGTAAAATAACTTTCGATATTCTTTTCCAATTCAGGGTCAGCCAAAGCACTGGCAGCTCCAATCTCTCCATCCTCAACTTCAAGACTCATTCCAAGCGGATGGATTTTTTCAGCTATTTCATAACTCTTTTTAATATTTTCTTTCAATTCCTTTTTAGACAGATCAACTTCTACAGAACTAAATCCAGCATCGATCGCTCTTTGAACACAACCATCAACATCTTTTTGGATATGATCGTGATGTAAACAAACCGGCACTGCATAACCATATCTTTTAATTCGTTCTTCAATTGCATTATGAGTAAAATCAGAAAGCTGATCCGGCATCATAGGACAATAACCGGTTTCGCTCTCGGCTATTTCAAGAATAATAGGTGCCTGAAGCTCCCATGCAGCATCAAGAACCGCTTCACCAATATGAGCATGGCGAACATTACAAGCAGGAATCCCAAAACTATTATCATCAGCAATTTTTAAAAGCTGTCGTAAATTAAAAAGCGTGTAACCACCAGTTAAAACACGTGCATTTGGGTTCACATCCTTACTAAAAGCAGGTACATCTGACATAATTTTTAGGTTAATTTTGAAGCGAAAAGCCGGATAAAAATATACAGTAATTTAAAAAGGTGATCAAATTTAAATCACAATTTGACAAAATTGCTATAAACTTTTAAAATTATCACCTAATAGTTTTTTAAAAGCATTAATTATGAAACAAAATATCGAAGCAAGACAAGCTGAACCTTTATCTGATGCAACTAAAATCCTTGCGGAATTATATGAGTCCACAACAAATCACCGAGACCAAGTTGCATCTCACATTGTAAGCAATATTGAAAAACTTTCAAATCCAGACACTTGCATAACTAAAGCTCAACAACGCCATCTTGAATACCTAATAAATCAATCAGCCAGGTTAGTTGTTGAAGGTGAAAGCGTAGATGTGCATAGCACACAAATAATTACATTCATAAATTCAATTAGGCTAGAATGCCTTAATTGTCTTAATAAAGAATGTGCGAATCGTGATCCAAAAGCATAAAAAAGACCTCTCGGGAAAGCCTATCCGAAGAGGTCCTTTGCTAGTTGCCCAACCTTAGCAACCCTATCTGGAAAATCGAGATTAGGATTCGTTTAAAGCAAGCGCAGTGTTGCCTCGTACAAAATGTATTTCGCTCGGAGTTCTCATTGAATTCGCTTTGTCAGTCAAAGAAAGCTGCGAAAGAGCCTTCTTTTCCAATAAGTCTTTTTTTAGCAGCTCATTTTGTTCATAAAGAGCTTGCTGCTGCACTTCTAAATATTTAATCGTGTAACCTTTTGTTGAAACATGATTAAAATTCACAAGCATCGACACGCTTAAAAAGGTTATAAGCAATCCCATTGAAAGGATCATCATAAACGATTTTAGTCTTGCTGGATTGAAAGATTGCTTCCGTTGTCTGAAAGCCAGAGTGTTACGATGAACGAGTACTTGTGACATTTATATATAAGTTAATTATAGCTTTTCTGCGACCCTCATTTTTGCGCTTCGTGCCCGTGGATTTTCTTCTATCTCTTTATAATCGGGTACTATCGGTTTTTTAGTTAGTATTTTGACCTGCGGTGTGTGTTTGCACTTACAGATCGGTATTTCGGGCGGGCATAAACATCCTTTACTTTCATTTCGTATGATGTTTTTGACTATTCTGTCTTCCAATGAGTGATACGAAATGACTATTAGTCTTCCGCCTGGTTGTAATATGTTAATTGCGTCTGTAATTGCGACTTTTAGACTTTCAAGCTCATTGTTTACTTCTATTCTTAAAGCCTGGAAGATTTGCGTTGCCGGGTGTTTTTTGCTTTTTTTGAATTTTTTGGGAAGTCGTGGTGCGTGCGCTTCAATTAATTCAGCTAATTCAGTTGTTGTTTCTATAGGAAGATTCTCTTTTATAATTCTTGCATACCTCTTGGCCATCCTTTCTTCTCCGTATTCTCTAAATATTTCAACGAGTTTTCTTTCAGGATATGTTTTTAAGACCATATCAGCTGTAAGGACCTGATTTTTATCAAACCTCATGTCTAGAGGTCCTTTTTTAATGAATGAGAATCCTCTTTCAGCTTCATCAACCTGAGGCGATGACAGACCAAGATCAAAGAAAATCAATTTTACTTTATTAATTTCTCTTTCTTCGACTTCTTCTTTTAAATGAGCAAAGTTCTTATTTATAAGGAAAATTTTGTTTTTATTTTTGATATCATTAAGGCGCTTACTTGCTATTTCGAGATTCTTTTTATCCAGTTCAAACGCTACTAAAGTTCCATTTGGTCCTATCTTTTTAAGAAAAAGTTCGCTGTGTCCTCCAAGTCCAAGTGTGCAATCTATTATAGTGTCTCCTTTTTGTGTTGTAATGTACTTTTCAACAGTAGTGCTAAGTACAGGAGTATGACCATAATTCGTTTGTTTAAGCGACATTCTCTTATTATTACCTCTTTTGATGTTCAAAACTTGTGCACAATATGTGTATAACTTTTTTGAACGTCTAAATACGGCTTTAATTTAAGGTTTTAAAGGATTATTGTCAATAAAATCATAATTTTTAGTATAAAATTTGTACTCCCAACGTGCATCCAACACTCGAAACAGCCTACAAATAAGCCAAGTTGCCCAAAATTACAATTCTATTGAACAATTGACACATTATTGTATAACAAATGTATACATTAAATATACTTGGCAATTGTATTCCCCTGTGGTACAACAATAAGTAGAATCAAATATTAAATAAGTACAAAACTTTTGAACATACCTCCGGAATTACTAGTATTTTTCTCAGCTATGCTCCCTATAACAGAACTAAGGGGATCAATTCCTTTAGGCTTTATTCTTGGCCTGCCTGCTGAAGCAACTTTTATATATGCATTAATCGGTAATATAATTCCATGTTTTTTAATACTTTGGGTACTTGAACCTATTTCAAAATTTTTATCGCTTCATATCGCGTTTTTTGAAAAATTCTTTGATAAATTATATAAAAGAACCCATGACAAACATAAGGATGCCATTGAAAAATACGGCCCAATATTCCTTATTGTATTTGTTGCGATCCCCTTGCCTGGCAGCGGAGCCTGGACCGGCAGTTTAATTGCCTTTTTATTTGGAATAAAATATTGGAAAGCTGTAAGTTACATAAGCCTTGGGTTAATTATTGCTGCTTCGCTAATTACACTTGGAATAACGGGGGCGATAAGCTTGTTTTAGCCATTTTATATTTCCGAAACTTTCTATCTATAATAGATTCAGATTGATGAGCTAGCTCATGATGGGGCCTACACAAAGGCTCAAGTTCGTCATGTTTGCGAAAAATCGACCAGGGTTTGGAATGATGGATTTCTTCTGCCGGCCTATTACAGCCTGGCACAGAACATTTACCATTAGTTACGGTTAATGCATCACGGCGTTCCTTAGCCGAAGCTTGCCGGGATTCTGAATTTGATAATTTTGGATTTTTTTGTGGTTTTGGTAACGGAAGGTCAACCAATTTAGTAAAAACATCATTCCAGGTAGCACCATTACCCATTTTTTGCTTGATGATTTTAAGCTTAAGAATGATGTCCGGATCTAATTTTGCAGTAAAATCCTGAAATTCCTTGTCATAAATTGGATTTTCTGGTTCAATCAGCTTTCTATGCCCGGGCATGGAATTTTTTATATCACTAATATGTGTTTCTAATGCTGTTTTTGACATTTTTTGAACTTTGGCTACCCACTGCTTTTCAGTTTTTTTATTTGCAATATCCGCAACTCTTCTTAATTTGCTTAATCCTACTTCTGGCATAAGGGCTCTTAGTTTTGGCAATTCTTTTAATTTTTCATCAACCCTGATAGCTTCTTCAACTACAGCCCCGCTGATTCCTCCAACTTTTGCAGCGCATTCATAGATTGAAGCAAATCCTTTTTTCTTATAGATATTGTTTTTATAAATTCTCGGAATCATTGCCACAAATTCCTTCCTCTTAATTAAAATAATTTTGCCAATATTTCTAAATTTTTCATAATATTGATTATCATTCATATTCCAATTGGTTAATACACATTAATTATAATAAATATGGCGCTCAATTTCCAGTGTTTTGACTGGACTTTTTTACATAAATGGTGTACAAATACTCACCCATAAATCCCTGTAGTAAATCCATGCTATAATCGTTTTAATAAATAGTAACTAACCGTCAAAATATGAAAAAACTCTTCGTAGCAGCACTTATAATTGGTGCTTTTTTTGCTGCGCAAACCGCATTAGCAAGTGACGTATGCTCAAACGAGCCTCAGGAAACTGCTGATTTTTATGTAGAAAATACTCAGCCAAACTGGCTTTTAAGTATGTCTTGTGTAGATTCTGAAATATTAACAACAATGCCAACAGGCTCTGTTATGCATGTAATAGGAAAAACCGAAGGCTGGCATAAACTTGTTACTGAAGATGGTCTTATTGGATGGATGTGGGAAGATTATGTAACGCCAACAACGAAGGCTTTTAATCCAAAGAGCGAAGAACCTGAACCAGCTCCAGAACCAGCTGAATATGTTGCAATGCGCGATATCGCAGGACACAAATACGAAGACGCAATTTGGTTTGTTTATAACAACGGAATCGTTCAGGGATATGAAGATGGCTCATATAAGCCAGAACAAAAAATCAACCGAGCTGAATTCTTAAAAATTCTAGTTGAATCAACTAACTTTCAGGATGATATTGAAAGTTACGAAGGTAAAAATTGTTTCAGTGATATAAAAGCAGATGCTTGGTATTCTAAATATGTTTGTTTTGCTAAAGATAAAATGATTGTTGAAGGATATACAGACGGCTCTTATAAACCTGCTAATGAAATTAATTTTGTTGAAGCTCTTAAAATAATTTTTATGGTTTACACTTTTGAATATGAATCAGGAGAAGAGCCATGGTATAAACCTTTTGTGGATGTTGCTTCTGAAAAGAATTTTATACCTTTAGATATTGATCATTTTGATGATAAGCTTACAAGAGGCCAAATGGCTGAAATGATAACAAGAATCATGAAATATCAGGCAAACGAACTTGATAATTATTTAGGTGCAATGGCTGATGCAAAAATCACCTATGAGATGTTGGAATCTTAGAAAGCGCCCCCTGCCCTGCCAACCTTCCTGTTGCCCAGGCAATTTGAAGGTTAAACCCCCCTGTTAAACCATCTACATTCAAAACTTCGCCTGCAAAATAAATACGCGGGTCAAGTTTTGATTGCATGGTTTTAGGATCAACTTCATTTGTATCAACGCCGCCGGCAGTTACAATTTCACGGCCTGGGGTTCTGCCTTTTATTGTAAATTGATGTTTTTTTAAGTGAAGGATCTTTTGCTGTATCTGCTGTTTACTTAATTCACTAATATTCATATTCGGAGCAAAAAGTTCAGCCAGTGATTTAGGAATATATTTTTGAAAAATTTTAACAAGCTTTTCCTTGGGATTATTCTGAATTTCAGTTCGAATTTGATCTTCATTGATATCAGGGATGAAATCTATACTCAGTATTTTGTTTTCAATATCTTCGAAAGCGGTAAATGCAGAAATCGCAAATATAGCGGGACCAGTTAAACCTTTATGAGTAAACAAAATAGGACCGGTAAAATTATAATCCAAAAAAGTAAGCTTTGCTTTTTGAATTGAAACCCCGCTCAAATCAGGAACATCTGCAATAAATGAAGTTAATGTTGGAGCGAGCCTGGTTATTTTATGACCAACTGATTCCGCAAGATTATAACCACTTTTACCTCCTGTTGTTATTATTATTTTATCTGCATCTAAATCATTCAAATCATTAACTTCTGTATTAAAATGAATCTTTGCAGACTCAAATATTTTAATAAACATATCAATAATCTGCTCCCCATCTTCAGATTCAGGAAAAACCCTCTTACCTTCTGCCTTAAGCTTAATCCCGTGATCTTCAAACCACTTATAAGTTTGCTCGGGCCCAAATTCATACATCGCATATTTAAGCCATTTTGAGCCTCTAGGATAATTCTGAGTCAAATCACGTATATTTGTGATTGTTGTAGTTATGTTGCACCTTCCTCCTCCGGTCTTCACAAATTTTTGACCCAATTTTGAATTTTTTTCATAAATTGTAATTTCAACCGAAGGATTGGTTTCTGCGATTGTTGCCGCAGCCATCATTCCTGCCGGCCCTCCACCAATAATTGATATTTTCATAAATTGATTATATATGAAAAGTTAGAAAGTTGGGACTTGACAAATTTAAATAAGTTTGTATAATAAAAGCATCTTTCGTCAGCGGCGCTCATAGTCTTGAGCTGCCCCTGGCGCGTTTACGATCGATGATCCTTACAACGCGGCAACCAGCCGCACAACAACCAATCAGAAAGGACGGCGCACAAAAATGGGTCCGTGACACTCAAAAACTTTATGTTGGAGAACCCCTGGCATCAACCCCAAACCAAGGAAGGGCCATCACCATGAGCTACTTCAGCTCCAAGTGTCGCAAACGCTAGTGCGGACGCCGATCTACGCCCGGATCGAATCGCGGCCCGCGGACAAGACGACAAGTCCGACGTCGCGGTAGATCGCAGGGCAGCAGGATGATCGATGGCCGTCCCCCCGAATTTGCTCGGGGGGACGGCCAAACTTTTTAAATTTTAAAATCCCCCCTTAAAACCACTCCTTCCACGCAGTCATAAACTGCACTTGGTTCATTAACGCCTATAAATCCCCCGTCAATAACCAAATCGGGTTCTACAGTAATATCTTCGCTTTTTAATTGTGTAAAAAAATCTTCAATTGCATAGTTTTCAGATCTGCCTGAAACATTTGCTGAAGTTGTTGTAAACGGATGCCCCAACTTTTTCGCGATATTAACAAGGCTTTCATAAGCCGGATTTCGAAGACCTACTTTTTCAATACATTTATTGAAAAAAGGAGGTAAAGTATGAAGTCGATTCACAATAAAGGTGTAAGGTCCCGGCCAAAATCTTCCCATTAATTCTTCTGCACGGCTATTAACTTCTCCCCAGTGCCGCGCATCTTCCAAATCACTAACAACAATACTAACAGGTTTAAATTGATTCATTTGTTTAAACCTATAAAGTTTTGTGAGTGCGTCTTCATTAAAAATATCAACTGCCAAGCCATAGCAGGTTTCTGTCGGATGAACAACCAATCCTCCCTGATTTAAAGTGCGGACAAATTCCTCTTCAACTGTACTTCCCCATTTATCTCCCTTAACTGTCAACCTTTTCATAATGATTTGTTATTGACCTCGACCATTCTACTGCGCTATTACTATCCACGCAATCTAACAAATTTTTTATCATGAAACCAAAAGTTTTTATAAACGGCTTCGGAAGAATCGGTCGTCTGGTTTTTCGTATAAACCATTTACGCGACAAACTGGATATCGTAGGCATTAATGATCCAAATCCAATTGAAATGCTTGTACATTTATTAAAGTATGATTCTTCTTATGGACATTTTGACGGCAAAATCGAAATTGTGAATGACAATGAAATGAAAGTAGACGGAAAATCAATAAAAGTTTATCACACACGCGAACCTCTTGAATTGGAACATGGTGACAATGGCATTGATATAGCAATTGAAGCTACAGGCGCATTCAGAGATCGCGAAGGCGCAAGCAAGCATCTTCAGGCAGGTGCAAAAAAAGTTTTAATTACAGCTCCGGGTAAAGGTATTGATAGAACTTTAGTGATGGGTGTAAATGAAGGCGATCTACATGCTGAAAAAGATCAGATTATTTCAAATGCAAGTTGTACAACAAACTGTATTGCTCCGGTTATTAAAGTTTTGAATGAATCACTTGGAATTGAAAAAGGATTATTAACTACAATTCATGCAGTTACAACTTCACAAAATATTCTTGATGCTTCAAGCAAAGATTACAGAAGAGCTCGCAGCGCTATTAGCTCAATGATTCCAACAACTACCGGAGCTGCTGTTGCGGTTGCTCTTGTTTATCCTGAAATGGAAGGAAAATTAAATGGAATGGCAATCCGCGTACCATTACCTACTGTTTCGTTGGTGGACTTTGTATTCAACGCAAAAAAAGAGGCTTCAGTTGAAGAAATAAATAAAATTTTAAAAGATGCTGCTGATGGCGGACTTAAAGGAATTTTAGGATTCAGCAATGAGCCTTTAGTAAGTGTTGATTACAAAGGAACTCACTTTAGCTCGGTTATCGACGGCCTTTCAACTATGGTTGTGGGAGATTTAATAAAAGTAATCGCCTGGTACGACAATGAATGGGGCTACAGCGAAAGAACCGTTGATATGGCTGCTTATATTGGAAGCAAGATGTAGTTTGACATCATAAAAATTTCGTTTATAATTCCAGCAGATTCAATCAAAACATTGAAGCTATCTTTTGATATGCTGGATTGACCTTTGAAAGGTGAAAAGGAGGTATTCGGATGGATGCATCGCTGTTAAACAACTTCTCAATGCCCTTAAATTGGTACGCTGAGATCAAGGAGGCTCTCGGCGCCACATTCGAACCCGCAGCTCACTTCCTGGGCCGCATGATGCCCTTTGGGCCAATCAAGGCCTCGGCAATGCAAGCCATGGGCGTGATCGCCTGGCTCAACTTTCGGGGTCTCACCGTAGAAAACCTCTACGATGAACCCAAGTACTTCCAGGAGCTACGCGTCACCATGTGGGTATACGCAATCGGGAACTTCTCGAACGATCCCGAGTCGAGCCAAAAGCTCATCAACCTGGCCGCGGCCAGCGAGCACATCCTCAAGGGAGTCAAGGACAAGGTCCCGTGGGAAGCCATCGAGCAAAGTCTGAAGGACTTGGCTGTTGCCGCATGATGCCCGTCATCACCTTTTGTTCCGGCCCGTCTGCAAGTGCAGGCGGGTCGCTTTTTTAAATATTTTTTGCAATTTTTTGAGCTGCAAGAATCATTCTTTTTCTGCCTTTTTTTATTTCAGTTATTCCCAAATAAATAAACCCGGCCATAAATGCAAATATCCAATCAATTAAAGTAAGCGGGCCTGTGTGAAGGAAATGTGAAATATATGGATTATATGTGATATTCAACAGGAATATAAATGAAATTAAATACCCTATTAAAAGTCGTTTGTTTGACCATAAATAAGCGGTTGCGATGCTCTTATTTTCTGCTGTTCTGCGGGCTAAAATATTAAACCACTGAATAAGTACAATCGATAAATAAGTAATTGTTGTGGCTCTTAAATAAACAAGATCATTAGTCTGAACAGTTACAGGTGAAACACCTTCTCTAAAAAACACTAGTAAGAAATTGCCAAATGCTAAAGTCCCCATTATCAAACCGCTCCATGCAATATCTAAAAGATTTTTTTTGTTTAATATATGTTCATTTGGATTTCTTGGAGGCGACTTCATAAGCTCTTTATCAGGCGGATCCCAGGTTAAAAATGTTAATGGAAGCATCTCGCCCACAAGATCGATAGCAAGAATCTGAACAGCAAGGATAGCCAGCGGATATCCGAGAAGGCCCGTTAATACAAGGCTCAGTAAAACCGCAAAAAGCTCGCCGCCATTTGAAGTAAGCGATGACATTATTGTTTTTGTAAGATTCCTAAAAATAGTTCTTCCTTCTTCAACTGCTATTACGAGTGTAGCAAAACTGTCATCAAGCAAAATTATTTCAGCTGAATTTTTTGCAACATCAGTACCGGTTCTGCCCATAGCAACACCTATGTCAGCTTTTTTCAAAGCCGGCGCATCATTTACACCATCGCCCGTAACAGCAACTATTTCACCTGCTCGTTTTAAAAGCCCGACAATTCTAAGCTTATCTTCTGGTGAAGTGCGCGCGAAAATTAAATTGCTGTGAATCAAATTATGAATAAGTTCAATATCTGAAAATTTATGTAGCTCTTTACTTGTTATTACTGTTATTGCTTTATCTTTGGTCCCCTTACCCATGCCTATTTTCCTTGCTATTGCTTCAGCTGTAAGAGCGTAATCACCGGTAATTATAATAATCCTTATAAATGATTTAAGAGCCATATCAACAGCCTCCTGAACTTCTTCACGCGGCGGATCAATCATTGAAATCAGACCAAGCCAGATAAGATTATTTTCTACTTCTTCAATTCCAATGTTTTCTTTGTAATCAAGTAACTCTTTATATGCGTAGCCAAGATTACGCATTGCAAGCATAGCGTTTTCATCATCCTTATGTTTAATAAGTTCTTTATCTTCATTTGTGATTGGTCGAATATTTTGGCCATCCCAAATATGTGTACATTTTTCAATAAGAGCCTGCGGAGAACCTTTAACGTAAGCGATATGTTTGCCATCTTTATTTCTTATTGAAGACATTAATTTTCTACCGGCATCAAAAGTGAATTCAATTATTTCAGGATATTTTTCTTCAAGCTTTTGCTGATTCACTCCTGCTTTTGCAGCAAGAGTTATTAACGCTGCTTCAGTTGGGTCGCCTATCGCATACCAGTCCGGATGTTCTTTGTCAGGTTCGCTTATATGTGCATTTGAAGCAAAAACACCTGTTTCAAAAAACAATCTAAAATTACTAATTTCCTCTTCTGACAAAGGAGTATTGTTCTCTTTCATTAACTGGCCTTCGGTTTTATATCCAATTCCCGTTACATTGATTTCCTTTCCACCAATAAACAGCTTTTGCACAGTCATTTCGTTTTTGGTGAGAGTGCCTGTTTTATCGGTACAGATAATATGAGTTGAACCTAAAGTTTCAACTGCTGAAAGCTTTTTAATTATTGCCTTTTCTTTTGCGAGTCTGCCTGCTGCCAGCGACAGAGCTATAGAAACCTGCGCTGGTAATCCTTCAGGAACACATGACGCGGCAACTCCCAAAGCAAACAAAAAGGCTTCACGTAGGGTAAAATGCAATACGAGCCCTACAACAAAAAGTATAATACCGATAGCAATCGTTACAAATGTAAGATTTTTTGCCAGATTGTTTAATTCTTTTTGAAGCGGAGAAAGATCATCTTCGGTTTGCTGACTTAAATTCGCAATTCTGCCAATTTCAGTATTCATACCTGTAGCAACAACAACTCCTTTTGCATTACCTGTTGCAACAGTGGTTCCCATAAAAGATATATTGTTTCTGTCTCCGAGCCCTACCTGAATTGAAATAGGATGTGTAAATTTTTTAACTGGATTTGATTCACCGGTTAATGAAAAGTCATTTGTATAATAATTATGCTCCTCTATAAGACGTACATCTGCAGGAATTGCATCCCCTTCTTCCAGTAAAAGAATATCTCCGGGAACAACATCTTCACCATTAATTTCCATCTCGTGGCCATCGCGCACTACTTTTGCTTTGCTTGAAACCATTGTTTTAAGCGCGTCCATTGTTTTTTCAGCTTTATATTCCTGAGCAAATCCAATAACAGCATTAATAAACACTATGGAAAACATAATTACAGTATCCCTATATTCATTTAAATATAATGAAATAAAACCGGCCACAATCAAAATTATCACCATTAAGTCTTTAAACTGATGGAGAATTTTAAAAAGCAAAGGTTCCTTATGTTTAATTGTAAGTTTATTTTGCCCGTAAATATTAATGCGTTCCTTAAATTCAGAGTCGCTCAAACCTTTTACGTTTGTTTCAAGATTTTTCACAACTTCATCAATCGTATACTGATAGTAATTTATTCTGTTTTTAACTGGCATATTTTTATTTTAAATATCTTGATATTTTACCATAAAAATCAAAATCTTGCCAATTTGGATTAGCACTGTATAATACTTAGTGCTAATTCTTACTGGAACCTTATGGACAGAAAACAAAAAATTTTAAGCGCAATAGTTAAGCATTTTATTCAGACTGCTGAGCCTGTTGGCAGTAAAACTATTTTAGTTAGTTACAGGTTTAATGTAAGTCCGGCAACAATAAGAAACGACATGGCTAATCTTGAAAAAGAAGGGCTAATTTATCAACCCCATACTTCTGCCGGCCGAATTCCAACTGACGAAGGTTACAGACTTTACGTTGATGAAATCGCGGACTATAAAGAAGCAAAAAAGAAAGCTCTTTTAAAATTAAATATGATTAGAGAAGAATATCAGGTTCAGAAAGTTAAGGAACAAATTTATGATGTTGTTAACTTGATTGCCCGAGCTAGTGAAAATGTAAGTTTTGCAACAACTCCTGATAATGACAGGACTTTTTACTTGGGAATTGCAAATGCTTTAAGGCAACCTGAATTCGCCAGTCAAAGCATTAATGCGAGTCAGGTTATCGAGGTTTTGGAACGTGATGATTATTTCAGACGTCTTCTTGAAGAACTTGAAACCGATGATTCAATCAAAACTTTTATAGGAAAAGAAAATATTCTTGAACAAATCCAAAGTTGTAGTTTAATGGTTACAACTTATGAAAAAGACGGATTTAAAGGTTATATGGGAATTCTGGGACCCACCAGAATGAACTATCCTTTTAATAAAGCGGTGTTGGAAGAGGTTAAAACTTTATTTAAAAAATAACTTATTTAGAAATGAATGATGACAAACAAAATCCTGAATTACTAAAATTAACAACAGAACTGGAACAGGCAGAGGCAAAAATTGACGAATTAACAGATACTGCACAAAGAGCAATAGCAGAGCTTAAAAATTCCAAAAGACGTATGGAAGAAGAAAAAGACAGGTTTGCAAAATTCGCATGCGCAAATGTTTTTTTGGAAATCCTTCCTGTTTTTGACAGTTTTGAAAGAGCATCACAAAACCTCCCTGAAGAACTTGTGGAAAATGAGTGGGTAAAAGGTATTAAATCGATTGTTAAACAATTCGAACAAATAATGGAAAGGTTCAATATCAAAAAAATGAAGACAATTGGAGAAAAATTCGATCCCAATCTTCATGAAGCAGTAGCAAGCGGCCCAGGTGAAAAAGATATAATAACTGAAGAATTTGAAGGCGGATATATGATTGAAGATAGCGCTTTAAAACACGCAAAAGTTAAAGTCGGAGATGGAAGTTAAAAAACTTCTTGACCTGAATAATTTAGCACTCTATAATAGAGAGTGCTAATCTCTAAAAATTTAAAATTAACCAAATTTAAAATGAGTAAAATATTAGGAATCGATCTAGGTACAACAAACTGTTGTATGGCAATAATGGAGGGCGGAGAGCCTACTGTTATTTCAAACGCGGAAGGAAATCGCACTACACCTTCAATGGTTGCTGTTAAAGACGGAGAACGTCTCGTTGGGGTTGCAGCAAAAAGGCAATCCGTAACAAATGGTGAAAATACAATTTTTTCTGCTAAGCGTTTTATAGGGCACACATACGATGAAGCAAAAAAAGATATTGAAAGAATGCCTTTTAAATGTGCTAAAGGAAAATCAGGAGAAGTTGAAATGGTTCTTGACGGAAAACAAAGAAGACCAGCTGAAATCGCGGCAATGATTCTTCAGAAATTAAAAGCGGATGCTGAAAAATATACAGGAGAAACTATTACAAAAGCAGTAATCACTGTACCTGCCTACTTCAATGATTCTCAGCGTCAGGCAACAAAAGACGCAGGTAAAATCGCTGGACTTGAAGTTGAAAGAATCATAAATGAACCAACTGCTGCTGCACTTGCTTATGGAATGGATAAAAAAGGTGCTGATAAAAAAGTGGCTGTTTATGATTTGGGGGGAGGAACTTTTGATATCTCAATTCTTGAAATTGCTGATGTTGAAGGAGAAAAACAATTTGAAGTTTTAAGTACAAACGGAAACACACAATTGGGTGGTGATGATTTTGACCAGAAGATTATTGACTGGCTTGTTGATGAATTTAAAAAAGATCAGGGCGTTGATTTAAGTAAAGATAAAATCGCATTACAACGTCTTAAAGATGCAGCTGAAAAAGCTAAAATTGAGCTTTCATCTCAACACGAAACAGAAGTTAACATTCCGTTTATTACTTCTGATTCAAGTGGCCCAAAACACTTAAACTTAAAGTTAAGCCGCGCTAAAATGGAAGATTTGTTTGCTGATTTAATTGAAGCAACTACTGATCCATGCAGAAAAGCAATGGACGATGCAAAAACTTATGCATCAGATATTGATGAAGTAATTTTGGTTGGTGGAATGACTCGTATGCCTGCTGTTCAGGAAAAAGTTAAAGAAATATTCGGTAAGGAACCTCATCAGGGGTTAAATCCGGATGAAGTTGTTGCACTTGGTGCAGCACTTCAGGGTGGAGTTTTACAGGGAGATGTAAAAGATATTCTGCTTCTTGATGTTACTCCGCTTACTCTTTCAATTGAAACTTTGGGTGGTGTTTCAACTCCAATGATTGAACGAAACACAACAATCCCAACAAGCAAATCTCAGGTTTATTCTACTGCTGCTGATAATCAAACTAGTGTTGAGGTTCATATTATGCAGGGTGAAAGACCTATGGCTGCTGACAATAAGTCTCTTGGAAGATTTATTCTGGATGGTATTCCGCCAGCGCCAAGAGGTGTGCCCCAAATTGAAGTTACGTTTGATATTGATGCAAACGGAATTTTAAATGTTAAAGCTCTTGATAAGGCTACAAGTAAAGAACAACATATTACAATCAGCGGAAGCTCAAATATAAGTGATGATGAAATCGAAAAAATGAGAAAAGAAGCCGAGGCTCATGCTGAAGAAGACAAGAAAAAGAAAGAAGGAATCGAAGTAAGAAATAAAGCTGAATCATTGGTACTTCAAAGTGAAAAAACACTTAAAGATGCAGGTGATAAAGTTGGCGATGACATTAAAAAACCGGTTCAGGAAAAAATAGATGAACTTAAGAAAATTCTTGAAAATAAGGAAGCTTCAAACGATGAAATCCAGAAAGGCTACGATGGTTTAAGTGAAGAAATTCAAAAGGTCGGAGCACAAATGTATCAACAGGCTGCTCCTCAGGAAGAAGACGGTGTGAAAGTAAAAGAAAATGTAAATGAAGAAGCACCAAAGGAAGAAGAAGCTGTTGAAGGCGAAGTTGTAGATGAAAAAAATGAATAATATTGTGCATTAAATTCAAATTCGCGTTTGACATAGTATCTAATTTTGATACAATTTATTTTAGTGTGAAAACTTCTACTAAATAATTTATGGAATTTGAAAGAATAGGACAAACTCGCATAAATCCTTCATTAAATGAAGAGGCGCTTCCAATTCTCTGTATGTCGTGGGAAGAATTTTGTCAAATTCCTTTTACAGAACTTAATCGAATTTTTTGTTTAAATTTTCCTGAAAATTCAAATGGAGAATTTCATGAAATTTTATTTAAAGAACTAAAAAATGTGGTTATCAAAGATATGATGGATTTACCAATGGAACTTATTTTGAAAAGCGATGGATTGATGATAAGAATTTGCAGCAAACATGCAGATCAATTTGATAAAGCTATCGAATTGGCTGAAAAATTGTTCTTACCAAAAGACAGAATCACCCATAGTCTCTGTCATGTATGTGCTATTGCAGAACGAAAAAGAGCCAGTGGAAAACTTGCAGAAAGAAAAAAAAGCACACGAGATGATATTGCATGTTTAAGCTTACCCATAAGTGAAATTCCAGCAGTTGAAACGAAACATTAAAATAATTTTATGCAACATTCAATTAAAGTTGGACTCAGCTTTGGACTTGCCTCGGGAGTAATAACAACCATTGGTTTAATGGTTGGTTTAAATGCGGGGACTGCTTCAAAAATGGTTGTTTTGGGCGGAATTTTGACAATAGCAATCGCAGATTCAATGAGTGACGCAATGGGCATTCACATGTCGGAAGAATCGGAAAATGTGCACACAACAAAACAGATTTGGACCTCAACTATTACTACATTTTTAGCCAAATTAATAATTGCTTTAACTTTTGCTGTTCCGGTTTTACTATTCGAACTTCAAACAGCAATAGTAGTAAGCATTATTTGGGGACTTAGTTTGGTTATTGTTTCAACTTATTTTTCAGCAAAAAAACAAAAAACAGGAGCGCTCGGGCCAATTATAGAACATTTTATTGTCGTAATTTTAGTTATTCTGGCAACAAATTTTGTTGGCGGAGCAATTGCCGGCCTCTTTTCATCATAATCTCTCTAAATAAAATAATTCCCTGGTTTTTAATCGTATCTGCGATTTCAATTCGTCTAACAACATCAACTAAAATAAATTCCTCTGCGGTCTTTATATAAATTCTAAATGAATTTGAAGTTGTTTTAACAACCTGTACATTTAAATTAAGATCTTCGTTCCTAAAAGATAAATAAGAATCTTCGTCAATTATTTGTATATATCCCAAAGGCGCAAGAAAATCTGCAATTGTAATTTTCATCTCCGCATCAGAAATATTTTTAAAAAATTCTTCTGCTTCCAATGTAGCCGGATCTGCCGGTAAAAGTTCCATATTATAAAATTAAATTTTGGAGACAATATTAATTCAATGTTAATATGAATGCAAGTTATAATCCCAATCATAATGGCAAAAGTTCAAAATGCATTTAAATACACATTATTAGTTGTTTTTACTTTCTTATTTTTATTAATTATCTGGCCGTTTTTGCCTGCAATCGTTTTTGCGGTTATTTTTGCAATTGTATTTACACCGATGTTTAATTTTTTAAGTAAAAAACCCAAGTGGAATAAAAGCTTGTCTGCAATCATTGTACTTTTATTAACAATGATTTTCATAATGACGCCAATCCTTTTATTAATGGGCCTTATAACCAAAGAAACCATTTATTTCGTACAGACATTTGATCAGCAGGGATTTATTAATTTTATAATGAATCATTCTGTTATTGAAATCTTTAAATACAAACTGGATTTAACATTGTATGCATCCGGATTTGTTGACCTACTTAAAAATGCAGGACAAATAATGGGTCAAAACATTTTAGCGGTTGGTGGTAATATACTAAGAATGTTATTCTTATTTTTTGTTTTCTTGTTCACTTATTTTTTCTTTTTAAGAGACGGAAATATTTTAGTAAGAAAATGCCGCGAACTTTTACCCTTCACACATAAACAAAACAAAGAACTGTTTGAGAAATTTTATATTACTTCAAAAACAGTTTTCATTGGATATTTAATAGCAGCCTTATTGTCCGGCATTGCAGCTTACGTTGCTTTTACATTATTCGGAATTCCGGGTGCTGTAATCTGGGGATTATTAGCGGGATTATTATCATTGGTTCCTACGATAGGAACCATTGTAGTTTATTTGATTGGAACAATAATTGCTGGACTTACTTTTGGTATTTGGGGAGTTTTAGGATTCATTGTTTATTATATTGCGGTTGAAGCAATCGGACTTCAGGCTGTTATAAGGCCAAAAATGGTTGATGAAAAAATCTCAATGCATCCAATTCTGGTTTTCTTTTCCCTAATTGGAGGAATAACTACATTCGGAACAATAGGAATAATATACGGACCAATAATTATGGTGATGTTCGTAAGTATTTTTGATTTTATAGTTGGAACAAAGCATGCTATAAAATAATAGTTCTTTAATAATAATAAAAAAATGCTCGACCTTAAATTTATTGCTGAAAATCCGGAGCTTGTTAAAGCTGGATGTCTCAAAAAACGAAAAGATATCGATATAGATAAAATTATCCAGCTAGATACTGAACGTCGCACACTTATTGCAGATGCTGATGCTCTTCGAACACGTCAAAACGAAGTATCAAAAGAGATTCCTAAAAAATCCGACAAAGAAAAAGAGGCTTTATTTGCTGAGATGAAGGAGCTTAAAGATAACCTTAAAATTAAAGAACAGGAACTCGAAGATTTGGTTGAGGTTTTGGACGAGCTTGTTATTAAAGTTCCTAATCCCCCATTCGATGAAGTGCCGGATGGCATGGATGATCAGGATAATAAAATTGAGCGTACTTTTGGTGAGCCGCGAAAGTTTAAATTTGAGCCGCGTGATCATATAACCCTAGGTAAAGAGCTTGATATTTTGGATATGGAAAAAGCAGCTGAGAGCTCTGGCGCACGTTTTTATTATGTTAAAAACGACCTTGTGATGCTTGAGTTTGCCTTGATTCAATATGCTCTAAGTAAAATCACAGCTAAAGGTTTTAAGCCAATACTTCCACCTGCTTTGGTTCGTGAACACGCAATGGTGGGAACCGGTTTCTTCCCTGCTGATAAAAACGAAATTTACAGCGTGAATCCTGAAGACGATAATTTATTTTTGATTGGAACATCAGAAGTGCCTTTATGCATGCTTCATTATGATGAGATTTTGGAAGCTGATAAATTACCTTTAAGATATGTTGCTTTTTCACCTTGTTTCAGGCGCGAAGCAGGAAGCTACGGGAAAGATACAGCAGGAATAATTCGGGTTCATCAATTCGATAAAATTGAAATGTTCAGTTTTTGTAATCCTGAAAATTCGCGTGAAGAACATGCGCTTATTGTTAGCCTTGAAGAAGAAATTGTTCAAGGTTTAGAAATCCCCTATCAAGTGGTTAATGTTTGCGGAGGCGACCTTGGTGACCCTGCTGCAATCAAATACGACATAGAAGCATGGATTCCGACTCAGGGTAAATTCCGTGAAATAACAAGCGCTTCAAACACAACAAATTACCAGGCGCGAAGGTCAAAAATCAGATTCAAAGATGCCAACGGCAATAAAGAATACATCCACACACTAAACGGTACAGGAATTGCAATGCCAAGAATGTTCGTTGCAATACTCGAGAACTACCAAAATGAAGATGGCAGTGTGACTATACCTGAAGTTTTACGGCCTTATATGGGCGGAAAAGAGAAGATTGAGAAATCTAACTAATTTTATATGAAACGAACAATAAAAGGATTATTGATTGGGTTGCTAATTGGGGTGGCAACATTAGTTTTGATAATAATTCCGGTTTTTGGTGTTTTTATTCTCGCATTACAAACTCCTGCTATTTATATTGCTGAATTTATTTCAATTCCTTACCAAATCATTGTTATTATTATGGGTGGTTTAATAGGAGCACTATTGGGATATTTGAAAATTTACAAAACAATATTTATAATCGCAATTATAGGAGTAGTTGTTCTAATCGGATTTTCATTTTTATACTTTGTAAAAGATTTCGCTGATACAATGTCGAATTTCTAAATCATAAAATCTTTTCCACGCAACTCCCGTAGCATTGCCAAAGCATGCTGTTTTGTGTTAAAATATATTGAAATTAAAAAAATAAACATGTTAGCACTCTCAACAGATTCACTTACCGGATACGGCCTTAACCGTATTTTTCAGTTTGCCAAAGAAGCAGGTTATGATGGCGTTGATGTTAAAATTTCTGAGAATAATTATGATTCCCAGAATGGTGAATATATTAAAAAATTGTCAGATGAATTTGGGATTCCAATTCTTGCTCTTCAGTTAAATGACCCTAGCCCTAAAACTTTAAAAAGCACTATTGAAATTGCCAAGACAGTTGGCTGCAAAGTAATTATTGTTCAGCCTCCTAAAATTTTCAGTTTCAGACAGCAATCATGGCTTAAAGGAGAAGTGCCTAAAATCAGAGCAAAAGAAGGAATTTCAATTGCTCTTGAGAATGCTCCGGCTGATATGATTCTTGGATTTATTCCAAAACATGCGATGAATAATATAGTTGAGATGAAAAAATTCAAACATGCATGTATTGATACAACAAGAATTGCATCTAAGAGTCAGGATTTAATGAGAGTTTACAAATCACTTGAAAAATATTTGGTACATATTCACCTTTCAAATGTAAAAGGTTCAAAAAAATATTATCTTCCGGACGATGGAATTCTTCCATTGGAAAGCTTTTTAACAAAGCTGAAACAGGATGATTTCCCTGGTACTATTTCAATGAAAGTTAATCCTAAATATATAGATGCTGGTGATGATGAAAAAGTAATGAAGCATCTGATAGATATGAAGGATTACTACAATAAATATTTTGCCCAACCTAAAATAGGTGAATAAATTCTAATTCTGCTTGACTTTAAGGCGAAAATGAATAAAATTATATCGCTGTGAGATAATTTTCCTTTTGAATTTACCTGGAAAATATACGACTGCGTTGAGGAAAACAGCCCATGTTTTATATATATTCTGTCACCTTTTATTAATCATGCCTAAAAAGTCAACTTCAAAGAAAAAGGCTGATAAAAAGCCTGCTAAAAAACAAGTGAAGGCTATTGTCAAGCCAAAATCTACTAAAGCAAAGGCTAAACCTAAAAAGGTTATGCCTGTTAAAGCTGGTCCCAGAGCGACCAAAGGGAGCTCTACTTCGCGAAGCGGAGCTAAAAAAGTAAAAAAGAATGTTGGTGTTAAAGCCGGTCCAAAAAAATTAAAAACAAGTAAACCTGAAGCAAAAGTTCAAGCTGCGCCAAAAAAAGCTTTGCCTAAAGCAAAAGCTAAAGCAGCAAAACCAAAGAAAAGGCTTAAAATTAGAGAAGCTGTTTTCTCGATGCAACCATACATTGAGGCAATTTCTAAGCCTATTACAAAAACTGCTGAAAGAAAATATTTCAGACCGCAGTTGGATGTTAAACAAGAACTTCCACCATTAATTGAAATTCAGATAATGTCTTATAAATGGTTTTTGGAAGAAGGATTAAGAGAGCTTTTGGATGAAATTTCTCCGATTGCAGACTTTTCAGGCAAAAAACTTGAACTTCACTTTTTGGAACATTCAATTGGCGAACCTAAATATGATCCTGAAACAGCGAAGAACAAAAATTTAAGTTATGAAGCTCCGTTAAAAGTACATGTACAACTTATTAATAAAGAGACAGGTGAAATTAAAGAACAGGATGTATTCCTTGGAAGTATTCCTTTGATGACAGATAGAGGAACTTTTATTATTAATGGAATCGAAAGAGTTGTTGTAAGTCAGATAGTTAGATCTCCTGGTGTGTTCTTCTCAAATAATTCTGCTGCTCCAGGCATGTGCAGCGCAAAAATCATTCCAAAAAGAGGAGCATGGCTTGAAATTGAAACTGATAAAAAAGGTATTATTACAGTTAAAATTGATCGAAAACGTAAAATTCCTATTACTCAATTGTTAAGAGTTTTCGGATATGAAAAAGACAAAGAAATTTTAGATTTATTTAAAGATGTAATTACAGATATTGAACATGATTACATTTTAAAAACTCTGGAAAAAGATAGTGCTAAATCAATTGATGAAGCATATCAAAGTATTTACAGGAAAATCAGACCTGGTGATCTTGCAACACCTGAAAACGCAAAAGCCCTTATTACTTCTATGTTCTTTGACTATAGAAAATATGACATGGGGCCTGTTGCAAGATACAAATTAAATAAGAGATTCAAACTTTCTACTCCGAATGAAAAAAAATATCATACTTTTCAGGTTGAAGATTTAGTTCATATACTTAAATATTTAGTACGACTTAATAATGGTGAATTAAAACCTGATGATATCGATCATTTATCAAACAGACGTATCAGAGCGGTTGGTGAACTTGTTCAGAATAAATTCAGAGTTGGTTTATTAAGAACAGACAGAATCGCAAAAGACAGGATGACTGTTATGGATTTGGATACTGTCACTCCGACTCAGTTGATTAACTCTAGGCCTATAACGGCTGCATTACGTGAATTCTTCGCGAGCTCACAGCTTTCGCAGTTTATGGATCAAACTAATCCACTTGCAGAACTTGCTCATAAAAGAAGACTTTCTGCTATGGGGCCCGGTGGACTTTCACGTGAACGTGCTTCATTTGATGTACGTGACGTGCATACCTCGCATTACGGAAGAATTTGTCCTATTGCAACACCTGAAGGACCAAACATTGGTTTGGTTGTTCATTTGGCAACATTCGGACGTGTTAATAAATATGGATTTATCGAAACGCCATTTAGAGAAGTTGCACATACTGTTCCAAACAAAGCTAAAGACATGATTGGAAGGCATGCATCTCAGGACATTATTAATCCAGGCACTAAAAAAGCCATTGTTAAAGCTAACGAACTTATTGATGAAAAAGCAGCTAAAGCAATTGAAAAACTTAAAATTGATGAAGTTCCGGTAATAGCATATGTTACGACCAATACAAAGTATATGGATGCTGATGAAGAAAAACCATTAACAATTTCTCAGGCAAATACACCAATCGATGATAAAACAGGAGAATTCCAGGAATTAAGAGTTGCTGCCCGTGAAAATTCAGAACCTGTATTGGCTGATGCCGAAGACGTAACTCATATGGATGTATCTCCAAAACAGATCATCTCTGTTACTACTTCACTTATTCCATTCCTTGAGCATGATGATAATACACGTGCTTCAATGGGTTCAAACATGCAACGTCAGGCTGTATCTCTTGTGTCACCTGAAGCTCCGATTGTCGGAACAGGTATGGAAGAACTTGCAGCTAAATCTTCAGGTCAGGTATTGATTGCTGAAGATGACGGTACTGTTTCATATGTTGATGCTAATGAAATTACAGTTATTTATAAAAACGGTAAAAAAGTTACTTATACTCTTCATGTTTACAGCAGATCAAACCAGGCTACTTCTATTCATCAGAGAGCAGTTGTAGATCAAGGCGATAAAGTTAAAAAAGGTGACGTACTTGCTGATGGTGCATCAACTGACGGCGGAGAACTTGCACTTGGAAGAAACCTTCTGGTGGCTTACATGGCTTGGCAGGGTTACAACTATGAAGATGCGGTAATTATTTCTGACAGACTTGTTAGAGATAGTGTTTATGATTCAGTTCATATCGAAACATTCACAATGGATGTTCGTGATACAAAACTAGGACCTGAAATTGTAACAAGAGATATCCCTAACGTTGGAGAAAACAGATTAAAAGATCTGGATGAAGACGGTGTTGTGAGAATCGGTGCGCATGTAAAAGAAGGAGATATCCTGGTTGGTAAAATCACACCAAAAGGTGAAACTGAATTAACCGCCGAAGAAAGATTATTACGTGCTATCTTCGGTGATAAAGCGCGTGATGTAAAAGATACTTCATTAAGACTTCCCGGTGGTGAAGGCGGAAAAGTAGTTGGTGTTCAATTATTCACAAGACAAAATGGAGATGAACTTCCAACAGGAGTAAACAAACAAATCAGAGTAAGTGTTGCGCAGACTCGTAAAATCTCAGTTGGAGATAAAATAGCGGGACGCCATGGTAATAAAGGTGTAATTTCAATTATTGTACCTCAGGAAGATATGCCGTTCTTACCGGATGGAACACCTGTTGATATTGTTTTGAATCCGCTTGGTGTATCAAGTCGTATGAATATCGGACAAATTTTAGAAACGCATTTGGGATGGGCAGCAATAAAACTTGGCATGAAAGTTGCGAGTCCGGCGTTAAACGGAGCAAAACCTAAAGACATTACTGATCTTCTTAAAAAAGCGGGCTTACCTGAAGATGGAAAAATCCAGCTTTATGATGGAAAATCAGGTGAACCGTTTGATCACAAAACAACAGTAGGTATTGCTTACATAATGAAATTGAGCCATTTGATTGAAGATAAAATCCATGCAAGATCTGTTGGACCATATTCACTTGTTACTCAGCAGCCTCTTGGAGGTAAAGCTCAGCATGGTGGACAGAGATTCGGAGAAATGGAGGTGTGGGCACTTGAAGCATATGGTGCATCTCATACTCTTCAGGAAATGCTCACAATCAAATCCGATGATGTATACGGAAGAGCAAAGGCTTATGAATCAATCGTTAAAGGTGAAGCTATCAGAAAACCAAGAACACCTGAATCATTCAATGTACTTGTAAAAGAATTACAAAGTTTATGTTTGAGTGTTGATCTTGTTAATACTGATACATCTGACGATGACCTGGCCGAGGACGAATACTCAATCAAAGAAGTTGAAAAAGAAGAAGAAGAAATTTTAAAAGAAGATATCGAAGACAGAGAAGAAGTTGATCCTGAAGTAGCAAAGAAAATGGCTGAACAAATTGTGACTCCTCATGAAGGTGGGAATCGCATTCAGCTAAGCGAAACAGAAGCTGCCGAACTGTCGGAATCTGAAACAGAAGCAGACATTGCTTCAAAAAAATAACAGAGCCGAGCAACGCGAGGGTCTGGCGAGCGAAAACTTATCGCGAGCCTAAGCGTGAGCAAAGCGAACACAATAGAACACACTTAATCTTTAACCAAACGAATGATGAGAAGTGTAAATAAAGTCATCTTGATAGGAAACCTGACAAGGGATCCGGAGATGCGACAAACAGCAAACGGGCAGATGGTTACTACATTCTGCATCGCGACAAACCGTGAATGGGTTACAAAAGACAGTGAAAAACACGGATTAGCAGAATATCACGATATCGTTGCTTGGGCGCGTCTTGCAGAAATCTGCAACAAATACCTTAAAAAAGGAAAACTTGTATACATCGAAGGTTACCTAAAAACACGAAGCTGGGATACTCCTGAAGGTGTAAAAAAATTCAGAACCGAAGTGGTTGCACAGGATATGATCATGCTTGAAAAAAGACCAAAAGGTGAAGAAGGCGAAGAATATATTCCGGAAAGTGACGAATATGTTCATGAAGAAGAACCAATGCAGAGCGAGCCAAAGGCGAGCTCTTCTGGAGCGAACGAAGTGAGCGAAGCGGAAAAAGAAAAAGAAGAGAAAAAAGAAGAGAAAAAAGAAGAATCTAAGGTCGATATATCAGCTGACCTTGGACTTTAACCCTTAATTAGCAATCAGCTATTATGAGTGAACTCCTACAAACAATTTTACTATTCGCGGTAGCCCTATTCTTTCTGGTTAAATCAGCAGATTATCTGGTGAAATATTCAGAAAAGTTAGGGTTATCGCTTGGAGTTCCTTCATTTATTGTCGGGATAACAATAATCAGTGCGGGTACTTCCCTGCCGGAACTTGCCACATCAATCTTCTCTATAGTTAAAGGAGAACCAGGTGTTGTTGCAGGTAACGTAATTGGTTCAAATATTGCCAATATTTTACTGGTTGTTGGTGTCGCTACAATAATTGCAAAAAAAATCGAAATCAAAAGAAGCCTAATCAGGCTTGATCTTCCGTTGCTGGTAGGGGCAAGCGCAATTTTGGTTTTGACTGTAATGGACGGCAAATTTACATTTATTGAAGGTGTAATTTCAATTTTAGGTTTCATAATCTACTTAATTTATAGTCTTACTGAACAGAAAAAACCTTTGGAGGAAAAAGAAAAAGGTTTAATAAAAACTTTGAAAGGTGAACAAAGGCCGCCCTTCAAATGGATTTATATTTTATGGATAGTAATTTCAGCTGCAGTACTTTATTTCTCTGCAAATTTCACTATTGATGCGGTTATAACAATGGGAGCAATTTTAAATTTAGATACATCTATCATCGCAATTACCGCTATAGCTATTGGTACTTCGCTTCCTGAACTTATTGTTTCTGTAACAGCAGCGAAAAAAGGTAAATTTGATATCGCTTTAGGTAATGTACTTGGTTCAAATATTTTTAACGGATTTATGATAATGGGTGTTTCAGGTGTTATAACTGACCTGCCTGTTGAACCTGCGGTACTTAATATTGGTGTACCGTTTTTAATTGTTGCAACAATTTTTCTTGCTTTCTCAGGTATCGAACGAAAATTTTACAACTGGGAAGGCGCGCTTTACTTAATATTATATTTCCTATTTATAGGACAACTCTTTAACTTTATATAAAATGGCAAATCAACAAGAACGGCCTCATGAAGGTCACCAAAGACAAAATCAAAACCCTCATACTTTAGATACATTTGATGCAATTTCAATTGCAGTTGCTTCTCCTGAGGAGATATTATCTTGGTCTCACGGCGAAGTTAAAAAGCCTGAAACAATTAATTACAGAACTCAAAAACCTGAACGTGAAGGTTTATTCTGTGAAAAGATTTTCGGGCCAACCAAAAACTGGGAATGTTATTGCGGAAAATATAAAAGAATCCGATATAAAGGTGTAATTTGTGAAAAGTGTGGAGTTGAAGTTACTAGAAGCTCAGTTAGACGTGAAAGAATGGGTCATATTAAACTTGCGGTTCCTGTTACTCACATTTGGTTTTTAAGATCTACACCAAGCAGAATCGGTTTACTTTTGGATTTACCAATTAAAACTATTGAACAGGTAGTTTATTTTGCTGCATACGTAATTACTCAGGTTGATGAAGATGCAAAAACTGAAGCAAAAGAAACACTTACAAATGAATATCAACAGCATAAGAAGAAAATTAAAGAAGAAGCAAAAAATGCTGTAGATAAAGCTAAATCAGATGAAAAGAAAAAGGGAGAACTTTCAATGATTGAAAGAGATTACGCTAAAAAAATTGAAGAATTGGATGAACAGCATGCAAGTGCAAAAGATGATTTAAACGGACTTGCAGTTGGCTCGGTATATTCTGAGCTTGAATATAGAAATCTTTCAATGAAATTCGGACAAATCTTTAAAGCAAGTACAGGAGCTGAATCAATCCGGGATATCATTATGAGTCTTGATCTAAAATCATTGATTGATGAACTTGAAGTTGACCTTAAAAAAGCTTCAGGTCAAAAGCAAAAGAAAATTATTAAAAGAATTAAACTTTGCGGAAGTTTATTAAAAGCCGGAATCAAACCTGAATGGATGGTACTTACAGCATTGCCTGTAATTCCACCGGATTTAAGGCCAATGGTGCAACTTGACGGAGGAAGATTCGCTGCTTCTGATCTTAATGATTTATACAGACGTGTAATTAACAGAAATAACCGTTTAAAAAGACTTATTGCAATTGGAGCACCGGAAGTAATCTGCAGAAATGAAAAACGTATGCTTCAGGAAGCTGTTGATACTTTATTAAACAACAGCGCTCGTCAGGGTAAAACAGTATTTAACTCTGGAGATAAGAGAAAACTTCGATCTCTTTCTGACATGTTGAAAGGTAAACAGGGTCGTTTCAGACAAAACTTACTTGGTAAACGTGTGGATTATTCAGGACGTTCTGTAATTGTGGTTGGACCGCACCTTAAATTAAATCAATGTGGTTTACCAAAACTTATGGCAATGGAATTATTTAAGCCGTTTGTTATCGGACGTTTGATTAGAGACGGATATGCTCACAACATTAAAAATGCAGAAAAATTAATTCAGGCTAATAAAAGAGAAGTTTGGGATATTCTTGAGGAAGTTACAATTGGTCACTATGTATTATTAAATCGTGCTCCAACGCTTCACAGATTGGGAATTCAGGCTTTCCAGCCTGTACTGGTAGAAGGTAAAGCGATTCAGATTCATCCATTGGTATGTACGGCGTTCAATGCGGACTTTGATGGAGATCAGATGGCGGTTCATGTGCCTTTATCAAAACAGGCTCAGGAAGAAGCTAAGAGACTTATTCAGTCAGCTAACAATTTACTTAAACCATCTCATGGTGAACCTATCGTAACACCTACTCAGGATATGGTGCTTGGATGTTACTTCTTAACAAAAATGACACCTGGTAAAAAGGGAGAAGGTATGGTTTTCTCTGACTTGGACGAAGCAATTTTAGCTTATAGACTTGGATATGTTCATGTGCAGGCTGCAATCAAAGCAAGAGTTAATGATGAAATAATCGAAACAACTGTTGGAAGAATGATCTTTAACAGCTTTGTACCTGAAGGACTTCCTTACGTTAACGAAACAATGAAAAAAGGAAGCTTAAGTTCACTTATCAGTGACTCTTACAATAAATACGGTAACGAAGTTACTGCAAAATTCGCTGATGAAATTAAAAGACTCGGATTTAAATTTGCTACAAAATCAGGGCTTTCAATCGGAGGTGCTGATATGCTTGTGCCTTCAGAAAAGACTAAAATCATTGAAGATTCTTCTGAAGTAATTAAACAGATTACAAATCAATTCAATGAAGGATTAATGACAGATGAAGAAAGATATAATCATTCGATTAAAGTATGGTCTCAGGCTAAATCTGACATTACAACAGCAATGATTAAAAACATTGATGATGAAAATCACATTTATTACATGATTGATTCAGGAGCCAGAGGTAACTGGGGTCAGATCACACAGCTATGCGGAATTAAAGGTCTGGTTGCTAATCCTGCAGGTAAAACAATCGAATTACCAATCAAATCAAACTTAAAAGAAGGATTCACCATCCTGGAATACTTCATTGCAACACATGGAGGCCGTAAAGGTAAATCTGATACAGCGCTTAAAACAGCTGAAGCAGGTTACTTAACACGTCGTCTTGTTGATGCGGTTCAGGATATCATTGTTAAAGAATATGACTGCGGAACTGAACACGCTCATAGAATCACACGTAATGAAAGTGAACAGATCGGTGAAGATTTTGAAAAGAGAATTTACGGACGTGTTGTTACAAAGAATGTTATAGATTCAAAAACAGGTGAAGTACTTGTTAAAAAAGATACTGAACTTGGCAAAGCGGAAATCAAGAAAATCACCGAAGGAACAGTTGATGAAGTATATGCAAGATCAGTAATGACGTGCCAGACTCCAAATGGAATCTGCGTAAAATGTTATGGTAAAGATCTCGGAACAAATGACACTGTTGATATTGGTACTGCTGTTGGAATTATCGCAGCACAAAGTATCGGTGAACCTGGAACACAGCTTACCATGCGTACATTCCACATGGGTGGTGTTGCGGAAGGAAAAGATATTACTCAGGGTCTTACACGTGTTGAAGAACTATTCGAAGCAAGAACTCCTAAATCTCCTGCTGTACTGGCTGAAATCGATGGCAAAGTTAAAATCAGTCAAAAAGGTAAAACAGCTGCAATCACTGTTATTTCAGAAGAACCGATAATTACTCAATATCCGCTTGGCGCTTTCATGAAAGCCGAAGTGAAAAAAGGAGATAAGATTAAAGAAAAACAGGTTATTGCAAAATCTACAAAGCAAAAAAATCTTATAAAAGCTGAAAATGACGGCAAAGTTCTTAGCGTTAGTGATGAAATGATTGAACTAATTTCAGATGACGTTGTTGAAAGAGTTTATACAATTCCTCAAGGTAAAACTATCCTTGTTAAAAACGGCGATAAAGTTACCAAAGGACAGGCGCTTACATCAGGTCACTTGAATTTGAGACAATTGATGCAGTTAACCGACATATACAATCTGCAAAAATATATTATGCAGGAAGTACAAAGTATATATGCTTCACAGGGTCAGACAATCAATGATAAACACATTGAGATTATTGCGAGACAAATGCTTTCTAAATCAAGGATTCTTGATTCCGGTGACACAAACATGTTACCAGGTGAACTTGTTGATACCATTGAACTTGAAAAGCTTAACGCTGACTTGATTAAGAAGAAAAAACACCCTGCTGATGCTGAAAGATTACTTCTTGGACTTACAAGGATTTCACTTTATACAGATAGCTGGCTTTCTGCTGCTTCATTCCAGGAAACAATCCGTGTGCTTGTTGAAGCATCAACAACTAAACGTATTGATAACCTTGAAGGTCTTAAAGAAAACGTTATCATCGGTAAACTTATTCCTGCAGGAGATACTTATAAGAACAGAAACCCTGAATTGGTTAAAGAAATGGAGAAATACTATACGAAAAAAGAAAAAGAGGAAACAGTGCAGGAAGAATCACTTGGAGAAATGTAGTCGGATTGGGGCGATGTGCAAGTTGTTCACTCGCACATCGCCCCAATCCTCTGCTCATAAAAAGTTTAAAAAACTCTTGCAATCCGCTCTTAAATCCTTTACATTAACCGTCGCCACTTAAATTTAAAAAGATATGCCAACAATTAATCAATTAGTTAGAAAAGGAAGAAAAAAAGTCATTAAAAAGACTAAATCGCCAGCAATGGGGATAACATTCAATACATTGAAAAATAATAATGTTTCAATTAATTGTCCTCAAAAGCGTGGTGTATGCGTAAAAGTGTTTACAATGACACCTAAAAAACCGAATTCGGCATTACGTAAAGTGGCAAGAGTAAGACTAACTAACGGAATGGAAGTTAATGCTTATATTCCTGGTGAAGGACACAATTTACAGGAACACTCTGTTGTTACTATCAGAGGAGGAAGAGTAAAGGATCTGCCTGGTGTACGTTATCATATTATCAGAGGATCACTTGATACTCAGGGAGTTGAAAAACGCAAGCAGGGCAGAAGCCGCTACGGAACTAAAAAACCTAAATAATAGCCATTATAAATTTATACTATGCAAAAAAGAGCACATTTTATACCAAAAGATTCAAACCCGCTTTATGAAAAATTCATAAACTATGTAATGAACGACGGTAAAAAAACCGTTGCCCGCAGAATCTTTAATGATTCATTCAAAATGATAAGCGAAAAAACTAAAGAAGATCCGGGTAAAATCTTTAATAAAGCATTGGATAACGTAAAACCTCAAATGGAAGTTAAGCCAAAGAGAATCGGAGGCGCTGTTTATCAAATTCCATTGGAAGTTAATGCAAACAGACAAATTACCTTAGCATTCAGATGGCTTATTACAGCTGCAAGATCAGGAAAAGGTTCAGCAATGCACCAAAGGCTTGCTAATGAACTTATGCAGGCAGCAGAAGGCCAGGGTGCAGCATGCAAGAAGAAGGAAGATACTCACAAAATGGCTGCTGCAAACAAAGCGTTTGCTCACTTTGCAAGATACTAAAACTTACAATTTCAAAAAGGCGCCTGCATAATGCGGGCGCCTTTTTTTATTATTTATTCTAGTAATAAATAAAGTCATAGTATTCGCCTTCATCAGGTCCAACTTCAACTGAATTCACTTCTGCATAATCATTATTCATATCATTGGCTTTTACCATACCTTTTGAAACAGTGTATAAATAGTTTCCTATATAAAGAACTCTTTCAATATCTTTTGGACCATACCAGTAATAACCCGCTTTATCCGCTACTTCAGTTTCAGTGTAATGTGAAATCTTTGCTTTAAGATTAAATCCCTTTTGAAGATCAAGCCCGAATACATAAGCGCCCTGGAATATATAATCGCCATATGTATTTAAAGGCATATTAGGATCTTTAACTTCATCAGGCAGCTGAGCAACTTTTACAGGGAAAGCAATTATATTTTTATCCTTATCAAATAATAATGCTTTATGATCATATAAAAGCGGAGAATCAGTTCCCCTGTCGCCTATCACAACTTTAAATTGCTCAATTGGATTATTAACATCGGTTACATCAAACAATCCAACTTTCATTCCCTGATACCATTCAAAATCAACTGTCCTTCCGGCTGCCTCAAGTTCAGTCGGGTCCACTGTATCTTTTCCAAATCCAAGTACATGGTTTTCGTCATAAGGATGCAAATAATCGCTGTAGCCCGGTATCTTAAGCTTACCTAAAACTTTAGGAAAAGCATGATTGCTCATATCTATCACAAAAAATGGATCAATCTTTTTAAAGGTAACCATATAAAGTCTTCCGCCAATAAATCTCGTAGAATAAATGCTTTCACCCGGAGCAAGACCTTCAAGTTTACCAACCATATTCATATCTGAATCATAAACATAAACATCATTGTCAGAGCTTCCGTCCCAACTGAATCCACGGGTTGTTGCAATTCTAAAATGGTCATCATATTCATCCATAGAGAATTGATTTAAAATATGACCCGGTGCTTTTCCTTTTGACTGAAATTCAATTCCATCTTTTCCAAGGCTGAATTTATATAAATTTGTATTTTCATTATCACTTCTCCAATACCAATTTGATGATGCAACGTATAAATTATCACGAGATGAATATATATTTTCACTTCTGCCAAGTATAACTTCGTGTACTATATCCGCACTTTTATCATTGATTGGAATTCCAACTACAATTAAATAATTAGGATCTTCCATAATCGGAATTTGTTTGATATCAGTACAATCAACAAGCGGTTTAGATACTTCATCATCATTGTCCAAATACTGCGGAAGAATTTCTACAGGATTTTCAATATCAGCATAAGGAATAAACGCGTATCTGTTTAATACAACATAAACCATATCATCAACTTTTCTTGACTGGCTATAATCACCCTCAAATGTCATTTTTCTAAATTGTTTGATATCGGTTTTATCTGAAATATCAAATATATAAACCACTGTTTCGCCTCCTCCGTAATAAGGATGAGCTATTTCCACTGACATTGGCTCGCCTCTTAAAGGATACGGATATGAATAATATGAATTTCCAATTACAACCAATTTATCGCCGTCAACATACATGTCGGTAGGCAAGAAGCTTTCGTCTTCGAACGCCAAAGCATCGAGCTCCTGCATTTCATCAGGCTGATAAGCTTTAACAACTCTTATTTTGCTGTCTTTAATAATATAAATATATTCACCGTCTGTTTTCACAAAATCCGCTTCATCAACACCTTCAACCTGTACGTTTGTAGTTGAATATTCCGCTAAATTTGTACTTTCATCTGCACGTGAAGCATCTGTAGAGCTTACAGTTGTTTTTGTGGCACCAGCATTTGGTTCAGACACAGGTAAAGCCATTTCTCCTACCGCCATATCCCCTTCAACTCCATAATAATAAGTATCAAGTGTTTGGAATTTATCTATCAGCATCTGGCATGATTCAATGTTTGTAACCTGTTGATTTTTTGTTGTTTCTTTCAAGGTATTATAATTGTTCGAATCCCCTGTTTCACCGGTTTCAACACGCCAAACCATCTCAGCCATTTCTCCTCGATTCAAATACTGATCAAATGTTTCAACTGAAGGCGGAATCGCATTATCCGCTTCAACTGCTTTTACATATTTGTGATACCAGGCATCCTGATAAGTATCATCAGCCGGAATATCAAGTCCTTCAGTAATAACTTTTCCTGATTCAACAAAATTAATAGGGCGTTCAGGTTTAAAAGTTCCATCCGGATATCCCTGAACCAAACCTTCAGCCTTTGCCTTACATACATAAGGAGCAAACCACTGATCTGTTACATCAGGAAAACAATAGCCACCTTCAGGTGCAATGTCTGCTGATTCAAGAACAATTTTCACAAACTCAGCACGGTTGATTGTATTTGCCGGTTTGTAAGATCCATCAGGATAACCCTGAACAACTCCTTCATCAAGAAGGAATGTTACTGCATCAGAGTATTCGTAAGTAGTAGGTACATCTGCGAAGCTTGCTGCACTTGCTGTATTTGAGACTACAATAAAAGTAGCCATAATACCCAGCATTGCAAACACTGCTCCCAGTTTTTTTGCATTCATTATATAGAGGGTTAAATAGCAAAATCGCTAAATATAAGTATACAACGTTAGCCAAAATTACGAAAGCGAGTTGACGAATAATAAAAAGCCCGCCCCACTACGATGAGTGGGGCGGGCGCGAAGTTCGATGAGGCGATTAGGTGCCGAGTCGTCCTGTCCACGCGAGTACGTGGAAGACGACAAAAGGCGGGCAGAGCACAGTGAAGATGGCGGTAACCACGATCATGGTGTTGAAGTGACGCTTTGCGCTTCTCTTCAGCTCTTTGTTCTCGTTCATCATACTTTCTCCTTTCCTTGTAATGGGTTGGTGCCTCAAAGAACATAAAGCTTCTTGCTGTACTTAAAATCAAGTCAGTAAAAAGACAGGCTAATAAAGTACCACAATTAAATACGAAATCAATGTTACATCGTGACTGCCTGCATTTTATACATTCTAAACTTTTTGTCGATTGTTGTTTCGGATTGATGCTTGAGCTCGTCGTGTTTTTAAATATCGCCCATGGTTTTTTGTGATGAATTTCTTAAGCCGGCTTATTGCATGTGCCTTTGCCCATTTTTTGTTTGATGATTTTAAGTTTTAGAATAATTTTTGGATTACAAGAAAAAACCTACCGCGCAACATGTGTACGCGGCAGGCATGAAGCGGCCGGTCAGGATCAGTTGCATCCGGGAAGAGGGACACCTATGAAGTGCAGCAACAGTGGCAGAACCCAGAGTATTACTACTACCCCAAGGGCTATCGAAACCCAGAATTTAACTTTCTTGTCTTTTGCCATTGGCATTCTCCTTTCAGATTTCGGCCTGTATAATTTCGAATTGCGCTTCGCAACAACTGGAACGAGCACAATCCAAGCAAATTGTAATTGAACCTTATCACTTTTGCTCAATTTGTCAACTTAAAGCACTTTGCGTTTGACTTTTACCGCATACTCCCTATAATACCTCTGGCGCTTTATTAGCGGCCATTTTTATATCTATTTAACTATAAAAATCATGTCTGAAGATCTGCGAAAACTGCGAAATATTGGTATTATTGCCCATATTGATGCTGGAAAAACAACTTTTACAGAACGTATATTATTCTATACCGGTAAAAAACATAAAATCGGTGAAACGCACGATGGTGCAGCTGATATGGACTGGATGGAACAGGAAAAAGAGCGTGGAATTACTATTACTTCGGCAGCTACTACCTGTTATTGGAAAGACATAAGAATTAATATTATTGATACTCCGGGTCACGTTGACTTTACTGCTGAAGTAGAACGTTCGCTACGTGTTTTGGATGGCGGTGTTGTTGTGTTTGACGGATCTCAGGGTGTTGAACCTCAATCTGAAACAGTATGGAGACAGGCTGATAAATATCATGTACCAAGAATGGCTTTCATCAACAAGATGGATAAAATGGGTGCTGATTTTTACATGTCTATTAATTCTATCGAACAAAGATTAAGTGATAAAGCAGTTGCAATTCAGCTTCCAATCGGTGCTGAAAGTACTTTCGAAGGAGTTGTAGATCTATTGGAAGAAAAAGCATATAAATTTGAAGGAGAATTCGGGCAAAACATTGTTGCTGTTGATATTCCTGAAGATATGAAAGAAAAAGTTGAAGAATACAGACATGTAATGATTGAAAAGGTAGCGGAATGCGATGACAATTTAATGGAAAAATATCTTGAAGGGCAAGATTTTACAATTGATGAAATTAAAGCAGCTATAAGAAAAGGAACCATCGCAAACCAAATTTATCCTGTTTTATGCGGAACAGCGCTTCAGAATATTGGTGTACAGCTAATGCTTGATGCTGTTAATTGGTACCTTCCTTCACCTCTTGATATTCCACCAATAAAAGGTATTAATCCAAGAACAGAACAGGAAGAAGAAAGACCAGCTGATGAAACCAAACCTTTCTCTGCACTTGCATTTAAAATCGCAACAGACCCTTTTGTAGGTAAACTATGTTTCTTTAGGGTTTATTCAGGAAGACTTGATGCAGGCTCTTATGTTTATAATGCAACAACAGGCCAAAAAGAAAGAATCGGTCGTATTTTACAGATGCATGCGAACTCACGTGAAGAAATCAAAGAAGTGAAAGCAGGTGATATCGCGGCTACGGTAGGTCTTAAAAACACAATGACAGGAAATACACTATGTGATGAAGGTCATCCGATTGTTTTGGAATCAATTGACTTCCCTGAGCCTGTTATTTCGATCGCAATCGAACCTAAAACCAAATCAGATCAAGAGAAGCTTGGACTTTCTCTTCAAAAACTTGCTGAGGAAGATCCTACTTTCCAGACTTACACTGATGAAGAAACCGGTCAGACTATTATTTCAGGAATGGGTGAGCTTCACCTTGAAGTATTGGTTGATCGTTTAAGAAGAGAATTTAAAGTTGAAGCGAATGTAGGTAAACCTCAGGTTGCATACCGTGAAACAATTCAATCTGAAGTTGAAATGGAAGAAAAATATTCAAAACAAACCGGTGGTCGTGGTCAATACGGACACGTACTTATCAGAGTCATGCCACAAGAACCAGGTAAGGGTTATGAATTCGCTGATAAAATCACTGGTGGTAAAATCCCTAAAGAATATATTCAGCCTGTAAATAAGGGTATTCAGGAAGCAATGACAAGAGGTGTTATTGCGGGCTACCCAATGGTTGACCTTAAAGTTGAACTTTACGATGGTTCATACCACGATGTGGATTCATCTGAAATGGCGTTTAAAATAGCGGGTTCTATCGCCTTCCAAAACGCTGCCAAAAAAGCAAATCCAGTTCTTCTTGAACCAATAATGAAAGTTGAAGTGGTAACTCCTGAAGAATATTTTGGAGATGTAATGGGTAACTTAAGCTCAAGAAGAGGACAAATTAGTGAATCAGGCGACAGAGGACCAGTTAAATTTATCAAGGCCGAAGTGCCTTTAAGTGAAATGTTCGGTTATACAACTGACTTAAGATCAATGACTCAAGGTAGAGCAACTTCAACAATGGAATTTGGACATTATTCAAAAGTTCCTAAGAATGTTGAAGAAAAGGTAGTTGCTGAACGAACAGGAAAAAAATAATTATGGATAAAAAGTACGACCCACTAGCTCCACATATACCAGAAGACATGACTCCAGAAGAAGCTGAAGCTGAAAATCAGCGATTGTTACGACAGCAGATGGAAGACGACATGTTTCAGGAGGCTCATGGGATAAAAAGACGTACTGCAAAAATTACTAGGCTTGATGATTAAAATTAACGAGCTTACAAAGCGAATTAAAAATTCGCAATATCTTTATGACAATGAAAAAGCTGAACTGCTTGCGGATTTGCCAAACCTAACAGATAATGAATTAAATACTCTGAATGACATTTTTATTGATGTGGATAATGAATATGAAGTCTTAACCGAGGCAAGTTATTTTGCTGTGTCCGGCTTAATGCAAGCATTCATCACAATGAATGATTTTGAAATTAAAAATCAAAAAAATGCCTGAAAGATATAAAGGCCCCGAAAAAAAAGAAGTTAATAGACAAAAACTAATGCCTTCCCGCAGAGAGATTGGACGTGTTTTAAAATCCGGTCCTGCAAACAAATTGCGACAACAAACTAATTTATTGAAATTAAAAGGTATCAATCAACTTAAAAACACCCCTGGACCAAAAGAACAAGTTACAACAATTGTAAAACTTGCTGAAAATTTAAAAAACAGAGTTGCCAAACAGGTTAGAGGCAAATTAAATGGAGAACTTAATAAAAAACAATCAGATTTATTAAATATGCGCTTTAGATTACCTAATCAACAATCCTCAAGAGAAAGCCAAAAAGGCAAAGTTGTTTTGAAATTAAAAGGTTTAGGTGTAGGCGTGAAATATAGCAAAGGCGGTTCCAATATTGAAGTTGCCATAAAAAAAGGCCCTGATAAAAGAACTCCTGTTGATGCAAAAGTTAAAGCCAATATTCGTATTCCTGGCCAGGAAAACACAACACTCCATTTAAGATATGATCATAAACTTAAAAGGTTTTCTGTTAGCGGAGATTATACACTTGCTAATGCAGGTAAATTATTAGGTAAAAAAGCTCAGCTTAATGTTAATGCAAATGTTGCGGTTTCTCCAAAAGAATCAAATTATTCAACTTCGGTCACTTATGGGAACGACAAATTGAAATTAGAAGCTCGCACAGATCTGACTTATCAAAGAGGCAGGGTCTCATATCAAGTCGTGGGTGGGGTCAGCGCCAGATTTTAAAATTCCCTTGCATTTAACTTCTATATTCGCTAATATCTCTCAAGCGTTTGGACTTTCTAGTCCATGCATTAAATTATATCACTAATAACCCAAAAATATGGCTGAACAAGAAAAGTTTGATCGTTCAAAGCCACACGTTAACGTGGGTACCATCGGGCACGTAGACCATGGTAAAACAACTCTAACTGCTGCTATCACTGCTGTTGCTGCTGCAAAAATGGGTGGTAAAAACAAAGCAGTTGCGTTCGATCAAATCGACAATGCTCCTGAAGAAAAAGAAAGAGGTATTACAATCGCAACCTCTCACCAGGAGTACGAAACAGAAAAAAGACACTATGCGCACGTGGATTGTCCAGGGCATGCTGACTACGTAAAAAATATGATCACTGGTGCGGCACAAATGGATGGTGCGATTCTTGTAGTATCTGCTGCAGACGGACCAATGCCACAAACTCGTGAACACATACTATTGGCTCATCAGGTAAACGTTCCATACATTATTGTTTTTTTAAACAAAATGGATATGGCTGACCCTGAAGTTGCTGAACTTGCAGAAATGGAAGTTCGCGATCTTTTAACTAAATATGAATACCCTGGAGACGAAATTCCAGTTATTAAAGGATCTGCTCTTAAAGCTCTTGAAAATCCAACAGGGCCAGATGCAGAACCAATTGTTGAATTATTAAACACGCTTGATACTTATATTCCGGATCCAAAACGTGAAATCGATAAAGATTTCTTAATGCCTGTGGAAGATGTATTCTCTATTAAAGGTAGAGGTACTGTTGCTACCGGACGTATTGATACAGGAATTGTAAGAATTAATGACGAAGTAGAAATCGTTGGAATTAAACCAACAAGAAAAGTTATTGTTACAGGAGTTGAAATGTTCAAAAAACTTCTTGATGAAGGACGCGCTGGTGATAACGTTGGTGTTCTTTTAAGAGGTATTGAAAGAGAAGAAATCGAAAGAGGACAGGTTCTTGCTAAACCAGGAACAATTAAACCACACACTAAATTCGAAGCTGAAGTTTACATCCTAACTAAAGAAGAAGGCGGACGTCATACTCCATTCTTCAAAGGATACAAACCTCAATTCTATATCAGAACTACTGATGTAACCGGTTCAATCGAACTTCCACCGGATGTTGAAATGGTAATGCCTGGTGATAAAGTAAACATGAAAGTTGAACTTGGTACACCAATCGCGATGGATGAAGGTCAAAGATTTGCGATTCGTGAAGGTGGTAGAACAGTTGGAGCTGGTGTAGTAGCTAAAATCATGGATTAGAGAGCGACCAAAGGGAGCTCTTTGGAGCGAGCCGCGTTAAGGCGGCGAGCGAAGCTAAAAAATATAAGTCCTAGTCGCCCCTGCCGAAAGGTGGGGGCTTTTTTAGACCAGGTCTGGCGGGTAGACCAGGTCTGGCCGCCAGACCTGGTCTAAATCATTTACAACCTAAGTGAATTCTGGTATAATAATAATGTATTAATATATCCTTAAACAAAAATAAATATGTCACCAGAAACACCAAAAAATCCAGGTGCAGGAGAAACTCATGAAGTAAAGGGTACGTCTCCGGAAAAACAAAAGAAAGACCAACAGCTAATGGACAAGCTTTTAACTGGTCTACCAGGCTATAAGCCAAAAACAGAAAAAGCAAAACAAGGTGCAAAAGCTGTTGAAAAAAAGGATGCTAAACTTAAAAAAGGCACAGCTGAATACAAGAAGAGACTTGCAGAGCTTACAGACATTGATATTGGTCCAAATGATAAGCTAAAAAATGTAAAAATTGCAGGCGAAGGTATGACAAAAGAACAAATTGCAGGCAAACAAGGAGCAAAGGCTCCTAATGAAGCACTTGCAAAAAAATCTACAAAAAATGCTCCTAGCTCAGGCACTCCTGAAAGAAAAGGTCTTGCATAAACTTAATTAATTTTAATGGATGAGTTAAAGAATCATTTAGAGAAACTGATTGAGCTTTCCCCTACCTTAAAGTCTCTTTCTGATGAAGAAAGGGCTTTGCGTGTTAAAAGTATGCTTAATTCTTCTCCGGAAAAAATGCAGGAGATAATTAAAGTTTTGGAGGAAGAACAGGAATTCATGCAAAATGTTGAATCGGAATTTCAGGAGCATGCTGATGAAGTAAACGCGTTTTATGATGAAGTAAAAGAAGAAAAACATGTACAGGAAAGACAGGAAATGAAAAAAGCGGAAACAGAGGACCTTAAAGTCGCGAATAAAGAAGTTTCTATACTTATGCAAAAACTAGAAGATGTAGCAAAAAAAGAACCTGAGCAATTAAAAGAAGTTAAAAATAAAAAATACAAATTCACAGATTTATTTAAAGGAAAAATAACTTTAATGAAATTCGTTCGCGGCACACTTGCGGCAATAATCGGCACTGTTTTATGCGGACTTGCAGGCATTCTGGTTGTTTTTGGGATTGTTTTTAGTATGGGAAAGTACGTAAAACTTGAAGTTGTATATAATTTGGAACCGCTAGTTAGTTTTAATGCTTATTGGTTTGCGTTAATTTATGCTGCATTGATAGGACTTATTTTAATTCCATTATTAAGATTGATGAAGAATAAAAGCTTTTTATTAAGCCTTTTATTGGGAGGTGTTATTGGCGGCTTACTGCTTGCTTTATCCCATATGGCTTTTGGGCTTGATACCGACATTTTATTGCTCCAGGATTCAACTCCAATACATTTAAGAGGCTACTGGGTAGCTACAGGCTTTGCAGTAATTGTTGGATTCCTAAGCCAATTTGTTTATCGTTTAATTAATTTAGGAGAATTTTTCAATTTGACTTCTAAAGAAAATTCAATAGAATAGAGGGGCAACAAAATTATGTGTCCTGCTTTTAGGACGCATGCCGCTTACAAAGCGGTACAGCCCGAAACTTCTATTAACAGCTATTATTAATAGCCGGGCAAATGTTGACCCGGTATTTTTTAACAACTTAAAAGTCATGTCACCTTCAAAGCAAAAAATCAGGATCAAGCTTAGAGCTTATGATCACAAAATCATTGATGACAGCGCAAAACTAATCATTGATACAGCAGTAAGAACAGGAGCAATTATTAACGGCCCTATTCCCCTACCAACGAAAATCGAAAAATATACAGTAAACAAATCTACTTTCGTACACAAAAATTCAAGAGAACAGTTTGAAATCAGAACTCACAAACGTCTTATTGATATAAGCGAAAGTACTCCAAAAACAATTGAAAACCTTTCTAATTTGACCCTTCCTGCAGGTGTTGATATTGAAATCAAAATGCTGATAAACCCTAAAGGAGAATAATTTCTTGATGTATTTAAGCTGGTTTTCCTCCGCCAAGATTTAATTTTGGTACTGTTCTTATTACTATTGCAAGAGCCAAAACTATCACGAGAAACAACACGTAATCGCTAAACTCTGGTACAGCTCCTCCACCTGACGTGAAGTAATTTACGAAAACTTCTCCGTTTTGAGCAGGGAAAGGAAAATTTCCAACAAGTGAATAACTTCCATCCATCGCAACTCTTGTTCCAAAACTATCAAACGAAGCTCCGCCTGAATCCTCAACTTTTTGTTCAGTTCCCCAAGTTGTCCCGCTTCTTGTGTAATAATATGCTGCACCGGTATAATCTCCATTACTGTACCCACTTGCTCCCACTAATAACCTATCACCGCTTATAGCTATTGATGATCCGAAACCATCATCAGCCAGACCATCACTCGCTGTAACAAGCTGTTGCTCTCCCCACGTACCCACATTATTATAATAAACATACGCTGCTCCCTGATAAGTTCCGTTATCATAGCCATCTGCTCCTGCTGCAGCGTAATTTCCATTAATTGAAACTGAAAAACCTAAATCGTCATCAGCTGAAGCACCATCAAAATTTGCTACTTCATCGGTTGAGCCGTTATCCCAATCAGCACCTCCTCCTGAAGTTTTGTTGTAAATATAAACGCCACCTGCGTAACTGTTTTTAGATGACGCACCTACAATCAAATTATCTCCATCCAAATCCGGATGATCGAAATCATCTCCGGCAGATCCATCTGATGCTGTTATTGTTGCAAGTAAAGGCCAATCTGTATTAGTATTACGTTTATAAATTTCAATTGAACCCTGTCCGCTATTATAATGGCTGTGTGATATGGCCAGATAATCACCATCCATTGAAATATTCTGTGCCCAACCATCATTATCAGTTTCGGGACTGTTTATAGTTTCTACAAGTGACCAAACATCGCTACCATTATTTTTATAAATATAAACATGACCTTGTGTGAATTGAAGCGTAGGTGCTGAAACAGCAGCAAAATTTCCGCTAATTGCAACTGCTTTTCCAAATCTGTATCCAGCGGTTGGTGTTGACTCTTTTAGACATTCGTTATCACCGGAATTGTCATCACAATCATTAGTACCTGTTGTATAACTCCAAGTAGTACCTGATCTTTTATAAATCCATGCAGAACCTGAATATTGGGGTTGTGAATAATAACTATCAAACGGAGCACCAACTATTGCATAATCAGCATCAAGATCAATCGTCCAGCCAAATTGATTGGCGCTTCCATTCGGGTTACTCATTGTAGATTGCTGAGCCCATGCGGCAAAAGCACTAAGAGGACCGTTGTACGCCGCCAAAATCAATACCAGTATAATTGAAACTAAAACTCTAATTTTTTTCATACAGAAAAAATTAATAGATATAAACTAAATTATTTTAACAATTAAAACTATACTAGTCAAAAATGTACATCTTTTCGCCCAAAATAGGCTCAGGTTTAATTATATGAACATCAAGAAATGCCAGCAAAATTGCTGGTATTTCTCTTAGATTATAATAAGCCTGGTCCTTGTACTCCTGGCGGCTCGCAGAAACGCCAATAACGTCTATTCCCAGAGCGCGACAAGTATATAGAGCTCTGTATAAATGGTATTCCTGAGTAACAAGAATTGCTTTATCTATGCCGAATATTTCTTTTGCACGATAACAAGTGTCGTATGTGCGGCGTCCTGCAAAATCCATAATCAAATCATCTTCATCAACAGATAAAATTTTGCCAAATCTCTTCATTACAATAGGCTCATTGTAGTTTTCAACGCGATTATCACCGGACATTATAATTTTTTCCACTTTGCCCTTATTGTAAAGGTCTACAGCCGTAATAATACGGTCCTGCAAAATATCACTAGGCAACAAAGTTGCAGGATTAACAGCTGCACCAAATACAATGGCTGCAGGTCGCTCATCAAGTTGCTCTATATCTTTATATGAGTAAATAAGCTCTTCTGTACTCGATTTCACGTACCAAAGTATTGAAGTAAGCATTATTAATACAAATAAAATTGCAAGCAGACCGATTGTTACGATTTTTTTCACAGGAATTGACATAGATGTGTTTACATATTGCAATTACATGCTGTTTTGGGGTATAATATAGTAAAGTAAAATTAACAAAAACAAAAATGAAAAATTACTTTTCAGAAAACCGTTTAGTTTTCATGGGCATGGAAGGTGGCCCAAGTGGAACACCTGAAGCTGCAGAAGCTGCTAAAGTTTCACCTGAAACCACAGCAAGCTTATCATTTAAATTTTTAAAGCTTGGCAAAAATTTTGATGCAAATCAATTACAAACAGCAGCAAAAAATTTCGTTAATAAAGAACCAAATCAATTAAATAGAATTAATAAAATTAAAAGCTATTTGCAACAAAACATTCCTGATTTTAATTCTCATGCAAAAGGCAAACTTGCAGACCAAGCACAAGAAATAGCTTCAAAAATGGAAAGCGGTATCAATGCTATTGCTTTTTCTCCAATAAAAAAGTTAGACAAAATGGTAAAAGCATATAATAAAGATAAAAATAAAGAGAGAGGAAATGCTTAATAATTATATTATGAATAATCTATTTTCAGAAAATCGTTTGGTGTACAGAGGCGGCGGTGACAGGCCGCGTCCTCGAGAAGCTGTAAATGAAAGCAGTGAAGTTCCTAATGGGAAAATGCTTCCTTTGGCAAAAAAAATGGTTAAAGACATGATTGATGGTAATAATGGTTTGAGTAGAAGTAAATTTGCCAAACTTAAAAGCCAACCTGATAAACAGAAGAAAATGATAGAAAGCTGGCTTAAAAATACTGGCCTATCTAAAAAAGAAAAAGAAAACCTTATGGGAACTGACACAATAACCGAATATTATATTGGAAATAAAAAAGTAAGTCCTGACAAAGTTGCCAATGAGGTGCACACTTTTATAAAAGATAAAGCGAACCAGAAAAAAATCATGGATGCTATTAAAAAAGAAAAACAACAGTCCGAACAAACAAGGCAATCTACAGAAACAACCACTCAATTTAAAGAAAACAATAGCTGGCCAAGTCAAAGAGCTGCAAATATAGCATCAAGCTTTTACTCAAATACACTACAGAAAGCTGCTCAAAAAGCCATGAAGCTTACATCTAATGTAAGAGAAAGAAATAAAATTACTCCGGATAAAGTTAAAAATAAAATCAATAGTGTAATACAACCTGGTGCTCATATTGCTGAAATTAGAGCAAACTGGGGAATAGACTCGGAAAATATTAAATTCAACGGACCAAAAGCATGGCCGATGATAAATACCTCTGCTAAAAGACGACAATTACAAAATAAAATACTACGTTCAATAGTGTAAAAATTCCTAAAATACCTATTGACTTCTATATGTTGCTCACTTATACTGGGCCGGCAACATGTTTTTTTATGTTACACGTTCGGTTTAAGGGCGCCGCATAAACAAGGCAAAAACGAAAGATCTTTAAACCGCATTAACCAATTTAGTAAACATGCTAGGAATACTTGGAAAAAAATTAGGTATGACTCGTGTCATTCAAGACGACGGTCGTGTGATCCCGATTACTCTTATACAGTGTGAACCAAACGAGGTACACCAGGTAAAGACACAAGAGAAAGACGGATATCCGGCGATAGTCCTTGGTTTTTCTAAATTAGCAAAGCCAAAAAAGACTAAAAAATTCGCTCATTTAAAAGAAGTACGTATTGAAGAAGGTGAAGAATATAAAAAAGGTGACTCAATCGGATTGGATAAATTCAATGAAATTAAAGAAGTTGAAATAAGCGGAATTTCAAAAGGTAAAGGTTTTCAGGGAGTTATTAAAAGATGGAACTTTTCAAGAGGACCTGAATCACACGGATCGCACCACCACAGAGAACCAGGTTCAGTTGGTGCTTGTGCTGCTCCCGGAAGAGTAGATAAAGGTAAAAAGATGCCTGGTCACATGGGTACTGATAAAATCACATTGAAAAAAGTTAAGGTAGAATACCTTGATGCAAAAAATAACCTTATTGGTTTAAGAGGTGCCGTTCCGGGACCTAACAGAGGATTAATATTTATTAAAGCTAACGCAACTACTAAATAATAATGAAAGCAGACTTATACACACAAACAGGAGAGAAAAAAGGACAAGTTGAATTAAAAAAAGAATTTTTTGAAGTTCCTTATAATAGAGATTTGATTCACCAGGCGCTTGTGCGTCAGCAGGCTAATGCAAGAGCTCCGTTTGCTCACACTCTTCAAAGAGGTGAAGTTAACGCGACTAACAAAAAGCCGCACAGACAAAAAGGAACTGGTTATGCAAGACAGGGTTCAAGAGTTGGCCCTCATATGAGAGGCGGAGGAATAGTGTTTGGTCCTAGAAAAGAAAGAAACTACACTGTGGCAATGCCAAAGAAACAAAGAAGAAAAGCTTTGTTCTCAGCATTATCAGTAAAAGCGAGAGATAATCAGATTATGGCTTTGGAAGGATATGAAGGAGAAGTTAAGACAAAATCATTTGCAGAAATGATCGCAAAATTACCAATTGAAAGAAATGTATTAGTTGTTATACCAGAGAAAAACGTAGTGATCCAAAGATCATCAAATAATCTACCTAATGTTAAAACTATTTTAGTTGGATATCTAAATATAGCTGATCTGCAGAAATACAGAAATGTTCTGTTCCTGAAAGATGCCCTTACTAAAATGGAAGAAGTTTTCCAGAGTGAGAAGGGCGCAGCGAAAGCGACCTCTAAATCTACTAAAACTAAAGAATAATTATGGACCTACATCAAGTATTAAAAGATCCGGTAACTACAGAAAAGAGCACAATGCTCTCAGATAAAGGCAAATATGTGTTTATTATCAATAAATTTGCAACAAAAATTGATGTGAAAAATGCTATAAAAGCAATTTACGATGCAGACGTTGAAAAAGTGACAATCACTCCGATAATGCCAAAATCAAGATACGTGGGAAGAAAAATATTCATGAAGAGAAAACCAATGAAAAAAGCGACTATAACAATTAAAGGAGGAAAATCTATAGATATCACAAAATTTAAAGATTCAAAAAAATCTAAATCTAAACCTAAACCTAAGAAATAACAATGGCTGTAAAAACAGTTAAACCAACAACACCGGGACGAAGAAATATGAGCGCTTACACCTTTGAAGAGCTTACTAAGAGCAAACCTGAAAAAAGACTGATTAAAAGACTAAACAAGAGATCAGGAAGAAATAATCAGGGTAAACTTACAATAAGACACAGAGGCGGAGGGCACAAAAGAATGTATAGAATTCTTGATTTCAAAAGAACTGACAAGCACAACATTGAAGGAAGAGTTGTTGCGGTTGAATACGATCCATACAGAACAGCATATATTGCTTTAGTTCAATATACTGACGGAGAAAGAAGATATCATCTTGCTCCGCAGGGACTAAAAATAGACGACAAATTACTTTGCGCAGAAAAAACTAAATTAAAACCAGGCAACAGAATGCTGATTAAAAATTTCCCTGTTGGATTCATGGTTTACAACATTGAATTAAGTACAGGAAAAGGCGGACAGATTGTAAGATCTGCAGGATCAGCAGCAAAAGTTGTTTCGCAGGAAGATGAAAGACACACACAGATTCAATTGCCATCAGGCGAAGTAAGGCTTGTAAACAAAGCTTGTTACGCAACCTATGGAACAGTAGGAAATATAGAACATTCAAATATTAAAATAGGTAAAGCAGGAAGAATGAGAAATATGGGAAGAAGACCACAAGTAAGAGGTAAGGTAATGAATCCGTGCGATCATCCACATGGTGGTGGTGAAGGAAATCAGCCAATTGGTTTGAAACATCCTAAAACACCTTGGGGAATGCCAGCACTTGGATTCAAGACAAGAAGACGTAAATATTCAGATAAACATATTCTTAAATCACGTAAATATGGCAAGAAGCAGTAAAAAAGGGCCATTCGTTGATCCTCGATTACTCAAAAAAATAGATAAGATGAATGATAGCGGCAAGAACAATGTTATTAAAACATGGTCTCGAAGCTGTGACATCGCGCCTGAATTCGTTGGTCACACATTCGGAGTCCACAATGGCAAACAACATATTCCTGTATTCGTTACAGAAAATATGGTTGGCCACAAACTGGGAGAATTCGCTCCTACTCGTAAATTTAAAGCCCACGGAGGTAAACTAGCTAAATAACAGTCATGAGCCGCGAGGCGAATGACCAATCCTAATATTAAAAAATGAAAGCAATCGCAAAACATGTAAGGATATCACCAAAAAAAGCAAATTTAGTTGCCGGATTGGTTAGAAGTAAAAATGCAGTGGAAGCACTTGATATCTTGAAATTCACACCTAAAAAAGCAGCAAAAATTCTTTATAAGGTTCTGCACAGCGCAGTTGCAAACGCTGAAAACAACTTTAAACAGAATAAAGACGCATTAATAGTAAAAGAAATTGTAGTAACTGAAGGACGCACATTAAAAAGAAGTGTTCCAATCTCAAGAGGAAGAGTTCATCCGATTCTAAAAAGGTCATCTCACATAACTATTACAGTAGGATTACCAGAAGGCGTAGCGACTGAAAATAAGGAAAAAGAAGAACCTAAAAAAGAAAAGGCTGAAAAAAAACCTGAAGTTAAAAAAGAAGTTAAACCTAAAAAAGCTACTAAAACAACTAAATCTAAATAATCTATGGGACAAAAAGTCAATCCAGTTAGCATGCGTATGAAAGTGAATCGATTATGGGATTCAAAATGGTATGCAAACAAGAAAAAATATCATAAAACATTACACGAAGACTTTGCTATCGAAGATATGATACGCGGAAAATTGGTTGATTCAGGTGTTTCACAGGTTGAAATTTTAAGAACAGCAAACGCTGTTGTAATAAATGTTCACACTGCAAAACCAGGTTTAATTATCGGTCGCGGTGGTGAAACAATCGAAGCATTAAGAGAAAAATTAGAGAAAAAATTCGGAAGCCAATTCAATGTTAATATCCTTGAAATTAAAAATCCGGCAATTGATGCGCTTTTAGTAGCAGAATCAATTGCAAAGCAGATCGAAAGAAGAATCTCTTATAGAAGAGCTGCAAAAATGGCTATCGATAAAGCAATGGAAGGCGGAGCTCAGGGAGCAAAAGTAAGAGTTGGAGGAAGACTTAACGGAGTGGAAATCGCAAGAAATGAATTCTTCTCAAAAGGAAAAATTCCTCTACACACATTCAGGGCAAATATCGATTACGCTTATACCCCTGCAAATACAACTTATGGAGCAATCGGAGTTAAAGTATGGATTTACAAAGGTGATGTATTCAAACACGACAGAGCGAGCGAAGCGAGCTCTATGGAAGGAGCGTCAGCGACTGAAGCGGGGAAAAAAGATGAACAAAGGAAAGAAACTAAATCAGAAAAACCCGCACCAAAAAAAGCTCCGGCAAAAAAACCGATAGCAAAGAAAAAAACTACTACAAGCAAAAGTAACTCTAAAAAATAATTATGCTCGCACCAAAAAGATTAAAATTCAGAAAATTGCATAGAGGCAGAAGCCAGCTTAAAGGAAAATCTATGCGCGGAAATATGATTAGTTTCGGTGATTACGCATTGAAATCAATTACTGCGGGTGAAGTTAATTCAAGGCAAATAGAAGCTGCCAGAAGAGCAATCACACACTATTGTAAAAGAGGCGGGAAAATATGGATTAGAGTATTCCCAATGAAACCTATAACTATAAAAGGTGCGGAAACTCCAATGGGTAGCGGTAAAGGTGCTGTGGACAGATACGTAGATGTAGTAAAACCAGGAAAAATTATATTTGAAATGAACGGTGTTACAGAAGAAATAGCAAAAGAAGCTTTAAAAAGAGCTGCACACAAATTACCTGTTCAATGCAAAATTATATCAGCACATAAACATCAATAAACATGTTAACTCTACAGGAACTTAAAAAATTATCAGTAAAAGAATTAAATGAAGAATTTGCGCAGGCTTCAAAAGATCTGTTTAAAACTAAATTCGAAGTAAGCACAGGAGTATCAAAAGCAAATCATGAAATCGGGAAATTAAGAAGATACAGAGCACAAATAAAAACAACCAAGAAAAGCATGGAAATCAAAGAAAAAAGTGATTTCCAATCTCAAAAGAATTAATAACTATCTAAAACTATGAGAACAATAACAGGCATAGTGACAAGCAAAAAAATGGATAAGACCCTTGTACTTACAGTTGATTCTTACAAAAATCATCCTAAATACAAGAAAAGATACAGAGTTTCAAAAAAATTCTATGTAGATAATCCTGAAAATAAATTCGAAGTTGGAGAAAAAATCACAGTATACGAAAGCAAACCTTTGAGTAAATTGAAAAGATGGACCACCAGAGCGACTGAAGCAAAATCATAAAAAATTAACTATTAATTAAAAGCAATGATTCAACCGGAAACTAAATTACAGGTAGCAGACAATACAGGCGCTAAAATGGTGAAATGTATTAAAGTGCTTGGAGGATCAAAAAGAAGATATGCATCAATTGGAGATATCATAGTTGTATCTGTAAAAGAAGCTGCGCCAAAGGGAATTGTTAAGAAAAAATCTGTTGAAAAGGCAGTGATAGTAAGATGTCAAAACGCAGTAGGAAGAAAAGATGGTTCATATATTAGATTCGATGAAAATGCAGTTGTAATTGTAAATAAAGATATGCAGCCGAAAGGAACCCGTGTATTTGGACCGGTTGCAAGAGAGTTAAGAGAAAAAGGGTTCCAAAAAATTATATCATTAGCACCAGAAGTAATTTAAATAACTATGAAAATTAAAGTAAATGACAATGTATTGGTAATTACAGGTAAAGATCGCGGTAAAAGCGGTAAAGTATTAAGAACATTGGCAAAAGATGAAAGAGTTGTAGTGGAAAAAGTTAATATGAGAACTAAACACATTAAAAAATCTCAAACAAGACCGGGCAGCAAAATTACTTTTGAAGCTCCAATGAATGTAAGCAATGTTATGGCTGTATGCCCTAGCTGCAAAAAAACAACAAGAGTAGGTTACAAGAAATTAGAAAGCGGAAGAAAACAAAGAGTATGTAAAAAATGTAATGAATCACTTGATAAAATTGAATCTAAAAAATAACGGACGCGAGCGACAGCGAAGCGTCTAAATCCCTAACTGAAAAAAATGGCTAAAGAAAAATCAGGACTAAAAGAACGGTTTTATAAAGAAATAGCTCCCAAGTTAATGGCTGATTTAGGGATAACTAACCTGAACGCTGTACCAAGACTTGATAAAGTCGTTATAAATGCCGGTCTTGGAAGTCATTACACTTCAGGAAGCAAAGACTTTTCAGTATTTGAAGATAACTTTAGCGCAATATCAGGTCAAAAACCGGTTGTAAGAAAATCTAAAAAAGCAATTTCGAACTTCAAGATAAGACAGGGTATGCCTAACGGTGTAATGGTAACACTCAGAGGAGATAGAATGTATGACTTTATTGATAAACTGGTTAATATTGTATTCCCTCGAGTAAGAGACTTCAGAGGAATATCAAAAAAAGCATTTGATGGAAGAGGAAATTATTCAGTTGGACTAAAAGAACACATTGTATTCCCTGAAATTAATCCTGATGATATTGCTAAAATCCATGGTTTACAAATATGCGTAAATACAACTGCTGGAAATGATGAACATGGAAAAGCATTATTAGTCGCATTGGGATTCCCGTTTAAAAAATAACTTTAATTAAATATGGCTCGTACAGCACTAATCGTAAAAACTAAGAAAAAGCAGAAAGAATACCTTAATGCATTGCAGCAAGGTAAAAAGCCTAAATTCCCAACAAGAGTTTATAACAGATGCGAAAGATGCGGCAGAAACAGAGGATATTTGAGAAAGTTCAATATGTGCAGAATATGCGTAAGAGAACTTGCTCAAAAAGGAAAGATTGCAGGGCTTACAAAGTCTTCTTGGTAGAGCGTAGCGGATCGAAAATAACTATAACTACTACATACTAATTATAAATTTATAACATGAATACAGACCCAATCTCAGATTATTTAACTAGAATCAGGAATGCGTCGAGAGCGAAACATTCGAAAGTTGTAATACCATATTCAAAACTTAAGGAAGAGATTACAAAAGTATTACAAAAAAGAAAATTCTTAGGTGCATATGAAGTAAAAGAAAACGGTAAATTCAAAGAATTAGTTGTTGAAATAAAACCTTGGAGTATGGAGCCGTTAACATTAACAAGAGTAAGCAGACCCGGTCAAAGAATCTATATGAACCATAAAGATATTAGAGCCGTAAAAAACGGTCTTGGAGTATTGATACTATCAACATCTAAAGGAATTATGCCCGGAGAAGAAGCGCGAGATAAAAAAATGGGTGGTGAAGCAATCTGTAAAGTTTATTAACAGAGCGCAGCATAAGCGGAGCTCTATGGAGCGAAGCGAAGCGAAAAATAATAATTATAATAATAAAATTAAATCACAATGTCACGAATAGGAAAATTACCAATTGAAATACCAGCAGGAGTTACCGTTGATATAAAAAACGGGTTAGTAACTGTGAAAGGACCTAATGGCGAATTATCTGAAGCAATTCATCCTAATATTAAAATAGAGGTAAAAGATAATGAAATTCTTTGTTTAAGAGAAGGTGAAGATAATTTATCAAGAAGTCTGCATGGATTATCTCGAAATCTTATTAACAACATGGTTATAGGGGTTACAAAAGGTTTTGAAAGACGACTAGAAATAATCGGTGTTGGATATAAAGCTCAGCCATCGGGAAATAAAGTTACACTTAATCTAGGTTATTCTCACCCGATTGAATATAAAGCTCCTGAAGGGATTAAATTCGAACTTGATCCTGATAAAAAGAACTTATTAATTATTACAGGAAACAGTAAACAAGTAGTTGGTGAAGTAGCGGCAAAAGTAAGAAGCTACAGAAAACCAGAACCATATAAAGGAAAAGGTATTAGATACTCTGATGAATATGTTGCACGTAAAGTTGGTAAAGCAGTAGCGAAAGGCGAATAACAGAGCGAGCGATAGCGAGCTCTATGGAACGAAGTGGAGCGGAATAAAATAATTACTAAATAATAAATTAATTATCATAAAATGCCATCAGTAAAAGAAATCACAAGAAAAAGACGACATCAAAAAATCTCTAAGAAAGTTAGAGGAACTGCAGCAAGACCAAGATTAGTTATATTTAAGAGTAATATGAGTACTTATGTTCAGTTAATTGATGACGACGCAAATAAGACATTAACTTGCATATCAGACGTAAAAGATAAAAAGCCAACTAATGTTGAAAGCGCAAAGAAAATCGGTTTGGAAGTTGCAAAGAAAGCAAAAGAATTAAAAGTTGATACCTGCGTATTTGATCGCAATGGATATAAATATCACGGCTTAGTTAAAGCATTAGCTGATGCTGCTCGTGAAGGAGGACTAAACTTTTAATTACTAATTACTAATTTCTAATAACTAATTATAGATATGGGAAAACCAGCACATAAAAAAGGTAGATCACCAATGAAAGAAGTTAAGGAATACGAAGAAGAAGTAATTCAGATTGATCGTGTTACCAGAGTAGTAAAAGGTGGACGAAGACTTAGATTCAGAGCAACTGTTGTTATTGGCAACAGAAAAGGTAAAGTCGGAATCGGTATCGGAAAATCTACCGAGGTTGCTGCTGCAATTCAAAAAGCAATCCAAAAAGCTAAACGTTCACTAATTATTGTTCCTATTTTCAGAGATACAATCCCGCACGATATTAAACATAAATTTAAGAGTTCAAGAATTATGATGATGCCTGCTGGAGAAGGTACCGGTATTATTGCAGGAGGTGCAGTTCGTAAAGTTGTGGAATTGGCTGGAATTAAAAATATTTTAAGTAAATCGTTTGGAACAAATAATAAAGTGAGTAATACTCAATGTGCTTATGAAACTTTAAAACTATTAAGAAAAAGAACAGAAAGACCAAAAGCAGGAGCGACCAAAGCGGAGCTTCTTAAGGAGCAAAGCGAAGCGAAACCATCAAAAGAATAATTCTATAAATTTAATTTAAAATGACATTAACAGTATTAAAAAGCAATCAGGGAGCAAGGCATAAAAGCAAACGTCTTGGACGTGGTAACGGTTCAGGAAAAGGAACTTATAGTGGAAGAGGTATGAAAGGTCAGAAAGCAAGAAGTGGCGGTGGAGTAAGACCGGGATTTGAAGGAGGACAAACTCCTTTCGTTCAAAAAATGCCTAAATTAAAAGGATTTAGAAATCCAAATCATATTAATTATCAGGTTGTGAATGTTAAAGATCTTGAAATGTTTGATAGCGGAGCAGCAATTGATGCAACTTCACTATTTGAAAAAGGATTGGTTGCAAAGAAAAATTTCCCTGTTAAGATTTTAGGAGATGGTGAAATTACAAAAAAATTAAATGTTAAAGTAAATAGTATTTCAAAAAGTGCTGAAGAAAAAATAACTAAAGCAGGCGGTAAGTGCGAACTTCTACCTAAGAAAGAAAAGATTGAAGGAAAAAAAGCAAAAGCTATAAGAGTAGCTAAAGAAGAAAAAGAAGCAAAAGCTGAAGAGGCTCCAGCTGAAGAAGAGCCTAAAGCATAACCCTCCCCTACTAAATGATTAAATATTTAAAACAAATCTGGAATTCAAAGGATTTACGAAAAAAAATCCTTTTTACAATTTCAATTCTAGTTATTTATAGAATTTGTACTCAAATATCTATTCCGGGTGCAGATTTGGATGCTATCAGAACAGTAATCAATAAAAACCAATTACTTGGTATTTTCAGTGCATTAACAGGTGGATCAGCAAAAAACTTTTCTATTATTTTGATGGGACTTTCACCTTACATCAATGCATCTATCATAATGCAGCTTTTGACTGTAATTGTGCCGAAACTTGAAAACTTATCGAAAGAAGGTGAAGCAGGAAGAAGAAAAATTAATCAGTATACAAGATGGATGGCTGTGCCAATCGCATTCCTTCAGTCTTACGGAATGATTGTACTTATTAATTCACAGGCTGCAGTGCCTATTGTGCCAAATATTGCCGACCCTGCTGTTGTATTGCCGATAATGCTAACTATCACAGCTGGAACAATATTCTTGATGTGGCTTGGTGAACTTATTACTGAAAGCGGTATCGGAAATGGTATTTCACTTATAATCTTCGCGGGTATTATCGCAAATATACCTACAATGTTAGGGCAGATTTTATCACTCGCTTCAGCTGAAACTGAACGTTTGATACCTTTTGTTTTAATGCTTCTCGTAACCATCGCGCTCCTTATTTTTGTAATTATGGTTACTGAGGCAAACAGACAAATACCAATTATTTATGCCGGAAGAGGAACACGTGGTAAAAGTGACCATGCTGTACTTCCAATAAGAATAAATCAGGCCGGAATGATACCTATTATCTTTGCTGTTTCAATGGCAACTTTCCCAGGTGTTCTGGCTCAGTTATTTTCTAATTCCGCTAATGAAACATTAAAAGCAATAGCAACCGGAATTCAAACATATTTCCACATTAACAGTCCTTTATATATTCTTGTATATTTCGGGCTTGTAATTGCGTTTACGTTCTTCTACGTAAGCATTACTTTCAATGCGGAACAGGTTGCTGATAATCTTCAAAAACGAGGCGGATATATTCCGGGAATCAGACCAGGAAAAGAAACTTCAGATTATCTGGGAAAAGTATCAAGCAGATTAAACTTATGGGGAGGTTTGTTTATAGCATTTATTGCTGTTCTTCCTATTATTCTGGGTTCTTTATTTTCATCGCTTAATATGGGAAGTGTTCCATTACTTATAAGCGGTGCAGGAATGATCATCATAGTTGGTGTTGTTCTTGAACTTATAAGACAGATAAACGCTCAGCTTGTGATGCACGATTATAGTAAGTTCTATTAACAGAGGCGCGAACTTTTTAGTGAGCGCAGTGAAAATCACTATTGACAATACATTAGTGTCAAAGGTTAAATGTTTTAGTGTGTAATTAATTTTTCTTATTATGGATATTCTAATGTTCGGGATTCAGGGTTCAGGAAAAGGAACTCAAAGCAAACTTTTAAAAGACTATTATGAAATGGCTTATTTTGAGACAGGAGCGGAACTTCGAAAACTTGCTCAGGAAGACAGTGAACTTGGTCATAAAGTAAAAAGCATTATTGAAGCAGGGCATCTTGTTGATAATGATGTTGTTATGGAGATAGTTGAAAATTTTATGAAGAGTGTGCCTGAAGGAAAAAGTGTTATTTTTGATGGCATTCCAAGAAAAATGGAACAAAAAGAAACTCTGGACGCTTTATTAAATGAGCATGGCCGTGAATTTAAAGTTGTTATTTTGGATTTATCAGAAGAGCAGGCATTGGATCGATTAACTAAAAGAAGAATATGCAGTAAATGCAAAGAGGTCTATCCCGCAAAATATGATAAAGATGTTTGTGAAAAATGCGGAGGAGAACTAATTACACGAACCGATGACAATGCTGATAGTATTAAAGTGCGATTAAAAGCTTTTACAGACGAAACCATGCCTGTTATAAATAAATATGAAGAAGAAGGTAAGCTTATCCATGTTGATGGTTCAGGCGCAATTGAAGAAGTTGATAAATTATTACATGAAACCTTAGATCCAATTTTAAAATAATAAGGAGTGAGCCGGCCTTGAGGCGGCTCACGATTACGCTCGCGAGAAACTCGTTTAACTCGTTTCTGAATGGCAATAATTATTAAAACACCAGAGGAGATAGCAATAATGCGTGAAGCCGGTAAAATACTTCACGATATTTTGGAAGAACTCAAAGGTTTGGCTAAAGTCGGCATAACAACCAAAGAACTCGACCAGCACGCTGAAAAACTTATGAAAAAATATGGTGTAATAGCGTCATTTAAAGATTATAAAGGCTTTCCTGCTACTTTGTGCACTTCTGTAAATGAAGAAGTTGTTCACACAATTCCCAATAATAGAAAACTTGAAGACGGAGATATTCTTACAATTGACTGCGGTGTTTATCATAAAGGTTTCCATAGTGATTCAGCTATTACAATTTTAATCGGGAATGTGGATGAAAAAGTTAAGGAATTTTGTTTTGTTGTGAAAAAAGCATTAACCGAAGCTATTTCAAAAGTTAAACCCGGAGTTCAGTTAAATGTTATTGGTGACACTATACAAAAAATCATTGAAGAAAAACATGGCTACAGTGTAATCAAAGAACTTACCGGCCACGGCATAGGCAGACAGCTGCATGAAGATCCTTTTGTATTAAATTATAAAGATATTTCAAAGGGGCCTGTTCTTGAAGAAGGCATGACAATTGCAATAGAACCGATTGTTGCAATGGGCTCAAGCGAAATTATTACCCTTGATGACAACTGGACAATTGTAACAGCTGATAAAATGCCTGCATGCCAATGGGAGCATACGGTTGCGGTTACAAAAGATGGTTGTGAGGTTTTAACTTAAGTGCCTTTGCCAGGCAATGTAGGATTGGTCGGTAAAGTGAGATTGCCGGGCAAATGCTAGTTGTCCGGATTTCCGTATAGAAGTTCTTTAAGTTTTGGAAGTGCTTTTAACATTGCTTCTTTGCCTCTTTCAATTGCGGCTTCAGCTTTATCAAATTCCAAAAGTCCGCATTCAACTGTTGGTTCAATTAATAAATCCGGATTTGCTTCTTTAATTCTTAATTCTGTACTGTCTTTTGAAGCAATATCAAGTGCACGAAGTGTAATGCCAACTAGTAGTTGCGTATCTTGTTTTCTCTTATTCATAAAATTCTTTAAAAAGTTCATTTTTTTAAATAAATTTTGGTATTTCTGTTGATGATATTTTGCATAAACCATTCCTGAAATATTTTGCCGTGAAGTAAAGTTAACTAACTTAACCCCCATTATTACATTGGGGGTCATTTTGTCTTCTCCCTCCCTTAAACAGTTTAAAGGAAGATTATTTAATACTCCCCCATCAATCAAATAATGATCCTGGTAAAAAGTTGGTGGAAATATTATCGGAATTGATGCCGAAGCTTTAATTGCAGGTTTTAACAAACCTTTCTTAAATATCACTTCCTTTCCGCTTTCCAAATCAACTGCAATTGTTGTAAATGGAATTATGCAGTCTTCAAATGTTTTATCTCTAAATAATTGAGTTAAAGCATCCTCAATAAAATCATCTTTTAGAATACTTTCATGCAAAAGATTTAAATACCTTGTTGGAGTAATATGTAAATTCTGAAAATTCATAACAATTTTCTTGATTTTATCCAAAGGATATCCAACCGCATACATGCCGGCCATAATAGCCCCCATACTTGTCCCTGCAATCATATCCGGTTTAATTCCTGCATTTTCTAATACTTCCAATACTCCGACGTGGGCAAAACCTCTGGCGCCACCACCACCCAATGCTAATCCGAATTTCTTTCGTTTTGGTAATGATTCGCTGCTTGACATTGCTATTTTATTATGTGATTGTATATATTTTACCAAATTTTCCGCATAAACACAACCGATTCGACTAATTGCCACCATATTATCAAATATCACGGTGCAATATTTTTAATAATTTGCAAGTCAATTTTTTAAATATCAGAAATTTTGTTAAAAAGTACTTGATTTAAGGAAATGTAACAAGTATTATCTCTTCGCTGTTTTTTAGTCAAAAAGAGGTATAAACCTTTATTTAAAACCCAAATTTACATGGCAAAAGAGGTGATCGAAATACTTGGTGAAGTTATTGAAACTCTCCCGAACACCACATTTAAAGTCAAATTGATAGACGAGAACTATCCTGACCATACAGTATTAGCGCATTTGTCAGGGAAAATGAGGGTTAATTACATCAAGGTTGTACCAGGAGACATAGTTACATTGGAACTAACTCCATACGACTTAACAAAAGGCAGATTAACTTTTAGACATAAAACACTAGAAGCAGCTAAAGAAATGATGGCTGAAAGATCAAACAAAGGTAAAAGCGCAGGAGAAGACGAACCCGAAGAATCAAACAATACCGATCCTAATAACTAATAATCATGAAAGTAAGATCCTCTGTTAAAAAAATATGTGATAAATGCAAAATAATTCGCCGTGACGGTGTAATTAGAGTTATATGCAAAATTAAAAAACATAAGCAGAGACAGGGATAGACTATCAATTACTAATTACTAATTTCTAATTACTAATAACTAATTATGGCTAGAATCGCAGGTGTAAATCTACCAAAAGAAAAAAGAATCGAAGTTGGATTAACTTCAATCTTTGGAATAGGACGAAGTTTAAGCAAAAAGATACTTAATGAATTAAATATTGATTTAAATATAAAAGTTAAAGATTTATCAGATGCTGAAGTAGGAAAATTAAGAGAAGCAATTGGAAAATTGACTCTTGAAGGTGATCTTAGAAGAAAAGTTTCAATGGATATTAAGCGTCTTCAGGATATCGGGAGCTACAGAGGCTTCAGACACAGAAAAAGATTACCTGTAAGAGGACAACGAACTAAAACAAATGCACGTACTAAACGCGGAAAGAAAGTTACTATCGCAAATAAAAAAGTTGCTACTAAGTAAAACATTAACTACTGACTAATAACTATGGCTACAAAAAAAGCTACAACAACTAAGAAAAAAGGTAAAAAAAGAGTAAGCCCTGAATGTAACGCTTACATACAGGCTTCATATAATAATACTATTGTTACGATCACTGAACCAACAGGCGATACTATCGCATGGTCTTCAGCAGGTTCAAGCGGCTTTAAAGGCTCAAGAAAAGCAACTCCTTATGCTGCTCAGGTTGCTGCTGAAAATGCAGTTGAAAAAGCAAAAGCAGCAGGAATCGAAAAAGTTGCTGTATTTGTTAAAGGAGTCGGGCCTGGAAGAGAACAAGCAATAAGAGGATTAAACGCATCAGGACTTCAGATAATGGCAATCACTGATGTTACACCTGTTCCTCATAATGGTTGCCGTCAGAAAAAACAACGAAGAGTATAACTTCAATTACTAATTACTAATATCTAATAACTTATAATGGCAAGATACACAGGACCAAAAGCAAAAATCGCACGAAGAGAAGGTTTAAGCCTTGCAGCTTTCGGTAATTACGAAGGTAGTGCATTAAAAGCTTGTCAAAAAAAGAACTATCCTCCGGGACATGCTGGTAAAAAAGGAAGTTTTTCAAAACCTTCTGAATACTCAAAACAGCTTAGAGAAAAGCAAAAAGCTAAAAGAGTATATGGGATTTTGGAAAAACAATTCCGAAAATACTATACAAGAGCTGATAAATCTCACACAGCTACTCACAATGCTCTTCTTACACTTCTTGAAAAAAGGCTGGACAATTTTGTTTACAGAGGAGGCCTTGCAGATTCAAGAAGACAAGCAAGACAAATGGTTACTCACGGCCACTTTAAATTAAACGGAAAAAGAATCGATATTCCTTCTATTGAAGTAAAAGTAGGTGACGTGCTTGAGGTTCGTGAAAAGAATCAAAAATCCCCTCTTTACGAAGAATTCACTAAGAGAAAACCAAATTCTCCAAAGTGGATTAAACCAGATTTAAAAGGTCTTAAACTTGAAATGTTACGTGAACCTGAATTGGAAGACCTTGAACACATTATCGACGCTCGACTTATTGTTGAGTACTACTCTAAGTAATTACCAATTAATAATTTTATCTCCATGCATCAAATACAAGAAGAAATTGGAATTCCAAAGTTTCAGCCTCAAAAAAAGGGTGATAATCATATGATATTTACTCTTGGGCCGTTGCCTCCGGGCTATGGAATGACAGTTGGTAACGCATTAAGACGCGTTTTACTTTCTTCACTTCCTGGAGCAGCAGTTACGGGTGTGAAAATCCAGGGTGTTAGCCATGAATATTCAACCGTTAAAGGTGTTAAAGATAGTGTACTTGATATAAACCTAAACCTTAAAAAGCTTTATATTCAAAAAGATACCAAAGAACCTTCAACTCTTGAATTGAATGTTTCTAAACCGGGAATTGTAAAAGGAAAAGACATTAAATGCCCTACAGGTGTTAAAATTCTTAATCCTGATCAATACATAACTACTATCGAAGGTAAAACAGCAAAACTAAAAATGGAACTAAGAGCTGAAAAAGGTGTAGGTTACGAACCGGCTTCCGTAAGAATCAAAACTGAAACAGACCCTAATATTATTGTTTTGGATGCTGTTTTCACTCCAGTTATTAAAGTTAGATACGAAGTTGAAAATACCCGTGTAGGACAAATGACAAACCTTGATAAATTAAGTCTTGAAATTCAGACTGACGGAACAATTACTCCTGAAGATGCACTTAAATTCTCTTCTAATATCCTTACTTCTTACTTCAATTTATTTAATGAAGAAGGAATTATGGTTGAAGAAGATTATATGAGTGATTTCGCTAAAATAGCAGCTAAAGAACAAGAACAGGAGAAAACAAAACCTGTTCAGGAATCATACACTCCAATTGAAATTTTAGGATTCTCACCTAGAACTCTAAATGCTCTTATTAACGGAGGTATTGGTTCAATTGAACAATTATCAAAATGTACTGAAAGCAAACTTTCTAATCTAAGAGGTTTCGGAAAGAAAGCTCTTACTGAAGTTGCTGAAGCACTTGATAAAAAAGGCCTTAAATTGGCGGAGGATTAGAGCGGAACCACGGCGGAGCTCTTTGGAGCGCCAGCGGAGCGGAAAAATTAAATACCTATAAACTATATTAATTACTTACAATGCGTCATCAAAATCGAATCAGAAAAATCGGAACAGACCACTCTCACAGAAAATCTTTAATTAGAAATCTGGCTATGAATGTTGTAATTCATGAAAAGATTAAAACAACTTTAACCAGAGCAAAAGCTGTTCAGCCTTTTGTAGAAAGAATTATCGGAATCGGGAAAAAAGAGAATAAATTACATGTAATAAGAGAATTAAACAAACTTGTTAACCACGAAAATGCCAGCAAAAAAATTATGGAAGTGTTGGCAGACAAGTATAAAGACAGAAATTCCGGTTATACCAGAATTACAAAAGCAGGCTTTAGAGCCGGCGACAACGCATCAATGGTTTATTTAGAACTTGTATAACGGACGCGAGCGCAAGCGAGTGTCTATAAAAATAATCTAAGATAATGAAAACTTATTCACCAAAAAAAGCAGATATTAACAGAAAGTGGTACCTTGTAGATGCTAAAGGGCAGACACTTGGAAGACTTGCAACAAAAGTAGCTGTTAAACTTAGAGGCAAAGATAAACCTCTTTTTGCTCCACACGTAGATTGCGGGGATTTTGTTGTTGTAATCAATGCAGCTGAAGTTGCGGTTACAGGAAATAAAATGGATCAAAAAATGTATTACAGACATAGTGGTTATCCGGGTGCAATTAAAAAGACTCCTCTTAAAAAGATGATTCAGTTAAAACCTGAAAGCGTAATTGAAAAAGCTGTTGAAGGAATGATCCCCGGAAACAGACTTAGAAAAGATATACTCAAAAAACTTAAAGTTTATGCAGGATCAGAACATCCGCATGAAGCACAAAAACCTGAAATTTTAACTTAATTTTAATATGCCAGCACAGCCTAAAACTAAAAAGAAGAATAATTATCATTACGCTAACGGAAAGCGAAAATCATCTATTGCCCGTGTAAGATTAATTCCGGGTGGTAAAGGTGATATCACTATTAATGACAAAACACTAAAAGAATTTTGTTGTGTTAAGGCTCAAATGGATTGCATTGTTGCACCACTTGAATTATGCGGACTTTCAGGCAAAGTTGATATTACAGTAAAAGTATTCGGCGGAGGATTCAATGCTCAGGCAGAAGCTATTCGTCATGGAATTTCACGCGCATTGATTGAACTTGATGACGCAAACAGAGTAAGTCTTAAAAAAGCCGGATTCGTTACAAGAGATTCAAGAATCAAAGAAAGAAAGAAATACGGATTAAAAAGAGCACGTAGAGCTCCACAATTCAGTAAGAGATAATTTAAGCTCATTTCAATTTACATTTCCGTCCCGGGACGGGATTTTGCTAATTGCCAAATAAGCCCTAGTTAATGCGTGAAATCAAACTTTAACGCTTCAGCACCTGAAAATTCATATATGACAATATGTCAAAAATAATGGTATAAAGATTGCAGTCATAATAAATAATACATGCGATTTGATATCTGCACTCTATTCCCTGAAATGTTTAAGTCTTATTTGGACGAAAGCATTCTTAAACGCGCACAGAAAGCGGGATTGCTTGAAGTGCATTTTCATAATATCCGTGATTTCAGCAAAGATAAGCATAAAAAAGTTGATGATACACCTTATGGCGGAGGAGCAGGAATGCTTATGACTCCCCAACCCCTTTATGATTGCATAACAACGGTTAAAAAGCTTAATAAAGGGCCGGTTATTTTCATGACACCTCAGGGTTCAAAATTGACCCATACACGCACGAAAAGGTTCGCAAAGCATTACGACTCATTAATTATTGTATGCGGCCGATACGAAGGTATAGATCAACGAATTCGCGATCTTTTAATTGATGAGGAGATATCGATTGGAGATTATGTTTTAACGGGCGGAGAATTACCTGCAATGGTGTTTATTGATACGGTGGCGCGCTTTATTCCGGGAGTGCTTGGCGATGATAATTCAGCGGAGGAGGATTCGTTTAGTCGTCGTTTGGGCGGCAAAAAAGAATATCCTCATTATACAAAGCCAGCAGTCTTCAAAGGCCTGGAAGTGCCGGAAGTTTTGCGCAGCGGAAATCACGCGGAAATAGAAAAGTGGAGGAAGAGGCATTTGAGGTAACTATTCCTTAAACTCCACTTGATACATTTTACTTAAAAATTCAAGCATTGCTGCTCGTACAGTTGCAGGATCTTTCCCGTTTCCAAACAATCTATGATTTAATTGTTTGAGTCGTACACCTTTAAACCTAAAAGTGTATATTTCTTTCTTATCTTCACAATTCAGAAAATACTCAAAATCTGGATTCGCTTTAACAAATTCTATTCTCCACTTTTCATTATCCCAATTTTTAGTTTCTTTTTTATATCTTTTTAATTCTAATTGTTCTTCAATACATTGATGGCCTTGACCATAAATCAATTCAGCAAATTCAGCTAAAACAATTTTACTTGAAGTTATATTTTTAACTCTTCTATTAAATAATATATGTGCAATTTCAAGTAATCCTTTCCCTTCAATTCTAAAATTTCTCATTTCTTCACCAGTCATCGCCATAAATTCTTCTGCGGTTTTTTTGTATAACATTATTTCTTGTATCCATCTCTCTTTCGACCAATCTCCTGTATCTTTATTTAAATCAACTTTCTTTAAATATTCTTCTAAGGTTTTAGTTCTAACCGGATGAACCATATCCAAAAATACCGCTAAGTCATTATTTGAACTCGTTGGTCTAATTTTTTTATTTCCAATTAAGATTTTAGCAACAGCATCCAAATTCATCCCAAATACAACCAAAGATCTCCTATTACCTTTAGGATTCTCGAACAATTCATCAGGGTTAGGGTATTTATCAATAAAAGCTTGTCTTTGTTCTGCCAGTGTCATTTCTTTAAACTCTTCAGCTTGAATGGAATATTCTCGAAGCATTTTTAATTCTGCTTCGTACTTTTCTCCTAAATCTCTATAAACAACTTTAGCAAATGTCAGTCTAAGCAATCTGTTTTTTGCTATTTTTAATCCACTTTGACCTAATACAACGGTTCCAACTCTTGTTATATTTTTTCCATAAAAAAACAAATTATCTAATGTTTTACTTTTAACTTCAATGAAGGCTTCAGCAGTTTTAAATTTTGCTTTTACGGCATCTATATAGTCTTTAACTAATTCTGAATGCAGTTCTTCGGAACTTTTATCAGAATCAGCTAAATTTGTAAGTAAATCCAAATGTATATTTCTTCTGAAACCATGTGGTGCACTTCTTCTAAATTGTCTTCTTGTTGCCCCAAATTTAATTTGTAATTCATCTTTGGTACTATTAAAAATCTTTTCCGGTTCATTTTGGCCACCAATTACAAATGTTGATTGTTCATGTTCAGGATTAATTAAAACTACCGAGTTTAATTCTGGAATATCAAAATATAAATAACTTCTCTTTATTGAACCTGCAGGTGCTATACCTTCTATAACACTTACTGTTTTAAAGTTTATTTCTAATCCTTCTAAAACTTTGATTAATTCTTTTATTTTTGTTAATCCAAGATCAACTTTCTTTAATTTCTCACTTGATTTAGCTGTTTCATCTATTTGTTGTTCTGAATCTTTTTCCCCTGGTTTAACAATTACATTTTCTGTTTTAATGTAGTTTATTTTACTTCCCTCTAATAATTCCATTAAATTTGTATCTAAAACAGCATTTATTTTTTTTTCAATTTCAATTAAAAGATTTTCTATTAATTGAATCTGCATCTCGACATTACTTGAAGTCGGATCTATTGAATCAATCATTTCTCCAATACTCTGAATTGCAAAGCTGATTTGTTCTTGAGTTTCTGTAATAGCCATTTTTTTATATTACAAAATGGCTATTACCGTACAGCAAAAAGGGCAATCTGTCAAGCAGCTATCCATTAAACTCTTCAAAACCGAATTTCTCGCTCAAATCCGCAAGCATATGTTTTAAACCTTTTATTAAATGATTTAAATCTTCATCTGATAATGCTTCGATATTGGGATTTTCCTTGATTTTTTTATGTAATTTCTCGAATTTATCCAAGATATGTTCATGATTTTCAAAAAATTGATCCAATTTATCGCAATATTCCTTTGCAACACCTATAAAGCATTGCTTGATAGCATCTAAATTTTCCTCAATTTGCATCCATGCCCAAAAAAAATGCTCTTTATCGCGGCTTTCGATTACTCCGAGCATTTGCTTTATGTTGTCAGCTGCCATATACAGCTTTTGGCGTTCCTGTTTTAATAAATCTTCCATATTTATATTTTAACCAATAAAATTATTTTCTGCCACCTCTTATAGTGGTGACAAGCTAAAAAATCCATGTTATAATATACTAATGGAAACAAAAACAATCGAGCAAATCTATAAAGAATTAAACACATCAGCTGAAGGGCTAAGTTCTTCTGAAGCTGCTTCGCGTATTGAAAAATATGGTAAAAACGAACTTAAAACAAAAAAGAAAACACCATGGTGGGTTGCGTTTTTAAAGGAATTTGCAGATTTAATGGTAATTATCCTTATAATTGCCGCTGTTTTTGCTTATTTTGCAGGTGATACAAGAGACGCAGTAGTGATCTTCTTTATAGTACTTTTAAATGCAATTATAGGCTACATTCAGGAATATAAAGCTGAAAAAGCAATTGAAGCACTTAAAAAAATGATGGCTCCAAATGCAAGAGTGATAAGAGGAGGCAAAGAAATTGAGATTAATGCCAAACTTCTAGTTCCGGGTGACATTATTGTTCTTCAGGAAGGGGACAAAATAACTGCCGATGCCAGAGTTATTGAAGAAAATGAGCTTGAAACACAGGAAGCAACTCTTACAGGCGAATCGACTCCGGTTTCAAAGCATTCAGAGCCCGGCGACCCATCAAACTTAATTTACATGGGAACAGATGTGGCTCATGGAAGCGGTAAAGCGGTTGTTATTAGTACTGGAATGCAAACCAAGTTCGGAAACATAGCAAAGCTAACTACTCAGACAAAAAAAGATAAAACCCCTCTTGAAAAAGAATTATTCAAACTTGGTATGTTCGTTGGAAAAATCACTTTGGTAATTTCAGCCATACTTATAGCGGTTGGTATTTTTATTCAGGGGCAAGACATTATATATGCATTTATATTTGCTGCTTCTGTTGCCGTTGCTGCAGTGCCTGAAGGTCTGCCTGCCACTGTAACCATAGCACTTGCATTTGGTGTTCAGCGTCTGGCTAAGAAAAAAAGTATTATCAGGCAGCTTTCATCGGTAGAAACTTTAGGTTCAACAACACATATTTGTACAGATAAAACAGGCACGCTCACAAAAAATGAAATGACTGTTAAAAAAGTATATTTAAATGAATATGATGCACAGGTTGGCGGAGTGGGTTATATGCCATGGGGAGCGGTTCTGTTTAAATCAAAAACAAAACATCATTTTTTAATTGGTGATATTGATTCGCAGGAAGAGGAATTTGAAAAGAGAAAAACACAACTTGAAAAAATAAAAGCAGATGAAAAATCACTTTATGATTCACTTGAGATGTTGGGTACGATTTGCAATCTTTGTAATAATGCAGCACTTACACCTGAAGAGAATGAAAATCATGAAAGGGTTTATACAATGCTTGGAGATCCCACTGAAGGCGCACTTCTTACATTTGCTCAAAAAATAGGATTTAATCCTGATGAAACAAAAGAGAAATATAAAAAACTTCATGAGCTGGCTTTTGATTCGGATAGAAAAAGAATGAGTGTGATTATGAAAGATAATAAAACAGAGAAAAATTATGTATTCACAAAGGGCGCTCCGGATGCGCTTTTGGAAATTTCCAAAAAGATTATGATTAATGGAAGGATTATTAATCTGGATGAAGAAACAAAGAAAAAAATCCTTGAGAAAAATGAAAACATGGCAAAACAGGCTTTAAGGGTGATTGGCTTTGCTTATAAAGAAATAGAAAATAAAGATCATTTTTCAATTAAAGAAGACGAGAGTGATTTGGTTTTTGTAGGATTGGTGGGAATGATTGATCCGCCAAGACGCGATATTAAAAGAGCCATTGTTCTGGCAAAAAAAGCCGGAATTAAAGTTTATATTGTAACCGGAGATCAGGGTCTTACTGCTGAAGCTATAGCAAAACAAATAGGTCTTGTTAATCATGGAGGCCATGAAATAATAACAGGCAAAGACCTCGCTGCAATGAAAGACGAAGATCTGATAAAGATTTTTAAAGATCAGGAAAAAGAAGTTATTTTTGCAAGAACTTCGCCTGAAGACAAGCTTAGAATTGTTTCTTTATTAAAGAGCTTAGACCATGTTGTTGCTGTGACAGGTGACGGAGTAAATGACGCTCCTGCACTTAAACGTGCTGACATAGGTATTGCGATGGGTTTAACTGGAACAGATGTTTCAAAAGAAGCATCTAATATGATACTTGCGGATGACAGCTTCTCAACAATAATTACCGCTGTTCAGGAAGGCCGCACGATTTATGAAAACCTTAAAAAATTCGTATTCTATATATTTAGTTGTAACACAGGTGAATTGATAGTTGTATTTAGTGCGGTTGTTTTTGCAATACCGGCACCTTTAACTGCAATTCTTATTTTATGTGTTGATCTTGGAACAGATGTATTACCTGCGCTTGCGTTGGGTGTTGATCCTCCTGAAAAAGGCATTATGGAACTGCCGCCGCGTAGTCCAAAAGCTAAGATTATGGATCGCGCATTTATAGGCAGATTCCTTTATTTGGGATTATTCATTGGAGCAATTGTGGTTGGAACATACTTCTGGTCGCTATTTGAACAGGGATGGCACTGGGGTGAGCCTCTTGCTGTAACAGATACAATGCATATAAAATCTTCAACATTTGCATTTGCGATTCTGGTATTAATTCAGATGGTTAATGCTTATAACTCAAGAAGTTCAGTTAGATCGGTTTTTCAGATGGGATTCTTTAATAATTTATGGCTCTTGGGTTCTGTGGCTATTTCAGTTGCAACGGTTTACATGCTCGTTGAAGTACCTTTCTTTAATACATGGATTCACACTGCACCACTTGCATGGTATGAATGGCTTGTAATTATAGTCGGCTCATTCGCAATACTGGTGGTTGAAGAAATACGTAAATTGGTGGTACGATTACGCATGCGTACAGTTAAATCATAAAGCATGTACTTAAGAATAAAAGTTCATCCTAAATCAAAAGATTCGGGAGTGTTCGACACAATGGAGGACGGCACTTTAAAAGTGCGCGTTAAAGCACCGCCTGAAAAAGGCAAAGCAAACAAAGAGGTAATAAAGGTATTAGCCAAAAAATATGGTGTTAAAAAGAGCGAAGTTGAAATTGTGAGCGGGGCTACCGATCAGATCAAACTAATAAAAATCTCCAAATGATTCAGGCGAAAAAATCTTTAGGCCAGAATTTCTTGAAAGACCGTTCGGTTTTGATGAAAATTGTTGAAGCTGCGGAGCTAAGCGATTCGGATTATGTTGTTGAAGTCGGGCCCGGTAAAGGTGTGCTGACCCACGAGTTGATTGAACGAGCCGGTCACGTTACGGCGATTGAGCTTGATCACAGGCTAATTCCTGAATTAAGTAAAATTGAAGGTTTGGATTTGATTCATGGAAACGCTTTGGACTTTCAGCCACCTGAAGAACCTTATAAGGTTGTTGCCAATATCCCCTACTATATAACTTCGCCTTTGATTTCGCACTTTCTTGAAGCTAAAGTGCGGCCAACAAAAATGGTTTTGCTTGTTCAAAAAGAAGTTGCGGAAAAAATCTGCGCCGAACCCGGTGATATGAATGTTTTGTCGATTCATGTTCAGGTTTTTGGGAAGCCGAGGATTGTATGTAATGTTAAGGCTTCGGCATTTGATCCAGCGCCAAAGGTTGATTCCGCTGTAATTGTGATTGATGTTTATGAAAAGCCTTTGGTTGAAGATTACAAGAAGTTCTTCGGAGTTGTTCATCGCGCTTTTAGCGGTAAGCGAAAAAAGCTTTCAAATACATTGCGGGATTTAAAGCCGCGATTGATTGAACTTGGCTTTCAGGACTTAAGACCGGAAAGGCTTAGTGTTGATGATTGGAAAAAATTGGGGATTGGGCAGTTTTGAGACTTGCCTAGGTCAGGTGGGGTCGTCGGTGAAGTCGAAGGACTGCTGGGGATCGTTGGCTCTGAGTTGCTGTTCGTGAAGTTCTGCGAACTTGGGCAAGCCGTACACGGCTATATAAACCATCGTCAGCAAAACAGAAATATTGATCGTGCCGGGGTCTGTTGAGGGACTAAAATATTCAGCCATCAGCAGCAAAAGAAGAATTGCCAGATAAATCAGTGAAGAGAATAGTCTGAAGCGCTGTCTGATGCTGACGATACAGATGACGAGACCGAAGCCCAGTTGCACCTGAAGAGACAGCATCGTCTTCCACTCGAAGTAGTCATGCAAACTCGCAAAAATAAAGAGCGGAATGATCAGCCAAAAGGACCTGAAGGCAATCCTGGCGATCTGCTTCGTGGACATTTTATATCCCCTTCCCGGAAGTTATTCAACTTCCTGCAGTTGTTGTTCGAATCAAAGAGCGACAGTAGTTAGGTTTATTTCAGCTAAACCAAAAGCAAAGCGATTACACCTTATACTACCTGAATTAAAATTATGCATTACTATTGTTATTTTGTCAACCTATTATAAAACTGATTTTAAATCTTCCTTCATAGCAATTACCGCTGCCCTTGCAGCTTCTGCGTAAGTCTTTTCATCGAATGAATCGTTTTTTTCATACGCAAAAATCACACCCCTTGAAGAGTTAACTATCGCACCCATTCCATCTTCATTAAAACACGCACGCACATCTTCTGCGCCTCCTCCTTGCGCGCCGTATCCCGGAACCAAAAATATTGAATTCGGCATAATTTTTCGCAATTTTTTTGCCTGTTCAGGATAAGTTGCGCCAACAACCGCTCCAACAAAACTATATCCGCTTTCACCAATATCGTCCGCTCCCCATGAATCAACAAAGTTACCTAAAATTTCATAAACTGTGTTGCCATCATCCATTTTTAAATCCTGAAGATCAATTGATGTTGGATTTGAAGTTTTAACCAAAATAAAAATACCTTTTCCGAATTTTCTGCAATTTTCAATAAAAGGCTTAATTCCGTCATATCCGAGATAAGGAGTAACCGTGATCGCATCAGCATCAAAAACAGCCCGCGATTCACCATAAACATCAGTCATTCCCAAATATGCATCAGCGTAAGCTTTTGCAGTTGAACCAATATCATTTCGCTTAACATCAGCAATAACTAAAAGCCCTTTGCTCTGGGCATAATCAATTGTTTCTTTAAAAGCCTGCATTCCGGGTGCTCCATAAATTTCATAAAATGCAATCTGCGGTTTAACACATGGTACCAAATCATGAACCGCATCAATAATTCCTTTGTTAAATTCAATAATCGCTGCTGCTGCCGCAACAAACGGGTCTTTTTGTTCTTTTGCCGCTGCTTCAGTTATTTGCTGAGGAATCTGATTTAAACGCGGATCCAAGCCAACGCAAATCGCGCTGCCTTTAGCTTTAATTGCCTCATTCAATCTATCTGCAAAATTTTTCATAAATTATTTACGGTTAGGTCCCCATTCCTGAGGATTTTTGAAATATTCACGAACCTGCTGGGCTTCTTCTTCAGTTACATTTCCACCTTTAACTGCAACATCAAGCAACACTGAAACATTTGTTAAAGTAGAAGCTGCCACGCTTGCCTCTCTAAAGCCGTTTTCTGCTTTCTCGGTTCCATAAGTGAAAATAGCAAAAACATCATGAACAATGCCTTTGCCTTCACCTCTTAAAGCTTCAACGGTTTTAAGTGCGCTTCCGCCGGTCGTAATTAAATCTTCAATAACCAAAATTGATTTTCCTTCAGGAAGATATCCTTCAATTTGTTTTCCTGCGCCGTGACCTTTTGGTTCAGATCTTACATAGACCATTGGCAATCCCATTATTTCAGCAACAAATGCTGCCCATGGAATTCCCGCAGTTGAAGTTCCGGCAATATAATCAGGCTTCAATCCTTTTTCCTCAGCCATTTTCACAAGACCGTCCACAACAACGCTTCGCTCATCAACATAAGAAATCAAAACACGGTTGTCAGTGTAGATTGGGCCTTTTAAACCAGAAGTATATTGAAAAGGTTCTTTAACATTTAATTTAACGGCATTCACCTTCAGCAGAATCTCCGCAACTTGGGGTGCAAGCATTTTCTTTTGGGGTTATAAAATATTCTTTTTTTCCAACGCTGTCGCGATGATATTTTCCAAAGTCATCAAACATTTTTGCGACTTTAAAGTTCATTACGGGTCCGCTTACGCAAGTTCTTATTCCAAGCGGATCAACAACGCACTGACCGCAGACTCCGAATCCGCATTTCATGTATCGTTCTATTGAAACAAACGTATTAACACCTGCATTTTCTCCTATTTCTCCGACTTTTTGCATCATAATTTCAGGACCGCATGTCATAATTTTATCAACTTTTACATCTTCTAAAACCTTCTTCAAAACTTCTGTGTTGTATCCTTTAAACCCTTCTGATCCGTCATCAGTTGAAATATGTAAATTCACATTTTCGAGCGCTTTTAATTTTTCCATATAAACCAAATTCTCTTTGCTTCGCGCTCCTTCAATAAATTCAATTTTGCATCCCATTTTTACTGCTTCATGAGCAACAAAATAAAGTGGAGCCGCGCCATAACCTCCGCCAACAAGAGCCAATGTTTCACCTTCAACAAAATGAAAGTTTGTTCCGAATGGTCCCCTAATTCCAAGCTTATCTCCCACTTTCATTTTTGCCATTTCTTGAGTTGTTTTGCCACGCGAACAAATGGTTAAAACCAGCTGCTTGCCATCATCAAGCGCAATTGAGATTGGCTTTTCATCAACCCCGGGCATCCAAAGCATTACAAATTGGCCGGGTTTTGAATCCAAACTTATATCAAAATAAAAATTTTTAACGATTTCATTTTCGTCTTCAATTTTTACAATTGGCACTACTTTTGGGAGTTGTTCTTTGTTCATAATTTTACGGTTCCGATTATTTCAGAGGCGTCCTTAACGCCGTTTTTGTCGCACCAGTCAGACATTTCTTGCGCAACCTTTCTAAAAACATCAGCGCCGCGGTAAAACACAGCTGAGCCGATTCCAACAAGTGTTGCGCCAGCCATCATAATTTCAAGCGCGTCTAAGCCTGTTGTTATTCCGCCTGTTCCTATTATTGGGAGTTTTGTTGCCTGATAAATGTCACTCACTTTTTTAACTGCGAGCGGTTTGATTGCGGGTCCGCTAATTCCGCCGACTTTGTTTGCTAAAATTGGCATTCTTGTTTCAAGATTTATTGCGAGTCCCGGGCCTAAAGTATTGATTGCACAAAATCCGTCCGCACCGCCTTCTGCGCATGCGTTAGCTATTTCTACAATGTTGGTCACGTTCGGACTAAGCTTAATTATAACCGGTTTGTTCTTTGCTACTTTTTTAACTTCTTGTGTTACTTGTTTTGCATCCATTGCAACACATGCAAAAGGCAGCCCGAGTTCATCTTCAACATTCGGACAAGAAATATTCACCTCGATAATATCCACATCAAGTTTATCAATCTCCTGCGCAATCTTTGAAAATTCATCTTTTTTGCCTGCCATAATGTTAGCAATTAATGGTGCAGGTTTATTTTTTGAATAAAGTGCGATCTCTTCTTTGGCTTTTTCTATACCCGCATCAGGAGCTCCAACCGCATTCATCATCCAGTGTTCTGTTGTTATAATTGTTGGATTCGGATGGCCAATGTGTTCGTTAAGCCAGATTGATTTTGTTGTGATTCCGCCTGCACCACTGTTCACCACACTTTTCCATGTTGATGCGGTCACGCCTAAAACGCCTGAAGCTAGAACCGTTGGGTTCACAAATTCAGTTCCAAGATATTTTACTTTAAGGTTGGCCATTTGGTTAATTTAGGGTCCTTCAGAGACGCAAGTCTCTAGCGAGCAAAAACATATCGCGAGCTTAGCATGAGTCCCGCTAAGCGGGATGAATTCCTTTAATATTTAATCATAAAAGTAGGAGGCTGACTAGGAAAAGATTTAAGTGTTTCATATTTGCCCTCCTACTTGATGATCCCATACACGATGAGTCCCAGAAGCACTATGCAGAAGACTATAAGTCTGATGTACAGCCATACTGCTTCGGCATCTTCGATCGCCTTGAGTTCCTCAGGTGTCGGGTTCTCAAACATTTTAAACACTTCGGTTCCTCCTTTCTAGTCAGCCGTTAGCTGACGTTCAAGCGAACAAAACAACGAGATCTGCAACTGCAAGCGCAAAAGCACCATGAACCATGTAGTTCGGATTGCTAAGCGCAACAATAGCAGCCCCAAATCCGACAACAAATGCTCCAACGCAAAGTGCTGCCATAAGTTTAGACAATTTTGCCCCCCTTTTTACAATATCTAGCTCAGGTTGATGTTTTGGTAGATGCAGAACCCCACGAACAGAGCCTCTGTTCCTACCATGAAAGCAAAAATCAAAACGTCCCAATGCTTTTGGATCCACTTGCGAGTCGTCATTCTGTGTCCCTCCGTTTAACGCCAGCCCTGTTTTCAAAGGACCAGCACTAAAACACTTTGTTTGAAGGTTTGTAGCGCAAAAAACCCTTTAAGGTGAGTATAGTAAAGTATTTAAAATTTTAAAACAAGTTTTTATTTGGGAATTCGGCTGGCGGGGTTGTTGTGCCGAATTGGAAGGATTCTCATGACTTTGGCTTTAGTGCGATGATGAGAAGATAGATCATGAGACCTATCAATCCCAATGCACAAAGCGATGCACATATTCCGAAAATGATCGAACCCAGAGCAAAGGGCTTGCCTCCGGCCACGAAACGGTCGGCATCACAGCATGAGAGCATGAGAAGAAAGGTGAGAAGCCCGATGCATGCAAACAGCATCAGTGCTTTTTTGATGGGAGAGGGCTCGTAAGGTTCAAGTTTCTTCATGGTTTCCTTTCATGTAAGTTTACGTTGCAGCTTGGGGCCTTTAAATCTCCTCTTTCGAGTGAAACCGAGAATCCCAAGGCCAGCATCAGTGCCATCAGCACGAATGCGAACAACACGAACGCGTTACTTCCCTTCACTTTTTGTCCTCCAATTTTCCGCCAGCCTGATTTTCAAAGGTCTGGCTAAATCTGCTTGTTTTGCGATTCTAACCTAATCCTTTGGAAAAGAATTAAAGCACAGGGTAAACAAATTTGCAAATAGTCAAATTTTCCCCGGGGAAAACTATAATGAAACCTCGGCACCCTTCAAATCTCCTGAATTTACTATCTTGCCATCTTTCATTCCCAATATACCATTAACAAATGTCATTACTGGCCAGCCTTTGAGCTTTCGGCCATTGTACGGTGACCATCCGCATTTGGTATAAAGCTCAGAATTCTTGACCTCACGCATCAAATTCATATCAACAACAGTTAAATCAGCGTCATAACCTGCTTTAATTTGCCCCTTTTTCTTTAAACCGAATAATTCAGCAGGTTTTCTGCTCAACAATTCAACAACATGTTTTAATTCAATTTTCTCATCATTAACAGCATTAAGCATTAAAGCCAGCGTAGTATCAAGTTCGGGAATTCCTGATGGAGCTTCAATATAAGGTTTTTCTTTCTCTTTTTTCAGATGCGGAGCATGATCCGACGCTATTATTGTAATTATTCCGTCATTTAATGCCTTCCACAAAACATCTTGATCGTGCTGGCCGCGCACAGGCGGATTAACTTTAATAAAATTTCCTAGCCTGACATAATCGCGAATCGCCAAAAATAAATGGTGCGGAGCAACTTCGCATGTAATTTTTTTGCTGCCGAATTTACGCATTAAGCCAACTTCTTTTTTAGTGCTCATGTGGCAAAGATGCAATCTGCCCTCTGTTTTTTTTGCAATGTGTATTGCTTTTTTTGCTGCCTCAAAAGCTATTTCGTCGCTGCGAATTAAGCTGTGCACTTCAGGTGTGTTGTCGCCTTTATATGTATCAGCGTGTTTTTTCATCAGACTTTCATCTTCAGCATGAATCGCAACAATACGCTCTGTTGAATTAAGCATTTTTTCCAAAACTTCAGATGACTTTTCTATACCGTCCTTAATTTGAATTCCTGTTGTTGCACCCATATAAACTTTATATCCAACAATACCTTCAGCTTTCATACACTCATCAAAGTTGTCAGGCCCTGCTCCAAAAAACAAACCATAATTCACCAAAGCCTTCTTGCTAATAATCGCGCGTTTTGCCTCAAGCGCCTTAACTGTTGTTGTTGGAGGTTTTGTATTAGGCATGTCAAAAACAGTTGTGAAACCTCCTGCTAAAGCTGCCTTTGAACCTGTTGTCCAGTCCTCCTTTTCTTCGTTACCAGGTGTTCTAAAATGAACATGAGCGTCAATACAGCCCGGAATCAAATATTTACCTGTTAAATTATATTCTTTATCAGCTTTCACATTAATTGTTTCTGCAACCTTTTCGATTACTGCGCCGTTCACAAGCACATCTTTGGTTGTTCCGTCAGCTAATTTTGCATTTTTGAATAGGGTTTTCATGCTAGGAGTGTTAAGAGCGCCATCCTTACAGCAACTCCATATTCAACCTGTTTAAAATATTTTGCGTTTTCCATCTCATCCACATCATGCGAAATTTCATGAACTCGTGGAAGCGGGTGCATAATTATAGCATTCGGACACAATTCTTCAATCAGCTTTTTATTCAAAATATATACATCTTTTAATGTTTCATATTCCTGACTGTCAGCAAACCTTTCCTGTTGGATTCTTGTGCAGTACAAAACATCAGCCTCTTTAATGCCCTCCTTAAAATCTTCTGATTCTTCATATTTAATTCCCTTTTCATCCAAAAACTCTTTAACTTCAGGCTTCATTTTAAGTTCAGGAGGAGAAACAAATTTAAATTCAACATCATAATTCGCAAGCAGATAAGCCAGAGAATTCGGACATCTTCCATATCTCAGATCACCGGTCATCACAACTTTAAGTCCATCAAGCTTTCCCAGTTCTTTTTGAATCGTAAATAAATCCAATAATGCCTGAGTTGGATGCTGGCCAGCCCCGTCGCCTGCATTTATAACCGGAACGCTTGAGTTTTTCGCGAAAATAGTTGCTGAACCACTGTCTGGATGTCTTACAACAATCACATCCGCAAACTTAGAAACAACTTTTGCAGTGTCATCAAGAGTTTCGCCTTTAACAATTGAACTAGCACCTACATCAGTCACACTAATTACACTGCCTCCTAACTTATGCATTGCTGTTTCAAATGAAAGGCGTGTACGTGTAGAAGGCTCATAAAAAAGGGCTGCGAGGATCTTTCCTTTTAAATCGTCACCTCTGTAATTCAAAAAAGACTCAGCTTTCTGAAGTATCTCTTCAATTTCTTTTTTAGAAAGCTGTTCTGAGTTAAGTAAATGTTGCATGCTACTTGATTATAATTGTAAACAGTTTAACACTTTACAAAAAAATTCAAAGTGGTAAGATCTCCACCTATACATAATCTAAAAATATGTCAGAAAAATTAATTTTAAATAAACCTAATAAAGCAATTGATTGTATGAAAAGATGGATGGCAATGGATTTTGAACAAATGTCCGACACTGATCATTTTGCTGCATTCTATGGTTATTGCGAAATGTTAGCTGAAGAACTTGAATCAACACAAGGTATTGATTTAAGTATTATAAAAAATAAATTAAATAAAATGCTGGGTACCTATAAAGAATTAATGGACATACGTTACCCTGATGCTATGTCAGGATTAGATTCCAGTTATTCTCATTTTACTCCATTGGAAAGGATTTCAATGCGAAACGAGCCTATGCTTCTTGAAATTAGTATGAATCAGTTAATGATTGAATTCAAAGAAATTGCTGAAAGACTCCTTGAAATGATTGAAGATGATGAATCCCCTGACAAAGTATATGATTTCAAAATTCTGGGAGATGATGTTGAGCAACAACTGGAAAGTATTGTAGGAGAAGTTGAATCATTATCAACCATTCCTGATGATGTTGAAATGGACAGACTTATTTTTAGAAATTTATACGAGCATACAAGTATTCTTTTACAGCTTATAATTGAAAGAGGTAAATTAATCAGCCTATCACAAGAAGATACTGATAAATTCATAGGCATGATAACTGCTATAGAAGAGGTTTTATTTGATGCTGAAATTGATCAAAACCGGCTTAAAGATGGCTACGATGAAATGGCTAAAGTAGCGCAAACTTTTCTGAATCGAATAAAAGTAACTCCTGAAGAACTTGAAGCAAATCAGACAGAAAGGGACGAATTTAATGATATTGCAGTAGGAAGCACTTTGGGCGCGGTAGTCGAAGGAGTACGTGAAAAACTTATGGGCGCTTTGGTATTAATTAAAGGTGATAGACCTAAAGACCCATCCCAAAGTAATTAAAACCGGCCAGCCTTACTTCATCCGGTTCATAAATATTTCGGCCATCAATCAATGTGTCGCCTTTCATTAATCTGCGCGCTTTTTTAAGGTCGAGCCCCTTAAATTCATCCCACTCGGTAAGGATAATCAGTGCGTCGGAATCATCACAAACTTCATATGGATTTTGGCATGTATTGTGTTTAGATTTTGCCTGAGGATCGTAGCAAGCCACATTTGCGCCTTCTTTGTGAAGTGCATTGATTATTTCAAGTGATGGAGCGTCGCGCATGTCATCGGTATTTGGCTTAAACGAAAGCCCTAAAATACCAATTCTTCTTCCGCGTAAATCCATTTGAGATTTTAATTTTTCAATGACTCTTTGTTTTTGGATTTTGTTTGCTTTGTCAGCGCCGCGCAGTACAAGAAAGTCGTTTTCTTCTGATTGATTTAAGATCGCCTGTAGATCTTTTGGAAGGCATGATCCTCCGAAACCAACTCCGGCTTCCAAAAATTCAGGGCCGATTCGTGTGTCGTATTTAAGAGATTGCTGAAGTTTTTTAAAATCAGCTCCTGTTTTTTCGCAATAATTCGCGAATTCATTAATAAAAGAAATCTTTGTTGCAAGATAAGCGTTTGCAGCATATTTGCTAAGTTCTGCGGTTTTTAAATCAGTAAAAATAATCGGAGAATCAAATGGTTCATACAATTGCTGCATAATCGCTTTGCTTTCTTCATTTTCAGTTCCAACAACAATTCTGTCTGGTTCAAGCGTGTCTTTTATTGCGCTGCCCTGACGCAAAAACTCAGGATTCATTATTACATTTTCATTGTTGATTTCACTGCAGGTACCAAGCGGAACAGTTGACTTCATAACAAAAAAATCACCCTTATTTGCATGCTTTTCAATTACCTCGTTAACTGCTGTTAAATCAACTTTGCCATCAGCATCGCTCGGAGTTCCAACACAGCACATTACAATATCAGCTTTATTAAAATCCAAATCAAAACTTAAATTTTGATTGGACAAAAGTTCCGAAAGCCCTGGTTCAAAAAACGGAGCCTCCCTTTTTTTTAGTTGCGTGATTTTTTCTGCATTCTTATCTATGCAAATAACTTCATGCCCCTGCCTGGCAAAACATGCTCCTGTAATTAAGCCAACATAACCAGTACCTATAATCGCAATTTTCATGTTTGAATTTTACAACATTTTTTATACTTGCGTAAGTATATGTGTTTTATATAGAATCAATCAATGATGAAGAAAGCATTTTTAGTCCTTGAGGACGGCACAAAATTAGAAGGAACTTCTTTTGGAGCAGATACTGATTCTGCGGGAGAGGTAGTTTTTAATACAGGAATGACGGGGTATCCTGAGAGCTTAACTGATCCATCTTATAAGGGCCAGATACTTACTTTCACTTATCCGCTTATTGGCAACTATGGCGTGCCCGGAGACGAGAAAGATGAATTTAAAATCCTTAAAAATTTCGAAAGCGGACAAATCCAGGTTAAAGGACTTGTAGTCAGCGAATACTGCGAAAAACCAAGCCACTGGAACAGCAAAAAAACACTCGGCCAATGGCTGAAAGAGCAAAAAATCCCTGCAATAAGCGGAATCGACACAAGGGCTCTCACGCAAAAACTTCGCGAAAAAGGAACAATGCTTGGAAAAATAATGCGTGATCCATCAAAAGAACTCGCATTCTACAACCCTGACCTTGAAAATGTTGTTGCAGAAGTTAGCTGTAAAAAACCAATCGAATATAAGGCAGGCAGAAAAAAAGTCGTTTTAATTGATTGCGGTGCAAAAAACAATATTGTCCGAAGTTTGCTGGCCCGAAATTTAACAGTAATAAAAGTGCCATGGAACTATGATTTTATTGAAAAAGGATTGAAATTTGACGGGGTGTTTATTTCTAACGGTCCCGGAGACCCTGCGGTTGTAAAAGAGACTCACGAAATAATTAAAAAATGCTTAAAATCAGACAAACCCATAATGGGAATCTGCCTTGGAAATCAAATAATGGCAATTGCTGCCGGTGGTCAGACTTATAAATTAAAATACGGACACAGAGCGCAAAATCAGCCTTGCATAGATGTTAATACCGGACGCTGTTACATTACTTCGCAAAACCATGGGTTTGCTGTAAAAGCGAAAACACTTCCTAAAGGTTTTGAACCTTTATTTATTAATGCAAACGATAAAACAGTTGAAGGAATCAAACATACACGAAAACCTTTTATGGCAGTGCAATTCCACCCCGAAGCAACACCGGGACCAAACGACACAAATTACCTTTTTGATGAATTTGCTGGAAAACTTTAAAGCAGGGTTCGGGTTTTTTTGATATATTCTGGATATTGTTTTGGAAAAACTGCATTAAGAATTTCTTCTTCAACCTTCATTCGAAGGATTACCAAGGGAATTACAAGTATTAAAAACAGTAAAATACTGCCCTTTAAAAGCATTAAACCGGTAGCTAAAATAGCTAATATCAAAGCGCCATATTGGGGATATCTAACTTTACCGTAAGGGCCTGATTTAATTAAAAGTTTTTTATCGTGACTATATGTTCTATCCCAACTGCAATTAGAACTTATCGCTATCCTCGCTCTTATATAAATAACCTGCGCAATTAAAAAAATTATAAACCCAAGTCTCACAAAATAAGGTTTTGTAATACTGGTAAGATCATCAAACCCGGGAATTATAAACTGGTACGAAACAAAAAATGCAAGTAAGAGATACGCTAAAATCAAAAATCTAAGCACCCATTTTTCCTTATTTGTAAGAGGATAATTAGCCATATTATAAATACCTCCACCGCATCGATGCACCTTGATTTTTGTAATCGAATAAGTGGTTGCCATTACGGCCCATAAAATAACCACAGCTGTCCAGGCAATATCTATCATGACATGATAATATCACGAATAGTCTGGGGTAGCGAAACAAAAAAACCCGCCACAAGTGACGGGTTAAATCTTATCAACTGTCTAATTAAAGAAGTTCAAGATTTGTTTTTGTTTTAAACGTGACGAGCGCCATACTTTGCTTAAGCTTCGGAGTGAATTTAAAGTCTTTCCAGGGACTGTCCGTTTGATGCGGTTATCTACAGAGGCAATAAAGCGCTCTGGAAACCACCGGACTAAGGGGCCTTTCTAAGGCATGGGCCGATTAAGTTGTCGTCTTTTCGGCCATCGCTTCAGCAGAGAAGGAGAGAGGTTGAAACAATTTCGAGGCTTTTCTAGGGCGTGTACATTTTTTTGATGTAAGGGCTCGAGTGGTCATTAGTGACCGTACGTTTCAACACCTCATCTTTTTCTGCTTTTTATTTTTGATTTTTTAAGGGTCGATTTGATTTCTGTTTTTGTGTTTTTTTGTTTTTGATTTTTGAAATCATGTCATTGTATGAAATTGAACGAGATTTGTCAAAAATATAGGTAGGACATGTGTGGGAAATATGTTTTAGTTTTTTGAGTACAAGCTGACTTAGATGGCTTGGAAAAGGATGTTGGCGCGATTGCAGGCCTCTATATTCAAGCTGTATTTTTATCTAATTTTAATTTTTGGATGGAGTGCTATTTAGGTGAGTATCCGTACACCATTTATCTCAAAAAGTCCAGTTAAAATGCTGGAAATTGCTTTGCAATTTTAGTATTATTTAAGTGCGAATATTAACAAATACAAATATGACTGATAAAGAGTTATTTAAATTATGTCAGGAGTATGGCGCAAAAGCACGCATGTGGAAGAACAAATTTATTGCCTTGCTTCCGGAGGTGTATAAAAGGCGATTGTATAAAAAGCGCGGTTATGGATCGATTTTTGAGTTTGCTGCAAAGCTTGGAGGAGTTAGTAAAAATGTAGTTGAAGATGTTTTGCGATTGGATGTGCAATTTGAAGATAAACCAAAACTTAAAGCTTTAATTCCAGAAATTGGTGTGAGCAAGTTAAAAACTATTGCTTCTGTTGCAAGCATTGAAACAGAAAATCTTTGGGCTAAAAAAATCCAAACAATGTCCAGGGCAGCAATAGAAACAGAAATTAGAGATCAAAAAAATAATGTAGAAAATAGTCAAATTTTCCCCGGGGAAAATTTTGAAACATTCACTGCGAAGCTTTCTCCAAGAACAATCCAAAGACTAAAAATCATTAAAGTTAAAATGGGGCAAGGCACAACATGGGAAGAAGTTTTTTGTAAGCTTGCGGGCCTTGCGACCCCTGAGCCAAAACGCGAATACAAGCAGAGGCCAAGCAAATCGCGGGCCGTGCCTGCCAAACAAAAACGAGAACTTCCTGAAATTTGCGAAATTCCCGGCTGCAACAAGCCGGCCGAAGAAATCCATCATAAAAAACCATGGGCAATATTTAAAAAACACGACAAGCTTAAAGCTCTGTGCAAAGCCCATCATGAGCTTGAACATCAGGGCGACACAGTGATCGACAAAAAATATAGGGCCTATAAATGGCAGGCCGCATTATTATGACGTGGCACTTGCTACTGTAAGCCCGATCCCCTATTATGACTTCATGTACATCTCACTCGACATAGAAACAACCGGACTTTCACCTGAGCGCGACTCGATTATTGAGATCGGGGCCGTGAAGTTTGACGAGAAAGGTGTTCATGAAAAATATAAGACGTTCATTCATTATGATGAGCCAATTCCGGAGCTAGTTACTCATATTACGGGAATTACAAATGAGGATTTGGAAGGCGCGCCGTCACTTGAACAGATTGCTGATTCGCTTTATGAGTTCGTGGGTGATTTGCCGATTCTGGGGCACAATGTAAATTTTGATATGGATTTTTTGAAGTCAAAAGGTTTTAACTTTAGCAATAAGCTGTTTGACAGTTTGCCGCTTGCGCAGATTTTAAGGCCGGGGCTTCCAACATACAGCCTTGATATGCTTACCCAACATTTTAATATAAAGCATGAATCAAAACATAGGGCGCAGGATGACGCAGAAGCAACAGCCTTGCTTTTTAATATGATGGTTAAAGATATTAGTGATATCGATGCACAAACTTTGGATAGAATCAAAGATATTTTAAACAGAAGCAATTGGGCTCTTAAAGAAATTTTTCTGGATGTGGAATCGGACAAAGATATGGAAGTGCCAAAAAAACCTGAGGCTGAAGAGGAATCTGACATGCTGGAATTTGATAAAGAAAAAATTCTGGATCAGTTTAAAGATAACGGGCTGGTTAAGGATTTTGAAGAGCGCGGTCCGCAAATTGAAATGGCTGAAAAAATTACAGATGCATTTAAAGATCATAAAAATTTAATAATTGAGGCGGGCACAGGCACAGGTAAGTCGTTGGCGTATTTAATTCCATCTATTTATAAAGCTCTGAGCGATCAGACAACGGTTGTAATCGCGACGCACACAAAAAATCTGCAGGATCAGTTGTACAAAAAAGACCTGATTACAGCGCAAAAAGCAGTAGGTGCCAAATTTAAAACCGCAGTACTTAAAGGAAGGCAAAACTATTTGTCTGCCGAACGTTTGGCCCAGTTTATGAAAAAGTCGTTTTTTTACGACCACGAAGTTACCATGTTGATTAAAATTTTAACGTGGCTTCCGCACACTGAAAACGGTGAAGTGGACGAGCTGGCTTTGCAGGGGCGTGAACATTTTTCATGGCTTGATGTTTGTTGTGACGGGATTAAATGTCCGCATAATAAACCTGAATACGCAAACAAATGTTATCTTTATCGTGCAAGACAAAAGGCTGCGAAAGCTGACCTGATTATTACAAATCACTCACTTGTTTTAACAGATACTATAGGCCCTACACAAATTTTACCTGAGTATAAATATCTGGTTGTGGATGAAGCACATCATCTTGAATCTGAGGCAACAAACGCATTAACAATCACTTTTACGCTCGATGGAATAAACAGGCCACTTGATAATCTTAAAGATCTGCTAAAACGCGAACCTGAATTTGTTGAGAAAATTGATGAGCTGCAAAGCAAAGTTGAAATGTTTTTTGGATTTTTGGGAATCTGTTATGAAAAGTTCATTAAGTACATAAATAATATTCAAAATTTAACGGTTAGTGATTATATTCGCGAATCTATTGAATGGGAAAGGCTAAAAAGCTCAACGGAATCAGTGGTTGTTAAAGCTGAAAATTTATATAAGAGTTTGCATGAATTTGCCGAGAACCATGACAATGAAGAATTCGCGAACTATGTTCAGTTCGAAATGGAATCGATTGCGGAAATTGCCCGAAAACTGGGATTTGTGATTTTGGAGGACGGGGTGAGTGATTTTGGCCAGAGTATTGTCTGGATATTTGCGAAATATGATGGTTCTCTTGGTATTAATTGTGCGCCTTTGCAGGTGCGTGAACATTTAAAAGGCACTTTGCTGCACGATAAAGAAAGCATAATTTTAACTTCAGCCACTTTAACAGTTGATCATAAATTCGACTATATAAAGTATCAGCTTGGGCTTGATGATACTTTTGAAGGTGTAATGCTGGCTTCGCCATTTAAATATGAAGATCAGGTTGAGGTTATTTTCTATAAAAACATGAAAGCGCCTGCCACCCCTGGTTATTTTGATGAAACCTGCGAAATAATTAAACGCGAAGCAATTGAAAATGGCGGTAAAATGCTGGTTTTGTTCACAAGTAAAAAAGCCATTGAAGCTACATATTTAAAACTTGCGCCTGAACTTAAACTAAAAAATATTACTATTCTTGCACAGAATATGAGCGGAGGCAGAAATAAAATAATTGAACTTTTTAAGCAGGATCCAGATAATTGCGTGATTTTTGGAACAAACAGTTTTTGGGAAGGAATAGACATAAAAGGCGGTGCACTAAACACTGTTATTATTCAAAAACTGCCGTTTGACCCGCCGGACGACCCTGTTCATTCGGCGAGGGGCAACTTATTTGATAATTCATTTTTCGATTATCAGGTGCCGCGCGCGATTTTAAGGTTTAAGCAGGGCTTTGGCAGACTTATTCGTTCAACAAAAGACAGCGGACGTGTGATTGTTTTGGATTCGCGGGTTTTGAGCAAGTCGTATGGAGAACTGTTTTTGAATTCTTTGCCGGAGGGCGTGAAAATAAGCAGGATTTAATGGCGATAAGGGTCTTTAAACAAAGGGTGCCCGCCGCTAATGCTTTTTGAAGTTTGTTGTGCAATGCCTTGATCTAATTCAGCAAGTATTTCAAGTACTTTTGCTGCTTTAAGCACTCTGCCTTCATATATTTCAAGTAAAACTTCCAATTGAAGACCTTCGGCTCGAGCATCTGCATTTGCTCTTACCGGTTCAGGAGTAAGCGCTTTTTTTGTTGCCCTTCTTCTTAATGATTCTTCATGCGGATCAAGAAAGCCTAAATCGCTGTAAATTGTTGTGTTTGGATTTCTTAAATATACTTCTTCACAAAGTTCTTTTGCTGTTTTTTTATCTCCAATTTTAATTAGCCAGTCACCATACGAAGCTACAACGTCTTCCATAAGACTATATAAATCTTCTTCAGCATCTTCAGGTAATCTGTTTAAATCTATGGTTCCGAGTAATGCCGTATTTAAAGCTGATTCAAAGCTTATTCGTACTTTTGAAACAATTTCGTCAATTGTTTGTTCATCAAGTTGACTTCTTAAATAATTTGCATATAAAAGTTCAGCTTCGGCCTGCATATTTATTGCTTCCTGAATCCCGGGTATGTGTTTATTAAAAGTCTTAAGTAAAGTAACTATTCTTAAAATATTTAAACGGTCATAACTTCTGAATTGCTCGTTTGTTATACCGTCATAATAATTCAAATGAATATCACCTACATCTTTTACCAAATCCCATGCTGAAAAACCGTCGTTTAATAATTCAGAAACTTTAATATAGCTATCCATTTCAGTAAAAAACCTCATTGATAATTCATTCGGATCGCCTCCTGCGATTTGCCCGGAAAGCTCCTGGTGTAAAGTTTCGGCTGTTATAATTAATAAATCTTTATGATCTTCAGGATTTTCATCAATCAGCCTTAATTTGGCTTCTGTTTCATTCAATTTTGAGTCTTCGGGAATTCTTTTTCTTTTAAGGTTACCGTAAAAATCTAACAATTCACGAAGTTGGTCTTGATTTTGAGGCATTTCAAACATAAATGAATTAATTATTTGCAAGGATACAATTTAAAACTAAAGATGTGTTATTGTCAAGTCTTTTTGACCTTGATAATGTAATTATTTGTTTTTCAGTATTGACATTTTTAGGGGCGGTTACTAGAATCTTTTGGACAATAAACCAATATAGCTATGACTAACGACCCAGTACAACAAATTAAAGAGGCAGAGGCTAAAGCCAGCCAAAAAATTGCAGATCTAAATAAAAGACATCATACAGACCTGGAAGAATACAGGATCAAGAAAGAAAAAGACCTTGAAGAATCAAAGGAAAGTTTAAGAAAAAAAGGTCAGGAATCATTGGAAAAAGCAAAGCAGGAGGCTATGACTGAATTTAAAAAAATTACTGAAGATGAAGATCACAGAAGATCTTCTCTTATTAGTGCAGCTAGTTCTAAAAAAGGCGAAGCTGTAAAATTGATTACTCAAGCATTTGAAAAACAATTAACTTAATATTAACGCGCTCAAAGAGATATGGCTGTAATAGCAATGCAAAAAGTAAAACTTGTTGGTCTGACTGCTCACAAGCAGAAGCTGCTTGATACAATGCAGAGGCTGGGAGTAATGGAAGTAACTGAAATAATAGGCGACAAAAAAGAAGCTCTAGATCAAGTAAAACTCGAAGCTGCACAGGGTGTGGAACTAAATATTGCCAATATTGAGTTTGCTCTTAAACTTATTAAGCCTTTTGCCAAACAAAGGTCTTTGTTTGAGGGCCCGCTTACTATGAGTATTGATGATGTTAAGAAAAAAGCACATGAATATGATTTTGATGAAGTTATTGCTAAATGCCGTGAAATAGAAGATATTCAGGTTGGTCTTAAAAACGAACAGGCTGCTTTAATACAGACAAAAGATGAGCTTGAACCTTGGGCAAAATTAAAAACCCAGCTTGATCACCTTGGTGAAACAGATACAACCTATACTTTATTAGGAGTTGTTCAAAAAACTTCTTTTGATGAATTTAAAAAAGCAGTAACAGAAATTTCTAAGCTTGTTAATCTTGAAAAAGTAAACGAAACAGAATCAACTGTTTATTTATGTCTTACATTTACAAAAGATCTTGCTAAAAAAGCACGTGAAGTAATGATGGAATATAAATTCAGTGAAACAGAACTTCCAAATGTTTCAAGATCAGCAAGAAAAGAAATTGAGAAAATTGAAGACAGACTTAATGAAATCGAAGGCGAACTTGAAACACAGGATGATGCTTTAAAGATTATTGCAAAAGAAAATAATAATTTACAAATAGTTCACGACTTCTTTGTTTGGGAAAGAGACCGAATTTACGCTGAGCAGATGGCGGAGAACACAGATTACAGTTTTGCATTTGAAGGATGGGTGCCAATCAGGCAAATCAAAAAAATTAAAGAAACACTTGAAGATCAAACAAAAGCATTTGATTTGGTCGAGGTTGAACCTAATGAAGGTGAGCAGGCTCCGGTTGCAATAGTAAATAAAGGGATTTTCGGAACATTCGAAGCAGTTACAAATATATATGGACTGCCTTTGCCAAGAGAAGTTGATCCAACACCGTTTTTGGCTGGATTCTTTATTATATTCTTTGGACTTTGTTTGACTGATGCCGGATACGGAATAGTTTTATTTGTAGTTTGTGCTTTGGCACTTAAATTTTTGAAATTTAATGAAGGAATGAAGAAACTTGTTAAGTTAATAATGCTCGGAGGTATAGTTACTTTTATCCTTGGAGCTTTATTTGGAGGATGGTTCGGAATGACACCTGAACAGGCTCCTGGATTCTTAACTTTCACAAATTCGGATGGTGATTTAGCATTTAAATGGCAGGTAATTAATCCAACTAGGGGTAACGGACCATTAATGTTCTTGATACTTGCGGGTATCCTTGGATATTTACAGGTGTTATTTGGAATTTTAATTGATGGATTCTGGAAGATTAAACTCGGAAAAGTTTGGGATGCTATATTCGATAGTTTCTTTTGGTTTTACTTCCTTGTAATTATGGGATTATTCGGGCTTTCTCAGGCAGGAATTTTCCTTGGAGATTATAAAAGCGCAATTGTATGGCTTGTTTGGATTGGTGTTGCAGGCCTTGTGCTTACGCAGGGAAGATCACAAAAAAATATTGTACTTAAATTTTTAAGCGGAGTGCTTTCGTTATATGGAATCGTTGGATACTTCGCTGATATATTGAGCTACTCTCGTTTAATGGCACTCGGACTCGGAACAGGTATTATTGGATTTGCATTCAATACTATTGCAGGACTTGTAAGTCCTATTCCATTCCTTGGAATAATATTTGCAATAATTGTTATACTAATAGGACATACTTTAAATATCGCGATCTCAACTTTGGGCGCATATATCCACTCTTCACGTCTTCAGTTTGTGGAATTCTTCGGTAAGTTTATGGAAGGCGGAGGAAGAGCCTGGAAACCCTTACGTAAAGCATGTAAATACATAATTATAACCCAATAAATATGTTTGAAATCACAACAGGATTGGCACTCGCAGTGGGCGGAGCAGCACTTTCTGCAGCACTCGGCGGCATCGGATCATCTATCGGTGTTGGAATTGCCGGTCAGTCAGGAACAGGAGTGATCAGTGAAAAACCTGAACTTTTTGGTAAGATCCTACTTTTGCAGGCTCTTCCAGGTACACAGGGTATCTATGGATTCCTTGGTGCGCTTCTAATCCTTATCCAGGTAGGAATAATCGGAGGCGGAGGCGCTGAAATCAGCCTTTCAACAGGATGGCAGTTTTTCTTTGCTGGTTTACCGGTTGGTCTTGCTGGTCTTGCTTCTGGTATTTATCAGGGTAGAGTATCTGCTTCTGGTTTAAACGCAGTTGCAAAAGACGCTACTAACACAGGTAAAGCGGTAATCATGGCAGCGATGGTAGAAACATACGCTGTACTTGGACTTTTGGTATCTGTACTTTTGATCTTTGGTATTAAAGTAGCTTAATTGAAATCATTGTTTATTGTAGAGCTCCTTTAAACAAGGGGGCTCCCTGAAAATAATGATATAACCCAATATAAAATGGCTTTAGCAGATATCCTTGAAGAAATTAAAAAGGAAGCTGACGGAAAACTAAAAACTCTTGAAAAAGAGCATGCTGACAAACTTAAAGGTCTTGATACCCAGTTTGATGAAAAGAAAAAAACAGCGGAAGCTGAAATGGATGAACAGGTAGCTGAAAATTCCAAGAAAATCCTGAATAAAATGACAACTCACGCAAAGATGGAAGCAAAAAATAAATTAATGAGAGAAAAACGTGAATTAATGGAAGGTATTTTTGAAGAAGCTTTGGATCAATTGGTAAATAGTTCTAATTATCAGGAAATTCTTGTCAGTTTACTAAAACATTCAAAAATTGGTGACGGCGACGTAACTGTTTGCCCTGCAAAAGGAAAAGAAGCTGAAACAAAAGCAGCAATTCATGCTGCGGGAAAAGACTATAAATTAAGTGATAAACCATTGAATATAAAAGGCGGATTTGTGCTTACAACAGACAAAATCGAAATCGACAACTCATTTGAATCAATTCTTTACAAGCAATTAAAAGACGACCTTGAACTAGAGGTTGCTCAAAGTTTATTTTCATAAATTATGGATAACACATCATTCGCACAATCAGTGGCATGGATAAGAGTTCTGGAGACAAAATTGCTTTCAGAGAACGAGCTTGATCGTATGGTTTTGGCTCCGAATGCAAAAGATGCTTATAAAATTCTTAATGAAACAGATTATTCTTCGTTTATCGGTGATAATGTTGATAATTTTCAGGAAGTTATCAATGCGGGATTAAAAGAATCAAAAGAACTTGTTGAGAGAATTGTTCCTTATAAAGACATATTTAATATTCTTTGGTTCAGATATGACTTTCACAACATGAAAGTTATGTTAAAGGCAAAGAACAGCGGTAAGGCTTTTGAGGATGTTGCCGATTACTGTTATGACTTTGGTGCGGTTGCTCTTGAAAGAATGCGCAAATTCGTAATGGACTCGGAAGATGCGGGATTCGGACTTAGTGAAGTATTTGAAAAATACATTAAAGAAAGCGCAAAACTTGCACAGGCGGAATTTGAAAAAACAAATGATCCTCAAATGATTGATATTGTTTTGGATAAAAGATTCTGCTGGATTATAAATGACCTTTCAGAAAAAAGCGGAAATAAATTCTTGGATGAATTCACAAATAAATATATTGATCTTAAAAATGTTGAGCTGTTTATGCGGCTTAAAATTCAAAAACGTGAAGAGGATTTGTTGGAAAAAGGATTTATTGAGGGCGGAACACTTGAAAAATACAGATTTATTGATAGCTTTAGAAAAGACATTGCTGATTTTGCTGAAAGCATGCGGCACACTGACTACGGAGATATTATAAGAGATGCGGTAAAAGGTTACGAAGAAGAAAAATCTTTTGTAAAACTTGATAAACTTTCATACGACTACCTTAATAATTATATTCAGAGCGCAAAGAGAATGGCTCTTGGCCCTGAACCGGTTTTTGCTTATTTCTGGGCAAAAAAGAACAATGCACAGATTATAAGAAGTGTGATGGTTGGCAAACTTAATGATGTTGAACCTGATCACATCCGAAAAATGATTCGTAACTTATATTAAACAGAGCGCAGCGCTAGCGGAGCTCTAAAATCCCTATAAAATATGGCAAAAGAACAATACAAATTGGCAATTATCGGAACAAAAGACCAAATTTTAGGCTTTAAAGCTTTGGGAGCAACTGCTGTAAATGCGGGCAATGCCGACGAAGCAAAAGAAAGACTTTTTGAACTTGTTGCTGAAGAAATTGAACTTGAAGACGGAGAAACAAGAAAAAAATACGCAATTATTTTTATTCTTGAGGAGTATATGGCTACGCTTACCAAAGAAGATTACAAAAAACTTAATAAAGAAGCTTTACCTGCTGTTGTGCCAATCCCTGGCGTTAAAGGAACTGCCGGATTCGGATTAACACGAATTAAAAGAATGGTGGAACAGGCGGTTGGAAGCGATATATTCGGGTGATACACTAAGTAACCCCCCCCTTACTAAGTAACTAATTAAATTTATACATATGGAAAAACAAGGAACAATTATAAAGGTGTCTGGGCCGCTTGTAGTGGCTAAGGGCATGGAAGGGGCACTAATGTACGAAGTAGTACGTGTGTCTGATAAAAAACTTATCGGTGAGATCATCGGTATTGATGGAGATAAGGCTTCAATTCAGGTATATGAAGAAACTGCCGGAGTTGGTCCTGGTGAGCCGGTTTATCCAACTGGTGAAACCATGACAGTTGAACTTGGCCCTGGATTATTGCAGTCAATCTACGACGGTATCCAGAGACCTCTGCCTTTGCTTCAAAAAGCTGCAGGTGAATATATTACAAGAGGAATTGATGTACCAGGACTTGATAGGGAGAAAACATGGGATTTCCAGGCAAAGAAATCAACAGGCGACAAAGTGGTTGGAGGCGATGTTTTGGGAGTAGTGCAGGAAACTTCACTTATTGAGCACAGAATTATGTGTCCGCCTGCTATAAGCGGAACAGTAAAAGAAATTAAAAGCGGATCTCACAATATCGAGGCGGTTATTGCAGTAATTGAAGACGCTGACGGAAAAGAACACAAAGTTACAATGTTACAGAAATGGCCTATCAGAAACCCAAGACCGGTTAAAACCAAAGCGGTTCCAAATAAACCGCTTGTGAGTGGAACAAGAATTCTTGATACGCTTTTCCCATTGGCTAAGGGTGGTGCAGGTTGTATTCCCGGGCCGTTCGGAGCAGGAAAAACAGTAACACAGCAGACACTTGCAAAGTTCTGTGATGCGGAAATTATCGTTTACATCGGTTGCGGAGAACGCGGTAACGAGATGACTGATGTACTTATGGAATTCCCTGAACTGGAAGATCCAAATACAGGAGAAAAATTGATGAAACGTACGGTTATGGTGGCTAACACTTCTAACATGCCGGTAGCTGCACGTGAAGCGTCAATTTATACAGGTGTAACTATCGCTGAATACTTTAGAGATATGGGATACAGTGTTGCGCTTATGGCGGATTCGACTTCTAGATGGGCTGAGGCTTTACGTGAAATGTCGGGTCGTCTTGAAGAAATGCCGGGTGAAGAAGGATATCCTGCTTACCTTGGTTCAAGAACAGCGCAGTTCTATGAAAGATCAGGAATCGTTAAATGTTTGGGAAATGAAGAAAGAGAAGGTTCGCTTACACTTATTGGAGCGGTATCGCCTCCGGGTGGAGACCTTTCTGAACCGGTTACACAGAACACTCTTCGTGTAACAAAAGTATTCTGGGGATTGGATGCAAAACTTGCGTACAGACGTCACTTCCCGGCTATTAACTGGCTTTCGTCTTATACACTTTATGTAGATAACATTAAAGATTACTGGAAGAATGAAATCTCACCTGATTTTGCTGAAACAAGAACACAGGCAATGAGTATTCTTCAGCAGGAAGCAAAGCTTGAGGAAATCGTTAGATTAGTTGGTATGGACGCTTTAAGTCCAAAAGAACGTCTTACTATGACAACTGCAAAGTCGATTAGAGAAGACTTTTTATTCCAGAACGCATTCGACAAAGTTGATGCTTTCACACCGCTTAAAAAGCAATTTATGATGCTTAAATCAATCATGAATATCTACAACATTGCTCAAAATGTGGTTGATGATGAAGATTTCAACTTTGAAGACCTGTTAAATCTTCCTTGTATGGAAAGAGTAACAAAATGTAAGAATATCGCTCCTGATGCAGAAGATGAATTCAAAAAGCTTTGGGAAGATACAGAGCGTGAAATTATGAGTCTGCAGAAATAATTAATCTAACCTTTATATAAAATGCAAAAAGAATATAAATCAGTTAAATCTATTGCCGGACCACTCGTGATGATTGAAGGCGTTGAGGGTATCAAATACGAGGAACTCGTTGAAATCACAACCGCTTCAGGTGAGATACGGCAGGGTAAAGTGCTTGAAGCACGTGAAGGTATGGCTGTTGTACAGATGTTCGAAAGTACACAGGGTGTAGGTGCTGAAGGTTCAAAAGCAAGATTCCTTGGAAAAACACTTCAACTGGGCGTTTCTAAAGACATGCTTGGACGCGTGTTTGACGGAAGAGGACGACCTATTGATGGCGGAGCTGAAATTATTGCTGAGAAGAAACTTGATATCGCTGGTAACCCGTTAAATCCAAATGCACGTGATTATCCAAACGATTTCTACCAGACAGGAATCTCTACAATCGACTGTATGAACACGCTTGTTCGAGGCCAGAAGCTTCCTATCTTCTCTGGTGCGGGTCTTCCGCATGCGCAGATTGCAGCACAGATTGCTCGTCAGGCAAAAGTAATTAAAGTAAATGACGCAGGTGAAATTCAGGCAGGAGAAGGAAACGATGAAAACTTCGCGGTAGTGTTTGCTGCGATGGGTGTGACATTTGAAGAAGCAGAATACTTTACAAACGAATTCAAAAAAACAGGTGCGATTGAACGTTCGGTTCTATTTATCAACACTGCGGACGATCCGGTTGTTGAAAGAATTGCGACACCTCGTATGGCGCTTACTACAGCTGAATATTTGGCATTCGAAAAAGGCATGCACGTACTTGTAATCCTTACTGACCTTACAAACTATTGTGAGGCGCTTCGTGAGGTGAGTGCGGCACGTAAAGAGGTGCCTGGACGTCGTGGTTACCCTGGTTACTTATATACCGATCTTGCGACTCTATACGAAAGAGCCGGTCGTGTAAAAGGTAAGGAAGGGTCAATTACGCAAATTCCGATTTTGACCATGCCTGAAGATGATATTACGCATCCGATTCCGGATTTGACAGGATATATTACTGAAGGACAAATTGTACTTGCACGTGATTTACACGCGCAGGGTATCTACCCTAATATTAACGTGTTGCCTTCACTTTCACGTTTGAAAGATAAAGGTATCGGACCAGGAAAAACCCGTGAAGATCATTCAGGTGTTATGAACCAGTTGTTCGCGGCTTATGCACGTGGTAAAGAAGTACGTGAGCTTGCGGTTATCCTTGGTGAAGCTGCGCTTTCTGAAGCTGACTTGGCTTTCTTAAAATTCGCTAATGAATTTGAAGATAAATATGTAAGACAAGCTGAATCAGAAGACCGAGACATCATCAAATCACTTACAATGGGATGGGAACTGCTAAAACTGCTTCCTGAAAACGAACTAAAACGTGTTAAACCTGAATACATCGAAAAATATATGACTAAATAAACATGGCTAAATTAAACGTCAATCCGACACGAATGGAGCTCTTGAACCTCAAGAAGCAGATTAAAACTGCTGAAAGAGGCCACAAGCTGCTGCGCGATAAACAGGACGGACTTATGCAGAAATTCATGGAGATCATCCGTGAGGCACGAACTCTTCGCTCTAAAGTTGAAGAAAAGCTTCAGGGAGCATTCAAAAACTTTATGCAGGCATCAGCAATGATGTACCCGGAAGTTCTTGAAAACGCACTTCTCTACCCTTCTGCGCAGGTCTCACTCGAAGTTGAAACAAAGAATGTGATGTCAGTTAAAATCCCAAATTTTGACTTAAAACAGGAAGGAAATATTTTGAACTACGGATACCTGCAGACTAGCGGAGAACTCGACATGTCACTCGAAGCTTTCCAGGAGGTTCTTCCACTTTTAATCCAGCTAGCTGAAATTGAACGTCAGGCAGAAAGATTAGCGGAGGAAACAGAGAAAACACGCCGACGTGTAAACGCCCTTGAGCACATGCTTTTACCTAATTTGAAGGAAACCGTTAAGTTTATTTCAATGAAACTCGGAGAGGCTGAACGTTCAGCAATTACAGGTGTGATGAGAATTAAAGCTTCAATGGAAGAATAACCAGATATTCATGTCCGAAACACCAAAATCAGAAGTTCCTGAAAAGGATTTTTCAACGGACAGGCTTGATGATACGCTGGCTGCGACTGATGCGATTATATTAAGAATTAAAACAGCTTGTGATCTTGTTGTTAGAACTATGACAGCAATTGATGATACCAAAAAATTTCAAAATAGTTCCCTTCCAATAGTGAGGGAAGTTTATACATCGCAATTCAAAAAATTACTTGAACAATTAGAGGCAGATGAGATCAAAAAAGGAACAGTAAAAATAGAACTTATTAGAAAAATTGAAATTATAAATGAAGCCATAAAATTGCATAAAGGTTCATTTTTCTTAAGAGACTTAAACAGGGCTTTAAGAATACTGAAAAAAGAGCTCGAAAGCCTTACAACGGACTTTTAATACTTTTTATAGCTTTTTGACGAACATGAGTATAAATTTGCGTTGTTCTTACACTAGCATGACCTAAAAGCTCCTGTACATACCTTAGGTTAGTTCCGCACTCAATCAAATGCGTTGCAAAACTATGCCGGAGCGAATGAAAAGTAGCCGGAATATCAACCTCAGCTTTTTTAAGTGCATTCTTAAAAACCTTCTGAACTGTTCGTGGATGTAACTTTCCTCCCCTATTACTCTCAAAAACATATTGGTACGGCTTTTTATCTTTCAAATAAAACTTGAGTCGATCCCAAAGCTTATCAGGTAAAATTGTAAAACGACTTTTGAATCCCTTGCCATTTTTGATATAAATCGTGTGATCATAAAAACGAACATCCCTGACCTTAAGGTCGATAAGCTCACTCAGCCTCAACCCCGCTCCATAAGCCAAAAGAATAATAAGTTTGTGCTTTTTATTGTTGGTGGAGTCTGCGATCAGAAGTACCATCGGCTTGGAAAGTGTTTTAGGCGTACTTTTTGGCCGCTTAGCATACGGAACCTTGATTTCTTTACGGCGTTTCATGACGTTAAAATAAAAAAATTTTATCGCACATAAATACAAATTGCGCGAAACCGGCCCAACTCCCTCCTTAGCCTTCTCAAATAAAAATTGCTGCACCATTTGCTGGCTATAACGTCGTATTGCCTCCCCATCAAATTCCAAATACTTCTCGATGTTATACATGTACGTTTTGCGAGTCCTCGGACTATAATTGCGAATAACCAAGGCAAACTCCATCTCCTTTAGCATTTTATTAATTTTTTTCATAAAAATATGTTAAAAATATGCACGCAGCATATCCAAACATTATTAAATATTTCTAAAAAAAACCTAAAATATGCTAAAGTACGCTAAGTAGGGAGTTAGCGGAAATTGGGCTGATTTTAAAAGCGACTTAATATATAATTCAAATAATTCTTAACCTAAAATTCTATGAATCAAACATGGAAAATCATTGTCGCCGTCATTATTACAGCAGTCGTTGTCGGAGGTGGCTTTTACTTCTGGCAACAGAGCAAGGAAGAAACTCCACAAGTTACTCGAAAAACCGAAGATCAAACACCAGCTCCAGCAGCTGAAACCGAAAAAACGTTCACTGGTAGCGGATTTACATTCACATACCCCGTAGAATATACAGCTGATAACAAAGGACTTTGGACAACGGACGGTTATCAAAGACATATAAATCCGCCTGAAGCTTGCGATACCTGCCAGATACCAGAAGTAGAAGTAAAAGCCACCACTTCAAATAAAACATTGGATCAACAAATTATTGCTGATTATGACTTGCCAGGAACAACACTGGCAGAGATGTCTAAACAAACTGGCATCAAATATGAGCAAATAAAAATCGGCGACAATGATTTTATCAAAATCACGGTTAGCGACATGTTCGATGTAACAGGATATTACACAAAACATAATAATCAGATTGTCGCTTTTAAAGTTTATTTGACGGAAAAAGATAATAAGGCATTAAAAGATATTATTTCGACTTTGAAGTTTAATTAAAATCAGCCCAACATCAGCTAACAAAGGCTATGCGGCTACGATCCTTTCAGTCGCTACGCCCATATTGTGCGGTGGTGAGCCACTTCGCGGCCAATTATACCACCGCACAACATCGCATAGCCTTGGCCGTTAGCCGCCATTTTCATTCCCACTTGAATTTTTATCAGATTTATTTATAATTTATCTCTTAATTTATAATAATAAATTATGAATACACCTGAAGGATTTCCAGTTGAATTATGTCCACCACACTATATAGATCATCAATTAGATAATACTCATAGAGACATTTGGATTACAGATGTTAGTGAACAAATATACAGAAGATGGATATTTTGTTGAAAACTTTCCACCTGAAATAAATGAAAGAGTATTTCAAGTTCGTGATGGTGTATCACGGGCAACACAATTTAAGGTACGTACACATCCTGAGAGAATTTATCGTGCAACTGATAATCCACATAAAACAGGATGGTGGGAATGTAATGTAGATAAATAAAAACAGCGGCTAACAGGTGTATGTTCAGCTTCACTCGCTATGCTCGTTACGCCCATATTTTTGCAAGTGATGGCGCTTCGCGCTATTATACCACTTGCAAAAACATAGTACATACACCGGCCGTTGTACGAAATAGCAATGAGTTCTATCTTTGTGTAAATTTTAAGAAGCACCACTTGACTAATTGGTGATATAGTTGTATGTTATCCCCCATTCATAATCATAAAACTATGAATTTTGGTAGCTATCGAGCTCGCGTCGCTATAGTAAGAGATATTAGCGAGTTCAAAACAATCAAAGATAGTAATAGAGCAGACAAACTAAATCAAGCTTTAAACAAGGGAAAAAGCAAAGTTGAACAAGCAAAAACTGATGCAGATATTGAACAAGCATGTAAAGAAACTTTTGAAGAAGTATTAAGAGTTTTTGAAGGTAGTGATGAACATGATGGTATGCGGGGCTTTGTTTTAGTGGATAGATTTCAAAGCGACGCTCACAATTGGTGGAATAATTCAAAGAATTAATAGTTATAAGCTCATTGCTACATCGTACAACAGGCGCATTAACGGTTCGGGCTTTTTCTTGCGGCTGGCTTCGCACAGCCAAAAATCCCTCTCCCAACTTTTTTAACGGTGCTTTCATGCCTTGCGGCATGTTATTATACCACCGTCAAAAAGTTCGCTAATGCGCCAGACGTTGCACGCAATTGCACACACTCAAAAAAAACCGTAAGTCAATTTCTCGACTTTCGCTTTTTTTGCGCCTGCGGCGGTTGTGTGTGCAACAACGTACAACAAACGTATATTCAACTCTCTTCTCTCTCATGTTTCATTTTCTTTTAATCAATTAAATAACTTAATAAATAAAAATAAATTTCACTACAAATAACCCGTTCGTCCAAATTAGGCTTCTCTCGCCGCGGTGATTGGGATATTATATCACCGCTTCTCGTTCAGCCTAACTTTGTATATACGTTGGACGTTATACGCCACAAGAAAAAGAATATTGCAATTGACAAAATTGCTATATTTATATTAATATCTCTTTCCTATAACCAATCTATATTATGAGAAGCAGAACACCTATTTGTGATAGGAACAAAAGAGAGCTTGCAATATGCAATGAAGCGCTTGATACAGGATCATTTGGAGAATCTTTAATTAAATTAAAGCCATCGGAACTCGACTCGCTTCTAGATAACTTTCATCTTGCTATTACTTTATTTATGGATAGATTGGATTGTGAAAGGGCGATGAATTTAAAAACCGTAACGCTCGCGTCGGAACTGCATATAATGAATTATTGGAAGCTAAAAAAGGTAATTAACTCCTTTTTCTTGCAGCGCATAACAGGCGCATTAACGGTTCGGGCTTTTTTTGCGGCTGGCTTTCGCACACCCAAAAATCCCTCACCCAACTTTTTTAACGGTGGTTCCATGCCTTACGGCATGATATTATACCACCGTCAAAAAGTTCGCTAATGCGCCGGACGTTGCACGCAATTGCACACACTCAAAAAAAACCGTAAGTCATTTCTCAACTTTCGCTTTTTTTTGCGCCTGCGGCGGTTGTGTGTGCAACAACGTACAACAAACGCATATTCAACTCTCTTCTCTTTCATGTTTCATTTTCTTTTAACCAATTAAATCACTTAATAAATAAAAATAAATTCACTACAAATAACCCGTTCGTCCAAATTAGGCTTCTCTCGCCGCGGTGATTGGGATATTATATCACCGCTTCTCGTTCAGCCTAACTTTGTATATGCGTTGGACGTTATGTGTAATAGCGAAAAGAAAAATGTTGCACATTTTCAATATTTTTGGTAATTTACGTTTATAATTGCGCACAACCTCATCTAATTCATTATCTTATTAGAAATCAGTTATGAGAGATACAATAAGCGGTTCAAACGAACCTAAACCAGAAAAACCTCCTCTTCATTCATTGGAACAGTGGGAGTTGTCTAACAGAATTTCGCATGAAACGGGCTGTAATAGTGAACAATTGAAGTGGATCGAAGATCGAATGAATGAATTAAATGTGGGTGAAAGTTTTGAATGGACCTCAGAAACACAACAAGTGATCACAATTACAAAGGTAGAAGAAAAATTTTACAAGTTAGACTTTCCTCAAAATTACAAACGATCGTAAACGCAAATTACCAAAAATATACGACCGCCTTTAAGGGGCGGTCGTTGCTTTACGCTACTACGCATAACACTGGACATGCGGTTCGGGTTATCCCCGAAAGACCTTATGCAAATTGAAAAACCCCGCTCTTTTTGATAAAATTGATTAAGGAAGGGGGGTTTTTCAACTTCGCATGTCCAGGAACGTTATGTGAAATAGCCAGAAATTTCTTAATTATTTTTTAGATTTTTTTGGCAATTTATTTCAACGGTCGACATAACTTATGATATAATTTAGTCAGTTTAATATTTAACCAAAATAACTATGGAATCACCAGAACAAGGGTTTAACCCACAAGAACATACACGCTGGGCAAAACAGCGGGCACTTGAACTATTAGAAAACGGAGATCTTATGCAGGCAATTGACTCAATGGTAAGTGATTTAGGTAAAGATCCTACGCGCCCGCCTGAACAAGTGAGAATGCTTACTATGATGGGCATGATTACAAGAAATGATCCCGCATTAGATGAAAAGAAAGTACGCGAGTTTATTGAAGGGTTTGCTGAATAAATTGCCAAAAAAAGAATAAGGAATAGAAATTTCTGGCTACATCACATAACAGCGTGTATCTGGCTACGGAAAATTGGCGTTAATTAAACCCTTAAGGAATGCTAATTTTCCTCCGCCCAAATCCCGCACTAATTTTTGTGGGTTTTGGATGGAGAGCGTGTATAAAAGTGTTCGTAATAATTTTTAACATTATCTTTTACCAACAAAATTAGTGCGGGACTTCAGATACACGCAAACGTTAGCCGCCATTCAATATTAGTTATGTATTTGTTATTTATGGCTTTTTGTTGTATAATATATACGTATTATATAATTAACAACTTATATATATGAATCCTTTAGAATCCTCTTTTTATGAAGAAGAACACAGTGAAATCGATAATTTAAATAAAGCAATTGAAGATAGTTTGGCAACAACAGTAATTGAAGCTGCTCAAAACAGGTCACCTGAAGAAGCTAGAAAAGTGTTTAAAGCGAGCTTAGTTATTAATAGGATTTTTAATAATGTATTATTTGATGCTCGCGCAGATGGAACATCTGTATCAGATTTACCGACTTTACAGGGTATGATTGATGATTATGTTGCAAAACTTAATTTTGATTCATCGATATTAAGTAATTCTGTTGAAAAATTTCATAAATTAGCTGTTGAACTAGCTAAAGAAGAAATGTAATAGAAAGCGGCTAACAGGCGCATATAAGGTTCACTTCGCTTCGCTCGCTCACCCAAAAAAGCTACACTCGTCTCGGTGGTGAGCACGCTTATAAGCGTGACATTTTACCACCTCGTCTCGTTTCGCATTTCTTCTTATATACGCCGGACGTTGCACGCAATTGCACACACTCAAAAAAAACCGTAAGTCATTTCTCGACTTTCGCTTTTTTTTGCGCCTGCGGCGGTTGTGTGTGCAACAACGTACAACAAACGCATATTCAACTCTCTTCTCTTTCATGTTTCATTTTCTTTTAACCAATTAAATCACTTAATAAATAAAAATAAATTCACTACAAATAACCCGTTCGTCTAAATTAGGCTTCTCTCGCCGCGGTGATTGGGATATTATATCACCGCTTCTCGTTCAGCCTAACTTTGTATATGCGTTGGACGTTGTATGATATAATCAAATAAATTCTTTAACATTGTAAACATGAAAAAGTTTGTACTGGGACTAACAGTTGGAATAATCGTTGCAATTGCGCCAGCAGTTTATGCAATGATCGTTCCTCCGGTAAATTTTACTGATGTCAGCCAAAACGATTGGTATTATACTCCCGTAACACAATTGGCTACCATGGGTATTATTAATGGTTATTCCGATGGATCGTTTAAACCTACAAATTCAATCAACAGGGCTGAAACTGCTAAACTTATTTATGCACTTTATGAGCAACTTAACGATAGTAGCAAAGTGGCGGATTTAGAAAATAGAATTGAAATTTTAGAGACTCAGATGAGCACATTAAGTTTACCGGGAGACTGCTATTATAATAATACTTGGTATTCAACCGGGGATACGGTTCCACAGGATAATGTTTGCGAAACAGATGTTTGTGGTCCTGGGTCTTGTACATGTCAAGATGATGGAAGTCTTGCGCAATGTGCAATAACCTACTAAAAGCTAATTTGATTACATCACACAACAGCTGATTATGCGGTTCCACTCGCCTATCGGCTCGTTTCACCCAACTTTTCAAACGGTGGTTGCACGTCTGGCGACGTGATATTATACCACCGTCAAAAAGTTCGCATAGTCAGCGGACGTTAGGCGATATTATTTTATTAAGGTATTTAATGTCTACAAGCTTTACAAGATAATTATTTTATGTATAATTATTTCCTTTAATAAATATATTATGACTCGACCTAAATTAGATAAAGATCCAAAACTAAAAAGAAGTGAAAGGCTAACTGCTTTTATTGATGAAGAAAGTATGAAAAGGATTCAATGGGCAGCATTCGTTACAAAGAAATCTATTGGAGAAGTTCTTGGTGATTTGATTATGAAGAATATAAAAGAACCGCCAAAGGAAATAGATGAAGATCCATTTTTACATGAAGAATAACATCGCCTAACAGCAAACTATCCGGTTCAGCCTTTTTTGATGCGCGGCTTTGCACGCGCAAAAGGCTTCACCCAACTTTTTTTGCAATGGTGGCGCTGACGCGCTATTATACCATCGCAAAAAAGTTCGTATAGTTTGCGGCCGTTGTGTGAAATAAATCTGTCGCCACTTAATCTAAAAATATATGGCTAAAGAAGACAAAGAACATTGCATATTCTGCAAAATCATCGCCGGCAAATCACCGGTAAGTATAGTATACGAAGATGATAGAGTTATAGTATTCCCTCCACTTCAACCAGTAAACAAAGGCCATCTGCTCGTAATTCCTAAAAAACATGCACCTTATTTAGCCGATATTGATGAAGATACAGCTATGTACGTCATGAAAATTGCAAAAAAAATTGCAGCAGGAATAAGAAAATCTAAATTTAAAAGTGAAGGAGTGAATCTGTTCCTCGCAGATGGCGAAGCTGCACACCAAGAAGTCTTCCATCTACACCTACATGTTTATCCAAGATATGCCGGCGATGATTTTGACTTCAAATATGATTTAGAAAAACACTTTGTTAAAATGCAACGCTCTGAGTTAGATGAGGTAGCAAAAGAAATAAAAGATCATTTATAAAAGATTGGCTCCAGATTTACATCACACAACAGCAAACTATCCGGTTCAGCTCCTTAAAGTCGCTTCACCCAACTTTTTTTGCAACGGTGGCGCTGACGCGCTATTATACCATCGCAAAAAAGTTCGTATAGTTTGCGGACGTTAGACGCCATTGGGCTTTTTCTTTTAAGCGGCTTTCGACAAGGCTTGAAGGACTTTTTGCGAATCTGTTACCCAACCAAAAATCCCACCTTGGGCTTTTATAATTTCTAAAGCAGAACGGTGGCGATCTTCGTCATAAGCCGCCATACAATCCGCGAGGACAATTGCATTAAATCCACGGTCATTTGCCCCAGAAACCGTAGTTGAACAACAAACATCAGTGGTCACACCAGCCACGAGTAAATTTATAATACCCCGCTCTTTCAAAACTGCCTCTAAGTCAGTCTTGTAAAAAGCGTTTTTGCCTGGTTTATCAATTACAAGTTCATCAGGCAACGGGGCGACTTCATCAATAATTCCGTGACCTTCTTCACCTCGAATTAAAATTCGTCCCATTGGTCCTTGATCTCCAATACGTCGCCCTTCTGGCCATCGAGTCAGTTTTGTTGCGGGGCAATCACTCAAGTCGGGCAAATGACCTTCTCTTGTATGGATTATAAGCATAGCTCTTTCTCGAAAAGCTCGAATTATCTTCTGAATTGGTGCAATTGTCCTCGCTAACAAATCAACATCATTTCCCAAGGACTCACCGTATCCACCATGTCGCAAAAAGTCCTTCTGCATATCAATCACGATCAAAGCAGTTTCCTCGAGTTTTACGTCGATAGGAGTAGGTTCTGCTTGTATGTTTACATTAGTCATAAGCCACTTAATTAAAAAGAGGGCGAACTATAACATAGAAAAAGAAAAAGCGCAACCAGCTTTCGCTTCGCTTCAGCTGGCGCCTAACACGGCATGTGCGGTTCGGGCTTCTTTTCGGCTGGCTACGCACAGCCTCAAAGCCCTCACCCATATTTGCCACTGCTACCGCTGCGCGATATTATAGCAGTGGCAAACATCGCACATGCCGGAACGTTATGTGACATCCATTTTTTCTTATTGTAGAATAACGACATGGAAAAAGAACCAATTACACCGATTGAAATAGTAAAAGCAGATATTAAACTTTTTGAAAAATATCAAAAAGAAATTTTGGAAATCGAAAGAGAACTTATCGAAAATAGTTCATCAGCATATCTTATTGATGAACAAGATGAGCTCGATTTTATGTTAGATGCGTTTAAAAAAGGAGGTTATGCTTATTTAGTAATGGAAAATGAAAAAGTTACTGGGTTTTTAGTTGTTGGGCCACTCGATGATGGGACTGAATTGCCTGAAACAGATACTCAAAATTATCCAATTGCAAATTGCCTTCATATCAAAGTAATGTACATAAAAAATACAAGCAAAGGAATTGGTAGTGAAATGATGGAAAAATTAATTCAAGAACTAGATAAAGAACAATGGAAATATTTATTTGTAAGAACTTGGATTGATCCACCAAATGAAGGAGCATTAATTTTTATACAAATCGAGCTGGCTTTGAAGCTGTTCCAAATGCAATAGTTGAATCAACAAAAAGAAAATTGAATGGAAGTGGAACACTCCAAATAAAAAGACAATATTTTTCAAAAAGGATATAGAAAAAATGGACATCACATAACAGGCGCATTAACGGTTCGGGTTTTTTTTGTCGGGCGGCCTAAAGCACGCCCAAAAATCCCTCACCCAACTTTTTTAACGGTGGTGACATGCCTTGCGGCATGTTATTATGCCACCGTCAAAAAGTTCGCTAATGCGCCGGACGTTAGGCGGCATCTCTTAATCAATCTATTATGAAATTATATACAAAAATATTGTTAGCATTATTTATTGGAATAGTTCTCACCTTACTTTCAATATCATATAAATCATCTTATGAATTTCATGTACTTGAATACAGTAGTTATGAAACACGACCTTCCTGGGGATTCCCTTTGCAGTATGTATACGATAATGATGTTAGCTCACCAGTAATGTCAATGAATAAGAAGATACATTCATTTTTACATATATGATTGGGGATGTATTAATTTACTCATTTTTGGCTTTCATACCATTTTTAATATTTAAAAAAAGAGACACCGCCTAACAGCAAACTATCCGGTTCCGCTCCTTGCAGTCGCTACACCCAACTTTGCCAGTGGTGGCGCTTCGCGCTATTATACCACTGTCAAAGTTCGTATAGTTTGCGGACGTTGTGCGCCATTTTCGTTATTCTTTTGTTAATTATTTTACCCTTGACGCGGCAGACGTATTATGCTTTTATTAACTCCTTAATTCTTAATATAATTAATTATGAAGATTACTGAGAATTGGTCTGATGGGCACCATGAAACTGAAAAAGGAGAAGTCATGACATATAATTTTAATATACGAATTGTATAGTCTGCACCGTCAAGTATAGGACAAATAAAAAAGCGTGAAAGTAATTTGGTTGTTCAACAATGCGAATTACGACAAGCAATCTCCGAAGGTAGACTTGATGATGCTTTAACAATTGGAACTAATGTTGAAGACGCTTTTGCAAAAAGATAGAAAGAAACCTGAGTGTAATGCGTTTAATCATCTAAAAGTATTACGAGCAGGTATACGGGGAAAAATAGAGCAACTAAAAACCGAAGAAAGAACTATTTAGCTATCAAAAAATAACGAAAACTGCGCACAACAGCAAACTATCCGGTTCAGCTCCCTTCGCTCGCTTCACCCAACTTTTTTTGCAATGGTCGCGCTATCGCGCTATTATACCATCGCAAAAAAGTTCGTATAGTTTGCAGACGTTAGGCGAAATGGCGACAACTAACAACAACATTTAAGATAATTTATGACAATTTTTTTCGACATCCATCAAAACAAAGTTGAATTACCCCCGAATGAAAAAATTTTTTGGCGTATTTCTTCATACACAATCGTAGAACACAAAGGTAAAATTTTGGTTCTCAAACCACAATATGACACAAGTAAGTGGATTCTTCCTGGAGGTGGCATCGAAACAAATGAATCCATTGCTCAAGGGATAGAGAGAGAGTGCTATGAAGAAACTGGCTACAAAATCAAAGTCGATGCCACTCATCCTATTCACGTAGGAGAATCAAACCTTTACCTAGAAAATGAGAAAAAATTTTTTCATTCTCTCAACTTCATATATGAAGCAAAACTATTAAGTGAAGACCAAAATAAAAAAATGATCAATTCAATAGAAACCGAAGAAGTAGAAAAAGTAGATTGGATTCCATTAGAAGAAATAAATGAAAAAAATTGTCACCACATCATGTATCCAGCAATTGAAAATTATAAAAAGTGTCGCCACATCGCCTAACACAGAATATGCGGTTTCGCTCCCGTTGGTCGCTACACCCATATTTGCTGGTGGTGGCTCACTTCGTTCGCTATTATACCACCAGCAAACATCGCATATTCTGGAACGTTGTGTGAAATAAATCTGTCGCCACTTAATCTAAAAATATATGGCTAAAGAAGACAAAGAACATTGCATATTCTGCAAAATCATCGCCGGCAAATCACCGGTAAGTATAGTATACGAAGATGATAGAGTTATAGTATTCCCTCCACTTCAACCAGTAAACAAAGGCCATCTGCTCGTAATTCCTAAAAAACATGCACCTTATTTAGCCGATATTGATGAAGATACAGCTATGTACGTCATGAAAATTGCAAAAAAAATTGCAGCAGGAATAAGAAAATCTAAATTTAAAAGTGAAGGAGTGAATCTGTTCCTCGCAGATGGCGAAGCTGCACACCAAGAAGTCTTCCATCTACACCTACATGTTTATCCAAGATATGCCGGCGATGATTTTGACTTCAAATATGATTTAGAAAAACACTTTGTTAAAATGCAACGCTCTGAGTTAGATGAGGTAGCAAAAGAAATAAAAGATCATTTATAAAAGATTGGCTCCAGATTTACATCACACAACAGCAAACTATCCGGTTCAGCTCCTTAAAGTCGCTTCACCCAACTTTTTTTGCAATGGTGGCGCTGACGCGCTATTATACCATCGCAAAAAAGTTCGTATAGTTTGCGGACGTTGTACGCCATATTTTTTTGTGCTAGTATCATATCTTATTAAATTGAATCCAACTAATAACTATACAAATGAAATTAAGAAGCAATCCAAAGGGAGATCCGGAGCTGCCTATGCCTTACATCGAAGGGCTGACAGTTGATGAGGCAATTCCAGTTATTATTGCTGTGCTAGAAAAAATTGATAACCGAGATGAGCCAGTAATTTATGGCATGCAAGGTATTAACACCGTCAACCAACTTATAAAAGCAATCCGAACTAAATCACCACAAGGACTAGAAATGCTCTCTCTCTGGAGACGCGCTGAAGCTCGTATAAAAGAGCGAGAAGGTCAAAAAGATGGCAGCCCTTCGTTCCTTAGCGAATTAAGGAATAAATTAGGAGATGCTCTAAAAAAAATAACAGGCAGATAAAAGCACAAAAAATACACTCTCACTTCGTTCGTTGGCGTACAACAGGCGCATTAACGGTTCGGCTTTTTTTGCGGCTGGCTTCGCACAGCCAAAAATCCCTCACCCAACTTTTTTAACGGTGGTGGCATGTCTGGCGACATGATATTATACCACCGTCAAAAAGTTCGTTAATGCGCCGGACGTTAGGCGACATATTTTTGAAAAATTTGATTTTAAAATGTTTTTGGTGAGCTTTAAGAAATAAGGAATTTGATTTTTTTAATTTTTAAAGAGGGGGGGGGGTAAAAGGTGTTTTCTCCGCTATCGCTCCAAAAACGAATTTTAATTGGAAAAAAGCAAAAAGTTTTATATACTTAAATTAGTTTTAACTTATTAAAGAGGTAATATGGCAAACGAAAGAAAAACCGAAATAATCACAAGAGACCATTTTTCCAAATTTTTGGATTCTATTTATATTGAAGAACAACGCTCAGATAATCCAAAAATTGATAAGTTGTTAAAATCTGCCTCAAAAAAAGGCGGTGGAAAAGGTTATCCAGAATTTATCATCAGCTACAAAACTAATCCTGATTTACTGATTGTTATTGAATGTAAAGCAGATGTAACAAAACACGAAAGCAAAGATCACGATAAATATTCAGAGTTTGCTGTTGATGGTGCTTTACTTTATGCCTCTTATTTATCAAAGGGCTTTGATGTTTTAGCAATTGCAGTTAGCGGAGAAACAAAGCAGTCTCTAAAAATTTCTCATTTTTTACATTTGAGAGACGAGAAAAAAGCAACTCCAATTTTTAGCGATAAATTTTTGTCAGTTGACGATTATTTAAACGGATATTTGAAAAGCCCTGAAAAATTTAGACAAGATTATAATTCGCTTTTAGATTTCACAAAACAACTTAATGAAAAATTGCATGGTTATAAAATTCTTGAGAGCCAAAGGAGTTTGCTTATTAGTTCAATTTTAATTGCCTTAGAAAATGTTGCTTTCAAAAGATCATATGCTTCGCACAAAAAAGCTGAAAATCTTGCAGTTTCTCTAATTCAAACAGTTTCCGATGAATTGGAAAGTGCAAACATCACAGGGAAGAAACTTGAAAACTTGAATACTCAATTCAGCTTTATTAAAACGGATACATCTTTATCAAAAAAAGAAAATGTTTTGAAAGAAATTATTGATGAAATTGACGAAAATATAAATGCTTTTATCAAAACTCACAGATATTTTGACGTATTGGGACAGCTTTATATTGAATTTTTGAGATACGCAAATAGTGACAAGGGGCTAGGAATTGTTTTAACGCCCCCGCACATCACAGAGCTTTTTGCGGACTTAGCACAAGTCAATAAAAACTCTATCGCTTATGACAATTGTACGGGAACAGGCGGGTTTTTGATTAGTGCAATGAAAAAAATGATAGCAGACGCAAAAGGCGATGAATCAAAAATCAAAGAAATAAAATCAAAACAGCTTATCGGAACGGAATATCAATCGCATATTTTTGCTTTGGCGGTTTCAAACATGTACATTCACCAAGACGGAAAAACAAATATCATAAATGGCAGTTGTTTTGATGAGGAAATTATTGAAGATGTAAAAACTAAAAAACCAACAGTTGGTTTTTTGAATCCTCCCTACAAAGACAAAAAGGGAGATACTGAAGAGTTAGAATTCGTGCTTAATAATTTAGAATGTTTAGTTGATGGTGGCGTATGCGTGGCTATAATTCCACTAAGTTCAGTCATTGCACAAAATGGCATTAAGCTTCAGCTAAAAGAAAAACTACTACAAAATCATACATTAGAAGCCGTCTTGTCAATGCCAGAAGATCTTTTCCATAATTCAAAAGTTTCGCCTGTTTCTGTCGTTGTTGTCTTTACCGCCCATAAACCACATCCTGTGGGTAAAAAAACATGGTTAGGCTATTTTAGAAATGATAATTTTGTAAAAACCAAAGACAAAGGACGTATAGACTTATTGGGAACATGGGAAGAAATAAAAAAAGAATGGCTTACATTATATTTTAATAGAGAAACAAAAAAAGACATAAGTTTGACGAGAGAATTAAAACCACAAGATGAGTGGTGCATAGAGGCATATTTAACATATGATTATAGTAAAATTACTGAGTATAAACTTAAAGATAAAATACAAAAATATTTAGCATTTCGCTTACTTCACGATTTACTTGATTTTAAAATTGATAAACCAAATAAACTTAAAAATGATAACAAAGTAGTTCCATTGCATGAGATTTTTGATGTAAAAAATGGATTAGCATCTTCAAATGTAGAGGTATTAGAATCTCCTGAAAGTCCTTCTGATATTAGATATATTAGACCATCTCAAACTTACGAAGGAAGTATTGCTGGATACGTAGATAAGACATTTATAGACGATAAATACATTTATCCTGACAATACGCTATATGTTTCTACAGATGGGCAAGGAAGTCATACCTATTCGTATGTTTCATCTTTTGAATTTATCCCAAACAGCAATGTTTCTGTGTTAATGCCTAAAAGAGAAATGTCCGTACAAGAAAAAATATATTATGCACTTTGCATTTCAAGCAATAGATACAAGTTTTCTTATGGCAGAAAGCCTAAAGGCGATAGATTAAAAGATATATTTTTACCTTTGTATCCGCCTGAATATGTTCACGGTGATATTTTTAATGAAATCTTTGATAATTGGAAAAAAATAGTAAAATAAGGAGTTTTGAAAAATGGAATTCACCCCCAGCCCCTCTTCCATTTTTCAAAACAAAAAAATCAAATACAATAATAAAAAGCCCACCAAAAACGGAATAATATGGATAAATTTTTCAAAAATACGCAAGGCACGTTGCACTCTCACTCCGCTATCGCTCCGTTCGGCTCGCCTAACACAGTATATGCGGTTCGCTCGTTGCACTTCGCTCTCCCATATTTTGCTCCGTTTCACTCCGCAAAACATCGCATATACTGAAACGTTGTAGAAAGCCACTTTTCCTATAAACTAATGATCTAATAATTAACTAATAAAATGATGCCAAAAATCGAAACTTATTCAGATAATGAAGGAAACTCAATTACTATTGAAGAAGGGCCTGATGGCGTAAATGTTTCTGCAAGCATAAAAACAAAACCACCATACTCAGGTGGAGCAAATGCTTCAGCTGCTAGAAGTTACGCTCAAAAAAATGGGCTCAAAAAAGAATAATAAAAGTGGCCATCGTACAACAGGCGCATTAACGGTTCGGGCTTTTTCTCGCCTGGCTTCGCACAGCCAAAAATCCCTCACCCAAGTTTTTTAACGGTGGTGGCACGTCTGGCGACGTGATATTATACCACCGTCAAAAACTTCGCTAATGCGCCGAACGTTATATGAAATACATTTTCCTTCTAAACTGAAAATTGGCTTATTCATAAAGAAAAGAATTTGATTTTTCTTTTTTTTGATAGAGGGGGGAAATTATTGCTCTTCAATCAAACTTTTTAGCTCATCTAATCGATCAACTTCATTAGCCTGAGAGGCAGCATATTCAAGGCAAGCTACAAATTTGTCCTTACTCATTGGTCCTTTACCACGAATAAAGTTCGAAAGTTGTCCAGCATTAACATTGCATGCAGCTGCTAGTTTTCTAAGGCCTTGTACAACTCCCATCTTAATAGCTATATGAAGTGCTTTTGCTATAAATTCACGAAATTTATCTTCGCTAGAAAATTCACTATTTTCAATTAATTTAAGAAAATTAAGCATTCCAGAATATTCTTCTCTTAAAATAATATTCTCAATTTTCGCTGGAATACGTTCATTCAAGTTACGCACAAGCACATCTACATAATTTGCTAAATTATCCTTGTCCGGATCATTATCAGCAATTTCATGCTGTGCACTGAGAATGTTTCTCACGCCTAAAGCAACTTGCTCAAGCAGAGGTAATAATTGTGGAAATAGTTTAATAACTTGAGGATTTAAAACCACAACTTCATCGCTTCTTCTTTCAAAAAATTGACTCAAATTTAGATCCCCAATCGTTTGCAATGTTGGAGCTTCTTTTACTATTCCCTCAGGAGTTTCAGGAAACAAATCTCTTGTATCTAACCCTTTTCCTTTCGCCATAACGAAAATATTTTAATAATGGAATAATATTATACATAGCAGTTTATTTTTGTCAATATACTGTGCAACTTTTATTTCTAAGGTGTTTAGGCTCGGCACATTCACCCCCTAGCCCCCTCTGCGCCTCGCCCAAACAAAAAAATCAAATTCATTCTAATAAAAAACAGGATTTTTCGCGATTTATAAAAATGTTCTTCATATAACAGGTGTATGTTCGGCTACACTCGCTTAGCTCGTTTCGCCCATATTTTTGCAAGTGGTTCCGCTTCGCGTTATTATACCACTTGCAAAAACATCGTACATACACCGGACGTTAGGCGCATCTCTTAATCAATCTATGACGACAACTATATACAAAAATATTGTAAGCATAATTTATTGGACATAGTTCTCACCTTACTTTCAATATCATAAAAATAATGTTATGAATTACATGTACTTGAATACAGTAGTTATGAAACACGACCTTCCTGGGGATTCCCTTTGCAGATGTATATGATAATGATGTTAGCTCACCAGTAATGTCAACGAATGAAAAGATATATTCATTTTTTACAAATGATTGGGGATATATTAATTTATAAATTTTGGCTTCTCAAACCATTTTTAATATTTAAAAAAAGAGACACCGCCTAACAGTAAACTATCCGGATTCTCTCCTTCGGCTACACCCAACTTTGCCAGTGGTGGCGCATCGGCTATTAAACAAATGTAAAATCCGTATAGTTTGCGGACGTTGTACGAAATAGCAATGAGTTCTATCTTTGTGTAAATTTTAAGAAGCACCGACTTACTAATTGGTGATATAGTTGTATGTTATCCCCCATTCATAATCATAAAACTATGAATTTTGGTAGCTATCGAGCTCGCGTCGCTATAGTAAGAGATATTAGCGAGTTCAAAACAATCAAAGATCGTAATAGAGCAGACAAACTAAATCAAGCTTTAAACAAGGGAAAAAGCAAAGTTGAACAAGCAAAAACTGATGCAGATATTGAACAAGCATGTAAAGAAACTTTCGAAGAAGTATTAAGAGTTTTTGAAGGTAGTGATGAACATGATGGTATGCGGGGCTTTGTTTTAGTGGATAGATTTCAAAGCGACGCTCACAATTGGTGGAATAATTCAAAGAATTAATAGTTATAACTAATTGCTACATCGTACAACAGGCGCATTAACGGTTCGGGCTTTTTCTTGCGGCTGGCTTCGCACAGCCAAAAATCCCTCTCCCAACTTTTTTAACGGTGCTTTCATGCCTTGCGGCATGTTATTATACCACCGTCAAAAAGTTCGCTAATGCGCCAGACGTTAGGCGATATTATTTTATTAAGGTATTTAATGTCTACAAGCTTTACAAGAAATATTTTATATAATTATTTCCTTTAATAAATATATTATGACTCGACCTAAATTAGATAAAGATCAAAACTAAAACGAACTGAAAGGCTAACTGCTTTCATTGATCAAGAAAGTATGAAAAGGATTCAATGGGCACATTCGTTACAAAGAAATCTATCGGAGAAGTTCTTGGTGATTTGATTATGAAGGATATAAAAGAACCGCCAAAGGAAATAGATGAAGATCCATTTTTACATGAAGAATAACATCGCATAACAGCGAACTATCCGGTTCGGGCTTTTTTGATGCGCGGCTTTGCGGGGCAAAAGCCTTCACCCAACTTTTTTTAATGGTGGCGCTGACGCGCTATTATACCACCGTAAAAAAGTTCGTATAGTTTGCGCCCGTTATGTGACATCCATTTTTTCTCATTGTAGAATAACGACATGGAAAAAGAACCAATTACACCGATTGAAATAGTAAAAGCAGATATTAAACTTTTTGAAAAATATCAAAAAGAAATTTTGGAAATCGAAAGAGAACTTATCGAAAATAGTTCATCAGCATATCTTATTGATGAACAAGATGAGCTCGATTTTATGTTAGATGCGTTTAAAAAAGGAGGTTATGCTTATTTAGTAATGGAAAATGAAAAAGTTACTGGGTTTTTAGTTGTTGGGCCACTCGATGATGGGACTGAATTGCCTGAAACAGTTACTCAAAATTATCCAATTGCAAATTGCCTTCATATCAAAGTAATGTACATAAAAAATACAAGCAAAGGAATTGGTAGTGAAATGATGGAAAAATTAATTCAAGAACTAGATAAAGAACAATGGAAATATTTATTTGTAAGAACTTGGATTGATCCACCAAATGAAGGAGCTATTAATTTTTATACAAATCGAGCTGGCTTTGAAGCTGTTCCAAATGCAATAGTTGAATCAACAAAAAGAAAATTGGATGGAAGTGGAACACTCCAAATAAAAAGACAATATTTTTCAAAAAGGATATAGAAAAAATGGACATCACATAACAGGCGCATTAACGGTTCGGGTTTTTTTTGTCGGGCGGCCTAAAAGCACGCCCAAAAATCCCTCACCCAACTTTTTTAACGGTGGTGACATGCCTTGCGGCATGTTATTATGCCACCGTCAAAAAGTTCGCTAATGCGCCGGACGTTAGCGGAAATTGGGCTGATTTTAAAAGCGACTTAATATATAATTCAAATAATTCTTAACCTAAAATTCTATGAATCAAACATGGAAAATCATTGTCGCCGTCATTATTACAGCAGTCGTTGTCGGAGGTGGCTTTTACTTCTGGCAACAGAGCAAGGAAGAAACTCCACAAGTTACTCGAAAAACCGAAGATCAAACACCAGCTCCAGCAGCTGAAACCGAAAAAACGTTCACTGGTAGCGGATTTACATTCACATACCCCGTAGAATATACAGCTGATAACAAAGGACTTTGGACAACGGACGGTTATCAAAGACATATAAATCCGCCTGAAGCTTGCGATACCTGCCAGATACCAGAAGTAGAAGTAAAAGCCACCACTTCAAATAAAACATTGGATCAACAAATTATTGCTGATTATGACTTGCCAGGAACAACACTGGCAGAGATGTCTAAACAAACTGGCATCAAATATGAGCAAATAAAAATCGGCGACAATGATTTTATCAAAATCACGGTTAGCGACATGTTCGATGTAACAGGATATTACACAAAACATAATAATCAGATTGTCGCTTTTAAAGTTTATTTGACGGAAAAAGATAATAAGGCATTAAAAGATATTATTTCGACATTGAAGTTTAATTAAAATCAGCCCAACATCAGATAACAAAGGCTATGCGGCTACGATCCTTTCAGTCGCTACGCCCATATTGTGCGGTGGTGGCCCTTCGCGGCCAATTATACCACCGCACAACATCGCATAGCCTTGGCCGTTAAATGAAATTGATTATATTTATGTCGTATGATAAATTTTGCTCCTTTAACAAATAAAGCATGAATAAAGTTTTGCATTTAAACATTGAAACATCTGAACCAGGTAAATGGTTAGATATATTACATGTCTAAGATTAATGCATCTCGATGGCGTTGATACTATGGCCGATGATGGCAATACAAAAGCAGTTTTAGCAGTTTGTTTAGAAAAAGGAGCTGAAGTAAAAAGTGCTATTCAAAGGCATGGATTAACAATTACTGACGAATGTGAGAAAGGATTTTACAGCACCTCTAGAATTAAGATGATCAACTTCATTTAAGAGGCGTATATTCAGTTCCGCTCCTTCGTCGCTCCACCCAAATTTACATTTCGCTATGCTCAATGTAAACTTTGTATATACACCAGACGTTAAATGCAATTTATTTTTTATCCTCCCTGTTTTCTAAAGACTTTTTCTTCTTGACTTGTTGAAATATAATTACCGGCATGAAAAACAACCGGTCCAAAAACTGCAAAAAATCCAGCAGTTTCTTTATCGTTATTATAAATAGAAACCAAAACACATTAAACCTATAGTTAGTATAAAAGCTAACCACATACCTATACTTTCATTTCTTGTATTTGATCTAATAATTATATTTTCTAAACTTTGTCTATGATTAGATTGCTTTTCGGCCATTGTAATTATTCTATCGGCTGCTCCAGGAATAATTTTTTCATATCCTTCTAGAATATTTGGGGGGGGTAATGGCCCAGAAAAAGAAGTTGCTACAGCTGTAAATCTTTTTTCTATCCTTTGGCTTGGTTTATTTTGCAGTTTTTGAGTACTGCTTTTCTTCTTCTTTTTGTTCATAATTATCTATTGAAATATAAATTGCATTTCCAACATTATCCCAATCATTTTTTAAGGCAAAATAATCTGCATCCTCCTGATAGCAGTATTCGTCTAATTTACCATATAAATCAATAACCCTACTTGCACCCTTAAAAAATGTTGGTGAAGTGCATAATTTAGTAGTTTTTAATTCGTCATTCATAATAAATATTTAGTCGGTCGGATTAAAATTATAACAAAATATTTTTTAATCAACAATCCAATTAATAAATCAAAAATAAACTTCATTTAACAGGTGTATGTTCGGCTCCACTCGCTATGCTCGTTTCGCCCATATTTGCCTTGTTCGCTTTGGCGGTGATAAAATTATACCGCCACGCTCACGGCGGCAAACATCGCACATACACCGGCCGTTGTATGCCATCGGATAGGGGGATTTTGTTAATTTAGCCCTTTACTTTTCTTGTAAAATATAGCAGAATAGCATCCTTTGAATCCATTTATGCCAGAAAACAAAATACTTCTTACAGGATTTGAGCCATTCGGCCCTTATCGCTACAACGTAGCTGAACAGCTAGTTGAAGCGCTAAATGGTGAAATAATTGATGTACGGCAGAACACACGCCTGCAAATAATTGGCGTAAGCTTGCCAATTAACTTTGGTACTTTTAGAAAAATTCTCGAAGCAGCAATTGAAAGCACTAAACCAAAAATAGCATTAGGATTAGGAATGGATTTTAAAGACCACGATCATCTCTCGTTAGAATTAGCTGCTCATTCAATTCCAAATTACTGCAATGATATTCAAGATACTGAATGTAATATTGGACCAAATGGCTCCTAGATAGTTTGCCAGAAACAATAAGAATTCCTAATGAAGAACACATAAAAAGTGCCATTTCTGCTATTAATGGAATTGAGTTTTCTGAAGATGCAGGGCGGCATATGTGCGAAACTGTGCTAAGAGATCTTATAAGAATGAGTGAAGGTGGCAAAAAATTTCAACCGGGTTTTATACATTTGCCGCATACAGCTGATCTTCTATCAGATTCAGTACATTTAGATAAACATGAGAAATCAATGTCAATCGAGCAGCAAATAGCAATAGTAAAAAAAGTAATAAAAAGTATTGGCACTTTTTATTTATAACAAAATCCCTTTTTCAATCCAACAGCATACAACAGGCGCATTAACGGTTCGGGCTTTTTTGACGGCTGGCTTCGCACAGCCAAAAATCCCTCACCCAACTTTTTTAACGGTGGTTTCACGCCTTGCGGCATGTTATTATACCACCGTCAAAAAGTTCGCTAATGCGCCGGACGTTAGGCGGCATCTCTTAATCAATCTATTATGAAATTATATACAAAAATATTGTTAGCATTATTTATTGGAATAGTTCTCACCTTACTTTCAATATCATATAAATCATCTTATGAATTTCATGTACTTGAATACAGTAGTTATGAAACACGACCTTCCTGGGGATTCCCTTTGCAGTATGTATACGATAATGATGTTAGCTCACCAGTAATGTCAATGAATGAAGAAGATACATTCATTTTTACATATATGATTGGGGATGTATTAATTTACTCATTTTTGGCTTTCATACCATTTTTAATATTTAAAAAAAGAGACACCGCCTAACAGCAAACTATCCGGTTCTGCTCCTTGCAGTCGCTACACCCAACTTTGCCAGTGGTGGCGCTTCGCGCTATTATACCACTGTCAAAGTTCGTATAGTTTGCGGACGTTAGGTGGCATAATATAAAAAAAGACCCACTTTTGGATAAGCAGGTCTTTTTAGTAAACTTAAATAATTAAAATTCGTAAGTAACCGTTTCTTTCTGTTTATCGCCATCGGTCACCGATAAAAGCATTGTTCCGTGTTCAGATTTATATAATTTTTTATAATGCTGCTTAACTGTAGCTAAACCTATTTTTAGTTCATCTTTAATAAACATTTCGCATGTAATAGCCTCTGGATCTGTATCATTCACAATCAAAATCGTAGCTTGAACCGGAGCAGATTCCATAAAAATTGCAGGCCAATAAGCTAAGAAATTTTCATTACCACAACCTGTGTAACCAACTTTTACTGTTATTGTATCTCCTTCAATAGTCACCCAATTGCCACAAGTTTCATTGCCGATAGAAAATGATCCTTTTTTGAGATCTTCAAATGATTTATCACTTCCTAAAGGATAAGCACATCACTTACAGCAACTGGCTCCGATGGCGACATATCCTTCGGTTCCACAACGGTTGGTTCCTCAGACACATCTATCATTATATCTGAATCTTCTGGTTGCGTGTCAGTAGTTGAAACTGTTGGTTGTTGTTCTTCCTGAACCGGCTGAAACCAAGAACAGCCAGAGAGTGTTACTGTAGCAATTGATAATAAAGCTACAAGCGTAATTACTTTTTTCATAAGTGTATATGGTTAAAGTTACTTATTTAATAACAACCTTAGATAACAATAACACATTTTTTATAAAAAGTTGCGATATTTTTATATTGCGCCACCTAACAGGCGTATATCCAGTTCCGCTCCTTTCACTCGCTCCACCCAAATTAGCCTTTCCTCATTCCGGTGGTTTCACGTCTGACGACGTGATATTATACCACCGTCACTCGTCAGGCTAACTTTGTATATACGCCGGACGTTGTAAGAAATTTTTAAATTATTCATGAAAAAAGACAATTTTATTGAAAAATTACCGTTAGTAAAATTCTCAACTTATTCTGAAATTCAAAAACAATATGTGTTAGATTTTGGTGAGAACATTATTAAGTTAATGAAAAATTTTTCTCCAACACAAGTAGATGGCAATAATTTCTTAAAAGCATGCAGGCATATTTGGTTCTGGGAACTTGGAGCATATGAAGTAGTCCAACAATTGACGTTGAAGGTTGTTTTGATGATAAAACCAAGACAAAAATAAATGCACTTAAAATAAATCTCGCAAAGCTGAGAATGCCATTCGCAAAACAAGAACTTAGAGGAGAGAAGAAAAGAAAATTCGTGGAAACAGAACCTTCAGTTACTTCATTTGCAGAGGGGGATATAGGCTTTACTATAAAAGGAGAAAAATTTTACTTTAAACCACTCTATAATGAGTTTAAAAGAGTAATTGGTGGTATCAAACCAAAAAATATAAATGCAAAGATTGAGAACCAAAAGGAAAAAAGTAAAAAACAAAATTAAAAAAAACTTCTTACAACAGCGGGCTAGCCGGTTCGCTCACTAAAATTATTATTTTTTAAAATCTATATTATGAACAATATCTTAATAATCATCCTGATCATTGTTAATATCTTTCTTTTATTTGCAATTCTCAGGATTCACAAACAACTAAAATGGATAAAGAAAACATATGACAGAAACTTTAAACTAGCTCACGGAATATTGAATACCATAAACAAAAAAACAAAAGCTGATGAAAAATTGATATTACAAAAAAATGGGGCAATGAGGTTCTGGAGTCCTGATGAATATCAAGAAACTGTTGAAAGAATAGAGGATGTTAAAGAAATTCTTGAAAAATCGATCGAAAAGGATAAAAAATAATAATTTTTACGCTCGCTTACCCAAGTTGTCACAACTGTAACAACTTCGTCTAGCCCGCGACCGTTGTACGAAAAATACTTCCCGGCTTATTTCTGAAATCCATAACTTTTAATGCAAGTAAACAAATTGGATTTTCTTTTTTTGATAGAGGGGAGCTTCCTGCCTTTGGCAGGAAGTAATGAAAAATAAATATAAAATGGCTCGCCTTACGGCGAGCCAAAGAAAAATAAAGTTCAAAAACCAATTTTTTAGACCCTTAGCCAGCCGTGGAAGCCCCTATCGTCATAAGGATAGTTCGGAGGGTTCCCAGACACGGTGACACCACCGTGATCACGAAACGCAGCGAGCGCAACCTTTTTGTTTCTTGTTTCTTCCGGGGTATCAACCCATGACCATGAGTCACTAAATAAGCCTTTAACAAGCCTAGCAAGTTTCTCAATTTGCTTTTCGTTTAAAAGACCTCCAAGACCCATATCTTTTTTCGCCATATCAACCGCGTTACCTTTTGGGTTATATCCTTGCCTTTCAGCTATTTCCTGTCCTTTACGGTCATAACAAACCATTCTTCGTCCTTTAGGGCTTTCTTTTGAACAATCCCAGAATTCATATTCTCCCGTTTCTTCAACAAATTCCACTACATCAGGTTCACCGCCGGTTCTTTCCATTTCATTGAGTGACCATAGTTTTTCAGGAGCTGCTTCTTTAAGTCTTGCTTCAACTCGTGACCATTCAATATCTTTGTGGCGTTTTAAGTTTGCTTCAAAACGAGCTTTTAATGGTACTTAAAAGCTGTTCTGTTTGTTCGGGTAATTAAAGTGCGTTCAGGCTTTTCAACTTCCTCTTTTTCTTTTTTCTCAACTTGCAATTCATTATTATCATCATCTGTTGAATTACCTCTCTGTTCCAATAATAATGCATTAACTGCAGCCCTAACGGTTGGGTCATCAGGGAGCGGATCTACTCCCATTTTTGCATTTTCGATCATAAGTTCAAGTTTCAACCTATCTTCCGGATCCAGATGCCCTAAATCCATTACTTCTTCATACCCCAACTCTGTTGCCATATAATCATTATATGCATCTTCGTTATTCACTGGTTTTGGTGTAGATTCATTCATTTTATAAGTGTTACTTATAACAAGGTTTTTAATTCTAACTATATTTCGGCAAATTGTCAAGTATAAATTATTATGGTCTTATATACAAACATTTTATGGTGTTTTGGCTCGCAAAATTTACCCCTTTTATTCCCCTCTTTTACTCGCCAAAACTAATCCAATTTGTATTTCCAGATAATAATAAGGCATTTAAAAGAAAAATCGGGAAAGTATTCATCGTACAACAGCTGACTATGCGGTGAGGGCTTTTTTTCGTGCGGCTAAAGCACGCATCAAAGCCCTCACCCAACTTTGACCGTGGTGAGCACTTCGTGCTAATTTTACCACGGTCAAAGTTCGCATAGTCAGCGGACGTTGTATTTAACCTTCTTGAGATTGACCTTTTTGTATTTTTATGTTATTGTTTAAATAGATATTTAAATTTAAATTATGGCAGATTCATCAATTGATAAAGGATCACAAGGACAACCTCAGTCACCTGATCGTACTCCAAATTGGAATGATATTGAACAATGGATTGCAGGTTTGTCTGGAGAACAAAAACAGAAAGTTAAAGATTTATTAGCAGAAACAGAAGTTAATAAACCTACTGAAAGCCCTATAGACTTAGATAAACCTTCTACAGTTTATAGTAGAGTTCAAATTATTCTATCTGAGGCTGGATTTACTAATATTAGTTTTACAGAAACAGGTTTAACAGGTTATTACGGTCCTGAAAACGATTTAAGTAGAAAGTGTATATTTAATATGAGTTTTCATAAAAATACAAAAATAACCAGTACTAATACCAATCTAGGTGTAATAAACTGTTCATTTGTTGTTGCAAGAGCAGTACATGGTACTCATCGAAACTGGACTATATATTTTGATAATGAAAAAACTTTAAAAGAACAATTATCAACTTTAGCATCCGATCTTCGAGATACTGCCAAAAAAGATATTACATTTGAAGAAATTGAAGAAGATATTCATTCAAAAATATCAATGAAAAATGCTGAATTATTGGGACAAAATTAATAATTTCAAATACAACAACGCCTAACAGGTGTATGTTCGGCTACACTCGCTTTGCTCGTTTCGCCCATATTTGTTTTGTTTGTTTAGGTGGTGATAAAATTATACCGCCACGCTCACGGCGGCAAACATCGCACATACACCGGACGTTGGCCGAAATATTTTGTGGTATAATATGTTTGATATTCTTTAAATTATAAACTATGCCGTTTCTCTACTTCCCGATCATTCTACTGATCATCGAATTCCTTATTATCATGCCAATCCCGCTCTTTGTAGCAGGCAGGTTGATGAAATTACCAATAAAATATACTGAAGCTTTATGGATTACTTTATTCGCTGGTATTATTGGATCACTTGCCTCAATGGCACATATCTTAGTGGGTTTAGCTGTGTTTTTAGGAATTCTTTATTATGAGTTGAATAATAAGTTTCATCCTAAACCAATAAAGATTATTTTAATAATTCTTATAGATCTTGCTGTAGTTATTGGAATAGAGTTTCTAAAACCTTATTTATTATATGGTGGACTCTCACTAATGTAGTTGAAATACTTCGGCCAACAGGCGTATATACTGTTCCGCTACTCTCCATGTAAACTCTGTTTATTTATAAAAGGAGTATGATGTATTTAATTAACCTTACTGTAAACTATGATAAAAGGAAATTTTATTGGTGCGGCAATCGTTGCAATAATCTACACGGTCTATATTTTAATGAACCCCCTTCCAACAAAATGGCAAATGGTGTTGGTATTAGTGGTTCTTAATGCTTTGACTATCGTGTTGATGTCTTTTGCATTCAAATAAAAACACCAATAATCTACTTTAGTAAAAGCTCTTGAGAACTTATGATATTATATAAATGTCATAAATTTTGCTAAAGAATAAATATGGCCATAAAAAATTTTATTAACTGGAAATTATACTTCTTATTACTGGCGGCAAGCGTAATTTCAATTGTTGCGATTATGCCGTATGTACTAACCATTCAGGCAGATGCATTAAAAAACCTCCCGATTTCATTGCCTTTATTGGTATTAATTTCAGTTATTCAAAGCACCGTGCTATTTGCAATTTTTCTTTTAATTGGTTTAAAACTTGCAAAAACACTTGGATTGCGAATTCCCATTCTTGAAAGTTTTATTGCCAAAAAAAAGCCAGATGTAGATGTTAAATCGATTATTAAATTATCTGTATTGCTCGGTATTTTGTCAGGGATAGCAATTGTTTTATTTGACTTTGTATTTTCAAAACTGGGTGTAAATTTGATGGAACAGGTACATGCTCCTGCATGGCAGGGATTTTTAGCTTCATTCTATGGCGGAATAAGTGAAGAAATTGTGATGAGATTATTTTTCATGGCTTTAATAATCTGGCTAATTAGCAAAATATTTAGATTAAAAGGCAAAGCGATTGAAAACAATTTACTAATGTGGACGGCAATTATTATTGCCGCGATTATATTCGGTCTTGGACATTTACCAATTACTGCAGCAATAACAACTATAACCCCAATGGTGTTCTTACGTGCCATTTTACTAAACGGAATCGGGGGCGTTGTGTTTGGATGGCTCTATTGGAAAAAAGGCCTGGAATCAGCCATGATTGCTCATTTCTCAGCAGATATAATATTACATGTATTGCTGCCGTTATTGTTTTAAAATAAACTCCATTCTACAAGGTCGCATAATGTGGTCAAAACGGAGGGACCAAATGGATATTCTGAATGGTAAAAAGGACTTGGGGTTGCTGGACTCGATCTGCGCGATGATGGAAAGCATCATGATGGGTCTGGCCAGCATTCCCCTGGGTATCATGCATGAGCTCGGCCTCATCAAGATCCCACTCAGATTCTGGATCTGACCCCTTCTCTCCCCTGCCTGCTGCTCCCTAATTCTTGGGGCGTGGCAGGCATCTATTCTAACTAGAGGGTATTGACAAATTTAGCTGTTTATTTATAATAGTAATCTTTAGACTATAATTACTTAATTATGAGTAGAAGATTAGAAGAATTTGCAGAATCTCGGGGGATTAGTCCGACTGATGCCGGAAGCCTGATTCTTGCAGCAGCGGCTGAAAATTATTTAACGGATTTGCCCGCAGATGAACTTAAGGAACTTGGTATTCATGAAGGCGATGATGCAGTAACCGTAATAGAAAAGATCAATCAAAAGCTTATGGTGATCACTGCAGAACTCGATACTTTAAGAACGAATCATGACCCAGATGAAGGAGCAGTACTTGTTAAAAAATACATGTTATTTGATATTTTAGAGTTGCTATGAATGAAAATCCTCCAATAAATGAATTATCGAATCCGGATAGGAACAGTATTGATGCTTATGGTTTTACAGTAGATTATTTGAATGAATTACCATCCCGGGACTTTGAAGAAAATCCTGCAGTTTTCGCCATGTATATGGAATATTATAAAAGCGGCGAAGCTAAAACATATTCTGAAAAATATAAAGACAGACCGGAAATCATAGAAGCCAGTGATCCTCAAATAGTTGCAAAAATCGATTCAATAATGCTTCAAATTATTGAAGCTGCCAAAAGAGATAATGAAGAAAAAGTTAAAGAATTAATTAAAACCGCAACTTTTAAATTGGATTGTGTTATTGTATTCCAGTATGAATATTTTACTAACCTAATAATATGAAAAAAATGATCGCTCTGGGTATTGCAATTACCCTGACACTCGGACTTGGCGGATGTAACTGGTTTGCTCCTGCTGAAACCGAAACAACAACCGAACCTGAAACGAAAGTAATGGATGAAAAACCTGTAACTTCAGAAATAGTCGATACAGAAGACTATATTTATGACAAGCAAACAGGCGAATTGCTAAATGCTAACACTGATGAAGTTCTTTATGAAAATCCGGATCATCCTGACCTTGTTTTGTATGTTCTTGGATTGGATGGCGACAAGTTGATTCTATTTAAAACAGGCAGCGATAATTCTCCTGGTCCTGGTTTTGCATATGAAGTTTGGTTTAGTGAACCGGTTGCAGACAGCCTCTATTATCTTGATCTAAAAAATCCTGAAAAAGGTTTGATGACATATGTTGTTCCAGAAGCTAAAAAAGAACAGGAAAGAGTAAAACTTGAAAACTTTGTTAATCAATTTGATGAAGAAGGACCAGCTGAACCGCTTCTTTATTCAACTGATGGTGTTGATACAACAGTAACAAAAGATGAATCAACTTTTGACCTTAGTGCTGAACATTTTGAAGCAATGGCTGATGAATGCGGTACAACTTATGATGCTGACCACTTTGTTAATCTTGTTGATGATTACGCAAACACACCTAAATACACATATTCATTTAAATATAACGGTGAAAGCCAGGACCCTGACACCTTCACAGTAACTGTTCTTTTAAACAGAATGGAATATGCTAATCTTGATGAAGTAAAAGCTGACTTTGATCAGTGTTTTGCAGGAGGAGATATGTATCCTATCGCTGTAACAAACTCTTTAATACTATTTGAAAGTTCATGCGGCACAGGATTTGATGACGGCTCAGGAAATCCAAATGGATGCGCTGAAATTAAAGATGTGGTTGGACCAACACTTGAATTGAATTCACAGTATGGTTCTTTATAGAAAGAAATAGCTAAAGCCGGCGGATATATTTATTCGCTGGCTTTTTATTTACTTGCAGCTAAAAACACACTTTGATACATTAAATATAATAAGTAACCCTTTAATAATGTTAGAAGCAATTTTTAGTCCGGCAACCTGGGGATCACCTATTGGCCTTGGGATTTTTTTGATTTGCTTTGCACTTTTTGTTTATATATTAAGTCTTGCAAACAAGAATAAAAAATGATTAATAAATCTATTTCTCTAAAAATTTACTTTATTCTGATTTTAATTCTGGGAATTCTTGCTGCTGTAAGTATTTATATCCCCTATTCCACTATGCTTGAAACGGCTGAATTACCTGCATCAAAACCAGTAATAGCTGCGGTGAGTTTTCTAATAATGTTGGTTTTGTATGGAGGGCTGGGATTAATCGGTCTTAAATTATCGAAGAAATTGGGCTTTCCTGATCTTTGGGATATTAACATCAATAATAAACAAAGATTATTAAAACCTTTGATTTGGGGTGCTGTTATCGGAGTGATATTTATTATTTCGGATTTGGTTTTTAGCAATGTTTTTGGAATAGATAGGATTCCGCATCCTGCTTTTCCTTTTTCAATAATCGCTTCAATAAGCGCGGGAATTGGCGAAGAGCTGATGTTTAGATTGTTTTTTATTTCATTTTGGGTCTGGCTTATTTCAAAAGTTATTCTAAGAGGAAGATGGCAAAATGGGATTTTCTGGATAATAGCTGTGATTTCGGGATTGCTATTTGCTGCCGGTCACATACCTTCTGTTCTGGTTTTATATGATTTTAAATATGTATCTGATATACCAGCAGCTTTAATGGCTGAAATATTTATATTAAATACCCTGCTTTCTCTGCCGGCAGCACATTTTTTTAGAAAATACGGTATTTTGGCAGCTATGGGATTACACTTGTGGACCGATATAGTCTGGCATGTAATTTATGGATTTTTCTCATGAGATACAATCACACACAAATCGGTTATTTAATGATCGTAATTACAATACTTATTGCAGGTTTATTCGGTTTTATATTAATACAGGCCGGTGTAATAATAGCTATGCTGCTGATTATGATATTTATTCTATTTATTTTAGTTTCTTTTTCGACATTAAATGTAAGTATTGATGAAGAAAATTTAAAAATAAGATTTGGCTATGGAATCTACAAAAAATCATTTAAATTAAATGAAATAGCTTCATCAAAAATAGTGCGGAATCACTGGTATTTTGGATGGGGAATCAGATTCTGGTTTTGGCCTCCGACGTGGATCTATAATGTTTCAGGTTTTGATGCTGTTGAATTAAAGATGAAAGATGGCAGCAGATTCAGGATTGGGACTGATGAACCTGAAAAACTTGAAAATTCAATATTACAATCAATAAATTGGAAGGGGGTGGCGCAATGAAAAACAATGGAAAAGAATGGCTTTACGGAATAATTTCCGAAGTCTCATTATTTGCATTTTTATACTATGTTCAATACTTATTGAATGTAGACGGAAACCTATGGCTTAGCACTTTAATTCTATGGGCATTATTAAATATTGCAATTGTATTATGCCCGGTTGTAAGAAAATGCTATAAATAATATATAGTATTCGCCCCGCTTAGCGGGGCTCATGCTACGCTCGCGATATGTTTTCGCTCGCGAGAGACTCGCTAAAGCTTCGTCTCTATGGACTTTAAAAAATTAAAAACCGCCTTCTTCAGTATGGAGATAGGCATTAAAGATGCAATTCCCACTTATTGTGGTGGTTTGGGGATTCTTGCCGGTGATGCACTTGCAAGCAGTGCTGATTTGAAAATGGCTATTGTTGGCGTAACCCTCCTTTACAGAAAGGGTTATTTTAAACAAAAAATTGATGAAAACGGTAATCAAAGCGAAGAAGATCAACAATGGGATCCAAATGAAGAACTGATTAAACTCGAAAATACAATTAAGATTCGAATAAAAGGCGAGGATGTAACTGTTGGCTGCTGGATGTATGAAATGGAAGGGCTTTCGGGAATCAAAAATCCAATACTTTTTTTGGATACTGACATTGAAGGAAACTCAGAATACTTCAGAAGGGTTTGCGACAGGCTTTATCAGGGAGACCACAGGGACCGAATAGCTCAGGAAATGATACTTGGTATAGGAGGTGTAAAAATGCTTACAAGCCTCGGCTGTGATATAAAAAAATATCATATGAATGAAGGCCATATCTCCTTTTTAACACTTGAATTATATAAAGAAATCGATTCGCCCGATAAAATAAACGAGATAAGAAAAAAATGTATTTTCACAACACATACTCCGCTTCCTGCCGGTCATGATGTTTTTGATGAAGGCCTTGTTTGGGAAATGGCCGGTGAATATATTCCCAATAAAGCTGAGTTTGATGTTTTTAAAGATGGAGCGCTAAATATGACTTTGCTTGGTCTGGAATTCAGCGGCTTTATAAACGGGGTTGCAAGAAAACACAGGAAAGTATCAAAAACAATGTTTCCGGAATATGAAATAGAATCAATTACAAATGGTGTTCATCCTGTATTCTGGACTTCTGATCCTTTTATAAAGGTATTTGATGAATATATTCCGGAATGGAAAGGAACGCCCGAGAGCTTAAGGGCTGCCATAAATATCCCTGATGAAAAAATCCAGGATGCGCATATGGATGCCAAAAGATATTTAATTGAATATGTTAAAAAAACAACGGATATTGACCTTGATATGAATAAATTCACTATTGCTTTTGCAAAAAGATTCGTTAAATACAAAAGACCTGATTTGATTTTTCATGATATAGAAAGGCTTAAATCAATTGTTAAAGAAAAAGGCGCTATTCAGCTAATCTTTTCAGGCAAGGCCCATCCGGGTGACGAAGAAGGAAAATCATTATTACGGAAAATCTTTGAAATAAAAAACACTTTAAATGATCCAAACATAACAATTGTTTTTCTTGAAAATTACGGAATTGAAGCAGCCAGATTTTTAACATCCGGCTGTGATATCTGGCTTAATAATCCACGAAGGCCTTATGAAGCCTGCGGTACTTCGGGTATGAAAGCTGCTTTAAATGGCATGCCGCATTTTTCTGTTCTGGATGGATGGTGGCTTGAAGGGCATATTGAAGGAGTAACAGGGTGGAGTATCGGTCTGCATCCTTATGACGCAAATTTTGATCAGGATGTGAGCCCTGATGATGAAGCAGAGGACCTTTATAAAAAATTAAATGACGAAATTTTGCCGATGTTTTATAACGACAAGAAAAAATGGTGCAAAATCATGAAAGACTGCATTGCAATCAATGGTTCATTTTTCAATACGCACAGAATGATTGAACAATATGAAATGGAAGCTTATTTAAAATAGTTCTGATGCAACAGAAATTCAAAACACGTTGCTTCAATGCATATAACGTAATACAATATAGGGAGTTATTATTAAATCCCCTTTCAAATGAGTAATCTCATCAAAAACCTGATCGGAGTTGTAGCGATTGTGGCTGTTTTGGCATTTGCCTATCTAAGCTGGCAATATGTAAAAGTTTACGACAGGTCAAGCGAACCAACTAACTACAGAAGCTTTTATGTACAGGCTGAAGGTGAAGCTGTTGGAGTGCCTGATGTTGCACAGTTCAGTTTCGATGTAATAACACAGGGTGGTACGGATATTTCAAAATCTCAAACTGACAATACAGAAAAAATGAATGCTGTTCTTGAATATGTAAACGGCCAGGGAATTGATAAAAAAGATATTAAAACTACCGCTTACAATATTCAACCACGATATACTAGTAACAGATGTGTGGAAGGTGTTTGTCCTCCACCGCAAATCGTTGGATATACTGTTTCACAATCAGCTCAGGTTAAGATACGTGATTTCAGCAAAATAAGCGGCATGTTACAGGCTGTTGTTGATAATGGCGCAAACTCTGTTTCTCAATTAAGCTTTATTATTGATGATACAACTGATGTTGAAAACGAAGCACGTGCTGATGCAATTCAAAAAGCACAAGCTAAAGCTGAATTAATAGCAAAAGAAGCAGGATTCTCTGTTGGACGAATTCTTGAAATAAATGAAAATTTCTATCCTGTTTATGCTCAGCCAAAAATGGAAATGGCTGTAAGTTCTTATGATAGTTCTGCGGGGGGTGCTCCGGCTCCATCAATCGAACCAGGCTCTCAGGATATTACTGTCCAGATAAACATAAGATACGAGATTAACTAATCTTTAAAAATTGAGCCAGGTTAAGATAAAAAATTTTTTTGAAGATGATATCAAGGAGCCTGTCAGGATATTAATTGGCCACAGGCTTCCTTGGCTTATATTGGGACTTTTAGGAGGTATTTTAACTACATTTATTGTATCGAGATTTGAATTGATTCTCGCGAGTGACTTGCGTCTGGCTTTTTTTATACCGATCATTGTTTACATGAGCGATGCGATTGGAACCCAAACAGAAACAATTTACATAAGACACATTAAAGAGAGCGGTGCAGACTTTTTTAAATATATGATTAAAGAATCGCTGTTGGGCCTGGGGCTTGGTTTGATTTTCGGAGTTACAATTGGTCTTATAGCTAATTTTTGGCTCGCTTCTCCACAAATCGGTTTAACTGTGGGAATTGCGATGTTTATAAATTGCACAATTGCACCTGTTATGGCCACATTTATCCCAACAATCTTGTACAAAAGACATAAAGACCCTGCGCTTGGATCAGGGCCTCTGGCAACCATTATTCAGGATTTAATCAGTGTTTTAATTTACTTTTATACCGCAAGTCTTATTCTTTTTTAATAAATTAAACATGAAAAAAATATTAATTTTATCGGCAATACTTATATTAGGATTAAGCGGCTGTGCTACGGTTCAGTCCGCAACTTATGAGGAAACCATCAGCTATATCGACTCAAATATAACCAAAATTGTTGAATCCGGGAATTTTGAAGCCGAACCCGCAAATGGGAAATGGTTTGCTGACGGTTACGGCTTTACTTCTCCAAATCATGTATATGTTGATTTTGAAGACGGCCACTATTTATTCAGGGTTTTACTTGAATGCAAAGGCACAAATGCAGATTTAATTTGTAATCCATTGGCATTTTTTAAGTCAGATAACGGATGGACCTTGATGCAGGGACAAGACTCGGAAAAAGATAATCCTATTGTTCACGCGTGGGCAAAAGATTATGATTGGGAAAGATAAAAGCAACAAATCATAAATGACAAAAACTTTACTGAACAAGCCATTGAGAATTCTGTTAATTACGAACTCTTTGGTTTTACTTGCCGGAGGTATGATCGGGCCAATCTACGCTATATTTGTTGAAGACATAGGCGGAGATTTGCTTGATGCCAGTTTTGCAGGAGGTATATTCGCGCTTGCAGCGGGCATCACAACTTTTTTGTCCGGCAAAATAGCTGACCATCAGGACCATAAAGAAAAAATAGTGATTTTTGGATATTTGGTTATGTGTGTTGGATTTATGCTTTATACTCTTGTGGATTCTATTTGGATGCTTTTTATTGTGCAGGTTATTATCGGATTCGGTGAAGCAATTTATTTACCGGCATTTGATGCGGTTTATTCAGAACATCTCGATCATCATAAAGAAGGTCAGCAATGGGGGGCGTGGGAATCAACGTACTATTTTGTAACTGCATTTGGCGCGGCTTTAGGTGGTTATATAGTGGTTTATTTGGGATTTAATGCCATGTTCTTTTTAATGGCCTTACTTTGCCTAGGAAGCGCGCTTTATATTTTCAGATTGCCGAAAAGAGTATTATAAATGAATTGCGGTTAAAAAGCGGTTAGAAAAAAAGGGGCCGATTCATATAGATTCGACCCGCTTTAAAGTTTTTAAGTTCGTTTTATTTTTTTCTTTTTCTAATTGCTGCTGCCCCAAACAATGAACCGAGTCCAATTGCGATTAGACCAGGACCGCTGCTAGCTGTTTTTCCACCACTGTATGAAGCCGTAGGTGCTGCAGCATGAGTAGTTGTAGTAGTAGTTGTTGTAGATGCAGGAGCAACTTCAAGTGTTGGTGGAGCTTCTTCTTCAGCAGGAGTTTGAACCTCATCAGCTGCAGGTAAAGTAGGTTCTTCTACCGCTGGTGCCACAGGTTCTTCTGCCGCTGGTGCCACAGGTTCTTCTGCCGCTGGAAGTTCAAGTGTTGGCGGAGCTTCATCTGTGGTTGTGGTTGTTGTTGTAGTTGTAGCAAATGGATCGTTAATTACAGGAGGTGCCTGAGCAAATGCGATTGCACTAAAATTTGCCGCAAAAACAAGAGCGACAAATACAGTCAATAAATAAAATGGTGTTTTTTTCATAAATTTTTTGTTTATTTTTTATTTTTCTAACTCTATTTTAGCATAAAATAGCTTTTTTTTCAACTGCTTTAGACCAGGTCTGGCGGGTGAACCAGGTCTGGCGGGCAGACCTGGTCTGGTGGGCAGACCTGGTCTAATATCAATTTCCCCTATACAAAGAGAAAAACTTATGATATTCTTGCCGTACGGTTTTTTTGACTTCTGATTTATACCTAAATGTGCACAGTTTGAAATAAATCATTGCCAGAAAGCCGTAAACCCTAATACTTATACGCACACAATATGGCTAAGAAATTATTTGTAGGGAATATCGAATGGGGAGTTACTGATGATCAGCTAAAAGAACTTTTCGCCGCTCACGGTGAAGTTGAAGAAGCTGTTATCATCAAGGATAAATTCTCAGGTCGCCCTAAAGGATTCGGTTTTGTTACTTTCGTTAATGACGATGATGCTGACAAAGCTATTGAAGCTCTTAATGATTACGATCTTAACGGTCGTAAACTTGCTGTTAACGAAGCAAGACCTAAAGAGCCACGTGACTAATATTTAGTTACGACAACTCAAACGAAAAAATAGAATGTGTGCAGTTCTATTTTTTTTGACATGGCTAAATTATTAAAGTACAATTCTGGCCTTTGTAAACTTAACTACTAAATAAATGGTTATTGAAAATCAACATGGTAATTTGTTTTGTCCTGAAAATCGATTAGATTGTACTAAAGCTGATATCGAGATTTTATATTCCAAACTCCCACCCAAAGATCAATGTATAGTTAAAGATTTCGAATCGCACAATGGTGATTTATTTTTTTATTACAAAAGTAAAGATGGTGTTGAATTCACAATTGAGTGGCATAAAGATAGTCAAAGTTTTTATGGTGCTCCAATTGAGCTGGTAAATCAATATCTTAGTTTGTCTCAAAAAGATAATTTATCTAACCAAGTAAACAACACTCCAAGGCCTGAAATATATGCTCTGGTTGAGTTATTCCAGGAAAAATTATGCCAGTTTATTGATGAAGTGGGCAAACCTCCTGAAGTTTTGGAGATTGCTTTTGAATCTGGAAATGATGTTTTGAAAATAAGAAGAGATGCTTCAAGAATGGTGAAAGTTGCAACTTTGCCAGTCCAAGAGATATTGGAAGATATTCAACCTACAGCAGAAGAACATGTGGCTAAAACTGAGGAAGAACATGAAGAAGGGCCACCGGTGTTAATTAGATTTAATCTTGGTTTAACTGTTGCAGCTATTAAAACCTTAGGTGTTGTTTTAAATAAAACTGAAATGGCCAAAGAATTGGGCATTTCAGCTGTGCATTTTGGTAAATTAGTAAAAATACAATTTGCAGCAAATATGAATCCCTCAACAATCATAGCTTTAAAGAGATTCCTAATTAAAAATAAAGCAAGTCTGAGCCAACTTATAAACCATAATGAAAAAGCACAACAATCATTATCTGAAAGAGAATTTGATAATTTAATTGAATTCTTAAATTCGGATGGCTTTTTAGAAGACGACACAGAAACAGAAGATGATAATGATGGAATTGGAGAGCCTTTTAATCCCCAATATGCATTCAGTGCATTGAAATTAATGGGAGGTCTAACCACAAATCTTCAATTAGCTGAAGAAGTTGGAATTAATAGCGTTAGTATCGGAATATATATGAGTGGAAAATCCAAAAGGATACGCAAATCCACTGAGCAATCATTGAAAAAATGGTTGTTTAACAATAAAGAAAAAATTCTTAAGGCTCTGCAGAATGAGCTTTTAGTGAGCAAAACACTTAATTCTGAAGAAAAAACAATGCTGGAAGAATATTTGGAATCTCTCTAAATTATTGCAATAAATACTTATTTATTCTATCTTCATTTTAGACTCCCTTAACTTATCTAAAATGAAAAAATCACTACTTACTCCCCTTTTATTAATCGCAATATTCATCTTTTTACTGCCTCAGGCGGCTTTTGCGCACAATATCGGCGGCAATGGTATGCTTAGCGGCATTTCGCATCCATTAACGGGTTTGGACCATATGCTCGCAATGGTTGCGGTTGGTGTAATAAGTACGCAACTTGGCGGCAAAGCGGTATGGCAGGTTCCGGCTACATTTGTGAGCTTTATGGTTGTTGGCGGATTTATGGCAATTTTTGGCTTGCATCTGCCTGCTGTTGAAATCGGGATCGCTCTTTCTGTTCTTGTTTTGGGAGTGGCGATTGCGTTTTCGTCAAAAGTTCCTCATTTATTGGCTTTTTTGATGGTTGCTTTGTTTGCGATCTTTCACGGACACGCGCACGGAGAGGAAATGCCTGTTATCGCAAACGCAGGGCTTTATGCAATTGGATTTATAAGTTCAACTGCATTACTTCACATAAGCGGTGTATTAATCGGGCACTATGCAAAAAAAACAGCTCTCACATCAAAACTTTTACGTTTTGCAGGAGCAGGTGTTGGATTTATGGGTCTTCTATTCTTAATCGGTTAATATGGAGAAATCACGCGCTCTTTTTTCACCAAAGCCAGCTTCAATCGAAAGAGATCGTATGAAGATTGTTGAAGATTTAAGGAATGCTTTGAAAACAAAATATTTTCTTATAATTACAACAACCAAAGGTAAAGTAAGCGGCCATGTAACTGAAATGAACAGTATTAATGGAAGTGTGAAATTAAAAAAAGGCGCAACTGAAATTGAGCTAAATATCAAAGACATTCTGCTTACCGAATAGCTACATCTTCCGGCTGTCGTAAGCCCAATGTAGAAGAGCCTGCCTTTGGCGCGGCCTGCAAGATAAATCTCGTGGTGCGCAGTTTTTACGAATTTGACCGATATGCCTTTTCATTGCTTTCCAACGTTTAATCTGCCTTAAATCTTCATCAGGAATACGGCGGCCAAGATAATATCTGCAATACCACTGAAACCAACCACGCGGATCCAAAGGATAAATCCAACCCTTTTTAATCCAATATAATAAAGGCTTGCTGGCATTAACTTTAAAAAAGTTAAGTTTAGGGTCGTGCCGCTGATGGCAGAGTTTTGCTTTTTCAAACCAAGACTTTGGAAATTCTTTTTTGCAATCTGTCATATATTTTCCGCCAAAAACCCCCATTTCAAGCATTTGTTTTGGAGTTAGGTCGGGTTTAAATTCAGGGTGGAAATTGCGGCCGGGATTCTCTGCAAGCACATAAATGTAACCTTTTTGCATTTTATCGTTAACCTTGATTTTTTGGCCTTTTTTAAATTCCATAATATAATAAATTAACTTAACAAAATTATATCATGTTAAAAGAAGGTCAAAAAGCACCTGACTTTACTCTTCAGGATACAAATGAAAGCGAAATTAAACTTTCTGATTTTAAGGGTAAATGGGTGGTACTTTATTTCTATCCAAAAGACATGACTCCGGGGTGCACAATTGAGGCCATGGAATTTTCATTACATAAAAATGAATTTGAAAAATTAAATGCAATTGTACTTGGTGTGAGTAAAGATTCATGCGCGTCTCATCAAAAATTTACAGACAAAAAAGAACTCACAATAAATCTGCTAAGTGACCCTGATTCACGAATACAAAAATTGTACGACGTATGGAAACCAAAGAAATTTATGGGACGAGAATTTCTTGGCACAGTGCGAACCACTTTTTTGATCAGCCCCGATCAAACCATTAAAAAAATATGGAACGAGGTAAAGGCAAAAGGGCATGCAGAAGCTGTTTTGAAAGAGTTGGCTAATCTTTAGACTATCGCCGATAGCCGAATCCAAAACTGCCATTCCAAACATCTATAAAAGTTACTCAAAATTAATTTTAGTTTGAAAAATTTATTCAAAAGGTATATAAATTAACCCTATTTCCATAATCTAAAATTGTTGGATAAATTTAAAGGTAAAAATAATGATTTTGAAATAATTGAAGATTCCGAAGTTGATGAAATCAGATTGATCGATACTGACCAGCTTTCAAATGAAGCTATCCGAATTCTCGAAAATGAAGATATCGATATTGATTTGAAAATGTTTCAGTATGTATTTATGAAAATTTATGAATATTTTGAAGGTATGTTTGATAAAGGTCCATTTATTGATGACTTTCATGAAGAGTGTGAATATGAACGAATAAGTATTTCTTTCACTCTGCTTGAAATTGCGATGACTGAAGTTATTGATGAATACGGAGAAGAAATCACTGCTGATCCGGTTAGACTTTTTAAGGCTTTTGTTGCACAATTAAACCAACGTGTAACAATAAGATAAATGACTAAAAAAGAAATTTCTCTGCCAAGAGTTATAGTGTCTGCCACTCTTAAACTCGGCTCATTTTTCGTGCTCTTTTTTGTTGGAGCCGGCAGGCTTGATTACTGGCAGGGCTGGGGCTTCACAATATTGCTACTAGGAACTTCGATCACAGCTTTTATCCTGTTCCGAAAAAACAAGGCATTATTTGAAGAAAGACTAAAGCCAGGCCCGGGAATGAAATGGTGGGACAGAATATTCTGGTTCTTTAATATTTTTCTGTTCATGGGAATTTTGGTTGTGGGCATTTTGGATGGCGGAAGATTTATGTGGACAACTAATATTCCGACTTGGGTATATATACTAAGTTATATTGGCTACATTTTGGGATGTATAATTTTATTCTGGTCAATGTGGACCAATCAGTTTTTTTCAACTGTTGTGAGAATCCAAAAAGACCGCGGACAAAAAGTGATAACAAGCGGTCCTTATAAAATAGTAAGACATCCGGGTTATTTTGGGGCGATATTTGTAATGCTGTCTTGCGGCCCGATTCTTGGATCTTACTGGGCAATGATTGGCGGCGGACTTTGGGTATTGGCAATTATAATCAGAACTTATATGGAAGACAAAACTCTGCAAAAAGAACTTGAAGGCTACAAAGAATACACAAAAAAAACACGCTTCAGATTAATTCCAGGCTTTTGGGCTTTTTTACTGACTTTAACAATCCTTGGCGGCTGCGGAGCATCAAACAATCAAATCACGTGGGATAAATACGAAGGCCAATGGTTTGATGTAGAATTTCCATCAAACTTCACTGCAATTGAATTAAATGAAAAAGACGCGGCAATGTTTGTTAATGAAAATGAAGATTGTATATTTTATGTTTATTCACCACAATGGGCCGGCAAATCTGAAATGGAAGAAAAATATGAAGCAGAAGAGTTGGTTTCTGAAGTAACAGAAGGGAATAAAACAACTTCAATATATAAAAATGAAGATACAGACTTAATTAGAGAAATTGAAGTTACAGAAGAAAACAATGCGACAGTAAGATATGTGTTTTTATACGGTCATAGCATTAATAAAGACAACTGCAGGCCCGAATATGAAAAATTTAAGGCGTCATTGAAGCAATATGCAGATTAATTAAGCGGCTTCTTCATTTTCACCTTCTAGTACTGCGAAAATTTTCTTTAAAACAGCGTTTTTTAAATAGTCGGTTTTTACAACCAAATCAAGATATGCAGCTTCTTCAACAGTAATTGTGCCGTTATTTAACATAAGCTTTCTTACGGATTCGTCACTTCCAAGGTAAATCATAACATTTCTAATCTGATCCGGCTTAAATTGTTCAAGAACTTCAATTTCATTTGTTGGTGTATCTAGAGCCATAATTTAATGATTACAGGATGTTATTATACAAAATTTCGACAAGTTGTCAATAATTTAAGTATTAGAACTGGCTTGATTTAAATTTTTTCTGTAAAATTACGTTAGTTTATACTTCTAACCTAACTTAATATGCAAGTTTTATTAATTCTCGGCGTTATAGTCGTTGGAGTTGTTATTTTTGCTATTGCCGTATACAACTCGCTTATTGTACTTAAAAACAAAGTTGATGAAGGATGGGCAGACATCGACACGCAATTAAAGAGAAGATGGGACCTTATCCCAAATATGGTGGAAACAGTAAAAGGTTATGCAAAACACGAAGCTCATGTTTTTGAAGCGGTTACCAAGGCAAGATCAACAGCCATGCAGGCATCAACACCTGAACAGCATGCACAAGCTGAAAATATGTTAACAGGTGCGTTAAAAAGCTTATTCGCAGTTGCTGAAAATTACCCTGAATTAAAAGCAAATCAGAACTTTTTGGATCTTCAGGCAACTTTAAAAGAAGTTGAAGAACAAATTCAAATGTCACGAAGGTACTACAATGGTACAGTTAAAGACTTCAACACTAAACTTGAAATCTTTCCAAACAATATTCTTGCTGGAATGCTTGGCTTTAAAAAACGTGAATTCTTCGAAATAGCTGAAGAAGAAAGACAAAACGTAAAGGTTAGCTTCTCAGAGGAGAAACCAGCAGCACCAACTGCTCCAGCTGCGCCAGAAGCACCAGAAGCGCCAAAAGCTGAAGCTCATGCTGCACCAGAAAAAAAGGAAGAACACGGCGAGCATAGCGAGGCCTCTGGAGAGAGCGAAGCGAACGAAGCAGAGTCTAAAAAAAATTAAAATTATGAAAAAATTCTCCTTATTAATATTTTTTGCTGTATTCTTTGCAACTACTGCTGTTGCAAGCGCTTCCTGGAATTTCCCATCAATCGATCAAACAATTGAAATCCAAGAATCAGGCAAAATTCGTGTGACTGAAACAATTATTGCTGATTTCACTCAAGATGCGCACAGAGGAATTTATCGTGAAATTCCGGTCCATTATAAAGACGAATTCGGGAATCCTTTTAATTTAAGATTTAAATTAATAAGTGTAACTGATGAAAACGGCAATCCTCAGCCAATTGACAGCCAAGGCAGAGATCTGTTTGCTGATGATTATTATTTAAGAATAGGTGATGCTGAAGTCTGGCTTAATGATAAGGAAACTTATGTAATTACTTACGAAATCGAACGGGCAATTAATTATTTTGATGATCATGACGAATTATATTGGAATGTTTTTAGTTACTGGGAAGTGCCTGTATTAAACAGTACCGCAACAGTTATTTTGCCTGAAGATGTAGATACTTCGAAAATGCAGACAGAGTGTTTTACTGGTTATTACGGCGGAACAGAAAGCACTTGTGATGCAGAAATTATTAACGGACACACCTTTAAATATACAGGCAAACAAATTTTTGAGCCGGGTGACGGTTTTACAATAGTGGCAGGATGGCCAAAAGGTCTTGTTAAAAAGCCATCAATCTTAAAAATTATTTTATGGGCTTTTTTGGATAACTGGGCACTGATGATTCCAATTTTTGTATTCATATTCATATTTTTGAAATGGTGGTATACAGGCCGTGATCCAAAAACCAGAGACACTATATTTCCTCGTTATCAGCCACCAGAAGGTCTTAATGCTACAGAAGTTGGAACAATAATTGATGAACGTCTTGATATGCGCGACATTACAACTGTTGTGATTGACTATGCTGTTAAAGGCTACATTAAAATACGTGAATTCACATCAAAAAAAGGGTTTTTTACAGACCAAAAAGACTACGAACTTATTAAGTTGAAATCTTACGATCAAGCGCCCGAACTCAAACCAATGGAGAAAAAAATACTTGATGATATGTTTGACGGAAAGGAAAAAATCAAAATTTCAGAACTTAAATATAAGTTTTATAAAAAATTACCTGATATTAAAAAGGAGACTTACAAAGGTCTGGTTAAAGACGGTTATTTTGTTCGCAATCCTGAAAATGTTCGAACAACCTATTATACAATTGGCGGAATTTTGATTGGTTCTGTTGTTTTTGCAGGCGGGCTTATTGCTGTTTTTGCCGGATGGATGGGTGTAGTTGCCATTATTGCCAGCGGAATAATTTTTGTGGCTTTTGCAGGAGCTATGCCGCGCAAAACATTAAAAGGCGCAAATACATATATTGAAATTAGAGGACTTGAAGAATATATTCGCACTGCTGAACGCGACAGAATCAAATTCCAGGAACAGGAAAATCTTTTATTCGAAAAACTTTTACCTTATGCAATGGCTCTAAACCTTGCAGATAAATGGGCTGATGCATTCAAAGATATCTATAAAAAAGGCCCTGACTGGTTTGAATCAGATGACATGAGCGGATTTAACACAAACTATCTTGTTAATCGCTTAACCAACTTTAATACTCACGCCACAACAGCAATGGCAGCATCACCAAAAAGCTCTGGTTCTTCATCCTGGAGTGGTGGAAGCGGCTTTAGCGGCGGCTTTTCAGGCGGCGGCTTTGGCGGTGGCGGTGGCGGCGGCTGGTAGGAATCACTCGGTGATTTAGTTTTTATCTACCTCGTATTTTTCGTATGGCGGCACGGATTTTTCGCCTTTTGGAATTTCAATATCTTTCATATGTTTTTCAAAGTCAGCTTTTATTTTTTTTGTTATTTTAGGTGGTTTTTGATTTGCTATTTCAGCCCAAACTTTATAAAAATCTTCCATTTGATCTAAATTAATTCGGCCTTCTGCAAAATTTTCAACTGCTCTTCGTTTAATTATATACTCATAGAGCTTTTCAGGTGTCATTGAAATCCAATAATCAGCGTATCTTCTTAATAATTCCTGAAATTTCGGGTTTATTTTTGATTCAAAATCCTGCTTTAACTTAAGCGCCCTTTCTTTTTCTTTTTTAATTTGTTCTTCTAATTCTTGCTTTTTCGGTTCAAGAAATTCATTAAACCTGTCTTCCATTATTTGTGAATAATCATCACCGGGTTTCTTTGCATTAAATTCATCATATAGTGAAACAATATCAGCCAATGGATAAGGCGGAATCCACAATGCTTTGGTAAGATTATCAAAAAGTTGAATTTGCACAGGAGCAGAGGATGTATCTTCAGTTACAAAACCGCTGTATAACTTATCGAAAAAATCATTATTAAATTGCGTGAATTTATCTATTGCATCAAAAATTTTATCTGGATCCTGTTCTGTTGCTTTTACAAGCTGATCAATCCTGTTTTTTAAAACATCCAACATTGCATTCAAAAGATAAACCACTTCCCTTCCAAAAGCATTTACTGTCTCGTTTCTGTTAAGTTCGATTTCTAAAATATTCGTATAATATAAAAGCGATTCTACTAAAACTTTAATTTCTTCAGGATTAGGCTTTTTGTCGCGCTCGGTGAGTAACGGACTTTTAAGTACTGTTGTGATATTTTCTTCGACAAATATAAAGTCACGCTTAATTTCCTTAACTTGCTTCCATTTATCTTCTTCAGAAACCATATTTGAAAAATCCAAAACTGCCCGGGCTTCATCAGAAACATTGTCTAAAGTAAATCTCACAAGCCTGTCCACGGATCTCTCTTTTGCTGTAAGCTCAAGATCAGATTCTCTTGGTTCAAAACTTGGCAGGTATACTCTAGGATCGTTTGATTTTTTGTTTAATGAATGATTCATTAAAATACGCTTTAATATCCAAATATTATAGCATATTTTTATAATTATTGCACACTAAAGCCACAATCTTTTAATAAGTCTCTTATTTGTTTATGTAGTGTATTTGCTTTTTTAATATCAAAAAATTCAGAAGGTTTTAATATATTTTGATTTACATACAATCCCAATTCATTACTTAATTGAGTTATGGCTGTAAATTCCTCAACATATAATTCCTGATTTTCAAGTACTATTTTATCTAAAGCCGCAGCCAAAACACCTAAATCCAATAAACTGTCGTGATCCCTTAATCTTAAAAAAGCTAATAACTGAGAATTGGCTGATATTAAAAACAACTGAGCCTGAATATCAGGAGTTATTCCAGTCATATGCTTGTATTCCTTTGATGATTTAGCTTGTAAAGACAGGTACAAAGGCAAAAGTGCATTCATAAATTCAGGTGGATTACCAGGATCCAGGGTTAAAAGCTCATCAAAAAATTGTTTTTCATCATCAGTAAAACCCTCACAATCGCTATTTGCATAATGCACACTTATTTCAGATAACAACCTGCTGATTTGCGTAACAGTTACTTGCACTTGCGGATATTGCTCCACACTGTTAATAACAAAGAAAACTAGTTTTCTAATCATTTCCTGTGACTTTTGCAAAATAAGTTTAATTCTATCTTTGTCATTTAATTCCTGGACGCGAGGAAGTTCTTCAGGATGCGACAATTCAGCATCAAAAATACTCTTTGGCATAATAAAGTGAATTAAGGGAGGCATTGTGGCAGTTTGTTGCTAGATTGTCAAGGGTATCGACCAAGGGGGTCGAGCAGACCGACTCGGTCGAGCGGGACGCGGGGGTTGGCCAGAACGTTTACATCCCGAACTCTTCGCGCAGCATTTCCACTTGGTCGCGAAGTTCCGCTGCTTTTTCGAATTCAAGGTTTTGGGCTGCAAGATCCATTTGATCTTCGAGGGTACGTATTAAATGCTTCATTTCATCTTTTGGTACCTTTGCGGTGTCGAATCTTTTTTCAACTTTACGGCCGCCGCCAAGGCTTGTTAAATCTTTAATGGCTTTTTTGATTGTTTCAGGTGTAATACCATGTTTTTTGTTGTATGCCTCCTGTTTTTTACGTCGACGATTGGTTTCGCCAATTGCCTGTTTCATTGCATCTGTTTTTCTATCGGCATACATTACAACAAATCCATTCACATTACGAGCACAGCGTCCGATTGTCTGAATAAGTGCGGGAGCTGAACGTAAAAATCCCTGTTTATCCGCATCCAAAATCGCAATAAATGAAACTTCCGGAAGATCCAAACCTTCACGTAACAGATTAATTCCAACCAAAACATCAAATTTGCCGAGACGCAGATCACGCAAAATCTCAATTCGCTCCAAAGTATCAATATCTGAATGCAAATAGCGCACTTTTACACCTTGTTCTGTTAAATAATCAGTGAGTTCTTCGGATGAACGTTTGGTTAAAGTTGTGATTAGAACGCGTTCACCAGCTTTTACACGGTTTTTAATTTCTTTCATCAAATCTATAATCTGACCTTTGCTTGGACGAATTTCAACAATTGGATCAAGAAGACCGGTTGGCCTGATAATCTGCTCAACCACTTTTCTATCTGTTTTTGCCATTTCGTATTTGCCGGGAGTAGCAGAAACATAAACCGCCTGCTTTACATGGCCTTCAAATTCCTCAAATTTCAATGGACGGTTATCCAAAGCTGAAGGCAAACGAAATCCATGCTCAATCAAGGTTTGTTTGCGCGACAAATTTCCATTGTGCATTGCCCCTATTTGCGGAACCGTCATATGTGATTCATCAATAATAACCAAAAAATCATCAGGAAAATAATCTATTAAAGTGGCGGGTTGCTGACCTGGTTCGCGCATGTTTAAATATCGCGTATAATTTTCAATTCCGCTGCAGTATCCTGTTTCTAAAAGCATTTCAATATCATATTCCGTGCGGGTTTTTATGCGCTGAGCTTCAACGATTTTTCCCATTTTTTGAAGCTGATCATAACGTTCTTTTAGATCTATTTGGATTGCATCGACAGCTTTTTTAATTCTTTCTTCAGTTGTAACATCATGTTTTGCAGGGAAGATTTTAACTTCTTCAAGTTCGTGCAGTTCTTCGCCTGTAAATCCATCAGCTTCAGTGATTCGTTCAAGTTCGTCTCCAAAAAACTCAAACCTGAAAATTGTGTCGCCTGATGGCGGATAAACCTCAACGGTATCACCTAAAACATGAAACATTCCTCTTCTGAATTCAAGCTGCGAACGCGAATATTGAATGTCTGTTAAATGACGAAGCAATTTATCACGTTTGTAATTATCTCCTTTTTTTAATTCAATAGAAACATTCCCATATTCCTCAACCGATCCCAATCCATAAATGCATGAAACAGAAGCAACAATCAAAACGTCATTGCGCGTAAGCAGGTTTTTTGTTGCCTGATGCCGAAATTTATCTATTTCTTCATTGATCGAAGAATCTTTCTCAATATATGTATCGGTAGCGGGCATATAAGCTTCAGGCTGGTAATAATCGTAATATGAAACAAAGTAGCTAATTGCGTTTTCAGGGAAAAACTCCTGAAACTCACTACAAAGCTGTGCGGTTAATGTTTTATTGTGAGCGATTATAAGTGTGGGTTTTTGAATTTGCTGAACAAGATTGGCCATTACAAAAGTTTTGCCTGTGCCTGTTGCGCCAAGTAAGACCTGGTGTTTCTTACCTTGATTAATCCCTTCAACAAGCTTACTTATTGCTTCGGGCTGATCTCCGGTTGGCTTAAAATCCGATACTAATTTGAATTTCTTATTCATAGCTAAGATATTTTACCAGAAAAGCGAAAGTCTGCAACTATTTAAGGAATAAATCAAGTTAAGTTTGTTGCGTAAAAAAATTCAAAACAGGATAATAAAATCATGAAAAAGTTCCTCTCTTATTCACTTATCGCCACAGTGCTTATCGTCGTAATCGGCGTATTGTTTATTTTTGGAACATTTGATTTAAATATGGGGCAGACAAACACAATAGGTTCGGGTCAGGGTCCAATTGATTTCGTAAAAACACATAATGAAATTGTTGATGCAATTCATGATTTAGCGATATCATCCACAAATATTAAAAATTTTTATAATGAAATGACTCCTGAAAGTGACCTGAATAATTTAAGAAGTCAGATACAAACAATTAATGATAAAAAAGATAAATTAAAATCGATTTTAGGGAATGAGAATTTTAAAAAACAACAGTCCAAAACAGCTGATTTATTTGAAAAAGAATATTTGCCGGCAATTGAAACTCTCTGCAACACTTACCTTAAAGCAATATCTTACTTTGAAGAAAAAGAATACACGCAGGAATCCATTGATTCATTCAAAGGCGTGCTAAATGCATCTGAACAAAAACTTCAGGATGCCCACAATAATTTTGTAGATGACCTCAATTCACACAAACACTAATTAGAAATAATTATTTCCGGCATTCCACAAAGCATAGCCTTTTGCTCCTTCGTCGTATGCTGCTTTAACCTGTTCGTCTACATACCACTGACCATAATTGCTCACTCGCCATGCAAAAGCCTGCAGCCATGGCCTTACAGCTGTTTTTGTTCCTTCTAAATATTTATTAAATAAAGATAAGCTCTCCTGAACAAAATAATAAGGTTCATCACCTGGATTGGCAAAACCCGCAAAGCCCGGACCAAAATGTGAAGGGTAAACCATCGGATAAACAACATCGATATAAGGTCCTAAACATCCCATTTTTTGACCTGTAGACTGCGAATCATATTCGTTATTCCAGACAATCACTCCGTAAACATCCATAGAAAGCTTGGATTCGTAAGGCTTTAATCTGTCGTGTACGCGCGCAATAAAATTTCTGATTACTTCATATTTTTCTGTTGTGGTTTCATCAAAATTGTATGCCGTACTGCTTACAGGCCCCAGAGTCGGAAAGCGAATATAATCAAATTGAATTTCATCAACGCCGGCCTTAGCGAGATCTTCAACCAAATTTAAAATATAATTTTGTGTTTCTTCATTTGAAGGATCAACCCAGACCACGCCTTCCTGATTAGACCATGGTCCCCCGTTTACACTTTGAACAGCCAAATCAGGCCTTGCTGTAGCCAAATTTATATCTTTAAAAGCAACAAGTCGTGCAGCAAGATAAATGCCTTTGTCATGCCAGTATCTAACATAATTTTCAAGATTCGGATAAAGAATTTTATCCTGAGCATTAGTGTCGTGCGCTAATTGAGCTGTTGTAGGAAAATAAACCTGACCATCAATTTCTTTAACATCAAAAATCACAAGCTGGCCGCCTTTTTCTTTTAATTGATCAGCCAAAATCGGCCCCTGATTTGAACTGGCTGTATACGCCGTAAAATAAATTCCCCATGGGTCATCGACATTAATTGTCTGTTTAACTAAAAATTTTGGAATATCCGGAATTTCAATTTCATCTCCGGATTCAAAATTACTTTCGGGATTAGCAGCTATTATCGCATTTTGAAAGTCGGCAATTCTATAGTGACGCGAGTAATCAAAAAACTTTTCAGCGATCGAACCCGGTTCATCACCTGAGATTGTGTAGTAAAATTTGCCGTCTTTATATTTTAAATCTTTCGGAGGCACATTGACTTTTATCTTTTCCGCCTTATATTTGAGCCATTTCCAGGCTGTTGAACTAAAAGAATTTCGCTGGATTTCAAATGGTTTACATTTTTGATAAGGATATTTTATTATCGGTTCAAGCGGATCTCCAACCTTATAAGGTTTAAATGTTTCCTGTACTTCTGACTTTGCTGTTTCGTTTGGCTGTCTTTTAAAATGCCTTAACCATTCATCATCAATGGCCTGAATTCTCGGAATTCTGTAAGGATCAAATTTTTCATTATTTGGAAGATATGTTGCATCAGCCCCAACCAAAAACGCTGCTTTAATATGTTTTGCCAATGTCTCCATATTTTCCTCTTTCGGCACAAGGCCGTTTGGATAAGCCAAATAATCAAATTTCATTCCCAAATATTCTTCGATTTCAGTTAAAGTGGACTCGAGTTGTTCAGCTGTTACTGAATCAAGATTTTCATGACCATATGTGTGACTTTCAATCTGCCTGCCAGTATCAATCAAATATTGAAGCTGATCCTTATCGAATCCATAAGGAAGTACAAAAAAAGTTGCAGCGCTGCCAAAATCAGGATGATCTTTTAAAAATTCATCCATTATTTCAGCTGCTTTTATTTGATATTTGCTGGAATCATCAAAAGTGATAATAACCGGTTTCATGCCTTCTTCAACCCCTTTAAAATCCAGGTTCATGAACTGGTCAATTGTAATGGCCCTATAATCGTTGTTATAAAGCCATTCCAAATCGCCCCTAAACTTATCAAATGAGCGTGTCCATCGGCTATCCACTTCACCAAAATTGTGATATTCGAGTATAGGAATACGCGGCGGTTTCTCTTCATCCTGCGCTAGCGCGGTTTGAGGAAAAACCAAAATCAAAGCTATAAGAAAGGCTAATATTCTTTTCATGGTAGCCTGAATTTTATAAGAAGGCGCAAGCAAATGCAAGGTGTGCTTAAAATTAATTGAATTTAAAATGAAATCATGATATTCTTATTGTAAGAATTCCTTACTTTCTTATATATGAATACTAAAATTGTAAAAACAACCTCAAAAGGACAAATTACTTTACCTCAAAAATGGCGAAATCAGTTTAAAACCGAGAACTTTATCCTTGAAATGCATAACGAAAAAATCATAGTGACGCCAATCGTGATAAAGCCGTCAACTACAGACGAAGTGGTTGTTTTTGATGCTGAAAGGGATAACGATGGCAAAGGCGTTTCTGTTGATGAAATGATTAAATTACTTAAAAAGCTTTAATGGATAAAATTAAAAAATTCTTACAAAAACTCACCAAAAAAGAAAAAGAAGCTTTTATTTTGTTAATGATTCAAATTAAAAAAGATTACAAAAAAATACCTAATATAAAAAAAATAAAAGGTAAAAAGGATTATTTCAGAATCAGATTGGGCAAATACAGAATAATTTTTTCAACAAAAAACCAGCCAATAGAAATTATAAGAATTACAAAGCGAAACGAGAGTACTTATAGCGACCTCTAAGCTCCTTCATAACCTTCTCCCTGAGTTCCCCTTAGTAAATCAATGGCCTGCCTTCTGTCTTTGGCTCCGAAAATATAAGAACCTGCAATTAATACATTTGCTCCGGCCATTTCGCACTTTCTTCCGGTTTCGTCGTTAATGCCGCCATCAACAGCGATATCAAGTTCAGGAGATTTTTCGCGCAGCCATTTAATTTTATCAAGCGCGCTATTCATAAAACCCTGGCCACCAAAACCCGGCTCAACACTCATAATCAAAACCCAATCCAGTTCTTCCAAATATTCTTCCAAAACTTCAACTTTTGTATCGGGCTTGATTGAGACACCTGCACGCATATTGTTTTCTTTTATTTTAGCCAATAATCCGTGCAAGTCTTTTGCGGCTTCGTAGTGGACAGTCAAAACATTAGCGCCTGCCTTGGCGAAATCCTCAATAAAATTTTCGGGATTTGAAATCATCAAATGAACATCAAGCGGCAATTTGGTTTTTATACATTTAACAACAGGGGCACCAAATGTTAAATTCGGTACAAAATGTCCGTCCATAACGTCCACGTGAATAAAATCGGCGTGTTCTTCAACTGTTTTAATATCATCGTTCAAACAGCCGAAATCAGCTGAAAGAATTGATGGTGATATTTTGATGTCCATTAGAGATGAGCGTTAGCGAGTCTCTCGCGAGCCACAGCGGAACCAAGTGAAGCTGTTAGTCGCGAGCGTAGCATGAGCCCCGCTAAGCGGGGTGAATTCTTTAAATTATACGTCAAATTTTTCAATACGTCTTTTGTGTCTTTCATCAGGATCAGGCTGGGTATTCAAAAATTTATCGAGAATTTCAAGAGCGAGTTTTTCTTCAGTAGTTCTTTCACCAAGACAAAGAACATTTGCGTAATTGTGACGTCGTGACATTTCAGCAAGTTCAATGTTTGTGCAAAGAGCTGCACGAACCGTTTTATGCCTGTTCAAAGCCATAGCACTTCCCTGACCTGTCCCGCAAATCATAACTCCCATAGCATCCTGATTTTCCTGAATTTTTTCAGCAACTTCACGGGCGATATCAGAATAATCAACAGGATCATCGGGGCTGTAAGAACCCAGATCAATAACTTTATATCCATTTTCTTCAAGGTGTTTTTTTACAGCTTGTTTCAGGTTGTAACCTGCATGGTCGGATCCAACATAAATATCCATAGCAATAGTGTGTTAATTTTTAAATACAGACGTTACTGATTTTGAATCATGTACGTTTTTAATAATTTTAGCCAATAATGGCGCAATTGATAATACTTTAAGGCCTTTAAAATATTTTTCTTTTGGTACCGGAATAGAATTTGTTACAACAACTTCTTTAAATCCGGCTTTCTCAAGACGTTTTGAAGCAGGGTCAGAGAAAACTGCATGTGTAGCCGCAAGATAAATATCTTTATGAGCTCCGCCTTTGCGTAATGCTTCAGCCGCATTTACAACACTCCCGCCGGTATCAATCATGTCATCAAAAATAATACATGTTCTGCCTTCAACATTACCTACAAGATGCATGACTTCTGATTGATTCGCTCTTGGTCTTGATTTATGGATAATTGCAAGTTCGGCATTAAGTGCGTCAGCGAATTTTTTTGCGTCTTTTGCTCCTCCGGCATCAGGTGAAACGACTGTCATATTCTTTAATTTTTTCTTTTTAAAATAATCCGCAAAGAATTTTTTCGTGTAAAGATTATCAACCGGGAAATCGAAAAATCCCTGTTCCTGGTCAGAATGCAGAACCATTGTAATAAGATGATCTGCGCCAGCAGCTGAAATAAGATCAGCAACCAGTTTTGCTGAAATGGGTTCACGCGGAGTAGCCACGCGATCCTGCCTTGCATATGGATAATGCGGCATTATCACATGAATTTTATTAGAGAAAGATCGTTTGAAAGAATCAAGCATCACAAATAATTCCATTAGATCTTCGTTCACATTGTGCGTGCCGGTTTGTACAACATATACATCAGACCCTCTTACAGTACAGCTTGGTTTTGCGTAAATTTCACCACATGCAAAACGTGAAATTTCCATAGGACACATCTTAACTTTAAGATATTTGGCAATTTCCGCTGCCAGCTGAGGATGAGACGTTCCTGAAAAAAGTTGTAAAGGGTGATTAGCCATAATATTTTGGTGTTAGCAGGTTTTATTATAGAGATCTAAGCTGGATTGTTTAATTGTTAATGCAAGAAAAGGTGTTGACAGCTTATGTTATGTGTTGTAAATTAAACTCTCGGAATATAATTAACTAAATTAAATATGGAAAAACAAGAATTTGCCGATTCAAAAGCAACCGAGCATATAAATATAATTCGAAAAGGTTCCCCTGTTGATTACAAAGGCAAAACATGGATTATCAGAAATATCAGAAACAATGAAGTGGATCTTGTTGATCCAATGGATCCGGTTAAAATTGCCGAAGGAATACCAATACATGAAATACAGAAAAATCCACAAGAAATACAAAGAGCCTCATATGAGGACACTCCTGGGGCAATTCTTAATTCTATTAGTGAACCGATTCAGCAAGCAACAACAGCAATATTAAATCCGGATTATCAATTCAGCAAACAAGGTGAAACTTTTGAAGAAGCGGCCAGAATGACTCCAGGGCAAATTCCTGAACATGTGAAACAAGGTTTGGAAAACGGTTATCACTGGATAACATATTCGCATCCTAACGATGTAAACTAGATTTTAAATTTCTCCAAAATTCTCTCATATACGCCCTCACTATCCAGGGCGTATTTTTTATATAAATCAGCCGGCTTACCGGATTCACCAAATTTTTCCATGCCGATTTTATGAACACGTGTAGGGAATTTTTCAGTTACAAGTTCGGCAACAGCGCTGCCAAGCCCGCCAATTGTACCGTGATCTTCCAAGGTTACAATCATTTTTGTTTTCTTTGCGCAATCAAGAACAAGCTTTTCATCAAGCGGTTTAATTGAAGACATATTCACAACCATTGCTCTTAAGCCTTTTTCTTTTTCAAGAAGCTTCGCAACTTCCATAGCGATATGAACCATTGTCCCGGTTGCAATTAAACTTATATCCTCGCCAAAATTCAAAATGTCACCATAGCCTATTCTAAAATTATGCTCGTTTGAATAAACAACAGGCACATCCAAATGCCCGAGCCTTAAATAAGTGGGCCCAAAATCCTTCATCATTTCTTCTACAGCATAAAAAGTTTCAACTGCATCAGCAGGTGAAATTACTTTCATATTTGGAATAGCACGCATAATAGCAATATCTTCAAGTGCCTGGAAAATCGCGCCTTCTTCGCCAGTTAAAATACCCGCGTGTGTACCCACCAATTTAACATTCAAATTCGGAAGGCAAATGCTGTTTCGAATATGTTCCCAAGGCTTGCCGGTAATAAAAATAGCGTGTCCGGTTGCAAAAGGGATTTTAGCGCGCGCTGCAAATCCCGCAGCAGTATTCACCATATTCGCTTCCGCGTTACCAAAATTAAAATGCCTGTCAGGGTATAAATTCTCGAATTTTCCGGTTTTAGCATCAATGCTTGTATCAGCATTCATCACAACAACCTTTTTGTTCCTGCCTCCAAAAGCCGCAATAGCCTCAGAAAAAGCATCTAAAGTTGAAACTCTGTCTCCTTTTACAAACTGCATAAAAAAGCATTAATCAGTGCTAATTTAATAGCATTAATATGCGGTTTTGGTCAAGTGGCAAGTGCTTGCCCGGCAAAGGGGCAAAAGGGGGAAATTGAGAAATGGCGGGAATTAGGGGTGGGAGTCGGTGGGTTTGGGGAAGAGTGTGAGAATTTCCCGGAGTGTGATCCAGAAGTCGAAGAAGCAGTTTTCAGTGATTTCGTCGGGCAATGTGTAGCCCATGTTGAGGAATGGCTGAAGCTTTTTCTTCGCTCCGTATTCGGCAAGACATGCAATGTCCTGCCAGAACTTCTTGAAACTGAGCTGTCCGCGATGCTGATGCAGCCACTCTAAGACTATCGAAAGCATCTTGTATTCTTCGTCGGTTACGCTGATCACCCTTGCCCACTGCAGTCCAAGCTCGATTGCAAAGACCTTAGCCTTTTCCAGATACTGGTCTTCATTAGACAAAGTGTGTCCCTCCATTTCTCAATGGTCAGCGCCATTGAATTTCAAAGCTATCCCCTTAAGTGAGGATGCCTAAAATAATACGTTGAGCGCGAAACTAAAAGGATTTTAGCGTAATTTTCATAAAAATCAAACTATTTCTTTTTATTCATTTTTATATATCCAAATCCAACTATGCCAACCACGATTACACCCAATAATACCCAGAACCACCATGATAATCCTTGTGATTCTCCAGATAAAGGAGCTTCATGAGTTATTACAACCTTCTGCTCAACAACATCAAAATTAACAACTACATCTTTACTGATGGCCTGGTCTGATTCGCGTATAGAATAGACAGTAACTTTATGGGTACCCAAAGGCATTTCAGTAGGTGACGGGATGCTGAATTCACCACCGGCAAGATCCGCAACTATAGATGAAACACCAAGCACACTCTGCCATGTTGCAACCACTTTATTTTTATGAGCGGTTCGGCCGTATAAAACAGGCTTATTATCATCAATTTCAACATTCAAATTCTCAAGTAAAACTTCGTCAGTAATTAATTTTGTTCCAAGACGTTCTGGCTGCGGCTGTCCGACATCGATTGTCGAATCCAATTTTACAGATATCAAAGGCGAATCAAGAACTGTGTTATTTTCAGGATCCATTGCTTTTGCCATTAAATAAAATTCTCCGTCCTGCAGCTCAAATTGGGACTTAAATATAAATACATTTTTTTCATCGGTAGTTGTTTTGCCGAGTAATAATTCATGACCAAATTCATTTTTCATTATCAGTAAAATTTCCATATTCGGTTTTGGAGCAACACCCTGAATTGTAGGAAATTTATCAGTTATTATCATTCCTTCTTTAATATTTGTTATTCGAACCCCAATTTCCGAAAGATTAGTTTGCATAAGCGGATCTGTTCCATATAGCAGAACTTCTTCGGCATCTGTAAGCCCATCGCCGTCTGTATCAGGATTCAAAGGATTTGTTTTATTTCTATATTCAAGAATATCTGAAAGCCCGTCACCATCTGTATCAATTGTTCCGTCTGCAGGGCTTATTTGATATTTAGCTTCCCAGTCATCGGAGATACCGTTTGAATTTAAATCAATTGGCTTGCTGTCAGGGTTGTTTGGATCTGTTCCATACGAAACTTCAAGTCCGTCCGGCACGCCATCACCATCAGTATCAGGATTTAGCGGGTTTGTTTTATAAATCTTAATCTCATCGCCATCATTAATGAAATCAAAATCAGAATCAACAATTAGAGGATTTGTTTTAAAAATGTTAATTTCTTCACCGTCATTTAAATTATCTTTATCAGTATCTTCAGCTTCAAAATCAGTTAAATAAATATTTTTTTCATCATTATCAGTTATTGAATCCTGATCGAAATCTTGCATTGATTTTCCTGCAATATCATTTTCATAGTAATAGTTTTTGTATTTGGAAATCATGCCATCCAGCCAATCAGGGGAACATGTTTCAAGCGGTCCGAAATTACCTTCCGGATCGCATTGCAACAAGCCTAATTCGCATGCATAGTTATGATATCTGATATGCCACCATTCATTAATATCAGCTGCATATCTCATTATATTAATTAAATTTTGATTCCCTCCTATTTGAGCAATAAACTCTTCGTAATACTCCCAATTTTGTCCAATCACCCAATTTAACAATTTAAGAATTTCTATTCTATTCATATTTTCATAAGGTCTGAAAGGACTTTCAGGTTCGTCATAATAACCCTGAACCATGGCTTGTCGTGTGCCAAAATTAATTGCTGCAACAAGCATTGGAGGAAGCGGGTTTGAGTCGCTTATTGTATCAGCTTCTTTGATTGGAAGCGGATTTGAATCGCTCACAGTATCAGCTTCGTCAGCAGAATGCATTGGAGGAAGCGGATTTGAATCACCAACCAAATCTTCAGTACTAATCACATCAGGATAATATGACTGTTGAGTTACGTCATAACTTGAATGAATAATAAATGGAAGCAGACAATATTCCAGGTTTGCCAGACATTTCTCATCTTTTGCTTTTAATGATTCATATAAATTAAATTCCTTTAAAATTCGATCTGTGACGTCTGCCCTTGTGCAACCTTCTATTGCACCTTCAGGATAAACCGATGTTGTTTCTTGTTCTGGAGCAGAAGGTCTTTTTACCGGAACTTTTATTCTTTCACCCGGTCCTTCGGTAGGAGGAAGTACAGGGACCTGCGATTCAACTACTTCTACTGGTTCCTGGACAGGTTCAGGTTCAGGTGCTGGTTCTGGTTCTGTTGTTGGTTCCTGAACTGGCTCCTGAGCTGGAGGCTGCTCTTCAGTAACCTGTTCTTCAACAGGTTCTTGCGAAGGTTTTGGGAAATATCCGGGTTTAAAACTTCCGGCTCCTCCGCCGCCTCCTCCGCTTGGATTAACCGGTGTCGCAGGCGGATTAGTTGTAAATTTGTATTGATCATTGTAATCGCCATGCGTCCACAATCCCGGAGGATTAGTAATAAAACGCAATCTGATATAATAAGTTGTTCCCGGGATTAATGCAGAAAGGGCAGTGCCATCTTCGTTATATCTAATGTCCTTGGTTCTGTCGTTTGGTAAAACATCAGTCCCGTCAGCTTTAGTAAGATTAATTTTTTCATAATCCCAAATTGGAGAACTAAAATCCGCATCATTATCAATCTGCACCTGAAGTTTTTCAATTGCTGAAAAATCAACCGGGTTTCTATAAACTACACTGAATACCGGATTTTCCGCAGCAATAACCAACGGACTGTTTTCAACACCATCAGCTACCTGGTAACCGGGTTCCGACTCTGGATTAACAGTCTGCGCATTGCTCGCTGCCATATATAAAGTGTCCGGCTTATCGCCGAATTGGTAATCCGCACAATTAAGAACATTGAAAGTGATTGTACCGTCTGTTTCATAACAAACAACAGGTGGAGTGCCAGGGTCAGCTTCCCAAGTAATTTTACCGCCACCCAATACTTCAATTCTATCAAATACAATATCTCCGGCGTTTGGAATATATGTTTGCTCTAAAGTAGTTAAGCTGTTTTGATCAACAATCAAACTACCGTTTGGATTATTAACATCACCCAAATAAACAAGTGTTCCTGCTGCTGCACTATCTCCATCAACTGAATTATTACCCGGATAAACTTCGACTGTTCCGCTGAAATCATAACTTCCCATATCAGGGTAATCGATTAAAGGTGATTCAATAACCACACGCCCACCAGCTGCAACCGGTACTCCTGTAATGGTTGCACCTCCGCCATTTGCTGAAATAACTCCGCTGCCATTAAATATTGCGCTTGGATCAGTTGGTTCATGTACTAAAATTACAGTACCGCCTGAACCTGAACCGCCGGCCGCATTTGTTGATTGGCCTCCGTTTGCGCTTATTTGGCCATCAATTGTTATATCGCCTGTTGCGTGAATTCTTACGCCTCCGCCGCCTTTTGCATCAATTGGACCACCGGTTGTTCCTGCCTCCCCATAAGTAGGAATATTTGTTTCATCCATTTTTGCCTGTCCGTAAACATTTGCAATTGGTCTTCCTTCGCCAGTGCCGCCGTAAGATCCCGGACCTGCTCCCGCTAATAAACCTAAGTATGAACTAACTGCATCAGAAGCGATTTTACCTCCTGTATTAACAATTAAATTTTCAACATTTAATAAAAAATTTGTTGTTAAGGATACTTCATCATCACCGCTTGAGCTTATCAAACCTCCGTTATTTACAGTTAAATTACCTGCATTCAAAGTTCCGTCCAGTTCATAAAATCCATCAACAATTGTGTCAGAACCTTCAACTGTTACAACGGAATCAAGGCCCTGATGCATTTCGCCTCCGGCCTCAACATGTAACAAATTAACAGCATCCAGACGATTATTAATTTCAACATTTCCATCAACTATTACTTCTGTCTCAGAATCTATACCTTCAGTTAAAGGGTCATCACTGTTATCAATCAAACCATATGGTGCAGTACCTGACACTCTAAAAGTGCCATCCGCATCATCATAATTTATAAATCCATCAGGTCCTACAACTATGGTCGCATTTGTATCATTTAATGCAAATTCAGTAGGCTGTGCAGGGAAATTGGCAACATTTAAAGTTCCATCTAACATCAAAGCAATTTCACCACCTGGTGAAGCGCCAGTTCCAAGATATATCGAATACCATATTCCGCCACCAGTATCTATTGCGCCATTAATATTAACAACAACTCCTGCTGCAATATTTATTGCTCCTCCATATGTGGGTTGGGCATCATTAATAGCAATAAAATTAAAATCGTAGCTGTCACTAGTGTCATCAAGGTTTATTGAAGCTGATCCATCAACATGTCCTGGGGATACCATTAACGCATTTCCGTCTATTTGACCTGATGCATAAATTTGGCCGTAACCTTCTGCAATAGCCAAATTAGATACTGTTAATTGTGCTCCTGCATTAATATTACCTCTTCCTCCTCTGTTATTGCTTTGATTACCTACTGAAAAATTGGTTAAAGTAGTAGTTGAACCATTTTCAGCATTAAAGATTACACCTGGAGTAGAATCTGTTGATTTTATTTCAAGAGCTGCAACTTCAATATTTCCTTCCTGATTTATTACAACACCTAAACCATCCGAGCTTATTTCACTGCTTGGACCACCTAAGATATCGGCACCGGAAGCATTGTTAATTGTTGAAGTACTTTCCGCGCGCAAAGCTCCGTCTCTAATATTTATTGAAGCTCCAGTGTTATTATCTAATATTGAATCGTTAAGTAAATTAATGCTAATTTCACAATTAGGTAATATTGAATTGCCGTTAGCCACATCAACTTTATCAATTGTTCCGTTATTAATTATTTGGCCGGATTTCCCGATATAGCCAACTTCAATATCATCAGCACTTAATACAGCTCCTGAAGCAATATCAATTTTTGTATCAGTTGGTCCGGTTGAACTTTCCATTCTTATAAATCCACCCAATGGAGAAGCTGAACACGCTAATTCGTTCATTACAAATCTTCCCCCGTTTAAATCAAGTGTTGAGTAATCGTATAGGTACAATGCATTGGTTCCTGCATCAACAACTCCAACATTTTGAAATAAAGAAGGGTTTCCAACAGTTCCTACTAAAATCATTCTCGCGTCATAACTAAAGCTCACCACTCCCAAATCAGAGTTATTATTTTGAATGGTTCCTTCATAAATAAGTACAGATTCATCTTCGATTCCAGGTGAATAAGTAACAGTTGTTACCCCGTTATTTTCGTATGTTCCGCCATCATGTGTCTGATCCCCTACATATAATTTATATGTAGTTAAAGTTCCGTTATTTTTCACACTACTTGTATCGTCATATACATCTAAGGTTTGACTAACATCGACAGTCCCGTCATTTGTCACGGCTCCTCCGTTCTGAACGATAAAATTACTGGCTGCAGTAAGATTCAATGAACTGTCACTATCAATATTCAAATCACCTTCAATTGTTATTCCGGTAGTATTTACAGTTAAATCTCCGCCTGTCCCGGCTCCGTCACCTATTTCCAAAGTTCCGCCAGTATCTACCGTTATGCTAGAAGCTGTGCCGGTGCCGGTTAAAGTACAAGTATTGCCTACAGTTACTGTCAAATCGCTTCCTTCGCCAGCACTCCAGCTGCACCCGCCTGCCCAGGCAGCAAAGGTATAAAATGGCAAAGTTGTCGCAACCACGAATGCCAGAGTAGCGATTACCGCAGCATTTAGCACTAAAAAGAAAGGTTTTTTTATTTTTTTCATGGATTTTTTGTTTATATTTATTTTCACTAAATATTATACCATAAAATGGTATAATTGGCTAGAGCAAGGTTTCTTTGTAATTCAAAATAAACTATATGCAAATTACTAGCTTTATTCTAGCAATTTGCGTATAGAGCTTTTAATTATAATCCACTCTGTCTCCTCTTTTCAAAGCAATCTCACTGATTTTGCCTGCATTAAGCTCAATAATGAATTTAGCAGGTCCCTGGGGCATATAATGAGGACATGGATCAGCTTTACATGGGGGTACATCAGTAAAATAATCAATCACCTCTAAATCATCATCCAAAAACACCATATCCAAAGGAATAAGTGTGTTTTTCATCCAAAATGCAACTCTTTGCTCCTCGGGATACACAAAAATCATACCTTTATCATCATCGAGAGATTCCCTGTGCATCAAGCCAAGCTGACGTTCATCTGAGTCATCCGCAACCTCAACATAGAACTTGTGATCACCGGTATCTGTTTTAAAAACAACTTCTTTTAAACCATCAGCATTACCTTCTCCAAACCAGGAACAGCCTGTTACTAAAAATGTAAAAACAAACAAAATCGCAATTATTTTTTTCATATTTTTTAGGTTAATTAACATCAAAATAGTACTTGCCGATAATATTTTCACGCGGTACAAAAGGATCATTCCATGTTCTCGAATCAAAACTGTTTTTTCTGTTATCGCCAAGCATAAAATATTTTCCTTCAGGTATCTGATAAGTTATTCCGTCATATTCACGCATATTTAAATCTTCCTGATCGCTGAATTGTCCAAGATACGGTTCTTTCAGTTCTTCTCCGTTAATATAAACTTTGCGTTCACGAATAACCACTTCTTCGCCCGGCAATCCAATTATTCTTTTAACAAAAACTTTATCAGGTTCATCAGTACCGTAAAAAACAACCTCATCTCCCCGCATCGGGTCTTCAACCGTATAAGTTAATCCTTCAAACATAATTGTATCGCCATCAGAAAAAGTAGGTTCCATTGAATTGCCCTGAATATTAAAAGGTGACATAAAGAAAACCGCAAATACACCAATTAAAAACGATTTCATTATTTTTGGCTGGTTAAAAATTTTAATCTTTCTTCCAAGGATTTTACTGCTTCTCCCATTTCCTGATCGCTGAATGCGGCTTTATGATAACCTGTACTTCTTTCAGCAAATTCAACTCCTTTCCCCTTTATAGTATTGCAAACAATGCAATTTGGTTTTCGTGAAGCATAGTAAACTTTATCGATTGCACTAAACAATTCTTCATAATCATGACCGTTTCGAACCTTAACAACGCGCCATCCAAAAGCCTCAAATTTTTCAACAATCGGCTCAACATTCATAATACTTCGTGTGAATCCATCAGCCTGCAATTCGTTATTGTCGATTAAAATATGTAAATTGTCGAGCTTGTGATGGGCAGCTGACATTGCTGTTTCCCAAACCACGCCTTCCTGAAGTTCACCATCACCCAAAACCGAAAAAACTTTGTTGGATTTTTTATCCAGTTTAAGCGACATTGCAATTCCATGCGCAGCAGCAAATCCATGTCCGTGAGAACCGCTTGTAACCGGCACTCCCGGAATTTTTTGATGCGGATGCCCCTGAAGCATAGCATTTAGCTGGTGTAAATAATTAAGTTCGTCTTCATCAAAAAAACCTTTGTCAGCAAGGATTGAATAAAGTGCAGGAGCAGCATGCCCCTTTGATAAAACAAAATAGTCCTGATCTTCCCAGCCCGGTTTTTTAGGATCGATTCTTAAAATAGGTCTGTTCTCAATTCTGCCGTAAAAAAGCGTAACAAGAATATCCATAACAGACAAACTGCCGCCAGTATGCCCGGTTTTTGCCTTATGAATCGCATTAATTGTTTTAAGCCTTAGTTGAGTAGCCTTTTTTTCGAGTTCAATTGGGTCAATCATGCCTCTAATTTATAGATATTTGACACGTTCTGCAATATCATTTAAAGGTTTTAGAACGAATTCCCGCAAATGCATGCGCGGATGCGGGATTTTAAGCTGCCTTGTATTAATTTGCAGGTCTTCATATAAAAGAATGTCTATGTCGATAATTCGGGGTTTTTCATAGCCCGCGCGCTTCGCAGAAGCGCGTATTCTGCCCATTTGCCTCTCTATAAGCTGGCATATCTTTAATAATTTTTGCGGACTGTGCTTAGTATGAACCTTAATGCACATATTTAAGAATTTGCCTTGTTTAATACGCGAAACCGCATTTGTTTCGTAAATTTTCGAAGTTTTTTTTATGTGGACTCCGCATTCTTCAAGAAGTTGTTGTGCCTTTTTTAAATTGTTTGGGCGATTTCCCAGATTCGATCCCAAAGAAAGATATGCAGTAAACATTAAAATTTAAGATTATTTAACTCAATATCAGAATATTTTTCTTTGAGTAATCCATTGATTGTATGTGAAGATCTTTCGTTATCTTTAAGTCCCAGTTTTTCTATCATTTCTTCAATCTTATCCTGATTTTCAGCCTCAATCTCCATAAACGGCGGAATCTTTGGATATTCATCAATTACTATTTCAGCATTATCAAGCTTAAAAACAGCCCTCTTCTTTTCAAAATAAGTTGTGACAACAAAACCGAGCTCCTCGAACATTTTTGTTGTTTCTTCAAAATCCTCGGCTTTAACATTTTGCTCATCAAAAATCTTTAAACCGTTTTCAATTCTCTTATTTGATTTATGGGTAACTTCGACTTTTTTCCCTTCATATTCGCGAACCCTCAAAAGCTCTCCGCGCTTTCGAATTTCATGATCAGGCGTATCAAAATAACGAACACGCAATAAGCCATCGAAAGTTTTTTCAGCCCCAAGATCAGCAAGCTTTTTTCGTATATCTTCCGGATCAATCCCCAAAATTTTAACTTCAATTTCCTTCATAAGTTACGTACGAATTAGGTGTTTCATAAATTTTAATCTGCTTTAAAGCAACTTCGTCTTTTAGCTGGTCCCAGGCCCACATAGCAATAAATTCAGCGGATGGATTTTTAATAACATCATTAATCAGCTTATGATCAAGCTTATCAACGACCTTTTTATTCACAATTTCCTTTAACTTTTTAAAATCAAGAATCATGCCATCTTCAGCATTTGGCTCACCCTCAATGGTTACCTCCATTTTATAAGTGTGGCCGTGCATGTCTTCACACTTCCCGTGATAATTAGGGAGAAAGTGCGCTGAGTCGAATGTAAATATTTTAGTTAATTGCATTTGACTAATTTTTTAAAAGCAGGTAGATTCTGGCGGAAAACAGCGAAAAAATCAAATACAAAAATACAGGAACAATCATACTTGACAAAATTATGATTTTACGTCATAATGCTATCCTTTATTAAATTAACTTATTAATTATGTCTGAAAAAAATCTTTATGTGAATGGTATTCAATTTGTAGGCTCAGAAGTATGGGAAGCCCTGGGATGCGAAGGGGAAGCCTGTACAGCACCACCTAAAACTGAGTCAGCAATTCTCAGCACAGCAAAAACAGATAGAATTGCGGCAATGGGTCAGTTAATAGATAGGCAGAGACAAGATCTGTCACAAACAACTCCTGAAAACGCTATAGACCTTGCACGATTAATAAGTAAAAAAGTTGGCTTTGAGGTATCTGCTGTTGATGTAATTGAAGCCGGAGTTTGCGGATGTATTGAAGAATTGCTTGCATCAGAAAAAGCTGCTGCTTTTACAAAAGATCCTAAAATTAAATTTAACAGTTTGAGCCAAGGCAGAAATATTGCTGATGTAATTGGAGAACCTGAAAAAGTAGAGGATATTAAAGTAATTGGAACAAGAAAAGAAGCTAGTTTAAATCATGGTGAATTATTTGGCACTTCTCGTGTTAATCCAGAAATGTCTGTTAATAACCCTGAAGATAAAGCTTACGATAGGCATCTTAAAATGGTTGAAAAATTAGAAAGAACTAGAAAAAAGAACCCGGCAAAAGCAAAGGCAAGAAGACGAAGCCGAAAAAGCTCACCAAAAGCTTAAGCGTTTTTTATCGCCCAAACCATATCAAGAACCCTCCTTGTTTCTTTAACATCGTGTGCTCTTATAATTGATGCTCCGTTCAATACAGCGGCTGCAGCACATGCAAGCGAACCTTCGAGGCGTTCTTCCATAGGTAGATCCAAAACTTCTCCTATAAAAGATTTTCGCGAAGATCCTATCAAAACAGGATATCCAAATGCTTTATACTTTTTTAAATTCTTCAAAATCTGAAGACTCGGAACAGGATCCATACTAACAAAAGCTCCCTGCCCCGGATCTAAAATAATCTGATCGTCTTTAATGCCTGCTTCTTTGGCAACCTTTACTCTTTTTTTAAGAAACGCCTGAACTTCATCAACAACATTTTCATATTTAGGTTTTTTGCGTGAAGTGCGGCCTGTGTCATCCTTAGAATACATAAGTACAACAGGCACTTTTTCTTTTGCAATTAGTTTTGCCATCGCAGGATCACCCCTGAAAGCAAGCACGTCATTTACCATATTCGCACCTTCTTTAAGTGCGGCTTTTGCAACATCAGCTTTATAAGTATCAATCGAAATCCATACACGCGCAGGGACTTTTAATGCTTTCAGTACAGGCAAGATTCTTTTAAGTTCTTCTTTTGAATCAACATCTTTGCTTCCGGGTCCTGTTGATTCACCGCCGATATCAATAATATCAGCGCCATCCTTTATCATTTCTTTAGCGTATTTTACGGCATCTTCAGGTGTTTTAAATTTGCCTCTGTCGCTAAAAGAATCCGGCGTAAGGTTAAGAACGCCCATAACCAGTGGTTTGTCGAGCTTAAGGGTTTTAGTGCGGCTTTTGAGAATCATAGAGAGAGAAGTTTAATGATATTTTGTGTTATCCGACCTATTTTACCATTATTTATAGGCTTGCCGTCAACTTTAATAATCGGAACAGCTCCAAAAGTACTTGAGGTGACAAAGATTTCATCATAGGTGTGGATTTTGTGTAGAGGGATCGGGGCGAGGCGGACCTTTGGATATTTTTTAATTATGTAGTTGCGCGTTGTGCCCTCTAGAATGCCATCCTTTGGAGTTATAAGTTCACCATTTTTTACTGCAAAAACATTCGAAAAAGCGCCCTCGGTTATATTATTGTGGCGATCAACAAGCAAAGCTTCGTATGCTTTGTGCTTTTCAGCTTCGCGGCGCGCAAGAATTGATGGAAGCATATTTGTGGATTTAGCCTGAGGTAAAGTTCGCTCAGCTTTGTAAGTTATTGCTGTGACACCTTTGGTGAAATTTCGCGGCTTGGTGAGTTTTGTTGCTTCAATGAGTAGAGTTTCATCTCTTGAAAGTGTAATTCTGATTCTGGATTCTTTATGATTATTCTTTTTGATAAGTCTTGTGATTTGGTACGTAAGCTCTTTATTTGTAAGCGGCACTTTGATTTGTAAAATTTTAGCTGAATTTCGCAAACGTTTAAGATGCTCAGCCAAAAGCCACGGCTTGCCGTTAATTGTGCGCATGGTTTCATAAATCGCGTCGCCAAATTTAAAACCACGATCCATCACGCTGATCATGGCTTTATTTTGGAGTATGAGTTTTTTATTTAAAATTACATACATTTACTTTTCATCCTCAGCATAAACATGCTCGTAATCAGACTTTTTGTAATCATGGATTTCTTCATCTTTAAAGAAGTTAGCTACTTCTTTTTTTGCATTCTCAACTGAATCAGAAGCATGAACAACATTACAGCTCACACTCATCGCAAAATCTCCTCTGATAGAACCCGCTTCAGCTTCTCTTGCTTTTGTTATGCCGCAAAGTACACGAATAGCATTTACAACTTCAAGGCCTTCAATACACATCGCTATAACAGGTGAACTCTTCATGAATTTTGTAAGACTTGGGAAGAAAGGTTTCTCAGCAAGATGCGAATAGTGTTTTGTTAAAAGTTCATCATCAAGTCCCATCATTTTAATTCCAACAATTTTAAGTCCTTTGCGTTCAAAACGGGTGATAATTTCACCGGTTAGGCCGCGCTGAATAGCATCGGGTTTAACCAGCACAAGGGTTTTTTCTTCTACGCCATCGAATTTCATAATTTATTAGGTTACTTAGTAAGGTGAGGTACTAAGTACTTAGAGGTACTCGGTACTTCAAAAAAGTCCACCCCTAAGTGTAGGGATGGACCAGCTGTTTTGCAATGTGAAATTCAAGTTTTGCGTATTTAGTAAGTTTCGCGCATCTTTTGCGCTGGGTTTGAGCCGTGCTTTATATCATCTCTTCGCCTTCACCGCGAGTAAGCTCGTAGTAATCGTTGTAAATTGTTACCCCGAAATAACCTGTGTATAACGCGATAAATAAAACAACAAGCCATAAGTCGTAAGGTGCGGGAAAGTTAAACCACATCCATGTACAAACAACGTATACTATGGCAAATTCAACCAATCGCATAAAAAATAGTGAAACGAGTTTTAAATTAAATTTTAGGTTCATATTATGATTTGTTAATAAATTATCCTAATAATTTTTCTTTTAGTTTTCTTGCTGAATCGCCGGTTGCAATTTCGCGTATGCTTGCACGTGCGTGCTGCACTTGTTCTGGCACAACCTTTTTATCAGCAATAAGTTTTTGAACTTTTTCGTATAAGCCTTGTCTTCGAGCGAGTTCTTGAGCTTCTTCGGTGTTCCAGTGTCTGGCAAGAACTTCCTCGGCTTTAAGTCCGCGTTTTTCAGCTTTTTCAACATAATCACCCAACTTTTGTCGTAATCTGACTTTTTCAACACGACCTTCAACCATTTGATCAATTGGCGGACGACCTGAATGATCCTTCATAATTACATAATCAAATGCTTTAGTTCCGCCTTTTTCAGCAACTTCCATTCCTTTTTTCGCTATAGCCATTTGTTCTGCAGGCCCATGATTGAAGCCGGTCAGCATCCAAATCAAACCGGTTGCAAGACCAGCTTTTTGAAATAAACTTGCAGCACCTGACATCTGGTCATGCATTTTAGCCATTTGTGTAGCTTTCGATTCCATTTCCATTGCCATAATTGACCTGTTTGAATTAATACTGACAATTGTTTCCTGTGCTGCTCTTATTTTATCTTCTTTTCTTATAATTTCTGTTTCAATGCCTTCAAGATTTGCATTTGCCTTATCAAAATCATTTTTCCAATTTTTAGCCGCGTCCCCACTTCCTGCAACTTTGGCACCTGCTTCATTTTTAGCAGTTGTAAGTTCGACGATTCTTGTTTTGGATTCTTTAACTGTTTTTTCAGCATCCTCAAATGCTTTTTTGGCAGCATCAATTTCAGTTTGCGAAGCCCGTCCGCTTTCTTTTAATTCTTCAAGTTTTTTTAAATGTGCTTCTTTTGAATTTTTTATACCTTCAAGTCTGATATGTTTTCTGTCTGATTTAGCTAAATCATCTACGATTTTTGCATAATCTTTACCTAATTTTTGATGATCTCCAGCTTGTTCCGCATATTTTTCATAAGATTTTAAAGCTGCAATTCTTTCAGCTTCTTTAGATTTAATAAAAGCTGTAAGTTCCTTTGTTTCAATAAGTTTTAATTTTTTAGCGCCTTCAACTACATCAAACGATCTTTCATATTCCTGAATTGTTTTTGCAGGAATTCCAATTGATAAAAGCCATCCTTTAATTTCTAAAAATGCCGCTTTACCTTTAAGCCATGTTCTTCCAATAAAAGTTTTTGGAATATCTATGCCCTTTTTCATTCCTTTCATTACTTTCAAGTAGTCAATTCTTTTTGCACCTCCAAGTGTTTCTTCCAGCAGACGAAGTTCTCTTGCCTGGATTCTATCACCTGCTTTTTCAGCTTTCTTGGCCATCTCAGCTATATCTTCAATTTTATAAACTTTATAGGTTTCTTTAGAAGCATCCAGCCCTGAATTATATTTTGATAACGCTCTTGCCTGATCAATTGCTTTTCTTGCATATAATGTTTCAGCTGCTGAATCAGCTCTTCTTACCTTATCAAACAAACTACCTGCTTTTGCAATTTGTCTCTGGAAAAATGGTAGTTCTGAAGCATAAGCAACGTCTTTTAAGCCGCCAAGTTCTCTTGCTTCTTTAAGTGCATGACCTGCTTTAACCGCACGTCTTCCTGCTCTTACTCCTCCCAAACCTGCACGTATACCAAGCCCAAGACCCCCGATTGCCCAGGCGCCATCGGCAATTAAACCAATTCCTGCAAATGCAACATACATCCACCTTTCTTTTGTACTTAATTTTTTGCCTGACAAACTAGTACCTTTAATAGCACCTCTAATATCAAGCGCTGTACCTAAAATAGGAAGAAATCCACCTGCAGCTTCAGCCAAATCCCACATTACTTCATGAGATTTTGCTTTACCAGTAAATAAATCGTAACCTTCGAGCCCTATTATAATCGCTGGTAATCCGAATGTTTTAAGACGATATTTCAATTTATGAGGAGTAACCTTTTCGCTTACAGCCTTAATTTCTTTTCGGAGTTCCTCTCTTCCCATAGCTCCTCTTGCAACTTCAACTTTACCTGCCCATGCATTGGATACAGGTCTTGCAACTTCAGTTTCGATTACCTCTGCAAGTGCACTGAATCTCGCTCTTGTAACATCTTCCATTGTTTTTAAATCAACAGCTTTTCTTGTATAGGCCTGGATTAAATCTGCACCGCTGTAACTGGCTCTTTTTGCTTTATCCAAACCGATTGCTGCAAGAGATTGATCAGAAATATGAGGCAATTCATTTAATTTTTTTGTTAAAAATGCCGATCCTGGACCTGCTGATTTTTGTACTTTTTCCAATGCACGCCCTGCATCAATAACTTTTTTGGCTTCATCACTCATTACCTTCGTTGCTCTTCGTACTAAAATTGAATACTTTTGCAACATTCTGTCCTGATCCAGAATTTTTTTATCAAGGTACCTCTTTTCTGCTGTGATATCATTCACGTCAATCTTGTCAGCCGTAGTTCTGGCTTCATGAAACAGATCTTCAAATGCTGTAGCTGTACCTGCTCTTTCACCTTTCATTTTACCTTCAATATCTTCAATACCTCTTAAAATATCATTCATTTGCCAGTTTCTTGCTTTTAATCTAAAAGTCGTTATAGTTCTGTCCATAACCCTTCTATAGGTATATCTAAGCATTGTGGCTTTAACAAGCCTTTGTTCACCAAAAACATTTTTATAAGCACGCACCATTGTTGGCATTCTTGTAAAAGATTTCATTAACCATCTTGAACGTTTTTCCCCTGGTGCATAATAATATTCAATAAGCTGAACAAGTCTTAAATCTTCATAACTTGCAGCCTGTCTTATTTCTTCTTTATCTCTATCACTTAATCCCTTTTTACTATCCAGATATTCACTAAGTGCTTTTTTAAAATTAGTTTCAAAATTCTTGTCTCCGCTTACTTTTTGTTCCACTTTCATTCGAACATTGTGCATATGTTCAATAAATATAAGCCTGTCATTATCATTAACAGTTTTTTTGGATTTATCTTCAATAAGATGTTTATTTCTCTGCATAATATTATCCATTTGTCTTAATTCCCTAAGTGTCCATGGAGCAAAACGAAGCATAAGAGGAAAAGGAATGCTTAAATCACCCGCTGCTTTATCCAGAGCATATCCATGACCAATCTGCCTGAGGTTATTCAAATAAGATAAAGCGCCGTTCAGACTATCAAACGGAGTAAATTTTCTAACATGCGCCACACCAAGCACTCCAAAAGCAAGAAACCTGTTCAATACTGATTTAGTTATTTTACCGTCACTTACTTTTTCAACAAGCTTTTGCAATCCATCATAATCGCCTTCTTTAATAGCCATTTCAATTCTTTGCGCATTTGCCGGGTCATTTGCTTTTAAATTATCCATTAATGATGCAAATTCTTTGCTTTTTGAAAGCTTCTGTAATGCCTCGGTCTGATTTCTTTTGTTCACAAACCCATCAATAACTCTGTAAAACGTTTCTTCTTCGTCCTGCTGAACAGCATATCTTCTCGCAACCAAAGCCACATCCGAACGGCCTTCAGCTACATTAATAATGTCATCAGCAAATTTTTCTGAACGTCTTTCAATTTCTTCTTTTGTAAGCTCTTTGTGTTTTGCAAGTTCAGCTTTTGTATTTTCAATTATTCGATTTTTAAGCTCTTCTCTTTCAGTGTACGAAGCTTCTATAACTTTTTGCTGCAGCGCCTTAAGTTTTTCAAATTTCTTTCCGTTGAACCAACGTAGAATAAGCTTTCTTGAAATTTTATCCTGCTCATTTTGAGAAAGTTCTTTTGCTTCAACCGCCTCAAACGATTCAGGCATTTTTATTTTTTCGGATTTTAATGCTAATTTTGACATTTTGTATTTATTTTAAATTATATTTTTAAGCTCTTTTTACTTTCATTTGCGTAATTATTGTACCAGCCGGAATAGTTGTTCCGTCTTTAATAACAATTTCCTGATCTTTACCAACAGCTTCTGAGCTGCTGCCGGACCAGGGCATTTTGCCTTTCTTTTTTGGACCTTCACTCTTCAAAACTCCGCTATCGGTCTGCAGTTCCGCACCTTTTTTAAGGAACACACCTTTTCCTTTTGGAATAATAATTGTGTAACCTTTTAATTTATAATTTTCAGTTAAAGTGAATTTCTTTTTATGCTCTGCTTCTTTCATCTGATCGTTTTTAAACAGACTGCCAAGCATTTTTTCAAAATCCTTTGCTTTATATTTCTTTGCTCCAAGAAGCGCAGGAGTAATTGACACTCCCAAAAATCCCAAAATCATAGTAGTAATCGGCGCACTGCCTCCACTCAATAACTTAGGAATTCCTCCTTTAAGAAACTTTTCAACAAATGACTGAATAAGCGGTCCGATCAAAGGAATTTTCCCGAATTTGCTTTTAAGTTTTTCTCTGACCTCAGTCATTTTATTTTTTGTGATCGCCTCAACACTTGATTCGGCTTTATGGGCTTTCTCACGCGCTAGTCTAAACAAATTTCTAGCAGACCATTTTTTAAATTTAAATGTAACCTTATCATCATAATCAACTTTTATATCCAATTTTTCATTTGAATTTTTTGATCTTGCTTCTTTTAGGTCTTCATCTTTGGCTATTATAGCTTCAATCTTTGCCTTAATATCATCAACTCTGGCCTTAACAATCACATCAACATTTTTTGTGATTGCTTTTTTTGTTTTAAGTTCAGCAGTAAGTTTTTTTGTAATATCCGAATAATAATTATCCAATTCATGAAATGTCGGATACGCCTGGCTAATACCTTTAATTTTTGAAATCATATGCGCTGTTTGATCCAGCATTTGCTTATTGCTGAGTGTTTCTCCTGCCTGAAGTTTTTCACTCCCAAGTGCTTTATCGATATCTTCAACTTCCATCTTATCAATCAATCCCTTTAACTTATCCGCTGAATCATAAGCATTCCAGTTTCCAAGTCCCTTGTCGTCAATTTCAATATAACCTGCTGACCCAAGGTTTTTTTCAGGTTGTTTACCATTAATCAAAACCATATAGATTCTGTCTTTTTCGGGTTTTTTGCCCGGAACATATCTAAACAAATATTTTCCAACACCCGCACCATATAATAAGTTCATTTTACTGATTGTTTTTTCATCAAGTTTAGCCCACTTGTTTTCAGCGCTCTTTTTGAAGAATGATGTAACCAATTCTTTGCCTCGGCTGGATTCTTTTTCAACAACCATTTTGCCGCCCTCAGTTGAATGTTTCCCAATTGCAGCCAAAACCAATTGTTCTTTTTCAGAAGAAAGTCCGCTGTCTTTTGGCTGGTTAGGTCCAAATTCGTATTTTAATCTTTCCAAACAAATCGGGTCACTAAGATATGAGCTTCGTAAAGATTCGTCATCTCCATCCTTATCTACCGCATACCATCGATCTTTTTTAGCCCAATAATAAAATCCTAATTTAGGACCCGCATTACTTTCACTAAAAAAGTCTTCAAAGGGTTTAAAGTCTATGTCTCCGGGTTTGTTTTTTCGTTTTGCTGCTTCTTTAAATAATCTCCAGGCATCATCTTTGCCGTTTGGTTTCCAGTTTTCTTCAATAAGCGCCATTAAAAGGTAAGCTTCTTTTCCTCTTTTTGTATTTGAGATGAAATTCACAGCAACTGCTTTTGGATCATCAGGAACTTGTTCCTTACTTTCAGGATTGTTTTCTTTCCATCTTTTCAAGAGTTCAGCTTTATCCTGCTTTAGCTTTTCAGCTGCTGCTTTTTTTGTATCAAGATTGTGTTGCACTCTCTGGCCAAGCTGATCAGCTTTTCTGTCAGGTGACTGAGTAGGTGTTTGCGACGGAGTTTCAGCGCCGCTTCTGAAAATGAATTTTGAATAGAACATGGTTTTATTGTTTTAAATAAGTATTTGAAAGTTTTTTAACGTCTGCATCAAGCCTGGCTTTTGCCTGCGTATAAGCGGCTCTATCAACACCCAGTTTTTCCGGAAGCTGACTTATTTTATCAAGCCTTCTTAAATCAGAAATATCTTTAATATGCTTTTTGCTCTCAGGCACAACTTTATGTATGTATTCCAAGAAAGACCTATCCCAATCAAGAGCCATCTGCGCCTTGCCTGTAAGCTGAGCACCGAGCAGTCTTGCCTCATGGTATTTCTCAATGGCTTTTCTTAAATTGCCTTCTTCAATTGATTTATCAACCGCCTTATTGGCTTGAGATAAAGCCTCAAGACTTGCAGTTGTTGCACCTGATAAATTTATTTCTGTTTGAGGGCTTATTGTTTCTTTAACTTTTCCCGCAACTTGTTTTGCTTTTTCAGCAATATAACCTGCGGTATCTTTTGCTGTTTTAACACTCATCCATCCCGGTAAACTTATTGAAGCCAATATTTTATTTGCTGTTGCTTTTGATTTCTCGTAAGCCCTTTCAGCTCCCCGGCTAATTGTTCTGCCCGCCCTTATTGCAGTGCTCTTGGTAGTGTCATAAGCTTTCCTTAACTTGCTTTTTTCAGGTTCTTTAGCATTTTCGTGTTTCACAAATGATCCTCCAATCTTCACGTTCTCGCTCATTCGGGCAAGCATTGAAGCGTGTTCGGCAGTCATTTTTTTCCATTCATTGGTATTAATTGTAATTCGTTCAGGAAGGCCGTTGATCGTATCCGGATCAGTTAAATCCAAATTCTTACTAATATAATTTACTGTTGCCGGAGCTACTCTATGCAAATGCCCCAGAAACGACCGATCAAGTGCAGCAAACGGAACTGGCGGTTTTAAGGAATTCCCATAAATTCTTGCTGATTGATAAAGTTTAACAGCTTCTCGTATCATTCCTTTTTTAAGCAATGAATTAATCAGCATTGAAGAATCACTAAATGCTTTCAAATTAACCTGTGCTTCCGCAGTTGAACCGAGCTTAGGTGCGCCTTTTTGGGCCAAAGCATCTTCCAAAGCTTTCGTAGCTTTTGCTGCATCAGGTTTTGTATATAATTCATAATAATGTTTAATTATTCTTCCTGCATATTTGTACGGCATCCATACTGGCATAGTTACAAACTTTCCAACTTCAAAGGCTGCCTGTGCTTTGCTTTTTCCTTTTAAGGTTTGTATGAAATCGCTGACCTTATCTTTTGCTGCAGTTAATATCTGTGTATGTTTTCCTTTTAAAATTTCTCCATAGCTTAACTGTTTGTATTTTGCACTAAGTGCAAGTTTATCAGCTTTAAGTTGTTCGATTTTTGAACGTCCATGGGCGATCAACTTTGTTCTTGCCGGATCCATCTTTTTTATTCTTGCCTCTAATTTGGCTATCTTATCGTTATACTCAATAATCCTTTGTTCAATTTGTCCTTTTAACTCATAGATTCCGCGCAAGGTTGAAGGCTGTTGCTCTAATAATTCAACATGAGCTCTTCTAAAATTAAGAGTTTGTTCAAGTGCTTCAGCTTTTACACGTCCGTTCAGATATCTTCCCAAACTGTTTCTAAGTGTTTCCAGGTGAGTTCTCGCAAACAATCCTGTCCCTGGTTTGTACATCAATTCACCCAATCCCTGATGTAAAATACCAAGTTCTTCTGAAGATAAATTTATTAATTCATCTCTATTTTTTAATCTTTCAAATAAATTTTTAATATTTGAATTATCAATTATTTCAATCATATCCCGAGTTTGATATTTATCTAAACCAGCAGTTTTAAAAACTTTCTCCCTCAATCTTTCAAGCTTTGAAAATTCTGCAGGATTTGCTACTGACCTGCCTGTTCCAACTATTCTTGATAATTTTGTTTCATATACATATTGCAAACCTTTTCCTCTAACAATCCCCCTCAAAACATCAACACCAAATTTACCTACACGATAAACGGGTGAAATTGGAAGCCACACAATAGCTCCCGTTTTTCCTATAACCCCTTTTGGAAATTTTGAAAAATAAGCTTCTGACATTTCAGATAATCTTCCAGCAGCTCTTCCAGGTGCCGCTGCAAATTTTCTGCCAACTTCTCCAACAAAACCTTTTGTATAAGCAAATGCTCTGGCAAATTTACTCACTTTTCCTGAAAGTGCTGCCGCCTCTGCTGCTTTTGATCCTGCAGTAGCAGCTGACGAAGAACCTGCAGTTAATACCAATAAAACTATATCAGCCGTAGTCTTGCCAGCCCATATACCATATTGGCCTTTTTCCAAATGATGATAATTAATTACACCTTTAAGCGCTTCTTTAGTATATTTCCAGTCGGTCGCCATAAGTTCAATCGAATCCAAAACTTTTGGTGTTTCAAAAATAATCGCGTTCGCACCTCTTATAACCCCGGTTACCATTCCAAAAGCACCGGCAGTAAAATTAAAAGTTCCGGCTGTACTTTTCCAAAAACCAGATGAATTTTTTGAAAGATATTGTTTAAACGCACCTTTATTGAGCCATTTATCATATTCTCCTGTCGCATATTCAATTAATCCCGGTAAATTCCACTTTTCAGTATCTTTCCATTTAACATCGCTTCCAAAAAGCTTTGCCCCAAGATACCCAACTGCATACCCAATTGTTCGCGGAGCATATTTAAACGGCAATTCAATTGCTGCCCCATAAACTCCCCACTTACCAATACCAACAGTATTGTATAAACTTGAACCAAATCCCGGAGGACGCACTTGTGTCTTTTTAAGGCCAGCCATCTGCTTACCCAAAGCATCAACGGTTTTGTCATTGTTTGCATTCATTTTATCGAGATTCTTCCCGAGGTTATCCTTAAACTCATCAACAGCCGCATATGCAAACTCCATACCTTCAAGCGATTTGTGAAGTTCAAATCTTGTATTTTTTAAAACATCTATTTTTCTTCCTTCACTTGTAATTTGTAGATTCAATTTCGAAATCTGTTCAATCGAAGCGGTCTGTGCAATATAAGTGTCAGCTTTTAATATATCGAGTTTTTGATTTTTTTTATCAGTATCTGTTAGCTGCGCCTTAGTGTTTTCTTTCGCAGTATTAATTTTTTCTCGAGACTGCGTTAAAGGCAGCAATACATTTTCCCGCATATGCCTTACGCGCGGATCATTTGTACCATAATAAGTTTCAAGCTGTTTGATTCGCGCCAAAACACCCTGAATTCTTTTATTAAGATTAGTTTCTCCGCCTTCAACAGCCGCGTATTTTTTCTTTAAATCTTCACTTAATCTGCCTGTGCCCTGTTTTGCTTTATCTATTTCGTCACCCTGATTTCGCGCTTTTTTAAACGATTCCTCCAATGCTTCTTTTTGTTTTTTTAAAGTTTCCTTAAGCATTTCACGTTCCATTTGTTTTGCCTTTGTCCAGTCACCGCGGGCAATAAGTTCTTTTAATTTTTCTCTTAAATTCCCTTTAAAAGTTCCGAGACCTATTTTTAATTCGTTTGATCTGTTTAATAAATTCTTCTGCAAATTCTTAACACGTGCCATATTATTCTCAAAATGCTGTGCAGCTTTTTTAACCAATTCATTTATTTTATCTTCTTCAGATGGCGGTTTTGGTTTAGGTTTACTAATCTTCTTTCCAACAAAAGGGATCTTTGAACCCAGCCATCCAAGAACTTCTTTTGCTTTTCCATAATTATTTTTTGCACTTCTCCATCCCCAATCAGCAATTCCAGCATAATGTCTCCAGCCAGATTCATATTTCTTATAATAACCTTGAACCTTTTTCATTGATTCATTGTATTTTTGCTGCATATTTACCGCATGAACAGCAAGCGCTTTCTGACCTGTTAAAATCTTCAGATAATATTGCTGAACCTTTTTAAAATCCATTTTATCTTTTGGAAAATTCAAAGATTCATACATGCTTGATTCGATATCAGTAAGCTCATTATCAGATAATTCTTTTTCAATCAGTCCTTTCAGCCTTTCTTCTTCTTTGTCTTTTTCCTGCTGAGCTTTTGCTGGGCCTTTTTCTGCCACAAATTTTTCTTTTTTTGCTTTATAAATCACGCCTCTTATTCCATCCAAAAGTCTTTCCCTTTCCTGTGCGCTTGATTCCTTGGCTTTTTCAATAAATTCATTTGTTTTTTTACCTTCGTATGAATCCAAAAAATTCATTAACATCGGTTTTTGATACCATTCACTATTTTCTTTAACAAAACTTCTTAAATTTTTTGTATCTTTCAATTTAAGTACATTTTCCATTCTATAAACCTGATACTGCATTTCTTTTGCGAACAGGTTTTTTGACTCAGGAGCCTCTACGCCCTTTTCAACTGCTCCAACTGCTTGTTCTGCGCCTTTTTTTAATGCTGTTACCGGAGGCATTTTTATTTTTGATTAACAGATATTTTTAAAACATCTCTCTCATCTTTGAAGACTGTTTTAAGAGCGTGCATTTGATATTCATCCAAATCTTTCATTACATCCGGAAACTGAGCGGACAAATCATTAAGTATATTGTCGGTTCGTCTTTTTGAACCCAAAAGAAGCTGGAATAATTCAGTTAGTTCCTGCTTGTTCAAAAGCGGCATTAACTCAGAAATATCCCGCTTTTCTTCCAAAGATAAAAGCAAAGAATTATCAAGAAGTAATTTCACAACTTCGCGAAGCGCTTTTTCAGTATCTGTATTTTCCATTTTTTTTGTATTTGTTATTTTTGATTTTTATTAATTTATTATACCAAAAAATCGCCTTTTTCTCAAGCCCTAAGTGAAGGCATGCTTGTATCTCCTGAATTTTTTATCGATCAACAAGTCGCCCTGATGCTCGAGTTCATGGTGGCCTTTGCACAATGCTTTTAAGTCATCATGCTTTTTAAATATAGCCCATGGTTTTGTATGATGAATTTCTTCAGCCGGTTTATTGCAGCCCGGAACTTCGCAAATTTTTGGCATTTCTCTCTTTTGTTTGGCTGACGCATTTCGTGATTTGTTCAGCCGTTGTTTATACTCGCGTATTGGTGCTTCAGATAATAATTTATCTGCAACCATTCTAATAACTTCATCCCAGCCCAAGGCTTCACCCTTTTCTTTTTCAAATTTCTGCTTAATGAGTCTTAATTTAATTATTGTTTTCGGATCCAAATCCATTCCAAACCTTTCACGATTTGACATATATCGATTTTGCGTTTTCAGGTCCTGCTCCTCCGACTCCATGTTTTGCTCATCAAATAAAGAAAAATTGGCATTTTGATCCTGCTCCGTCCCGGGACGGATATCTTTAATATAAGTCGAAAGTGCATTTCTTGTCATTGTTTTCGCTTTATTGGCCCAAAATGAATCGGTTTCTTTTTTGGCAACATTTTCAACAACCCTGAGTTTGCTTAAACCAACTTCAGAAATTAAAGCTTTTAATTTCGGCATCTCTTTAAATTTCTCATCGAACCGAATAACTTCATCAACAACATTATGGCTAACACCTGCCATTTTTGCCGCAAATTCATAAATCGAACAATAACCGCGCTTTTTATACAATCGTCTTCGGTATACTTCCGGAAGCAAAGCAACAAATTTATTTTTCCATTTACGCGCCTTGCGGCCATATTCCTGACAAAGTTTATATAGTTCTTTATCCGTCATGTTTATTTTGTTAAATTTATGTTTGAATTATATCAAAAAAGCCAATTGATTTCATGTATTTCAGCTGGACTTTTTAGGATAAATGGTGTGCAGATACTCACCTAAAATTTATCGCTAAATTTTATCAATAACCTGAGCAATTATATATGCTGCCTCACCTCTGCCGATTTCTTCTTCAGCAACAAAAGTCGAGCCGTTATATAATCCGTTGCTAACCGCCCAATCCATATAAGGCTTATACCACTCCTGGCCAGGCTTAACAGTTGGCAAACTAATTCCCGCGCTTTCCAAAGCCATTTTTATTGCTTCGACACGATTGACTTTTTGATCCGGTTTAAATGTCCCGTCCGGATATCCCTGAACCATTTTATAAGCCACTCCGCTTAAAACATAAGGGAAATACCACTCGCCATCGTTCGTATCTTTAAACGGATTAACAAAATCACTACCGCGCGTTTCAGCAAACCAGTATTTGGATGTATCGCGCGCAAAACTATTCAATGCCATTTTTAAAATTTCCGCTCTGTTAACTTTATCAACCGGCTTAAAAAGCAGACTATCGCCCTGACCTTTAACAATTCCAAGGTCAGCAAGATAAGTAATTGCATTATTAAAAATCGTATTAATATCCACATCTTTAAAATATAAAACCGGCCCAAAATCTTTATCTTTTAATACATCCTTTATCACTCTCCAGTTCATTTTATCTTCTTTTCCGAGTCTCCAAATTGCAATTCCTCCCAAATCATATTTTTCAACAAGATCGAGTTTCGGCTTAATACTGACATGATTTTCAAACCAAACTTCATGCGGTATTTTTGGATCTCTCTCGTCAAATTCACTTATGTAAAAAAGTCTGTTTGTTTGTGTCGCGGGATCATACTGAAAATCCACACCATATTTGCTTAAAATAAGCTGGATAGTGTCGTATGTATAGCTTGCAAAATAATCTCCGCTCCATCCATATCCATAAAAAGGAATGCCCAAATAAATTTTTTCTTTTGGTACATTATCAACCGCATACTGAACAACTTCTTCCACCCAGTAATAAGGCGCTACAGGCCTTGGCACACTTCCGCTCCATCCATAATCATAAGTCATAATTCTGAACTCATCCACGTATTGAGATAGAGCTTTCCAGTCCTGACCCCTGTCTCCAAACTTTAATAAAGTGGGATAAGATTTTGCCTGAATCGCAATCGTAAGTTTTTTATTATAATGATTGAGTTCTTCGCGAAGATCCTTGATAAAAGCCGTAAAAGCCTCCTTGTCTTCGCTGTGGAGTCCTTCGTAATCTATATCGATCCCGTCATAATTAAATTTTCGAACCAGGTCCACAATATTTTGAATACTAGATTTTTTTATTTCAGGATCATTAATAATTCCGCTTACCAAATCGCCGCTAAAAGAATTTGATATTGTTGGAATAATTGTTACACCATTATCTTTCGCAAATTTAATCAACTCCTGATTCTCACCATCCTTTGGTGGAGCCAAAGTGCCATCATTATTCAGATGATACCAAAAAGGCGAAATTGTATTTATTGTATCCACATTATCTTTAAACGATTGAAATGCTTCATCGGTTTCCCACGATGGAAGCCATGCAGAAACATTGTATTCTTTTGCCAAAGCAGTTGGAGCAATGAGCGCAAAAGCGCAAATAACAAGAAGTGTTTTTTTCATATAATTACTTATCAGGTGGAATATTATAGTAATCAAAAAGGAAACTTGCAATATCACTAAAAATCGGCGCAGCGGTTTCAGATCCCCATTCACTCGCGCGCGGTCTGTCCAGTTTAACCAAAACAACAAATCTCGGGTTATCCACAGGCCCATAACCTGCAAAAGATGCGATTGTTGTACCTGCACCTTCCAGAGGTTCACCCCATTTATAAGTTTGGGATGTCCCTGTTTTTCCGGCAACATAATGGCCATCTACCTGACCTTTTTTAGCAACACCATTTTCAACTGAACTCACAAGCATTGCGGTAATTTTATTTGAAGTGTCTTCGCTGATCGCCTGCCCGATTACAGCTGGTTCAGTATATACGGTTTTCCCGCTACCATCAGTGATTGAATCTACAATATAGGGCTGCATAAGTGTTCCCTTATTGGCCAAAGCAGCATAAGCATTAACCATTTGCAAAGGTGTAACAGCAATACCCTGTCCAAATCCATGAGTGGCCAACTCAGAATCAGCCCATTGTGTAAAATATTCAACCTTTCCGGCTTCTTCTGTTTCAAATTCAATACCTGTTTTTTCTCCGAGTCCGAATTTCATCATATAACTGTAAAACAAATTTCTTCCGATTTTCTTGGCTACATAAGCCATTCCCACATTTGATGACTGTTCCAAAATGTTTGTCATTGTCTGAGTTCCCCTGTATTCGTTTGTTGAATTTCTGATTTCAAATTCATCTACTTTAACCGGACCCGATTCGTAGAAAGTGCTGTTAGGAGTAACATCGCCATCATCAATTGCAGCAGCCATTGCAATAGGTTTAAATACTGAACCCGGTTCATAAATAGCAGCTACTATTTTATTTTGATAAACCTCCGGACCGAACCAATTTTCATATCTTTCATAAACAGGTTCTTTGCCTTCTTCAATATCCTTAAATACCTGAAATTTATCATCAGTATCATAATTTCTGTAAAAATTAAATTGAGTTTCGCTTTCATCAATTGGAACCAAACTATCCACTTCTTCCGGAGTAAATTCCACATCAACCTTTTTAAATGCCTCAGAATAATTATTCGGATCAAACGTAGGATAATGTGCCATTGCAATAACTTTTGATGTTTTTGGATCAAGTATCACAACCTGGCCGCTGTTTGCATTGTAGCGTTTAACTCCTGCGGCAAGTATTCTTTCGACTTCAAGCTCGATGGTTCTATCAATTGTTAACGTAATATTATCACCATTAACAGCAGGCTCAATTACACTGTCGCCAACGGTAATCTGGCGGTTTTCAGCATCTTTTTGAGCTTTAAAAACACCATTTTTACCTCTCAGTAATTTATCAAAACTTTCTTCAAGTCCATATTGTCCATTCCCCTCTGTATCAACAAATCCCAAAATATTAGCGGCTAAACTGCCTTCAGGATAAAATCTGGAATACTCCTCTTTAAATCCTATACCCAAATAGTTGTGTTCACCGGGATGCTCGTCTTCATCTTTTTGAATTATCTCCCTTAGTTTTCGTGACCTTTCAGCTTCAACTTTTGTTGCGATAATTTCATATCTGTCTTCACCAATAAGTAATTGTTCAAGCCATGGAGCAGCAACGCCTAAATCTTCACTTAAAGCAATTGCCGTGTATCTTTTATCATAAATTCTTGCTGGATAGGCATATAAATTTCCTCCTCTGATTTCAATTCCATTTAGATTTTTTTTTGCAATGCCATCCAAGATATCTTGGGGTAAAGTATCATCAAGTAGAATTTCATCTCGTATTTCCATACTAACTTTCTTCAAAATAGTCTGATAAAATGAAGCTTTAAGTTCTTCATCTGAAAGCGGCTGAACACGATCATACGCTTCCATGTTACCTGTTCTTTTAAACTCACGTTTTTCTTCAATCATTCTTTGATTATCCTTTTCGCGTTCAGTATTCAAATCAAATAATGTTTCAGCCAATGCGCTGGCAACCATAGTTTTGTTAACGATTTGCTTCGGATCAACAAAAACAAGATCCAATGTTGTATTTGATGCAACTGTGTAAGTTTCTCCATTTGTGTAGTCGTTAACTAAAATCTCTCCTCTTTTTGCAGGAAGTTCCGTATAACCCTGATGCGCTTTTGCCGCTGCATCATTATAAAAATCATACCTTATAACCTGCAGATAAAATAACCTTATCATAATAATAAAACAGGAAACCCCAACTATTACCATTAAAAAAGTAATGGTATTAAATTGAAGTGTTCGCGCTGATTTTCTTCTATTGGTAGTGTAACTCATGGACTCACATTGTAATAAAAAATATTAGTAAAGGAAAGAGATCAATGTTATCCTCAAATAAGTAATTAATTCAAATACTATGCATAAGAAAATCACCCTTCCAAATAATTTAAGAATTATCACTGAAAAACAAGAAAGCACAAAGGCGGTAACAATCCTTATTCTTGCCGGTGCAGGCTCGCGATACGAATCAAAAGATATTTGCGGGATCTCGCATTTTCTTGAACACATGTTTTTTAAAGGAGCAAAAAAATTTAAAAATACCAAAGAAGTAAGCGAAGCAATTGATTCTATAGGTGGAGATTTCAATGCGTTCACAGGCAAAGAATATGCTGGTTATTACGTTAAAGCCGCCAGCGACCAAATAGAAGTTGCTATGGATGTTCTTTCAGACATGCTTCTTCACGCACGTTTCGATCCAAAAGAAATCGATAAAGAACGCGGCGTGATTCTGGAAGAATACAATATGTATCAAGATACCCCTATGTATCAAATAGGATGGGATTTTGAAAAACTTGTATTTGGCGACCAGCCGCTGGGCCGCGACCAAATCGGCACTCCGGAATTTATAAAATCCGTGACTCAGGAGCAGTTTCAAACTTATAAAAACAAACTCTACACGCCCGACAATATAGTATTAACATTGGCTGGTGATATTGATTATGACAAAATGATGCCGCTTCTTGAAAAATATTTCGCATTCGAAAACGAAGCAAAATCATATAATTTTGACCCATACAAAAAGCCTGAGAATAGCCGTAAAATCTATCTTCATGAAAAATCCACAGAACAAGCGCATGTTGTTGTGGGCGGCCAATCCTACAAAGAAACTCACCCAATGCACTGGGCTGAAAAACTTCTCGCAGTAATTCTCGGCGGAAACATGAGCTCACGAATGTTTCTGAATGTCCGCGAAGCAAAAGGCCTTTGTTATTACATAAGTACAAGCGCTGACAATTTTATTGATACTGGAATTTTTTCAACCAGCGCAGGTGTTAATGTTGATGGAATTGATGATGCAGTCAAAGGAATCCTCGTTGAATACTCAAAAATCCGCGAAGATCGCGTTGATGAAAAAGAGCTGCAAAAAGCCAAAAACTTCATGAAAGGCAAAATGGTTCTTCGCCTCGAAGACTCAGAACAGCAAGCTCACATCCTCGGCAAATACGAACTTTTGCACGGCAGAATCATGACATTAAAAGAAATAATGGACGAGCTCGATAAAGTAACCATAGACCAAATCCAGCAGGTTGCCCAAGACATTCTTGCACCTTCGAATCTGCACATCGGAGTTATCGGCCCTTACGGAGATGCTTCGCGATTTGAGAAAATGCTTAATTAGACCACAAATACGGCCATTTATAATATCTATCAACCAAACCTGCCTTAACAGGATTATTCAAGATATACTTTTTTACTCTAGCCAATTCAATCCCTACATTTACTTCTTTGTGACAAAATCTTCCCTCGAAAACATGACCTGTATGATTCCTTGTTCTATTAAAATATCTTGCATATGAATACTGTAAAACCTGACTGAATTTTGAAATATTTTTAGCAAAATGATCGCTTCTTAACAAGATATGAAAGTGATTTGGCATCACACAACCCACTTGAGTTTCAATCAAATACTTTTTTGCAAATTGACTTATTTTAAACAAAAAAAAGCGATAATCCTGGTCGTCTCTGAATATTAACCTTTTAGAAACAGCTCGATTATAAATATGATAGTACGTATTTTTTCGCAAAGAAGGATACCTCATGGCAATATTATCCCAAATAAAAATTAAAAAAATCTAAAATTTTTTTAAAATTTTTCTCCTCAAATCAACCTCGTCGCACGAACTGTGTTCGTGCGACGAATCCACTTCGACGGGAAAACCAAAACATATCCACAAAAAACCGCAACCTACACAAGCCACGGTTGTTATTGTAAGTGCAAGCCAAATAAGGCACACTTAATTTTAGGCATATTAATTCATACTAATCCTTATAAATATGAACACAACCGACCTTTCCGAGAAGGTCCAGCAGGAAATAATTGAGGAGTTCAAGAATAACCCCGACGCGTTCGAAAAAATTTACAATTTTTACTACGAGCGCATCCTCAAGTATTTACTTAAAAGGACCGCTTCAGCTGAGGCCGCATACGACCTCACAGCTGACACCTTTATAAAAGCGTTCGAGTCATTTCATAAGTTTAAATGGACCGGCATTTCTGTAAAAGTCTGGCTTTACCGCATTGCAATAAATGCATTGAAAAACCACAGAAGAAAGCCACAAAGCCAAGTTCTTACTGCTGAGATGGAAGGCATGGAAATCCTTGCGACAAATGCAAAAGAAGAACTCGAAGAATTAGACAAGGCAATGCACGGAGACGAAGACCTAAGCAAGCTGAGTGATGCAGTGGCAACTCTAAATCCAAAATATCAAAACATAGTTTCTCTGCATTATTTCGAAGGAATGTCACACAAAGAAATCGCGCACACAATACAAAGATCAGAAAGTGCAGTTAAATCAATGATGCACAGAGCACTTGAAAATTTACGTCAATTATTAGCAACTAACACTATATAACAATGGAAAATAACTATACAAACAGGAAGGTCGACCGTATTGAGGTCGATAAGTCCCAAAAATATCTCTGGAAGTATATCCAGGAAAAAAAGCATCTTGGCCTTAGCCAGCAAACAGCAAAAGCCAAAAAGGCGCATAATTCTTCTTGGTTCACGCCTAAAAAGTTTGCTTGGCTAGGAACAATTGCGGCGCTCACAATTATTGCTGTTCTTGTCGTGCCAAATCTGCAAAATTTACTAAAAGGTGACATTACCGGCCAATCGATGATTGCAAATGCGCATTTTACAATGACCGCAGACTCGCAGGATTCAGCCGGAATCGACAGCAAATCTTCTTTCACGCTCACCTCTGATGTTGATTTGGATGCTGCGTTGATTGAAGCGAATTTGGAATCGCTGCCAACCATTGATCTTAATGTTACTAAGATTGAAGCAGGAAAATATAAAGTGGAACCAGCGCAAAATCTTGAATCAAATACTATATATAACTTCACGATCACAAGTGTTAATGAAGGCAAAACCGAAGAATTCAGCTGGGCTTATCAGGTTAAAGATGAATTTAAAATTTACGGATCAATGCCGGGTGACAAAACAACAAGCGTGCCTATTAATAGCGGAATCGAAATCGCATTCTCGCATGAAAATTACGACACAGAACAAGTAAAAAATTATTTTGAAATTTCACCTGCAACCGAAGGTTCATTTGAAAAACACAACAGAGTATTGGTTTTTGTTCCGACAAAAGGCTTAAATCCAAGCACAATTTACACTGTAACCGTTAAAGCAGGTTTACCTTTAAAAGATTCAGATAAAAAACTCGCTGAAGATTTCTCATTCAGTTTTGAAACTTCTAATGTAAGTTCAACAGGCGGTACAAACTTTTATTTTAATCAGGATTATTACGAGATCGGCACAAACATGCCGGTTGCAATGGGAGCTGCATGGTATGGCATGACTGATGAAGCAACTGACAACACTGTAAATGTTAAAATCCACAAATTTAAATCTGAAGAAGATTACATAAAAGTAGTTAAAGAGCGAAACGAAATTCCTTCATGGGCTCGCTATGCAAAAGAGAATTACGCTTACAATCGTGATCAAATGAATTATATGGGTGAGTTCGACGGCACCATTGAAGAAATTGAATACAGCAAATTTATTTATGTCCCAACTGCCCAGCTTGAGCCTGGATTTTACCTGTTCACAGCCCAAAACAACGATAAAGTTTCAACCACACTGGTTCAGATCACTGATCTTTCAAGCTATATCAATCTTACAAAAGACGGCAATTTGGTTTGGGTAAATGATGTTTCAACAGGACAGCCTGTTAATAACGCAACTGTTGAATTATTGGATGAAAATAAATCAATCAAAACAAATGCAGATGGTATCGCTACATTTAATATGGATTTCTCAGATACTGGAAGCATTATTATAAAAGTCACTTCTCCTGACGGAAAAGTTCAGATTTCAAACTTATATATTAATGAATACCAAAAAGAAGCAGCGAATTTAGCTGATTACTGGTATACATTTACAACTGACAGACCAGTTTACCAGCCCAGTGATACAATAGAATTCTGGGGCTTCTTAAAGCCTAAATCAGGCGACACGCAGGTTGGTGAAATTAAGGCTGAATTATATCAGGGTGGATATTTCTGGAACCTCGGAACTTATAGCGAAGAAGTTATCGCTGAAAAAGGCAATAACAATACTTTCCATGGAAATCTAGAAACTCAGGATCTGCCACCGGGTTATTACACACTAAGTATATATAATGACGACGAGTTAATTTCGCAGGAATATATTGAAATTGTCAGTTATGCAAAACCTTCATATCAAATAGATGTGACAACTGATAAAAGAGCTATTTTCTACGATGAAAAAATCAAAGTTGATATTATAAGCAGGTTCTTTGATGGTACGCCTGTGCCATTCCTTAAACTTTATTATAATGTTGCAGATCAGCTTACCACTGATGCAAACGGCAAATACAGTTTTGAATACACTCCTAAATCAGACTTTTATTGTTCTGATGACGGGCAATCTTGCGAAAATTTTCGCAATGAATATTTAACTTTTGATCCGGTTCCAAAAGAAGATTCCATGATTTCGGGTAAAGCCAATGTTAGGGTTTTCAAATCGCGTATTGCAATTAAAGCTAAGACTAAAACTGAGAACAATATTGCGAATGTAAAAATCACAACTAATAAAGTTGATTTAACACCTTTAAATGAAGATGAAAACGCAGGCTACAACGATTACCTGGGAGAAGCAGCGCCAAATAGAGATATCAAAGGAAAACTAATTGAATTTTGGTGGGATAAAATCGAAACCGGTGAACATTATGATTTTATAAATAAAATTACAGTTAAAGAATACAGATATGAAACCAGAGAAAATATTGTTGGCGAAATAAGTCTTTCTTCAGATGCAAACGGTGAAGCAGAATATAATTTTGAAATGCAGCCAAATAAACATTACAGAGTAGTTCTAAATGCTGCTGATGATCAGGGTAAACTTTCTCATACAACCGCTTACGCTTATGGCAAAACAACAAACAATGATGAGTACAAAAGAATAAAAATATTAAATTCAGAAGAAGAATACGGCCCTTATAAATTTGAGCTTGGCAAAGCAGTTGAAACCGCGATTGTTGCGCAGGACAGCGTTATCACACCTAAAGAGAATGAAAAATACTTATTCATGCAGCTAAATAACGGCTTAACCGAATATGCTGTTAAAGCCAGTCCTACTTACAACTTCACCTTCAAGCAGGCGCAGGTTCCTGGTGTTAGAGTTGAGGGCATAATTTTCACAGGTAAATATTATGAAACTGTGTGGGGTGATACTGTTATGTATGATCCAAAAGAAAAAACAATTAATGTTGAGGTAAAAGCTAACAAAGATACTTTTGAACCCGGCGAAAAAGCCACTTTAACAGTTAAAACAACAGACCTAAACGGAAAACCTGTTTCAGCTGAAGTTCTGCTGGATCTTGTTGATGAAGCTTATTATGAACTCTTCTGGGATTCGCTTGAAAATCCATTGGACGAACTTTATAGATTTATTAATGACGGAGTTTATTCAACTTACAGCACGCATGAAAATCCAATGGTAAAAACAGAAGGAGGTTTAGGCGGATGCTTTAAAGAAGGAACAAAAATATTAATGGATGATATGGGTTATAAAAATATTGAAGATATCGAAGTTGGTGATTTTATTACAACAAAGGAATCTGCCTTATCTGACCGTTTTGTTAAAGCAAAGGTTCTTAAATTGCAAAAGCACACTGTTAGCGCGTATCTTGTAATTAATGAGGATTTGGAAGTTACACCTGAACATGTTGTGTTTGTTAACGGTCATTTTGACCTGGCAGGCAAAGTTAAAGTTGGCGACACTATGCTGGATAAAGACGGTAATTCAATTGAGGTATGGGGTGTGCGCAAAGTTTATGAGCCAACTAAAGTTTATAATTTTGAAGTTGAACACTACCACACTTACTTTGCAAATAATTACTATGTTCATAATGACAAAGGCGGTGCGCGAAGCGAATTTAAAGACACTGCTTTATTCAAATCTGTAACTACAAACGGCAGTGGTGATGCGCAAATTACTTTCGAACTTCCTGATAACATTACCAGCTGGCGTGTTACAGCGCTTGCAATTGATTCGGATCAAATACGTGCGGGTCGTGGCGGCGGCAACATAATTGTAACTAAACCGTTCTTTGCAGACCTTGTAATGAACAAAGAATATTCAATAAAGGACGAACCTAATATTGGCTTAAGAGCATACGGAAAAGAAATAACAAAAGACGACAATGTTACCTTTACTGTTGGAGACGATGTAATTAACGGCAAAGCTTATACAGCTGTTGATTACAAGCTTCCTAAACTTGAACTTGGCGAACATGAACTTAGACTTGATGCAAAATCAGGCAACTACGAAGATGCGCTAATTGAAAAATATGAAGTTGTCGGCTCTCGCCTAAAACAGACTAATGTTGAAATTTTACCTACCGTAACCGAAGAAACAGACTTCCCAATGCCGAGTGAAGGCTATGCGAAAGTTTACTTCTTAAATGCCGGACTTGCAGGCCACTACGGACAATTACTTTCACTTTATTATACAAATGGCGAACGACTTGACCAAAAATTATCAGAACAAATTGGCAAAGATTTAATTAATGAATATTTTGATTTGGGATTTGTTGATAGAACGGTTTTTGATCCGGCAGATTATCAAAATTTTGATGGCGGATTAAAACTACTTCAATATGCTGACCCTGATTTGAAATTAACAGCCTTGGCAACTGCTGTTGATCCAAAAGATAACAGGTTTTCAAAAGCGAGTCTTAAATCATATTTCTATCAAAAATATATGGATAAAGACGCAAATCTCGAAGAAGTTGTTCTTTCATTACTTGGATTGGCCAGTATTGATGAGCCTGTTCTTCAAAGTCTTCAAATCATAAAAGATGAACCAAAATTAAGCCTGGAAGATAAAATTTATATTGGTCTTGCATTTGCCGAACTTGGAAGCAAAAACGATGCATCACAAATTTATAATGAAGTTAAAGGTTCGTTTATGAATGATAACCCTGACCAGACCGCTCTTGGAACAGTGCTTGCTGCTGCGGTTGGAGAAAAAGACGATGCATTCAAATACTGGGAATATGTGGGACGAAAACAGTTAAAAGATGATATTCCAAACATTTATTTAATGGGATATTTAAAATATTCATTAAAAACAGCTGACCCTGACAGTGTTAAGTTTACGGCACGAATCGGCGATACTGAAAAAGAAGTCGAGCTTGATAAATGTGAAACTTTCAACACTCTTGCAAGCAGCTTTAAAGGTTTAAGTGTTGCAAATGTTGATGGCGATTTGGCTGCGGTTGTTGTGTACGACGAAGCAATTGAACCAAGTGAATTTAAAAGATCCGATATAATAAATATTAGCAGGTCATACAAAGTTAATGGCGTAGAAACAACCGATTTTACCGAAGGTGATTTGGTTGAGGTAAACCTTGCAATAAATTATTCAGGTGAAGGCGACGCTTACTTCCAAATTACAGATGTGCTGCCTAGCGGACTTAAAATATTAAGCAGTTCAGGTGCACCATTTGGAACAAATGGCCAGGAAGTTTTCTATGGCTGGTCTACCAAAACTCCGCGAAACATAAGTTATTATGCAACTGTTGTTAATAGCGGTAAGTTCTATGCTGACCCAGCGCGAATATCAAAATATGATGACTGGGAAATCGCAAATATATCTGAACCTGTATTTATAACAATTTCGAGTTATAATGAGGCCCCATAACTTATAATATTATGAAGAAATTTATAGTAACAATACTTGCGTTAAGCCTTTTAACAGCTTGTAATTCTCCGGCACAAACTACCGAAGGCACTCAGGAATTAAATATTGATCTTGCTAAAATACAAATGCAGATTCCATCTAATTTGCATATCGAGATTCAGCGAAAACCTAATTCGGAACCAAGAATATATGTTGTTTTAGGCGAAGAATATTACACAAACGGAGAAATAAACCCATTGATAAGATTTACAATTGAAGAAAAGAATTTTGAGGAATGGATGACTGAAAACTGGGATGCTCCTTTCTACCCTCTTGAAAATTCATGTGAGGTTGAAAAGCCGATGATAGGTGAAATTTTCGGTTGTGAACAATCCGCTGATAACATTACCTCATACTATCAAACCAATAAAATGGGTGAATTGAGTGCTGTTAAAAAATATTATTTTGAACGTGAAGGAAATGATTGGCCGAAAATTGAAATTTGGGTTGATCTATACACTGATGATTTCAAAGAAAAACTCGGACCAAATCCAACTTATGAATCAATGAAAGCAGAATTTGCAAAATTGCAGCTTACTGCAGAGCAAAAACATCGCATTAAATTAGCTGAGGATATTATAAAATCGATGAAATATTAATTACTAAGTAATTGGTACTTACTAAGTAACCCCGCCTTACTAAGTGGGGTTATTTTATATACTTGACTTTTTTATAAATTATGTTAGAATTTACATCTTGCCCTTTAAAAACTACGATTATTCGTAGCTTTGGAGTAATCCAAGTTAAAAGTCCTATCCGTTTTCTTTATGAATGATGGAGAGGCTTTAAAATGGACCTCTCTAAAGCTATTTGCTTACAACCCACACCCATTTAAGGAGGTGACACACATGTCGATGCATCAGCAGACCGAGCTATCCCTGGACGCCCAGACCGTGCACGACCTCATCAAGGGCACACTAACGGACCTCGTTTGCCAGGACTCCGAGTTCTGTGACGAGCCGGATCCCTGCCCACTGACCGGCCACCCCAAGGAGCAGACGCCGAAGCGCAAGTGCGACGCGTGTATGGACTACTCCTGCGATAACCACCCCATCAACAACTGCCATAGCAAATAGAACGAGAGGGATCGGCTCGGCTGACTTTACATCAGCCGGGCCTTTTCCTAATTATTGGCATTTCCGCGACCTAAACCGCGTCCTTGCCCGCGGCCAGGACCGCGACCCTGTCCTCTAGCCAAAGGTTTTTGCTGCATAGGCTTTTTTGCTCCTTCGCATTTTCCATATCCTCTGCCTGTCATTGGACCTTTGCCTTCCGGACCGGTACCATCAAGATTTGGCATGTTATTTATTGTTAAGATTTTAATTGCTTGTCCTTTAAATATTGCTTTCGCAACTTTGTGCCGACCCGAATTTACCATTCTGCAAATTGTCGGTTTTGAAATATTCATTTCTTTTGCGGCTTCATCCATATTCATATTTAGATAATCAACAAGGCGCATCGCTTCAACTTCATCTTCAATTAATTCAACTTCTTCAAGGTTCCTAAGAGGGATTCCCTGCGGTTTATAATAATTTACCTTAAGCTCATTGGTTATTCTTCTAAGTTTTTTTAAAGGCGGCATATTTAGTTGGATTTAATATGAAACATATTTCATAACAATAATAAACTTATTTGAAAGAGAATTCAAGGCCAATTTGTAGTAATATATGGGTGTCCTCTAAATTTGTCGTATTGAATATCACAGACGAACAACTCGCGCAAAAATCGTTGCAAAACGAAGAAGCATTCGCAAAATTGGTTGAAAGATATGAGGCTAAACTTCTTAGATATATTCAAAGGCTAACCGCCCTTCCTCAAAATCATGCCGAGGATATACTTCAGGAAGTATTTATTAAAATTTATAAAAATCTAAACAGTTTTAATCCTAAATTAAAATTTTCATCTTGGGCTTACCGAATTACGCACAACGAAACAATCAATCAAATTAAAAAAATCAGGCGACAAAATGATCTGCCACTGGAAACTGAGAATGAAGATGAACAAAGTCTTATAAATATTCTTGAAAGCGAAACTGATATTAAAGAAGAAGCAATTCAAAAAGAGACCGCTGAATGCGTACGAATCACACTAAATAAACTTCCTATAAAATTCCGCGACGTACTTATTCTTTATTATCTGGAACAAAAGGATTATGCGGAAATTTCAGATATATTAAGAAAACCGCAAGGTACAATCGCAACTCTGCTTCACAGGGCTAAATCTAAATTTAAATCTTTATATAATGAGCGAACTAAGTAAAAACGTAATTGATAAAATTCACGATAAACACATAAAACCATTACCAAAATGGATGTTTATTACCGGACATATTGTTGTGTGGGGACTTTTCGCGTTAAGTATTGTAGTTGGAAGTGCAGCTGTAAGTTTAGGTTTATACAAGTTGTTTATTTTAAATGATTGGGAACTGGTCGGCCGTTTACCAGGCGGAAATCTTGGAGGTGTGCTGCTTGTATTGCCATATATTTGGATTTTAATTATGGGATTGATGGTATTTGTTGCATTCAAACTTTTTGCAAAGACTGATAAAGGTTACAAAGTTAATCCGTGGATTGTGGTTGGATTAAGTCTTGTTATTTCATTTATTTTGGGATGTATTCTTTTTATGAGCAGAACAGCCGAAAATATGGAAAATTTCATGAGAGAAAACGTAAGGCCGTATCAGGTATTTCAGGAATTCAGAGAAGAAGTCTGGCATGCTCCTGAAATTGGAATTTTACCGGGTCGTATAGTTGATATTCAAAAAGATTACATGATTATGATTGACGATTTTAATGGAAAAAGATGGAAAGTTAACATTGCTGATGCAAATATTCCTCCAATGATGACATTAAAAATCGGGGATATAATTATTGCAGTTGGTGAAGTTACTGGAATCGATAATTTTGATGCAGACGGAATTAGACCTGCAAAAATATTAAAAACACGTTTAATGCAGCCACAAAGGCAGGGAGTTTAATATAAGATCACTCGGTAATATAAGATCACTCGGTAATTCAGGATCACTCGGTGATTCAGGATCACTCGGTAATTCAGGATCACTCGGTAATTCAGGATCACTCGGTAATTCAGGATCACTCGGTAATTCAGGATCACTCGGTAATTCAGGATCACTCGGTGATTTAAGATTGCCGAATTATTTTGATTTTTTAAAAAGTGAAAGAAATTCTATTATCGGATTGTATTAATTAATGTGAAGCCGGCTACACATAATCTTATATTCCTAACCAAACCAAAAAATGCAAACACCAAAATGGTTACTTACTACGTCACTTGCTGCGGCAATCGCATTCACCAGTTTAAGCTTAATCGCATCTGCTGATGATAGCGGAGTGCCCACAAACGTAAACCAACCAATGCAACAACAAATGGAAGAAATGAAAACCGCTGTTGATAGCGGCGACTACAATGCATTCGCAAAAGTAGCACCTGAACAATTACTCCAAGTTATCAATGCTGATAATTTCGGAAAGTTTGTTGAAATGCACAATCACCTCGAAGCAGCACAATCAATTGCTGAAGAACTTGGCCTTCCACAAGGAAGAATGGGTGCTGGAATGCACAAATTCGGCAATGGTGAAATGATGGGTGAAATGATGCAAAACAGGAAAGAAATCCGCGCTGCAATTGAAGCAGGTGATTACCAAAAATGGTATGAATTGCAGACTCAAGACGGCAAAAGTCCAAAAATCCTTGAATATGTAAATGAAGATAACTTTGCAAAATTTGCAGAACTTCAGAAAGCAATTCAGGACAAAGATTTTGACACAGCACAAAGTATTAAGGCTGAATTAGGTTTACCTGACCGGCCTGCAGATGATGATGCCAGTGACGATTTCATGGGCAAAAAAGTTTTTGCCAGAGGGAATGGCTTATTACAAAATACGAATGAATAACTATTAGAGGGGACTCGAAAAGAGCGGGATGCATCTAAGGCTTCCGCTTTTTTCATATATTAATCACAAATACGCATTGGCTCATTTGCGATAGCTTTTGCGTAATGTACCGTTAAATAATACTTGTTCGCATCATCGTCAATTGCAATACCCAAACCAATAATATTGTAATTAGGGCTAACTATGCTGTCATAGTGAGCAGTGTAAGACGTACCTTTCTCACCTATAAAAAAGTTGAATCCTTTTCGTATGGAATCGATCATATCTTGCGTGCAGTCCTCGGCGTCAACATCACAATAGTACATTTCCCATGCAATATTTTCACTGAACATATTGTTTTCAAATTCAAGACCGAGCGCTTTAAACCAGTCCAAAATACCGTAAAAGTCATAGTAGCCTGAAGATGTGTCGCGTTTGTGGTCCATGTAACCGCGATCGCGTGAAGTCTTACTCCAGATTATTGCAGTTCGATTCAATTGATCATTATATGTGTAGTCTTGAAGGCCGAGTGCACGACGTTCTTCGTTGTACCATGAAAGCCATATTTCGCGCACCTTATCCATATTAATATTCGCCGGAAGATCTTCGCCAAGCGGCTGGCATGGTGAATTTTTAAGGCTCTGGGCTGCGGGCTGATCATGCTTTTTTTCCATAATTCGCCATATCATTTCCGCCATTTCCTGACGTGTAATCTCATGATCCGCATACTCAATCGAATCCGGAATATATTTTTGAGCGAGTAAAGTTTCAGTATATTCGCTGTACCAATCTGCGCCAACTGGCTGAACTCTTGGAATTTCAAAAACATTAACAAGAATTTTTGATGCTTCAGCCATATTTATGTTATTTGCAGGTCCAAAACTACCATCGGGGTATCCGCTAATAATCCCTTCGGATTTTGCATAGCAAACATAAGAAGCAAACCACTGGGCTGCATAAAAATCATTAAAACAAGCGTCAGCAAAAGAAGTTGGATTCTCCCCTGTCTTTGCTTCAATCAAAATCTTTGTGAATTCCGCTCTGTTGATTGGATTGTCAGGACGGAATGTTCCGTCTTCGTAACCCTGCACAATCCCGGCATCGGTAATGTAGTCGATTGCCGTATTGTCTGAAACGTCAGAATAAGCGAAACTAGTTGGAATAATTAATACAGTCATCAAAATAGCTACGAATAACTTTTTCATAATAAATTAGATTATTTTCGCAGCTATTATAGCTTATCTTATTTTTGAAAGTACACCATCAACTTTATTGGACAATTCATCAACAAGTTCACAAATATCAACCGAAGTTATTATATCGCTTGCTGTTAAATCGGTAGTTCTACGAGCAAGAAAATGGGTGACATCATTTAAAAAGTTAATATGCCAGTTTGCATCTATAAACTCATCTTCCGGATCCAAAGCCGTTAAAGTGTTCGAATAAAAATGACCCAAATTAAATTGGGCTCCTTTGGTTTGGATTAACATAAAAGAATATATAGTTATCATTATATCACGCATCATTTTCTGATTTGCTTCCACTTTTAAGTTAATTTCGTCTGCCAAAGGATATATCTTTGCTTCTTCTTTTATCTCAAACTGAGCTAAATAACTACTTGCCAGTTTCATAAAAGCTCTCTTAAGTGATTCCAGTTTTTGCCTTTGATTATCTGTTAATTCTAGCTGGGGAGCATTAGCTTCATGTGATGGTTGGTTTGTCTCAGACATTATTAAATAAATTAATTGTAAAAAGGGTTTATTTTTACATAAATATATTTATTTGTCAAGTTGATAGCTCGAATAATTAAATTATGGTATAATATACATATGGAAAAACAAAAAAAACCAACAAAAAATCACTGGGTTAAAAAAATCATAGCTGCCCCGGAAGAAAAACTAAAAATATTCAGACAAATTCCTGTTAATCAACAGGGCTTTATTCTGTTTCAGTTAACAAAAGTTTTAAGAGCGGAAATCCTAAATAATCTGCATTACAAAGAAATTAAAAAACTCATCCATTATCTTGATCCGGATGAAATGACTGATCTTTTGCAGCTTATTAAGCATAGTAAAAGAAAAAAAATAATAAAAACTCTTAGCAGTGAAATTAAAGAAAAAATAGAGTTTCTTTTGGATTTTAATCCAAAAACAGCAGCAGGAATGATGAGCCTTGATTATATTGAAGTGCCTGTTGGGCATTCATTTAATCAAGTTAGCAGAATCATCCACCGACATGAAAAAAGAACAGGTAAATTCCCTGCAATTCTTGTTGTTGATGACGGATTTCTATTGGGTGAACTAATGGGATACAAATTTGCCCTTCATGAAGGGAATGAAAAAATAGATAAATTTTATCATAAAATACCTTCAGTGAAATTTAATGCTTCTGAACCAGAAATTATTGAAAAATTCAAAAAAAATCCACATAACAAAATCGTTGTACTTGATGAAGATGACAGTATTATGGGTGTGATTTATTCCGATGATATTCTCCAATTAATCGAAGAAAAACCCTCTAACTCTTTGAGAGAGTTCGCGGGTGTTAGCGAAGAAGAGGATGTTTTGGATAATGCTCTTAAGAAAGTTAAACATCGATATAAATGGCTTATCGTGAACCTTGGCACTGCATTCTTAGCTGCTTCGGTTGTTGGTTTATTTGAATCAACTATCTCAGCTTTTGTACTTTTGGCTGTTTACATGCCGATTGTTGCAGGAATGGGAGGAAACGCCGGTACTCAAACTTTGGCAGTAACTGTTCGCGGAATCGCGCTTAAAGAAATTAGTCTGGAAACAGGGAAAAACGTTGTTATCAACGAAGTTTTGGCTGGTGGAATCAATGGAATCATTAATGGAATTATAGTTGCGCTAATTGCTACCTTATGGAATCAAAATCCATTACTGGGCCTTGTTCTTGCCGTTGCGATGATTATAAATTTAATGACAGCAGGATTTTTCGGAACCGTTATCCCATTGTTAATGAAAAAACTTGGTAAAGACCCTGCATCATCAGCTACAATATTTATTACAACCGCAACAGATGTATTTGGATTCTTTGTGTTCTTAGGACTAGCAAGCATAGTACTTACTTAGCAACTAATAACTATTATGAATATTTTTCTTTTTTTAGCAGGATTTTTTCTTCTCACTTATTTATTGGGTCTTTTGTTTGAAAAAATTTATATACCATGGATTTTTTCAGCGTTAATAATAGGAGTTTTTCTTTCGGTTTATAATCCATTTATAGATATCACTTCATCTGAGACATTTGGCTTTCTTTCTAAGCTTGGTATGTACTTTATGCTCTTTATGATCGGATTTGAGATTAATCTGCCGGCAATGCTAAAAAGAAGTAAAAATATAATTTCAGCCACTTTTTTTATTATTTTTCTTGAAGCTGCATTTGGAACGCTTTTTATATACTTTATTTTTCACATTTCCCTGTTTGTTGCTTTTTTAGTTGCACTTTCGTTTGCAACAGTTGGAGAATCAATACTTATTCCAATACTCGAAAAATATAAGCTGGTTAATAAACCGCTTGGGGAATATATAATCGGCATAGGCACACTCGATGATTCAATTGAGATTTTAGCGCTTGTGTTAATGACTCTGTTAATTGGCGCACAAGCAAACACCGGGGTGAATTTATATGTAACATTTGGTGCATTAACGATTTTATTTATTTTGACATTTGGATTCAGATTTCTTGGTAAACACGGAAAAAAATTCAACTCTCCTAACCTTGAAAGTATATTTTTAATATCTCTTTTTGTTTTATTTTTGTTTATAGGCGTAAGTCTGTTTGCTGACAGTGCTCCTCTTGGTGCATTGCTCGCCGGAATTTCTTTAAAAATATTTATGCCGGAAAAACGCTATAAATTTATTGAAAGCGAAATCAAATCAATGAGTTACGGATTTTTTGCTCCTATATTCTATTTATGGATCGGTTCGACCTTGGAACTTAATTACATTTTAAGCGCGCCTTTAATAATTATTGCGCTCATGGTACTAACCAACGGACTTAAAATTCTGGGCAGTTATATTATTGGCAGAAAAAAACTTGGTTTAAAAAATTCTTTCATTATGGGGATTGGCCTATCGGCCCGTTTCAGTACCAGCATCATCCTTGTTAAAATTCTCTACGAAAATAACATTATTCAGCAGGATCTTTATTCAATAATAGTTGCTTCAAGTGTATTATTTACAATTATTATTCCTCTGTTGTTTTCATTTTTAATCGCTAAAGTCCCCATATCCACGCAGCCATCAAAGTAGTTGTGAATAACAGAATTATATTAAGTGGCAGCCCTACTTTTGCGAAATCAGTAAATTTATAATTACCGATTTGATAAATCATTATATTGGTCTGATAACTAATAGGTGTAAGAAACGAAGTTGCTGCCGCAAACATAACGACAACCAGGAAAGGTAAAGGATTAAGACCCATTTCAGCGGCTATAGTTATACCGATTGGTGCAAATAAAATTACAGCTGCATTATTAGAAACAACCTGAGTTAATAAAGTTGTCATTATATAAAAAATCCCCAACAAAACAATCGGGTGTACCTGGTGGCCAAAGTCGGAAATGAATCCTGCAATCATATCAGTAGCTCCGGTTTTTTCAAGTGCTATACCAAGCGGAATAATTCCTGCCAATAAGAATATAACCTGCCAGTTAACAGCGCCATAACCTTCTTTTAAGCTTACAACTCTAAATAAAGCCATTAATACAACTCCGGTTAAGGCAGCTACCATTATCGGCACAACCTGAAATGCAGCAAGTAAAACAACAATTAAAAGTATTGGTACTGCATATTTAATTCTGCTCGATCTGTAAGGGCCAACAACTTCTCCGATATAAACAAAATCTTCACTTAATTTCATTATATCGATAGTTGAAGGAGGGCCTTTAACCAATAAAATATCAGTGAATTTTAATGGAACTGCGTTAATACTTTTCTTAATTTTCTTATTTGCGCGTTTTACAGCAAGCACAGCGGCGTGATACCTGTCTGTAAAACTTATTGATGTAATTGTCTGATGTATAAGCGACGAACCTTCTGCTACCATAAACTGATCAATAACATAATCTTTGCCTGTTTCAGTATATTTAACTCCTGATTCCAGTTTGATCAAAGCTTCACTGTCAGCCTGCAACAGTTTAAGCCTTGAACCATGTATCGAAAGCACATCATCCTGTTCGATTGTGTAATCTTCAAGATCGCGTCTGTAAACTTTACCGTCTCGGGTAATACTAAATATTTCAATGCCATAATCTTTAAGTTTTGACTGATTTATCTTTTTACCAATAAGCTCTGATTCCTGCGGCAAAATAGCTTCAGCGTTATATTTTAATTTTTTATAAGGATCTGTTATATCGGTATGACCTTCACGTTTTGGAAGCAAATATTTACCTATGGTTAAAAAGTAAACTACTACTATCAAAAATACGAAAATTCCAAGTTTAGAAATTTCAAAAAGATTCAAAGGGGCATAACCTGCTCTTACATAAATATTGTTTGCAAGAATGTTTGAACTTGAACCTAGCAATGTTATTGTACCCGCAGCCATCGAAATAAATGATAAAGGTATTAAGAGCTGTGTTGCAAAAGTTTTGGTTTTGCGGCTCATATCCATAACCATTGGCGCCAAAATTGAAACAGAAGGCGTATTGTTAATAAACGCGCCCAATGAACTTATTCCGGAAATAGCAACCAGCTGGCGGAAATAAGTTTTTGTAATTTGCAAAATTTTTTCACCCAATATACGCACAACTCCAGATCGCTGAATTCCTTCAGAAATAATAAACATGGCCAAAACCGTGATTGTAGCGGGGTTGGAAAATCCGCTAACTGCTTCTTCCGGAGTAACCAGGCCTGTAAGAAGCAATACTACTATTGCTAAAAGCGCTACAAGATCAACCGGGTATTTTTCAGTGGCAAACAAAACAAAAACAACAACGGTAATTACTATTGTTAAAAAGAGAGGAAATGTAATCATGATAAAAAATTATAACAAGGCTTTAACATTATTATAATATCAATCCACGGCTTTAACAAATTTCCACCTCCGAAGCAACCATGAGAAAAGAAGAGGAACAATAAATTTAAATACAATACTTGAAGCAATTATAACTGAAAATAAATCAGAACCAATCACTTCTGCTTCATAAAGTATTTTGATTATAATAATACTTGTGCTGAATCTTACAGATAAGCCAATCCCCAGTAAAACAGATTGTTTAACTCCGAGCTCTTTTCTTCCCATTATATAACTGCCCAATAACTTTGCACTGTTAGATACAGCTACAACTAAAAGTACAAGCAGCGGAAATTGGATTAGATAATGAACATCCATTTCAAGACCTACCTGCAAAAAGAAAAGTGGTGCAAAAAACCCGTAGCACATGGTTTTTATTTCACTGTCAATTAACTTGAGCCTATCTTCCGGCACAAATGTTTTAATTGCTAACCCGGCAAGTAACGCTGCCACAGGCATTGAATGTGCAAATTCGCCAATCCCCAAAAACAAAAAGAATATAAATAAAGAAAAAAGAAATATGATATTTACAGATAGATGCATAAATTTTATCCCTCTTCTGCGTAAAAAGGTCATTCCAAAAGATAATCCAAACAATAACGCCAAAGAACCAAGCACAGAAATAATATCAAAATTGGTTGTAGAATTTTTCATTAAAAAAACCACCATTATTAAGGTAATTAATTCAATGATGTCATCAAGAGTGCCGATTCCAAGTATACTTTGTCCGAGTTTTGTATTTATTATTTTGAATTCATCCAGAATAGGAATTAAAATCGCCTCTCCTACTGTTGCAAAAGATAAAGATACAACAAATGAAACAAACCATTCATAACCGAATACAAAATGAATTAATAATGTCCCGACAATTCCTTCAAGAAATATTATAAAAAATGTTGATTTAACAATAAACTTACCCGACTTTTTAAGCTTAGATAAATCCAATTCAAGCCCAATCATAAACAAAAGAAAGTACATTCCGAGTTTTGCCAGAAAATCAAAAGTCTCACTCGAAGTAATTTCAATAAAAGGGTTATAAAAAGCCAAAACAGCGCCTAAAAGCAATGCCGCGAATACCCATGGTACCCGTACTTTTTCAATAATTCTTCCCAGGACAAATGTAAGAAGAAAAACTAAACTTAAAAATAAAAAAATATTAAACATCACAAAAATTTACTTTTATTACAGCTTATATTTTTATTCCAAGATGCTCAAGCAAAAAGGTATACGAAAGAATAATTATCGCAATTAATATAATAAAACAAACAATAATAATTTTATGCTTAAGCCCATGTTTTATAAATTTTTTCCTACTCTTGTTTTTAATTACATCAATCAGTTCATCTCCGAAATAAATGGATAAATAAGTACCCAATGCAGAAAGTATTATAATCGACCAAAATGGAAACGGATTGGTAAGAATATGTTTAAATATCTTAAGCAATCCTGTTTTTTCATATATACCCTGATTAAAGAAAATAGAATATAAATTTATCAGTGTAGCTAGTGTCCATACAAACATTTCTGAAAAAATCATGCGCATTTTAGTGATTAGTCTGACTGGAAAATCAAGTAAAAATCCCGCATCTGCGATTGGAGTGCAAAAAACAAAAAATGACCAAGTAAGAATGGTTGCTGAAAGACCATCTTTTAGTCCATATTTAAAAGCCAGAAATATAAAATAAGAAACCAGAACCAACAAAAGCAGAACGAACTTAATCAAGACTTTACGCTTGGTTTCATGATGAAAATAAACGTTATTTTTAATTTTTTTAAAAATAGACACGTTTTTATTATACCAAAGTTAAAAATAATTAATACTCACCTTATTGACCAATATTTTATTTATGGTATAATGTATATAAGTAAAAAACCATTTTATTATTTAACAAAAACAAAAATGGAACAAAAAGTTGTTAAGCTTGAAATCGGCAAGCTTATAGCAATCATTATCGGGGTTGCTGTAATTGCTATTCTTGCGACAATGGTGCTTCAGGGGGGATATTTCAAGGGACAATTAATCGAAACTGACAGAGATGCTCTTAGCGTCTTCCAGTCAAACATTGAAAAGGGTATAGATGCAAATATGGTTGTTAATGATTATCTAGCCACTACAGGCAAAACACTTAATACTGCTGATCAGGATTTACTTATTAAACGTGTTGAATCTGATATAAGCGCAAATATTGAGCCTTCTATGATTGCTTCAGACTTTAATTCAGATATCTATGCAATTGAAAGCGGCATAAAAGTAGCTGAAGTTAATCATGATGCTGAAATTGAAATTGAAAACCTTCTTAAAAATTTCGATTCAGGTATGGCTAAGATTGAAACTGACCGGGAAAGCTTCCAGATTGAAACTGTTGGGAAGTCAATTCCTCAATTTAGTGATAAACTAATCGGTTTATTAAAAGGCAGTGAATTTGAAAAAAGTATTGATATCGTCAAAACAGATATAGATGCAAAATTAAAGGAATTTAATGCTGCAATTGATAAAGGAATCGAATTTGATGCTGCTTTTGATAAATATTTCGGCTCTATGACTCTTTCTGACTTTGGAATTGAAAAACCAAATGATGAGTTACAAAAAGGATTCGATATAATTAAACGTGATTTCGGCATTGTAGTTGGAAAAGCAATTGAAAGCCGGGACTTTAGCGTTGATGTTGATAAAGTTATTATTGAATTTGAAAAGGGTCTTGATTCTGTTATGAGTGACGCTCCATCTGTAGATACTAAAGTATTAAATGATTTTTCAGTAGGATTGGATAAACTTAAAGTAGGACTTGATTCAGGAGTATCTATTCCTGCATATCAACGTGATGTAGATGTATTTGCAAGGGACTTTGGATTTCAATTCTAATTTATAAGGTTTCATTAAAAGCCCTGTATTAAATTGCGGGGCTTTTTATTTAAAGTAAATATTGAATTAAGCTAATACATCTTCTTTGGTGGAATCCGCAACAAATAAGAAAGACTTATTTTTATTTTTTGGAAGTTCCTGAATCAGCTTAATATCATCTTTCGTTGTTGAAACAATGTGAATATCTCCTTGCGGAGCATTTTTAACTGTTGTTCCAAGTGTGTCAGTTGAAATTTTCACTTCTGTTGAAGTGGGGAATCTGGCTTCATAAACCAATTTTTGAAGGTAATAACGCGCTTTGTCAGTATTCTGTTTGCTTGTACACATCCATAAAGTGATTTTTCCGGACCAATTTCTGTAAAGCTGATATGCAACCAGCATTGCCAGGTCGAATTTCCTGTCATCCCTGAATTCCTCTTTAAGTATCTTTGGTGAAATCCAGACATGAATATCTTTTTCTGATCCCATACCCGCTTCTTCATCTTTATCGAATAATAAAATCCCGATTTTTTGTTTAAGTGTATTTTCAAATAATTTTTCAAGATTTGTTTCAGACATTCTGTCAGATCTAAAAGGCAAAAAAAGTATATTTGGATGGAAAACCTGGCTTCCTATAGCCTCCAGAGAAACTATAACTCCCTCTGTATAATCATCGGTTTCAATTATTGCAGATGACGTAAAAATGCCTTCATTTGAAAACTTATCCACCATTTGAGGAAGTTCTAAAAGCTCTTCTTTGATTTCTTTTGTTGTAAGATCGTCTGCATCCGGAACTTTTTTATTGTCAGTTAATTTGATTCCAAGCACTGTCATTGTTCCGGTAGGATATGCGATTGCTTTAATTAAAGGAAAGTTGCCCAGTAAAGTTCGGGTAAGCACAACAGGCACAAGAATATTCGGCTTCCATGTATGCTTTGTTGACTCAGGCAAAGTAATAATTTTTTTAGCTGCCCATTCAGCCAAAGTCACAAAAAGGCCTGATCTTAAATCCCCTTCTTCTGCTTTTAATTTTCTTTTAACAAGCCAGAAATACAGAGCAACCAGGAATATTAAAGCTATGAATCCGGCAATCGGATTAATAACAAACATAAAAACTATGGCAGCAACAAATCCATATAAAGCAACAAATTTAGGCACTTTGATTCGTGGCCTGAAACTAACCATTCCAAGTGACTGTTCAATATATACCGACATATTTATTAATGAATATGTTATTAAAAAAAACATTGTCAAAAGCGGAGCAATCGTGTCCAGACTTCCCAATGTAAGCGCGATAAATATAACAATTGTTGAAAATAAAATTGCAAAATAAGGCTCTCCTTTTTTGCTTTCTTTGACGAATAATTCGCTAAAAGGCAAAATTTTACTTTTTGACATTGCATTCATTAAACGCGGAGCAGCAATAAATGTTGTTAAGCCGCTTGAAAATGTCGCAGCCAAAATCCCACCAAGAATAAGTGGCCCATAAAACGCCTTATCAACCATTATTAAATTATTGCTTACCAACTCATCGGCCGTAGCAACCGTGCCTAACCAAAAAGCAACTGCAATATAAATTAAAGTTGTAAGACCGATTGCCCATAAAACACCTTTACCAATCTGTCTTTTCGGATCAGTAAGCTCACCAGAAAGGCCTATGCCAGCCTGAAGCCCTGTCATTGCAGGAAAAAATAAAGCGAAAAGCCACCAAAACGAACCCCATGCTTCAGGGTTTATGTAATTAGCAGTGCCAATATTATTCCACCATGTTCCACCCCCCATAAATAACATCACAATCGAAGCAACTATTAGTACAAACACAATCATTTGCACTCTAATAGCAAATGAAACACTGATGATATTAAGTAAAAGCAAACAAGCTAAAACTATATAAACAACAAGTAAAAACGGATGGCTCGGGAAAATAAAAGTCCATGCTTCGGCAAAACCGAAAATATAAAATACAACTGACAAAATTTGCGCTAAAACAAGCGGAATCCCCACGCTTCCACCTACCTCGAGGCCGAGTGTTTTTTTGATAATTGAATAAGCTCCGCCTGCCTCAATTTTAAGATTTGTTGTGATCGAACTTAAAGATAAAGCAGTTGCAATAGTCACAGTCGCGGATAGCAAAATAATTAAAATAGTTGGAATAATACCAGCTGTACCAACAACATAACCCAGCCTTAAATAAAGAATTACACCAATAATACTTAAAAATGTTGGCACAAAAACCCCATTAAATGCATTAAATTTTTGTTTTGTTTGTGTTTGAGTTTGTTCTTTTTTCATTAAATTGATGATTTTAGTTCTTCAAAAAATTTTTGTGTTCTTTTAATATAAGCTTCATCTGTAATTTTGCCTTGTTCATTAAATAAATCTTTAACATTAGAAAAGTAAACAGCATTGTTTATTGGAAGCATATGAAATGCAATTGCTACCTGGCGAAGTTGTTCAACCACTCGCGCACCTCCTATTCCGCCTGATGAAACTCCGCAAATTCCAAGCGGTTTGCTAGAAAACTGCTTATATATCATGTCGAGCATCATTTTAAGTTCTCCTGGGTACCCATGATTATATTCCGGTGAAACAATAATAATTGCATCGGCTTTGCTTACTTTTTCTCCAAGTTTTTTTGCTTCTGGAATTTCTTCCGTGTTATTTGTAGCCTGGATTCGATAATCACGAACATCTAAAATTTCGCTTTCAAAACCAGCATTTTTAGATTGTTCTAATAAAAATTTTGCTGCTTTTTCAGATTGCCTGCCTTCTCGTGCCGTTCCTAAAATAATGGGAATATACATAATAATATAATTTATTTAATATCCATTATATTATTATACAATAAAATAAAGAAAAATGCATTATTTATCCTTCTTCAATCATTGATTCTTTAACAACTTCAGTTTCAAGTGTATCTTTTTCAATTATCTTTTTCTTCTTCCAGTCACCTTTCATATACCAAATTATTGCAAGTATTGTTGTCAGGACATTCGCGATCGGCAAAGCCAACCATATTCCCACCTCAGCCAATCCAGTGTGTTTTGATAGTATGTAAGCCAAAGGAAATTGAAATATCCAAAAGGACACAATAGAAATCATCATTGAAACCCCTGTATTGCCGGAACCTGTAAACGTTCCGTTGATTGTAAACTGCACTCCCACAAATCCAAAACTAAGCGCCATAATTTTAACAAAAAGCGAACCTGAAGCAATAACCGCAGGATCATTTGGAATAAACGCTGCTGTAATCGGTTCAGCAAAAATAAAGAAGACTATCCCGATCACAGTTAATCCCACAAATGAAATAATTGTACTTAAACGTGTGATTTTTTCAGCTCTTTCAATCTTCCCTGCTCCGATGTTTTGTCCGACAAGCGTTGAAGCTGCCATTGATACTCCAACTGCCGGAATAATTATAAAACTGAAAATTCGCGCTCCGATACCATATGATGCAATAACCATAGTTCCAAAAGTCGCAACTAAAAATGCCATTACTGTTAATCCGAGCGCCCTTGAAGATTGTGCAATTGAAGCCGGAAATCCAAGTAAAAACATTTTTTTAAACATTTTGAAATTAAGTTTCATGTTTTTCAATTTCAGATGGATTCCGTATTTACCGCTGAATAACAGAATTAAACCAATTATTGCTGCAAGCCCTTGTGTTCCGACTGTTGCGATTGCAGCGCCACTAACACCGTAAGCCGGTATCGGACCATATCCCAAAATAAATAAAGGGTCCAAAACCAGATTCAAAAGAACAGTTCCAAACACTATATATAACGGAGTTTTAACATCCCCAACCCCGCGCATAAGTGACTGAAAAACAAAATATGCGAACATGAAAGTTAAACCGATGAATGAAATCTGCAAATAAGAAACAGCATTTGGCAAAACATCAGCTGCCGCTCCCATAAGCCCCATAATTGGCGCTGAGACAAAATATCCAGCAACAGAACCAATAATAGAAACAATAATCATCATTAATAAAGTCTGACCCGAAACATAATCAACCTGCTCCAAATCTCCTTTCCCTTTATATTGAGCAACCAAAATCGTACCAGCAATCGCGAGCCCGCCTCCAAGAGAAATAAGTAAAAATAATATCGGAAAACTCAAAGATACTGCTGCCACAGCCTCTGCGCCAAGTCTTCCAACCCAAAAAGTATCAACAAGTTGATATGCGGTTTGAAGAATATTTGCAAAAACAATCGGCAGAGCAAGACCGATTAATGATTTTAATATGGGACCGGATGTAAAATCGGGCAGTGTTTTTTGTTTAATAGAAGCCATTTCGTGACATTGTTAAATAATTACTGATTTTCTTTCATTATGTTTTGAAGCGATTCCAGCTTTTTCGACATCGCAGTTGTTAATTCTGCAAGTTTTGAAGGTTTTGCAAACATAATTGTTTCGTTATCCAATGAAAAAGCCAAAAGTTTTTCACCTGAATTAAGGTGCATGACTTTTCGGGCTTCAACCGGAATAACAATCTGCCCTTTTTCACCTACTGTAGCGCTGCCGTAGAACTGCATAGCACAATGTCCTTTCATAATAAATAAGTTAAATCATATTTGTAGGAAAAGTATGATTTAACTTACCCAAGAAGTCAAGTTCCGTCCCGGGACAATATGCTTGCAAAACCTCGATTTACGACTTTCTTATACAAAAATTCATGCATTAAAAATACAGAACTTCAAAACGCACAATAATAATCTGTCAAATCCAGGCGATTTGGATTACTGGTGATTATCGATTTTGAAAACAATTAAATTCTCATCATCTTTGTAAACTTAAACCTGCATACTTTATTATTTCTTCAAATACTTTCTTTTCTTGCGTATTCATTGAAGGTTTTATGTAACGTGAACCCAAATAAGTCCTGAGTTCTCGTGAAAATTCGTTAAGACATTTATTATAAGCTTCCTTAAGGTGCGTTCCTTTTGCAGTCTTGAACAACTTCAGATATTTACCCTTATTTCTGGTGTACATTATTAAAAAAGCCTCTTTAAATATTTTATTTAATGATAGAGCCTGCCCTTCCTCCGATCTCCATTCAAGTCTGAAATTAATTCTTTTAAACTCATCTCCTCCAACTTGACCCTGCATCCATTTATATAAAACTTTTTTTATTTTTTTCAAAGCATTTTTATTGGTTGGCTCACGTTCAATTTTTTTCAAATGGGCAATAAAAGGATCTTGAGTTTTAAGCTTGTTCTCAGCATTTATAATTATTTTTTTAATTAACTCCAACTGTTTTTGAGTAATTAAACCTAATGCTCTGGCTATTTCAAATTCAGGTAACTTTTGTTTTAAAGTCTTCAGCACTTCTTGTGTAATTTCTAATTTCTTTTCGACTACATCCATCATGTATTTCATCGGATATGGATCGTCTTTATTGGCTTTTTTCAGCTTATCCAGCAAGAGTTTCACATTTTGAGTTTTTGGAGTTATATATGCAGATAATCCATTAATTATCGCCCCGTTAATATTTCTGTTAAATTCTGATTCGGATATCTTTCTTCTTCTAGCCTCTCTTACTAATTTGTAGTTGCCAAAAGTATACATAAAAAATTTAACTTCTTTAAATAGATCATTTAATTTAGGTTGATTGTTATATCTTATTCGTAATCTTTGGAATTCAGCAGCGCTCATACGGGTTTTAAGCCAACTAATAGCGGCGCTTTTAAAGATCTGTCCTTCGGGTTTTGTTTCTATATCTTTAAATACATTAAGTACCAAAAACTTTTTTCTTGGAAAGGTCCCTGCTGTTTCTTGCCCTTTTTTTGTTTCGTGCGGAGGATTCAATTTTATTAAGAATTAATTGTATTCATATTATTATACGCCATTTCCCCTTTTTGGACAAACCTTATGTTTCTATGGAGCCGCAAACTTGACCTCAACTTTGCTATTTGACTAAATTTAATTTAAAATTGTGGATATACATCATATAACTAATTATTATTCATGAATAAGGTCTTATCAAAATGCATAATGGCTCTTGCCATTTTATCTATGCTTCCTTTTACTGCTTTTGCGGGCGGATCAAGCGTAAGTATTAATGAAACCAATGTCCGGGATAAATTTTTAACTTCCGGTACCAATGATCAGCTGTTAATGAGTTTTACTGTTCAGCCGACAAGTCAGGCTGGAGGTGATTTAACTTTGAAATCGATGCAAATAACTTGTATGCCTGCGCACGGTTTAACAAATGTAAAGCTTATGCAGAACAGTACTGAAATTGATTCTTCTACTTTTGGCTTAAATCCGGGTTGGCAAAGCGTAACATTCAAACCAAATTCTTTTAAAATTCCTTATTCTGAAATCACTGAATTCCAGATTTTGGTTGATGTAAGAGAAAATACAGGTGATTTTATCAGCGCCTGTGCAATTGATAATATTGAATTTTATAGCCCGGCTTCCGACACTATTTATACTGCTTCTTCTCAAAATGATAACCTTGATGGTATCAACAGGCTTGTTTATGTTGATGATCCAAACGATGAAAATAGAATCCAGGATACACAAAGCTTCACAGCAACTTCAACATCACAAAATCTTGGTCTTGATACAACAAATAATCTGTTAATTGATTTTACTTTATTTTCTTCAAATGATCCTGAAACTTATTTAAATGATGTGTTTATATATTGTTCAAATGCATCAATAATTAAAAATGCGAACCTGCAGATAGGTTCGAAAGTTTATCCTGTTGATCGCATGAATAGTGAAGCCACATTATTGAAACGCCCTGAAAACACCCAAAATAAACGTTTTGTTTTTACGAATCTGAATGAAGTTTTGAATGCCAACGACCATATTGATTTAAAACTCTATGGAGACACATACAATTACTTTAGTTATCCTGAAGACAGAGTAACTTCATGTTCATTAATTGACACTTTTACAACAAAAGAGCCTGTTTTTGTTTTCAGCGACCTTAAGCCGGACCATCCGGATTACACAGCAATAACAGAGCTATATTGGGATGGCTTACTCCATGGTTACGAAGACGGCACATTCAAACCCGATCAAAACATGACGCGTGCTGAATTTATAACTTTAGTATTTAGGTCATTGCATATTAATACAGACGGACAGGCTGTTCTAAATTGTTTTTCTGATGTAAATGGCGACTGGTACGGAAGAGCTGTTTGCTTTGCAAAAAATGAAGGATTGATAGACGGATATCCCGATGGATCATTTAAACCCGGGAATAATATAAATAATGCGGAAGCTTTAAAAATATTACTTAAGTCACGGGAGCTTGAGGTAGGCGATGCAGGAACCGGCGAGTGGTATTCTCCTTATGTTAATAAAGCATCCGAACTAGGATTATTTGATGAAGCAGCTTCTGACTTTTCTGCAGGTGAAATCGCAACTCGGGGAGCGATAAGCGAGTATATATACAAATTGGATAACTATTTTACCATAAAATAAACATGGTTCTTTTACCTTCCTCTATAGTATCTTTAGATCCTGTCCAGTCATGTATAGCGTTGTCGATTGTTTCATAACTATATTTATAATCCGCACCAAAACTTGTACCGGGATCATTGGTTATAAAATTAGTTTGATCATACCCTTTAATAACAATCATATGATATGCCGGGCCGATTCCCCGATAATTCGGATTCGAAAGTAATCTGCCTGCAACAGGAATAACAACCGGATAACCAGCGGCCAAGAACATTTTGATATTTCTGATTGTAACATTCGATTCATAAAAAACCGCACCTTCAATATCATAAAAATGTTTGCCAATTAACATTGCCTGCGTAGCATTTATATCAGGTCCATATCCTCTCGCAGTCTCCCATTCAACCATCTCGTTAATTTCTCTATCAGCTTGATCGGCATCCAGCGGTTCATTATTGATATAATGTTTAACCATTATAATTGAAGCTTCCTCACATGCTTCCTGATAAGGCATATCCCAATTCCCATAAGGAGCCTGGGAAGTATAAGGTACATCCAGGTTAATTTCACGCGGAAGATCAATAGCTTCCAGTTGCTGCTGGTCCAACTGAATAATAAAATCAGAACATGCCGTAGTTACAAAGACAATAATAAATAAAATAACGGAAATTCTAAATTTTGATGCAATTCCCAGCATAAGCACATTGCTAAAAAGTAATGCCAGTGTACATTATTTTAACAATTTTTTGTATTTTGTTTATTGCTATTCAATGTTTAAAAATATCCTGGCGATGCAGTTGCACTAAAAGGACAGGCAATTGTTAGCAGGTGGGTGTTGACAAAAAGCGTTAAACAACTTAATATCTTCTCCTTACATTACAACTTACAAATGTCAAAAGAAGAAGAAACTAAAACAACTCAGATTCGGGCAATGGTGAGCGAAGCAGAAGAAACAGGTTTAATAGAGGAAGAGTCTATTGCCGCTCTTAGAGTGGAAAATCTTCAAATTCAAGAAAGAATTGCGTATCAAAGGAAATTGCAAGCAGAAAATTTGATTTCTAAAGAAGTGATGGAAGAACGCATCAAAGCGATAGAGCAAGAAATCAAAGATAAGGTAACGGCTTTAGGTCTTGATATGTCCATATTGATAGATGAAGATTTATCATCATTAAAAAGTGCTCTTCGTCACAATGCTCAGACATCTGTTCATTCAGTAAGACTATTTCTTAGAGGCAAAACTTCAATGCTACTTGAAGATGGAAAACTTGCAACTTTAGATGTTTTTACCAACGAAGAAATACAAAAACTTTTAGGGGAAAGTCCTGAAAGGTTTAAATCGTTGATTGCCGCTGCAAAAAGACCTCAATACGATGGACCGTTAAAAAAATTGTTGCCGGAAGATTTACAAAGACTCGAGAAATTGGCCAATTCAGATTGGCGAATTCCTCGAAATATTAATGAATTGTTATATGCATTAGTAACCACATTCAATAAATGTTTTAAAGGAAATATTATTCAAAAAATATATGAATTCTCAGAAATTATTAATGGAAGAAAAGAAAAATTTGTCGGCGAGATATGCAAATCAACCAATAGGGCAACCCCTGAACAAATAACTGCTTATTGTGAAGAAAATAGACGTGAATTTATGGATTGGATTCATAAATATATTGATGAAGAAACAAATCAAACCCCGGCAAGACTGAATTTTTTAAGAGAGCTGTTAGAAATTGTTGCTTCCTGTGATTATAGCAACCCTGAAGCGCTGGATAGTATTTACACCAGGATAAATACATAAAAAATAGCTGATATGATAAACTTTGAAATAGAAATTTCTTAATCCATTAAATTATGAGAAATCGCCTTACACATTTCGGAATCGGATTTATTCTGATTTTTGCTTTGGCTGGCATAACTTATGCGGCAGCCCAAATTACTTTTTCAGATGTAGACCCTAATGCGTGGTATGCAGACGGAGTAAGTTATGCCAGCAATAAAGGATTAATGACTGGTTACAGTGATGGAACTTTTGGCCCTGAAAATCCTGTGTTACGAGGAGAACTCGCTACAATCCTGCAACGATTTGATGAACGAACTTTAGCCTCTCAAACTGCAAATTTCACAAATGTACTTTGCGATCTTGGTAAAAGAGTGAAATTATATGAAGACCCTGCAACAAAACAAATCTTATATGGTGTTGGAGATTTTTCATCAGGAATAGTTGAAACCACTCGCATATATAATACGGCAGGCGAAAAAGTAGGAAGCATAATCCCTTCTGATGTAGAAGGTGAAGCAGATTCATGTACACTTAATGATGGGTATGATTGTGCAACTTTTAAGGCAGTTATCTGTGAAGGTATTGAATCACTCTAAGCTAAAACAGTGAGTACGACGAAGTGTTGATTACAGCAAAAAAAATCTTTTCTGCAGGAATAGTGGCTATTTTGATGTTATCAAAACCATGAATAATGTTGATAAAGATCCAATCCCACCCGAAGTTGTTCAAATGAAATCTACACAAATGAAGAATGGGTGGAATTGCCACAAGTACACATTTGTGGTATAATTATAGTAAATAAAATAAAACCAATTCTAAATGAAGAAAGGCATGGAAAAAGGCTCAAAACAAGCTTCCCTGAAAGAGATGGCAAATATTAATGCTCCAAAGCTCTTAAAAGAAACTTTAAAAAATTTTAATGAGAAATTAAAATCAAAAGGTGGATTTTTTGAAATTAAATATAATATAGAATTAATAAAACAAAAAATAAATACTTTAAATATAAAAGAAAAAAAAGCTTTCAAAGAATTAATCAAGCGTTTTATTCAATTTTCAATTAATCAAAGATTAAAAACTGTTAATTCGCAAAATAATATTTCATCAAAATTAGTATGAAGGTTGGATATAGTGTTCAAGAATTAGGAAAACTGCGAAAATATTTTACTCCCCAACAAGAACTTGAATTCCAAAAAGGGATGAAAAAATATATTGAATCAATTCAAACAAAGCTAAAAAAAGAAGAAGCTGCTTTCAAAAATTTAAATCCTACCAGGTTACTAGATGGACAAATAAAAAAGCATTAAATTCGAATTTAGAGAGATAACTTCCCCTTTGAAACTTATTTATAAATACCTACCTCCGGAATATTATAATGCAAAGGTTAAACCTTACTTTGACAGAATGCTGCAGCATCATATCACACTAAATGAAAAAGAATTTAACAGGATTAAGGGAAAGAAAGATTTTGGGTCTTTACACAAATTGCTTTATTTAATAAAAATTGGCTCAATGTTTAATGAAGAGGTTTGTTCTAAAGCAGTTTTTGATAAATACACTATGCTGAGAGAAAAAATAATTCATTATGTCGAAACAAATGTTCCAATGAATTTTATAAAAAGTCACTTAGCATCAATTAAAGATCATATGATAAATGTGCGTAATAAAGTTGGAAAACCATTTGGAATTGAATTAGATAATACCGAAGGAGTTAAAAAAATAAATGTTAAATATTATATAAATATTGAAGGAAAACATTGGCAAATTACACAAATAAACCTCGGAGATAAGCATGAATCTGTTGGGACCGTCATCTTTTCATTAGTTGATAATAAAACAAATAAAAAAATTAGCTGTTCCGTAAAGTATTCAAATTTATATACTAAATATGGAAGAAGAGATAAAAGTGGAAAATTTAATTCCAAATTTCGTTTAGATACTGCTTTAATTAAAAAAAGAATGGCTAAAGCATATATAAATTTTTCAAAACATGAGAAAAATCAGGCAGTATTAAGAAAATTCGATCTACCTGAAGATAAACCAATTGGTTATATATCACTTTTCCCTTCAAAACCAGATTATGTAATTGATAATAATCAGGAATATTCAATTTATTTTGCCAGATTACTCAAATCACTCGGTTATCAGCTTGATTTATCTGCAATGAATGCAGACATTTGATGAACCTGAAAACCGAAAAAGTTATCAGAAAATGAAATTAGCCAAATTATATAAAAAAGGAATACGCAATTTTTATCTTGATTTTAACGCACATGGATTACCAAAGGGTAAAAGTTAGGAGAAAATATTAATTCAGAATTTTTGCTTACTTTAATGAAACCATATATGGATAAAGGATGTATTTTTACTTTAACAAGTTTGGCTTGTCATGGGGGTGGTTTAAGACCCGGTATTTTAGCCTTTGTTAAGAAAAATCCGAAATATAGAAAGAATATAAATTTATTTTTACGTTCAAAACCTACGGCTTTAAATTATGAAGCGGAAGTAAGAAGGCCCAAAACAAATACCGTATATGCCGATTATTACTCGTTGTATTTCTCAAACTTTTTAATGCAAGGCATGAATTATGGGGAAGCTTCTTATAGAGCAGATCTTGCTGCACTACAAATGTCTGGAGTAGATGCCGAAGCAGTAGTTGATGGTTCATTGATTGCAAAAAAGAAAAATCCAAAAAGAAAACCAACAGCAGCTGAAGCTTAAATGGAGCCGTCATCGGGAATTGGCACTCATCGTACTTAATCATCCGACTCACTTCGTTCATCGCATGCTTAAGCAACCCGGGACCCCTCCCTTACCATGTATAGTTGATGTTTATTGAAGGGCGTTTTTCGCTACAGATAGCCGTTTAGTTGGTGAGCGAGTTTGGTTGTGTAAGTTGTGCTAGAGGGGCACACCCAGTGCAGATATTATAGCACATTATATGATATAATTTCGTTAAGAAATCATTGTATGAAATTGAGCAACAAATTTATGGATATTAAATTAAAAAAAGCAACAATCAAGGATTGGAAGCTTGTAAAAAATTTGGAAGAAAGCGCAGTAAGCAAAATGTTTGCGCCTGAAGAAGATTACAAGAGATTTGTTCTTGAAAGCAAAGTATTCATTATCATGGATAAAGAAAAATCTATTGGCACAGTTTCATATAAAAACCAAGACGATGGCAATATTTTGATAAATGGACTTACGATAATATCAGAATATCGTGAGCAAGGAATTGCGAAACAAGCAATGGGGAAATTGCTAGATATGGTTGGTAACAAAAATTTTGAACTACTTGTTCATCCCGCAAATACACCAGCATTATTAATATATTTAAGTTTTGGCTTTATAATTTCCGATTGGAAAGATAATTATTTCAATGATGGAGAACCACGCCTTTACCTCCAAAGAAAAATGCAATAGAAACGGCATTCATTCAATAATCTAACAATTATGTTAAAAGACGAGAATATCCCAATTCAAGATTGTGGCGAACCATTAGTGGAATTGAAGCCAGACGAATTTGTTCTTCAGCCCATTTATTTTGAGCAAGGCATTGCTCAATCAGATATTGTAAAGCTTAGAAGAAGTGTTGTTGAAAAACTAAGAAAAGCTCAACACGCCCTTCAGGATATAGAAGGTTGGAAAATTAAAATTTGGGACGGTTTTCGCTTACAAAAAACTCAACAAAGAATATATGATGATTATTATAAAAAAGTTAAAAAAGAAAATCCAACTTGGTCAGATGGTCAAATTAATGCCGAAGTAATAAAATTTGTATCACCAGCAAATACAAATCCAAATGCACCTGCTCCGCATAATACAGGTGGGGCAGTAGATCTTACGCTTGTCGATAAAAATGGAAATGAAATCGAGATGGGGACAGATTATGATGATTTCACTGAAAAAGCACGTACAAATTACTATGCAACTACAGGAGCAAATCATGAACTAGCACAAACCTTTCATCGAAACCGTCTTTTGCTAAAAAATATTTTAGAAGCAACTGGTTTATCAAATGATCCATTGGAATGGTGGCATTTCAGTTACGGTGATCAAGAATGGGCTGAAAGAACTAACTACCAACATGCAATATATGGAAGTGCTGAAGCATAACATCAGCATCGCCGAACAGTAAACTATTCGGTTAAGCTCTTTTCGGTCACTTCACTTAATTTGCACACCGTTTATTATAAAAAAAGTTATATTTTTGGCTTATACAAGCCAAAATGGAGCCGTCACCTAAGACTTGCACTTCGTCGTACTTAATCATCCGACTCACTTCGTTCATCGCATGCTTAAGCAACCCGGGACCCCTTCCTTACCATGTATAGTTGATGTTTATTGAAGGGCGTTTTTCGCTACAGAATGCCGAAAGTTGATGAGCGAGTTTGGTTGTGTGAGAAGTGCTAGATCAAGCTGCGAAGAAGAAGCGTCAGCGACTGATTGAGCAGGTTGAGCGAGTACGACACAGTGTGCTAGAGGGGCACACCCAGTACTGATATAATATAGCAAATACTAACTAAATTATTATGAAAAAAATATTAATACTTTCAATTATTGCTATTTTCACATTTTCCGGTTGCGGGTCAACAACTCAAATAACTCAAACAGAAAATTCTAAATATGAAAATATTATCACAAAACATTTATATGACGCACATTACACACAATAGTACTTAACAAACCAGACTGGTAATGTTGAAAAATATGAACTTGGAGACGACTTAAAAGAACACGGAAAAACAGTTAATTGCAAAGCTTTAATATTCAGAGAAGATAATTCCTTCACGATGCTAACTAAAGATCACAATATGCTTACTGGTGGTTTAACCGGCCAATGGGAAATAACAGAAGTTATAACTTAAAAATGTCTTTTGATAATGGAGATATCCTTTAATATAAAATTGTGTATTTCGATCCTGAAAATTTAGAACTGGAAAAAATTATGGATAATAATTCAGAGCCCATTTTAGTATACGAGCAAGACTATTTCTCGTTAACACTGCCTGCCGCATTTTTGGAAGATGGACCTGGCCGCATTAAACCAAAAGAAGACGACCTTTTCCCTGACTTAAGATTTGGTGTTTATGATGCAGAAGACAATCTAATCCTTGATCGATTATTTGAAATGGAAAAAGAAGGATATAGCAACCTGGGTACAGAGACTGAGTCATTTCCGCAAATTATTGATCACAGCGAAATTGAAATTGATAATGTACCTGGAATTTTTATAATTACTGAAAACGGTAGATCAATGGGTAATTCCACCGAAAAACAATTTGGCTACAGATATATTTTTCTTAATGATGAAATAGTAATTAATTTTACTATTTATGAATACGGGCAAGAGAGAACTCAGGAATTTGAAGATCAAGTGAACCAAATAATGAGTACTATTAAATTTAAGTAATCTGGAGCCGTCACCGGGACTTGAACCCGGGACCCCTTCCTTACCATGGAAGTGCTCTACCACTGAGCTATGACGGCACATAAACGCAAACTAACACGCGAATCTATTATATTTAAGTTTGCTCTTTAATCAAACAAAAACGCACGCGAAAATTTTATGAAAATTTTAAGATTTCTTAATGTTTGCCCTTTATTATTAGGGTGCTTTTGCGCAAAAGCCCTTAATTCATAATCCTTAAATACATGAAAAAATTCTTAATCGGGATTCTTTTATTTTCACTTTTTGTGATTAGATTCCCCTTGGGCATCATTAATGTTGCAAACGCGGCTGCTCCCGGCAGCATTGTTATCAACGAGGTGGCATGGATGGGAACAACCGCATCCACAACCGATGAATGGATTGAACTCTACAACACAACCGGCACTGATATTGATTTAAGCGGTTGGACTATTGTTGATGACGGAACTGAAACCTACACAATCACGAGCGGCACAATTTTGGCTGGCGGCTATTTTTTGATTGAGGATGCTGTTATCCCTATTTCTTTAAGCAATACCGGCGACTCTTTAATTTTAAAAGACGACCTTAACCAGACAATTGACACAGTAAACAGCACTGGTGGAATGTGGTTTGCTGGCGACAACACAAATAAATTTACTATGGAACGAATTGATCCTTTGGCTGACGGCGATGACTCCGCAAACTGGGCTGATAGCCTTGTTGTTGATGGAACTCCGGGCGCTGTGAATTCAGTATTCAGCGGAGCTCCGGCAGCAACTGAAATTCTAATTCAAGATTTAACTGTGAATCCTGTTGAAGGCGACTCGCTGACACTAAATGTCTCAATTGCAAATGCCACTGATGTTTTAAGTTATGGTCTTGACATAATCTACGACCCTTCTGTTTTGGCTTACACAGGCGCAACCGAAGACTCTTTCTTAAGTGAAAGCGGAAGCGTTCCAACTGCTTTTAATGAAGGGCTTGAAAACGGAATCCAGGGCAAAATCGTAATCGGAAACTCAAGAATCATTGCTCCCCCAACCGGAGTTAATGGTTCAGGTAATCTTTTCACATTAAACTTTGACGCGATAGCAACAGGTTCAACAACTATCGCATTCGATCCAACAAGTTTTGTTTCAGGTACTACCGGCGACATCACAGCAACTCTAGATTCAGACACAATCACAATCGACCCTCAGGTAGTTGATCCTGTACAAAATCTCTCAATAAACGAAGGCACAAACAGATACGAACTAACATTAAACTGGGATGCTCCTGCAACAGGCGCTGACTCATTCAGAATCCTAAGACGCGACCAGGCAGGCACATTCACAGAAATCGCAAATATCGCATCTACAAGCTATACAGACGCAAACAATTTAATCCCGACTCAAGTCTACGAATATCAGGTTATTGCTGTAAAAGGCTCTCTTGAATCAAGTCCGTCACAAGGCCAGTCAGCTGACTCCCGAGGTATAAAAGGCGATAACAACAGATCCGACAGAGTGGACGGACGCGACTTAAACAATCTTCGCACTCCACTACACACAAACACTCGCAGACCCTGATTTCAACGCCCTAATCGACACAACTTATGACGGAATAATCGATGGCAGCGACCTTATCGACATAGGCGCAAACTGGGCACCCTCATACTAAAAATTAACCTGCGGCGGCATGCGTAAACGACATCCGCGTGCCGCCCTCCCAAAAACCATGAAAAAAACATTATTACTAACCCTAATTATCATTATAATCTGTATGACAGGCTTCGGCCTTTTCCTCCACGCTAAATGTGCGGGATTCATAAACATCATTCACGAAGAAACCGAAACCCAGCACATCATCTCGGTTGAAGGAAACGCGCTTTTATTCCCGTTTTTCGGTCTCGCGTTCCACTTGCAATACGACCCTGAACAATATGAATTCGACCACTATGACCTCGGTGACTTTTTCGGAACTCAAGACAACCCCATGACATTCGTTGAAGACAGCGGAGAATATGCTGAAATCATAGCCGGCTTATCGCTTAAACGCGGCCAGATAATCGAAAAATCCGAAGGCACATTCCTAAAACTCTACTTTAACAAAAAAGTTTACGAACCCGATTTTACCGGCTTTGTGATTGAAGATGGCGTTTTCTCAAGTTATGACAAAGGCCGGAAAGATGTGGACTCAGTTGAATTCGGGTGCACATGTGCAAATTGCTAGCTTTTTGCTAGCTCTTGCAAATTCGTTTGATTTTTCGCTCCCCTTCCCATATAATCCCTAGGCACATAAATAATCATTAAAGATGGCACACGGAAAAAGTCAATTTGCAGTATGGAGATGCTCAGTTTGCAACACTGTTTTGCAGACTACAGCTTATGACAAGCGCAGAAATGACGAAATCACAAAAGAAGTGAAGAAATTCTGTAAAAAATGCAGAAAACACAATGTGGCAAAGCGAAAAGACGCTAAAAAAGGTAACTAAATCTTTAAATATTTTTACTATGAGAATTAAATCTTTCTTAAAGTCGCTATTCGTAGTTGGCTTGTTGGGTGTATTCACGCTAAGTTTGACTGCTTGTAACAGTAAATTTGAACTTGATCAATCAAAGCTTTCTCCGCAGGGCATAGCTCTTGAGAACTATTTGCCTGGGGACGCAATGATTGTAATGACAATCAATAAACAGGATCCTGCGCAAAAAGAAAAGCTCGACAAATTAGGCCAGCTTTTCCCTGAAGAAACAGTTAAAAAATTGTATGAAGACATTGTAAAAAACCTTCAATTGGAACTTGATCAGGTTGAGCTTAATTTTGAAGAAGATATTTTGGGTGCATTCGGCGATAACAACAGAATTTTATTTGCAATGAACGGCAATCTTGAAACAACCGACGAAAATAAAAAGCCTACTCCTGAATTCTATGTTGCTTCAACATTTCAGGATTCCGAAAAAATGCAGACTTTAATTGATAAACTGGCTGAAAATGGCGCTAAAAAAGGCGAACTTTTCGGCGCAACAACCCTTGATGATAAAGACATGTATTTGGCTATTTATAAAGACACAATTCTAATAACAAATAAAGAAAATCTGCGCCACGAAGCTTTAAAAAGAATGCAAAATAACGAAGAATCTCTTCTTAATAACGACCTTTACAAAGAAGCGCAAAAAGGCATTCCGCAAAACAACTTTGGTGATTTTTATATAAATTACGAAAATTATTTTGATTTTGTAAGCCAGCTTCAGGAAGGAAATTATCCTTTTACATTCCGAAAAGATGTAAAGATGGCTGTTGCAATGGGGCTTTATGCTGAAGATGATGGCGTTAGAATGTTATCAAGTGTTGCAAATAAAGGCGGTTTCAATTTAAGGGATTTAACTTTTCATGAACCTTATTTGTATGCGGGAATTCCGGGCAAAAACCTGATTATGTATGCTGAAGTTTATGATTTTAAAAAGATTATTGATATGGGTCTGAATATGTATGAATGGGACGAAGATACAAGCAAAGAAATGCGAAAAGCAGAGCTGCTTATTAAAAAAACCATTGATCTTGATCTTAAAGAGGATGTTTTGTCATGGATGGATAAAGGCTTTGCAATGGTGCTTCAACGAAATGACAGCATAATTCCTGCGATTTCTTTTTATGTTGATGCGAGCTCAAATCCTGAAGGCGCAAAAAAAGTTGTTGATCTTTTAGACACAGCAATAAGCCAAATATACGATCAAATGCTTGCCAATCCCGACCCAGGCATGGACATTGAAAAAATGGTTAAAAAAGAAGTTGTACAGGTTGGAAAAAGCGATATGAACAAATTCAGTTTCGACTTCACTGGCATGAGCGACGCAGAACTTCTTGCGGCTGGCCTTCCAAGCGGAATCTTTACTGAACCAATTGAGTTCTATTACGGATTAACCAATAACAATTATTTTGTAATTTCTACTTATTCAGGCTTGGATAAAGAATTTGGAGATGGTTTTGTTTCAGTTGGCAGCAGTCTTAATGTTGAAGAAGGCCGTGAATTAATCAAGGACTATCCATACAACTTGTCTTATATTTCATTTGAAGAAGCCTTTAAATATGTTGATCAGATCTTCGCTGACATGGAAAAAGTGGAAGGTCCGATGGATGAAAAAACCCGCGAAGCATATGACACAGTAAAGGCGTTTTTGGCCCCATTCAAATACATGATTGCAGCTGACCAAAAAATGCAAAGTGCAACATTCCTCAAAATGGAAGCAGTAGCAAGCGAAGAAGCTCCGAGCGATGAAGCTCCGGCAGAGTTATAAAATTTTCCTCCCGGGAGGAAAATTAAAATTGATTAAATTGCCTGCCATATAATATACTGAGCAGGCACATATAGGGCTATAGTGTTAATGGTAGCACGTTGGTCTCCAAAACCAAAAGTTCGGGTTCAAATCCTGATGGCCCTGCCAGTCCAAAAACTTTGATTTTGCGATTAATGACTTTTTAATGTCTAATCGCCTTTTAATTTTACAATTGCATGATCCTATTGTATTCTTTACAAGAAATTATAAAAATTTATGAAAATTTTAATTGTTGAGGATGAGAAAATTCTCGCTCAAGCATTAAATATTGAAATTCTGAATCAAGGTTTCGAAGTCTACTCAGCTTATGATGGAGTATCCGGGCTTAATGCTGTAAAAGAAATAATTCCGGATCTAATAATTTTGGACATTTTAATGCCAAAAATGGATGGTTTTGATTTTATTTCCGAAGTAAGAAAAACTAAGGAAATTAAGGAAATCCCTATTTTAGTTCTTTCTAATCTTGGGCAGGATAAAGACGTTCAAAAGGCTCTTGCATTAGGTGCAAATAGCTATTTTATAAAAACGTCAGTTGATCTTAGTGAAATTGCCGATACTATAAATCAATTATTAAATAAATAAACCAGGTTAGAATGCTTAAAAAGTGGTTAAACTATATTTTGTATCTATCTGCGTATATTTATGCAAAAAAATTTGAGCTTATAACTTTACCTGTTTTCAAATCTTTTTTAAAAGTAATCTGGATTATTTTTCTGGAGATTTATCTTGCAATCATTTCATTACCTATTTTTTTATTTACACCTGCAAAAAAAATACAATTAAAATATAAAGGTAAACCAGCTCATGTTTATAGGTTCTCATTTATATATTTAATGATTTTAATAGCAATAGTATTAATAATTGCAAGCACATACTCTTTTATTAAACTATTGCCTCTGGCGTTAATTCTTTTGATAATTATTGAATTAGCTCTTTTCGCGTTATACGCAATTTGTGGCAAATTATGGACAAATGTAACAATAAAATATTTCGTTTATGTACATCAAGAAAAAGAAAAGCTATTAAAAAGGGGTGTTTTTGCAAGTTTGTTTTATTCAATTTATATCATTTTGTTAGAAGCTATATTGTTTTTTATATCGTTACCGGTCTATATCTTTATTAAACCTCATAAATTTAAGGAACACGGAAGTATATCTATTGATGATTATGTTCTCAGGCGTAAAATAACCTTTATATATTTAGGTTTCTTTTTATTGATTTTTATTATTCAATTTATTTTGGCTGTTATTATATATTCGCATTTTATCTATCCTTCCACCACTTCATTTAATATAACTTAATGAAAAAACCTGCAGTTGAATTATCAGTTTTATATGAGATTGCTTCTTTGCCCTATAATACGACAGAAGAAAAGATTAAAGAATTGGTGATGCAAAAAATAATTCGCCTTTTCCCAATTAAACAATGTGCCATAATTTTAAATTCAGATAAAAAATCTTTAACTTATGGCTTTAAAAAAGGAAGTAAGATTAAACAAATAATTGATAAAGAAAATAAACATACTTTTAAATATCAATTAAAAAACAGTAAGACAATTGGTTTAGTATTTGCAGAGAAAACATCAGCTTTTACAGAAAAGGAGCGTAAATTTTTAATACTTCTTGCAGAGAGGTTAAACGAAATATTGCTTTTAATAAGGGCGGAAAAGTTAAACAACGAATCCAAACACATTAACAAAATATTTAAGACCATTCCTGATCCAATTGTAATAGTTGATAAAAACAATAAAATAATCGAAGGTAACGAATTATTGCTTAAACTAACCAATTTAAAAAAGCATACAATACTTTCCAAGTCGCTTCACGATCTTAAAATTTTCACAGACAATTCAAGAAAAAAATTAAATGAAAAATTTTATTTAGAAAACAATAAACAAACTGAAGTTGAAGTTATCCTGAATCACAAACGAAAATATTATGAAATAAATACCAATACAGCTGAGATCAATGGTAAAAAGGTCTATTTGTTAATTTTTCATGATATAACAAAAAGAAAAGAGATGGACCAGATTAAATCAGAATTCATCTCTATAACTTCACATCAGTTGCGAACCCCGGTTTCTGCTGTTAAATGGTTATGTGAACTCTTAATAAAAGGACGCATAGGGGAATTATCTCATGATCAATTAAATTTATTTGAAAATATTTATAATTCAAATGAGAGGATGATAAGACTAATCGATGATTTACTTGATGTATCAATGATTCAAAATAATAAAATCAAAATGAATAAAACAAATTTTGATGTGAAAAAATTTGTTGCTGACTTAATTAAGGATTTTACAAAAATTTTTGATAAAAAAAAAGTTGAAATAAAGATAAATTCAACTGCAAAAAAAGTTTTTCTTTTTGCTGATCGAACCAAAATCAGGCAAATTTTTGATAATTTGATTGATAATGCAATTAAGTATTCAAAAGGGAAAGCAATAATTAAAATAAATTGGGTAGAAAAGGGCAAAAACATCAAATTTACAATTTCAGATAATGGAATTGGGATTCCAAAATATGATCAAAATAGAATTTTTGATGCATTTTACAAAACTGAAAATTCTTTGAATATTAATCAAACAAGAGTTGGTTTAGGACTATTTGCTGTCAAAACAATAATTGATGCCTCTGATGGTAAAATTTGGCTTGATTCAAAAGTTGGCAAGGGAACAACTTTCCATTTTACTCTGCCAACCACTTAAACATGCCGGTTCTAACTTAAGTCCACCACGCCCTGCCAGATTTCATTGACATTCTATTCAAACTTCATTAATATTTAGACAATCATCTAAATATCTAAATATAAACACGCAATATGATGGACGCAGTATTCAAAGCACTTTCCGATCCAAATCGTCGAAAAATACTTACTCTACTTAAAAAAGAGGACATGCCGGTAGGCAAAATTCACAAAAAATTCAAAATTACAATGGCTTCCCTTTCACATCATTTAGATATTTTAAAACGAGCTAACCTGGTTGTTTCGGAACGCCATGGGCAGCAAATTGTATATTCGTTAAACACTTCTGTTTTTGAGGAAGTTATGAAAACATTCATGCAATTTTTTAACCAATCCAAATAATGAAAAAAGTAGTTAAATTTTCATGGCCCATATTTATTACTCAAATTTGTATAGTCATTTCAATGCTTGTTGTTGCATTGATTTTATGGCCGCGTTTGCCTGAAATGATGCCTTCCCACTGGAACGTAAATGGAGAAATCGACAGCTATATGAACAAAACAACTTGGGTATGGTTATTTCCCGGGATAACATTTCTTCTAGCTTTGATGTTTCCTTTTTTAAGCAGAATCGATCCGAAAAAAGAAAAATATACTCTTTTTAGACGCCCATGGTTAATTCTTCAAATGGTTTTTGTTGTATTTTTTGCATACATGTACTTTATTTCGCTTTATATTTCATTACATCCTGAGGTTTTAATCACGCCGTTTATTATTGGCGGACTTGGTGTAATGTTTACATTAATTGGTAATTATTTGGGTAAAGTACGCCAAAACTGGTTTATTGGCATTCGCACACCATGGACATTGGACAATGAAGAAGTCTGGAATAAAACGCAGCGTCTTGGAGGTTTGCTCTTTACAATAAGCGGTTTAATAATTTTTGCAGAAGCATTTATCGGATGGCTGCTTCCATGGGTGGTAGGTATATCAATTGCAATCGCAGCAATAGTTCCGATTGTTTATTCTTACTTTTTATATCGCACTCTGAAAAAATAATCCTGCCATTCTTTTTGTAATATTTTAGCTTATTTATGCTTTTAATTAATGGTTGAATCATGTTTAAGGCCTTGGTTTTTCATACCTGGCTCTTAATCGTGTTCCTTGAAAACCCGGCTGGTAGAAAATGCCTTCTCAATTATGAGAGGGTTTCAAATTTTTGAAGGAATCAAAAGGAATCAAAACGGAAAGAAAAAGGAGACAGACAATGATGAGCACAAAAAGCATGACTGCGATTGAAGCAGTGGTGGCTGGCAGGTACAGGATCGAAAAGCAACTCGGCGAAGGAGGTATGAGCAAAGTCTTTCTGGCTGAAGATCAAAACGTCTTCGGCAAGAAAGTGGCCATCAAGGTCATGTCGCTCGAAGACTCGGCTCTTTCGGATCGCTTCGTAGAAGAAGCCAGAGGCCAGGCTCACTTGGACCATGACAACATCTGCGGAGTTAGAGACACGGTCAAGGGTCCTAACGGCAAGCTGAAGTACATCGTGATGGACTTCATCCCCGGGGAAAGTTTCCAAGACTTCATCCAAAGGAATCGTGCCGAAATTCACAACCCCGCGACCCAAAAGATCATGCTGCAAATCGTGATCGAATCCAGCAACGCGCTTCAGTATGCGCATATGGCAAAACTGCCCGGCCGTAAGGAAGTAGGCATCATTCACCGCGACATCAAACCGGAAAACATCATGTTGAAGGACATCGGTGATGGCCGCCTTTCCCCTGTGCTGGTCGATTTCGGCCTCTGCAGAATTGGTATGGGAGTCGGCTACACTTCGGATTCGCGTATTTTCGGAACCCCGATCTACTCGAGCCCCGAGCAACTGCTGCATCCGACATCCGTCACCTATCTCACGGACATCTTCTCGATGGGGATGATCCTGTTCTGGATCTTCGCCGGAGAGAGGTTCTATGACGCGGAGGAGGAGCTGAGTGCATTTGGTATTATTCCATATTATCAAAAGCACCGTGAAGAGAGACTTCAGCTGATTCGCGACTCAGCGGCACTGGCGATTGTTTCCAAAGCAATCGCTGAACATCCGATGGATCGCTATCAATCTGCTGCTGAACTGGCGAACGACTTGCAGGTATTTTTGGATAATAAGCCTGCACAGCCCAGCCATCAGGGAATTGTCACTCAATCTCCCACTCTTCACTACTCGAGCAGGCCCACCCTTAAACCCAGTGGTATCGCAAACACCCTGGTTTCTCAGCCGCTGCCAAAACCAGTGGTTGAAAAGCCCGAAAGCCCTAATGGCCCTGCTAAGCGCTCAAAAGTGAGCGTACTTGCAGGAGTCGTGGCAGTGGTGCTGGCGCTGGCGGGTCTGATCGGATGGACGGTTTACTTCTCTTCCAGAGGAAGCAACAAAAGCGCCAAAAGCAGCGATGCGAAAGCATTGATCGGTAAGGCTTCGGTGCCAAAGCCTGCTGCTCCTGTGAAAAAGCCCGTGGAGCAAAAAACAGTAATGCATAGCCCTCCCAAGGTCACTGTGCAGAAACCTTTGCAGGCAAAGAAACTGTTCGCCAAGTGGGAAGACGAATGTCAAAACACAGACTCCCGGCGAGACTACTTCAAGACTACGCCCAGTCTGCACTCCGTTTGCATCAGGCAAAAAAAGGCCATCCCCTACATCATAAAGAACAAGACCTTTGCAGTGGGAAGGCTCATCGTAAAGCTGCTCAGGGCAAAATTCTGCACCGGCTACAACTTAAAATACGATAAAAGTATGAAGAAAGAGTGCAGAAGAATTGCCCACTTACTAATTGACATTGAGGCGTGGCAAAAGCTACACACGTGTCAATTGGCCCTGACTGCGCTCATGAAAAAAGGAGACGCAAAAGAACAGGGTCTTCCCGGTAAGTGCAAACAGGTGCGATGGTACCTCGATCCCAAGCCCACGGTCGTCAAGCAGTGTCAGCAAGCCTACAAAAGAAACGTAGTAAAAAAGCTCCCTGACAATTGCAAGGCCATCTTCAAGTCTTTTCCTGCCCTGATTCCCCGATAACACACCAAAAAATCCTTCCAATTTGGCTATTCTACCAGCCAAATCCCCCTTTTCAAATTAAGCCATACCATAATCGTCACTGACAATTTTGCCGCGAAGTTTTTGAAAATTATCTGCCAGCATTTTAGCGTAATTGTATAAAGTGTCGCTGCCGTCGTTTTTGGCCATTTGAATTGCAGCTTCATTAGTAAAATTGATATATTTTTCAGGTTTGAATGTTTTTTGTGCAGCCAGATCGCCTTTCTGCACGGCATCAAATGCCTTTGTGTAATATGAACTTTTTTTAAGTGACGCTAAAAATTTCTGTTCAGGAAAATTCTTAGGTTTTAGCTTTAAATAGGGCTTAAGCGCATTGTCAAGCTGTATCTTGTTAGCATATTGAAATGCGTTGAGTGTCATTTTTTCCCAATATTGCCTTAAAGGATTTGGTTTTGATGCAAGTTGTAAAATTTTATCAGGATCCGATTGCATAATAATTTTCTCTGCTTCTTTATAATTGGCACTTTGTTTTATGGCGTTTTCAGCTCCCGCTTGTAGATTATTGGTCCTTAAATAAGGAACGGCTTCACCGCTAACTGAAGGAAAATTCTCAAGATCTGTTATCATATCCTGCCTTTTTACTTCAGCTTTCATGACTTTTTCCGAATAGTCAAACATTGGTTTAAACATGCTATAGTCACGATACATTGCATTAATTTCATCCGGAGAAGCTTTTTTTATTTTTTCCAGCAACTTGTTATAAAGCGGACTCATTTGCACTGCCATACTTGCTCTTACAAATGCCGGTTCCGGCATGTCTCTTTCCTTCGTTAAAATATAACCTCCGGAACTGCCATTAAGTTTCTCGAATAATTCAGTTCTTTTTCTCTCTACATCAACCAGTCTTTCAAGTTTTGAATTTGTTTTCCTCCATTCATCCAAAGTGGATTTTAAAGTGCTTTTAAATTTTTCCAACGAAGCCTTTAATTGCATCAAATTCATCCCGGGTTTTATTTCAAGACCTTTTAACAAATACAAAGAGCCGAAGCCTTTATTTGAAAGTGAAGCCAATTTATCAAATACTTCTTTATATTTGGGATTTTTTAAGAGCTCGCGAAAATCAACCTTCTCATCTGATAATGTTTCTTCAAGTCGCTCCATTGATCCGTATTTTTTAACATAAGAATCAAATTTTTCATAACTCTTTGAAACCTGACCTTTTTCAGCTTTTAATAAGTCAACTTGAGTTGGTTTTTCCTGTGGTTTTGGTTTTTCTTTATTCATAATTAGTTTAATTGATCTAATATCGCTTCAAGTGCATTTACAGTTTTTTCAGTGCCCTTCTGTTCTTTTTCTTCTTTATCCTGAAGCATAATACGATTTAATTTGCTTATATTTTCCTCATATTCCGCACTTTCTTCATCAATAACTTTAGCCTGCTGAATCGCGGTTTCAGGCGTAAGAGGCTTAATGGAATCAATCGCTTTTTGCGCTTCCTGTTGCTCTGTTTCAAAAATCTTAATAAGATCTTTTTCAGCATTTGGGTCACTATGCGAAACACTGGCCAAAATTAAGATATCAAGCTTCTCGCTGTCATCCATTGTTAAAAAAGAATATGACTCCTCAATAAGCTTTTTTAATTTGTCGTTTTTTATCTGGTCAAAATAAAATCGTTGAATTGTATTTAAATTTTTCATTTTTTATATTTATTTTTCTATCTATTATACCAAAAAAGCGTACTTTTATCAATAACGAAGCTTTTATAAAAAAATTTAATTATCACCGCCTTCATCCATTCGTCTTAGAGCATCCTGAACTGCTGCCTGGATTCCGTCTTTTATTCCATCAGCTTTCCATTCTCTTCTTCTTGGTCGTTGAAGTCTTTTTTGAGTATCCCTGGCTTCACGGGGTCTATTATCGGGATCATCTGAAAATAAATCTATAAAGCGCATATTTTATTTTTAATTATACATTAATTACTTCATAAGCAAATTATAGCATATATTGTATGTTGATGCAAGTTTAATGAAATTCGCATAAAATTAAACCTCCCAAAGAAAATCCAATCCATCATCCGGATAAAGAGCGTCTTGTACAAATTCAATAAAGCCTGGTGAAAAGTCTTTGTCTGATTGCTCCGCTAAAAATTGTTTAATTTTAAAGTCTTCTTCAGGATCGTCATCACGGCCTATTTCTTTAGCATAAAATTCTTTTAATCTGTCGCTGATTCTTAAAATATTTAATAGAAACATCATTTTTTCATCCAATACTTCGTCCTCAGTTAAATCAATTTGTGCGTCATGGTGATGTTTTGCCATAATCAACACATCATTAAATTCACTTGTTCCAAGCATGCCACGTAAAATTTCATACCCAACCTGAACGTGTCTTTGTTTTTTTACTTTTTCAAATGCAAGCAATTCAGCCTCAGGCTTATCAAAAGAATATGTATCAATGGCGGCCATACCCGCATCATAAAGAGCTGCAATATGGTCAGCGTCTTCAATATTTATTGTAAAATGTAATCTGAGATTATAGGAAGCAACAAGTTTTTTATAAAATTTTTCGCGCATTTTTTTATTCTCAATTTTAATACCGGTTGGCAATAAATCTTCGATAATTACACATGCTCTCGTTAATATTTCTCTTTTCAAAGACACCTTAAACCTGTCATCTTTAACGGATTCAAGTTTTTTTCTATAATCACAAGCAGCAAACAAATTAAAAATATGGTTGGCAAAACCCGGTAACAACCCCAGAACTTCTTTTGGAATTGGAAGTTCGCTTTGAATTCCCAAAACCAGGCTGCTGTTTTCCGGAACTTTGATAACAGTTTTATACATACCATCTCGTGCATAATCATTCTTTACAAATGTGCCTGTCGGAAGATTGCTGTTATCAGAAAATACGTTAACAGAAACAATATGCGGCACAAATTCTTTGGCTATTTTTTCAAATTCTGCAGTAATAGTTTTTCTGTAGCCCTCAAGATTTTCGATTTTATCAGAACTTAAAACCTGACAAAATGCTCTATTCCACTGGCCTTTTCTGAATTCCTTGGCTTCTCTGTCAATTACAGGTAAAACAGTTTCATTCTTATTTGCGGAATCAGAAATTGCAAAATTGAGAAACTTTAATTTCGCATAAGCTCTTCTAATCTCATTGTGTAAAGTCGTGGATTCATCTCCAAGATCCTGAAGCATATTAAATGCGCTGCAAAGATAATCTCTGGCTTTATCAAAAAAAATATACGGCTCTACTTCAACATTAATTTCTCCACCCTCTAAAAGTTTGTCTTTCATTAATTCAATTTTTTCAATATAAACCCATCCGAGTATTATATTAATTTCAACTATTTGCCTGAAATATGCACCCTTTGGCATTTCTGCATAACCTGATAACAATTGTTCAATACGATCCAATTGTCCTGTTGGTGAAGAATCATCCAGAATTTCCAGGATACTTTCATGGGAATCCTTTCTGGTTGTCTCCCCTGTCTCCTCATCTTCATTGTCTTTCGAATGAAAATATTCATACAAAAGAAGCCTTGCTTCCAGTATTACAAGCCATTTTTTTGACATATGGTTTGTTGAACCAATATTCTCCGGCATATACATTTTCGCCAATTCCAGATCTTTTCTCATTTGCTGCATAAATTTCTTTTCCCATTCCATATATTTATCATCTTTCCTTAATTCTCTTCTTTTTGCCTCGGTTTGTTCATATACATTTGTAGGCACAAAGTCTCTAACCAAACTGTTTAAAGCCTCGTCATTCTCATCAGGAATTGTAAGGACGGGAAAACGATTCACGAGTCCTTCAATTGCATTGGTTGTTTTTTCAGAAAAATCATCGCCAACTCTTGAAATTTCGACTCCTGCCAAATCCGTAACATCATATTGAGTATGAGCAACATCTGTATCTTCAGAACCCTGTTTTTTTCTGTTAAAAAACGAAACCGGATTCAATTGCGATAAAACGAGACCTTCATTATAACGCATATCCAAAAGGTATTTTCTTGCGATTATTGCTCTTTTTAAATGATTATAAAAAACAACTTTTGTAGGCTCTTTAAGTTTTTCAGATGCATCTGAAATTTTGTCCAAGCCCGTAAGTGCTCTTTCATAGTTATCAATATTCATCAAAGCTTCCGTTGAATAAACATCCAACAACAATTCCATTGCCTGTGCAGCAGCATTTTGATTCATCTGATTAACAGCTTCATCGTCACTTTCCTGAACCAATGAAGTTTTAATGTTATCCCATAGCATATCTATATCTTTACTTTGGAAAGCCCAATTTGAGTCAAAAACCTGATCTCTGACATATAGAGCGTAAGTGGCATCCATAATATCCGCATATATACCAAACCATTTCTTAACATAATCTTTATATTTTTTAAGATTATGAGCCTTTAGATATTCATCATCCAATGCTTCAAAATTTTCAATAGTCCGAGCTGACGCTTCTCCAAACATTTCCTTACATTCCTCACCCTCTTTGATCATCATTGTTGAGAAGCCCAAAAACAACTGAGCAGTCTGAAAATAATTACTCAGATAAAAATAAAACATAGCAAGTTTTTCAAGTTGCTGCTGCGATAATTCATTTTTATCAACATTTAAAATAATGTCTTCAAATCTTTCGATAGCATATCGAAGCTGATTAATATCGGTTGCAGTAAAATCATCATTAAAAACACCTGCTATCCCCCTGAATTTATCGTGGATCCCGGAAATATCAATCATCATCTTTTTTAAATAATCTCCAAATATATGCAAATTTTGCATAACTTCCGATGGAGTGGACTGAAGCAGAATATTACAATCAAGAATAGCATAAATAAGTGTTGATTCGTGCCATGTGAGTCGTTCATCAATTTCACCTTTTTGCTTTGCTTCCTGAATAAAAATAAGTGCCTCTTCAAACAACTGTTTTGCGCCGACATGGTCGTTCGCCTGTCTTAGTTTGTGAGCTTGTATGGAATTGTCTCTATACACAGCAAACCATTCCGGTTCTGTAGAATTTGGTTGTTTTTCCAAGGGTTTCAGTTTAAATTGAGGGCTCATAATACTGAAAAGAAAGGGGGAAATCAAGCTTTTATTGACATGTTAAAAGGTTGTTGATAAATTTATAGCCTGTTTTATAGTTTTACCATGGAAAAACATAAACCAAACGAGGCTCTAAAAGAAAAACCACAACCTGATAATGGTTTACTGGAAGAAGGTTTTTTGTCGCCTGAATTTGTTGATGAAGTAATGGCTGTTCTTCCGCCTCCTCCGCCACTGGAAAAAAGACCAGATAAAGCAAAGCCTCCGAAAATCCCTGATATTCTTGCAAGACGACCGGTTAAATCAGAAAGTTTTATACTTTTGATGGATCCGAGAAGGCCGGGTGTTTATATAGATCTTGCAAATGGCAAATATTCCGAACAAAAATTGCATAAAGCGATGTTTGAACATTTACCGCCCGAAGTTCAGGAATTGATTCGTTTTTTTATTAATTGCCCTCACACAGCTGCTGTTGCGGATGCGGAATGGGAAGCCCCGCCAAAATTTAAATTTAGTTACACTTTGCTTTCCGGTTTTGATAATAAAGATTTATTAAATGGAATTTTTGCTAATAAAGCTTTGTATAATAATGGAATTAGATTCAGAGCAGTTTCCTCTGAACTTAAAAATCTTCCTCAAACACTTACTAAAGGTTTAAAGGGATTCATGGATATTGCAGTTATTGAAGAGCTTTCAATAAAAATCAAAGAACTTATAGATATTTTGCTTTTTGCTGAAAAAGGCTCTAGAGAATACGACATAACCCTAAACGAACTTCATTATCTTCCTAAGGGAATGGCTGACAAAATCACGGAATTACTTAAAGAGGTAAAAGAAGTCGAACTCGACCATGAACGGGAAGAACTCTGCACAATCGAACTCGATTACCCTTATTGCAAGCCAAAACAAGTCCGGAATTACCTTGTTCCCTGGAAAATTCTCAAAAGACGTAAATATCAAAAGTTGCTTGCTAAAATTCTGGAAGAGCTTGGGGAGATTTAGGATAGTTACTTAGTAAGCCCCCCCTTACTTAGTAACTAAAATTTTGTATCGCGGAAACATTTACTAATGCGCACTTTTCGAGTAAAATATTTCCGCATATCCATGCGTGTCTAACAGGAAAAAATGCGTGCAAGCCTCAAAAAGCAAAAAGGATTCCTACTTGTTGAAGTGCTGATTTCGATAACTGTCCTTTTAATGGTTTCTGCAACCATTATTACGCTTTTGGTTGTGGCTAATCGGGCGATTAAATTTAACGCGCACAGCCTTGAAGCCAGCTGGCTCACCCAGGAAGGCGTTAATGCATTTAGAGGCCTTCGCGACACGAACTGGATTAGATTCAGTTATGATAAAGAGCACTGCTGGAGCATGACAACTGACACTTGCGACCCTTCAAACGCTATTACAGCAGACTCAAATTACACTATTGAGACCTCAACTATAATGCCTCCGGTACTTGTTAATCAGGGCGCGGCACTCGACTTAACAAATGGAATAGATGAAACAGATGGAAATTACAGAGTTTTTGATTTAGATGGAGAAGAAACCATTTATTTCAGAACAATCGAAGTGGGCAATGTAACTGCAAACAGAATAGACGCGGTTTGCCGTATAGAATGGCTTGAAGGAAGCGATCCAAAGTCAATTTCACTTCCGGTAACAATAACCAATTTTGCACTTGAAGAATAAGGGAGCCGCAGGCTCTAAACAAAAATCACTTGATATATGGCGAAAAGCAATCTGGGTTGCGATGGTTTTATTGGTAGTTGTTTTTGTTGTAATGGGGTTTGTTTTTAGGCAGTCAATTAAACAAATCAGCAAAGACCCTTCTTTGACTTCTCTAACAAATGAGTCGATTTTCAGGATAATCCAAATTGTTAATGTTAATAAAAATCGCGGCGAAGAATGTTGGGACATGATGAATCCTTTGGAACCGTGTGATGATACAAATCGGCTTACAAAAGGCAATTATGAACTTAAAGGTACCAGCGAACTTAAATGGCTCGAAGGACCGATTAAAGGCAGATATGAACTTTCAGATGATTTTATCCGCGATACCCTTGCAGGATTTATGCTTGGAGACAAGCAATATTATCAAACTATTGAAATTGAATTCCCGCAGCCTGATTTAATGCAGGTTATGGTGGTGACTGAAAATAATGACGGGGACACAAGCAGCCAATTAATCAACCTAAATGCGAAATAAAAAGCGACAAAGCGGCTTTACTTTAGTGGAATTGCTTATTGCAACAAGTATTTTTAGCGTGTTTCTTGTGGCTATTGTAACCCTTACAATTAATATGTACCGCGACTCAAAACGCATTGAACTTGAAGAACAGATGTATCAGGATATGCGCGCTCTTATGCGCCAAATTACTGTTATGGTTGAAGGCAACGCAATTGATTATGAAGAGTATTTTAGGGCTGCGAGCGGCGATGCTGAATTTGCGGGCCTTTCAGGCGTTGGCGGAAATTACGCTTACGGCGATTACGCAAAGCAATTTTATGATTTTGGAAGCGACGGGGCCCCTGGCATTTTATGTAATTCCGGTGTTGCTGTTGAGTTGGATCCGACCTGTACTATTGATAGAAGCACTATTGATTTGAATGTAGGGCAAAATCCAATTAATGGTTTGGCTGAAGATGCCAATGCTTTTTGCGGAGTTTTTGCGGCTTGTCCCGGTGTGATGGACAGCTTGCACGAACAGGATCAGTTATATTTAATTAATGCTTTGGGTACGCGAAAGACGATTTTGGCGCTGGAGCCGGTTGAGCGCGACCCTGGAACAGGCCCTGTTGTTGAAAATGCACTTTCTACTTTATGGCTTAATGGAAGCGATTCTGACGGTGATGACATAACCGACACGTGGGCGATTGCAGATGAATTTATCGGAAATGGAAATATAGATGACATGGTTGCAGATCTCGGGGCTTCAAAAAGTGAAAATTTGGTTTATGACGGATTTATTCCAATCAGTCCGCTTCGCACAAATATTACAAGTTTAAAATTTTATATTTCGCCTTTGGAGGATCCTTATAAAGGATTTGCTGAAACCGATGCGGCAAGCGGGACTTTGGTTCAGCCGCACATTACGGTTGTTATGACTGCGGAACCATCGGTTATGGAGAGGCTTGATTACTTTGGACTGCCCCCAACAGAAACTTTACAAACAACTATATATTCTGACGTAAGATTAAATGTACGATCGTATTAGAGCGAAAGGCGTGAAGCCAATAAAAAATTAAACAGTATGAAAAAAATTAATATTTTAAATAGAAAGCGAAAAGGGATGAGTATGGTCATCATGCTTATTCTTGTGCCGATTTTACTTGCAATCGGAATTTCGTATGTTGACCCGATTGTGCGGTCATTCCGCGCGATTGTAAACGATCAAAAAACACTGCTTGCTAAAAGCGTTGCGGATTCAATGTTCGAGATAGCCTTATGGGAATCACGCGGTGGCGGGACAGGAGGAGTTAGTGAGGGATGTTTGTGCGATGCGGGAAGCTGCACGATTAGCGATCCAAAATGTGCGGATGGCATAGATTTCGGCTTTGGCACGGCAACAGGCACATGGCGCGTTATCGGCTCACCAGAACTTGATGAAACTCATTTGATAGACGGCGAATACACGGTTCCGGCACCAGGCAGCGGCGACGCAGGCGGCGATTATTGCTCAACAGCCGACCCTGTGGTTAGTGTTGAAATGCTTGGCGCGGCGCTAACAAACTTGGGAATCAGCGATACTGTGATGGACGATGTTTTGGATTGGCCATGCCATTGGAACAAAATCAAAGAAGGCCAGGCAGTGGCGATACCGCTGTATACTGAGGAAAACGGTGTGGTTAGGAATCCGGGATTTAGTGTGGACGATAGCGGCAGCGTGCTTGCGGACGGCGGCTTGGGGTTGAGCGATTTTCAATTGCGGTATAGGAATCCGTGTAATCCGGCGAATAGTGAGAAGGGGTATGAGATATGTGAGTCAAGATTATTTGATGATAGGTATGTGTTGAAGGAATTTGCTCCGGATGGAGTAAATACTGTCATTTTATTATGGAAAATTATAGGAGAGGGAATCAACAATGGTTCAACAATCGATACCGGATCAGTTGTTTTAGAACCATTTATATTTGGAGTAAATATTAATGAAAATATTAAGGTCAATGATATAAATGCATATTTCACAAAAAATCCGATTTATTGGATTACTCCAAACAGATCTGTAAATTTAAATGGTGCTAATCCGGCTAATTTATCAGCTTATTTAGGCACAATACATAAACCAGTATTAAATTTGTTAGCAATCCACACTTTAAAATCAGATGGCGATAAAACTATTCCATACCTTGAATATCAATTTAAAGCACCTATAGATTTGGCTACGCAAAGCCCAATTTCGAGTACATCAAAAGTGGTTAGGGTTGAAGTTATGGTTGATGGTGGATATAGTGAAACTCTTGAACGAACTATTGCCTTGCCTAAGCCTGTTTCCGGATTTGTAATACAGCAATAATAATACTTGACAAACTAGGGTAAAAATGGTAATATAATCACCTTTATTTAAATAAATTCAGGCTTTTTTTGTCGACAAGTTATCGGCTTGTAGATAAGGAAAGTTTGAATTGTCAACTGCTCATTGACAATCAAATTTCAAAATATCAGCCTCCGTCAAAGGCTGATTAGATATATAAAATCAACAAAAACCAAGATTCATTCCTGAAATATGGAATGGAAAGGATAGAGACCATGCGACAGATCACAACGATCGCGTTTCTTTTTTTCCTCTGCGTCCTGAACATTCGTTCAGCGTCAGCGCAGATCAACCCCTCTATCGGAACTTCCGGCGGCGTTTGCTACGTCGACGGATCCGGTAACGTAGAGTGCCGGGACCTGGTGACCAACACCTCGCTCGGCAGCTTCAGCTACGGGTCCGGTAGCGGAAACATCGACGCATACGAGAACCTTTTCTTCACAAGCGATCCGAACGGGACTCCAATGATACAAATTCGAGACATGAACGACAACTCAGTCTGTTCCGTTCAAGGAAATGGCAGGGGGAGTGGAACCCCCAACGATGTTTACGTGACCCACTTTAACCAGAACAAGCTCGTCAAGGTAGCAAGGAGCCCTTTGACCTGTGCCTCCCCAACTGATATCCCACTTATTGGGAAAAGTCCTGCCAGAATCATTCCGATCGGAGACATCCTATATGTTCTCAACCAGGGATCCCTGACTGTCAGCCCTTCCATCGACGAGGTTGATACAGCCAACGGTGATGCGGTAACTTCGCATTCTCTTGGCGGAGTGTACGCTGATAGCGTCAAAGACATGACGTACGATCCGAGCTCCAACTCCTTTATCGTAACTCACGGCGCAGGCTTTTGGGCCGTGGATCGTTCCACGTGGAACAAAACGAGCTGGGGAGATGTTACTAATCCGATGGGTGAAATCGCTTACCTCGACGGGTACATCGTCTCCCATCACCTGGGTGGCAACACCGGCTACATCATCGACCCCACCAACCCAACTGCTGAAACCTCTGCGTCAATCTTCTTCGGTTTCGGCGCAACTCTGGGCTACAGTTCTATCGGCCTCACCGCGCTCTTTGTGGATGCGAACGGCCTTCACGCATTCAACTTGTCCGGCGTGGAGCAAGCATTCAGTCCCGTAAGTGCGACTGCCCAAGGTGTGGTCAACGTCAAGCCCTGGGTCACCGGCCCGGTGTGCAACAACGGCACCAAGGAGACCGGCGAGCAGTGCGACGGTTCCGATCTCGGGACCGAGACCTGCATCACGCAGGGCTTCCTCGGCGGTACCCTGGCCTGCACGTCTTCGTGCACCTTCGACACTTCCGGCTGCATCTCCCAGATCTGCCTCAACGGCACCAAGGAGGGCACCGAGGAGTGTGACGGCAGCGACTACGGCGGGGCAACCTGCCAGACGCTGGGCTTCGTGGGCGGCTCCCTGAGCTGCTCCGGCACCTGCACCATCGACACGAGCAACTGCACCATGTGCGGAAACAACAGTGTCGATGCGGGTGAGCAATGTGACGGCTCCAACCTCAACGGCCAGACCTGCCTGTCGCGGGGATTCGATGGCGGCACCCTAGGGTGCAGCGGCAGTTGTTCGTTCGATACGAGCAGCTGCACCACCATCACCTGTGGCAACAGCATTGTCGAGGGCAACGAGCAGTGCGATGGAGCCAACCTCAACGGGCAGACCTGTGTTTCGCAGGGCTACGCAGGCGGAACTCTCGCCTGCCAGCCCGGCTCCTGCGCGTTCGATACCAGCGGCTGCACCATGTGCGGCAACAGCAGTATCGACACCGGTGAGCAGTGCGACAGTGCCAACCTCAACGGCGCTTCGTGCGAATCCCAGGGCTACCCTGGCGGAGGCACTCTCGCGTGCTCCGCCAACTGTTCCTTTGACACGTCATCCTGCAGCATGAGCACCTGCGGGAACGGCGTTATCGATAATGGAGAGACCTGCGACGATAACAATGAGACGGACGGTGACGGCTGTTCGTCAATTTGTCAGGTCGAAGACGGATACGAGTGCAACGGCACTCCGTCCGACTGTTCTCTCCTTTGTGGCAACGGCGTTATCGATGACGGTGAGGAATGTGACACCAATGACTTTGGTGGCCTCACCTGCACCGACTTCGGTGGTGACACGGGTGCACTCACCTGCACCCAGGCCTGCACCATCAACTCCGGCAACTGTCCCTCGTGCAACGAGAGCGGACTGGTGCAGCAGCTTACCTCCGATGATTTCGACATCAGTCAGCTTCAGGGCAGACTCAGAGAGACCTATGACCAGGCCATCAATGACCTGCAACCCATGGACCTCGTTGCTAACTGCGAAGACGTCGAGATCTACGGTGTCACTGGCCCGGCCATTGTCGTGGATGTGGAGGAGGGCAAGTACGTCCTCTTCCGTGTTCAGACCGGAACCTTCACGATCGACCGCCTCTTCTTCTCCCGCTACGGAGCGGCAAGACTGGCGGTCTCGATGGATGTTCTCACCGAACACGAGATCTACGGCGATGGAGATGTGGTCGTCATTCACACTGGCGAAGACGTCTTCGTGAAACGTGGTTGGAACATCATCGGTACTGTCGGTACCATCTATGGTGTCGTTTCCGCCACGTACAACGAGCGCCAGAAGAAAGATGGCTGGTTCTGGGCTCTGATCCCTCAAACCGATGAACTCGAGCCCACTGAGTTCGGTAACGAACTCAACGGCATCATCATCGGTATGGACGATACTGGCCTGCCGTACTACATCGACAAGGCCAACGCCCAGGATCTCTCCGAGATCGGGCGCAAACCCCAGCCCCCCAAGAAGAAGGGGTGTGCCGGGTGCTCCCAGTCGGACGGAGCGACGCCCACCGGCGTCATGATGTTCGGCCTTCTGATGTTCTGGCTCCTTTGGAGCGTGCGACGTTCACGTCGTAGTGCCCCGGCCCGCATCAAGAAGAACGATCGCAAGTCCCGCAGTCGGCTTTCATAGCTGACAAGCGGTGGCGATAGCGACAACAACCTCTAGCCCCGGCTTTCCATCGTGGAAGCCGGGCTTTTTTTATGCCCTTTTTTATGCTAAAATATAGGGATGATTAAAAAACTTACCTTCACTATCGGCATAGGAATTTTTGTAGCAATTTTCGCTGCTATCCTGTCATATATAAATCCGCTTGAATCATGGCACTTAAAAATTGCTGACAGTCTTTATACAAAAAATAATCCAAGCGATAACATCGTGATAATTGGAATAGATGAGGTAAGCATTAATGATAAGTCGAAATTCGGACTTGGAAGATTTGGATCATGGAGCAGGGCATACTACAAAACAGTAATTGAAAATCTTGAAAATGCAGGAGCTAAAGTAATCGGTATTGATTTACTTCTAACTGAAAAACAAACAAGCATTACTGAAGATTACATTAAAAATCTTATAAAAAATCCCGAAGAAATAAAAAATTACAGTCCTTTGGTTGATAATCCAGAAGATCTTGAATTGGCTCAAACACTGACAAAATATTCAAACATTATACTGCCTGCGGTTGATCTTGGTGAATCAGATGAAATAATTGCTGATGAACCTCTTCCGATTTTTATAAATCATAATAACGAAGAAGTTGGATTAATTAATATAAATTTAGATGAAGACAGTGTTGCGAGAAGAATTCCAATCGAAAATTCTTTTGCTTTTAAAGCAGCCCAAAAATTCTCTCCATCAGCAATCGACACATATAAAATCCCTGTTGAAAACAATGAAATGTTAATTAATTATTTTGAGGAGCCTTATGAATATGATTCAATTCCATTTGTTGAAGCTTACAATGACAATTTTGATTCTGCACGAGTTAAAGACAAAATCGTGTTAATAGGCGTAACTACTCAAAAAATCGGTGACCATTATGCAACTCCAAAAGATACAAAAATCGAAATGCCCGGAGTTGAAATCCACGCTAATGCAATCCAGACAATTCTGTCTCAGGAATACCTCCAAAATCAATCTCAGCTTAGCGAAACAATCACAATAATTTTACTGGCATTGGCAGTTGCTTTAATTTTGTCGTTTTTAAATATCTGGCTTGCCACAGCCATAATTTTGGCAATCACAGGCGGCTATTACGGCTATGCGCACTTAGTATACAGCCGCGGTACGATCCTCAATATGATCTACCCGTTTATAACAATTGCAGTAGCTTACGTTGCCACATTAACTTACAAATATTTTGTTGAACTACGCGAAAAAAAGTACGTAAAAACAGCATTCGGACGATACTTAAGCCCGAATGTAATGTCCGAAGTTCTTAAAGATCCAAACCTCCTCCACCTTGGCGGAACAAAACGAAATGTAACGGTTTTCTTCAGCGATATAGCGAACTTCACAACTATGTCTGAAGGCTTGCTGCCGGAACAACTCGTTAGCCAAATCAATGACTACTTAAGCGCCATGACAGATATTATTATGGATCTTGGCGGCACTCTCGATAAATATGTTGGAGACGCAATTGTGGCTTATTTCGGCGCTCCTCTTGATATGGCGGACCATGCGGCAAAAGCATGCGAAGCAGCAATAAGAATGAGAGAACAATTACCTCGACTGCACGAAAAATGGCAGGCTGAAGGCAAACCTTTGGCAGACTTCCGCGTAGGAATAAACAGCGGATTTGTTGTTGTTGGAAATGTAGGATGCGAAAAACGCTTCGACTACACAATCCTCGGCGACGAAGTAAATTTGGGATCACGCCTTGAAGGTGCAAACAAAAAATATAACACGCATACAATGATCAGCGAAGCCACTTTGGCTTCAATCGGTGACGGCTTTACAGTGCGCGAACTCGACTTACTGCGAGTTAAAGGCAAAAATAAACCGGTTCGCATTTACGAACTTATAGGGCGAAGTGGCGGTTTAAGTGGCGAAGGCCAGGAGCTTTTAGAGAGATATAACGCGGGCATAACATTATATTGGAAGCGCGAATTTGCAGAGGCTTTGAAAGAATTCGATGCTGCCCTTGCGATATACGCCAACGACGGCCCTTCAAAAGTTTACAGACAGCGCTGCGAAGTTCTGCGCGATTTCCCTCCAAAACCTGATTGGGACGGGGTTTTTGAGATGCATGAAAAGTAGGTTACGCTCTTTCAGCGTATTCACCTGTATCGGTATTTACCCTAACTTTATCTCCTTCATTAATAAAAAGCGGAACCTGCACAACAAGACCTGTTTCGAGTGTTGCGGGTTTTTTGCCGCCGCTTGCTGTATCACCTTTAACACCGGGCGTTGTTTCTTTAACTTCAAAAACCATTTTTGGAGGAAGCTCAACAGAAATCATTTTGCCTTCAAAAAACACTCCGTCAACTGTTGAGCCTTCTAGCAAATAATCAACGAGTCCTTCGATAATATCCAAAGAAACCTCAAACTGCTCATAATTACTCTCATCCATAAAAAAAGCCGCATTCTCATCTTTATACAAATATTGAACTTTTTGCTTTCGCACATCCACAAGCTCAAAAGATTCACCTGACAAGAAAGTTTTATCCATTGTTGCACCCGTTCTTACATTTTTAAGTTTGCTGCGCATAACCGGTTTTCGCTGTTGCTGGCGATTAAACTCGCTCCACATAATTACATACGGTTCTCCGTTTATTTTTACGATTCTGCCCTTTGTAAGATCAGTTAAATTACCCATTTTGCGTGTTGTTATATGCAGGAGAAATATATAGAAATCCGGCTTTAAAAGCAAGATCTCCAGATTGCCTTACCGAGTAAGGGGGTCTTGCCGAGTAAGGCCCCTTTGCCGAGTAACCCAATTTTTGTAATGACCCCACAGAATTAAGCTTATATTAAGTGAAAGATACGAATGAGCCTTGACAAGTTGGGAGATATTTGTTATAAAATACACCTTATACTTAGGCGTATTTTATGTCTCAAGACCTGGAAAAAGAAAAAAAGTTGATAGAAGATGCAAAAAAAGATCCTGACGGATTCCTTGTTTTGTATGATAAATATTATGAACAAATCTATAAGTACATTTACCGCAGATGCGGTGGCGATAAGGATGTTGCTCATGATATAACAAGCCAGACTTTTTTGGATGCTCTTGAGAATATTAAGACTTTTGAATTTCAGGGATATCCTTTCTCTTCATGGCTTTATAAAATCGCGCACAACAATGTGATTAAGTGGTATAGAAAAACCAATAAACGCCAGCACATACCTATTGAAGAGGCTTATAATGTAAGCGATAAAACACAGGATCAAACTGAAAAAGCTGACGGCGTAATTGCACAGGAACAAGTAAGCGAAATGATGAAGCATTTGGATGAAGATGAATGTGAAATTTTAAAACTGAAATTCTTTGAAGGTCTTTCAAATATAGAAATCGCCAATGTTATGGGATTATCAGTTTCAAATATCGGTGTTAAAGTATTTAGAACTTTAAAAAAGGCCAAAGGCCTGCTCCCAACAAAACACGACCTCAAACAACTTTACTAAAAATATGAACGAAAATAGCTATTTTAGCGACATCACCGAGTTTTTTCTTAAAGCCAAAAAAGCTGAGAATATTGAAGTGAATCCTCATTCTAAGGCTGCAATACGCGAAATGATTTCGTATAAAATCGAGCAGCTTAAAAAGGTTGCGGATTCCAAACCCGAAGAAAGCTTCTGGTCTAAATGGAAAAAAACTTTAATTGGCGTACCAGCCTCTATTTTAGCTGTATTTGTGATTGTATTCGCTTTGCAAAACAATCAAATTGCAGTTCCTCAAGAAGATTTTTCACCTACCGGAGGAGGCGATATTGTAAATGAAGCCGACCTTATAAAAACCGTTGAAGATTCAGCGGTTATTAAAGATATTGAAAAACCCGAAGAAAGAACTGTTAAAGTAGACCCTCTGGTTATTGATTATGGGGATGAGCAAAAAGCCGTTCCGAGTACCCCAAAAACTTCTAATACAAGCGCAGCATCGGAATCAGCAACTCCGGTTACTGAAAAACCCATGCTCTTGAGTGTACCAACAACTGGCGGTCCAGTGCCGACTACTACTCAGACACCTGCTCCTCTTCCAACACCGCAGCCTACAACAACTTCTGAACAGCAGCAAACCGCACCAGCGGCAAACGACGGATTTACATATATAAATCAAACTATTAACGAGCCAGTAACCACCCAGCCAGTAACTACGCCACAGGAAATCCCAACTGAAAAAGTTAAAAAAATTATAGATAACGGTATTATTATTCAATCAGATGAAAACATTACCCAATATAGAGAACCTATTTCCCCTATTACTCCGAATCTTGATAAAACCGCTTTGGAAAAACTCCAAATTACTGATAACCTAAGCACTGTCAATGTCCACTATTTAAATGAGGATCAGGCAGCTATCGAGGTAAAAAATCCGGATGGCACAAGATGGTATATGGTAGAAAAAATGAACGGCAACTGGGCAGTGACACAAAAATTTGATTAATCGATTGTTGTCACAATGCAAAAACTGCTGATTGCCACTACAAATCTTGGAAAATTTTCAGAAATAAAAGAAGTAATCGGAGATCTTAATCTCGATCTTTATCATTTGCATCATGATGAATTCGCTGACATATTGGCCAGCGATCACTTTGAAGAAAACGGAGAAACATTTGAGGAAAACGCCGAAGCCAAGGCTTCGCATTATCATGAGCTTTTGGGCCTGCCAACCATTGGTGAGGATTCAGGTATAATTGTTGATGCTTTGAAGGGCGAACTCGGCGTTAAAACGCGGCGCTGGGGAGCGGGTGCGGATGCAACTGATGAAGAATGGATAGATCATTTTATGAAAGTAATGAAGGATATACCTGAAGCCGAGCGCGGAGCGCGGTTTGTTTGCTGTGCGGCATTTATTGACGGACCCGGTGAATTGGTTTTATTCAGGGGAGAAACCGAAGGTGTGATTACCCATGAACTCGAAGCGCCTTTACGGCAGGGAATACCTCTGAGTTCTTGTTTCAGGCCAATCGGCTGCGACAAAGTTTATGCTGCCTTAAGCGAAACCGAGAAAAATCGTTTAAGTCATAGAGGAAAAGCATTTCATGAACTCCGTAAATATTTGTTGACTTATTTTCAATAAGATATAAAATCTCGGCGAGCTTGTGTTGGTTAAGGTGGTTCAAAACACCAAGGTTTTCTTTCGCGGGAAAGCTAAAGGTGTGTCCCCCCGTTTGAACCTTGATCAGCGCAAGCTCCTTATGGGAGAGAAAGGCAGCCGGTTTGCGTTTTGGAACGCTTCCTACCTGCCCTTACTCTCCCCCTAAAAACAACCTGCTGTTGAGACCTTAACTGTGTACGCAGCGGTTCAAATATCGAGAGGCAACTTGATAAGAGCTCGGCTCGGATCCTCAAGATCCACGCTCATTATCACTTGCCTCTCCTTTTTCAGTTACTTAGTAACCCCCTACTTACTAAGTAACTAGTTGACAAACCTCCGCTTACGTATATAATAACTTCCCATTGAGAGAAACTGGTCATGTTGACCTCCTTTAACAGGGTGTGGCAAATATAATTTTTATTATTATTTGGTTCTCTCGATGGGTTAAAACAAGACACTTTGGCGCTCAGCGTTTAGAGCTTAAGCAGCCAAAGTTAAAAGTTATGGGAAAGCAGGGAGGGACAGGTTGACCTTACCTCCCCGGGCATGTCTCGCGAAGGTCCCGCCTCCCTTGCTTTCCCGCCTCATCGGAGGAGTTCAGAATTAAGCCAAGAAATCGTTCCCTGGAAAGGAATGATGGCTGTCTGGATCAGTAACGTGGTGCTCTACCATGTGAACATCTAGGATTCTAACTCCTCCACTTTTTTATAAACATTATAAGTTGAGTCAGCATAACCCTGCCACGTATATTTTTCCGCTTGTTTTAGACCTTTTGCTAGTATTTTGTCGTATAATTCTTCATTTTCAACAAGCTGTGAAATAGTATCTGAAATAGAGTGAGGATCGCGCGGATCAAAATAAAGCGCCGCCTCTCCAAGGGCTTCCGGAAGGCTGGCCGCATCAGATGAAACAACCGGTGTGCCGCAAGCCATAGCTTCAAGCGGCGGTAATCCAAATCCTTCATATATAGAAGGAAAAACAAAAATATAAGCCATATTATAAAAAGCCACGAGCTCTTCATCCGGCACGTTCTGAATAATATGCACACTTCCGCTTAAACCTAGATTTTTAATTTGTCTGTTTAATCTGCCCACTCCTCCTTTTAAGGTTGTGTAGCCAATCAGTAAAAGGTGGATATCCATATATTTTCGTCTGAAAATTTTAAAAGCGCGAAGTAGATTATCAATATTCTTTCTTTTTAAATCCAAAGCTCCCACGCATAGTAAATATTTTTTTCCTGGTGTTAAACCGTGCATCAAATAAAAAGAATCCGGAGCGTCGCCGTAAGCTTTAAATTGCTCATTTACAGGCGGATAAGCAACTGAAATTTTTTCTTCCGGAATATTTAAATGCTTCATTATATCGGATTTTGTATATTCGGAATTCGCTATAATGTGCGTAGCTTTTTTCATGCCTTTATACGCCCATTTAATAAACCATCTGAATTTTCGTGAAGATTCGCCTTTAACAACCAAAGGAATCAGATCAAGACAACTCACAATGGTTTTTTTAGTTGGCAAATAATTAAGCATAAAAGATTCTTCCGCAAACATTATGTGCTTGATTCTGTTGTGCTTAAACTCTTCTTTATATTTAATTGGATGATAAAAATGATTAAGTAAATGCCTCCAAATAGTGTATTTTCGACCCTTTAAAGGGTATAGGTGCACTATTTTAAAACTTACTCTATCATCCAAAATATCAAAAAATGGGCCTTCGTAATGACGCTTATAACCTGTCATAGTTTTGTCATCCCCAGTTTCAACAAAGTTTTTTTCGCCTATATAAAGCGTTACCGGTATTTTTTTGTTATCGTTCATAGCAAAAAGCATTATAACTTCTATTGATTCTAATTTGAAGTGTTATTAAAATACTTTTTCGGAAGTTTAAAAAAAAATATGGAAAATTTTAATAAAAAAAATCCGGAAAATACAGTCAGTGGAGTTGTTGAGACTAAAGATGAAATTGTCATTAATCGTCTTAAAGAACTAGCGCAACAAACTAATGCTCAATCACTTTTTGTATTTAAAATAGCTGAAAAAACAGCAAGATCGCATCATGATATGGAAGTATTTTTAAAATTACGTGATGATTATGCAAAGCAGCAAGCAGCAAAACGTTCTCGAGCGCTTAGAAAAAGAACGTTCTGAAACAAACAATCAGTTTTGGACTATCGATCATGAAACAGGTGAATTTTTGCGAAATTTAATTATTAAACACAATATAAAAAAAGTTCTCGAAATCGGCACTTCAATTGGATATTCGGGTATTTGGCTTGCTACAGGCCTGCGTGAAACAGGCGGCAAACTTTATACAGTTGAATCAAAAAAAGAACGCTTTGATATGGCAGCAGCCAATTTTGCCGAAGCTGGTGTTGACGATATTGTTCAGCAAATTTTTGGACATGCACCTGATGTAAAAATTCCTGACATGATAGAAATGCTCTTTCTGGATGCAACAAAATTCGAATATAAATATTATCTTTCAACGTATCTTTTCCATATGAAAAAAGGCGGAATTATTGTTGCAGATAACTCAATAAGCCATGCAGAAAAACTCGCGGATTACAAAAAAATGGTAATGGATTCAAGCCAATTCAAAACTGAACTTAAGGAAATTGGGACCGGTCTTTTAATATCGGAAATTCTATAAGAAAAAAGCCCCTGTGCATATTGCTAGCTTTTTAATAGCAATTTGCATATGTCGTTTTCGCGCGCTGCCCGCTACTTCTCCAATATCAAATAAAACGCAGAAGCAAGCCTGTGTGCCTCTTTTCGTTTTCTGAAAAAAACATCAAAATATTTTATTGGAGCAGTGAAATATGCAAACACAGAGCGCCCGATTCTATATGCTTTCTCTGAATTAAATGAAAATAAAATCGCTAAATATTCCTGTAAAAACCAAGCCAAAGCGCTTGAGGGCCCAACTGAAATTCCTTCCTCCAATATTCTAAAATCCTTAAAAAACTCGTGCAAACCATTTATTGAAAATCTTTGATAATCATCAGGCACAGCATGAAAAGGCTGCATAAAAGGCACTTTCGCATATATCCTGCCGCTGTTCTTAAGCACTCGTTGCAACTCATCGCGCACTTTTGAAGGATCTCTTAAATGCTCAAAAACATTTTTAATAATTATGCCGTCCAAACTGCCATCCTTAAAAGGCAATTCGTGGGCATCCGCAACAATATCAATATTAGGATAATAAGCTATGTCTAAATTATAAACGCCCGGGATTTTTTTGGATAATGATCCGATATTCACAACAATATCTCCCTCCCCGAAATCTTTCAAAAACTTTTCAAGCTCAGGTCCTTCGTCATTTGAAGTGCGTAAATTTTGAAAATAAACTGAATGATGTGGTGGCTTGAAAAAGCGAAAAATTCGCTTTAGCAACCCGGTCTTTCCTTTTTGATGCTGCTTAACCGCTCCAACTTCAATATCATCAATAAAAATCGGCACGTTATCTTGTTCTTTATATTTTTTACCGCATGAAGTGCACGCCAGCTCATTTAGCTCAGCCTTACACTTCGGGCAAATTAATATTTTAAACAGATGGTTGTTCATTTGGCGGTGGTAGCGAATCTTCAACAGGAGGCGTTGCTGATTCAAAAGGGAGATAATCTTCAGGTATTGTTGTAGGGCCTTCTGTCGGAGTATCTGCAGTTGAATCGCCCTTTATTCTTATTTCAATTGATGATTCCGCTGTATAACCGCTTATGTCGGTAAGTACCGCTCTTATAGTGTGTGTTGACCCTGGTTCAAGGAATCGTGAAATTCTAAGGCTGCCAGTGTATGGAGCCGACCTTGAAGTATTCTGCAATGTACCGTCAAGATAATAAGTTACGGAATTTATTTCTAGATCACTTTGAGCTTTAACTGAAACCTGCAAATTTCCGGATTCCACTTTTGAATAATTTGATGGATCCTGTATTTTAATCGAACGTTTTGCATTTAAGTATTCTTTTGAACATAACGGACTGTAATCTGTTGGAGGAACGCCAATATTCACGCCTTCATCTTTTGATGCCATAGCCGCTGCCCAAGCCTGCACAGCTGCTTCCCAAACTGCATTTGTAGGATCTATCGAATGATGAACCTGATAAGATCTTTCTTCTACTTCTTCTTTAGGACACCATTCATTTGCCAATAATCCGTTACGTTTATCAACATTAACAACTGTATAAGACCTATCAACTTCGGTTGGAATTCCGAAGCTGGCATAAATTTCGCTTCTTACGCTGCCATCAGGTGTATTTGATCCAGGAAGCTGTCCGTTTGAAGCGCTTACAGTAACTGTTTGTATGCCCGGAGGTCTTGGGAATTCTTCACGCGCATATCCTTTAACTTCAGCTGCCTTAGTCATAAAATTCTTAAAGATAGGCGCTGCCGCTTCATAACCATTTGCAGTTGCTACAAGGTTGCCGCTCTTTCTGTCATCACTGTTACCAGCCCAGACACCTGTTACAATATGCGTTGTGTAACCCATTGTCCACAAGTTACTTGGAATATTAATATTATTTACTACTTTGTTTGAAGTACCTGTTTTAGCTGCATTAACCTGACCAGGTACTGTCATCGAAGGTCCAAGTCTTACAGATAAATCAGATAAAATATTTGTTATTAAATAAGCTATCTGCGGATCAAGTACTTCTTCATATTCCTGATTATCATCCCATTGCTCCAAAACATCCCCCTGTGCGTTTGTAATTTTTAAAATACTAACCGGCGGAACTCTTTTTCCTCCATTGGCAAAAGTAGCATATGCGGAAGTATGATCCAAAAGCGTAACTTCAGCTGTACCAAGCGCCAAAGGCCATCCGTAATCACGGTCTTTTGTTAAAAAGTGAATACCCATTTTCTCAGCAAGATTCAAAATAGGCTCTTGTCCTCCACCCAAGAAATACATCTTAATTGCCGGAATATTTCGAGATTGTGCAAGTGCTCTTCTTATAGTCATAGGCCCCTGAAATGTTCCGTCGTAGTTATCAGGCGGATCACCACCACCAAAAGGAGTTCTAACATCATAAACAATATTACCCGGTGAATATCTGTTATAAAAAGCCTGCGCATAAACATAAGGCTTAAACGATGAACCCGGTTGTCTATATGAAGTTGCGATATTTACATTACCGTCAATGTCTTCATTATAATAATCTGCTGATCCAACCATAGCCAAAATCTGGCCGTTATTAGGGTCGATTGAAACTAATGCTGCGTTTGTTGCATTAAATCTCGCATTAGCTGCAGCACCATCTTCAATTGCGGTTTCAGCCAAATTCTGAAGTTCCGGATCTATGGTTGTATAAACCTGCAAGCCTCCCTGTTCAACAACTTCTTTTCCGTATTTTTCTTCAAGTTGCTCAATCACATAAAACACAAAGTGCGGTGCTTCTATTTTATCAACATGCTTTTCCATCTCTAAATTCTGCAATTTTCCCCAGGCCTCATCTTTTTCTTCTTTTGTAATATATCCGTCCTCATACATTTTTCTTAATATCAAATCAGCACGACCTGGTATATAAATTCCGTCTCCGTTCGCATACTGATAACCTTTTCCAATTAAACCCATCTTATAATCCACATCTTTTGTTAAATATGAAGAATCTGTTAGATCCTTGCTTTCAAGAAGTTCAATTGGAACAATCAGTTCTGAATATTTATTTGAACCGTAAGGATTATAATAAGAAGGAGCCTGTGGAAGCCCTGCCAAAAGCGCACTTTCAGCTATGTCAAGATCCTTGGCGTCTTTATCAAAATAAATTTCAGCTGCTTTTTGTGCACCATACGCATTATTTCCATATGGAATTTTATTTAAATAAAGTTCCATAATCGTCTGTTTATCATAAGCCTGTTCAAGCCTTACAGCCAAAATAAGCTCTTTAATTTTTCTTGTATAACTTCGTTCATTTGTAAGGAACGCGTTTTTAACATATTGCTGCGTAATAGTTGAACCTCCGCGTTGCGCGCCAAACCCAAAAGCTTCATGCAATCCGGCTTTTATCAAGCCCGGAATATCAAAACCTTTATGAGTCCAGAACTGATCATCTTCAATTGCAACTGTAGCATCAACCAAATGTTTGGAAATCTGGTCATAAGGAACATATTTTCTGTTTTCATCACCGTGTTTCACATACAAAACATTCCCATCTCTATCGTATATGGTTGTTGACTGCGCTACGCTCAATTTGTCGATATCTCTGACATCAGGCAGTCCAACACTTAATATTGCAATTAGTATTGTAAGCACAATTACTCCCGCCAAAAACAGCGTTAAAAATCCGGCCAGAATTAAAATCGCGATTTTTTTAGCGGAAAATTTATCTCCCTGTTTAATCTTTAGGAGTGCCTTAATTTTTTGATGGATATTATTCATAAATGTATGGTTTTTCAAGATAAAAAACGGCCTTCAAATTTTATAGGAAAAGGCCTTGAGTAGCAATATTATTAGAACAGAGTAAGTGGTACTGTAAATTCAAAAGCTTCACCGTTTATAGCGCTGCCTTTAAAGGTAATAAGGGCTGTATTGCCTGCGCCTTCATATTTTGCAGTATTAGTACCGTTTATATAAGGTTCAACAAATCGCAAATCACCATCTCCGGCTGGAATATCGAGCTCATCTTCGTAAAGAGTCTCCCCGTCTATTCCAATCGCTGTTACAGCAACACCCTGAGCATTTTCGCTTAAAGAATATTGTATATAAATTCCAACTGAAGTTTTACCGTCAATAGAGCGAATATTTTGTGTTACTCCAAGTTTAAATGGTCCATAATCATTATTTTGTAATATTTCCGGTACGTCGTCTATATTCGGCCTGTCTGTTTTGTTATTTTCAGCAGAACACGATGACAAACCCGCAGCACCAATTGCCAATAGTGCTAAAATACGAAATTTGTGCGCAAAAGAATTCACCTGCGTAATTGCCGGCTTTGCTTGTGTTTCAGGTTCTTTTCGTAGCTCTCGTGTCTCTCGTAATTCTGAATGTGTCATTGGCGTCTCAGCCATGATTTACAAATTACTCGTAAGTACTCATATTGTCTCCAAAAAGCCAAAAAAGTCAAGCGGAAGTGAAGATTACTTACCGAGTAAGGTGGTCTTACCGAGTAAGCACTTGCAATTTTTCAAAAAACCAGTATTATAACAACTCTACGAATACAAATCGCGCTCATTTAAATACAGTTTTTTTGCTTATGGCAGCGCTGGAAAACACTTTGTGAAGGTACCTTTGGGCGAGCATTCCTGGTCCAATCACGCAAATATCACAGGGTGTTATGCTGGCGCTCCAAGCAGTAACGGAGCCTGAAAGTTCAACATACTCACACGAGGGGGGACGCTTATGCGGAACGCCATCGCTACGTTTATGTTGGGCTTGGCTCTCAGCCTGCCTGTTGGACAGGCCAGCGCGTCGCCCCAGCCTTCAGATGCCGGGGTACAAAACGGTGATAATGATTACGTCCTTTGCGTCGAGCAACTTGGTGAGGAGGAGTGGTTAGTACATCAGTGGGTGGAAGACGGAGCCCCTTGTAGGTTCTCAATCCCGCCTTATGGTGTAATGGTGCGTCTCGACTATGGGGAAATGATCATTACTCCGTCTGAGGGCATGATTGAACACGGGACCGCTCGTGTTTACACGGCTGGAATGCCCTTCAGAGTCATAGGAGACCAGGCTCATTTAGTCTCGTCGAACGACATTGTCGACCTCGTTGTTGAGGACGGCTTGACGGTTATCCTCTCGAAAGAGGGGGAAGCGTCCGTTGTTTCGTGCGAGATGAGTCTGGATCCAAACTGTGTAAGACGTGGATACTACTTGCTTGAAGGTCACCTCCTGGCTCTTAAGTCTAACGGCGCATTGTATGCGTGGGAAGACGAAGAGTGCCGGGACATTAGCCCGAAATCAAGTGGTTGCAACGCTGCAGCTGGATACGGGGGCCCGGGACCCTTAAGCCTCCTAGGCTTCCTTTTCCTCACAGCTTCGTGGTTCTGGCGGCGACGTTCGCGTCGCTCGCTCAAGTAGCCCAATCAAATTGCCCTTCTGGATTGGTTCATGCGTGAATCCAGGAGGGTCTCTTTTATGCTCCTCGAATTACTCCGCCCAAACTTTGAAGATTTTCAAAAATCTTTTTTTGAACTTTTGCCATTTCATCGTCAGTCAAAGTGCGGTCTTGAGCTTGCAATAAAACCCTGAATGCAAGCGCTTTTTTGTCTGCGTCAATATTTTCGCCCTGATAAATATCAAATAATTTAACTCTTTGAATTAGTGTTTCGTCAGCTTCACGGATCGCATCTTCAATTTCAGCAACCTTTTGTTTTCTATCAATCACAACTGAAATATCTATATCAAGTCCAGGGAATTTTGGTAATGGTTTGTATTTAACAAAATCCTGATCAAGCGCCGCAATTTTTGTAAAGTTGATTAAGAAAATGCCAACTTTGGCTTCAATATCCCAATTTTTTAGAACTCTTGGATGAACTTCACCAATTCCGCCAACTGTTTCTCCATTAATTTTGATAGCTGCCTGGCGTGAAGGATGAACAAATGAAGGCTGATCTTTACCCAAAACAAACTCAGCTTCTTGTTTTAAAAACTGCGATAAAAACCCTTCAGCAACAGCTTTCACATCGTAATAAGGCTCAACTTTTGCTTTCTTTGGCAAAACAACACAGCCTCCGATCCATTTTTCTTCCAGAGGAAAATATTTTCCTTCTTCTATATATGTGCGGCCAACTTCAAAAATCCTGAAGCTGTCGAAATATCTTAAATTATCGCGAACATTTTTTAGTAAATTCGGAGCCAGTGAAACCCTTAAATGCGTCTGATCTTCAGACAAATAATTCTCCAAAAGTACATGGTTCGAATCATCCATTAAACATTTGTTGAGCTCATCTTTTCCGTAAAAAGAATAATTATAAACCTCGCTCATTCCGTATGAATAAGCCAAAATCTTGCGTGCTTTATGTTTAAGCATTCGCTCAATATTTGCCATCGGAACTTTTATCGGAAGGTCCGGAAGATTTTCAGGAACATTTTCATATCCGTACATTCTTACAATTTCCTCAACAAGATCATCTTCGATATCGATGTCTTTTGTTGCGCGCCAGCTCGGAATTGTAACATCCAAAACTTTACCACTGCCCTTTACTTCAAATTCCAAAGACTCAAGTATTTTTTTACAATCAGCCGCACTAATTTTTACACCTATTTTTGATGAAACAACCTCGGTATCTAACTTAACAGTTTGCGGCTTTGGCAAGCCTTTATTTATATCAACAATCGATCCGGCTATTTCAGCGCCGGGACAAATCTGCATAATTAATTCGCAGGTTCTTTTAATTGCTGTCTCAGCCAAAACAGGATCCAAAGATTTCTCAAATCTCTGAACTGATTCAGTTCGTAAACCTAAAGTTGTTGAAGTTGTTCTTACGTTTTGCGGATTAAAATTCGCTGATTCAATAATAATTTCACGAGTTTTATCATTGATTTCGGAATTTTCACCACCCATTATTCCGGCTAAAGCAACCGGTTTTTCATGATCGGCAATAACAAGCATTTTGTCAGTTAGTTTTCGCTCAACCCCATCTAAAGTTGTGATTTTTTCATCTTTTTTTGCACGTCTCACAACAATCCCTCCTTTTATAAAACCTCGGTCAAAAGCATGAAGAGGCTGGCCAAGCTCAGCCATCACATAGTTTGTAACATCAACAATATTCGAAATCGGACGATATCCAACAGCCAGCAATCTATTCTGCATCCATTTTGGAGACGATTCGATTTTAATATTCTTGATAATTACACCGCAGTACCGAGGGCATAAATCATAGTCCTCGATTTTGATATCAGGTTGCTCACCCTTATCAGGAAATTTTACATCTAATTTAAGTGGTTTTAATTTCTTGCCGTAGATAGCCGCGAATTCGCGCGCCATACCGTAGTGCCCCCAAAGGTCAGGCCTATGCGTTAAAGACTTGTTATCGATTTCGATTGCATAATCTTCGTTAGCAAAAAGTTTTGCCAAAAGAGTCCCCGGCTTTTCTCCCATTTCACTCAGATCAACAATTTTATCACCTGTTGCTTCCAGCCCGATTTCTTCACCCGCGCAAATCATTCCGCTGCTATCAACTCCCCGTAATTTAACAGTTTCTAACTTAACTGGATCACCTTCGCCATGCCATTTAACGTATGCGCCCGGCTTTGCAACCGGCACAAACATACCTTCATATAAATTGGTTCCGCCGCAAACAATCTGAGTGGTTTTAGCTTCGCCAATATCAACATGACAAACTTTTAATTTGTCTGCATTTGGATGCGCTTCTAATTTAACAATTTTGCCCACAACCATATTTTCGTATCCTTTAGACAAATCTTCAATGCCCTCAACTTCAGCTGTTCTTGTTGTAATAAGATCAGCCATTTGTTGTGGTTTGAATTTTGCGTCCAAATCAACGAAATCTTTAATCCAATTTAGCGAAATATACATACTATAAATTACTAATTACTAATTTCTTATTGCTGATAAGTGCAACCGGTAAGTTCAGCCAAGGTTGCAAGCGGTGTGTTACCTGATTTCATTGTGCCATCCCCGAAAATCCATGTCGGAACAGCTTTAACTCCTGCGTCTGTACATGCCTGCGCCCATCCATCGCCTTCTGCACATTCTGTGTTATCTAAATATTGAAGTGCGTCACCAAATGCTTCTTTTTGATTTTTACAATGTCCGCACCAGCTGGCAGTATAAAGTTTTGTGCCTGATTCGGTTATACATTTTGCAAGAGCAACTTCCGGTGATTCTGAAGATGCCTCTGCAGTTGCAGGAGTTTCCATTGCATCATCTTCAATTGTATCTTTAATACTCTGTGTTTCTTCATTTGATATTGCTTCAGACGTATCTTCAGGAGCAGCTGATTGGGACCATGTACATCCTGAAAAAACAAGAAGTCCTAAAACTAATAATGGTACTAATTTTTTCATATTAAAATTGGTTAATAAATCGTAAATCACCACTTAAATTGTGGCGTATATCATCGATGCCGTGACGCATCATCACTAAACGGGTAAGGCCAAATCCAAATGCCCAGCCCTGCCATTTTTTTGGATCAATTCCGCCGGCCTTAAGCACATTTTCATGCACCATACCAGCACCCATAAATTCAACCCATCCGGTTTTTTTACAAACTCTGCAGCCTTTTCCTCCGCAAATCAAACAGCTAAAATCTACTTCAAGTCCCGGTTCAACAAACGGAAAATACCCCGGCCTGATTCTAACTTTAACTTCGCGCCCGAAAAGCCTTGAAAGAAATTCTTTGAGTACGCCTTTAAGATTTGCGATTGATATATTTTTATCAATCATCAATCCCTCAACCTGATAAAAAGTTGTATCATGCGAAGCATCGGTTGCCTCATATCTAAAAGTTCTTCCAGGAACAATCATTCGCAAAGGCGCTCCGTATTTTTCCATTGTTCTAACCTGAACAGGTGAGGTGTGAGTTCGTAAAACCATTCTTCCGTGCTTTTTATCCTGCTTATCTTTAATAAAGAAAGTGTCCTGCATGTCGCGTGCAGGATGCCAAGCAGGGATATTCAAACCTTCAAAATTATAATATTCAGATTCCGCCTCAGGTCCGTCCATAATCATAAAACCCATGCTTGTAAAAATTTGCTCAACTTCTTCCTGCACCTGTGAAAGCGGATGAATATGGCCTTCTAAGGTTTCAGGTCCCGGCGCAGTTACATCAAAAGTTGGATCCTTTAATTGCTCGTCTAGTTGTGCTTTTTCTAAGGCGATTTTTCTTGTTGAGACCTCCTGTTCAAGTTTATTTTTCACTTCATTACTTAATTTACCGATAATTTTTTTATCTTCATCAGAAAGGTCTTTAAGCCCCCTTAAAATATTTGTGAGTTCGCCCTTTCTTCCCAAAAATTTAACTTCAACTTCATTTAGCTGATTCAGGTCGCTGGCCTTAGATATGGCGTCCAGGCATTCTTTTTTTAATTTTTCGAGTTGTTCTTTCATGTTTTTTAAAACCTAAAGATTCGGTCTTTAATTTAGCCGTTTTTTGTTTGCTTGGCAAGGCGGGCTTGCCAGGCAAAGGCCCCTTGCTTAGCAAGCATATGTTTGTGTATAATTCTCTCCTCATTTGAATTAAAAAGCTTTTTTAAGCTTTTTGGATTTGGATGGTAACCACGAGAGGAGGAAAAGTTTATGGCAAGGAAGCCCAACGAAAGGTTGATTGGAGTCTGCAATGCATGCGGCATTGAACTGGAAGACAAGATTGTCGATGCGCTCTGGCGCAACGGCGACTACACAGTGCAGCCCCAGTGCACCAACTGTAAAAAAGGGCGGTTCCAGGCACGCTATCGCAAGATCGACTTTGCCACGCTAAACGTGCTCGGCACCAGGCCGGCTGACTGACCCCCCCAAGGTGCTCGTATCAGGCCATTCCCGTAAGGGATGCTGAAACAAGACCGAGGCCAGTGTCTTACCACGGTCTGATCGAGTACTTCTCCTGTCCCCGTCGCGCAACTCTGCCGATGGGGACTTTTCTTTATGTGAGTTGCGACACTGTTAATTTTAAGGTATAATATATTGAAGAATAAATAACAAAAATAAAAATGCCAAAAAATAGTCCAAGAAAAGAATCTGAAAATTTTCATACTCAACATCAACATCTTGAAACTCCGGAACCTATTGACCATGCAAAAGAAATTGCTGACCTTGCCTGGAGCATTAATCTACAAGAACAAACTCCGCAAAATGAAAAAGACAAAATGTTAAATGTACTGAAAAAACTTAAATTAGAAGGATGTCCGTCTGAAAAAAAATTAATTGATAAAAAATTTACAATTGTTGAAACAAGTGTTTTTCATCCTGATGATTTATTGATTACAGATATGAAGACCGGGGAAGTAAAGCTCGACGAAAGTATGCTCGGTCATTTTACAAACAGATATATCGCAATGTATACAAATGAAAATAAAAAACAAGGTATAGACTGGGACATTGCAAAACGCGATGACGGTACGTATGTTATTTACGAAAAAAGAAAGAGCTAAAAAAAGAGGAACCAGATGGTTCCCCTTTAATTTAACTTTTCAGTCTACAAACTATCTAACTGCATCTTTAAGAGATTTTCCAGCTTTAAAAGCAGGTAATTTCATTGCAGGGATTTTGATTTTCTGACTAGGATTTCGTGGATTCACACCAGTTCGAGCAGCTCTTTTTGAAACACGGAATGTTCCAAATCCAGTGATAGTAACATTTTGACCTTTTTTAAGGCTAGCAGTTACAGCGTCTAGAACAGCGTCTAGTACTTCCCCAGCTGCTTTTTTTGTTACACCAGCTTTTGAAGCTGCGTGATTTACTAGGTCTTGCTTTGTCATAGCAAAGAGAGGTTAAGAATAAATAATTGTTTGAAGAACTTAAAAAAGCCCTAAGACGTCAGCATTATAGCCAGTTCAAATAAAGATGCAAGTAAATTTAACAAAATATAGCCCTTTTTTAAGGGAAAAATCAGCCGAAATTCTCATTTGCGCGCTTATACAAGCCAATTAATTTGCCCTTGCGTAAATTTTCCTTTTATTTCCTTTTTATAAGCCAAAAATCCCAAATTTGTTGACACTCTTGTATTAACGGTGTTAACTAAAAAGAAGCGACCTTAGATAAAATTAACCTTATTATATATATGGCAGATAACCTGGTTATAGTTGAGTCCCCTGCTAAAGCAAAAACAATTAAACAATATTTGGGGAAAGATTTTGATGTTGAAGCATCAATGGGGCATGTTAGGGATCTTCCAAAATCACAAATGGGAATTGATACTGAAAAAGACTTTGAGCCTTCTTACACGGTCCCGGCAGATAAAAAAAAGACGATCGCGAACCTAAAGAAAAAAATTAAGTCAGACACTAAAATATGGATCGCAACCGATGAGGACCGCGAAGGAGAAGCCATTGGCTGGCACTTGTTAAAAGCGCTAAAAGTAGATGAAAAAAAGCATGATGTAAAAAGAATTGTGTTCCATGAAATCACTAAAGAAGCGATTTTAAATTCTATAAAAGAACCGCGTGAAATTAATGCAGACCTGGTTGATGCGCAGCAGGCCCGAAGAGTTTTGGATCGTTTGGTTGGTTATGAACTTTCACCATTATTATGGAAAAAAATTAGATACGGACTTTCAGCTGGCCGCGTGCAGTCAGTTGCTGTTCGTTTGATTGTTGAACGTGAACGTGAAATTCTCGCTTTCAACCCGGAAGAGTTCTGGAAATTAATTGGAAATTTTATTGGAGACGAGAAAAAGGAATTCGAAGCGCAGCTATCAAAAATCAAAGGAAAAAAACAGGAAGTCACAAATAAAAAAGACGCTGATAAAATTCTAAAAGATTTGGATGGTGCCGATTATAAAGTGGTAAGTGTTGAAGAAAAGAAAGCTAAAAGAAATCCTGCGCCGCCGTTTATTACGTCTACATTGCAGCAGGAAGCTTCACGCAAACTTGGATTTTCGGTTAAGAAAACAATGATGATTGCGCAGCAGTTGTATGAAGGTGTTGAAACAGCTGAAGGTAATAAAGGTTTGATTACGTATATGAGAACAGACTCTTTTAATTTATCTGCTCAGGCAGTTAAACAGGCTCATAAAGTTATTGTTAATGAATTTGGAAAAGAATATGTTGCTGAAAAACCCCGTATTTATAAAAAAACAAAAGGAGCACAGGAAGCTCACGAAGCGATTCGTCCTACAAATCTTGAACTTTTACCTGAAGATGTAAAAAAACATTTGAATAAAGATCAGTTCAGATTATATGAATTGATCTGGAAAAGAACTATAGCATGTCAAATGCAGACAGCGATTTTAAATCAGGTTAAAGCCCAAATTGAAGCCAACGATTATATATTTGATGCAACGGGCCAGACTATTGATTTTGCCGGATTTATGAAAGTTTATGTGGAAGATGAAGACGAAGATGACAATCCTGACAATGAAGAAAAAGCTAAAAAGCATGAAAAATTTCTTCCTAAATTAAAAGAAGGAGAAAATCTGGATTGCAAAAAACTTGATGCAACTCAACACTTCACTCAGCCTCCGCACAGATATACCGAAGCATCGCTTGTTAAAAAACTGGAGTCTGAAGGAATCGGTCGTCCATCAACTTATGCGCCTACAATCACAACAATTCAGGCTCGCGGATATATTGAAAGAGAAGGCAAAGCCTTAAAACCAACTGATACGGGTATGGTTGTTAACGACTTTTTAGTGAAATATTTTCCTGACATTGTTGATTATAAATTCACTGCTGAAATGGAAGAAGATCTGGATATGATCGCTCATGGAAAAAAAGAGTGGGTGCCGATTATTAAAGAATTCTATGATCCATTCCATAAAAATATTAAAGAAAAAGAAAAATCTGTTAATAAAGCTGATGTTGTAAATGAAGAAACCGATGAAATTTGTGATTTATGCGGTAAGCCAATGGTAATTAAATTGGGAAGATTCGGAAAATTCTTAAGCTGTTCGAATTATCCTGAATGTAAAAACGCGAAACCAATCGAGAAAAAAGGAGAAGACGGCCAGCCCGAAAAAGATGAATTGGCCATTGATCCTGAACTTGCAAAAAAACTAAAAGATAAAAAATGTGAAAAATGCGGAAGTCCGATGGAAATAAAACGCGGTAAATACGGTCACTTCCTGGGCTGTACAAATTATCCAAAGTGCAAACATATTCAGCCGATAATAAAATTCAGCGGAGTTAAATGTCCGCGCTGTAAAAAAGGCCAGCTCGTCGAACGCCATGCGCGCAAAACAGGTAAAGCTTTTTATGGTTGTAATCAGTTTCCTAAATGTAAGTTTGCAACCTGGGATAAACCGCTTGTGGACAAATGCAAAGACTGTCAGGGAATGCTGGTTGAAAAAAAGGACGGAGAAATTGTTTGTACTGCATGTCAAAAACAAGCTAAAGAAGGAAAACCGAAAAAGAAATAGCAACTATGAAAATATATGCTGAGCCTGGTTGATTTTTAAGCTATTTAATGGTAAAATAAAAAGAAGAAAAAATAAAAAAATATGGCAAAAAATTTTTGTATCAAAAAATATTATCATCACAGAGCCAAGACTCAACTTAAACAGTGGCTTTTTATAGGCCTGTTTGCGATTTTATTTTTGGGAATGTTTGCGACTTGTGATGCGCTGGCTGCTTCGTACGTTGATGTTAGCGGAGCATCAAAAAATTTATGTACATTAGGAGCCGGCGTTACATGTGATGCCGGGACTTTAGATTTTAGTGCTGATCCTCCGATTGATGCAAAACCAAAAGCTCAATTATATTCAACAGGAAAACCGGAAGATTTTGAACTTCGCGGATGGCTATGGGATACAAACCTTGGGTGGATAAGTTTATACTGCCCTGAATCAGGTTTGAATTTAGGAGTTTCATGCAGACCAAGCAAATCGACCGTGAAATATGGAGTTAAAGTAAACTTAAAAAAAGAAATTTTATATGGATGGGCATGGGGAGATAATATTGGATGGATAAGCTTCAACTGCAAAGGCGGAAGAAATGAAACATTAGTATGCGGAACAAAAGATTATGAAAGTAATTTGGAAATTGATGTAACAAAAAATCTTGGTAACTTTAGCGGATATGCATGGGCTGACACTGTGGGCTGGTTTAATTTAAGCGGAATCAGCGGTAAGATTTTGGATATTGTTATGACTGAAAATGCAAGTGAACAAAACTGGGGAGTTTGGACCAAAGGTGAAATTGAAAATAATACTGCTGAAGGAAAATTTCAAGAAACTCAAAACAGAAAATATTTCCCTGTTGCAGACGGTAACAATGGATATGATTTATTTGTGCACGTTGCAACAATTACCGGAACTCCTGTTGTTGATGTTCCGGGGCAGGTTTCAGTGAATATAACAACAACATGGAATGATAATGTAAGTTTGGATCAAACTGTTGCTGATACCGGTGCTCCGCCCGAAGGACGATACGCGAATGTAAATAAAGTGGGTGCGGCATGGAAACCAGGTATTCCGGGATCCGAACTTGTATATACTCCTGATTCAACAACAGGCGGTATTACAAATTCATATCATGGCGTTGCAACTTCGGTTGCGCCAACCGATGGCGGAAACTGTTGGGATGGCGATGGTGATGGCTCATGTTACACAGGCGATTCAAATTATTTCTATAAAAACTTTGGAACAGATATTCCGGATCAAAAACTGGAATATGAAGGTGCGACAGTTACAGTAACTATTATTCCAACAGGTGAAGTATGGAGCACAACAATCCAACCGCTTGGATATGCGGGTGGAAAATTAATGGAATTTTTACCTTTGGTTGATATTCCGGTTTTGAATTTTATGCTTCCCGGCAATCCGCCGATAGCAGCGAATATAATCCAGGCAACAAGAAACAAAGAAGATGTGTTCCATATACAAGGTGCTGTAAATGCAGCTTTTGGCGGCAATTATGACCTTTCTCTCGAACTTGAACAAGATAATCCTGATGTATACTTTCAATTTATAAAGGATCTAAATACAGTGCCGGTAGCTGTAAAGCCTATCAAACCATTGAGATTTAAAAATAGTGTTCCATTTGGCGACTATTATTCAATTCCATTTGTTCCGGACATTAAACTTGCAGAAGAAATAACCGGAGCAATGCTAAGATCGACAGTAAGATTACCGGATTTTGGAGTTAAATATTTTAACAACGGACTTCCAAGAACCGACGAATCAGTAATCTTAAATCAATCAGCTGAAATAGTTAGCGGAAGCGTATTTTCGCCAGGAGCAAAAGAAGTGAGCACAGGAGCAGAAGTTCCTTTGTTTGGAGACACTGCGGTTTATGAATTGCGCACCCAAATTTTAGAAGATGTAAGCGGAATTATCCGTGGCATTACGCCTGCTGGATTAGGCGGTGACTTTACAATCGAAAACGGTATGAGTGCTAGTGTCTTGGACGATTATGCTTTGCAGGGCGGACGCGCTTACTACTTTAAAGATCACGATGTTTATCTAGATAGTACGGATCCTTTAACTTCAGTGGTTAGCGACAGGCCAATCACTTTGATTGTCGATGGCGGAGATCTTTATATAAATACAAATATAGATACCGGAGAAGCATTCGGCTTAATCGCGTTAAAATCACGAACTGATGACAGCGAAGCAACCGGTGGCGGCCACATTTATGTTCACAGCGATGTTACAGATATGGTTGATGTTAGCATTTTCTCAGACGGCCCAATGTTCAGATATACAGATGGAGTATGTTACTACTGGGGTGCAGATGGAAGCGGAAACGATTCTTTGCGCGCACCTAATTTTGTTAATAATGTTGGATGGTGCAGCTCAGCAGGTACATATAAAGAACCGGTTTCATCATTGCCAAACCAATTCTATTTACGCGGAAATGTTGCATCGTTAAACTGCATCGGATGTTCAGCCGGCACAAATCCAACTCGCGGAGATGGCAAACTTTTAGGCGGACCATCAGCGGAAAATTATTCAGACGCACGTTTATATGATTTGAATTACTTTAGTTATTACCGAGAAAATGCATTATCTCCAGGTACTTTCTCAGGCGCTCAGTCTTATTCTGTTCAGGCAAATTCGACCATTTTGCCTGCAAAGAAAAACCTTCCGGTTTACTTTGAATATTCCCCTGCCCCAAGCGACTTGCTAGGGTTTAGGGTGTTTTAGATTTGCTTACTTAGTATGTGGGGGGTTACTTAGTATGTGGGGGGTTACTTAGTATGTGGGGGGTTACTTAGTATGGAAATATTTTAAAAAAATTTTAGAATTTTTTAATAATTGAGGATTATTATTGGTGCATGAGAATTCCACCAATTTTAAAGAACATGGCCTATCACATTTATGATCGTGGCATTGCAAAAAGAGTAATTTTTAAAATGCCTACAGATTATTTCTTTTTTATGTTAAAAATTGAAAAATATAAATTGAAATATAATATCGATATAACCAAATATTGTTTAATGCCTAACCATTTTCATTTTCTAATAAATGCAGGGTCAAAACCAAAAAAAATCTCAACATTTATGAAGTGCATAAAAACTTCATATGCTTATTTTTTTAACAAAAAATACAAACAATCTGGGCATGTATTCCAAGGCACCTTCCATGCCAATCCAATAGTTTCAGTTAAACAAATGCATGATACAATCGAATATATTAAAAACAACCCAGTTAAAAAAGGCTTAATTGATAAAGCTGAAGATTGGCCATACTCAGGATAATTGTTTTTCTTGATAGATCATAGTTACTAAGTAACCTACCCCTTACTAAGTAACTCTTGGAGATAATTTCCCTTTCTGCTATATTAAAACTCCAAAATTTAACGCATTTAATTGATGAAAGTTAATCCTAATATTTTTCGTGCATATGATATTAGAGGTATTGCACAAGCTACTGATAAATATCCAGATGTTGATCTTACTGAAGAAACAGCATATTTAATTGGAAAAGGAGCAGGAACATATATCCAAAAAATAACAAAGCCAAATGCCAATCTTGTTGTCGGCCGGGATAACCGTCTTCATTCACCAAAACTTCAACAAGCATTCATTAAAGGCTTGCTCGAAGTTGGCTGCGATGTTACAGACATCGACATTTCACCTTCTCCAATGCTCTATTATGCGGTTTGCAAATATGAGTTTGATGGGGGCGCGAACATTACGGCTTCACACAATCCAAAAGAATACAATGGAATAAAATTGGTTAGTCGGAATGCACATTCTGTTTGTGGCGAAGATCTCCAGAAGGTTTTGAAAATTATTGAAGATGAAGATTATGCAAAAGGCGCTGAAGGTGAATATAAAGAGTTGAAAATTTTTGATGTTTATAAAAATGATTTAGCTTCTAAAGTTAAAATCGAGAAACCCCTTAAGGTTGTTGTTGATGCGGGGAATGGTACTGCAGGTGCCTTTGCTCCCGATTTACTGCGAACTTTAGGATGCGAAGTTACTGAGCTTTACTGTGAACTTGATGGCAATTTTCCGAATCACGAAGCCAATCCTGAAGAGTATGAAAACATGAAGGACCTGATTGCAAAAGTTAAAGAGGAGCATGCTGATTTGGGTTTGGGTTTTGATGGCGACGGTGATCGCGTTGGTGTTGTTGATGAAACCGGCCATCATTATTCTGCTGATTTTTTATTGATGCTGCTTGCGCGGGATTTGCTTACACGTCAGCCAGGAGCAAAAATAGTTTTTGATGTAAAAGTTACAACCTCTTTAATCGAAGATATAAAAAAGCATGGAGGAGAGCCGATAATGTGCAAAACCGGACACTCTTTTATTGAAAGCAAAATGAAAGAAATTGGCGCGCCTTTAGCAGGAGAAGTAAGCGGGCATTTATTTTTTGCAGAAAATTATTATGGTTTTGATGATGCATTTTTGGGCGCTGCAAAGTTGCTCGAAATTTTATCAAAAAGTTCTGTGCCCTTTTCACGATTATTTGACGATGTCCCAAAAACCTATGCGACACCTGAATTTAAAGCGCATACTCCGGACGATAAAAAATTTAAAATCGTGCGCGAACTCACTGATTATTTTACAAAAAATTACGATTGTATCACTTTAGACGGAGTTCGTGTAAATTTCACTGACCGTGCTTGGGGCGCTATTCGCTGCTCAAACACATCGCCAAATTTAACTTTAAGATTTGAAGCTGATAGCAAAGAGAAGCTTTGTGAAATTCAAAAAAATATGGTGGAACAATTGCGCAAATACCCTGAGGTAAGCCTTGATTGGTATAAAGAATGTTAATTCATATACTAAGTAAGTACCCCCTTACTTAGTATATACCCAGCTACTAAGTAACTATGCAACTAATTTACAAACACAAATACTGGCGTTTGCTTGAGATGGTTCCAGGGCTTCTTGCCTGGGGGGCGCTGCTTATACCTGTTGTTGTGGCGATTTATCACCCAATTTTAATTGCTGTTTTGGCTATTGTTTATGCGTTGCTTTGGCTTTTCAGATCAATTCGATTGAGCATAAATTTGTATAGGGGTTATTGGAGAACTCAGGATGCAATGAAGGTGAACTGGAATTTTCTTCTCGATCTGGTTGAACATCCAGGAAAAATCGACCAGGCGGTTAGTGAAACTGACCTTAGCAAGCCTCTTTTAAGGCCACAAAAAATCTTCAATCTTGAACTTAAAAATCTAAAAAACAGATTAACGTGGCTAAATCAAAATGACCAAGAGCTTAAGCCCTCACAGATTCACCATGCGATTTTAATAGTGACTTATAAAGAGTCGTATGAGCTGGTGAGGGAATCCGTTAAGTCATATGCGGAAAGTTTTTATCCTTATAAAAAAATGGTTTTGGTACTTGGAGGAGAGGAAGGCGACAAAGAAAATTTCGCGCAAATCTCAGAAAAAATCGAGAAAGAATTCGGAGACAAATTCAGCGCAATAATTAAGACGGTACATCCAAAAGGCATGCCAGGAGAAATCCCTGGCAAAAGCGCAAATGCAACATTTGCCGGTAAGGAATTAAAGCGATATCTCGACCACCATCACATCCCTTACGAGCATGTTATTTTATCAAATTTTGATGCTGACACTGTTGCGCATCCTGCTTATTTTAGTGAGCTTACTTTTAAATATTTGGTTACTAAAAATCGAACACAAAAAGCGTATCAGCCAACACACATGTTTCATAATAATATTTGGGATGTGCCTGTGATGATTCGTATGGTTGCTCTTTCTTGCACTTTCTGGCGCATGTCAGAGGCACTTGATAAACATAAATATAAAAGTTTTTCTTCGCGTTCAATGGGCTTTCAAACAGTTATTGATACAAATTATTGGGATCCTTCTATTATTCCTGAGGACTCGCGTCAGTTCTGGACAGCATTTTTGAAATACAACGGAAAGCATACTGTTAGCTGGATTTATACGCCTGTTTATATGGATGCTGTTTTGTCAGATAGTTATCTTGAGACTTTTAAAAGTCAGTATGTGCAATTAAGGCGCTGGGCATGGGGTGTTATGGATTTCCCGTTCATGGCGATCAACTTGGCAAGACATCCAAAAATAAAACTCAGCGAAAAAATATATAGAATTTTTTACTTTTTAGAGAATGCGTTTTTCTGGGCAACCGGTCCTTTGATTATTATGTTCGCGGGTTGGCTTCCTTCTATGATGAACGCTGATTTCCGTAATTCGGTTCTTGCATATAATTTACCAAATATAACCAGCCAGATTTTAACTGTTGCCGGAATAGGTATAATCATGTGCGGAATTATAAGTCTTGTGATCGTACCCCGTCAGGTAAAACGCAGTCCGTGGGTACGAATTTCTCTATTTTTCCAGTGGCTTCTGGTGCCGATAACTTCAATTTTCCTTAGTGCGATTCCTGCTCTCGACGCTCAAACCCGCCTTCTTTTCGGCAAGCACCTCGAATACAAGGTTACGAAAAAAGCGAGGAAGTAATTTTATATACTAAGTAACCCCCACCTTACTTAGTATATCAAGCAATCATTTTCAGGCGCTCCACGCCTTTCCAGCTTTTTATGAGCTCGGCTACTTTTGGGTGCACATCGTCTTCCCACGACGCGTCGTCTTTGAGCATTTTTTCGCGCACGGAAGTTGCGCTTACACCCTCTACCATTTTAACGTCAGCAATTTTGTATTTACCGTAAACCTCGTAAAGCTGGCGCACAATCGGTGAGCCTGTGTAAACTTTATAAACCGGAGGAATATATTGATCAACGTGAGTCGTCCACAAAAAATAATTCATAACATTGCGAATCGGAATTATCACGTAGCGATCACGCGCGATTCTGCTTGCTTCAAGTGCGGCTTCGATCATCTGAAAACGTTCGCCGGCAGTAAAGGGATTCGCAAGTTCGTGATTTTCTTCTGCGCTCCCGATCACAATTATCAAACGGTCTTCAACTTCCAGAGCGCGTTTAATCACGTCTAAATGTCCAAGATGAAAAGGCTGAAATCTACCTACAAAAAGCGCTTGTTTCATGATTTCGGGATTATATAAGGGACGTCTAATTTATGTTTGTTTGCGCGCATACGTTTGAACAATGAACGCACTAATGAAGCGCTCATTCCTTTGCTTACAAGTTCTTCTTCTCCAAGGTCTGCCTGATATAAAATATTGTCGATTTCTTCATAATCCGCACCAAGCTCCTGTTCGTCTGTCTGTCCCTCAAAAAGTTCAGCTGATGGCGGCTTCTCGATTATTTCTTTTGGAAGCTGCAAAAATTCAGCAAGCTCACGTACCTCAGTTTTGTATAATGATCCTAATGGCAAAATGTCAGCTGCAAGATCACCATATTTTGTTCCGTATCCGAGCATTAATTCGGATTTGTTAGATGTGCCGACTACAAGCGCGCGGTGAGTATTTGCAAAATTATAAAGAATATTTGCGCGCACCCGTGCCTTTGTATTTGTGTAAGCGATTTCATTTTGCTTCCATGGCACTTCCGAATAGCAAACCATAAAATTATTGATTGGAATTTTGTGAAAATCCACTCCTAAAAATTGAGCAAGTCCAACTGCATGGTCGATATTTACAGAAGAAGTCAGGCCGCGTTCCGGCATGATTAAAGCGTTAACATAAGCCGGGCCGAGTGTGTCGACTGCGATTTTAAGGGTTACCGCAGAGTCGAGTCCGCCGGATAAACCTAAGACCGCATTTCGAAAACCATTTTCTTCAAAATAGTTTTTTAAGCCTCCTCCTAATTTTTCGTAAATTTCTTCTATATACATGTGGTTATTTTCGTTTAAGTACTCGGGCAATGTCAAGATTTTGAGCTTTCTTTTTCAAATCCGCCCGTTTGTCGTAGAGTTTTTTTCCTTTAACAAGTGCGATTTTTAATTTAAGGAGCCCGCCTTTTGTATAAAGTTCAAGGGGTACGCAAGTTACTCCCTGCTCGTTTAATTTGGTTTCGATTTTGCTGATTTCTTTTTCATTAAGAAGAAGTTTTCTGTTTCTGTATGGATCTGCGTTATTTTTTCCTGCCATTTTATATGGCGAGATATGCGCTTTTTCAAGCCAAATTTCGTGCTTTGAACTTATGGAAATATAGCTGCCTTTTAAGTTAAGATTTCCTGTTCGGCAAGATTTTACTTCAGGGCCGATAAGCTGAATTCCCGCCTCAAAACTTTCGAGAATTTCATAGTCGTGGAATGCCTTTTTGTTTTTTGAGAGAGTTGTCATATACGGTTGTAAGTTTAGGTGTTTTTGAAGATTTAAATCAAGAGGAATATTGGGGTTGTAAAATATGTCACTTATGGCATAATAGCAATCCCAGCTTTGCTTGGAACAAGCAATGAGCAAAGCTTTGCTCATTGAAAAAATACGGCCAAAAAACCAAAACGAAGGAAGAAAAAAGGAGCGATTTAGATGAGACACTTTTTTATGATGATCGTAGCCAGCATTTTTGTGATGCTTTCCAGCAACAACGCCAGGGCGGACCTTCCGCCCGCTCCCGAACAGTGTGCGAGTCAGGAAAACTGCTTCGCAATCATGAGTAACGACACCCTGTACTTCTACAGGAAGGGTGTGGAGAAAGCCAATATCTCCACGCCCGAGACCGGACCCGGCACCATCAGGTACTCCAACGGGTACCTGGTCGCAACGTGGCAGGTACACAACATCGTGTGGCTCTACAACATCGCAACCGGCAACCAGTGCTGGCGCGATGTGGGTATGTCCTGCAAGGAAGGCGTCGTGTTTGGACAATATGCCTACGTGGCATGCCCCGACAACTACCTGATCATTAAAATGCCTCTGGATTGCACTACCCACCAGGAGATCTTGGCAGGCAGCTTTAACCAGCCTACATCGCTGGCGACATCTGCTTCAGAGATTTTAGTGTCTTCGAACGGAGACAACAGAGTGGGGAGCATCGATCCCAACACCCTGGGGCACTCCCTTTCTTTCACTACACTAACCTCCATGGGTGTTGTTAGGTATCATGCCGGGAATAACCTGGTCTACTTCGACGGCGTCGATGACCAAAATCAGCCCGGCATCTTCTACAAATCGCTTCCTCTGCAGAACAACTTCGATACGCTGCCCCTGCTATATTTGCCTGGGGAAGCCATTTCGATGGCTATGAGTGACACACATATGGTCGTGGCGTCCTACTACTCTGAAACATACATCGTGGACATCGCGAACCAGACCTACACGACCATGACCCAGTATGCCTCCATGGCAACCGCTATCTCTGACGACACAATCTGCGCCAGGCAGGGCGGAGTCAACCCCATCGTGCGCTTCTACGACCTACAGGGGGGCGAACGGACCGAGTATTCCCCCATTCCCATCCTGGGAATCTCCATGGACTACATCAAACCTCATGTTCCCGCAGCATGCGGCAACGGGCTCATCGAGCCCGGCGAGGTATGTGATGGGTCCGACTTCGATGGACAAACCTGCGTTGATCAGGGGTTCAGCGGGGGGGTGCTCAACTGCAACGTCAGTTGCAGCGCCTTCAACACCACAACCTGCTGGGTCTGCGGTGACGGAGTCAAAACCGAAAACGAAGAATGTGACGGCAACGACTTCGGCACTGTTACCTGTGGCGACTACCAGTACGCCAGCGGCAGCCTGAGCTGCAATTCAAGCTGTCAGATCGACTCCAGCGGCTGCCATACCTGTGGCGACGGCTTCGTCGAAGGTCCTGAGCAGTGCGAAGACACTGATCTCAACGGTGAGACCTGCGTATCGCAGGGCTACATCTCCGGTGACCTGGCGTGCGGTTCGGACTGCACGTACGACACCTCCGGATGCAACTCGTGCGGCGACGGCGTGATCAACTTCGGCGACGTCTGTGATGGGGCAGCCATCAACGAAAGCTGCCAGTCCATGGGCTTCGACGGCGGAACCATCGCATGCAACAGCACCTGCGACGGCTACGACACTTCCGCCTGCACACAGTGCGGGAACGGCGAAATCGAAGGCAGCGAGGAATGCGACCTGTCGAATCTCAACGGCGCATCCTGCTCCAGCCTGGGCTACGGCACCGGCACACTGACCTGCTATGGCAACTGCACCTATAACGTGCAGGCATGCAGCACTCCACCGGAGCACATCTGCGGCGACAACGTCGTGGATCCGGGGGAGCAGTGTGACGACGGCAACCGTGACATCGGTGACGGCTGCGACGACAATTGCCAGCTCGAACCCGTACAGACCGGTTGCGGTAACGCACTGGTCGAAGCGGACGAGCAGTGCGATGGAACTGCCCTCGATGGGGCAACCTGTCAATCGCTGGGATTCATCAGCGGTGCGATGTCCTGCAAAAGCAACTGCACACTGAATTCGGGCGGGTGCACCTTCGGTGCTTTCCAGGCCCAGGGTTTCAGCATCAAGCCCAATGCCACTCCCTCTTCCGGCCTCTTCACCGACATCCAGATCAACGCCTACAACGACATGATCGGCAGCAAAACCAAATCCTGCCAGTCGTCCATGGATGGCAACGATCTGCTGATCACCACGCCGGCCGACGGATACTGTTCCGTTGAGCTGACGTACGAGGCGGCCAACGAGGCTGGAGCAGGCAAGGTCTTCATCGTCATCTACAAACCCATCAATTCGCTTAACGATGCGAATGCCCTCCTCCGGATCAGGCCGGACGGCAGCCTCGGCATCGAAAGCGGTGGACATATGAGAGCTCAGAAGGGAGCCTATCCCCGAATCACGCTTGGCAACAACGAGGTCAATGAGTCTTCGGACGAAGATCTGGCCTTGCGTGAAGAGCTCCTCTCGAAACACCCCGACAGCGGCGTCACAGGACGTTTCGCACTCGTCGAGATGGCAAGCGGGCTGAACACCTATTGCAGCCCGACCCAGCCCGACAAATGCGCTGTGATCGTGGGTGGCCAGCGAGAGATCCTCGACCTCGACAAACTGGAGGAATCTTTGGGGGAAATTGGCCGTACCCCAAAGAGACGCGGATGTTCCGTCGCGGGCGGTTCATCCGGAAACTCCACGATTCCCGTGTTTCTGGTGGTTACCGTGTTATTCCTGGCAATTCGCATCCGACGGCGTAAATAAGCCGCGGATCAGCTGCTCAGGATAAGCTGACCACTGATATATTTTGCCCGGCTTGCCGTAGTTCTCAAACTATTGCAAGACCGGGCTTTTTTTAAATTTTAACACTTTACCCAAAATCGTTTTTCTGGTATAATAATAATGAAACAAAAATAAAAAGTTATAACTTCTCCATGCGGACTTCAAATAATTGGCTTGAAAAGCGAAAAAACAGAGAACGTTTACTTGCCAGAACCCAAAACATCGCGATTGGCAGTTTAATAGCGGCTATAACCATTGGCCCGCTTATTTATTTTGCCGCAGTCGCAGTTCCAATCGAAATAAGAGAAGCGCGAAATGTTCAATTGACTGAAGAATCAGCGGCTACTCCTGAGATTGCAATTGAAATTCCGGCTACTCCGGAAATATCACTAAGTGAGAAACCAATTAAATTTCCTGAGCCCGTTAAAGAAATTAAAAAAATAGAAAATCCGAAAGTTGAATTTAAATTGTCAGATCTTCCTAAAGAAAACCAACAAAAAGAAATTGTTTCAACAGGTAAATCAGAATCGGCTGAAGCAAAATTTATAGATACTCTTAAAACAGAATTTAAAGATCAGGAGAAAGATGTCCAGATTAAAGTAACTAACAAACAAGTTGATGGGCAAAATGAAAAATTGGTAGTTATGGAGAATCTCGATATTGATGACGGACCACGACAAATCCGAAAAACAGAAGATGCTGACACAGTTGCCAGAGCAGCGTTGAGAAAATATTTAAAAACAAATCCAAAAGAAGTTGATTTTGATATATACACCGATACAAGCAAACTTACAAATTCAAAGAAAACATATCAGCTCGTTGTTTCTGATATAAAAACAAACAACGGAAAATGGTATGTAACATTCGAGCAATACAAAAATGCACTTCCTGTTTTTGATGGAAATATAAAAATGATTTTTACGGAAAGAAAAAATTTAATTGCAATAACTGACAATATCAGAACTGACTTCCCGGAAATTGAGGACTTCTCAATCACAAATTCAGAAGCTTCAGGAGCCATACAAGATGTTTTCACGCAATGGGATGAAGGCGTAGATAAAATTGGATTTGTAAACAAGGGATATTATAAAAACAAACCAGCTTTCAAAATTGAATTGGAAAGTCATAATCCATTAGGAAATTTTGAAGTTCTTGTGGACGGATCAAACGGTGATATTGAGAATGTTAAGGGAGATATAAGGCTTGCTGATGAAACAGGTTATACAACAGAAGAGCTTGAAGGACTGCGTGCTGGAAATCCTTTACCTTACAACCCCGTAGTTGATAAAGTGGACCCCGTTCTTTACGATGTAGGTGAACGCAAACCTGAAGAAGAAAATCAAGTTTATCCTTCAGTTGAAGAACTGGATCAAATAAAAATAAATGCAGAAAATACAGCGCTTCAACAGGAATTAATTGCAAATCCAGTAAATCCTGAAGCTCCACAACTGGAATTACAGAGAAGCGAAATTTTCCAAAAAATAATTGCACCGGTTTATGCCGAAGAGAAATTCCAGGTTCCTGAACAGCAAATTACAGGGCCTTCAATCGGAGTAATTCAGGAATTTTCTGCTACAGGCGATGCTGCGGCAACTCCTGATGTAGGGGCCACTCTTGAACCTGACATTGTAATTCTTGATACAATTTTCAGTCAGGTTTTAGGAAAAATTTATCCTCAAACTCCGGATCAGGAACCAATAATTACACCTTTTGCCAACGCTTATACATTTTTCAGCCAGAAACAAAATATTACAGATGAAGGAGGATATTTTGAAAATAAAGATTTGGACTGGTACAGCGTATATCTCGATGGTCCATATGTGACTGTTTATGATGATGACGCCAGTTCGGATGCGGAAATCAAAGATCGCACGCCTGAAGACCCTTTTGTTTGGGATGAAAACAGTGCGAGTCTCGCAGCAATAAATGCGTTCTATCATACAAATGAAATGCATAAATATTTTGCTGATAAATTTAATTTCGATACAAATAAAAAAATTCCGGTTACTGTAAATTCCGAACTTGTTGATCAATATTTAAATGGTTGCGGTGCATGGTTTGATAATTCTGATAAATCCATTGAAATGGGTCGCGGCGGTACCGATACCTGCCCTGAAGATTTGAATTATGCACTTTCTAGTGATTTTGTTTATCATGAATATACACACTTTGTAGTTGAAGAAATAACACATCTTCCAAATATTACAGGGGCTGAATCCGCAGCAATGGGTGAAGGACTTGCGGATTATTTTGCTGCATCTGCTAATAATGACCCTGTATGGGGTGATGTGGTTGCCCCTAATGATACCAGGAATTTAAAAAATACTTTAAATTATAATTATGATCTTAATGGTGAATCTCATCATGATGGACAAATTTTTGCAGGAGCATTATGGGATTTAAGAACTTTGATTGGCCCTATTGAAGCTGACAAATTGGTATTTAACACTTTATATCAAGATAGACTGCATTTTGAAACCTTCATGTATGGAATGCTTATAGAAGATGATGATAACAATGATTTTTCTGATGGGACACCTCACATGCTTGAGATTTTAGCTGCATTTGAAAATCATGGAATCGGACCAGGAATAGCTAACTTTGATGGGCTTCCTGTTGATCCTGAAGCCTGGACAGATTTGCTAGGTGAAGAAGCGCCTCAGGGACAGGAAGATTCAATATTAAACGCTATAAGTGCAGGGTGCGAGGGCTATGATGATGGCACTTCAATAGTAATCCCTGATAATGTCACCTGTACTTTTACTGGATCCGGAAGTCGTTCAATAATTTATTTAGCGGGTGGTGCTGATCTTTATATCGGAGATTCATCTACTTACGGGATTCTCTCAACTAGCGGCGATACCAGTATTTATGGAACAACAGCAATATCATCATTAAGAATCGGATGGTATAGTGGTGTTTATGGCCGCTTAACAGTTGGCGATGAATTGTTCTTAATTAATGGCGGTTGGCTGTATTCGGGATATGACGGATCAAATTTTGCAAATGCAAATACATATCTTCATGTTACAGGCAGTACGCAAATATATAAACAATCCACCAGTTATACTTCAAGCAACTTTGTTTCCATTTATAATGATGCAACAAGTGATAATAATTTGGGTGTTTTATATATAGGAAGAAGTGACACTTCTACTTCATTTTACGGAAACCAGAGTTATTTTTACAATGGAGGTTCGGCAAGAACAAATGTCGACTATTTCAGACTGGATAATGGCGGCTATATAAATAATTATACAAACTTTTATGTGACTACTAGTAATTCGGATATTTTGAACGGGTCAATTATGTATAACCGAAGTAGTGCTATTTTCAATAACGCTGGATACACGACTTATGTCTGGGACGACTCTCTTTTTGATAATGACGGGACTGTAAACAGCAATAGTTTTGACTTCCGTGATTCAGCTGAATTAAATATGGATGGCGGCACAATTAATGGAACCACCGCTATTTTCTACAATACTTCATGGCTGGATTTGAATGCCGGAACATTTAATGTAACAACAGCAACATATAACAATTCTACAAATGCGGATGTTGCAGGAGGTGATTTTAGTCCAACAACTGCAAATTTTTATACCACTTCTTATGTAAACCATTATACTGGCGGCAGTACTCATATTACCAGTTTAAACCTATACAACAGTAGTTTCTGGAACCATTACGGAGGAACTACCAGTATTGGCAACTTTAATATGAATGATACAAGCTATGCCAGGGCTAATACCAGCGGCCAAACACTAACAGCTACTTCATTTAATCTGTATGATTCGGCTGTACTTGAAAAGGCTTATTACTCCGCAGCTTCAAATGGTGATGGAAATATTTCCGCAACTAATATCTGGCTACAGGGTACTTCCAGCCTGGACATTTTGCGATCAACGGGTAGTGTAACTGCTTCCGGTACAATAACTGTTGATGACGACAGTCAATATTATCAGTCTACAGGTAGCACTACAGCATCTTATTTTAGTGTAGTAGGTACGACTCAAACAACGCAGAGTGGCGAATTGTATTTGACGGGCGGTACTTTAACTGTAAGTACAAGATTATTAATAAATGAAAACGGTTGGGTTAATCAAGACGGAGGTACGGTTGATGCCGTACTTGGCCAACTTAATAGTAATGCCGCTATATACGACCAGGATGGCGGTACAGCGGATTTTGACACGCTCCGGATGTACTTAAATAGTCATTATCAAAATGACAGTGCGGTAATTATAAGAGTAGGAGGCGGAAACATGACTGATACTTCGGTCTTTGAAAATAATTATACTGCTGGAGGTACAGCAACGGTGACAATACCTTCAGGTTTAACAGGCCAACAATCATTCTTATTAGACACTTCCGCACATTTCTACAATAGATATGGGGGAAGTTTCACTACAGATACAAGCGGATCATCAAACGGGGATACTATCGACGTAATAGACTCATCAACTTTTGATAATTACGGAACATTAACCACTTATAATTTAAGAATAGGATGGAACGACGTAGATAAAACCCAAATAGGAGGCTTTTATCACAACTTATACACTACTTATGAAAGTAAGACGAACGTACATGGCGATTTAATAATGTACAGAGGTTATATGAGTAATGATGCAGGCAGCACAACTGCATATGGGGTAGTTGTGAGTGGGAATGTAAATATGAAAGGTTACTGGCAAGGAACAATATGTGACAATTCTGATTTAGAAAATAGTGGATTATTCTCTGTCAGTGGAAATATTACAATGACCAGTAGTACCCTGACCCCTGCTTACACCTGTACAGAAATCAACAACTTTGCCAATGCTTCGACTTTACATAAGTTTTCTGCAGCTAATATTACGTCTACATACGACTATTCTGACATAACAAATGCAGGCGATTTTTATGTTACAACTGGTTCAATAAACATGACTTCTACACATGCATTCTTTCAGAATTCTTCTAGTGGTTATGTTTCGGTATATGATGACTTTATTATAGATTCAACAGGTGCATATGCAGTTTATCTTGATAATTCCGGAGATTTTAATGTTGGAATTTCAACAACAAGTAGTCTCCAAGTAGCGGGAAATTCATATGTTGATAATAATTCGGGAGGGACTATAAATGTTGATGATGCTGCAACTACAAGTACAACCAGGGGGCAATTTACAATTTATCAAGATGGTTCTTTGGTCAATGAAGGAGATGTAAGTGCAAATCTATTCTGGGTGGATAGTGGCGGAGGAACATCTGTAACGGGATTTGAAAATCAAAATGGGGGCACTATAACTTCAACATATAGCGGCAGTGCAACCTACGGAATGAAGTGTATTTACGCAATATGCCAACATAAAAATACTGCGACGAGTTTAACGGTGGCAAGTGGATTGTTGGTACAAAGTGATTTAAGTTATATTACGAATTTTATAGTCGGAGCACCAGCAAATATAAATAATGCTTATATTAACTGGAACAGTATGGTAACCATTAATTCTAACGCCACTTTAACAGCATCTGGCCAATGGCAGGTTTTAGATGATCAAAATGCCACAATTCCTGATTATGACGGACAAATAGTCGTTACGTCAGGATCGACCTTTAATGGGGGATCTTCTGCAAACGTATACTTAGGAGGGCCAGCTAATACGGGCGGAGAAATTGACAATTCAGGATCTTTTTATGCTAACAATTTGACACTTTATGATAGTAGCCTATTTACCAACCAAAGCACTGGAGATGTCGGAATCTCAAATACATTGCAGCTCGCATATGAATTTACGCCATCTGCATTTATTAGAAGTTATGAAAATTATGGTTCTACCGAAGCTACTTATTTGCAAGTATACGGAGATAATTCAATATTTAATTCGGATGGAACTTCAGCTCAAATTTATATTAACAATGATTTGGACATTAATGGAGGCAAACTCACTGTTGCCAGCGGATCAGTAGGCGCAACAATTGATGGTAATGCTTATATTTATTACAAAAACGGTTCAACAACTTCAGGCGAGCTTTATAATTTTGATAATAGCTTTGTTGTTGCAGGAAAAATGTACGTGTCAGGTTTTGTACAAAATGGTAATAGTTTATTTGGTGCCGCAATGGAAATCCGAAGCAATACAGGCTCAGAAGATTTATATGTACATAGAGGCGTATCTGCCGATGGATACGGTAAATTCCTCAATTCTGGCGCTACCCTAACGGTTGGTGATGCTTCCGGAGGAGAAATTAAAGTAGAAGGAATTCAAAATATTTCTTTACCTGGCTCTTACTATATTGCTTTATTCCAAAATTCAGAGGGGGCTATACACAGAGCAGGCCATGTTAATACTGATGAAATGTATATAAAAACCGCAGCGGATTTACTCAATTACACCGACCTTAATGTAAACAATAAATTATGGACAGGCGAGGACGAGTCGCCAAAAACCGTTACCAACTATGCAACTGGCGATATCGACGTAATAGGTGATGGTGATTCATGGTTTTATAACAATTCAACAGTAACAAATAGCGGCACATTCGATGCAACCGGAACATCCGGCATCATGAAAGTAATGCAAACTGTACAAACAACCACCTTGGATAACTACGGCACTCTTTCTACTGATAAACTTTGGAATGGTAGTTCTGCTGAATACTATGGAGGTACAACCAGCAATCTCACATCAGGAACTATTACCGTCAACGACAGTACCTCAGATACAGCACAAAACTACGGTGGAACAATAATACAAAACTCAAGCGGTTCAATAGATATCAGTTCGGGCCGCTTTACCACAACAAGTAATTCCGGCTCGTATGTAGGAACTGTTACTCAAAATTCTGGTACAGGTGAAATTAAATTGGGCGAATTATATATTACAAATTATGGATATTATGAAATTAGCGGTTCAAATACCGATCCCGGAACTCATGTTTATGATACCGTATCCAGTGGAAACCTGGCCATTTCGGGAACAACTTCCGAACTTTATATTAATGGTTCGCAGGTATACGTAGATGGTGCATCTAACATTTATGCAAATGGAACCCTTACAAACAATGCACTTAGAGTTTCAGGGTCAGGTGGTTTTGTTTCTGATGGTTTGACAACCGTTTATTCAGGCGGTTTATTAAACTCAGATAATGATTCCACATGCCTGTTTAATAGCGGATTAACAGTCCAGGGAGAAGCAAACATCCTTGATGATGCAACGATAATCGGAAATTTAATTATTGATTTAGGCGGACTTGTTAATTTTGGTTTCCAAAGTCCGGTAATTCCAAACGTAGGTGCGATATATGTATCAGGTTATCTGTATATGTATGGTTCCAATACGGTATTGAACAATAATAGCCAGTTTGCTGTAAACACATTTGGAACTTTTGGATCAAGCACAGGCACTCAAACTGCAACTTTCAACAATAACGGTTATACCGACGTTTCGAACAGTTCTTTTGCAGCATTTGGCAATGACATTAATGTACAAAAAACAGGTATCATTAATAGTGATGGCCCTTTAACCACGGGCGACAATATGATTGTCAGTTCTGGCGGAACAGTGAATTTAAATGATAATGCGGCCAGTCCAGATGACTATTGCCAAACTTGGATAGGCAATGACGGCACAGGAAATTTAACAATTAATCAGGATGGCACAGATATAGGTAAAGTGACTGTAAATTGTACAAGAACAACTAGTTCCGCTGAACTGACCGTATTTAGTAATACCTATGTATATGGCGAACTTGAATTAAACTCGGGAATGCTAACCCAAAACATGATAATAGGTGAACCAAGCGCCGCTTATACTGGCTCTGTATATCATAAACCTATAGTTGACCTTATAGGCGACAATGCTCCGGATATTGTATTTTTACTAACTATTACTCATGATTTAACCATAAATCCTGAAGGTGAAATTAACGTTAGTGCTTTATCATATATTAAGCCTTCATCAACTCATCCATATGCAGGTGTATTCGGAGGCAAAGGTCAGTATTCAAGTGCAACAGGAATTACTGAATATGGAACCATTGAAACCGGTTCAGTAAATTTTGGACGAGCAGGAGAAGATGCTGACCGTGATTTAGGTGCCGGAGGAGGTAAAGCTCAGGTAGTTGTTGGAAACGACGCAGTTGTAAACGGACCGATAAATGCGGACGGAGAAAGTGTAAAGCCAAATTTTGATGTTGGCGGCGGAACAACTTATGATTGCGCAGGAAGCGGCGGAAGCGTATTCCTTACTATAGGTGGAGCCTTGAGCGGAAGCGGAGATATTACTGCAAGAGGCGGCGACTCAACTCCTGATATTTCAGGAGGCACAGCTGTTGCAATGGCTGGTGGTGGTGGTCGTATATATATAGAATATTATGATAAATCAGCTTATACCGGTAAAGTAAAAGCAAATGGCGGTGCTGCCGACAGAGATACTTCATCTGGCGGACTAAACCTATATCACGCCGGAACAGGTACTGTTTTCTATAAATGGACAGATCCATGGGCAAATGAAAATGACGGTACACTTGTAATAGATCCGGATGGTTCTTGGGCTGATATAGATTTCAGTGGTACCGGAACTTTAATAGATGCGACTACATTGGCAAATCTAACCGATAAATATTTAGATGTTGAAAGTGTTCAAATTGAACCTTACGGAAGTCTGCACCTGCCAGGTACCAATTGTGCGGGTGGAACCTGTTCAAAATTACAACAATGTTTAAAGGCAACTCCTGCTTCATTCTTTTTGGATACATTAGGAGAAGTTTTATATAACAGAGACCATGGAAGTGGAACTATAAAAAGCGTATGTATTGCTACACCGGATCCTCCTTATAAATTATTTATCAATGACCCTGGAACAGGAGCCCAAAGCGCAATTAACGCCAAAGAAGGTGACCCTATTGCAACATTGTTTAGCCTTGTTCCTAAGTTCTCGGCTATACATTTTGATGGACGCTTTGACAGTACAGGTACTTATGCGGATGCAAGTCCTCATCAGGCAACTCATTATGAGATACAAATAGCTGACACTGACGCGACTTATCCAACAAGCCCTCAATATTTATTTGATGATAATGCAACGCATATAATTTGTGATATTGATGATACTGCATTGGTAGCTGATACCGATAGCGGCAACAGAGTTGCTGATCTGCAAATTCCTTATGCTGGCTGCGGTGAATATTTAACTGCAAATGAAAATTATTTTTACAGAGTAAGATTTAAAGAATACGATCCTGCAAACAGTCCTTATTGGGGCTTATGGAGTCAGACAAACTGGTTTGAACTTGGCGAAGGCGGAACAATTGATTTGGCAAATTGCGGCTCAGCCGACCTCAATTATGATACTCAGACAGGTGGCAACTTCACAATTGGCAATACTTTAACTGATTCTACCAGTGGTGCTACAGGAACAATAATTGCAGATGTCGATAATGGAACCGATGGTACTTTAACTATTCATATCACCTCAGGCACCTTTAGCAGCGGTGATACAATTACCGATGGCACTGCCAGTGCAACAGTCTCAAATAATCCATCTTATAAATTAAATATAGGGCCTTATGATTCATCAACAGGAGATAATTTCTTCGCAGATTATTGTAATTTTAATACAGAAGCTACAGTAACCATGCACATCAAAGCAACTAAAGATGACTTGTTGTCTGACGAAAGCGACCCTTATAATAAAATCAGGGATATGATTGATGAAGAAAGTGATAGTTTGCCTGATATGGACGGAACTACTGTTGGCGGAGTAATAACAAATGAAAGTGGTTTCTACTTAAGCAATGTTAATACTAGTGAATTCACGGTTGGTGAATTTAACATCTTTGGGGATAAATATACAGATTACTGGTCGAACTTACCTCCTAACTCGCCATCATCAAATACAGTTCTTACAAGTTCGGGAGGTTATTTAAATGAATCGTTCACGTTTAATTTAGGTGCATTTATCCATGGATTAATACCTCACCCAACAGATCCGATTAATAATGATCCGGCAGGAACTGCATGTAATGGAAACCCACTCAATTTGATTTATAACAACTGCGTTTCTTTAAGCGGTAATTATTCAATGATTTTAACCTTAACCGCTTCAACAACTCCTTAAATATATTATGGTAAAAAAACAAACACAAAAATTCAGCCTAAATCTTACACTTCTAACAATGATATTAAGCATTGCACTATATGCAATTTTAATATTGATGCCGGGCGTGCAAGCTGTTGATGTGCCTGCGGATGCTGAAGTTGGCGACCCTGATTGCTTCTGGTCTAATGGGCCAGGCTCTGAACTTTATGTGCCTAGCGGAAAGACTTGTACGATCGACTTTGACATAACAGCAACGAATGTTGCTGGCTGGACCGACTATGCAGTAATAGTTTATTCAGGTGGTACTTTAGAAGTTGTCGGCAATGGTTCAGACACCAAGCTCGATATTGATGGTGATATATATATAATGGGAACAGTAAATATTGGTGACACAAATTCATCAAGCGTTATAAATTTCAGAACAATTAACGGCGGAGATTTAACTCTTGGAAATAATGCCACTGCTTCAATGACAGTAAGAGATAACTCAGGGGCAGGAACAAATCGTGTGGCTGTTACCGGTACCACTTATGTTGGAGATAGTTCGCAACCCAACACTCCAACCTTAACAATAAACTCAACATACCCTTTAACTTCTTTTGAAAAAATTGATATTTACGGGCACATGAATGTGAACGGAGGCACAACAACTGCCTCGGGAATTGAATTGATGGACCTGGATAGCAATTCTGCCGAACTAAACATTGCAACAGGGGCAATTGTAACTATCGATAGTTTCTTCTCCCCTCCGCCCGGCCATCCATTTAATGGGTATGATATTTCACTTGGCCTCGGAATGTGGGCACATGCAGGTACAACAACCGTAACAGTCAACGGTACTTTAAATGCGCCTACTTCTGGAGGCGATGTATCAGTGATAGTGGGATCAAACATAGGCGCAAGCCATGCTAAGCTGGTTGTCGGTTCAACCGGAACAGCTAATTTCCAGGAAACAAACACATTCGCAATCCCTGACACTCTTACCGGCCCAACTAATGCATTGTGGATATTAAGCGATATGCCTTATGGGCTTGAAGTTCAGGGCGCAGTTAACTCTTATATGTTTATACGGAACAATGGTTACATACATATAACCGGAGGCAGCGGCTGGGTTGGCGGGAACAACAGTTATCAACAGGCTTCAGCCTTAAAAGTGGGCGATGGTGATACTTTAAATATAACAGGTATGGCGGATATTGATGGTGATTCTGTAATTGATGGGACATTAAACGTGACCCGCTGTACAAAAATAACAAATGATGCAACATCAACTTTCAGTGTAGGCTCGACCGGAACATTCAATACAAACACTGCTGGCACAGGTTGTACGCTGGCAAATACCAGCTCAAATGACGGCTTGAATGTTCAGGGTACAGATACAGTATTAAATATTGCGAACGGTTCTGGCGGAGCAGGTGACCAAACTGTATTTATTAATTATGGCGACTTTAGAGTTGATGACGGCGGGACAGTTGATGCAAACGGATATTACACTGTTGAAGACGACATGATTGTTGAAGGCGGTTCAAATGTTTCAATGCAGGATACCGATATAGGTGATAATTTTAAAGCGGATAATGTTCTTGTTAATCCGGATTCTGGTGGTGCTAGTTCGGCCTTATCTATTGAAGCTAGTTCGGCGTTTGATTTGGTAGTCGGGCAGGTTGATATTGGAACAACTGCAAGTGCCGGAACAGGAGGAATAACCGTTCATGGAACACTTAATGTGCCAACATCGTCAACTTATAATTTTAAAGTATCCGACACGGGCCAGCTGGTAATTGAAGCCGGCGGAAAAGTTAACGATGATGCTTCAAGCGGCCAATTCTTAATTGAAGGCGGGGTAGTGGTCGTACGAGGAGCTTCCGGTAATCCGGGACTGCTTTATATCGCTGATCAGGAACTTCAAATGAGTAATGGCTCGACAACGGCATCTTTAATCATAGGTGATGCAAGTAATGAATATGGTGTATTAAACAGCGAAGCAACTCCTGCTGCTGCTCCTGGATTTGATTTCCAGGATGGTGTTTTGGATATTCAATATCATAGCGAAGCGACTTTTAATGATACTGTTGAGCTGTTAACCGGAGACGAGATGTATATCGGCGGATATCTTAGAGGAACCGATGGTGTAAAGATAAGCTGCGATTCTGCAACTGTTATCGAATGTGAAGTTGAAGATTCGGGTGAAATTAAAGTTGAAGGGTCAGGAACACCAACTATTAATGTATTGGATGATCTAAATCTTGTTGGAAAATTAAATGGTAATGATGGCGCTGGCGATGTTTCTATAACAAACAATTCTACTATCTCAAGCAGGTCAATTAATGGTGAAGATTCATATTTTTATATAATTGCAAATAATTTAACTATAGGAACCGGTTCTTCTATTGATGTTTCGGAATTTGCCAGATGTATCAGTCCGGGCGGAACTCCAACTTACGGAGGAAGTTTTGGTGGTGAAGGTATGGGCGGCAACACAGAAACTTTCGGGGAAGCAAAATATACAACACCACCAAATTATGCAACAAGTTCTCCAAATCCTATTGGAATGTGTGGTTATAATAGTTTTGGAGAAAATGCTGGATTTGGAGGCGGTGCGGTTTATATAGATGCTTATAATATTATTGATATTAGTGGTCCTATACTTGCAAATGGTGAGGATTTTCCTGGTAATGATGCCGGTTCAGGTTCCGGCGGACTAATAGTTATTAATCATAATATTACACATTCTGATACTTCCGCTGATTTTAAAGGAGCTGCAAACATTGAGGCGGATGGCGGGAATGGTTCAGGTACAAGCAACAGTTATGGTGGCGGCGGCGGAAGAATTGTGATTAATTCAATATTATTCGAACAACCTGATGACGATGAAACAGGGCCTCCTCACTATGCATATGAAGGCGGCATTTATGCAAATGGCGGAGGAACAAGCGGTTATACAGGCGATTACGCTGCAGCTGGTACAATTGTATTCCTTGGTGACGACAACAATCCAAACGGAACTTTGATCGTTGATCAGGGTAACAGGCCGCTCGGAACAAGCGCTAAGGAAACAAATATTACCGCAACCGGTGATTATGTCTTTGACAGAATTGAATCTAAGCAGGGTGCAAAACTCACTTTTGATACTGCTCCGGGAACTGATCCCGTTAGCTGTTTTGTGGATGACGGAACTTCTTCAGTTGATTTAAACGGCGGAACTTGTACGGCAAATGCTGACAAGCCGGATACTTTATATATAAACAATACTTACACTGGTGCTCAGTCAGGCGATGAACCTTGGTTCACTGTTCCTGTTACAGTTAGTGACGGAACTCCGGAATTCAGTTTCAAATTCAGAAACCCTGAAAATGGAGCCCAAGAAGGACAGTATGCATTAATTGAAGTTGATGATAGTTCGGATTTCTCTTCTCCTTTATGGAGTGCGAGTGACTCAAACAATCCGGTGCCAATCGCTACTGTGGGCGAAAGCGCAAGAACAGAAGATATAGGATACGGCGGGGCAGCGTTAACTGGCGGAACAACATATTATGTAAGAGCAGCATTCTCAAATTCTGATGGTTCTGTTAGAGGTCTTTGGACTCACCGCGACATGGGTAATTATTATCAATTTGATCTAAGTCCTTCATATATGGAAATTTCTAATGATTGTAGTGATGTTATTGCTGTTGATAATGTCGGAAATCCATTGCAGTACAAACCTAACGGTATGTACGGAAGCGGAAGTTGTACGTTTACATTAACTTCAACTGATACTGCTTGGGACCTTTACTACAGCAAAATCAGTGATGCTTCGATTCTTAATGACGGCACAGGTACTTATGTTTGGGCTGATATTGATAATGCTGGTGCTGATTGTACTGTTGATAATACCGGCAATACCGAAGATGAAGAATATGGCTTTAACTTAACAAGTTTAACTGGATTTGGAAGCGCGATTGTTGAAACCGATGCTGAATGCAGCTCTCTATACACTTCTTCTGATGTATTTGATATTGAAACACTAACCAATAAAAACAAAATTATTGAAGGCAATGGAACAACAATTTCAGGTGCAACACTTGATCTTGTAATTCACGCGAATGTTGATCGATATACAGCTGCAGAAACATATGAACTCGACACTATTATGATACTTTCTGACACACCTTAATATATTATGAAAAAAACAAAAACTAACATCTTGGCGGCTATAATCGGAATTTTGCTCGGAAGCATCAGTATCTGGCTTATGCCTGGTGCTTTGGCGCAAGATTCTAGTGTGGCGCAGATTCAGGTTGAAGTAAAAAGCGGATGTAACTGGCAGGGAACTCCTTATGCATCTGATTTATGGGTACTCGATGATACTATTTGTATACTTACAGGCACTCATGATATCGGTGCAAACGATGTGGTGGTTTATGAAGATGACGGTGGAGGCGGCCAGCTCGGAGGAATTTTGATTATTGGAAGTGATGGAGTTGATACAGACATCACGGTTGGCTCTACACTTATAAATAATGGAACACTTGAAATTGGTGTAAGCGGAGATCCTGCAACTAATTCAAATTTGCAGGTTAACGGAACTTCAATAATTTCAGCAACCGGCAGTGATGGTAATTTGAATATTCTCGCAAACTCTGACACAAGCAGTACCTGCGGGCCTTCATTTACTGATCCTTGCGGTAATAATACTATCGAACTGGGTTCATCTTTAACAATCGCTTCTTCTTCAACAGGAGGAACATTTACGAATAATGATGACTCAACAACAAGCACGATTGATTCAATATCAATTTACGGACCTACACAATTAAATCACGGTCTGCTTGAAAACCTTGCAGGAACAATCACTGTGACAAATCAAATCGACATGTACGGCTATGGTGAAATCAATAATGACGGAATACTCACGCTGGGAAATGTTGCATCTTACTGGAATAATTATGCAAGTGCAGATAACAGCGGTACCTTTAATTCACCAAATACAATCAATATATATAGCGGTTCAACTCTTACAAATACCGGTACTTGGAATGGCGGCACACTTTACTTTACCGGTTCAGGAACAAGTGAAAACAATTCCGGAACCATGAATTTATCTACATTAAATTTCATTTCAAGCGGAACATTCAACAATACTGGTACCGGCGATATTAACGTAACCGGTAATATAATATTAAATAGCGGCGGTACAATTAATAATAATGATACCGGAACAGTAACTGTTGATGCAGGAACTTATATTTACAATGCATCCAGTGATATTAATAATAATAGTTCGTGGCAAACCGACCTATTGCAAATTGGCCTTTTGCCAACAGCGATCGGTGGTAGTTTTAACAATTACGGCTCACTTAGCTTCCCTTCCCCTTCTGTTACGTCAATGAACATTATCAATGGTGGTGATCTTAATAATGAATCTACCGGAACTATCACTGTTCCAACAAATATTTATATGGAAGGTGCTTCAGGACAGATTTCAACAATTACAAATACCAATACAACCGATACAGACGCAATTGACGTTACAGGACAGATTAATATGGATGCTTATTCTTTAATTAACAATTCGGGTAATTTATCAACAAGCGGAACAAATAATATTGATATCCAGGACAATGGTGCGACTATAACAAATACAACAAATGGATATATCAATCTTAAGGGTTCAGCTCAGGAATTTAATTTTGATGTTGCGATCGATAACGATGGAACAATCAACACTGTTTCTTCTGCATTAATTTTATCTGATACTGCTGATTTAAATAATACAACCAACGGTATTGTGGATATTAATGGTTCAGGCAAGGACTTAACCTTAAACAACTCCGCAAACATTGATAATGCGGGAGTATTTAATGTAATTGATGCGACTTATCTTAATGATACAAGTACTACAACCCAAACAGCAGGAGACTTTAATACAGTCACGCTTTATCTAAATGACACAACTTCAGCCGAAGCCAACTTCACAATGTCAGCAGGAACTGTTGATGTTACAGGCTACACTTATGTGTACGACGGTGGGACCGTAAACAATAATGTTATTAACATTAATGGCGGAACTTTAAATACAGCAACATTAAGAATTGGTGAAATCGGATCTACAAACGGCGGAATAATCAACGTCGACTTAACCGGAAGCCTAAGTGTAATTGGCGGAACTTACGACCACATTTACAAAGGAACGCTCGATATCAAATCAACAAGTACCGCTACCACTCCTTTCACTTTTGATGACAGGATATATATAAATGGAGACGGTACTGAAAAAGGTATTATAAATCATAATGGTTCGGGAACCGTACATGCATACTCCTGGTTATCCGTATATGAATACGGTGAAATAAATATTGATAATGGAATATGGAATCAACATAATTCCGATTTCAATGTGCTTTCAAATGCCGCAGGAGATATACATGGCGAATTAAATATCGGAACAAACGGAACACTTTACGATGTTAACATTTTATATGCAGGCAGATACGATTACGGGGTAAGTCAAAACAGGCCCGGCGGAAACATAGTCAACAACGGAAACATGACTGCACCTGGAGGAGGCGGCGATTTGATGTGGCTTAACTGGGGCGGAAGACTTGAAAATTACGGAACAATTGATTTGGGTCCAACTGGTTATATCGAAATGGATACAAGAGAAACTTTCTGGACTGCAACTGGCAGATCAAATTATTTCCTAAACGATACAGGCGCAAGCTTTACATCCAATAATTTCCTTATGTATGACAACAATGACGATCCCGGGAATTCACATGAACGGGATAATTTAGTTGATAATAACGGTTCAATTACAATTTATCATGAAATGTATCTAGGTAATTCGTCTTATGACGGAGGTATTATTAACAACAATAGCGACATACAAATTGCTTACAAATTATGGGTTTATAAAGGTGGTGTATTCAACAATAATCCTGATGCTACCGTAACCGGAATAACTTCGGGAACTCCTGATACCATGAATATATTGACTGTACGTGGAGCCGACGCATTAGGCAACAAAGCAACTTATAACCAATTCGAAGGTACAGATTCCCCTACTCAGGCATATAAAACAGTAACCGACAATTTGTCGATAGGCTTTACCGGAGCTACCGATAGCGAATTCTTAAATTATGATTATATTAAAGTCGGGCAGTTAGATGTATCTGCTTCAGGCAATTATGAAGGATTACTTGGTACAAACACCGCACAAACTTCTTATCTTTGGAACCCTGGAACCTCTTCAATTTACGGTACTGTGCTGATCGACGGAGACGCGACCGAAGTGGCAAAATGGTACTCTGAAAACGCGCTATGGAATTACGCAACCGGTGTTATTACAAACAATGGAATATTGGAAAAAACAACAAGTGTAAATAATCTTGAAAACAAAGGCGGAACAATTCGTTCCGGAATTTATTCTACATTCATACTTCCGGGTCTCTCTCCTGGTTTCGAACATGAAACCGGCGCATTCACGGAATTTGCAGGTAATGTTACCGTCTCAACTATTGAGGCTGATGGCGGATATATGTGTTTTGGCGAATATAACGATATCGGCTCAACCTGTGAGCACAGTTCAACTGATCCGGTAACTGAATTTACGGAGATAAACGGTGCGCCTACAATCTTTGATGATAACGGCTCAACTATTGATATAGCTAATGACATGACGTTCCTAAACGGTGTTAACGGCCTTACTAATGATATCTTCTATATTTACGGCGGTTCAGTTGTAAATCAAACCGCTGATTCTTATGTACAGTTGCAGGATCATGTAAGTATGATCGTTGACGGTACATCTTCTAGTTATGCTTCGGAGGGTAATTTTGATATTAAAGGAACGGGTATTGGAAATCACGGATATTTAAGAGTAAGAAACAGAGCTAACTCACAATTAAACGGTCCAACAAATAATATCGGATCCATAATAATGAGCGGGGGTGTGAATGGCGATCAAACCATGCTTCAAATTGGTTCGGGAGCAACGGTAAATATTATTGATACCTCAAGCGAAAACGGTAAAACAGGTGCTCTGCTTATTGGTTTAACTGATGTACCCGGAAATGAAATTTTAGTTAATGAGGGTGTTTTAAACTTAAATTCAGGTGGAACTCAGAACATTCATTTAGGCATCGACTCCCCTGTAAACTGGGGTACCGACGGCATTACCATTGCCGCGGGTGGCTCATTGCAGCACACTAACGGCTCAAATGGAACTCTTGATATTAATGATACTGGATTTATTTATGTCCAGGACGATTCAAACGCTGACCTTGATATGGATATCAACGGTTATACATATATCGGCGGACATTTCGATCATACAAACAAGCATCATGGTGCGTTTGTTGACGGTCAGTTCAGATGTCAGGATTATCTTGATGTTGAAAGTGACGGTTTGATGGATGTTGGATTAAACGGTGTCGTTACCGTTGCCGGTTCAACAACCGATGTTTACGGGGATGTGGAGTTGGACGGAACTTTGAATTCCGGCGACTTAACAGTTTATTCGGGCGGTATTATTTCTTCAGGTGACGGTTCAGATGTAACAACCGGCGAAGGATGCGGACCTTTAGGCCAGTTCGGATGCGGAACAACAACAAATTTCTATATAAATGCTGATAGTCTTGATGTTCAAAGCGGAGGTAAAATTTCATCTGACGGAGTGAGTGAAGACGAAACAAATACTACAATTACAACC